>NZ_CP101154.1:1282092-2564185 GCF_024298905.1 Natronomonas marina
GAGTTCGCCGACCGGTACAACAGCCGCGAGGGGACCGCCCTGGGACTGGCCCACACGCTCCGACAGACCGCACTCCTCCGGCCGCCGCACCGCTCGGAGGACTGCCCGGGACTGTACTTCACCGGCTCCTACACCACGCCCGGCATCGGCGTCCCGATGTGTCTCATCAGCGGCGAGCACACCGCCGACGCGCTGCTGGAAGATACCCAGGCCTAATTACCCCGCGTCCGAACGACCCACGTCTCCACGCATGACGGACACGCTCCTGGACCGGACGCTGCCCAGCGAGACGACGCGGGCGGGCTACGTCCTCCGGATGTCCCGGCCGCGCTTCTGGCTCTACCTCGCCGGGCCGGTGGTCGTCGGCGTCGCCTACGGCGCCGACGGGCCCGCCGAACTGTTCGCCCCCGTCGCCGTCGCGCTGTTCGCGTACTTCCTCCTGCCGGCGAACGTCTTCCTCTACGGCGTCAACGACGTCTTCGACGCCGACATCGACGAGGGCAACCCGAAGAAGGACGACCGCGAGGTCCGCTACCGGGGCGACCGCCTCGTGCCGGCGCTGGTCGTCCTCACCGGCGCGGCCGGTCTCGCCTTCCTCCCGCTGTTGCCGACGGCCGGCGCCGCCGCGATGGTCGCCTTCCTCCTCCTGGCCGCCGAGTACTCCGCGCCGCCGCTGCGGTTCAAGACGACGCCGTTTCTCGACTCGGTCTCGAACGGGCTGTACGTCCTGCCGGGCGTCGTCGCCTACGCCGCCCTCGCCGGTCGGGCGCCGCCACTCCTGGCCGTTGCCGGCGGCTGGCTGTGGGCGATGGGGATGCACACCTTCTCGGCCATTCCCGACATCGAACCCGACCGCCGGGCGGGGATTCGGACGACGGCGACCGTCCTCGGCGAGCGGCGAACCTACGCCTACTGCGGGTGCTGCTGGCTGGCGGCCGCGGCCGTCTTCGGGGTCGTCCATCCCTTCTTCGCCGCCGTCCTCGGGGTGTACCCGCTGTTCGTCGCCGGCATCGTCGCCGCCGACGTCGACGTCGACCGGGCCTACTGGTGGTTCCCGGCGGTCAACACCGTCGCCGGCATGGCCCTGACGCTGGCCGCGCTGTGGGTGATGCTGTATGGCTAGCGTCGAGTTGCCGGCGCGGGGCCGCTTGGAGGCCCGCCTCGACGAACTCGTCGTCGAGAACCGCTTCACCATCGCCGTCGTCTTCCCGGCGCTGGGTGCGGTGACGCTGCTTGCCTCCGCCGAGGGGCTGTTACCCGGGCCGCTCTCCTTCAACCCCTACTTCCTCCTGTTCGGCGTCGCGGTGATGCGGCTGCCGCTCGTGGCCGGACTCGCGCCCGTCTTCACGCGGCGGGCCGCCGCCGGTTTCGCCGCCCTCTGTGGCTACACCTACGCCGTCGAACTCGTCGGCGTCCGGACCGGCTACCCCTACGGCGCCTTCGAGTACGGCATCGACCTCGGGCCGATGGTCGCAGGGATTCCGGCCGCGCTGCCGCTGTTCTTCGTCCCGCTCGTGGTCAACGCCTACCTCCTGTCGCTGCTCCTGTTCGGCGACGCCGCCCGCCGGGCGACCGTCCGCGTGCCGGTCGTCGCCGCCGCCGTCGTCGGGATGGATCTCGTGCTCGACCCCGGCGCCGTCGCCGTCGGCTTCTGGGCCTACGAGGCCGGCGGCCTCTACTACGGCGTGCCGTGGCTCAACTTCGCCGGGTGGGTGCTGTCGGCGACCGTCTCCGTCCTGCTCGTCGACGCCGCCCTGGACCGGGAGCGCGTCCTCGGGCGCCTGGAGTCCTGCCGGTTCATGCTCGACGACCTGGTGAGCTTCGTCATCCTGTGGGGGACGATCAACCTCTACTTCGGCAACTGGGTGCCGGCGGCGCTTTCGGCGGCCTACGGTTACGGTCTCTACCGGACCGACCGCTTCGACTTCCCCGAGCGGTGATGGGAGTTCAATCACCACTCAGGTCAGCAATCGCCATCCCGAGACCGATATTTAACGAAACCAGAGCGATGGAGAAGACGAATAAATAAAGCATTATCGTGAACTCCACGGAGAGTTGAGCGACGTTTTCTGACGGCATATCGATCGCCCCGACAGCAAACACTTCTACTGGCGTGTACACTTCTTGCATCACGATCAGAGCTGTACCGATTATTCCTCCGAACGCTATCACCCACCAACTGCCACCGCTGTCTCCCTTCATTCCGAGAATACGGACGTGGTCTATTAGAAGGAACACACCGAACGAATATAGTAGGAATACCGAGATAGCATACAATCTGTTCGGTATAAGGAGGAAATACGACACGGATCCGATCACCGACCCTGTGATAGTTCCTAAGATTGCACTCCCCGTTCGATACATATCTATATACTGTCGTATAGGTCGCCGGGTTCTTCGAGACAACCCGCAGTGGCGGTTATGAGGCCGATCCGACCTGCTTCGAGCACCACGCGACGATTCATTCGAATTTCCTTTCGATAGTTACGTAAAGTGCTTTCTGCAGAGTCAAAGAGGATTGTGAGTCACCCTTCCTGCTCGATTGTCAGGGGTACTGAGCGGATTTTCCAGCGGTTTTCAGCATCGATAGAACCGGATTGCTGCGTCAAGCGGCTTCGTCAGCTGGCGGCCGAGGGCGCTGACCCCGTCCGCGGCACACTACCCCTCGAGTTCGGGGAAGAACCGCCCGTGGAAGCCGAATGGGAGGGCGTGCGGCAGCGGCGCTCGCGCTCGCTCGGTGAGCGTTTCCGCGTCGAAGACGAGCAGCATCGACCGCTCGCGGCGGGTGTCGAGCGCCGGCGCCAGGACGACGCCCTCGTCCTCGCGGTCGGTGTCGGGGTGGGGAACCATCCGGGGTTCCTCGACGTAGACGCCTCGCTCCCACCACTCGACGGCCGTCCCTCGCTCGAGGTCGACCTTCACGAGGCCGTTGGCGCCCTCGCGGTCGGTCGCCTGCGCGTAGGCGTAGCGGTACTCCCGGCCACGGACCGACTGCGGGACCGTCGGCAGTTCCAGGCCGCCGTCGTAGCGCCGCGAGCGCTCGACGCGGTCGGTTTCGAGACCGAGTCGGTAGCGGTCCAGCCGACCGGGAGGTGCCGCCGCGAAGGCGTCCCCCGAGAGGGTGTCGAACGACAGCGCGTCGACGATGCCGGCGTCCTCGAAGGCCACCAGGTCGACCACCAGGTCGTCGCCGTCCTCGAAGGCGTTGACGTGGTGGAAGACGAAGGCGGGCGGCCCCCGGCGCTCGGCGACGAGGTCGCCGGTGTCGCGGTCGACGACGAGAAAGCGGGTCTCCCGGTCGGCGTCGTACTCGAAGGCGTCGAAGATGCCGTCACCCCACGGCGAAAGCGCTCGCAGGATGGAGATGCGGAGCGGCGGTTCGACGAGGACGGCGTAGTTCTCGGTCAGGACGCAGTCGTGGACGTAGCCCGGGCCCTCGGCGTCGACGGCGGCGAACCGCTCGCGCCCGGCGCTGCCGAAGGGGACGCGGTAGAGGTGGTACTGCGGCGTCCGGCCGAACGTCGTCGAGTAGCCCACCGTCTCGCGGCGCACCGGGTCGACGGTGACGTGGGCCGTCGCCATGTGCTCGGGGACGTCGTCCGTCCAGCGGAACTCTCCGCGGGTCTCGAGCGTCACGGGATCGAAGGCGACCCGGCGCGGCGCCTCCGTCAGCGCGACGTAGTGGTCGCCGAACCGGGCGACGTGGACGTTGGCGTTGTCGGTCGACTCCGGCGGGCCGAGCGCGGCCAGCCACCGCCGGGCCTGTTCGAGGACGCCGCCGGTGGTGGCGAACTCGCCGGCCGTGCCGCCGTCCTCGGCGTCGGCGTAGGCGTCCGTCCGCAGGAACCGGTTCGTGTAGCGCACCTCGCCATCGTCGAACCCGTACCGGCGCAACATGGCGAGACCGTCGAACCAGTGGGTCGCCCGCTCGTCGCCGAACTCGAAGCTCCCGGGCCCGTTGCGTATCAGCGCCCCCGAGAGCCACCCGGGAATCGACCCATCGACGGGCAGTCGGTTGGCGTCGTACTCCTCGCTCTCGGAGAGCGACTGGAATCCGAGTTCGTAGGCGCGGTCGGTCCCCGCCACGTCAGCGCATGGGAACCGGCCCGCCGGGACCGGCCGCTGGCGACCGGTCGTCGGTCATCGAGAGGCCGCTGACCTTCTCGAAGACGGCCTCGGGGTCGTCGGACCACAGCCAGTGCCACCGCGTCCGCGCGACGAGTGCGAGTTTCCGGAGCGTCCCCAGCGAGGGCGTCGCCGTGACGGTGTCGTGGTCCCGCGCCCGGACGAGGCGGTGGTGGTCGACGTACAGCACCGCGGCGGTCAACACGGGCAACTGGCAGTCCTTCGGGAGGTACTTGATACCGGCGACGCCCTCCCGATAGAGACTCTCGGCGCGCCGGAGTTCGTGCTCGATGGCGTCGCCGAGTTCCTCGGTGAACCGCCGGGTCTCGATCGCTTCGGGTTCGGCGCCGTACGCCGAGAGCGTCTCCTGCGGCAGGTATATCCGGTCGCGGTCGACGATGTCCTCGCCGACGTCCCGGACGAAGTTCGTCAACTGGAAGGCCTCGCCCAGTTTGCGGGCGTGCGGGAGGGCGGTCTCGAGGTCGTCCGTCTCCATGATGGTGGTCATCATGACCCCGACGGCGGCGGCCGACCCACGCATGTACTCTTCGAGTTCCTCGTAGGTCTCGTAGCGGGATGTCTCGATGTCGGTCAGCATCGCGTCGATGAACACCTCGACCTCCTCGTCGGGGATACCGTACTCCTCGCGCACCTCGGAGAAGGCTGCCAGAACGGGGTCGTCGGTCGGTTCCCGGCCGAGGGCGGCGTCCCGAATCTCGAGTAGCCGCTCGCGCTGCTCGTCGGGCGACATCCCGCCCGGATCGTCGACCACCTCGTCGGCGACCCGGAAGAACGCATAGAGGACGTACGTCGGATGCCGAACCCGTTCGGGCAACAGCCGCGTCGCAAAGTAGAAGGTCTTCCCGGTCTGCCGATGGATAGACCTGCTTTCGGCGAGTTGGGTGTCGTCGACCATTCGGTTGCGTGTACGTAGGTGCCGATTCGTCTTATTTGTTTGTGAGTGGGAAAAGGAGGGACCGTCCGCAGGCGACGGTTTCGGCGGCCAGCGGGGGTCTCGTTCTCCACGGCGGCCATCGGCCGACGGTCTTCGAAGCGACCGAATCCGCGAGCGAGCCGTCATTCTCGAGGCGTTCGCCGCGGTCGGTGCGGCCGGGTCTCAGGCGATCTGGTCCTCGTACTCGGCGGGCGACAGAAGCGCATCGAGGTCGCCCTCCTCGGCGAGTTCGACCTCCAGCATCCAGCCGTCGCCGAAGGGCGCCTCGTTGACCAGTTCGGGTTCGTCGAACAGCGCCTCGTTGACGGCCGTCACCTCGCCTGACACCGGCGCGTACAGGTCCGAGACGGCCTTGATGGACTCGATGACGCCGAACTCGGCGTCCCGCTCGATTTCGTCGCCGACCGACGGGAGTTCGACGAAGACCACGTCGCCGAGTTCGTCCTGTGCGAAGTCCGTAATGCCGATGCGGACGGTGTCGCCGTCGGGTCGCGCCCACTCGTGGGTCTCCAGATACCGACAGTCGTCGGGAACCTCGAAGCTCATGGCTCGTGTATCTGCTGTGGGGAACGTAGTGCTTTCCACTTCGGCTTAGGTGTCGCCCACCTCGGCGTGAGCGAAGACGAACTCCCGGAGGAGTTTCGCCGCCAGCGAGGCCGCCTGTCCGTCGTCGCGGTCGTTCACCTCGACGACGTCGAAGCCGACGGCGTCGGGCGCGACCGCACGGACGACCCGACGCATCTCCCGGGGCCGGAGGCCGAACGGTTCCGGCGTCCCGGTTCCGGGCGCGAAGGCGGGGTCGGCGGCGTCGACGTCGACGCTGAGGTAGGCGTCGCCGTCGAACGAGGGCTCCCAGTCGGGGACGGCCTCGGGAGCGACGACCGTCACGTCGGTCTCGGCGGCGCGGTCCCACTCGGTCTCGCTGCCGGTCCGGGCGCCGAGCAGCACCGCCTCGTCGGCGACCCCGAGAGCGTGGTGGGTGACGGTGGCGTGGGAGAACTCGTCGCCGGCGTACGACTCGTAGCAGTCGAGGTGGGCGTCCAGACAGACGTAGACGTCCGGGTCGGCCGCCCGGAGGCCGGCGACGGTGACGGTGTGCTCGCCGCCGACGAGAAGCGGGAGTCGACCGGCCTCGTGGTGGTCACCGAGGCGGCCGGCGAGGAACTCGAGGTAGTCGGCGGCGTCGTTCCAGGGGTCGACGTCGCCGGCGTCGGCGACGAGATCCGAGAAGTGGCGGTCGGTGCGGTGGTCGTAATCGTCGAACGGGCGGGCGAACCGCCGGACGCGTTCCGGGCCGAACCGGGCGCCGGGACGGAAGGTAGTGGAGACGTCGAGCGGCGCGCCGACGACGGCGTAGCGGGCCGCCTCGGGGTCGGCACTCGCGCCGGGGAACTCGCCCATGCGACCTCAGACGACCTTGCGCTGGCCCTCGTACTCGAGGTACTCGATCTCGTCGTCGGGCGAGGGGTCCAGGTCCTCGGGGATGCGCATCGTGATGGTCTCGTAGGTCTCTAAGTCCATCACCTGCATGTCACCGCCGGAGACGGAGACGACCTGGCCCTGCTTGCGGTTGACGATGGGCACCCACACCTTCGCGTCGACCGGCTGGGTGAAGTTGCGCTTCTGGCCGTCGAAGACGCCCTGACCCTCGACGCGGGCCTTCGCGCTGCCGTGTTTTCCGGGCTTGGACGTGCTGTAGGAGGAGATCTTCGACGGAACGTCGTCGATCATCACGTAGTTGCCCTCCTGGAGGTCTCGGACCTCGGTCTGCTCTTTCGGCATACCCACCGGTTCCCGTCGGCGGAGTATAAACGGTTTGGAACCGTCCGGGCCGTCAGGCCGCGACGTAGCCGCCGTCGGCCCGTTCCGCGAGGCTGAGCACGACCGCCCACTCCAGCAGCCGCCGGACGCGCTCGCGCCAGACGCCCGCCTCGTCGGTGTGGCGGAGCCGTTCCCACTGCGGGACCCGGTCCTCGAGTCGCTCGAAGACCGCCTCGACGCCAATCGGTTCCTCGACGGCCGAAAGCACCGACAGCACCTCCTCGGCGAGGTAGACCCGCTCGCGGAACGCCCCCCGGAGCCGCTCGGGGTCGGCCTCGAGGGGGAGCCGCCGGTACTGGCCCTCCGTCTCCTCGACGAGTTCCAGCGCCCGGAGGAAGGTCAGCCACTCCTTGGCGGCGTCCTGGGCGGCCACGTCGGTCCGCCGCATCAGCCGCGCACAGCAGGACGTCTCCCCGTCGGGGACCAGCGGAACCGCCGCCTGCATCTCGGCGACGGACTCGACCGACGCCGCGGGCTCCGGGAGGACCTTGAACTTCACGGCGACAGGCCGAAACTCTCGGCCAGGAGCGCCTCGTCGGTCCCGCCGACCACCTCGACGCCCTCGCCCGCCACGTCGACGGTCACCTGCGCGGGCGCGAACACCTCGACCGGAACGTCGTAGAAGTCCCAGTCGTGTTCGGCGAAGACCTCGGCGAAGGTGGTCCCGTAAGCCTCGCCGACCGTCGAGGTGATTTCGCCGAAGCGGTCGAAGGCGGCGTCGACGGTGACGTGGACCTGCCCGCCGTACGCCAGGGCGTCGTTGGTGCGGGCCATCGCCGCCTCGTCGTCTTCGGCGACGGGCGCGACCGGCGCAGCGCCGGCGACCGACAGCACGTCGAGAGGGTCGTAGCCGAGTTCCGACAGCCGGAAGACCGCGAGTTCGGCGGCCCGACTCGCCAGCGCGACGCTGCCGGTGACGCTGGCCGTCGAGAACGTCGGCAGGAAGACGCTGGAGACGGGGACGCCGGTCATCTCGGCGACGTGTTCGGCGACCGCCTCGCCGGGCAACGCGTCGCTCTCGACGGCCAGCACCGCGAAGTCGGCGGCGTCCCGGTAGCCGACCCGCTGGAACTCCTCCTCCTCGGCGACCAGCGCGCGGGCGGGACCGCTGCCGAGTCCCTCGAAGCCCTCGACCGACAGCTCCCAGCCCGCCTTCTGGGCGCACAGAAGCGCCAGCGCGGGGTGGTCCGTCGTGGTCTCGACGTGGGTCAGCGGCGCGCCGGCCACCTCGTCGACGCCGGTCTGGACGGTCGCCAGCCCGCCCGTCTGTATCTCGGCGAGCAGGAGGCCGGCCTCGATGCCGCCGACCGCCTCGACGCCGAAGTCCAGCACGACGGCGCCGTTGTCGAGTTCGTGGACCTCGATGGCCAGTTCGTCAGCGAAGTCGATGGCCTCGTCGGCGAGTTCGACGGCCATCCGGTTGAGACTCTCCATACCCCGTTGTCGGGTGGTTCGGGTGAAAAGGGTTCGTGACTCCGGTGGGGTTGGAGGTCCTCAGTCGGAGCCGTCCGGGAGGTCGCCGGTCGGCGGCTCCGGCGGGTCGCCGCCGGGGGCCTCCGGGAGGCTACCGGTCGGGTCGTTCGTGTCGATGCCGATGACGCCGACCGTGCTGGAGGTGTTCGGCACCGCGACGAACGTCGTCTCGGGGTCGTCGGCCTCGGCGGCCGGGGCGGCCTCCGCGGGGCCGAACTGGTACTGACCGGAGTCGGCCAGCGTGTCCGGGGCCTCGACGAAGTAGGTGTAGGAGGTGGTCTCGCCGGTAGCGGCCGACGAATCGAAGTAGACGTACTTCGGGCCGCCATCGGTCGGCTGCTCGACGCGGTCGACGTCCTCGGAGAACTGCTCCAGCACCTCCCAGGCGCCGGGGACGACGTCGCGGACGACCGCCGCCTCGTCGGGGTCGGTTACCTCGACGGTCATCCGGTTGGTCTGGCCGGCGGTGAAGAGGGTCCCGTCGCCGGTCCGTGCCCCGCCCGAGACGGCGAAGCTCTCGCCCGTCGCGTCGAGTTCGACCGTGAGATCGAAGTGACTCTGGACGTCGTGACCGTTGACGACGCCGGGGACGTTCACCAGCTTTGCGACGACGACGTAGGTCTTCTCGCCGGACTCGGTCTCGGGGACGGTCACGGAGACCGAGGGCGCACCCGTGAGGCCCTGCCCGCGGGCGACGATGGTCGGCTCACCGCGGTCGGAGGGTGAGGCGGGGTCGTAGACGAACAGGTCGACGTGGGGGTCGCCCGCCGCCTTGCCCTTGTTGCCGCCCGAGAGGTGCGATAGATCGACGCTGACGGTCATCGAGCCGGTCGGCGCGGTGACGTAGCCCGCGGTCGCCCGGGAGTCCTCGGGGACGTACAGCCCGAGCGTCTCCTCGGTCGTCGAGGCGCCGGTCGTCGGGTCGTCGTCGCTGCCGGCGGTCAACTCCGGCGTCAGGTCGCGGGTGACGGCGTCGACGGCGGCGTCGGGGTTCACCCGGCCGAACCCCTCGAAGGGGTCGCGGCCACCGAAGTCGTAGGTGGGTGCCTTCGGCGGGTTCTGGGCGACGTGGTACGGCGCCGCCGTGAACACGGACTCGCTCGCCGTCGCAAGCAGGAGGGCCTTCAGCCGGTAGACGTCGCTCTCGGTCGTCTCGGCCGGTTCGGGCAGCGTGATGGCCTCGGGGCGCTCGCCACCGTCCGGGCGGCCGAACTCCATCGCCTCGGCGAGGAGACCGGCGACGCCGTTGACGTACGGCGACGACATCGAGGTCCCGGCCTTGTCGGTGTAGTCCCGCGGCGCGAACGGTTCGTCGGCGCCGGAATCCGGTCGCCCGTCGGCGTCGCCGTAGGTCTTCTCCGGCGAGCCGTTCTTCGCCGCTCGCGCGAGTTCGTAGTTCGACGGGATGGGGTAGCTGATGCCGACCGGCGGCTCCGGAACGGGGACGGCCGGCGGGTTCGTCGCCAGCCCGAGGGCGATGTTCGCCAGCGCGTCCGGTGAGATATCGCCGCCCGGCGCGGTGACGTCCGGCTTGGCGTAGACGGGGCTGGACTCCGAGGTCGGGTCGCTCTGCTCGTCGATCCCGCCGATGCCGCCCGAGGAGTACGTGGCGATGCCGTCGAACGGTCCCGTTGCGACGACGGAGATGGCCTCGTCGGCCGCCGCCGGCCCGCCGTTGCCGTTCGCGGGCGTGAAGAAATTCCCGGCGGAGGCACACACCAATATTCCGCCCTCGGTGATGCGGCGGACGTCCGCGCGAGTGCTGTCGAGCTGTTCGACCTGGCCCAGCGGCGCGCCAGCGAGCGGGCCCCACGACATGTTGACCGAGCGGATGTTGAACGCCTCCTTGAACGCCTCGGCGTGGGTGCCGAGGTCGGCAGTCGGGGTGCCGAGTCCCTGGAGACCGACCACGCCGGCGTTGGGCGCGACGCCGGGGTGCAGCGCCGTCTCGGCGTCGTCGCTGGCGGCGGCCGCCTCGCCGGTGGCCTCGGCCGGCAGTTTCGTGGTGCCGACGGCGATGCGTTCGAGGGTGCCAGCCGTCGGGTTGCCGGCCTGTGCCTGCTCGCCCACCCCCTCGACGACGGTGTCCGTCTCGCGCGGCCGCACCTGGACGGTGTAGGTGCCGTCCTCCTCGATGGGGTGCTCGAGGATGATGGAGTCCTTCCGGACCGGCGACTGGTCGAGTTCCTGGCCGTCCTCGTCGATGATGTAGAGGTTGATGTTGGAGCCGAACGCCGAGGCCCAGACGCTCCGTCCGGCGCTCGCCTCGACCTCGTACTCGCGGAAGTCGCCCGGCAAAAGCGTCGCGTTCTCCTCGTGGACGGTCGACTCCTCGAGGGTGCTGGCCCGGCCGGAGCCGGCCATGATGGAGGAGACGTGCGTTCCGTGGCCGTTCTGGTCCCGCGGCTTGTCGAAGGAGCCGTAGCGGCTGCCGGCGTCGTACCAGCCGAACGTCTTGTGCGAGAGGTCCGCGAAGGGGTCGACGTCGGTGACGTCGGCGGTGCTCGTCTCGGTGCCGGCGTCCGCCGAGACCGCCTCGACGTACGTCGCCTCGACGGTGTACTGGCCGGCGACGGAGGCGTACAGTTCGATGACGAACTGGTACTCCTCGCCCTCGGTGACGTCGACGAGTAGCTCCTCGGGGTTGTTCGCGGAGGCGACGCGGCCGACCTCCGTCCGCTCGTCGGTCACGTTGTCGATGCGGAACTCCAGGTCGTTGCCCGGCGGCGTCCACGACAGCGAGGCGTCCAGCTTGCTCGTCGTCTTCGCGGTGAACGTCGCGCCCCGGACCTCGCTGAGTTGCTGGTTCGGCGCGACGAAGGCGCCGGGCGTGAACGTCCCGCTGTCCGATTCGGTGAGCGGCTCGCCGTCCGGTCCGGTGACGGGTTCGAACTCGGGGACTGCGCCGCCGCCTCCGTCGCTGCCATCGTCGCCCCGGACGAGCGAGAACTCGCCGTCCTCGATCTCGGCGCGAACGCCGTTCCAGGGACCGAGGTCGGGGTGGCGCCCCTCGACGCCGGAATCGGTCAGTGCGAGCGTCCGGTCCCGTCGGCCGCGGAAGCCGCGGTCCCAGACCTTCCGGGCCTCGACGGCCCGCCAGTTGAGGAACCGTTCGTCCAGTCCGCCGGCCGTCTCGGCGCCCAGCGCCGGATCGGCGGCGGCAGCTATCGCGGTCGCTCCGACACCCTTGAGGAAGGTGCGTCGTGACAACTTCGAGTCGTCGGTCATGCCGTTACCGGACGGACGGCGTTTACGGATATGAACGTTCTAACAACGCCGTCGAAACGATTGCGTGCGACCCGATCCGAGCGCCTCGCAGTCGTCCACCGACCGGGGTAATAAATGACCGTGCATGCCCGGAAGAAGCGTGATACAGACACAGTCGAAGAGCCAACCATCGGTGGCGCAAATGGGAACCCGAACGAGAACAGTCGCAATCGGGCTGGTGGTGGTCGTTGCCCTCCTGGCCGGGCCGCTCGTGGGAACGGCGGCCGCCTGGGACGGGAACGACGATTGGGCCGACGACGATTCGTCCGGGGACGACGGACGCTTCGGGAACCACTCGGAGGAGAATCGGACGGTCTCGGGAGCCGTCGACGTGGTACGTGACACCGTCGATACCGCCTCCGAGCGGACCGTCGAGTCCGTGGACGCCGTCGGCATCTCCGTTGACGGAACCGAATCCGAGAGTGGCGGCGAAACGACCGACCGAAGTGAGAGCCGAGAGGAGACGGCGGCACTGGAGGTGGAAGTCGGTGATTCGCGCTCGGTCACGGACCGCAAAACGGGGTCGAACCGACTGTCCGCTCCGGTCCGTCTGACCGTTCTGGCCCGGCTCCCCGAGGCCGACCTGCGGGACGTCCCCGTCGTCCTCCGGCCGGATTCCTTCGATCGGCGGTCCCCGAGCGTGGACCCGACCTCGCCCGACCTCGAGAGTCCGGAGTCGGCCGCGCCGGTCGCGCCGACCGCGCCGGCCGAGATGGGGCCGTCTGTCGCGGACGAGAGCACCGGCGGCTCCCAGGACGGGCTCTCCCGGGAGGCCTCACGACCGGATCGGACGGCGGCCGACAGCGAGGCCCGTCCGGAGGCCGACGCCTCCGAACCTGCCGGTAGCGGCTCCATCGGGACGACCGAGAATTCGCCGACGTTGATCGGATCGCTGGCGCCGTTCGCCGGGGTTCCGATCCCGGACGCGGTACTGCCGGTGGGGGCTCTGGTCGTCGTCGTCCTCCTCAAGCCGCTTGCGAGCGCCCTCTCGGCGGCCGCGGCCGTCCTCGCCGACTGGGGAGGTCGGCTAGCGGTCGCGTTCCGGTTCGGCAACGACGGCAAGGATCCCCTGGAGCACGACCTCCGGGCACGGATGAAGCGGTGGATCGAGAACTCGCCGGGGATCACACTGACCGAGCTGTCGGAGCGTTCGGACGCGTCGCTTTCGACCGTCCGACACCACGCCCGGGTCCTCGAGCGCGAGCGACTCGTCAGGTCGGACAAGATACGCGGCAACCGTCGGTTCTTCCCGCACGGCGTGGAGAACGAGGAGCTGGTGGCGGCGCTCGAAGACGAGATGCCCGGCACCATCATCGAGGAGCTCCGCGACTGCGGGACGGCGACGGTCGGTGACCTGGTCGAGGCGGTCGACAGGAGCTACAGCACGGTGTCGTACCACCTCGAGCGACTCTCCGAGGACGGTATCGTCGTCCAGACGAAGGAGGGGTCGACGAAGGTCAGCCAGCTCGCACCGTGGGTCCGGACGAGTCTCGACGTCGACGCGGGCGAGGCGGCGGCCGACGCCGGCCACGAGGTCGGCGCCGACTGAAGCGCCCGACAGCGGTCCCGTCCGTCCGTCCGTCCGGCTCGACGCCGACTCCCACCGGTCGACCGACGCCTATTTGCTGGCGCCGCCACTCTCGGCGTCCATGAGCCTCAAGCGCGCCGTCGCGGCCCCCTTCCGGGAGGAGGGAGCCAGCGAGATGGGCGAGAGCGCGTTCGTGGTCGCTCTCTCCCTGGACCGCGACTGGTTCTCGCCGGACCAGGCCAAGCGCCTGGTCGACGTCGCCGCCAGCGAGGGGCTGCTCGAGCGCGGGGACGGCCAGGTGCGGGCCGCCTTCGACCCCGGCGAGGTCGACGTTCCGGAGGGGTTCGCTCCCGGCGAGTCCATCCTCCAGGCGCGCTCGACGTTCGAGCGAGTGCTCGACGAACTGGTCGAGGCGGGCCACGAGAAACAGGAGGCCGTCGCCGCCGTCAACGGCCTGCAGTCGGAACTGGCCGTCACCGTCGAGGCGGCGGCCGTCCTCTACGCACACCGGCAGGGTATCGACGTCCAGGAACACGCCGAAGCCGCCCGCTCGGAGCTGTAATGGTCGACGAGGAACTCGGAGACGGCGAACGCATCGCGCGGCTGCTCTCCTCGGAGGTTCACGGCCACGAGCGGGGCGTCCTCGGTCGGCTGTCGGTCGTCGACGCCCGCGACGACGTCGAGCAGACCGAGGCCGGCACCTTCGCCTACGCGGTCGAAATCGAGGACGGCCGCCGACTCGCGGAAGCGTACGTCCACCCCGACCGGGCCCACATCGAGTTCCTCGTCGGCGTCCAGCGGGCCGCCGACGCGGGCCACGGTGAGGGCCTCCGCGTCCGGCCGAAGGCGGTCGCCCCGCCGCGGACGCTCGTCTTCGTCGAGAACGGTGCCGAGGTAAAGCCCGCGCTACGCGTCGTCCGCGCCGTCGCCGAGGCGCTCGAGGAGTCCGGGTAGCGACCGCAACGCCGAGCGCTCGACGGTGGCGGCCGCGAGCGGGTGGACCGCGGGTCCGCCGTCGTAGACCACCTGCACGGGCGTCATCCCGGCCGTCGCTGCGCCGGCGACGTCGCGGTCGGGGTCGTCGCCGACGTAGGCGACCGTCGAGGCCGAGACGCCGAGGGCGTCGGCCAGCGCGACGAAACCCCCCGGTTCGGGTTTCGGCGCGTCGATGCCGCCCGTGACGACGACGGCGTCGAAGGCGTCGCCCCACCCCAGTCGCCCGAGTTTGTCCCGCTGGGTCCGCTCGGGACCGTCGGTCAGGAGACCGACCCGGTAGCGCTCGCGGAGGGTCGCCAGGACGTCCGCCGCGCCCTCGACCGGCTCCATGGCCTCGCCGACGGCCTCGCGGTAGGCGCGGGTGAGCGCGCCGGCGTCCGCCCGCTCGTCGAGGAGCGCCTCGAACACCGGCCGGCGGCTCTCGGAGCCGCTGTGCTCGCGGTGGGCCTCGAGGTAGGCGTCCCGGTCGAGGCCGGCGTCGACGTCCGCGCTGGCCGTCGCGTCCTCCAGCAGCGTCGCACGGTCGCGGCTCGTCACCGCGAGCGTGTCGTCGAGGTCGAACGCGACGGCCTGGAACACGGTCACGGATTGGAGCCTGTGGGGTATAGCTTCTGCGGGCCGTCGAGCGGCAGCGTTTTGGTGGCCGCCCGAGCATCGCCGCCGATGAGCTTCTTCGACGACCTCCGGGACCGCATCGCGGCCGTCGACAGCGTCGTCTCTGTCGGCCTGGATCCCGACCGCGACCGACTCCCCGAGTTCCTCGACGGCGACCTCCCGCGGTGGCAGTTCAACCGCCGAATCATCGACGCGACCCACGAACACGCCGCCTGCTTCAAGCCCAACGCCGCCTTCTACGAGGACCCCGACGGCTGGCGCGCGCTGGAAGAGACCGTCGCCTACGCCCACGGGAAGGGCGTTCCCGTCCTGCTGGACGCGAAGCGAGGCGACATCGGCAACACCGCCCGCCAGTACGCCGACCTGCTGGACGACGACGGCCTCGGCGTCGACGCCATGACGGTGAACCCCTACATGGGCAGAGACACCCTGGAGCCGTACCTCTCGATGCCGGAGAAGGGCGTCATCGTGCTGTGTCGGACCTCCAACCCCGGCGGCGCCGACTTCCAGAACCTCGAGGTCGGCAACGGCAAGCCGCTCTACGAGTACGTCGCCCAGCGCGCCGCCGAGTGGAACGAGCACGACAACGTCGGCCTCGTCGTCGGGGCGACGGCGCCCGAAGAACTCGAGGCGGTCCGGGAACTCGTCGATTTGCCCTTCCTCGTGCCGGGCGTCGGCGCCCAGGGGGGCGACGCCGAGGCCGCAATCGAGTACGGTCTCGCCGACGGCGTCGGCCTGGTCAACTCCTCGCGGGGCGTCATCTTCGCCGGCGAGGGGGCCGACGACGAGGCTGCCTACTTCCGGGCGGCCGGCGATGCCGCGAAGAAACTGAAGCGGCGGCTGAACCGGTATCGGTAGGACGGAGCGGCCGACCAGCATCCGCGAGCGCGCCGCGGGCGCGCTCGCGGTTCCCGGCGATGAGGCGCCGAAGGCGCCGAATCGCCGTAGCGCGCGCGGACTGGAGCGAGCGAAGCGAGCGAAAGGAGCACGCGCGCATATTTTCCCCACGTTTTTGCCGGCGCGGCGAAGCCGCGACGTGCAAAAAGTGGGGGTCCTAGAACCGATACTCGTCGACGCCGTCGGGGTAGTCGCGCTCCTCGCGCTCGTCGGCCGGCACGTCACGGAGGTCGGCCAGACAGTCCGTACAGAGCCCAGTCTCGGTGTCGTAGTGTTTCGCACAGACGAGCCGTCCACAGCGGTCACAGCTGTCCTCGACGGTGGCCGCCTCACAGATTTCACAGAGCCCCGCGACGCTCATACCGGACGTTGTGTCCGCAGGCTGATAAAGCCGGAGGCTTACGTGGGTGTGGCCCCTAGAGCGGCCGTGCAGCAAGACCGGCTCCTCGTCGGCCTCACGTTCGTCTTCGCGGCGATGACCGCGACGGTCCTTTTGATCGCGGTCGCGGCCTTCGAGCCCGTCCTGTTCGTCCTCGCGGTCCCGCTGGGAGCGGCGACGGCCCTCTTCTGGTACCAGTCATCCGGAAAGCTCCGCGAGCGGGTCGCCCGGAGCAGGCGCCGCGGGACCGCCGACGGACCGGGCGGCGGGTTCGGCGCCGGCGCCCGCCGGGAGGCGCGCCGCGACCGGGAGCGGGCCCGTCGGGGGCAACGCCAGCGTCGGGGACGACGGCAGCGTGGACCCGCCGGCCGTCAGGCCGCGACCGGTCTCAGCCCCGCCGAGGCCTACCGGCGACTCGACCTCGACCCCGGCGCCGACGAGAGCGACGTGAAACGGGCCTATCGGCGGAAGGTCAAGGACGTCCACCCGGACCGCGGCGGCGACGAGGAGGAGTTCAAGCGCGTGACCGAGGCCTACGAGACGCTCGTCGGCTGAACGGCGTGGTTTTATGCCCGCTGCGGCCCTCCGTTCGGCCATGAGCGACCTGCTCTCTGACGAGGAAATCGAGGCACGGCTACCGGACGGCTGGGAGCGCGACGGCGACGAAATCGCCCGCACCTTCGAGTTCGACTCCTACCTCGAGGGCGTCGGCTTCGCGGCCGGCGCCGGCGGTCTCGCCGAGGAGGCGTTCCACCACCCAGAGATGACCGTCGGCTGGCGGGAGGTGGAGGTCCGGCTGACCACCCACGACGCCGGCGGCATCACCGAAAACGACACCGACCTCGCCGCCCGGCTGAACGAACTGGCGGACTGATGGCGACCGGCGAGGCGGAGTACGTCTTCTCGGTGCGGGTCGACCTCTCGCCGGACGATCCGGACCTGCGGCTCGACCCCGCGACCGTCGAGACGACGCTGTTCAGGCGGGCCGCCGACCCCGGCGAGGACGGCTGGCTGTTCTTCCGGGACAACCTCTGGCGGGGCGAAGTGAACGACCCCGACTACCTCCGGCAGTCGGCGGCGGCGGCCCTCGACGCCGACGTCGTCTCCATCGAGTTCCGCGAACTCCGGACGGAGGCGGCGTACTTCGAGGCGCTGAAGGCCGAAATCGCCGACGACCTCGCGCTCTTCCGGGCCGAGGACGCCGCCGAGGTCGTCAAGAAGTACCTCGGCTCGCGGGTCCACGTCGTCGACCGATGACCGGCGACCCGGTGACCGTCCGACGACCGGGCGAGCGGGACCGGTCCGACCCGGAAGACACTTACCGGACAGCCCGCTACCGTACGAGTCCATGACTGTCCCGCCGTACGACCACTGGGCGTTCGACCTCGACGGGACGCTCGTCGACGTCGAACCGGCGTACATCCACGACGTTTTCGGGCGGGTGGGCGACCGCCTCGGCTACGGGTTCACCGACGAGCAGGCCGAGACCATCTGGCACGGTCTCGGCGGCGTCCGCAACGACCAGCTCGAGGCGTGGGGCGTCGACGTCGATGCCTTCTGGGAGGCGTTCCACGCCGAGGAGGACGGCCAGGCCCGCGCGGAGGCGACCTTCCTCCACGACGACGCGGCCGTCGTCGGCGAACTCGAGGCGCCGACGGTGCTGGTGACCCACTGCCAGGAGCACCTCACCGACCCGGTGCTGGAGACGCTGGACATCCGGGACTGGTTCGACGCGGTGGTCTGCTGTACGCCCGAGACGGGGTGGAAACCCGACCCCGAACCGGTCCACATGGCGCTACACGCGGCCGGCGCCCGCGGCGGGTCGGGCGTGCTGGTCGGGGACGGCCCGCAGGACGTCGGTGCCGCCTGGAACGCCGGTCTCGACGGCGCCCACGTCGAGCGCCACGGCCACGAACGGCGCGGTCTCTGTGTGGTCGGCGACCACCGCCTCGAAGGGGTCGACGAACTCGTCCAGTCGTAGCGTTCGTCGAACGCGCGGTGCGGAAGGGCGGTGTTCGGATGAGCGTGCGAATGTAGTGGGTGGTTCACGGATATCGGAGCGAACTCACTCGTTGACGACCTCGAAAGCCCTCGCGGCGCTCGACCCTCCGGGACTCGCTGCGCGCCTCGGTCGCTCCGCTCCCTGCGGTGCTTGCGTCGTCCGGGAGGGGCCGACCGCCGCTCGCCCTTTCAGTCCGCCAGGATGTCGGCTGACCCCGGCGGTCCCTGGTGGACTGAAAGGGCCGAGGGCTTTCGAGGTCATCACGCCGAGTTCGAAGCCAGTCTACCGGACCACTCGGTAAACACTCTCGTTCGAACGCCACCCCCGGAAGGGACCGGCGATTCATTTATTCTCGATCCCGTACAACTTCACACATGACGTTCGTCGTCCCCTTCGACGGCTCGGAACTGGCCGAGACCGCGCTCGTTCGCGCGAGCGAGTTCGCAGACGTACTCGACGAGCGGGTCCTGGCCGTGACGGTCGTCCCGCGCCGGAACAAGCAGTACGCCCGCGAACACGGCTGGCTTGGCCCGGAGGAACCGTTCGACGTGAAGTCCATCATCTCGTCGCTCCACGAACGGGTCGTCGACCTCGTCCCCGAGGCCGACTTCCGCCACATCACCGTCGACAAGTACGCCCCGACCGGGACGATAAGCACGCAGATCTCGAAGGCCGCCCGTCAGGAGGACGCCTCGATGGTGTTTCTCGGCAGCGAGAACGCCGGTCGCATCGTCACCTCGGTCACGAGCGTCGGCGGCAATATCTCGAGCCGTGGCGGATACGACATCGTCATCATCCGGAACCGCGCGCCCTCGAAGATCGAACGGCTCCAGGACGCGGGCGACCCCGACGCGAAGTCGGATTTCTTCGTCACGTAACCGGGCCGTCCGCCGTAACCGAGGATTCAGTTGCGACCTGGATTTATTATCTCTCTATATTATAGAAAATTTAATAATTTGTCGTCGACTAGTCCCCTTCGCGTATGGTCCTCGGAGAGGTCACCCGTTCACTCCTCGGGAGCTTACTGGCTCTCTCGGTCATCGTCGTCGGCACGTACTTCATAAAAGCCGCCGTCGGCTACGTCGTCTGGGCCGTGAGAGATTCGGCGACCGACGTCGGGACCACGGTCGACGCTCTACCCGAAGACATCGACCGGGGATCGAAGAGGAAGGTAGTCGACGGCGACCGGATCACGGCGACGCGGTTCAGCACGCTTCCGCCGCGATGGGTGGTGAGTTCGACCGCGGTCGAGACGCTCGACCGAGACGAACTGGAGTGTCTGATTTCGCACGTCTCGTCCCACGTCCGCAGTCACGGTCGAGCGATACACAACGTGGCAATCGGAGTCGGCGTGGTGCTGGTACTCGCTGCTCCGCGGATCGGTGCCGCGTTCCCACCGGGTTTGAACCGGCTCCTTCCGGTTGCGGGGTTCCTCCCCGCAGTCGGGTATTTCGCGGTCTGCCTGCCGGTGATCGAACGGTGGCTGGTCTATCGTGCGGACCGCCGGGCAGCGGCGAACTGCGGACGCGGGACGTATCTGGAGTTCCTCGAGACGAAGACGCGAGTCGACCCGTCCCGAGCGGTCTGGCAGCGGTGGCTGGAACCCACCCCCGAACGGCGCCTCGAGAAGCTCCGGGCCCGCGTATCCGCCGAATAGTTGGCGCCGACTCGGGGCGACCGCTACGGACCGCGATACGTCGCCGGGCGCTCGGTCACTCCGCCCGATAGCCCGGCAGGTCGGCCACGACGTCCTCGACGGACGCCAGGGCGGTCTCGAAGTCCCGGACGCCCGGCTTCTCGCGGCGGGCCTCGCTGGCGACAACCCGGACGGACTCCTCGCCGCAGGCCACGAAGCCCATCCCGAGCGATTCGGCCGTCGCCCGCAGGCCGAGACCGGCGTCGGCCGCCCCCGCCAGCACCTTCCTCGCGGGCGATTCGTGGGCCCGGACCGCGAACTCGAAGCCGTCGATTCCCTCGACGAGACTGTGGCGGTCGACGCCGCGCTCGTCGGCCAGGTCGGCGACGGCGTTCCCGAGCGTCGTCCGCAGCCCCGAGTCGGTCGTCCGGTTGACGAACCGCACCTCGCGGTCGACCAGGTCGGCCACCCCCTCGACTCCCTTCGGATTGCCCTCGGGAACGAGTAGCCCCCACTCGCGGGACCAGCCGCCGAGTTCGACGGCGCCGTCGGGGTCGGCCTCGCCCGTGAGGACGGCCACGTCGGTGACGCCGTCGCGGAGTCGGCGTGCCCCCTGCCGGCTGCCCACGCCGAGGTAGCGCGGCCGCTCGACGCGGTCGAGCAACCGGGAGAGGGCGGGGTCGTCCTCGCCGGCACCGAAGACGGCGGGCGGCCGGACGTCCGGCGAGAACAGCTGGACCTCGACGCGCTCGTCGGCGTCGAGGTACTCGACGTCGGGCGGGACCGCGACGACGCCGTCGGCCTCGACGAGGCTCGTCGTCGCGCCGCTGCCCTTGTCGACCGGGTAGACGAGCGTCTCGCCGTCGCCGTCCGTGACGAGGCCGACCGGCATGTACCGCAGGCGGCCCTCCTCGTAGCGCTCCCGGACGGCCATCGACCCCTCGACGGTCGCCGTCTGCGGTTCGGGCAGGCCGGCGGCCTCGCGGATGGCCGGTGCGACGAAGGTCCGGAAGATGGTCAGCGCCGAGACGGGGTAGCCGGGCAGGCCGACGTATGCACTCCCGGCGAGCCGGCCGACCAGCATCGGCTTGCCCGGCTTGACCGCGACGCCGTGCAGCAGGAGTTCGCCGGACTCCTCGACGACGCGGTAGATGACGTCGACGGCCGACGCCGAGGTCGACCCCGAGGACAGCACCAGGTCGCACTCCGCGGCGGCCTCCCGGAGGACGGACTCCATGGCGTCGTAGTCGTCGCCGGCGTGGGGGTAGAGCCGCGCCTCGCCGCCGGCCTCCTCGACGGCCGTCGCCGTCGTGTAGCTGTTGACGTCGTATATCTCGCCGGCGTCGCTGTTCAGCGGGTCGCCGGGCCGGACCAGTTCGTCGCCCGTCGAGATGATGCCCACCGTGGGCCTCCCGCGGACGGGCACCTCGTCGACGCCGAGCGCCGACAGCAGGCCGATTTCCCGCGAAGTGAGCACCGTTCCCGGCCCGAGCGCGCGCTCGCCGGCCGCCACGTCCGCGCCGGCGAACATCACGCGGTCGCCCGGCGCCAGCGACGTGCGGACGAGGACGTCGTCACCCTCCGCGTCTCGCGGTTCGGACTCGCTCCGCTCGCCCTCTCCGCGAGACCGTTCGGTGTCGCTCCGCGACACCCTGTCCGTTCGCTCGACCATTACCACCGCGTCGGCGCCGGGCGGCAGGACGGCGCCGGTCGATACCTCGGCGCACTCGCCGTCGCCGACCTCGACGTCGGGTTCGACGCCGGCGTGGACCTCGCCGACCAGTTCGAGGCGGGCGGGCTCGGCCTCGTCGGCGCCGAAGGTGTCGGCCGCCCGGACCGCGTAGCCGTCGACGCTGGCGCGGTCGAAGCCCGGCACGTCCAGTTCCGCGTCGACGCGTTCGGCGAGCACGCGGCCGCGGGCCTCACGGAGCGGGACCGTCTCGTCGTCCGGCCGCAGCTCCAGCGACGCGATGGCCTCGCGGGCCGCCTCGGGGTCGGCGAGGTCGCGGAACTCCTTTCTACTCATGGTACTCCCAGTTCTCGACGGCGACGGTCTCGCCGGCCGGTATCCCCTCCCGCGGTTCGGGGACGACGACCCAGCCGTCCGCCAGGGCGACGCTGGAGAGGACACCGGCCCCGCTGGCCCGAGTCGGCGTCGCCTCCAGGCCGTCGTCGCTCTCGTCTCGTGGCCCGTTCCCCTCGCCGCTGGACCCGTTCTGGTCGCCCTGCGAGACGCGCTCCAGTTTCACGCGGGCGAACGTCTTGACGCCGGGTTCGCTACGTATCTTCCGGGTTAGCGTCGCCTCCCTCGTGGGCAGGGGGTGGGCGGGCATCCGGCCCAGGTGCTTGATCAGCGGCCGGAGGAACTGGACGGCGTTGACGATGGCCGCGACCGGGTAGCCGGGCAGCATGACGACGGTCACGCCGTTCACTCGGCCCAGCGCGACAGGGTGGCCGGGCTTCAGCGCGACGCCGTGGACGAACACCTCGCCCAGTTCCTCGACCACCTCCGGGATCAGGTCCCGCTCGCCGACCGAGGAGCCGCCGGTGGTGACGACGACGTCGCGGGTGAGGTCCCGCTCGACGGCCGCCCGCAGCGCCTCGAAGTCGTCGGTGACGATGTTGCGCCGCGTCACGTCGGCGCCCCACCGCTCGGCAAGTCGGGAGACGGTAAAGCGGTTCGTCTCGATTACCTCCCCGGGGGCGGGGTCGGCCTGGACCAGTTCCTCGCCGGTCGGGACGACGGCCACCTCGGGTTCGGCGACCGCCTCGACGACGTCGACGCCGGTGGCCTTCAGCAGGCCCAGGTCCGAGGGCCGCAACTGGTCGCCGGGGTCGTAGAGGCGCTGGCCCGCCTCGACGTCCTCGCCGACGGGGGCGACGTTCTCGCCGCCGGCGACGGCGTCGAACACCTCCAGGTCGTCGTTGACGGTCTCGACGTCTTCGACTTTCACGACGGCGTCGGCACCGGCCGGCAGTTCGCTCCCGGTGTGGACCCGGACTGCGGCGTCGGGACCGACCGAGTCGGCGGGCCGCAGCACCGACGGCGAGCGGTCCGAGGCGCCGAAGGTGTCCTCGGCGCGGACCGCCCACCCGTCCATCGCGGCGCGGGCGTAGTGGGGCACGTCCCGGGCGGCGTCTATCGGGTCGGCCACGACGCGTCCGTCGGCGGCCGACAGTGGAATCCGCTCGGTTCGCTCGATCCGGTCGGTCTCGAGCAGGCGCTGGCGTGCCGTCGCCACCCGCGTCCGCTCCTTGAAGCCCGACCGACGTACGTCGCTCATATGCCCACTGAGGGTGCCGGCGTCAAAAGGCTCACTCCGGGACGACGAGCACCGAGTCGGGCCGGACGACGAAGGTGGGCGCGATCGATGCGGGAGCCGTCGCGGTACCGCCGTCGGCGTCCACCGTGACCTCCCCCGGTGGGGTCGCCGGGACGGTAACCGATTCCTTCGGCGGGAGCGTCACCGAATCCGGCCGCTGTCGGCCGCCGACCATCACCCGGAGCGTAACCGCCTTCGGGCCGTCGTTGTAGATCATCGCGCCCCGCGCCCCACCTCCCGGCGACCTGCTCGCGCGTGCCATCAGTAAATCTCTGGTGTGTGTTATCAAGTATCTATCGACGGTTTCGGTCCCGGAGCCTCCGCCACCGGGGGCTTTAACGCGCCGCCGGCCGTACGTGGTCGTATGCAACTGCGCGAGGCGTTGGGCGACCTGCCGGAAACGGTGTTTGCGGACATGCTGGAGAGTGACGATGCCTACCTCCTCGTTCTCGATCTACCGGGCGCCAGCGCCGACACGGTCGACGTGACGGTCAAGGACGGACGGCTCCGCGTCGAGGCGCGCAGGGAGAAGTCGATCCCGGCGTCGTTCCGCTACGTGACCGAGGAGCGGTCGCTGTTTCTCGACGCCGAGTTGCCGCTCCCCCCGGACGCGACCGGGGCCGACGCGGAGGGCGATGTCGAGCGGGGCGTCCTCCGGCTTCGATTGCCCAAGTCGGCCGACGACGGCGGTGAGCGTATTCCGATCTCCTGAGGTGGACGTGGGTGACCCTCCGCTCCTATCGGCGGTTCGTCGTCGTCGCCTACCAGTTCCTGCCGCTACTCCTGGCGTACGCCCGTGACCGCAACCGGTTTCTCCTGTTCGGCGCGAGCCGACAGGTGTCGGCCGAAACCCGCCGGAAGCGGGCACGCTCGCTCCTGGACTCGCTCCTGACGCTGGGGCCGACGTTCATCAAGCTGGGCCAGCTGCTGTCGACGCGTCCCGACGTGTTGCCCCCCGAGTACGTCGAGGAGTTCGAGTCCCTGCAGGACGACGTCCCGCCAGCCGAGTGGGCCGACGCCAGGGAGATACTCGAGGCCGACATCGGCCGCGTTGAGGAGACGTTCGACGACTTCACGACCGAGGCGATAAGCGGCGCCAGCCTCGGGCAGGTGTACGTCGCCACCTACGAGGGTCGTCGGGTCGCCGTGAAGATCCGCCGCCCCGGCATCGAGCGACTCGTCGAGGCCGACCTCCGGGTCATTCGGTGGTCGCTGCCGATCCTGATGCGGTTCGTCGACCGGGCGCGGTCGTTCTCGCTGGAGACGCTGGCCGACGAGTTCGAGAAGACCATCCGCGAGGAGATGGACTACGAGCGCGAGCGCCGGATGCTCGAGGAGATCGGAACCAACCTCGCCGACAACGACCGGGTACGGGTCCCGGCGGCGGTGCCCGAACTCTCCAGTAAGCGCGTCCTGACGATGGAGTACGTCGGCGGGACGAAGATCTCCCAGATCGACGACCTGGACGCGCTGGGTGTCGACCGGACCGCGCTGGCGACGACGCTGCAGCGCGTCTACCTTCAGATGATCGTCGAGGACGGCGTCTTCCACGCCGACCCCCACCCCGGCAACCTCGCCGTCAAGGACGACGGCACCGTCGTCTTCTACGACTTCGGGATGTCCGGCCGGGTCGACCCGCTCATCCAGGAGAAGATCGTCGAGTTCTACATGGCCGTCGCCCGCCAGGACACCGACGCCATCCTCGACACGCTCATCGAGATGGGGACGCTCAGCCCCGAGGCCGACCGCGAGGTGATGTCGAACGTGATGGAACTGGCCATCGCCGACGCCCGCGGCGAGAACATCGAACAGTACCGCGTCCAGCAGATCATCCAGCAGGTCGAGGACACCATCTACGAGTTCCCGCTCCGCTTGCCGCCCAACCTCGCGCTGGTGCTGCGGGTCGCCACCGTCGTCGAGGGCGTCTGCGTGACGCTGGACCCCGACTTCGACTTCATCGCGGTCGCGACCGACTACCTCGGCGAGGAGGGGTTCATCGAGGATAGCGCCCGCGACTTCGTAGCGGAGCGGGCCACGGAGTTCCAGGAGTTCGGACAGTCGATGGTCCGGGTACCGCCGAAGCTCGAGCGGACCCTCGACAGCGTCGACCGCGGCGACGTCACCGTCCAGTTCGAGGTCTCCGACGACGAACGAGCACTGGATCGGCTGGCCAAACGGCTCATCCTCGGCGGCCTGCTGTCGGCGACGATCATGGCCTCGGCAGTGCTGTACGCCTTCTCGACGCTCGTGGCCGCGCTCGTGCCCGCCGCCGTCGCCGTCCCGGTCGCCGTCATGCTGTGGCGGTCGTTCCGCCAAAAGAAGGGCCTCCGGGCGACCCCGCAGTTCACCCGCCAGCAGATGCGACAGCGCCGCGGCGACGAGTAGCGACCGTCCGGTCGGAGCTCTACTCGACGTTCTCGCCGGTGCGCCAGTAGTCGATGATGTCCCGCAACAGGTCGGTGCCGATATCGCCGGCCCGCCAGTCGTCGATGGCCCGGCGGAGCCCGTCGGTGTCGACGACGCCCCCGTCGAGGTAGGGGTCGAGTTCGGTTCCGGCGTCGCCGGCCGGCGAGCTATCGAGGTATGGAACGCAGTCGACGTTCCCGACGCACTGTCCGGCCGCCGGTCCGCTGGACTGTCCCCACCAGTTGTCGGTCGCGTCCCCGACGGGGCGGTCGGTCGCGCCCTCCTCGGCGTTGATGCCGCCGTTGACGTTGCCTGTGATGCTGGTGTTGGTGACGGTCCAGAGCCCCTCCGTGTATTCGGCGTTGAGTCCGAACCTGCCGCGGTAGTCGCCGTTGTTCTCGATGGTGGAGTTCTCGATGCGCCACTGCCCGGTGGTGTACGTGGCTGCGATGCCGCCCAGGCTGTTGTCGCGGACCGTGATTCGCTCCAGGCGGAACTCGTCGGGCGAGTTCCCCGCCCTGAGCCCCCAGTCGTAGTTCCCGCGCAGGACGGTATCACGGACGACCCAGTTGCTCTCGACGTCGTGCGCGTTGAGTCCCGACCCGCTGTTGTCCGAGAGCGTCGAGTTGTGGATGGTCCACGCGCCGCTGAAACTGCCCGCCACGTCGATGCCGTAGAAGGAGTTACCCGACGCCGTGTGGTTCCCGATCGTCCATGCGCTCTCGCGGCTCAGGATGTAGACGCCCATGCCGAGGCCGTCGAAGTTGTCGTTCGTCGTGGAGTCGAGAATGCGCCAGTCGCCTTCCGAGAGGCCGACCGTGATACCGACGTCCCGGTTCAGGGAGGCGTTGGCCCCGCGGATGGTCCAGGCGGCGCTCCCGTCGTAACCGCCCACCTCGATGCCGTCGTCACCGTTGTGGAGCGCCGTAACGTCGGAAATCGTCCACGCGACGGAGGCTGCCGCGATGTCGATGCCGTCCTCGGCGTTGTGCTGGACCGTGACCTCCCTGATCGTCCAGCCGCCGGTGATAGCCGACTCGTCGTAATCGTCGTAGTGGTATCCGGGTGCGTCCTCGGTGGCCGACGTGCCCGAGCCGATACCGTCCCCGTAGCGCTCGATGGTGAACCCCTCGACGACCAGACCCGTCGAGAGCGACGGGTCGACCGCGATACCGACCGACTCACCGGCGAACGTCGACCCGTTCAGCGTCGCACCATCCGGCGCGACGAGCGTGACGTTCGTGTCGACGACGACCTGCTCGCGGTAGGTGCCCGGACGGACCTCGACGGTGTCCCCGTCGGCGCTCGCGTCGAGGGCCGCCTGGATGGTCGTGTAGTCGCCGCCGCCGCTCGCGTCGACGACGTGCGTCGTGGGCGCCGCGGCCGCCGGGACCGCGCCGATTCCGACCGCCAAGACGGCTGCGACGAGCAGCACCACCACGAACGCGACCGCACGGCGGCCCCGCCGCGACCGCCGACGGCCGACCGGTCGCCGACGGGTCGGTCGGGGTCCGGTCGGGGCGCCCCGCTCGACGGGAGCGCGGGAGAGTTCGGCGACTGGCGAGGTGGTTGCTGGCCTGTGAAAACGGTCGTTCATGGTACCCTCGACGGGAATCGTACTACCCCCGCGGTGGCCGACCCCTCCGATTGCGAGAGAGTTCGGCCGCTGTGGTATTAAAGGCTCGCTTAGCACCTACGAGCGCATCTCGGGCAGTGAGTGGGCCGAACTGAGCGTTTCGGGGCCGCCCGCCGTGATTCGCTCGCTGCCGGTCGGTCGGCGGCGACGGCGAGTGTATCCGCCCGGGGCGGTCGAGTACGATACCGTCGTCGGAATCGGGGCACCACCCAAAAGCGGATACGGCGCGCGCCGGAGGATGAGGTATGCTCTCGGACATCGACAACGCCCGGAAGCTGATGATGCTCCTCGGGGACGAGGGGTTCACCGAGGCTCTGACCGAGGCCGAGGAACTCGTCGAGGACGCAAACGAGACCCTCGACCGCGTCGAGCGCATCGAAGACGAGGCGGCCGAAGCGGTCCGGGAGGCCAACGAGACGCTCCGGGCGGTCGACCGCCGGCTCGACAAGGTCGATCGGACGATCAACCTGCTGGAGGCGAAGATAGAGGCCGGCTTCAGCCTCGGCTTCTTCGTCTTTGCGGCCAACGCCTACTTCGACGGCGACCCGTTCTTCGCGGCCGGGCTGGCCCTCATGGGCCTGCTCGGCGCGGGCCAGCTCGCGGTGACTATCGCCAACATCCCGCAGGTCGAGAAGCTCTGGCAGGGGCTCAACTACCTGCTGGAGCGGCTCGGCGTGCGGCGCCTCGATGAGGAACTCGACGAGCACATCCCCGAGGACCGAGATCCTACGTCCGAAGACGGAGAGCCGTAGGCGCACGCTCGTCCGGCGGCAGTCCCCGTCAGCGCCGTTCGGTGTAGTTTCGGACCACCGCCGCCTCCGCCTTCCGGACCAGTTCGCCGGCCGTACTCGTCGAGCAGTCCAGAACGGCCGCGACGTCCGCGACCGTTCCCTCGCGGGGTATCTCGTAGTAACCGAGCGACACCGCCGCCTCCAGGGCCGCTCGCTGTCGGTCGGTGAGCGACGACGGCGAGTGCGTCCGCTCGAACTCCCGAACCCGTTCGATGGTGGGTTCGCCGAGGTCGGACAGTTCCCCGTAGAACGCGCTGAGCGCCGTCGCCTCGCCGACTGCCTCGAACCGTACCTCCCCCGTGTCGAGGAAGACGACCGGCGGCAGGAATATCGCCCGCGACTCCGCGACCAGGTCCAGCAACGCGGCCGGCAGTTCGTAGTCGCGCTGCCGGAGGAACGCGTAGGTCCCGTCGACGTCCTCGACGAACTCGGTGACGAGCAGCGAGTCGACCGCCTCGACCGCCCGTTCCGTCGCCTCCCGCCCGCCGTCACACCACAGTAGCGTCGTCGCGTCCTCGGTCGGACTCCACATCAGAAGCTCCGCCCGCCCGAGCGACGGCACCTCCGTGAGTCGCCGCTGGATGGGATGGACGAACCGGTCGGGGTAGGTCACGGAGAACTCGGCCCGTTTCATGCCACGGTCGAGCAAGCGTTCGTCCGACCGCCACATCAATCGACGGGTTCGCCGGCGCCTCGCCCGGAACGCCGCTGTCGGCGGTTCGTGATCGGAGGACGGTGACCGTCCACGCGGCGCTACCGTACCTGTTCCGCCAGGACGTCGGGGACGCTCCGGAGCAGCGTCCGGAGGTGGTCCGCGTCCTTGAGGACGTGCAGTTCGGCGCCGGGGACCCGCGATTCGAACTGCCGGACGCCCGAGAGCGGCACGTTCGTGTCGTCGTCCCCGTGCCAGAACCGCACCGGTGCGTCTATCGCCTCGAAATCGATGCCCCAGTCCGTCGTCGTCTCCCGGAACTCCCGGACAGCACCGCTGCGGTGGCGGGCGAACGCCTCGAGGAAGTCGGCGACGACGACCGCCGCGACGTCGTCGGCTACCGCCCCGGCACCGTCCGCCGTGTACTGCCCGACGACGAACGAGGGGTCGAGCCGCTCGGCGAGCCACGCCTGTCCGCGGAAGAGACCGCCGAGGACGGACGGCGCGTCCCTGGCCAGTCCCCCGAGAAGCCGCTGTACAGCGGGCGTCTCCTCGCCCACGTCGGGCGGCGTCGCTCCGGCGACGATATCGACCCGGTCGATGCGGTCCGGCCGCGTCGCCGCCGTCGCCAGCGCGTAGGGGGCACCGCCGGAGAACGCCACCGCCCCGGCGGTCGCTGCGCCGACGTCGTCCAGCACCGCCTCGACGACCGCCCCCGCGTCGGCCACCGAGTGCGCCGGCCAGGGGTCCGAGCGCCCGTATCCGGGGCGGTCGACCGCGAGCAACCGGACCCCCCGCTCGCGGGCAGTCGTCTCGAACAGCGACGCCAGCCGACGGGACCCCGGCGTTCCGTGGAAGAAGACCACGGGGTCGCCGTCGGCGCGGCCGTACTCCGCGTAGGCGAGCCGTCGCTCTCCCTCCAGGGCGACGGTTCGGGCGTCGTCCTGTGCCGGTACTCCTCGGGACGGACCTGACGTCCGGGTTGCCATCGGTAGACGCTACTCGGCCGGACAGAGAATAAATATCGACGGATTCATCCGGCAGTTTATAACTTGCCGGGTCGATCGGGCCGCCCGCCCCCGGTCGCCCGAACGAACGCCGGCCGGACGCGTCGCGCCGCCCCGGACCGACAGTTCTATGCGCTGTCACGACACGCGGGGTAGTATGGAGCGCCGCCGCCGCATCCAGGTCCTCGCAGCCGTCGTCCTCCTCTCGGTTTCCCTGCTCGGGGTGCAGGCGCTGACCGCGAGCGAGTCGCGCCCCATCCCCGACGCCGAGGAAGGGGCCGTCTATCCCGGCCACACGCTCGTGGCCACCCAGTCGTACGACGGGTTTCGAAACGACAACGGTGACGTCCGTCTCGTCTCCCCCAAGGGTGAGACGGTCTGGACGTACGACCCGCCGAACGCGTGGGTGTTCGACGCCGAACTCACCGAGAACGGGACGGTGCTGGTCGCCATGGGCGAAAGCGCCCAGGCGCCCGGCGTCGAGTGCCCCGAGAAGTACGGCGGGACGCCCGAGGAGGGGACACCCGGGCCCTTCCGCTGTGTCCACAACCGCGTCGTCGAAGTCGACTTCGAGACCAAGGACGTCGTCTGGGAGTACGCCTGGTACGACGCCTTCCCGACCCACCACGAGGTCCACGACGCCGACCGCCTCCCCAACGGCGAGACGGCCATCGTCGACATGGGCAACGACCGCGCGTTCACGGTCGACCAGTCGGGCGACATCACCTGGGAGTGGAACGCCACCAACTACATCTCCGAGGGGACGCCGTTCTGGGAGGAACACGTCCCCGGGGACAGCCAAGACGAGTTCCGCCGACAGGGTCCCGAGTCCGACTGGACCCACATGAACGACATCGATGGCCTGGAGAACGGTAACCTCCTGCTGTCGATCCGCAACTTCGACGTGCTGCTGGAGGTCGACCCCGACACCGACGAGATAGCGAACGTCGTCGGCGAACCCGGCAACCACACGGTGATGAACGAGCAGCACAACCCGATGTACGTCGAGGGCGGGACGGTGCTCATCGCCGACAGTTCCCACGGCGGTCCCACCGGCGCCGACCGCGTCGTCGAGGTCGACGCCGAGACCGACGAGATCGTCTGGGTCTACGACGGCACCGGCTCCGGCAAGAAGCTCCAGTGGCCCCGCGACGCCGACCGCCTCCCGAACGGCAACACGCTGATAACGGACTCCCGGAACAACCGGGTGCTGGAGATCGACGAGAACGGCTCGGTCGTCTGGCGGTACTCCCTGGCCGAACAGGGCGGTATCGTCTACGAGGCCGACCGGGTCTCCCGTCCCGAGGCCGCGACCTACCTCCCCGAGGAGTACGCCGAGGTCCCCTCCGGCCGGAACCTCGAGGGGCGGTCCAGTGCCAACACCATCGCCGAGGCCCGGTCGGTCGTCGGCTCGTGGGCCGGACTCGTTTTCCCCTTCTGGGTCGGCGCCTTCGAGATCTTCCTCCTCGTGGTTGGCTCGCTCGGCGTCATCGGGCTCGGTGTCGAGGGGCTACTCGCCCGTCGGTAGCGGCTCTTCGACGGAGTTCCTCGCTCGCTTCGCTCGCATCCACGCCTGCCGGAGGTGATCGGCACGCCGGCCTCCCGCGACCGATTCACACCTTGACCCCGACGACGGTCATCCCGAAGCCGTACTCGACGGGGCGGGCGTCGAGCCCGGCGCGGTCGATGCCTTCCTCCAGTTCCGCGGCGGTCAGGAATTGCGAGTCGAAGCCGACCAGTCGTTCGCTCCGTGCGAGCCACCGCCCCCGGCGCGTCGAGCGGTCGAACTCGCGGACGACGAGGACGCCGCCCGGCGCCAGCACCCGGGCGGCCTCCGCGAGCGCCGCCGCCTGGTCCGGGAAGTGATGGAGCGCGTCGACGACGAGCACGGCATCGACCGACTCGTCCGCCAGGGGAAGCGCTTCCCCGCTGCCCTGCACCGTCTCCAGGCCGCGCGCCCGGGCCCGTTCGAGCATCCCGCGGGCGGGGTCGACCACCGCGGCACCGACCTCCCGTGCGACCCGGCCGGAACCGCCGCCGACCTCGACGCAGCGCTCGAGTTCGCGGTCGGCACAGGCCAGTCCCTTCCGGAGGGCCGTCCGGTCGGCCGCCGGCATGAACAGGTCGTAGACCGGCGCGAAGACGTCGAAGGCTGCCACGTCCCATCGCATACCCGGAGGCTCGGGCGCCGGGCATAACACCGTTGCCCCCCAACCCGCGGTATGGAGCGTCTCCTCGTCGGGTGGCCACCGGACGGGCCGACCCTCAGATTGGACCACCGGCGGTTCAGCTACGCCGGCAAGTTCGTCATGTCGAACACGGGGAAGGCGGTCGTCCGCGACGCGAGCGAGACCACCGACGGCGAGTACGACGACGCGGTCCTGGCTGCCGTCGCGTTCAACGAGGACCGGACCGACCCGGCGACGCTTTGGCTCCGCTACGTGACCGTCCGGGCCGACCGCCGCGGGGAGGGACTCGGTCCGCGGCTCTGTGCGTTCGTCGTCGACCGAGCGGCCGACCGCGGTTACGAGCGGGTCCGCATCGCGGTCAACAACCCCTTCGCCTACGAGGCGCTGTACCGCGCGGGCTTCGCCTACACGGGCGAGGAGACGGGGCTGGCGGAACTCGTCTTGGAGCGGCCGGCCGGCGAGCCCGCGCCCCGGTCGGCCGAGAGCTACCGGCGCGGCCTGGAGTCGTTCCGTGCGCGGGACCTGTCGGCCGACGAGCGGGCGTTCCTCCGGCGGAAGGCGGGTGCGCGGCCACCGCCGCTGGCGTGACCCCGCGGGTTTGAAGCCGTCCGCGGGCCTACCGCCGCCAATGGGAAACGCGGACCTGCGACAGCTGGCGGTCATCGAGCCCAGGCCCTTCGCGGAATTGAGTGGCTCGGTCGTCGCCGTCGACGCCCACAACTGGCTGTACCGCTATCTCACGACGACGGTCCGGTTCACGAACAGCGACGTCTACACCACGGCGTCCGGCGAGGAGGTGGCCAACCTCGTCGGCGTCGTCCAGGGGCTGCCGAAGTTCTTCGAGAACGACGTCACGCCCGTCTTCGTCTTCGACGGCGGCGTCACGGAACTGAAGGAGGACGAACTCGACGAGCGCCGCGAGCAACGGGAGACCTACGAGGAGCAACTGGAGGCGGCCCGCGAACGGGAGGACGCCGAGGCAGCAGAGATAGCGACCCTGGAGTCGCGGACCCAGCGGCTCACCGAGACCATTCAGGAGACCACCCGCGAACTGCTCGGGTTGCTCGACGTGCCCTACATCGAGGCGCCCGCCGAGGGCGAGGCGCAGGCGGCCCACATGGCCCGCCGTGGCGACGCCGACTACGTCGGCACCGAGGACTACGACGCGCTCCTTCTGGGCGCGCCGTACACGCTCCGGCAGTTGACGAGCAAGGGCGACCCCGAATGCATGGACTTCGAGGCAACCCTGGAGCGTCACGACCTCACCTGGGAGGGACTGGTCGACGCGGCCGTCCTCGTCGGCACCGACTTCAACGAGGGCATCTCGGGGGTCGGTCCGAAGACCGCCGTCGACCTCGTCCACGAGCACGGCGACCTCTTCGCAGTCCTCGAGGCCCGCGAGGAGACCATCCTGCACGCCGACCGCATCCGGGCGATGTTCCTCGACCCGACCGTGACCGACGACTACGAGTTCGACCCCGACGTCGACCCCGACGTCGAGGCGGCGAAACGCTACGTCACCGAGGAGTGGGAGATTCCGGCCGGCGAGGTCGAACGCGGCTTCGAGCGCATCGAGGCCTCGGTCGTCCAGACCGGCCTCGACCGGTGGACCTGACCGGCCGGCCCCCGGATTTATTCACCAGGGCGAACAGGGACGACCACCCATGCCGCCACGGGCCAGCGAGTTCGCCGTCTTCTGTGCCCTCCTGGTCGTCCTCCACGCCGGCGCGGCCGGGGTGCTGTGGGTCGAGGGCGGGTCCGTCTCGACGCCGCCCGCCGAGACGGCTGACCCCTCCGCGGACGCCGAGACGCTGCTGTTCGCGGCCGCACACAACGACGCCGTCCTCCCAATGACGAGCGAAATCCGCCTCTACCACCCGGCGAACGACACGACCGTCGCCCGCGTCGGCGTCGCCGCGGACCCGCGGGCCGGCCGCGCCCGACTCCGGGTGCCGGACGGGTACTCGTCGGCGCCGGTCCCGACCGAGGGGGCCTACGTCACGCCGTGGGGTCGCTGGAGGCGGGCCGGCGACGACTGGACCTACGACGGCAGCCGGCACGCCCGCTTCGAGTCGACCACGTCCCGGATTTTCTTCCCGACGCCCGGCCTCGCCGACCGCATCCGAAAGCGGACCAGCGACGACGGGACGGTGACGGTCCGCCTCGACGACGCCCGGACCGCCCCCGGGCCGCTCTCGGTCGCCGGCGACAACGCGACGCTGACCTACCGAATCGCCTTCGACGATGGGCGGCCCTACGTGACGAACGCGACCGCGCGACCGGCCACTGCGGACGGTCTCGCGGCGACCGTCGAGCGGCGCCGCGGCGCCGACGTGCGCCGCCCGGACACGCTCCCGCCGGTGACGGCGCGGGAAATTCGGGACCGGCTCGCCGCGGGAGGCGCCGTCGGATGACCGCACCACCTCGCCGCGGGACGGGCCTCCCCTGGGCCGGCCGCGCGGTGGGCTTTCTGGTCGGCGGGACCGTCGGGGCGGTGCTGGTCCGGGGGAGTCTCTCCCACCTCGGCGGCACGGAGTCGCCACTGCTCCCGTTCCTCCTCGGGACTGCCGTCGCCGTCCCTGCGGTCGGTCTGCCCCTGTGGTGGGTCGCGCTGGGGCCGTCGCGGCACGGCCCGTGGTGGGGTGGTCTCCTCGCGGCCTGGATTCCCGCCGGTCTCGTGGCCGCCCTCGCGGTGGTGTCGGCGGCGCTCGGCGACCTGTCCGGACGGGAGGTGCTGGGCGCCACGGCGCTGCTGTACCTCGCTTCGGCGCCGCTGACGGTCGTGCTGGCGGCCGTCGGTGCGCTCCTGGAGACGTGGCTCCCGCGGTCCGGGTAGTGACCCGACGGTGAACATATACGGTATCGGCTGGTAGATGGTAGCATGCAGCGTATCTCGGACCGCTGTCCGAATCCGGAGTGTGAGAACAGTCTGGGCGGGAGCTTCCAGAAGGCCCAGTTCGAGCAACTCGAGGACGGCGTCTGGGAGTGTCGGCAGTGCGGCCACGTTCGGGAACTGTGACCGTCGCGGCGGCCACATCCGTCGATTCCGGTCCGTCAATTAAGTGGCTGTGGCGCCACCCCGAGGCGTATGGAGTCAACGCGAAGAGGATACCTGTGGTGTGTCGCCGGCGGCACGCTGGCGGCCGCTGTCACCGGACGGGCGGTCGCACAGGGCACGGAGTTCGAGGAGACGTGGCCACGCCACGCATACGACAGCGGGTCGACGGGGCACGCACCCGGAAACACCGCACCCAAATCGGACGTCTCAGAACGCTGGCGTGCGTCTGTCGACGGCGGCACCCTCCCGTTCTTCGCGGTCGACGAGAGTCGAATCTACGGGACACGGCAGGAGGAGATGTACGCCATCGACCGGGCCACCGGCGAAATCGAGTGGCGGTACGACCGGGGGAAGCCGGAGCGGGTGAGCCTCTACGACGGGACCCTCTACGTCACCGGCGACGGCGGCCGCGCCGAGTCCTACGTGGCCGCGGTCGACACCGAGGACGGCAGCGAGCGGTGGCACAACGAGTACGTCTACGCCTTCTACGGCGTGCCGACGGCCGCTGATGGGACCGTCTACGCCGCGACCATCTACGCCAACGGTCGGACCTACGCACTCGACCCGTCGACCGGCGAGGAGCTGTGGGTCTCGGAGGTGGGCGGAGAACTGGGGACCGCCGCGACGGTCGGCACGGACGCGCTGTTTGCCGGCTCGATGAACGGCGTCGTCTACGCGATCGACCGGGCCTCTGGGGCCGAGCGCTGGCGTGCCGAGGTCGGCGATGAGGTCAGGTCCGACCCGGCAGTCGGCGACGGGTCGGTCTACGTCGCCTGCAACGACGGCCGCCTCTACGCGTTCGAGGCCGACTCGGGCACCGAGCGGTGGACCTACGAAACCGGAGGGCTCATCGGCTTTCACACGCCGGCCGTCGCCGATGGAATCGTTTACGTCGGTGACGTAGAGGGGGCGCTACACGCCATCGAGGCCGACTCGGGCACCGAGCGGTGGACTGTCGAGACCGACGGCAGGGTCAACGCCCCGGTCGTCGCCGACGGGGTTGTCTTTGCTCCCGGGGACGCGCTCTACGCGCTCGAGGCCGATTCCGGCGAACCGCTGTGGCAGTACGGCTTCGAAGGCGACGACAACGTTCAAACGCCCGCGGTCGCCGACGGCGAAGTCTACGTCGATGGGCGTGAGTTGGTCGCCCTCGAGGGCGATATCGCGCCGCCGACGCCGACGCCGACGGCGACACCCGAGGGACCCCCGACTCGGACCCGGACTGACGACGACGACGCGGGCGGCGACGGGGACGCCTCGACCGCGACGGCGACCGAGGCCGAGGGCGGCTCGCTGTCGTTCTTCGCCGCTGCCACGGCGGGGGCGCTGGCGGCGGCGCGCGAGGCAGTACGACAGTCCGGTGATTAGACGTCGACCCGCTCGGCTGCCAGACCGTCCTCACGAGCCCGTTCCAGCAGGTTGTCTGGTTCGGCCCGCGAGATGCCCTCCAGCCGTCCCTCGGTCTCGGGATTGTCCGGCACCAGCCGGTTGCAGCCGGCCTCGATTTCCGCCGTCTCGTGGGTGCCGAGTTCGCGGGCGCGCTCCGTTATCTCCGGCTTGTCGACGGTCAACAGCGGCCGGTGGACGGGCACGTCGACGGCCGCCGACGTCGCCCGGAGGTTCCGTGCGGTCTGGCTGGATTTCTGGCCGATGACCTCGCCGGTGACGACGCCGGCGGCGTCCTCGATTTCGGCGATGGCGGCTGCGACGGCGAAGAAGTACCGCCGGAGCGCGAGCATCCGGCCGCGGTCGAGGCGCTCGGCGAGTATCGCTACGGTCTCGCCACCCTCGACGACGTAGGGTCGGCAGTCGAAGCCCGGCGCGCGCTCGGCCAGTCGCTCGCAGGCGGCGATTGCGCGGGCGCGGTGGTCGACGCCGCCGTAGTCGCCCAGATCGACGTAGACGGGAACGACCGGCGACCCGCGGCGCATGGCCTCGAAGGCCGCGACCGGCGAGTCGATGCCGCCCGACACCAGCGCGACGAGCGGCGCCTGGCTCCCGACGGGCAGGCCGCCCGGTCCCTCGCGGCGCTCGGCGAAGACGAACGCCCGGTCCGGGCGGACGTCGGCCTCGAAGGTCACGTCGGGGGATTCGAGGTCGACGGCGGCGTCGACGGCCTCGCCGACCGCCGCACCGCCCTCCCGTTCGAGTTCGGGGCTGGTGAAGGCGTGGTCGTCGCGGGCGCGAGACGCCCGGACCGCGTAGCTGTCGAAGGACCGCTCGCGGGCCAACTCGACCATCGTCCCGTAGATGGCGTCGGTCTCGGCCGGCACCTCGCGGGCGGGGCTGGCGGAGACGACGCCCGGCAACTCGGCGGCGACGCTGACGGCGGCGTCGGGGTCGGTTCCGCGTGCGAGGAGGCGGCCGTCCAGTCGCTCGACGCTGCCGCCGAGACCGCGGTCGTCCAGTGCCGCCGCGAGGTTCTCGCGGAGCCGTTTCTCCATCCGCGCCCGGACCGAGCGGCTCTTGGTGCCCACCTCCCCGTACCTGACGACGGCACAGTCCATACCGCCGTCTCGTCGTCGCGCCGGTAAAGCGACTCGGTCGGCGGCCTTTTGTCGGTACCGCCCCCACCCACGAACATGACTCCCGAAGAGGTCGAGGCGGAAATCGAAGGCAGAATAGCCGATTGTGAGGCGACCGTCGAACGCGCCCGCGGCGAGCATGACGACGACCACCTGGCGGCGACGGTCGTCTCGCCGGCCTTCGAGGGCCGCTCGCTCGTCGAACAGCACGACCTGGTCTACGACGCCCTCGGCGACGCGATGACGACCGAGATTCACGCCCTCGAGTTGACGACCCGGACGCCCGAGTGAGACCGGCGGCGGTCCCTTCGACCGTCGAGGTCCGAAGGAACTCGGGGGATGCGGCCGTCTCAGTGAGTCGAGTGGGTCGGGAACGTCCGTCAGCACACCGCTCTATCTTGATACAGCGAGAGAAGCCCGCCGTTCACGATGGGCGTGAATCGCGTACGCTCTGGTGAGAAAACGCCGCTTACCACCGAAGCCTTCGTAGCGTGTGGGGCAGTACGACCCGACATGCGGCGGGCCAAGATAGTCTGTACGCTCGGGCCGGCGTCCGACGACAGCGAGACGATACGCGAGTTAATCGAGGCGGGGATGTCGGTTGTGCGGCTGAACGCCAGCCACGGCACGCCCGACGAGCGGGCGGCCACCGTCGACCGCGTCCGGGCGGTCGGCGAACGGGTCGAGGATCCCGTGGCGACGATGGTCGACATCTCCGGGCCGGAGGTGCGAACCGCCCCGACCGACGAGCCGCTGGAACTGTCGGCGGGCGAGGACCTCCGTCTCGTCGAGGGCGATGTCGTCGAGGCGGACACCCTCGGGGTCTCGACCTCGCTTTCGGCCGTCGAGATCGGCGACCGGGTGCTCTTCGACGACGGCCGCATCGAGACGACCGTCCGGTCGGTCGACGGGGAGGGGGTCGTCGTCCGAGTCGACTCCGGCGGCCGACTCGGCGGCCGGAAGGGCGTCAACGTCCCGGGCGTCGACCTCGGACTCGACCCGGTCACCGACGCCGACCGCGAGGAGCTCCGAATGGCCGCCGAGAAAGGAGTCGACTTCGTGGCCGCGAGTTTCGTCGGCTCCGACGAGGACGTCTACGCGGTCAACGAGACGCTGGAATCGTTCGGTGCCGATGTCCCGGTCGTCGCCAAGATCGAGCGCGCCGACGCCGTCGAGAACCTCGATGCCATCGTCGCGGCCGCAGACGGCGTGATGGTCGCCCGGGGCGACCTGGGCGTCGAGTGCCCTCTCGAACAGGTGCCGCTCATCCAGAAGCGCACCATCCGGAAGGCGACGACCGCCGGCATCCCCGTCATCACGGCCACGGAGATGCTGGACTCGATGGTCCACGAGCGCCGGCCGACGCGTGCGGAGGCCTCCGACGTCGCCAACGCGGTACTGGACGGCACGGACGCGGTGATGCTCTCGGCGGAGACGGCCGTCGGCGACCACCCCGTCCGGGTCGTCGAGACGATGGCCCGCATCGTCCGCGATGTCGAGGCCAGCGAGGAGTACGCCGAGTCCCGCGAGCAGCGCGTCCCGGCGGCCGGCGACACCCGGACGGACGCGCTGGCCCGGTCGGCGCGCTACCTCGCCCGCGACGTCGGCGCGACGGCCGTCGTCGCCGTCACCGAGTCGGGCTACACCGCCGACAAGGTCGCCAAGTACCGCCCCTCGGTACCGGTGGTCGCCGTCACACCCGAGGAGAGCGTCCGCCGCCGGCTTGCGCTCAGGTGGGGAATCCAGCCGCGGTGTCTGCCCTTCGTCGACGAGGACGCGGCGGAACTCATAGAGCGCGCCGCGACCGAGAGCGTCGAGGCCGGCGTCGCGGCGAGCGGCGACACCGTCGTCGTCCTGGCGGGCATGATGACGGACCTCGAGGGACCGGACACCACCAACACGCTCAAGGTCCACCTGGCGGCGGAGGCACTGGCCATCGGTCGCGGCGTCAGCCCGGGGCGGGCCGCCGGCCCCGTCTTCTTCGCGCCGGACGGCGATCTGTCGGACTGTCCCGACGGCGCCGTCGTCGTCCTGCCGGAGCCGTTCGACGACGAGTTCGCCGGCGACCTCCAGGCCGTCGGTGCCGTCGTCGCCGCCGACCGCGGCACCACCAGCCTCCCCGCGGTCGTCGCCCGGGAACTCGGCGTGCCGATGGTCGGCGACGCCGCCCTCGACGTCGCGGCCGGCACCGTCGTCACCGTCGACGGCGACCGCGGCGTCGTCTACGAGTCCGACATCACGGGCCGCTGACCTCCCGCCTCGGTCTCACGCGAGTCCGACCAGTTAAGTCCGACCGCGCCCGCCACCCGGTCGATGGCCCGCTACGTCGGCGTCGACCTCGGCGCGACGAACGTCCGTGCGATAGTCGGCGGCGATGACGGGGCCGTCCTCGGGCGGGACCGACGCCCGACGCCGCAGGGACCCGGTGTCGACGTCACCGAGGCGGTCCTCGGGGCGGTGCGAGCGGCTTGCGGGGCGGCCGGCGTCGACCCGACCGAGGTCGCCGCTGCCGCGGTCGGTAGCTTCGGCCCGCTGGACCGCTCGGCGGGGACCGTCACCGACCCCGCGAACCTCTCCGACTCCGTCGGGACCGTCCGGTTGATCGACCCCCTCGGGGATCTCCTCGACGCCCCGGTCTCGCTCCACAACGACGCCACCGCCGGCGTCGTCGGCGAGCGGTTCCACGCCGCGAACGACCTCGACGACGTGGTGTACCTGACCGTCTCCTCGGGCATCGGCGCGGGCGTCTGTGTCGACGGACACGTTCTCTCGGGAGTCGACGGCAACGCTGGCGAGGTAGGTCACCTCACGCTGGACCCAGACGGCGAGATGGCGTGTGGCTGTGGCGGCCGGGGACACTGGGAGGCGTACTGCTCCGGGCGTGGAATCCCCCGTTACGCCCGCCACCTCCATGGCGACGAGGCGACCGACCTGCCGCTGTCGGCGCCGGAGTTCTCCGCGGCGGACGTCTTCGCCGCCGCGGGCGAGGACGCCTTCGCCGACCGGGTTATCGAGGCGGTCGCCGAGTGGAACGCCCTCGGCGTCGCCACCGTCGTCGACGCCTACGCGCCCGCCGTCGTCTCCCTCGGGGGCGCCGTCGCCCTCAAGAACCCCGACCTCGTCGTCGGGCCGCTGCGGGAACGCGTCCCCGACCTGGTCGTCTCGAACGTCCCCGAGATCCGACTGGCGGCGCTCGGCGAGGACGCCGTCCTGAAGGGTGCTCTGGCGAGTGCGACGACCGCTGGAACCGGAGACCGGCGGCGACGGGAGCGGTAGTAGCTACCGATGCGGTTTTTGTTCCAGCGTGGGTACGACACAACTGCAAGGCCGAGGCTGCAAATTGAACGAATCCACGTTTGAGCGGAGAAATTCTCTTGGAAACATCCCTAGAGGCTCCGTTTCGAGATCTGCTGATAAGAATTTATATCGCCGTATATACCCGGTAGAACGTACTTGGACTGCGGAACAGTAACGATCACAAATGAGCGGTTTAAAGGCACTTATTGAGGCGGTTGCGGACGCGAAGGACAAAGAGGCAGACCAACTGGAGATTATGCTCGAAGATCACATTCCTACAGGCGCCATCCGAGATTTAAACGAGCACGAGAGTGAGTCATGGAGGCTCCAGTTCGAACTCCCAAATCACACCGTGAAAATTGAACAGGACGACTCTATCGTCGTAGACGACACCCAGTACTGAATGTATACTTGAACTGCATTGAGTGGTAAAGCAGCCACTTCACCGGTACCCTTTAATGAGCCAAGCGTCCGGGGACGCGATCCGATCCTACATACTGTCTTCTTCGATGCCTTCGATCCCGGACTCGGTGATGCGGAACCGGGCGGTGTCGCCGGCGGCCTTCGACTGGTGTTTCTCGAGGGTCGCCCGGCGGTTGCCGGCCCGGAACCGTTCCAGACGGAGGACGACGCCCGACCAGTGGGTCAGGGTGTGCCCGCCGAGGGGCCGGGCCCTCGAGGAGTCGGACTCGGGGTCAGAGTACACCTGATTCGTGATGACGACGGCCAGATCGTGGCGGCGAGCGAGCGACAGCAGGTGGGTCACCTGCTTTGCGACCCGGCGCAGCGACTCGCCGCCGTCGTCGTCGCCGACCCGTTCGAGCCGGTAGAAACCCGTCGCGCTGTCCAGAACGACGAGATCGACCCCCTCGGCGAGGTCGGCGGCGTCCTGGACCGCCTCCCGCTGTTCGGCGAAGTCCAGGGCGTCCGTGATGATGACCCGGGAGGCGATGTCCTCGACGGTGCCGTCGACGTCGGCGGCCTTCGCCTCGGCGAGTTGCTCGAACCGTTCGACCGACAGCCCCTCGGTGTCGATGTACAGCGCCGTGCCGCCGCCGGCCGCGACTTCGATGGCGGCCGACAGCGCCAGGTTCGTCTTCCCGGCCGCCGGCGGGCCGTACAGCTGGGTGACGGCGCTGCGCTCGAAGCCGCCGCCGAGCAGGTCGTCGACCGTCTCACACCCCGTCGGGATCGGCTCGCTCACACCGACGGGTTGGCCGCGTTCTGGTATAAACCCCGGCAGTTCGAGCGGGCGTCAGGCTCAAGCCAGCACGGACCGACCCACGGGTAGTGATAGTCGTCGCCACCGACGATTTCGAGGTCTACCACGGTGTCGTCGCCGAACTCCGCGACCGGGACGTCCGGTTCACCACCGTCGAACCGGGCGCGGAACTGCCCGGGGACGCCCGCGTCGCCGTCGTCGGTCCGGAGGACGAACACCCCGACGTGCCCACTGTTCGGGCCGACCCCGCCGACCCACGGCGAGCCGTCGAGGAGGCGGTCGCGCTGCTCCGCGGCGAGGACGGCCGCACCGTCGTCGGAATCGACCCCGGTGACCGGCCGGGCGTGGCCGTCCTCCACGGCGAGGCCGTCGTGGCAGCCTTCCAGGTGCCGGCCGAGGAGGCCGCCGATCTCGTCGCCGAGGAAGTCGACGACGCGGCCGATCCGCTGGTCCGGATCGGCGACGGCGCCCGCCTGCAGGGGGCGAAGATAGTGGACGACCTCGCGGTCCCCGTCGAGTTGGTCGACGAGACCGGGACCACGCCGCACCTCGGCACCGGCGCCCGGGGGATGGGCGACGTGCTCGCGGCGGTCAACATCGCCCGCATCGAGGGCGAGCGCATCGAGGAGCGCGACGTCGAGCCCACTGCCGGCGAACTCCAGCGCATCAAGGACCGCTCGCGGGAGCGAAGCGACGACGACCGGAGCATCGACGAGGAACTGGCCCGCCGGGTGGCCACGGGCGAGTTGACCATCGCGGAGGCGCTCGAACGGCACCGGTAGCGGTCCGGCGGCCCCGACGACGCCGTCACCCGGCGCTCGGGCCGTCGAGGTACGGGGGCGCCGTCAGCCGGATCATGTGCTCGACCACGAACAGCGCGAAAAGCGCCCCGACGCCGGCCAGCAGCGCACCCTCGACGATCAGCACCCACCCGACGGTCGCGGCCATGGCCTCGACCGCCGCGGTGACGAGATGACGGGGTCGGAGGGGCGGTTCCGTGCCCATGAGTGCGTTCTCGACGCCGTGCTGCAACACGAGCAGCGTCGCTAGCACGACGAAGGCGGGGCCGATGCCGCGGGCCGACCACAGCCCGCCGGTGACGACGTTTGCCCACTGGGTCCAGACGACCACCTCCGTCACGGCCAGGCCGACGGCGTACCAGACGTTCCACTCGCCGGTGCCCGCGAGCGCGATGGCGTCCTCGAGGAACAGCCCCACGAGCAGGACGGCGCCGCCGCCGACCGCGAGCGTCGTGTAGACGCCCCCGATTCCCTGCTGGGAGCTGATGACGACGATGTAGACGGCGACGGCGGCGGCCTCGGCGACCGTCATCGCCACCGCACGGGGCACCGAAAGCGCCATCCCCGGCGGGATGACGCGACTGACGACGCTGCTCGACATTCGGGCCGAAATGGGTTACTCGACGGGATAGTAATCCGGCGCCTATCCGGGGAAACGGGTACCTACCGCACCCGTCGGCCGGGGGGCCGGAACGTGAACGACCCCGTCAACGCGGCAATCGAACGGAAGTTCGGTGCAGTCACGCCTCTGGCGGAAGCAGTTTCGCGCACTCGTTATCGAAGTACGTCGTTCACGAGCTGGAACGAGGGCCCGCTATTTCACATGGCGAGGCGATGTCCGTAACTCCGAGAGGAACGGACTGCCGAATACAGAGCCTCAGTTCAGCAAAAACGGGTTGCTTCGTTCTATAGTGAGTGAAACGACTTCCCAGCGCGGTTGCTCACTTCCGCCGGGGAGTGATGCCAGGTCGAATTAAGGCTCCCGGCAGCGAAGTTTAAATATTCACGATGGCTAGAGGGCGGCACGGGCGCCGGGAGTCATAGTTCGCTATCCTGCTGGTCGTGCCCACTACTACAATGACTGCATCATCGAACAGTGGATGTTCGGAGTCCCCATCGGAGGCGTTCGAGCAGACACTCGCTACGCTGTTGAGGGACTCCTTCGCCAGGGGAACGGAGGTTGAAGGCACATGGGAGATTACCTCGCCATCGGATCTGGTACCCGACTGGCGGGTCGTCGTCGAGAAAACCACCGGAAGTGTCCCGCCCGACAACGGTGGTGACTTCGTCGACGAATGACGCTGGCTGCCGAGAAGCACTGAGCAACACATCTGTAACTGGCTCAGAGATACTCCAAACGTTGAATTAGCATCGTGACGTCCTAAGATAGGATTAAGCTACACCGTTCCGTAGAGGCGATCGTACGCCGCTGCAATCGTACTGGATGGAACCAGTCGAACCATCGTGACGAACGGCGGAGTATGAAATCCCTATGCCGACCAAAGCCGACGACAGAAAACCCGAAAGCGTCGACACCGAACCAGCTGTGTCGGCGGTGTTCGAGTTACTGTCTCACCATCGCCGCCGAATTTCGATACAGTACCTCGCCACGCAGACTGGAACTACCTCCGTGAGTGACTTGGCCGACCAGATTGCACTCCTCGAAGGCGAGCATACCCACGAGCACTACGAGCGCATCTGTACGAGCCTCGTCCACAACCACCTCCCGAAACTGACCGACGCCGGCATCGTCGAGTACGACCAGGAGCGGGAGGTCGTTGATCTACGCGACCGGGCCACGGATGTGCTTCCGTATCTGGATCTTGCCGCCAGCGCAGACTGACACCGTACAGGTCTACCCCTCGAATCGTACCTACGGACGGCTACTCGTCACCCGAAGCGAGGGAGCACCACGTCCAGTTTTCTATCTCGGCGCGTCCGTCGGTTTTCACTCGCGTCTTCGCAGCCCGTCTCCCTCCGAGTATCGGTTTTCCACTACCACAAGTGATCACACAGGAGGGAACGGGCCGCGGATATCCGAATCGGGTGAGCTGTCAACCCCCAGACACAGGGCGTATATCAACCAACTGGGAGGGAACGCATATACTCTCGTCCGCCGAACGAGTGTGTGATATGAGTGGTAACAATGACCAAGCCAAGAACGGTTCTTCGGAGATGGATGGGTACCCCGACTCGTGACGGACGGGTCCTCCCGATTACCCGGTGGGTCGCGCGTTTCATCATCCCGTTTCTAGCCGCGGCGTCTCTGGTCCTCTACGGACTGCCCGGTCGGACCACCACGTACTTCGCGTGGACCATCAGGCCCGATATGACACCGCTCATCATGGGCGCAGGCTACGGGGCGGGGGTGTATTTCTTCTATCGGGTTTCTACCGTCGACGACTGGCACACGGTCGCCCCGGTCTTCCTCGGGATCGCTACCTTCACATGGTTGATGGCTATCGCCACCGTGCTCCACTGGGAAAACTTCAACCACAGTCACTTCACGTTCGGCCTCTGGGTTTTCCTCTACGCAGTCACCCCTCTCCTCATTCCGGCTATCTGGGCACTCAATCGACGGACCGATTCCGGGGAACCGACGGGAGGCGACCCCCGTCTTCCACGAGCGGTGCGGGTGCTCGGTGGTGGCATCGGAGTTATCGTCACGGTCAGTGCCATCGCCCTGTTCGTCGCCCCGGTGTTCATGATCGATGTGTGGCCCTGGACCGTCTCCCCTTTGACGGCCCGGATTTTGGCGGGGTGGTTCGCACTCTTCGGTGTCGTCAACGGCGTCGTCGTCCTCGACCCACGCTGGAGCGCCGCCCGAATACTGGTCCAGAGCCAAATACTTGGCTTCACGCTGGTCTTGATCGGCGTCGTCCGTGCCTGGGATAACTTCGACCCGTCGAACGTACTGACGTGGGGCGTCGTCGGCGGGATGACACTGTATCTGATCGCCATACTCCTCCTGTATCTCGGGATGGTAGCTCGCTGAAGTCCCTCACGTAGAACCGTCTCGTGTCGATGGATACGCACCCCGTATTGGGCACGACCGCCAAAACCACCACCAGCGATGGGTTTCAGCAGGGTCGGTCGCGCCTACCGCTCCCGGTAGGCGGCCTCGGCGCGGGCGATGATTTCCCGGACCGGCGCCCCCGCGTCGTCGGCCACGCGGGCCGCGTCGTCGTACTCGGCGCTGACGTCGTAGACCGTCCCGTCGGCGTCGGCCGCGACCTTGACCGTCACCTCGAAACTCTCGCCGCCGACCTCGACGTCGACCGTCTCGAAGCCCCGGTCGGCGATCCAGCGGTGACCTGCCGCCGCCTCCCGGACGCCGAGCGTCCCGGTCTCCTCGGCCAGTCGTCTCGCGACCCTCTCGGCGTCCTCCGGTTTGACGATCACCTTCACGAGGTGGCCGGGCCGGGACTTCTTCATCGTCGTCGGCAGTATCGTGACGTCGAGCGCGCCGACCTCTGTCAGCCGGTCCTGAAGGCCGCCGAGCACCTCCGGGGCCGCGTCGTCGAGGTTCGTCTCCAGCACGCGGACGTCGTCGCGGACGAGTCCGGCCTCGGTCCGCCCGACGGTCGCCCGGAGCACGTTCGGGTAGTCCGCGAAGGACTTCGTTCCCGCACCGTAGCCCGACGCCTCGACGTCAATCGGGGGGAGCGAGTCGACGCCCTCCGCGAAGTGCGCCAGTATCGCCGCGCCGGTCGGCGTCAGCAGTTCCGCCTCCAGCGGGCCGCCTTCCAGTCGCCAGGCTGCGGCCTCGGCGACGTATGTGACCGCGGGCGCCGGCACCGGGTAGGTGCCGTGGCTCATCGCCACCTCGCCGCCGCCGGCTGCGACGGGCGTCGTCACCACCCGGTCGACGTCGAGGTCCGCGACGAGCAGCGCCGCGCCGACGACGTCTGCGATGGCGTCGTCGGCGCCGACCTCGTGGAAGGCCGTCTCCTCGAGGGCCGTGCCGTGCACCCGCGCTTCGGCCTCCCCGAGCAACCGGAAGACGGCCCTCGCGTCGTCCTCGACGCCCGGCGGGAGGTCCATCCCCTCGAGAACCTCGACGACCTCGGCGTAGGTCCGGTGCGGACCGTGTCCTTCGGCGTGGTCGTGTTCGTGGTGGTGGTGGTCCTCACCGTGGCCCTGACCGTGTTCGTCGCGTTCGTGGTGGTGGTGGTCCTCACCGTGGCCCTGACCGTGTTCGTCGTGTTCGTGGTGGTGGTGGTCCTCACCGTGGCCCTGACCGTGTTCGTCGTGTTCGTGGTGGTGGTCCTCTCCGTGCTCGTGCTCGTCGGCCGCCTCGCCGTCGTCGGACAGCAGTACGTCCACGCTCGTCGCGCGGATGCCGTTCTTGGTGACTCGCTCGGTTCGGTACTCGACGTCGAGGGCGTCCTCGACGGGGGCGAGGGCGTCGCGGTCGGCGCCGGCGGCGAGGAGCGCCCCCAGTATCATGTCGCCGCTTGCGCCGGTTCGACCGTCGAACGCGAGCGTGGTCATACCTCCGAGTCGGGGGTCCGGCGCGAAAAAGCGTGCGGTGCGGTTCGGTTGGCGGGTACGGCCGCACCGACGGTTGCCTCCCGGCCGGCCGTTCCGTTCTCGAGGCGTCGTCGGCGTCGCCACGGCAAAAAACATATCTCCGGGCGGACCCGACTCTGTATATCGAAATGAACGAGGTCCAACTCGAGGTTGCGAAGGCGTATCCCAACGACTCCGGGCGTGGGATCGCGCGTCTCGACCCCGACACGCTGCTGCACCTGAAACTGTCGCCTGGCGACATCATCGAAATCGAGGGCGCCGACACCACCGCGGCGAAGGTCTGGCGGGCCGACCGCCAGGACTGGAACACCGACACGGTCCGCATCGACGGGTTCACGCGGCAGAACGCCGACGTGGGCATCGGCGAACGCGTCGAAATCCGGAAGGCCGAGGCGACGAAGGCCGACAAACTCGTGCTGGCGCCGCCGGAGGAGGCCTCCGTCCAGTTCGGCTCGGACGCCGCCGGCATGGTCAAACGGCAGATACTCAAGCGGCCCGTCGTCGAGCGCGACATCGTGCCCGTGATGAGTTCGACCAACCACCCGTTCATGCGGTCGCCGGGGCAGGCCATCCCGCTCATCGCCGTCGAGACGGACCCCGACGGCGTCTGTCTCATCACCGAGGACACCGAGGTCGAACTCCGCGAGGAACCCATCTCCGGCTTCGAGAAGACCGGCGGCGGGATCACCTACGAGGACATCGGCGGTCTCGAAAACGAGATCCAGCGCGTCCGGGAGATGGTCGAACTCCCGATGAAGCACCCCCAGATATTCAAGAAACTCGGCATCGAACCGCCCCAGGGGGTGCTGTTGCACGGTCCGCCCGGCACCGGCAAGACGCTCCTGGCGAAGGCCGTCGCCAACGAGACGTCCGCCTCGTTCTTCTCGATTGCGGGCCCGGAGATCATCTCGAAGTACTACGGCGAGTCCGAACAGCAACTCCGCGAGATCTTCGAGGACGCGACCGAGGAGTCCCCCTCTATCATCTTCATCGACGAACTGGACTCCATCGCACCGAAGCGCGAGGACGTCACCGGCGAGGTAGAGCGCCGCGTCGTCGCCCAGTTGCTGACGATGATGGACGGCCTCGAATCGCGGGGCCAGGTCATCGTCATCGCGGCGACCAACCGCGTCGACTCGGTCGACCCCGCCCTCCGGCGCCCCGGCCGCTTCGACCGCGAGATCGAGATCGGCGTCCCCGACGAGGTGGGCCGCAAGGAGATCCTCCAGATCCACACCCGCGGGATGCCGCTCAGCGACGACGTCACCCTCGACCGGATGGCCGACGAGACCCACGGCTTCGTCGGCGCCGACATCGAGTCGCTGACCAAGGAGGCCGCGATGAAGGCGCTGCGGCGGTACCTCCCCGAGATCGACCTCGACGAGGAGGACATCCCGCCGAGCCTCATCGACCGCATGATAATCAAGCGGAGCGACTTCCGGGGGGCCCTGAACGAGGTCGACCCCTCGGCGATGCGGGAGGTGCTCGTCGAGTTACCGAAGGTCTCCTGGGACGACGTCGGCGGCCTCAACGAGCCGAAGAACCAGGTCAAGGAGTCCGTCGAGTGGCCGATGAACCAGCCCGAGAAGTTCGCCCGGATGGGCATCCAGCCGCCCGCCGGCGTCCTGCTGTACGGCCCGCCCGGCACCGGCAAGACGCTGATGGCCAAGGCCGTCGCCAACGAGACCAACGCCAACTTCATCTCGGTGCGCGGCCCGCAACTGCTCTCGAAGTGGGTCGGCGAGTCCGAGAAGGCCATCCGCCAGACCTTCCGGAAGGCCCGCCAGGTCGCGCCGACGGTCATCTTCTTCGACGAACTGGACTCCCTCGCCCCGGGCCGCGGCGGCGAGACCGGCTCGAACGTCTCCGAGCGCGTCGTCAACCAGCTGCTCACCGAACTCGACGGGCTGGAGGAGATGGACGAGGTGATGGTGATCGGCGCGACGAACCGCCCGGACATGATCGACCCGGCGCTCATCCGGTCGGGCCGGTTCGACCGGCTGGTGATGATCGGCGAACCCGACGTCGAGGGACGCGAGCGCATCCTCGAGATTCACACCGGGGACACGCCGCTGTCGCCCGATGTCAGCCTGCGCGAACTGGCCGAGATCACCGACGGCTACGTCGGCTCGGACCTCGAGTCCATCGCCCGCGAGGCCGCAATCGAGGCGCTGCGAGAGGACGACGACGCCGAGGTGGTCGAGATGCGGCACTTCCGGCAGGCGCTGGACTCCGTCCGGCCGACCATCACCGACGACATCCGCGACTACTACGAGCAGGTCGAGGACGACTTCCGCGGCGGCGGTGCCGAGGCAAGTCGCCGGCAGGGCGGCCGCATCGGTTTCCAGTAGGCTCCAGCGTTTCCTGCCGGTCGTTCCGACCGGTTCACCGCTCGCCCGAACCGAAGGCCTCCGTGATTCGCTCCCGCGTCGCCGCCTCGGTCCCCGAGTTGTCCACCGCGAGGTGGTCCATCTCGACGGGTTCGAACCGCTCGCGGAACTGCCTGTGGACCTCGAGGTCGGCGTCGCTGACGCCGTCGCGCTCGGCGATACGGCGCTCGACGACCTGCTCTTCACACTCGACGCGGACCAGCCGGAACCCCGCGCCGACGGCCTCGGCGACCTCGCGCGCCTCGATACGCCTGTTTCGGCGCTTGAACGTCCCGTCGAGGACGACCGCCTCGCCGTCCGCGAGTCGCTCTCCCGCCCGGGCGAGGAGTTCGTCGTAGACGGCCGCCGTCTCCTCGTCGGTGTAGTCGGGGTCGTCGACCATCTCCTTGCGGACGACGTCGGTCCGCAGGACGGTGCCGTCCACCCGCTCCGCGATGGTCCTCGAGACGGTCGACTTGCCGGCTCCGGGCAGCCCACAGACCACGACGAGGGTCGCGGTCGTCTCCGCTCGATCACCCATCCGCGTCACCACCCGGTCGACGGCCGTTCGGGGACATCTACGAGGGTACAGCGCGGTCGGACGGATGAACGTTTCCGTCCGCGCGAGGACGCAACCCTTTTTCCACCCGGCCTCCTCGCTGCCCCCATGGACCGGCTCATCGTCGAAGACGAAAAACAGCTGTCGCCCGTGGTCGTCCTCATGACGCTCGTCCTCCTCGCCGCATTCGCGGCCGGCGTCGCCTACACGGCCGTCGGTCTCGTTCTGTAGCCGTCGCGTGACCTCCAGCAGTCACACCTGTCCGGCGATTACGAGGAGGTTCCACGTCGAGACGGCGGCGCCGACGACGGCCAGCGCGGCCGGCACTGCGGCCCGCCCCGGACTCCGGAGCAGCCGCCAGACGAGATAGAAGCCGACGAAGACGACCAGCTTGACCGCGACCAGGGCGTAGCGACCGTACGTCTCGAGGAAGGGTGCCACGACGGGGCCGGTTTCGGCGATGCCGCCGGTCGACAGCCCCCACAGCGTCGTGACCGTGTCCCCGACGCCGTACAGCAGGACGGCGAAAATCCACAGCAGGTGCTGGCGTTCGACGACCGTCTCGACCCCTCCGTTCGTTCCCACTGCGTCGTCTTCGGCCACACACCCGCCAACGTCTCAGGGTACAATAACGACGGCGGTCGAGAGGAGAACCGCCAGGGCCGACGCGAACAACAGGACGAAATCGACTGCCGGAGAGACGTAGGCCGTCGTCTCGGCGTCGGCCGTCTCGCTGTCGACCGGCGTGGCGTGGTCGGTGGCCATACAGACGGTTGTCCGCGTCCTCACCTGTAAGTCCGGGGCGTATCGAGCGGTGAGTCGGGCCGTCCCGCCGCGGGTCGTGACTGGCCGATCCGGTGACCGCCGGTGGGGTGAGCTACTTACCTCGGGGGTCCGTAGGAGCCCCGTGTCCGAGGACCGAGACCTGCGCCGGCCCGACCACGCCATCCCGCCGCAGACCGACGCCATCCGCGCCGAACTCCGCTCGGGGCGCCGGGAACTGCTGCACTGTCTGGACTGCGGCCGCCAGCTGGCCGCGCTGCGGCACGACGACTCCTGTCTCTTCTGTGGGTCCGGCGCCGTGGCAATCGAGACGTGGCCCTAGCGGTACAGCGAGAGGTAGATCATCACGAAGCCGACGATGAACGGCACCGTCTCGGCTATCTGGAGGTAGTACAGCTGCTGGCCGAGGTTCCCGCCGACGGCGACCTGGGTGGTGAGGTTGGTCACCGCGATGCCCATACTGACGAAGGCGAAGCCGATGAAGGCGTACTGCAGGCGCTCGCTTTCCCGTTTCGAGTACGCCTGGAAGCTGATGAGCGTCAGCCCGAGCGAGAGTCCGAAGAGGATGAGCCGCATCAGGATGAGGACCCCCTGCAGGACGTTGACCATGTGCCGGGAACCCCTGGGGACGTATTAAAAGTACGTGGCGGCGACCGTCACTCGGCGCTGAGGTCGTCCCACAGCTGGGTGAACCGGTCCGGGAGGTTCTCCTTGCGGTAGATACGGACGTTGTACTCGTCGTCCTCCAGCCGGATGACCGTGCTGTCGAACTTGCACTCGTAGATGCTGTAGTGGTTACCGTCCTCGGCGACGGTCGTCCGTTCGGTCACCAGGTCGTGCTCCTCGAGGAGTTCGAGCCGGCGGTAGATGGTCGGCAACGAGAGGTCACACTCCTCGCTGAGCTCCTTCGCCGAGCGGGGCTCTCGGCTGATCGCGGCCAGCACCGTCCGGGCGTGTCGGTCGCCGATGGTGTCGAGGATGTCCTCGATGCTCCGGTCTTCGTCCACGGGTTGAATGGTGCACCGCGGTACAAAAGGGTTTCCGGCCGTCGGCGGCCGCCGTCATTCCCCCATGGCCGGCGATGGCGCGATTCAAGTGGGTGGGGGTGCGAGCCGTGGACATGTACGACACCGTTCTCCTGCCGACCGACGGCAGCGACGGCGCCGCGGAGGCCCTCGAACACGCTATCGGCGCCGCCGACGCCTACGGCGCCGCACTGCACGTCGTCTCCGTCGTCGACCACAGGGTCGTCCTCGCGGCCGATGCCGACGAGAAGGAGTCCGTCCGCACCGAACTCACCGACGAGGCGACCGAGGCGGTCGAGGAACTGGCCGAGCGGGCGCGTTCGGCCGGCGTCGAGACGACGACGGCCACCCCCGAGGGCGTCCCCCACCGCGAGATACTCGCCTACGCCGAGCGGGCCGGCGTCGAGTTGCTCGTGCTCGGGACCCACGGTCGGACCGGACGCGAGAAACGACTCAACCTCGGGAGCACGACCGAACGCGTCGTGAAGGCCGCAGACCGGCCGCTGCTCGTCGTCGACATCGGCACCGAGTAGCGGCCACTGGCGGGGCGCGTCCCGCGACCGGCGACCTCACTCGACGGTGTTCCGAAGCGTGCCGATCCCCTCGTAGCGAATCTCGATTTCGTCGCCGGGTTCGAGCAGGCCGGGATTCGCGGGGCTACCGAACGAGATGACGTCGCCGGGCGTGAACGTGAACCGTTCCGAAAGGAACGAGATGACCTCCCGCGGCTTGATGAACATGTTCTCTGTGTTGTCGTGCTGGCGCCGTTCGCCGTTGATGTGAGTCTCCATCTCCAGTCCGACCGGGTCGACGTCGGTCGCCACGACCGGGCCGAGCGGACCCGAGGCGTCGAAGGCCTTCCGCGCGGTACGTCGCTCCTGGTCCAGACAGTCGAGGTCGTTGAGGATGGTGTAGCCGCGCACCACGTCGTCGACCTCCTCTTCGGTGACGGCCTTGCAGTGGGTGTCGATGACAGCCGCGAGTTCGCCGGCGTAGGTCAGCTCCGAGGAGAACGTCGGGTACGGGATCGGCGTCTCCGGCGGGTGCAGCGACACCGGCGGCTTGATGAAGAAGTCCGGCTCGTCGGGCACTTCGTAGTCCATCTGGTCGACCTTCTCGCCGAAGTTGCGGCCGACACAGTAGAACACGGAGGGCTCACAGGGCGGGCGCAGGTCGTACTCCTCCGGCGTGTAGACGCCCTCGTCGGTGCGAACGGTACCGTCGTCCTCGTATTCGCCTTCGAGGAGGCCATCGGCGGTCTCGATGCGCGCCAGTTTCATGTCGGGGCCGCCGGCCGCCGCCCCCTTACGTGTTGTTATCGGCGTCGTCCGAGCGACTCGACGGCCTCGACGGCAACGACCGCACCGTCGCCCTCCGTCAGCGGCGCGGCGTCGCCCCGGAGCCGGAACCACCCGCTCGGAACGCCGACCTCGTACTCGACGCCGCGAACCGCCCGCCCGGTCGCGTCGGCGACCGCACCGAGGCGCTCGTCTGCCGGCGGGTCGCCGTCGCCCGCGTCCCGGACCGCGACGTCGAACGTCGATCCCGACAGTCCCAGCAGTCGGTCCGCGGTCGTCTCCAGCAGGTCGGCCGCCCGGTCGCTTGCCCGCACGATTTCCCCCTCGCCGTCGACGACCAGGACCGGCGACGGCGCGATTCCGAGCAAGCGGTCGGCGAGGCCACGTTCGCGGTGGAACCGCCGTTCGGTTCGCTTGCGCTCGGTGACGTCCTCGGTGTTCACGACGAACCCCTCGACGGCAGGGTCGTCGAGTCGGTTGACGCCACTCGATTCGAGGTGGCGCCACTCGCCGTCGGCGTGGCGGAACCGGTACTCGACGGTCGGCCGGTAGGCGGGATCGGCGAGGCTCCGTCTGAACTCCTCGACGACCCCCTCCCGATCGGCCTCGTGGACGTACGCGAACGCGGACTCCCCCTGCAGTTCCTCCGGCTTGCGGCCCGTCAGGTTCTCGATGGAGGAACTGAGGAACTCGAAGCGACCGGTCTCGTCGAGCACGACCGTGGCCGCCGGCGAGCGTTCGACGAGTGCGCGGAACCGCGCCCGCTCCCGCCGGACGGTGGCCCGTGCTCGCTGGCGGGTCCGCTCGACAGCCTCGGTGTCCCGCCGTGCGTCGACGACGCTTTCGATGCGGTGTGCGAGGCGGACGAAACGTTCGGGTCCGCCGCGTTTGGCGAGGTAGTCGGTGACGCCCAATGAGATGGCCTCGCTGGCGACGGCCTCGTCGCCCTTCCCCGTATAGAGGACGAACGGCAGGTCTTCGTCGATTTCCCGCACCCGGCGGAGCAGTTCCAGGCCGTCCACGTCGGGCATGGCGTAGTCGGCGACGACGCAGTCGACCGCCTCGATGCGGTCGGTGACCACCGACGGCTCCGTCGTCGTCTCGACGGCCAGTCGGTCGCTGGCCTCCTCGAGACCCTCGGCGGTCAGCTCACACAGCTCCTCGTAGTCGTCGACGTAGATTACGGAGATCGACTCGGCACGCTCGGCGCGCCGTCTCCTCGTTTCGCCCCTCTCACCCGGCGTTACCATTCGCCGAAAGATGCGGCAAGTTTGTATTAAATCCTGTGGCCGTCGTCCCGGTGATTACGACAGCCGTTCGGCGGTTTCGACCGCGACGACGACGAACCCCTCGTCGACTTCCGGCAGCGGGGCGGCGCTGACCTCCAGTTCGTAGTCGCCGCTCGGGAGCGACACCTCACATTCGGCGTCGTGGACCGTCCGGTTGGCGTGGGAGACGACCTCCCAGAGGTTCTCCGCGTCGACGATCTCCTCCCCGCTCGCGTTCCGGAAGGAGACGGACGACTCCGACGGCGCGTGTCCCTGCAGCGCCGACCGCTCCATTCCGAACACCTCCGCAGCGCGGTCGTTCATCCGGCGGATGTGGCCGTCCTCGTCCATGAGCAAGAGCGGACTCGGCGTGACCTCGAACACCCGCTCAGTCAGGTCCCGCTCGCGGCGGAGCCGTTCGTCCGTCCGCTTTCGCTCGGTGAGGTCGCGGGCGTTGATGATGACTCCCTCGACGGCCGGATTCTCGAGGTGGTTCGTCCCCCGGACCTCGACGTGGCGCCACCCGCCGCTCTGCTCCCGAAAGCGGACCTCTACCGAGAGGGTGGTCCGGGGCGACTCGAGTACCCGGGCGAACGCCCGCTCGGCGCGCTCCCGGTCGTCGTCGTTGACGTACTCGAAGGCCACTTCGCCGCGCAGCTCGCGGGGTGTGTAGCCCGTAATTTCCTCGATGGAGGGGCTGAGGAACTCGAAGCGACCGGTCCCGTCGAGAACGCCCGTCACGGTGGGGGAGTACTCGAGGAGAGCCCGGAGCCGCGTCCGCTCGCGCTCGATTGCCGTCCGGGCTATCGACCGGGTCTTCTCGGCCTCGTCGGCGGCGCGGCGTGCGTCGACGACGTTCTCGATGCGGTGTGCGAGTCGGACGAAGCGTTCGGGACCGCCGCGTTTGGTGAGGTAGTCGGTGACGCCCAGCGAGATGGCCTCGCTGGCGACGGCCTCGTCGCCCTTCCCCGTGTAGAGGATGAACGGCAGGTCTTCGCTGCGGACCCTGACGCGGCGGAGCAGTTCCAGGCCGTCCATCTCGGGCATGGCGTAGTCGGCGACGACGCAGTCGACCGCCTCGATGCGGTCGGTGACCGCCGACGGGTCCGTCGTCGTCTCGACGGCCAGTCGGTCGCTGGCCTCCTCGAGACCCTCGGCGGTCAGCTCACACAGCTCCTCGTAGTCGTCGACGTACACGACCGAAATCTCCTCTCGACGCTGTTCCTTTTCCGGCAGGCCCGACTCCGACGACATTTGTGAACATTAGACACGCCTGAAACATAAATCTCTTTCCGTCGTTCCGTGGCCGAGAAATCCCTGCCGGGGCGTCCGCCGGGTGCTTCGGACGCCGCCGAACACGCGGCACTCACCCGCCGTCCGTCGGGTAGGCGACAGACACGGCCGCGGGGACGACCGAGAGACGGGCCGATTCCAGCGGGGTGTCGACTGGCGTCCCGTCGACCTCGACCGGGACGGCGGCCTCGGACTCGACGGTAACCGTCGTCCCGGTTCGGTAGCTGACGGCGGGATGCTCGAGGAGCCGTCCGGCCCGGGCCGACCGGAGGAGCGCAAGCGAGTCCCGGAGGTCGGTCGGTTCGACGGCCAGCGCGTGCAGCGTCCCGTCTCCGGGCCGGGACTCCGGGAGCAACTCGAAGTCGCTGCCTCGATAGCGTCCGCCGCCGACGGCCACGAGCCTGGCCGGACCCTCGAAGAGTGGCTCGTCGTCGACGGCGACCGAGACGTCGACCGGGTCGTCGGCCACGGCAGCACCTGCAGTCGCCAGCAGGTAGGCGACCGGTCCCGGCAGTCCCCGCAACCGCTCGGCCGTATCGAGCGCGCTGCGGAAGAGCCCCGCCGTGAACCCCAGGACGAAGTGAGTCTGTGAGACGGGTGGCGTGCTCTCTATCCGCCCGACCTCCAGCGGTCGGGCGTCGATACCGGTCGACAGCCCCCGGGCCAGTTCGCGCCAGTCGTCGTCACCGTAGAGGTGACGGTACGTGGAGTTACCGCGACCGGCGGGAACCACGAACAGCGGCGTCTCGGATTCCGCCTCGACGAGCGCCGCGGCGACCTCCCGAAGCGTCCCGTCCCCGCCGACGGCGACGATCAGGTCGGACCGGGCGGCCTGCTCGACTGCTGCGACCGGGACGTGGTCCGGCCCCGTCGTGATCTCGGCGTCGACCTCGGCGTCGGGGAAACACTCCGCCAGGGTCACGAACAGGGAGGCGGCGTCGCCGCTGCCGGCGTGGGGGTTGACGACCGCGCCGACGCGGTCCGGCTTCATCTCGCCTCTCCAAGCCCGGTCAGGGCCGCGAGCGAGACGCGTTCGGCGTCGTCGAGCGCCAGCAGTTCGCCGGCGCGATGGCGGGCAGTCGACTCGCGCAGCCCCGCCGCCACGAGCCCACTCCAGTACTTTTTGCGCGCGACGGCACGGACCTCCGAGAGGGGCTTGCCGGCGAATCCCGAGGGGTGTTCGACCGTCGCTTCGACGGTCCGCCCCCCGGTCGTGGTCACCTCGACGCGGGCACCCATCCGCTTGTCCGCATCCGAGAGGTCCGTCAGCAACGGTCGCTTGCGGACGAACCCGGCCAGCGTCGGGAGGTGCTGCAGTGCAGCCAGCGGACCGACCGTCTTTGCGGCGTAGCCGACGACCGGCACGCCGACGCGACGGAGCATTGCCCCGACCGGCACCTCCGAGTCCAGCGCCGAAGCCGTGAAGTCGGCGTCGTGGTGGAGGAACACCCGGTCGGCCAGTCGCCAGACGTCCTCGTCGGTCCTCCGTTCGCCGACCTGTCGAGGGGTGTGCTCGCCGTCTATCAGCGCGACCGCGACGTTGAACGGGACGGTAAACGAGAGGGCGGCGACGGGGCTGTCCGGGCCGTCGACGTACGGCGCCGCGCGCTCGTCGACCTCGGTCGTGAACAGCGAGCCGTAGACGTCGACGCGACCGACGGTCGTCCGGCCGCGGTCCAACCGACCCCTGGCCTCGAGGGCGGCCTCTATCGGCGCCGTCACGTAGGCACAGCCCGGGACCGACTTGACCGTCAGGGTGCGGGTGTGCCAGCGCTCGCCGAACCCGCCCAGGAACTCCCCGAGGGGGTACTCGGAGAACGCCTCGAGGAAGCCGCCCTCCGCTTCGGTGAGGTTCGGCGCCCCCGTGAGACCCGCTCGGGCGCTGTCGACCGCTGCGAGACCGGTGCCGATCGGTTCGCTCGCGCTCCAGACCTTCGCGTCGGCACCCAGGAACGGCGGCTCCAGCGGCCACGGCGGTTGCAGCAGTGCTGTCCCCAGCGCGTGAGCCAGCGTTCCGGCTTCGTCGTCCTCGACGACCGCGCGCCCGACGGCGGCCGCGACGGCGTGGACGTAGGCCGTCTGCTGGCCGCGGAACGGGCCGATGGCGGCCGCCGATGCGAGCCTCGCCGCCACCTCGTTCGCGGCGACGTGGGCGACGAGGACGCGCCGACCGCTTGCGTCCGTCGCTTCGGCGTACGCCAGCGGAACGAAGACGCTACTGTGGCCCGTGTGACCGCCCAGCACCGTGTCGTCGAAGTCCAGCGCCATCGAGAGGGCGGCGTTCCCCCTGGCTGCACCCGTCGGTGACAGCGTCTCGCCGTCGACGAGGGTCGCACCGTCGCCGTCGTCGCGCGCCGTGGCGGCTTCGAGGATGCTGCCACCGAGCGGATGGTCGAGGGTCCAGACGGCCGCGCCGACGGTGCTGGTCAGCTGGGCCTTCGCCGCCCGTCGGACCGATGGCGGGATGTCGTCGTAGGTCAGGTCCGTCGCCCACGCGGCGGCCCGGTCCAGGAACGGCCCGACCTCGGGTTCTCCGTCGCCGCCGACGAGCGGCAGGCGGTCGGTGAGACTCATCGAGCGTACCGTCGTCGCCCGTCGGTTTATGCGTTCGGCTCGTCAGCCGCCGACTTCTCGGACGAGTTCCGATCGGTCGTTCGACGGGTCGTTGACGGCCGTCGAGACCGGATAGGCCCGGAACTCATCGGCGGGCGCCGGGTCCAGCGGGACCTCCCCGCCGTCGAGCCAGGCCGCCTCCTCGCCGGGGTCCAGCACCACCGCCATCCGGTGGTGCAGCGGCTCGACGACCGCGTTCGGCTCCGTCGTCAGGACGGTGAACGTCTCGACGGGGTTCGGTTCCTCGTCGGGACCATCCCCGCCGAAGGTCCCGAGTCCGGTCTGGACGGTGTCCGGCGTCCACCGCTCCCAGAGACCGGCCATGGCGAAGGGGCGGTCGTCCTCGAGGGCGACGCGGTACGGTCGCTTGCCGTCGCCGGTGTCGGCCCAATCGTAGAAGCCGTCGGCGATCACGAGACACCGTCCCCCGGCCGTCTCGCCGTCCCCGTCGGCGCCCCGGTAGGCCTGCCGGAACGCCGGCTTGTCCTCAACCGTCTCCGCGCGGGCGTTGATGTGGCGGTCGGTGTCGTCGTCGGCCCACCGGGGAACGAGTCCCCACTCCAGGCGCTGGATGACGTCGGACTCGTCGCCGGTGACGACGGGTAACTCCTGGCTCGGGGCGGCGTTGTACCGGGGTTCGAACTCGAAGTCGAACCGCGCGTCGAAGCGTTCTTCGAGTTCCTCCGGGGGCGCAAAGAGCGTGTAGCGGCCGCACATGAACGGCCCTACGGCTTCGGGTTCGATATAGGTGACGCAGGGTGAGCGAACAGGTGGAACGTCTCCGTCCGGCGGCGGCGTCCCACGCTCCGGTCCGGACCTGCCGCCGGTCTCCCGTCAGGTCACGGGGCGTCTGGTCGCGTGCTGGTATTTGAATGACCGGCCTGCCTACAGCGGGTCCGGTTTGTCCTTCGTCTTCACGACCACCGTGTCGGCGACGATGTCGCCGACCCGCTGTTTGCGGTCGGTGACGTAGATGGCCGCCAGACCGACGATGTAGAAGAACGGAAGAGCGTCGACGAGACGGAGGAGCGTCCGTATCGCCGACTCCCGGTAGGAGATGAACTCGCCGTCGTCGGTGACGACGACGATGTTCATCAGCATCTTCCCGACGGTCTGTCCGTACTCGGCCTCGAGGTAGATGAAGTAAGCGAAGAAGGCGACCGTTCCGAGGCCGCTCAACAGGAACCCCAGCGATTCCGAGACCAGAAACGCGAAGTTCGTCACGATGCTCAGGACGACGCCGACCCCGATGGCGTCGATGAGAAAGGCCAGAACGCGCTTGCCGACGACGTCCCGTTCCGTCCCCAGGTCCGGAGTGGGTCGTTCGAGCGTTACCATACCGGTCTCTGCGCCTGGCGGTCGTATAAATGTGCGTCAGACTCCTGTGAGACGCTCGTGCGGTCGGGGCACACGTCCGACGAATCGATATGGCTCGGGCGCGAAACCCACGGACATGGACCACTCCCGGCGGTCGTTGCTCGCCTGCACGGCGGGGGCGGCGGCCACCGCAGTCGCCGGCTGTCTCGGCGGCGACGACACCCAGTCGTTCGACGCCCACCCCGCGACGACGGGCGTCGAGAGCCAGCCGACGCTCGGTTCTCTCGACGCGACGGCGGCCATCGTCGCCTTCGAGGACCCTTCCTGTAGTTCCTGTCGGCGCTTCGAAACCGAGACCTTCCCCTCCATCGAGTCCGAACTGGTCGAGCCGGGCGACGCGGCCTTCGTCTACCGCACGCTGGACATCACGTACCCCTGGAGCGAACCCGCCAGCCAGGTCATGGCCTCGACGTACGACGCCGACACAGACGCCTTCTGGGGGCTGAAGGACTACTACTACGAACGACAGCCGGAGTTCGACTCCGACAACGTCTTCGAACTGTCGGAGTCGTACCTCGAGGGGGTGTCGTCGGTCGACGCCGCGTCGGTCGTCGAGGCGGCCCGCGACGGCGAACACGACGCCCTCATTCAGCGCAACCGAAATGCCGCCGAGGCCGCCGGCGTCGGTTCGACGCCGCAGTTTTTCCTGTTCCGGGACGACGAGTTCCGGACGCAGGTGTCGGGTCCGCAGGACTTCGAGGTGTTCGCCAGCGCGCTGGGGTTCGAGCCATGAACGTTCGGTCGCACCTCCCGACGCTGCCGAGTTCGACCGACGACTGGCGGCTGATGGGCCGGACGGTCAGGCTGGTGCTGTCGGTTCCGGCCTACGCCGTCGTCGCGGTGCTGGCGGCGGCGGTCGGGCTCTCGCTTTTCGTCTTCTCGTTGAACCTCCCGCTCGTCGAGTTGGCGGTCACCGGCACCCTGCCGACGAGCGCGCGGGTGACGATACTGACGCGGCTCTACCCGTTCGTCGGGTCCGCCTTCAGTCCCGTCCAGGGGGGACTCCTCGTGGCCGTCGCGGCGCTCTTCGGCGTCGACGTGGCGATGGTGAGTTACCACCTCCGGAAGCACGGCCTCTCGCTGTCGGGCGGGGGTGGCAGCGCCGTCGGGGCTGTCCTGGGCGCGCTGGGTGCCGGCTGTGCGGCCTGCGGGTCGGCACTCCTGGTCGGTATTCTGTCGCTCTTCGGCGTCTCGACGTCGGTGCTCTTCCTCCCGCTGGACGGTCTGGAGTTCGCGCTCTTGGCGCTGGTCGCACTCCTGCTGTCCATCCACTGGGTGGCCGACGGGATGCGCGGCGGGCAGGTGGCAGGCTGTCCGGTCGACCCCTGACGCCCACGAGTTTAAACGATATGGCGCCGTAGCCTTCCCGTGGCCGACGAGGAGACGCCCGCGTTCGCCATCCGGCAGCGGCCGACCCGGCGGTACCCGCGCCGCGGCGGCGTCGAGTACGAGGGCGAGACGGTGTTCGTCCTCGCCCCCGACGCCGATCCCGACGAGGCAGCGCTCGTGGACCTGCTGGAGTCGGTGCTCGCGGCGGAGGTCTACCGCTACGGCGACTGGTTCGATTTGCCGATGCCGCTGTTCGTCGTCCACGACGACGACACCGGCGACACGTTCCGCGTGGCCGTCCGCGACGGCGCTATCGAGTTCCACGTCCTTCCGGCGACCGAACCGCCGGGATTGCGTCGTCTCTACGAGCGACTGTGTGACGCCACCGACTACGGGTGGTCGGTGGGGTACCGGGACGGCGAGTGAGGCCGGCGCCGTTCCCGGGCGCCGCCGCTCCCGACGTAATCGGTCGAAAGAAGGAAGCGAGTCGCCGGTCTACTCCAGGCCGAACCCGGCGCCGAGCAGCGCGACGGCGAGCACGAGGTGGAGCACGTTGTCCGCCATGTTGAGGCCGATCAGCTCCGCGAAGACGCCCATCAGTGCGAAGCCGGCCACGGTGACGACGAGGTAGATGGCACCGAACGCCTTCAGGTAGTCGCCGGCGAACTTCCCGCCCGCGTAGGCGCCGGCCGCCAGCCCCGCCAGTCCGCTGGCCAGGTGGATGGCGTCGTGGAGGTAGTTCCGGCCGAAGACGATGAGGTCGCCGTTGGCACCGCCGAGTATCGGCCCGAGAATCCCGACGAGGGCGAAGACGGACCCGAACACGAGCGCGATGGTCTTCTGCTGGCCGCCTGCGGTCTGTACCTCCGACTGCGTCGTTGTGGCACCTGCCATGTCACCCGCTACCGAAGAGGTAATAATAGCCGTTTACCCAATTTCGTACATATCTTCGCCCAACGGGGACCCACAACCGACTTATCCGGCGCCCCCCTGGTCGTCCCCATGGCAGTCTCTCGCGTCGTCGAACTGGAGGGTCACATCATCGACTCGGGCATGATGCAGGCGGCCTTCGGCACCGTCATGGACCACGGCGGCTCCTTCGACGTCGAGGAGTTCGACATCGGCCGCCGGAAGGACCAGGAGTCGTACGCCCGCCTGCTCGTCACCGCCGACACCGAGGAGGACCTCCAGCGCATCGTCCACGACCTCCACCAGCAGGGCGCCAACCCCGCCGACCCTTCCGACGCCGAACTGCAACCGGCGCCCGACGACAGGGTCGTCCCGCACGGCTTCTACTCGACGACGAACCACCCGACGCAGGTCCGCCACGACGGCGAGTGGGTCGACGTCGAGAACATCGAAATGGACTGTGCGGTGGTCCTGGAGGAAACCGGCGACGGCGTTCGTGCGTACACGAAGGTACTCAACGCCATCGAGGAGGGCGACATGGTCGTCACCGGCGAGTCGGGCATCAGGGTCCAGCCACCGGAACGGCCCCGCGACACCGAGGGCGCATTCGGGTTCATGCAGGGCGGCGTCTCCGCCGAGCGGCCCTCGGAGTCGACCATCGAGCAGATAGCCGGCGCCATCGAGGAGACGAAACGCGAGGACGGCGAGGTGCTGGTCGTCGCCGGGCCTGCGCTCATCCACTCCGGCGCCCGCGAGGACCTCGCTCGCCTCGTCGAGAACGGCTACGTCGACTACCTCTCCATCGGCAACGGCTTCGCCGTCCACGACGTCGAACGGGACCTATACGGCACGTCGCTGGGCGTGAACACGGAGACGCTGGACCACGCCCGCCACGGCCACAAACACCACATCTACGCCATCAGCGAGATAATCCGGGCCGGCGGCATCGAGGAGGCCGTCGAGGCCGGGCAACTCGACTCCGGCGTGATGTACCAGTGCGTCGCCAACGACGTCCCCTACGTCATCGCCGGCTCCATCCGCGACGACGGCCCGCTGCCCGGAACCATCACGGACGCCGTCGAGGCACAGAACGCCATCCGCGAGCAGGCCCACGAGGCAGACATGGTGCTGATGCTGTCGACGCTTCTGCACTCGGTGGCGGTGGGCAACTGCCTGCCGTCGACGACGCGGGTGGTCTGCGTCGACATCAATCCCGCGACCGTGACGCAACTGCTCGACCGCGGATCGGCACAGGCCGTCGGGATGGTCACCGACATCGGGACGTTCGTCCCGATACTCGCCGAGGAACTCCTCGAGGAGGGGGCCCCGGAGTTCGACGACTAGGCGCCGGGGACGCCCTCGCGGTACGTCGAGACGGCTTGCTTGGCGTCCAGTAACTGGCTCGCCGTCTCCTCGTCGGCGTCCTCGGCGACCTCCTCCAGCGTCCGGGTGATCCGGGCCAGCGCCCCGTGATCGAGGGTGCGGCCGGCGTCGAGGGCCCGTTCGACCTTCCCGACGAGGGTGTCGAGCCGTTCTTCGGCTTCCCCGTCGACCATGTCGCGGGCGGTACGGAGCTCCGCCAGTGCGGTTTCGAGTTCGTCTGCGCTCATGTGTCTAGGGGGATGGCGACGACGGGTATATCTGCCGACAGTAGCACCGTCTGCGCCGTGGAGCCGAACACTATCTTCCCGGTCCGGCTCCGCTGGCGGATGCCGATGACGATCTCGTCGACGGCGTGCTCGGCGGCGAACTTCTTGACGTCGGTCCCGGGATCGTTCCCGCGGACGAGCTGGTGGCCCTCGGCGTTCGGCAGGTTCTCGGTGAGTTCCGCCATCGCCGTCTCGCCAGCCGCGGTGTCCCTCTCCGTCGTGGCGTCGCCGCCCTTCAGCGAGTTGATGACGTAGACGGTGTCGCCGTCCTCCACTCGCCCGCTCAGGTACCGTCTGAGCCGGTTGCTCGTCCGTTCGCTGTCGGTCGCTGCCAGATACGTCGTCATGTGCGGAGAGTCGCCCACCCACCAACTTAAAACTGCGCGCCGAGCGGCTCCGGCCCCGAACCGGTCCCACGAGCGCCGGTGCCCCACGAACGACCCGGAACCGGGGCTCTCATTACCGATGCAGCGCAAGTCGGCGTACGCTCAGTTTCCTATGACAGCACACGGAAGTCCCTACGCGCCACACACCGACGCCGAGCGGGAGGCGATGCTCTCGGCGGTCGGCGCGGACAGCGAGGAGGCGCTCTTCGACATCCCCGACGGCGTGCGCTTCGACGGCGAGTTCGGCATCGACGCCCACAGCGAGCGGGCGGTCCGGACGCTCGTCGACCGGACGCTCTCGGCCAACCGCGACCTCGCGGAGTTCCTCGGCCGCGGCCACTACGACCACTACGTCCCCTCGATGGTCGATCACCTCGCGGACCGCTCGGAGTTCCTGACGAGCTACACCCAGTACCAGCCGGAGGTCGCCCAGGGCTTTCTGCAGGCGCTCTTCGAGTACCAGTCGATGCTGGTCGAGTTGACCGGTCTCGGCGTCGCCAACTGCTCGATGTACGACGCCGCGTCGGCGCTGGGGGAGGCGGCGACGCTCGCGGCGCGGGTCCGTGAGACCTCCGGCAGCCGGGTCCTCGTTCCCGAGCGGCTCCAGTCGGGGCGCCGCCGGACGCTGGAGAACTACGTCGCCGGCCACGACCTCGCCGTCGAATCCTACCCGATGGACGACGGCAACGTCGACCTCGACGCGCTCGCATCGGCGGTCGACGACGAGACGCTCGTCGTCTACGCCGAGAACCCGACGGTTCGGGGTACCGTCGAGGAGAACGCCGGCGCGGTCGGCGACCTGGCCGACGCACACGACGCGCTGTTCGTCCTCGGGTCGGACCCGGTCGCGCTCGCGGTGCTGGAGGAACCCGCGAGCGTCGGCGCCGACGTCGTCGTCGGCGACGCCGCATCGCTCGGCGTTCCCGCCGCCTACGGGACGGGAATCGGCCTGTTCGCCTGCCGCGATGAGTTCCTCCGGCAGGTTCCCGGTCGACTGGTCGGTACCGGTGAGGACGCGACCGGCCGCCGGGCCTACACGCTGACGCTGCAGACCCGCGAACAGCACATCCGACGCGAGCGGGCGACCTCGAACATCTGTACGAACCAGGCGTGGGTCGCTCTGCGGGTGGCGATGCACGCCGCCTGGCTCGGTCCCGACGGTCTCGTCGACCTCGCGAACGACTGCGTCACGCGCGCCCGGGACCTCGCCGCACGCGTCGACGAAATCGCGGGCGTTCGAGCGCCGGTCCACGACCGCCACCACTTCCGGGAGTTCGTCGCACGGACCGACCAGCCGGCGGCGGCGGTCGCCGACGACCTCCGGGGCGACGGGTACGCCGTCCACGTCGTCGGCGAACACGAGATACAGGTCTGTGTGACCGAGACGAACGACGCCGACATCGACGATTTCGTCGCCGCGCTCCGGGAGGCCGCACGATGAGCGACGAACCGCTCGGCTACGACCAGGCGCGGTGGACCGACGACGAGCGGACCTACGAGCCGCTGCTCTCGGAGAAGTCCACCGAATCGGTCGATGTCGATTCGCCGCTGCCCGACGACCTCACCCGCGATAGCCTCGAACTACCGGCGCTCTCGGAGCCGGAACTCGCCCGCCACTACACCCGACTCTCGGAGATGAACTACGGCGTCGAGTCCGGTCCCTTCCCGCTGGGCTCCTGTACGATGAAGTACAACCCCAAGTTCACCGAGGACGTCGCGGTTCACCCGAAGGGACTAGTCCACCCCGACCGGCCGGCCGAGAGCGTCCAGGGGACCCTGAAACTCCAGTACGAACTCCAGGACTACCTCGGCCGCATCGGCGGGATGGACGCGGTCACACTGCAGCCACCCGCCGGCGCCGCCGGCGAGTTCGCTGGCATCCTCGTCGCGCGGGCCTACCACCGGGCCAACGACGACGAGCGCAGCGAGGTCATCGTCCCCGATTCGGCCCACGGGACGAACTTCGCGTCGGCGGCGATGGCGGGCTACGACGTCGTGACGCTCCCGAGCGGCGAGGACGGACGGGTCGACCTCGAGGCGCTGGAGGCGGCCCTCTCCGAGGAGACGGCGGCGCTGATGCTCACCAACCCCAACACGCTGGGACTGTTCGAGCGGCAGATTCGGGAGATAGCCGACATGGTCCACGACGTCGGCGGCCTGCTGTACTACGACGGTGCGAACCTCAACGCCCTGCTGGGGCGGGCCCGCCCCGGCGACATGGGCTTCGACGTCATGCACTACAACGTCCACAAGACGTTCGCGACGCCGCACGGGGGCGGCGGCCCCGGCGCCGGCCCCGTCGGTGTCACCGAGGAACTGGCCGAGTTCCTCCCCGACCCGCACGTCCGGAAGTCGGACGGGAGGTACGAGCGGTACGCGCCCGAGAACTCCATCGGCAAGGTCCACGGCTACGCCGGCAACTGGCTCGTGCTGGTGAAGGCCTACGCCTACATCGCCCGCCTCGGCGACGAGGGGCTGGCCGACGCCAGCGCCAAGGCCGTCCTGAACGCCAACTACCTGGCCGAGCAGGTGGAGTACGAGGTGCCGTTCGGCCCGTTCCACCACGAGTTCGTCGCGTCGGCCGGCGAGCAGGACGCCGCCGACGCGGCGAAGCGGATGCTTGACTACGGCGTCCACCCGCCGACGACGAAGTGGCCCGAAATCGTCGACGAGGCGCTGATGACCGAACCCACCGAGGTCGAAAGCAAGCGCACCCTCGACCAGCTCGCGGCGGCGTTCAACGCCGCCCGGGCCGACGAGGAGGCGACGCTCGAGGCCGCTCCCGAGCGGACCGCCGCCGGCCGCATCGACCAGGTCGCCGCCGCGCGGAACCCGCGGCTCTCCTGGCAGGCACTCGACGAGGAGTGACGGCCGGGTCGCGGGCGACCGTCCGCCACCGTGTTACTCCGGCGCCAGCGCGTCGATGGTCTCGAGTGCCATGTCGGTCGCCGTTTTCGGGACCGTGACGATGGGCAACTCGGCGATGCCGTCCTGTAGCTTCGCCAGTCGCGCGCTCGCCTCGTCGGGGGTGCCGGCGACCCCGAGGTCGGCGACCATCTCGTCGGTGACCGCCGCCCGGGCGTCGTCGCGGTCGCCGGACTGCCACAGGCTCGCAATCGTCTCGGCTTCCTCCGGGAACCGACGGGCGACGGCGTTTCGGTAGCCCTCGCCGCTGCCGACGTAGTGGGCGACGTGGCCCCGGATGGCGTTTCGGGCCGCCTCGCTGTCCCCGCTGACGGCGGCGGGCACGTACGGCGCGACGGTAATCTCCCCGGGGTCTCGGTCGGCTTCGGTCGCCGTCTCCCGTATCGTCTCGAAGGCCGGCGCCAGTTCAGAGAAGGGCAGCATGTGGGGTATCCACCCGTCGGCGACGCGACCGACGACCCGGCGGTTCGCCGGCCCGAGCGCGGCGTGGTAGACCGGCACGTCCGCACCCAGCCCGTCGAAGTCCGACACCTCGAACAGCTGGCCGTCGTAGCTGACCGGCTCCTCGTCGTCGGCGAGGTAGGCTTTGACGAGTTCGATGGTCTCGTGGGCGCGCCGAACCGGCCGGTCGTACTCCCGGCCGTGGAGGTCCGAAATCACCTTCGGCGTGCTGACGCCGGTGCCGAGACACGCCCGACCGTCCGAGTAGCGGTCGACGGTCGCCGCGGCCATCGCGATGTTCGCCGGCGACCGCGAGAAGACGTTCGTGATGGCGGTCCCCAGCGTGACCGATTCGGTCTCCCGGGCGACGAGTCCGAGCTGGACGAACGCATCGCTGCCCCACAGTTCCGGCAGCCATACCGACCCGTAGCCGAGGCGCTCGGCGGTCGTCGCGATTCCCAGCGGGTCCATCACGTCCGCCGGCGGCAGGAGTAATCCCGGTTTCATGCGACCGACGACGCGACGGTTCCTGAAAAACGTTGTCGGGACGCGGGAAACGCCGGGAGCCACAGCCGACGCACGGCGGGACCACCGCCGATTTGCTATTGCAACATACGGTTTACAGGTTCGCCCCTCGTCACGCTGATCCGTCGGAAATAGTTAAAAATCTGCTATTTCTACCCGTCCGTCGGTGGGTGGACGAGCCCGGAAGGCGTCGAAGCCGCCCGCCCGGATGGCGAGACGGTACCGAGCGGAACGGCCGGGGCGGGAACCGAGGACAGGGGGCCGCCGACACGCCGAAAAGTGAGACCAGCGCGTCGAGGCGTTCTTCGGGCTACACCAGAACGGCGACCGGGGCGTCTCACCGAACGACGTACAGAGCACGACGACCGGATTGAACTCCGAATGTCCGAGGAGACGACCCGGACCGGAAACAACAGCGACGGTCGAGGCGTCGGGAACCGTGCGGTCGGGAGGATGGCCTTCGGTGTGGAACGACGTACACGAACGGGGGGCGCTACGCGGAGGCGGCCGCCGAGGTGTCGATGCCGTCGACGGTGACGAACCCGTAGTCGCACTCCGGGCAGTGCCACTTCTTCTTCGTTCCGAGCTGGATCTTCATGCTGGCGGCCCGGTAGAACTCCCGCGATTCGTCGCAGACGGGGCAGTCCCGCTGGAGTGACATGCTCATGTTCGGGCGTTGTGCCGCGGTGGTGTTGTAGTTTACTGGTTGCCGGCGTGCGTCCGTCGGCGACGGGTTCCTGGGGTGTTCGCGGGACGATACATCGTATGCCGCTATACAGAACTGTGCCGCCGGTGTTGCACAGATTCGGAGGATGGGCTATTTCTAGACCACCGTCTACTCGTGGTTTTTCTCGGCGGGCAAGGGAGGATATCGAACTGTTATGGCCGTGACTATCGGATAGAGGTGCAAAATTGCGTGAATTCTAGCGTTACTGGATAGTGTCGTCACTTTCGAGCAGCGAACTCAGCGGGGGTTCAGCTGGTCAGTCGGGCGGAATCAACGCCGAGACGACGATTTCGACACATTCGCCCGCGGTCAACACGGGTACGTAGTCCATCTCTCCATCGACGCCTGCTTTCAGCAGGAAGTCGGTGAGTCGCCAGATGTTGTAGAGGAGGACGGCGAACACGAAGTAGAACAGCCGGACACGGTAGTCCTTTGAGGACCTTTTCGCCAGGAAATCACCCTTGATGCTCTTGTACTCGTTCTCGATCTGCCAGCGGCGACTATACCGTCGGCAGAATGTCTCGGCGTCATCTGGCTCAACTCGGAGATTCGTCGCGAACACCGTCGTTCCTTCGCCGCTGGTCGACGGGACGTACAGAAACCGCATCGGGTGTGACCCCGCCTCGACGTGGACGGAGGCCGACTCAACAGCCACCTCTTGATCATCCTCTTCCATCTGCTCAATCACCTTACGTTCAGTACTGGTGATGCGTTTCGGAATAAGGTAGTTCACATCGAGATTCGAGAGGGTCTGAAACACGCGCATGGACTCGAACTCGCGGTCGCAGAGGACTGTCTCAATGGGGACGTGTTCTTTCGCGCGTCGAACGAGTCGCCGCACAGTACGATGAATCTGATTCGGTGGGTTCTCGTCCCACGCCGAGCTCTCTCGCACCGGCTCAACTGCGAGTACGAGCGGGATGTTCCGCCCGATGATCGAGAGGGTCGCAAACTTGAACGCTCGTCCCTCGCTGTCTTTTGTGCCGCTCACCATCGGCATGTCCGCAACATCCCCGTAGTAGGGACCCGTCGTGATGTCGATGGCGGCAGTAACAGGCCACCGGAAGGACGCTTCGGAGGCGATGACCCAGAGCAAGCGATCCGTCGTCTCATTGAATCCATCCACGAGTTCCTCGGGAGCGAACTGTTTGACAGCACGGAGGTGGGTATCGCCATGCGGGCCGTAGTCCTCGCCACGCCGATACTGGAACCGTGCAGCACCTTGTGCGGTGCCGCACCTAACCATCCCCATGAAGGTCTGCAACTCGAAGAACCGCGTGTCCGCGTAGGACGCGTTCGCGGCCCGGTCAGAGTCGAAGTGGCCGAAGGCGTGATCACGGGCGAGTCGCGTCGTTTGGACAATCTCATCCTGCGAGAACGATTCATCCTTCGCTGAGTCCTCCTCTACTGGAGGCTCGTCAACGATCTCTGCTTTGGGTTGAACCTCAGGCGCAGGGATGTCGAGATTGTGGACTTCTTTGACGTGCTCTATTGAAAATGGAAGACGGCGACGTGATTACTCCGTAACGGTTTGAGGAAATGAGGTCGAGACGGCGATTATGGGCGTCGCGTTGCTCGACCTCGTTGAGACAGCACTACGTGTGGCTAAACAAGCGTTGGGGAATCGAGCGGGCAAGCCCGACTCCGGCGGGCTTGCCCGCGAGGCGCATATCGTCGCTCACTGTATTCGCAAGGAAGAGGGACACAGCTACGCCGAACTCGTAGACCGGCTGAGTCTCATGCCGGCGGTCTGCGACCGCCTCGGCATTCACCCGGACGCGCCGCCTGATCCAACCACGTTCTACCACTCCTTCGACCGGTATGCGATGCACGTCTGGCGGGCGTTGCTGCGCATTTCCGCGCAGCAACACCCGCAGTCTGGTCACGTCGCACTGGACAGCACGTTCTTTGAACGAGAACAAGCCTCACAGTACTACCTCCAGCGACAGGGACGAAGCGTCAAGACGATCAAAGCGACGACGCTAACCGATACAGAAGCGTTGGCGGTGCTGGATGTGCACTGCTGTATCGAGCGGGAACACGATACAAGGGCTGGCCCGCGGGTCGTCCGCCGGAACGCGGACGACCTGCGGGCCGTCGCCGCCGATAACGGCTTCCAAGACTGGCACACTGAGTACGAGATCGCCGCACATGATATCGAGTACCTCGTTCACTACCGCGGTTCAACAGCGAAGGCAACTGTGAATAACGCGCTCATCCGAGCGAAGGGCTACACGCAGCGATGGATGGCAGAAACGTCCTACTCGACAGTCAAGCGAACGCAGGACTCCGCCCTGCGTTCGCGGTTCTGGTACCGCCAGTTCCGTGAAATCGTTCTCCTGTTCGCGCTCAACAACCTCAAGAAGCTCGCCAAAACGCTATGATCCCGCTCCCGTACCGCATTTTCAATAGAGCACTTTGACGACGAAGTGAGCCGCGGTCTGCACGTATTCTTGGACAGCGTCGTCGAATCGATTCCGCCACGCTCGGGAAAACGCCGATTCATCAGGGACACGGTTGAATCCCAAGACTGTCGCGACTTCGGGTTGTCGTGTGAGTCGTCGCGTGAAAGCGGCGTATGAATCCCCCGTAATCTCCATGAAGATGAACGAAAGGACCATTGCGCGAAAGGAGAACGGGGCAGGATGCCACGCTGGATACCTATCTTCGACTGAATCAATCGAGTGATCGATATTCTCGAACGCGGTGGCGAGGTCGGTCTCATGGAGATCGTTCCGGATGACGATCCCAAGCTGGTACGCTTCGCACAGATAGCGCATACGAGGAATCTCTTTAGAACGAGATTCGTCAGAATCACTTATACAATACTTGTGACAGAGATATCAAAGTCAATGCTTCGAGCGCTTGGCGAAGGCATACGGGTAGTCTGTGACTGAGCATTTCGGCTCTGTTGAAATCCTATTGTCTCGATAACGTTCCCCGCTGGATCAAGAAAGCTGCAACACAGCAAATTCCACGCACTATTGAGATTAAACACAGTCGAATTAACGGACAATCTCAATGCAGCCTAGTGGTTTACCAGCGCTTAACGCTTATTCTTTCTGACTTCCCCTACTGAGAAGTTCCTTGGCTGATCGACCTGTAAGCACCATTAATACTCCAAACGCACCCATCACTATGGCAAGGACAGGGCCGATGATTGATAGAATGCCAGATTCAGCGAGTTCACTAAAATTCCAGACGAAATATACGGTATATGCTATCAAGATTGGGATGAGAACGTATGCTGCGATTTTTTTGTGTGTCGTGTATCGCTGCATTGTTGTTATGATAATTGAGTACCTACGAGAGCAAAGCCGTTATGGAATATATCACGCCGGTTTATCTGTACTCGAGGTTTATTTAATACACTGGTTCCCAAGTGCCGTCACAGCAATCATCTACGAAATTATACCCTTGAAGAACGATACCTGCTATACAAGGGATACAAGTTAATCTCGAAGGTTCTACATAGCAGGCGTAGCATGTGATTCCGGCTGAGCCCCCTACATTTGCTACACAGTCCCAATTCACGCTGCCGCTGCAATAGAACGCGCTCGGGGCAGTTGGGCAATAGGGAGGACAGTTATATGATTGCTGGATTGTGAGATCCCCCCGAGTCGACTCCATCTCCAGGTCTGAGTCAGTCAGTATACGAGTGGTAATTCCATTATTTTCTATTCTATAGATATTTAGTTCATATTCTCCCGATTCTCGGATTAAATACCCTCTTGCGGCAGATCGAATACTTGACCACAAGAGACGAACCTCTAAAACATCTTCATCAGTGATTTTGAACGGAAGTACCACCGTTTCGTACGCATCTGTACTATCTAAGTTGATCTGTGTAACATTCGCCTTTTTGTAGTTTGGGGAATAGCCCTTCTCTTTGAAATGGTCTATGAGTGCCTTTGCCTCTTGAGTTGAACGCATTCGAGAGACCACTTTCTTTGCTTCATCTCTCCCTAACTCCTTGACTTTTGGAGTCTCCTCTTTTCCTGCCACGACACCTGTTGGCAGAAGGCTCGCCATCCCGATCGTAGCAAGGAAACTCCGCCTCCTAACAGAAGACCCTCCAGATTCACGTTCACCAGAGAGTGCTTCCCACATCTCAGCACACCCATCTCCATCATCTACTTGCTTGCTCAGTTCGTCTTGGTAACGTTCGACCTCGTGGTTATCGTCTGGCATGTAGATACACCACACCTGGCATACACTCGGCTATTGTATTCATCTCACCGACTAATGAATTCATTATGGGACAGGGACCCCCTCCACATCGGTTGCGATCCCACTCCAGTCCATAACCCCTCCTCTCACGAGTTGATCCCAACCCCCACGATGTGAGTTTTTCCCGGGTAGAGAGACGTTGGTTAAATTGTTAAATAGATGCGAGAAGTTTAAGGCCATTCCGTCTGTTACCTCCTCCCGTGCCCCTCCCACCCGATGACTGCCTTGATTCCGTTCTCGTCAAGCGTCACTCGTACCTCCGCGTTCTCATCGATCAACCAAGCCCGAAGTGTAATCTTGAAGATGAGCTGGGTGGGTCACGGTCAACACTTGACCGCGCACTCCGTGAACTCGCCGATGCTGACCTCGCGACGTACGAAAACGGGGTGTGGAAACCTACACCCCTCGGACGATACAGCTACCGGACACGAAAAGCGTATCTCGAACGCTTGGAGAATCTTACTGACGCGGCACCACTGCTCAACGAACTCTCTTCCGGGAGTCCAGTCGACTGTACATTCGTTATCGGAGCTGATGTCCACGAGAGCGACCCATCGATGCCGGATGCAGTCATGCAAACACTGCTCGACAGTGTCGAAGGCGGGCACGATGTTACCGTTGCGACACCGGTTGTCGTAACTGGCTTTGCCGAAGACTTCTACGAGTGCGTGAGTCGTGGTGAGAACTACTCGCTCGAACTGCTCATCCCACCAGAGGTGTTCGAGCGTACCCGTGCCGCGTTTCCAATACTCACGGATGAACTGCTGGATGACGAGAACGTGAGTCTGCATACTGCGTCGATCCCGTTCAGTTTCGGGCTCTGGATCGTCGATTCAGCCGAAGCAGGTATCATCGTCTTCACGGATCAAGGCGTGCGTGGAATCCTCATGAATGACACCACAGATGCACTTGACTGGGCGACAGACCAGTATGAACGCGCGAAACAGGACGCTGATCTAGTCTTCCTCCGAGGCCGCGTCTAAATAAGCGGGAAATCAGTTGCCAATCCTCGATTCAGGCTCAACTCTTCTGAATAGAAGGCACGCATCGAATCCATCCTCCGAAGTTGTGGTGTTGAAACTGGTACGCATGTCGTCGGACGTTCGCGCTTCGGCCTACTGTTCGATCGTCGTCGGCCGTCGTCCCGTTCTTCCGGCCGGGAATCCGACGCGACGCGGCGCCGACTCGGGTAGTTTACTCCCAGGTGAGTCGTCCGAGGAGGTAGCCGACCCCGGCCGCGAGTACCAACGCCGCGAGGCGCCACCCGCGCGAGAACCGGATGAACCGGGTCGTCTCGGGCGTCACCTCGAGGACACCGACGGGGGTGGCCCGGGCGCCGCCTCCGCCGCCTCCGCCGCTCCCGGTCTCTCCCTCGTCGGCGGCGCCGCTGCCGAACCCGCCGCCGAAACCGTAGACGATCCGGGCGACCGGGACGACCGTCTTGCCGTCGACCTCGATGGGGTCGCCGTACACGCGGTCGGCGTGTGCGCTGTGCTGGAGTTCTTCGATCGTGTTCCGGGCGAGTTCGGCCGCATTCCGTCGAGTCTCGGCACCGGTCTCGTGTGCGTCCGTCGTGGTGTCGGTGTCGGTCATCGTTCGTGGTGACGTCAGTTCGGGTGATATCGTGTCGAATCAATACGGCGGTCAGGCTGCGGTGGTATCGGAGTCGGTATCCGTGGCCGGAGCGCCCTCCTCGGCCGTCCGGCGACTGCGACGACGCCGCTCGTTCAGGGCGAGCGCGAGCGCGCCGAACCCAAGCAGGAACACGAGCAGTTCGGGAATCCAGCCGACCCAGGGAACCCGGACGGCGACGCCGACGACCAGAAACCCGACGAGCAGCGCGACCCAGCGGTTCTCGACGGTCGTGTAGGAGGTCAGCCAGGTGCCGACGGCGATGCGGCCGTAGACCGCCCCGACCCAGACGAGTACGGCGAACAGCACCGACCCGACGAGAGTCAGGGGGATTCCAACGATCGTCAGCGCGACCAACACCAGCAGGATCGGGACGGCGACCACCAGCCCGAGACCGAGCGCGCCCGCCTGGACCGGCGTCTCGATGGCGCTGTCGGCGACCCGCCGCGAGAACCCCGGGAACGCCGCGAGCAGTATCGCGCCCAGTGCGAGGTTCACGAGGAAGCCGTAGACGCCGAAGACCCACTCCGAAACACCCGGATCGACCGGCTCGAAGACGCCCGGACCGCCCAGCGACGAGTCGCGCTCGACGGTGCCGGCGACGGCACTCCGTGGTCCTTCGAGCCGACCGTCGTAGGTGAGGTCGCCTCCGACGCTCGCAGTCGGGCCGAGTACTATCCGTTCCGCACCGACGGTGACGTCGCCGTCGACTGTCCCGTCGATGCGGAGGGTGCCGGCGCCGGCATCGAGATTACCGCCGACGGTGGCGGTCTCGGCGACAGTGACATCGCCGGCGGCTCCGCTCACGTCGCCGTCGACGGCGCCCGCGATCCGGATACTCCCGGCGGCACTGGCGACGTCGCCGGTCACGCGGCCGGTTTCGGCGACCGTGACGTCGCCGGCGAACGCCGAGAGGTCGCCCTCGACCGTCCCGCGGACGACGACCGACCCCGCGAACGTCTCGAGACCGTCGACGGTTTCGCCCTCGGCGACGACCACGGAGCCGCCGGTGCGCGTCTCCGCGGCCGCCAGTCCGGGCATCGCCGCCAGGACCACGAGCAGGGTTACGAGGAGCACGAGACTCCCCTGGAGGAACCTGTCTCTCATATCCGACAGAACGTCTCTGGCAGGGATAACGCCGCACGGCGCTTCTCACCCGCTGGGAATCACCGACCGGCCGGTGAGGGCGGACTCCGGCGGACCGATGGGCACCGTCAGGGGTCTCCGGGTCCGGGAATCGTCACCGGCTCGAACCGCCGAAGTCCGAAGTACGTGTTCACGGTCGCACCGAACCCGACGGCTATCAGTCCCAACTGGACGGCGGCACCGACGTAGGGAATCGCCCCGAGAATCTCGACGGCGACCAGGAAGACACCGATCCCCGCGACCGTTGCGACCTCGGGGCGGTCGACCGGCAGCCGGGTACCCAGCAGATAACCGAAGACGACCTGTCCGTAGAGGACGACCAGTGCCTCGGCGAGGAGACCGAGGACGCTGAGCGGGATCAGGACGATGGTGAACGCCATGTAGACGAACAGGACGAGCGACGTGGCGGCCGCCAGCGCCCCGACGACGCCGCTGACCAGCGCGTAGTCGGTGACGGCGGCGCCGACGGTTTCCAGCAGTTCCGGTCGCCGGCCCGCGATCCACCAGCCGGCCCCCCCGACCACGAGGAACTGTACCAGGGACCCACCGAGTCGGCGGGCGGGCGAGGGTTCCGGGACCGGCTCGAACGCCGACACGTCGCCGACCGTCGCGCCCTCGGCGACCGAGGCGTTGCCGGCGATCCGCTGTACCGTGCCGGTAACCGTCGCCCCGTCGGCTATCGTGAGGTTCCCCGCGAGGATAGTCACGTCGCCGTCCAGTTCCCCTTCGATCCGTGCGGTCCCGCCGATGACGTAGAGGTCGCCCGCGGTCGTCGCCTCGGCGGGAACGCTGGCCGTGCCGCCGGCGACGACGTGGACGTCTTCGAGTTCCCCGAGACTGTGATCGCCCTGGAACGTCACCGACATCCGGTCGACGTCGCCGCCGCCGACCGAGACGAGGAGCAACACGATGATCAAAAGCGGGATGGCTTCCGTCGGGCTCACGCGGCGGCTCCCTCCCGTCGCAGTCGGGCCATCCGGCGGACGTAGAGACCGACGCCGAGACCGAACAGCAACAGCAGCGAGAGCGCCTGGACGACGTTCAGATGCGACAGCAGCGTCAGTTCGGTCGCCTGGAAGTACAGCGCCAGTGCGGTGCTGGAGAACGTCGCGAGCCACCCGGCGACGCCGACGCCGACGGCCGCGTGGGTCCCGATGGTCTCCGGCGTCGAGAGGTCGGGCCAGAGGGCGAAGTTGAGCGTCGTGTAGAAGCTCACGGCCACCGCGTACGTGATGGGGTTGAGCGGCGAGGACGGTCCCTGCACGAGCGCCGGGAACGCGGCCGCGATACGCAGGTCCGACGTGTAGAGGACGTGCGTCAGGGCGAACAGCACGAAGGTCCACAGGAAGATCCGGTTCAGCGGGTAGTTGACGTAGATCACGCCGGCCGCGACAGCGCCGACGACGTGGGCGACGGCGATGGCGAGTCGCGTCGACAGCGCCGGTGACTGCCAGGAACTGAGCAGCAGCGCCGGCGTGTCGATGATGCGCAGGAAGCCGAGGCTGTCGACGAAGAACACGCCGAACATCAGGACGACCGGGACGGCGAATGCGAGACTCCGGGTTCGAACGGGGTCCGGATGGCAGAACCGGCCGGTGCCGAACGCCCGCCGCTGGGCGTCGAGTTCCGAGAGGGCGGTCTCGACGCGGTCGACGCGGCCGGCGGACAGCACCGCGAGGACGGCGAGTCCCGGCACCATCGCAACGATCATCACCCGACTGAACACGCCGACGGACCACGACAGCGGAATCGCGTTCGCGGCGAAGTACGCGACGGCCGTAATCGCAGCGGCGACGTAGCCGCGGTCCGGCGCCGGCACGAGTTCGACCGCCAGCGAGAAGGAGACGGGAAAGCCGACGCCGAGACCGACCGACGAGGCGACGATCCACGCGCCGAAGGCCGCCGGCGTCCGAACGTGGGGCGCGACGACGGTCAGGGCGAACTGGACGCAGACGACGCCCAACAGCAGGCGGAGTTTCGTGCGGAGGTCCCTGCTCCACCCGCGGCGGTCCATCGTCACGCCCGTAGCGACGGCGACCACGAGCGTACACAGCGCGAGCGCGGCCATCCACCCCGAGACGGCCGTCTCCGACAGGCCGACCAGTCGCGTCCCCAGGTCGATGAGCCCCAGCTGGACGAACGTGAGGTTGTAGTAGTAGCCGGCGACCATCAGCGCGACGAAGAGCAGGTAGCCGGACGCCGTCGTCCACCGGCCCTCGCGGAGATACGTGAGAAGATGCATCGCTTTCGTTCCCGTTCGTGGGTCACGCCGGACGACAATAAAACGGCGACCCGGCTCCCACGTTCCGGGGTCGTCCAGCGCCCCCGTTCCCGGGACACCCCTTTGTCCTGCCGGCGACTACGGGGAGGTATGGGCAGATGGAGCCGGGCGCAGTCGATGGCAGCGCTGGCGGCCGCCGGAACCGTGACGGCCGCCGCCGTCGGCGTCCGCCGGCGCCGGGTGTCGAAGCGAATCGACGCCTACCGGTCCCGCCTTCGGGCGAGCCGTCGCACCGTCGACGCCGAACCGTACGACTCGGCCGACGTCGCCGACCTGCCGCCGCCGCCGGTCCGACGGTACTTCGAGACCGTCCTGTCGGCGGGCCAGCCGCACGTCGAGACGGTCCGGCTCCAACAGGAGGGCACCTTCCGACTCGGCGGCGCCGACGCTGCCTGGCACCCCTTCACCGCGACGCAGACCTACACCGTCTCGCCGCCCGGCTACGTCTGGGACGCCGAGGTCGAACTCCGCTCGCACGTCCCCGTGCGGGTCGTGGATGCCTACCTCGACGGCAAGGGACTGCTCCGTGCGAACGTCCTGGGTGCCCTCCCGGTCGCAAGTGCGGGTCCCGACCCCCGGACGAACGAGGCGGAACTCCAGCGGTACCTCTCGGAGGCGCCGTGGTTCCCAACGGCGCTGCTTCCCGCCGGTGGCGCCGCCTGGGAGGGCATCGACGACCGGACCGCCCGGGCGAGCATCGAGGACGGCGACGTGACCGCCTCGGCTACCTTCCACGTCGACGAGGAGGGGTACGTCAGGCGTCTCACCGCCGACCGGTACCGCCAGGACACGGACGGGGTCGCCCCCTGGGTCGGCCGCTACGCCGCCTACGCCGAGCGCGACGGGCTGGTGATCCCCACCGAGGCCGAGGTGGGCTGGGAGACGGCCGACGGCGAGGTTCCGTACTGGCGCGGCAGGATAACTGACGTCGAGTACGGGTTCGCCTGACGGTAGTCGCGGTTGTGATGGTGCGCCGGAGCGAGCGGGTCCCGACCCCGGGGCCTCAGCCCGCGATTGCCGCGATTGCGAGCGCCTCACGGTAGTTAGCCACCGCCAACAGCAGGTAGCCGCCGACGAGCAGCGCCCACTCGCTGCGCTTCAGCGACCAGTCCCGCGGCGACCGCACCCGTTCGAACTCCTCGCGCCAGCGCGGCCCGGCACGCTGGTGCCAGAGCATGACACCGCGGGTGGCGACGACGACGGCGACCATCGCCGTTATCTCGAGGGGCCCGCTCCGCTCGACCAGAACGGCGAGCGACGGGACGACGCGCGCGCCGGTGCCGACGGCCAGCGACCCCGTTCCCCACACCGCGCCGTATCCCGGCGCCTGGACGGCCAGCATCACGTATCCGAGCGGCGTGTTCACCGACCGGAGCGTGTTCGCGCCGATGGCGACGATGGAGACACCCACGTTCCAGGCGAAAAGCGTGAGGAACTCCCGGGGAACGCTGCCCACGTACTCCATGGAAGCCACCGGATTGCCGCCACGCAGTACGCCCCGGGGGAGCAGGAGGTAGCTGCCGACCCACGCGACCGTGAACAGCGTCGCGACGACGACCCAAATTGAGACGAACCGGACGAGGACGGCGTCGTGATTGACGTATCTGCCGATGCGCCCGGGGATACCGGACGCTGCGTGACTGTCCGTGTCGGTGGTCATGGACGGGACTTCGGATGCCGGCGGAAAAGGTATTGTCTCGCTTCCGGCGCGCGACGGCCGTTCGACGGAGGGGGCTCCGAGCCAGATGGAACGGTGTAACGTAGATTAACGCCCGGGTCCAACGAACGGTATGGACCGCCGATCCGTACTCGCCGGCGTCGGGACGACGCTCGCGGTCGGGACCGCCGGCTGTTTCGGGCCGTTCGACGCCGGGGAAACGCCGACCCGCCGATACCGTCTGGAACTGACCGTCCAGAACGACCACGACCGGCCCTACGACGTCCGGGCGGTCATGACCGACGCCGACGAGCGCACCGTCTTCGAGCAGTCGTTCACGCTCCGGCCGGGCGAGGGACGGGGGTTCGGCGACGAGTTCCCGGCGGGCGAGTACACGCTCGCGGTGACACTGTCCGACCGGAGCCAGTCCCGGAGCTACTGGAACACGGACCTGTGTGACGTCCACCGGGTGCGAACGACGGTCGCGGCCGACGGGCGCGTCTCCCACGCCGTCGCCTGTCTCGACGAGGACGCCGACCCCGGACCGCTGGCGGACGGGGAAGCGACGGGTTCGGAGTAGACGCCGGGAACGGTGCGTCGCCCCGACGCCGGCGTCGGCCGTTCGACCCTCGACAGCCGACGCGGTGGCCGCACTTGAAGGGACCGTTTGTTCGGACCGCAACGCACAAGGGCGGGCTTCACATTTGTTATGCCGTCTCATGAGTACGCCAGTTATCGTCGACGCCGTTCGGACGCCGTTCGGCAAGCGTGACGGTTCGTTCAGCGACACGCACCCGCAGGACCTCGCCGCGGAACCGCTGGAGGCGCTCCGCGAACGGAACGACTTCGATCCCGAGACCATCGAGGACGTCATCTACGGCTGTGTCACCCCGGTCGACGAGCAGGGGCTCAACATCGGCCGGCTCGCCCCGATGGTGGCCGGCTGGGGCGACGGCGTCCCGGGCGTCCAGCTCAACCGGATGTGCGGCTCCGGCCAGCAGGCCGTCAACTTCGCCGCCGGACAGATCGCGGCCGGCCACCACGACGTCATCATCGCCGGCGGCGTCGAGCACATGACCCGCGTCCCGATGGGGTCGGACGGCAACAGCGTCACCGACACCTACTTCGAGCACTTCGACGAGCTGACGACCCAGGGCGAGGGCGCAGAGCGCATCGCCGAGGAGTACGGCTTCTCCCGTGAGTACCTCGACGAACTCGCCGCCGAGTCACAGTCGCGGTGGGGCGAGGCCGCCGAGGCCGGCAAGTACGACGACCAGGTCGTCCCCGTCGAGACCGAACTCGACGACGACGCCGTCGTCGTCGAGGAGGACGAACACCCCCGTCCCGGAACGACCGTCGAGAAGCTCTCGCAGCTACCGCCGTCGTTCCGGAGTCCGGAGAACGGCTTCCACCACGCCGGCAACTCCTCGGGCATCGTCGACGGCTCCGGCGGACTGCTCGTCGCAAGCGAGGAGGCCGCCGAGGAACACGGCTGGGAGCCGATGGCCCGCATCGTCGACACCCACGTCGTCGGCGTCGACCCCGTGACGATGCTGAAGGGTCCCATCCCGGCAACGAACGAGATTCTCGAGCAGAACGACATGACGGTCGACGACATCGACCGCTTCGAGGTCAACGAGGCGTTCGCGGCGGTCGTCGCCGCCTGGCTCGAGGAGACCGGCGCCGACTGGGAGAAGACCAACGTCTGGGGCGGCGCCATCGCCCACGGCCACCCGCTCGGCGCGACCGGGTCGGCGCTGGTCGGCAAGCTCCCCTACCAGCTCGAGGAGTGCGACGGCCGGTACGGCATCAGCACGATGTGCATCGGCTTCGGCCAGGGCATCGCAACCATCGTCGAGCGGCTGTAACGGCTCTCGACCGCTTTTTCGCGCCGTCCGTCCGCCGGTCGGCCGCCGCTGCCGCGAGCGACGGGGCCTCCGGGCCGTCCCGCAACCGCGGCCGCTTAAGCCGCTGGCCGCGAAACCGCTCGGTATGCAGGAGACACGAAAGCGAGTGCTCGACGCGCTGGCCGAGGGACCGGTCGGTGGCCCGGCCATCGCCGAGGAACTCGACGTGTCCAGGGCGGCCGTCTGGAAGCACGTCGAGGCGCTGCGGGAGGCGGGCTTCGAGATAGAGAGCCGCGAGGACGGCTACGTCCTGGTGGGGACCCCGGAGTTCGGCGGCGCGGCCGTCGAGTTCGGCCTGGCGGCGCCCTTCGACGTCGAGTACCACGAGGAGATCGGCAGTACGAACGACCGCGCCCGCGAACTGGCCGGAGCGGGCGCCGAGGACGTCGTCGTGCTGGCCGACGAGCAGACCGGCGCGAAGGGCCGCCTCGACCGCGCGTGGGCCTCGCCGTCGGGCGGCGTCTGGCTCAGCATCGTCTGTCGGCCCGACCTCCCGCCCGCACAGGTGCCGATATACACGCTCGCGGCCGCCGTCGCCACGACCGAAGCCGTCCGCGAGGTCGGCGTCGACGCCGGAATCAAGTGGCCCAACGACGTCCTGGTCGCCGACGACGACGGCGAGCGGAAACTCGCCGGCATCCTCACCGAGATGGAGGGCGAGGCCGACCGCGTCTCGTGGGTGGTCGTCGGCATCGGTCTCAACGCCAACGTCGACGGCGAGGCGGTGCCCGACACCGCGACGACGATACGCGAGCAGGTCGGCGACGTCGACCGGGCGGCGCTGACCCGTCGCCTGCTGGAGCGGTTCGACGAGTTGCGCGCCGACACCGAGGCGGTGCTGCCGGCCTGGCGGGACCTCTCCTCGACGCTCGGGCGGCGCGTCCGCGTCGAGACGCCCGGCGGTGACGTCGTCGGGACGGCCGTCGACGTGGAGTTTCCCGGAAGCCTGGTCGTCGAGACGGACGAGGGAGAGAAACGCGTGTCAGCGGGCGACTGCGAGCACCTGCGGCCGGTCTGATTACTCCAGCGCCTCCGAAATCGAGGGGTCGGCGGTGGTGGGCTGTTCGTCGGAGGGTGCCTCCCGCGAGCGGCCGTCCTCGCCGACGCGGACGGTCAGGACGGGCACCTCCGAGGCGCGGACGACGCGCTCGGCGACGCTGCCGAGGATGAGGCGGTTGAGCCCGCCCCGCCCGTGGGTGCCCATGACGACGAGGTCGCAGTCGTTCTCGCGGGCATAGTCGACGATTTCGCGGCTGGGGGGCCCCTCCGTTATCGAGGTGACGACCCCGTCGACGACCGCCCGGTCCTCGGCGGCCGCCAGCGCCGTCTCGCCCTCCTCGCGGAGCATCGACGTGACGCTCTCCCAGGACGTCTCCATCGGCAGGTTGGCGAAACTGGCCGTGTTGACGACGTAGAGGAAGTGCAACTCGGCTCCGTGGGCCCGCGCGAGGTCCGACGCGTGGTCGATCACCCGGGTCATGCCCGCCGAACCGTCCGTCGGAACGAGGATTCGCTTGTACATTGTCACCACGTCACAGAAAACGTTGCCGGTACTCCTACAAACCCCTTTCGACGGTTCACGGCGGTTACGGCAGCAGGACCCGTTTTACGTCGTCGACGCCGGCCCGTCGAACGACGGCCCGGACTGGGTCCCGGACGCCGGCCAGGTTGTCGGAGTCGCCGTCCAGCACGACCAGTCGGGCCGGCCGTCCGGGTTCGACGACGCCGCAGTCCAGCCCCGCTATCTCGGCGCCGGCCGCCGTCGCCATCCGGAGCACCTCGGGGGCCTCGACGTCGAACAGTTTCGCCGCGAACTCCATCTCGCGGAACATCGAGGGACTGTTGAGGAAGACGTTGTCCGTCCCCAGCGCGACCGTCGTCCGCTCCGCGAGCGCCTCGACGGGCGGCAGGCCGACGCCGGTGACGAGGTTCGACCGCGGGCAGACGACGACCGGCGTGTCGCTGTCGGCGACCCGGTCGAGGTGCATCGACTCGGCGTGGACCATGTGGACGAGAAACGCCGGGTCCAGATCCAGCGCCGGGTCGATGTCGTCGGGACCGACCTCCCCGGCGTGGATGGCGAACGGCTTGCCGGCCTCCCGCGCGGCGACGCGTTCGGCCGTGAAGTCGTCGTCGTGGGCGCCGCTGGCGCCGAACCCGTCGGCAACCTCGAGGACGTCGACCGTCTCCCGACCGAAGACGACGGGTTCGACGTCCAGCCCCGCGGCGGCGTCGTCCAGCGCCTCGACGCCCTCGACGCCGCCCTCGCGGAACTCGAGGAAGGCGGCGGTCCCGGCCGACTCCATGAACGACAAAGAGCGGGCCATCGCTTCGACCTTCTCCTCGCGGCTGGTCTCCCGGAGCAGGCGGTGCTTCAGGCCGTCGGGGGGCCCGACCAGTTCCTCCAGCGTGAGACCGCGACCCGCCTCCTTGGCGATGGAGTCGCCGACGTGCGTGTGGGCGTTGACGAACGCCGGACAGACGATGTCGGTCGACTCGGTTTCGGTCTCCTCGACGGCCGCTATCTCGCCGTCCTCGACGACGACGCGGCCCTCCAGCGGCTCGTACTCCGGGCCGGCCAGCACGGTACCGGTGAGTTCCATGCCCGTCCCGAGGCGCTCCGGCCCCAAACGCGTTTACCTTCCAGCACGGCCTGGTCCGCTCCGGGTCCTGCGACGGCCCGGGCGGAGCCCGAACGACGACCGAACGGGTTCAGACGGCTCTCAAAACTCGTCCAGCGTCGTGTTGATGCCCTGCTGGACGTCGACGACCAGCGCATCGAGGTCGAGTCCGAGGACGTTCTCGGCGGCGCCGCCGACCCGATCTGTGAGAGGGTCGGGCGCGTAGACGCCGAGGCGCCACTGCTCGCGGCCCGCCCGCCGCAGCGCCTTCACGAGCGTCGACTGCGAGCCCAGTTTCCGCACCTCGCCGTTGACGACGACGCGGCTGGTCGATTCGCGCATCTTCGGCCGGGAGGGGACGTCGAGGATGACGTCGTCGGCGTCGACGCCGGCGTGGTCGGCGATGTCGCGCTCGAACTCCCGAACCGTCTCGTGGTCGGCGTCGACGATGTCGTCGGGCACGTCGGCCAACTCGGCCCACACCGCCCGCTTGTAGAGGTCGCGGGTGTCCAGCGCGCGGGCGAACTCGGCGGTGGCCGCACACTCCCGGAGCGCGACGGTCAAATCGCGGTCGTCCATCCGGCGGACCTCCTCGGCCGTCGCCGCCGACGCCTCCAGCAGCGTCTCGGTCGCCCGCCGCAGCATCGCCTTCGAGATGCGGGCGACGTGGTGGTTGTAGACGACGGGGTTCATCAGGCCGCGCGCCAAGAGCAGCGACTCGGCGGTCTGGACGTTGCCCTCCGCCAGCACGAGGTCGCCGCCCACGAACCGCAGCGCCCGGACGAACCGTCCGGTGTCGATGGTGCCGTAGGGGACGCCGGTGTGGTGGGCGTCCCGCACCAGGTAGTCCATGCGGTCGACGTCGAGTTCGCCGGAGACCAGTTGGCCGAGTTCGCCCTCGCCGGCGACGAGGCCGGCGACCCTGCCGGGGTCGATGTCGTGCAGCGCCAGGGCGCGTGCGACCTCGCCGCTCTCCAGCAGGTCGCCGACCTCGTCGTGCATCCTGCCGGTCCGGCGGGCGACCAGCCCCTCGATGTTGTGGCTGAACGGGCTGTGACCGATGTCGTGGAGGATGGCGGCGGCCCGGACCCGCTCGGCCTGCTGGCCTCCGATGCCGAGATGCTCCAGGGCCCGCGTCGCGAGGTGGTAGACGCCCAGCGAGTGCTCGAAGCGGGTGTGGTTGGCGCTGGGGTAGACGAGTTCGGCGGTGCCGAGTTGCTTGATGCGCCGGAGTCGCTGGACCGCCGGGGTGTCGAGCAGGTCCTCGGCGACCCCCTCGACCGCGATGTGGTCGTGAACGCTGTCCTTTATGGTCGCCATTGCCCCCGCGTTCGGCGGCCTCGAATAAAAACCGTCGCCGGAATCCCCGGACCGAGGGCGGCCGGTCGGAGGTCCCGGCGCCGACCCGGAGCCTCCGTTCACTCCCTGGCGATATCGACGCCGGTGAACTCGAAGCGTGCGCCGCCGTCTTCCCCGTCGACGATTTCGACGTTCCAGCCGTGCGCCTCCGCGATTCGCCTGACTATCGTCAGCCCGAACCCGGTGCCGTCCTCCGCCGACGAGTGGCCGGGTTCGAAGACCGTCTCCCTGTCGCCCTCCGGGATTCCCGGTCCGGTGTCCTCGACGTAGATGCCCCGGTCGCCGATGCGTCCGACGCGGACGGTCACGTCGGGTCCGCCGTGTTCGACGGCGTTCCGAAAGAGGTTCTCGAAGACGTTCTGGAGCCGGCTCCGGTCGCCGTGGATGGTGACCTCGTCCTCGATTTCGATGGTCGCCTCGTCCGTCGACACGCCCTTCCAGCACGACCCGACGATGTTGACGAGCGCTATCGGCTCGGTGTCCGCGACGACCTCGCCCTGTCTGGCGAGGGTGAGCGTGTCCGAGATGATCTCCGCCATCCGGTCGAGGGACTGCCTGATGGCTGGCAGGTGCTCGCTGTCGTACTCCTCGGCCAGAAGCTCCGTCCGTCCCTGCGCGACGGTGAGCGGGCTCCGCAGGTCGTGGGAGACGACGCTTGCGAACTCCTCGAGCCGTTCCGTCTGGTTTTCGAGCCGTCGTTCCCGCTCGACGCGCTCGGTGACGTTCCGCGTGATGCCGACGATTCGGGTCACCTCCCCGTCCGTGAGGACCGGTGCGAGGTTCGTCTGCCAGAACCGCGCGCCCGTCTCGACGGGGACCTCCTCCTGGTAGGTGATCGGCTCGCGGGCCACGGCGCACCGGTGATAGTTCGATTGCAGTTCTCCCCCGAGGTCCTCGCCGAACACCTCGACCGGGGTTCTCCCCTCCATGTCCTCGGCATCGATGCCGGTCTGTTCCTCGTAGGCCCTGTTTACGCGCTCGAACCGGAAGGTGTGGCCCGCCTCGGAGGACTCGACGTCGAGGAAGAAGATACCGTCCTCGACGGTCTCGAGGAGCGTCTCGTACTCCCTGGCGACCTCCTGGTATCGCCGTTCCTGTCGCTTCCGTTCGGAGATGTCGCGACTGCTCACGAGGATTCCGCCGATGTCCTCGTCGTCGAGCCGGTTCTTCAGCGTCGACTCGATCCAGCACCACGAACCGTCGGCGCGACGAAACCGTGTTTCGACTATCGTCGTCTCCTCGGGGTTCGTCGTGACTTCCGCTATCGCATCGGCGACGTTCTCCCGGTGGTCCGGATGCTGGAGTTCGAATCCGTCCTCGCCGACGAGTTCCTCGGGCTCGTAGCCGAGCGTCCGTCGGACCGACGGACTCATGTAGGTAATCGTCCCCTCGGCGTCGATGATCGTAGCTATGTCTGGCGATTCCTCGACTATCCCGCGGTACAACTCCTCCCCCATGCCGGTGCTACGTCTTCGGGCCGCTTAAGCGGACACGTTGGACACAGAGCGTGCCACCTCCTCCGGTCCGTTCGGGTCGAACGGCTCGGCGGACGGGTGATTGATACGCCTCCGCCGCCGGCACGCGACCCCCGACAGCGTCAGGCAACGCCCAGAACGTCCTCGGCGGCCGTCTCGACCGCTTCCAGCGCCGATTCGGGACAGTAGACGCCCAGGCACCACTGGGCGCGCCGGGCCCGCCGGAGGGCCGCGACCAGTTCGGAGGCTCCCTCGAGGCGCTGGACGACGTCGTCGACGACGACCCGGGTCCGGGACTCCTTCAGCGCCGGCCGCGGCGGGATGTCGACCAGCACCGACTGGCGGGCGACCCCGGCGGCGTCGGCGATCTCGCGGGCCGCCGCCCGCTCGTCGTCGCGGTCCATCCGGGTCACCGCCTCGGGAACGCGACCGAGGTCGGCCCACACCGCCCGCTTGTAGAGGTCGCGGCGCTCGAGGCGCTCGCCGAGGGCCGGCACCGACTCGTCGAGCGCGACCAGCAGGTCGTGGTCGGCCATCCGGCGGAACCGCTCGACGGAAACGTCGCCGTCGAGCAGTCGCTCGCAGGCCCGCTCCAGCATCGACCCCGCGATGCGGGAGACGTGGTGGCGGTAGACCGTCCCGTCCATCAGCGCCCGCGCCAGCAGCAGCGACTCGGCGGTCGGGACGTTGCCCTCCGCCAGCACGAGCCGGCCGTCCCGGTACCGCAGCGCTCGCAGCAGGCGGCCGTGGTCGATGGTGCCGTAGGGGACGCCGGTGTGGTGGGCATCCCGGACGAGGTAGTCCATGCGGTCGACGTCGAGTTCGCCGGAGACGAGTTGGCCGAGTTCGCCCTCGCCGGCCACGAGGTCGGCGACGCGGTCGGGGTCGAGTCCGTGCGATTCGAGGACACCGGCCAGCTCCGTCTCGTGGAGCAACTGCCCGATCTCGTCGTGGTCGCGGCCGGTCCGTCTCCGGATGACGTCCTCGGTCTGGTGGCCGTAGGGGCCGTGACCGACGTCGTGCAGGAGTGCGGCCGCCCGGACGTGGTCGGCGCGGTCGCCGTCGACCCCGAGGAACCGCAGCGCCTCGCGGGCCAGGTGATAGACGCCAAGCGAGTGCTCGAAGCGGGTGTGGGAAGCGGAGGGGTAGACCAGCCGGACCGTCGAGAGCTGCTTGATGTGCCGGAGTCGCTGGAGCGCCGGCGTGTCCACCAGGTCGGCGGCGACCGGCCCCAGCGGTATCCAGTCGTGGACGGAGTCCTTGATCGCGTTCATGCCGGCGCTTCGGCGGTCGACGGGAAAAACGGCCCGGGCTCCGGCCCGCCGGTAGCCGCTCGGTCCACCGCGACGATCCACTCTCTCGACGCGACCACCGGGACGAGTAGTTCGATTTAATAGCCGTCTGGGCCGATGGTTCGGCGTGCCCCTCCCTGTGTCCGTTCTGCGAGGTGGGGTAGTCGCCGTCGTCGCTACCAACCTCGTTCCGGTCGTCGGCGTCGTCGCTGCCGGGTGGCAGCCGGCAGTCGTCCTGCTGGTGTATCTCGCGGAGCTCGCTGCTATCTGTCTGTGGGCCGCCGTGCAGACGCTGTTCGCCCGAAAGCGCCCGAACAACTACCTCAGGCGAGCGGTAGCCGGCGACCGACGACGGTTCGAACTGGTCGGCCCGCTGCAGACGAAGCGCGGTGCGAGCGCGCTCCCCGGACCCCTCCCGCCCGTGTATCTGCGGAACGTGCCCACGTTTCTCGCCGCGGTCGTAATCGCGCCGCTGGTCGTCGGCATCGGGTTCGTTCTCGTCGCGCTCACCCGGCCGACTATCACGCGGTCGGTCGCGTCGTCGTTCCTGCTCGGCGGCGGCGCCGTGTTCGTCGGACGTTCGATAACAGTCTTGGGTCGGTTCTTCCGGGACGGTGGCTACCGGGACCACTCGGCCCGGTCGATCCTCCTGACGCCGTTCAGGTATCTCCTGGTCCTGGGTGTGCTCTTCGTCGTCTTTCTGGGTCTCGAATCGGGGATCGGTGGCGGACCGCTCGTCGATCCGCGCACTGCCGTCGTCGGGATCGCGGTGGCCAAACTGGGATACGACGTTCGGGCGCTTCGGATCGACCGGGACCCCGAACGCCGAAGCTGGACCGCGAAACTGTACGGCAGTCGGGCGACGGAAATCGAGCCGGAGCCGGTCCCCACGCCGACCACCTCGCCGAGCGCGCGCTTCTCGGCGGATCGATCGGCCGCAGTCGCCGACGCCCTCCGTGCGGGTCTGCGATACGTCTGCTGGAACGGCGCCCCGACGGCGATGGTGGCTTTGCTCGTCGGCATCGGTCTCATCGCCGGTAACCGCGGCATCGTTCTCGCCGCCGTGGGCCTGGCCGTCCTGCTGGGTGGCGTCCGGTCGGTGACGCGGTATCTCCGCTACGGGACGGTCGAGTACCACTGTTATACCGATCGGCTCGTCGCGTTCGATCGGCTCCTCGGGGAGCCGCAGGCGAAAATGGCGACCGACGCAGTGACCGACGTAACCGTCGGACACGACCGGATCGACACCCGCCTCGGAACCGAGACGCTCGATTTCGAGGTGATCGACCCGCCCGAACCGCCGGAGACGAAGCTGTTCGTCCCGGACCCGGAGGAGGTCGAGACCGGCGATATCGCCGATCGGGACGTTCCGCTGACGCTCCGCCACGTACGTGACGCCGAGGCAGTACTCGACTGTCTCGGCCTCTCCGAGGGCACGTAGCGGCCGTCAGGTCCGAAACAGTAGTCGCTCGAAGAGTTCGAGGATGTCCGAATCGGTCGGTTCCGCGCCGTAGAGCCTGAGCGGTCCGACACCCGAATAACCGTGTTCGCCGGAGTCGTCCCGTTCCCAGTAGAGCCAGCCGGTCTCCTCGTGGCCGTCGAATCCAGCCTCCCCAACCGGGAACTCCAGGCGGAGGGCCTCCCGCTGTTCCCCGTGGCCGTCGTCGACCTCGGTCACCTCGCCGTCCTCGAGGGGACGGGCGCCGGCGCCGTCGGCCAGGGCGTGGCGGGAGCCGAACCGGTAACGGACCGCCCGCTCGGTCGGGTCGAACGTCGTCCGTTCGCCGTCGCCGTCCAGGAAGGTCGTCGGATAGACGGCGACCGGCACGGTCTCGTGTCGCTGCAGGTCGATGAAGGTCTCTGCGTTCGCCGGCTGAATCCCGATGTCCAGTTGTGTCGGGAAGTGCGCCGAGGCGACGCCGCCCAGCGCCGGTAGTCCGACCGTCGCGGCCGCGACTCCCAGCGATCCCTTGATCACGCTTCGACGCGAGCGGCTTGGACCCGTGCTCTCGTCGGCCGAGGGCTGCAGGTTCGTGTTCATGCGTCGACGTGTACGGCGACCGATCGGAGTAAGTGGGTTCTGGTACGTTCGACGAATGACATGTATATCCAGGTGACAGGATAGCCCTGCCGGGGCTCCCCCGGACGGGTGCCCGGTGTCGGCGTCCCCCTCGTCAGATTCAAACCCGTCGGCGCGAAACCCCGTCCATGGTCACGTTCCTCGCCGGCGGGACGGGGACGCCGAAGCTCCTCTACGGGGGGGAGTCGGTCTTCGCCCCGGCGGAGACGCCCGTCGTCTGCAACACCGGCGACGACGTCGAGATGGGCGGGCTGTTCGTCTCTCCAGACGTCGATACGGTGCTGTTCTCCGAGGCCGACCGGCTGGACCGCGAGCGGTGGTGGGGCATCGAGGGGGACACGACGGAGACGCACGACGCCGTCCACGCGCTGGCCGACGCCGCCGATCTCGAATCGGGACCGCGCTATCTGCCAGACGACGCCCAGACCGCGGGCCGCGACATCGCCCGCTGGCGGCGCTTCTCGGGCGTGGCGGAGTTCATGGAACTGGGCGACCGCGACCGCGCCGTCCACGTCACCCGGACGGGGCTGCTCGACGAGGGCCAGACGCTGACCGAGGCGACCCGGACGCTGGCCGACGCCCTCGGCGTCGAGCGGCCCGTCCTGCCGATGAGCGACGACCCCGTGGCGACCATCGTCCACACCGACGAGGGGCCGATGCACTTCCAGGCGTTCTGGGTCCACCGCCGCGCCGAACCCGCCATTGAGGGCGTCGAGTTCCGCGGCGTCGAGCGCGCGAGTCCGACCGACGCGGTGCTGACCGCGCTGGAAGAGCCGGTCGTGATCGGGCCCTCCAACCCCGTCACGAGCCTCGGGCCGATGCTCGGGATGGACGCCTTTCGGGACGCCCTCGAGACGACGACGGTCGTCGCCGTCTCGCCGTTCGTCGAGGACCGCGTCTTCTCCGGGCCGGCCGCGAAGCTGATGGCGGCGACCGACCGCGAGGCCTCGACGGCCGGCGTCGCCGCGTCGTACCCCTTCGCGGACGCGTTCGTCCTCGATGCGGCCGACGGCACCGACCTCGACCGACCGGTCGTCCGGACCGACACCGAACTGGGGCGCCGCGAGGACGGGCGTCGCGTCTGTCGGGCGGTCCGGGAGGCCCTCGTTCGGGCCGGTGCGGAGGTGCCGTGAGGATGTTCGCCCCGCGACTCGCGGTAGCGTCGCTGTCCGGCGAAGCCGGCGCGGAGTGGGCCACGCGCGCCGCGCCGTACGTCGGGTGTGCCTTCCTCGGCGGCATCGCAATCGACGGAGCAACCCGGAACGCGGCCCGCGAGATGGTCGCCCGCGACCGCGAGGAGTTCCTGCCGCCCGACCCCGTCGCCTTCGTCGACGCCCAGTTCGCGGCCCTGGAGTCGGTCGACGTCCGGCCGGCGGTCAACGTCCGGAGCCGGACGCTTCCGCCCATCTCCGAGGTCGGGGCCGTCTGTGCGGCCCGCGGTGCGGTGCTGGAGATCAACGCACACTGCCGGCAGGACGAAATGTGTGCGGCCGGCGCGGGCCAGCGCCTCCTCCGGGAACCGGAGCGGCTCTGCGAGCAGGTCGAGGCGGCCGCCGAGAGCGGTGCGGCCGTCAGCGTCAAGGTCCGCACCGAGGTCGACGGTGTCGACCTGCCGGCGCTGGCCGGTCGCCTCGATTCGGCGGGGGCCGACGCCCTCCACGTCGACGCCATGGACAGCGAGGGCGTCGTCGGCGAGGTCGTCGAGGCCGCGCCCGGCGCCTTCGTCGTCGCCAACAACGGCGTCCGGGACCGCGAGACGGCCGTCGAGTACCTCGAGTTCGGCGCCGACGCCGTCTCGGTCGGCCGCCCCTCCGACGACCCGGCGGTCCTCGACCGGGTCGAGCGGGCGGTCTCGGAGTGGTTCGCCCGGGAGGAGGCGGTCACGGATGCGTGACGCCGCCGAGAACGGGCAGTTGGCCCTGCTCTTGGAGGTGACCGGCACGCCGAAACCGGGCAACGTCGACCGGCACCGCGACTACGAGGGGTTGCGGTTCGAACACTTCGCCGCGGGCGCGGTCGGCGCGCTTTCGGGGCTCCGGCTGGCCGCCGAGGGCGCACCCGTCGGTCGGGCCTTCGAGCGCGCCGTCGCCGGCATGAGCCAGCAGTCCGGCGGCAACACCCAGTTCGGCGCGCTGTTGCTGCTGACGCCGCTGGTGGCGGCCGCCGGGACCGACCGCCTCTCGCCGGAGGGGGTCACCGAACTCGTCGAGGCGACGACCGTCGAGGACGCCTGCGATTTCTACCGGGCCTTCGACCACGTCGACGTGGCGGTCGAGGCCCCGCCCGATGACCTCGACGCCCTCGACGTCCGCCGGGGAAGCGACGCCACCGACGCGCTCGAGGCGCGGGGGACGACGCTGTACGACGTGATGGAACTGTCGGCCGACCGGGACGGCGTCGCCGCCGAGTGGACGAACGGGTTAGCCCGGAGCTTCGAGGCCGCCGAGTGGCTCCTGGCCGACGAGGGACCGGTCTACCGTCGCGCCTCGCGGGTCTTCCTGCGACTGCTGGCCGACGAGGAGGACACCTTCGTCGTCACGCGGAACGGTCCCGAGGCGGCCGCCGAGGCGACCCGGCGGGCGCGGGCGGTGCTGGACGGCGAGGAGGACGCCGAGGCGCTGGCCGAGGAGTTCGTCGCCCGCGACATCAACCCCGGAACGACCGCGGACCTGACGGCGGCGGCGCTGTTCGTCGCCCTCCAGCGGGGGCTGGAGGTGTAATCGTGACGGACGGCTGGCCCGTCGAGTTGCGCGGCGTCACGGAATCGGTCGTGACGACGCTCGGCCCGAACGACCGCTGGAACGTCGCCGCCCTGGGGCTGTTCGCGGGCGACCCCGTCACCGCCCGGACCTGGGGCCGGACCCGGACCCGGCGGAACTTCCGCGAGCGCGGCGGCGGCTACGTCCAGTTCACCCGCGATCCCGTCGAGTTCGTCGACGCAGCCTGCTCGGTCCGTGAACGGGACGACCCCGTCCTCGACGGCGCCGACGCCTGGGTGCGCGTCGACGTCGAGGCCACGGCCGAGGGCACCGAGGGCGGGACCGGCTGGGTGGACTGGGAACTGACGGCCGTCGAGTCGGCCGTCGAGCGCCGGGTCGTCCCGACGACGAACCGGGGGTACAACGCCGTCGTCGAGGCCACCGTCGCGGCTTCGCGGCTCGACGTGCCCGGCTACGACGCCGAGGAACTCCGCGAGCGGATCGCCTACTTCGCGGACGTGGCCGAGCGCTGTGGCGGCGAACGGGAACGGGAGGCGTTCCGACGACTCCGGGAGCACGCCGACCTGTAGCCGAATCCCGGGGCGACCGGCCTTTCGAACCTTTTTTCAGGGCCACTCCAGTAGAGACGGGTACCAATGGCCATCAAGCCCGCCTACGTCAAGAAGACCGCGAAACTCCTCATGGAACGGTATCCGGACGCCTTCGGCGACGACTTCGAGCACAACAAGGAGCTGGTCACGGAGCTGACGAACGTCGAGTCGAAGGGCGTCCGGAACCGAATCGCCGGCTACATCACCCGCAAGCAGCGCCCAGTCCAGCCTGCCTGACCGGATTTCTGCGCTCGTTCTCGACGACGCCGCAGCCTCGCCGCAACCGAACACCGCCGTCGGCCACGCCTGCACCATTCACAACCGTTTTCCACCGGCTCGCCGTACCCGGGGACAATGTCAACTCGCGTAGCCGTCCTGGGCGCGACCGGCGCCGTCGGACAGCGACTCATCCAGCTCCTCGACCCGCACCCGGACTTCGAGATCGCGGCGCTGACCGCCTCCTCGAACAGTGCCGGCCGACCCTACCGGGAGGCCGCCAAGTGGCGCGTCGACACGCCGATTCCCGAGGGGGTCGCCGACGTCACCGTCACCGAGACCGACCCCGGTGCCGTCCCCGAGGACGTCGACCTGTGTTTCTCGTCGCTACCCTCCAGCGTCGGCGCGGCGGTCGAACCCGGGTTCGTCGAGGCCGGCTACGTCGTCTCCTCGAACTCCTCGAACGCCCGGATGGACGACGACGTCCCGCTGACCATCCCGGAGGTCAATCCCGACCACCTCGGCCTCATCGAGGTCCAGCGCGAGGAGCGTGGCTGGGACGGCGCCCTCGTGAAGAACCCCAACTGCTCGACGATAACGATGGTGCCGACGCTGGCCGCGCTCGACGGGTTCGGTGTCGAGCGGGTCAACGTCTCGACGCTGCAGGCCGTCTCCGGGGCCGGCTACTCCGGCGTCACATCGATGGAGATACTCGACAACGTGCTGCCCCACATCGGCGGCGAGACCGAGAAGATGGAGACCGAGTCCCGGAAGCTACTGGGCACCTTCGACGGGGCCGAGGTCCACGACCACGGCGCCGAGGTCTCGGCGTCCTGCAACCGGGTGCCGACCCTGGACGGCCACCTCGAGAACGTCTGGGCTGACCTGGCCGACGACCCCACGCCCGAGGAGGTCGCGGCCGCAATGGGGGAGTTCCCGAGCCTCGATCTACACTCCTCGCCGGACCCGCTCATCGAGGTGTTCGAGGCGCCGGACCGCCCACAGCCGCGGATGGACCGGATGCTGGGCGACGGGATGGCCGTCGCGGCGGGCGGCATCGAGTCGACGCCGAACGGCGTTCAGTACAACTGTCTCGCGCACAACACCATCCGCGGGGCCGCCGGCGCGAGCGTCCTCAACGGCGAGTTGCTGCTCGAAGAAGGCTACATCTGAGGCGTGTCCGAGGGTTCAAGTACCGGAACGGGACCACCGGTCGTGTGCGCTGAGCGACGCCGGCGGTCCGCCGAGGCGGGTGCGCGGCAGACGGACCGTCGACTGCGTGGCGTGCCGCCTGCTCGCCATACCACCAGCGGCGCGTGCCACACCACAAGCCACGTATGTACCGACGCGAACCTGGGCGTATGCGCGAACATCTCCTCGGCCGGCGCCCCAGGTTCACGGCCTACGTTGCGGGTTTGGCCGTCGGGCTGTCGCTACTCGCCGTCGGCGTCGAGGCGGCCCGCGTTCGGCTCGTCGGCCCGCTGTCGCCCGCCGTCTTCGCGGGCTACGCCGGGATCGGCCTCCTCGGGGGACTCCTCCTTGCGTACGTGGTCGCCTACCTCAACGGGAGCCTCGTCGCCGCCTGGACGACGGGGACGATTCCCGCTGCCGGACGGTTCGGTGCGAGGGTCATCGAAGGGTCGGTCCCCGACGTGTTCGCCGGCGCTGTCGGGACCGCTGGCGTCGGGTTCCTGGTCGGCGGACTCGGCTTCCTCGCCGCCACGGAGAAGCATCGCCGGGACGCCCGCACGGCCGAGTTGCCGCCGCCACCGTCGCAGGCGTCGTCGCTCGGACTCGTCGTCGCCTCCCTCGTCGTCGGTGCCGGCTGTCTCGCGGTAGCGATGCTCATCTGAGCGGTACGAGCGCCGACCCCCGTCGCGGAGCCGCCGCGCCACCTCGCTCAGGGCCGGTCCGCCGGTAGCACGAACACCGGCTTGTCGACGTTGGTGAGGACCTCCCTGGTGGTCGAACCGATGGTCGAGATACCACCGCCTCTGGCCGGTCCCATGATTATCTCCTCGATTTCGTTCTCCCGGACGAACGCGACGATCTCCCGCCCCGGCGTCCCCGACCGGCGGATGGTCCGTACCTCTCCCACGTCGGCGAGGCTGACCTGTGCGGTGTCCAGTGCGGCCTGGCTGTCGTCGCGCTCGTCGGGGACGTCCACGGTCAGCACGTAGACCGAATCGTCGTCGTCGAGCTTCTCGTTGAGGTACTCGCAGGCCGCCTCGGTCGTCGCGGCCGAGGCCGTCGCCACGAGATACCGGGTCATCGTCTCGCCATTGGCGACCTGTGGTTAATCGCTTTCGGCCGGGACTGCCAGGTTCCTGAGCGGTCGGTCGTCGGCGAGCCGACGGACGTTGTCCGCGACGATGTCGGCGAGCCGTTCGTAGTATTCGGGGGTCGCACCCGCGGTGTGTGGCGTCACGACCACGTCGTCAAGGCCCCAGATGGGGTGGTCGTCCGGTAGCGGTTCCGGGTCGGTGACGTCCAGCACCGCCCCGCCGAGCCGTCCACGCCGGAGCGTCCGGACGAGTGCGTCGGTGTCGACCACGGCCCCGCGAGCGACGTTGACGAGGACGGCCTCCGGGGGTAAAGTGCCGAACTCGCGGTCCCCGACGAGTCCGCGCGTGTCCTCGGTCAGCGGACAACAGAGGACGAGAAAGTCCGTGCGTGCGAGCGCGTCGTGGAACTCCTCGGGCCCGAACACCTCGTCGGTCGGCCCGCCTTCGGAGGGGTGCCGTCGAACGCCGAGCGTCGTCACGTCGAACGGCTCCAGCCGTTCGGCTATCGCCGTTCCGATGGCACCGAGGCCGACCACCGTGACGGTCGACCCGGCGAGCTCTCCGGGGTCGACGGGCTGCCATCGGTCGGCGCGTGCGGCCTCGTGGAACCGCCGCGAAAACGACAGGATAGCACCGACGGCGTGTTCGGCGGCGTTCGGCGCGTGGACGCCCGTCGCGCTCGTCACGGCGATGTCGGCCTCCGCCAGTTCGTCCACCGGGAGGTGTCCGTAACCGGCGTACGCGCAGGCGAACAGCCGGATTTCCTCTGCGTCCTCCAGTAGCGAGGCGTCGATCCGTGGCCCGGTGACCACGTCGGCGGTGCGGACGTGTTCGCGCTCCTCGGCCGGCGTGCGGGCGTGGACGACCGTGTGTTCGGGGAGTCGTTCCCGCAAAGCGTCGGCGTATTCCGCCGTGGGAAGTCTGTGGACTCCGTCCCGCAAGACGAGCAGTTCCATGTCCGCCCTTCGATGCGGGGGCTATTCAACCGTCGTGTGTGTGGCACTCTCACGCCACCGGGCTGGCGCCGATCAGGGCAGCCCCGTGGCCGGGCCGAACCGCGGCCCTTACGGACGACGCTACCGACCGTCCGGTATGACGAGTCGTCGGCAGTGGGCTGCCCTGAGTCTCGCGACCTTCACGCGGTTCGCCGGCGCCATCCTCATGGGGACGGCGCTGGCGGTCGTCGTCGAGTCGCGGACCTCGGCCTTCGCGGCCGGCGTGGTCGGCACGGCCTACTACGCCGGGCTGATGTTCCTCTCACCGTTCTGGGGCGCACTCGCCGACATCACCGGCCGTCGGCGTCTGGTGTTGCTCGTGACGGGTATCGGCGGCGTGCTGGCGGCGCTGCCGCTTGTCGTCGCCGACACGGTCCCGGTCGCCGTCGGGTCTCGGGGGCTGTACGCCGCCTTCCTCGCCGGGTTCGCGCCGGTCGCGCTCGCCATCGCCAGCCACCACGGCGGAACCACGGGCCGTGGTCGCTCCATCGGCATCTTCAACAGCGCCCGCTCCGGCGGGTTCGCGGTCGGCTACGTCGTCGCGGGCGGGCTACTCGAGTACGTCACCCCTGTCGACATCTACTGGGCCGTCGCGGGGCTGACCTTCCTCTCGACGGTCGCGGTCGTCGCCGTCGCCGACCCGACGCCGACGCCCGACAGCGAGCCGACCGTCCGGGAGGTGCTGGCGGAGACCCGCCGGCGGCTGTTTCCGGCGCCCGACGACCGAGGTCACCTCACGACGAACGGTCTGCTGTGGCTCTACGTCGCCGTCGCGCTCCGCAACGTGGCGGTACTCGGCATCATGGCCATCATGGCGCCGTTCCTTGTTTCGGTCGTCGGCGTCACGCAACTCCTCATGGGCGTGTTGCTCGCTTTCAACCACGGTTCGCAGGTCGTTTTCATGTACGCCCTCGGCGTCGTCGCCGACCGGGTCGGCCGCAAGCCGCTCGTCGTCGTCGGGATGGTCGGCAGCGCCATCTTCGCGGTGATGGCCGCCGGCCTCACGGTCGCCCCACCGGGGCCGCTCCGCCTCGGCTTCGGCGTCGCCACCTTCGTCGTGCTCGGGGGCTCGTTCTCGGCGATGACCATCGGCGGCCTGGCGTTCATAAGCGACGTGGCGCCGGCCGACCGCGAGTCGGAGCTGATGGGCATCCGGGAGACGGCCAAGGGCGTCGGCGGTGTCGTGGGACCGGCGGCCGTTGGCGGGCTGGCGACGCTGACCAGCTACGAACTCGCCTTCGCGGCCGCGAGTCTCGTCGGGTTCCTCGCGGCGGGGCTGGTCGCGTGGGGGCTCGTCGAGACCTACGACACCGAGCGGATGCGGGTCGTCATCGAGGGGTGAGCGTCACTCACTCGCCGACGAAGTCGGGCTCGTCGCCGCCGCCGAAGGCCGCGTGGCCGCGCGCGAAGTCCTCGCTGTTCGTCAGCTCGGAGATGGCCTCCGCCTCGGCGCCGAGGTGGCCGTCCAGCGAGTTGTCGAAGCTCTCGACGAGGAGCCGTTTGGTCGCGGCGTAGGCTCGCGTCGGCCCGTCTGCCAGCCGCTCGGCCTCCGCGGTGAGTCGCTCGTCGAGGGCGTCGTCGTCGACGACTTCGGTCGCCAGGCCCATCTCGACGGCCGCCTCGGCGTCGACCGGCTCGTCGCGGAAGGTCAGCTCCTGGGCGCGCCGGAGGCCGACCAGTCGGGGCAAGAGGTACGTCGACCCGCCGTCGCCCGATAGCCCGATCCGCGGGTAGGCGAACTCGAAGCGGGCCGACTCGGCGACGAGTACGATGTCGCCACAGATCGCGGGTCCGAGCCCGCCGCCGGCGGCGACGCCGTTGACACCCGTGACGACCGGCTTCGGCGCGCGCACGAGCTGGCTCACGAACTCGTGGAGGTCGGCGGTGAGCGAACGCAACCGAGGTTCGTCGCTGCCGTCGCCCGCAAGCGCGGTCAGATCCGCGCCGCTGTTGAAGACTGGGCCGTTGGCTGTGACCGCGATGCACCGCACGTCGTCGTCGCTGGCCAGTTTCTGGGCCGCTGTGGCGATCTCCTCGGCCATCCGCTCGTTCAGCGCGTTGTGCGCGTCGGGCCGATCGAAGGCGAGTCGAGCGACGGAACCCTCCCGACGCACGTCGATGGTACGGTAATCGGACATAGCTCCGGCGACGTGGCGGGAGCTATTAAGCCCGGGTGACTCGGACGATCACTCGCCGTCGTCGAAGCGGCGCTCGACGCTCTCGGCGTGGGCCTCCAGCCCCTCCGCGCGGGCCAGCGTCGTCACCGTCTCCCGGAGGTCAGCCAGCGCCCCGGCGTCGAGTCGCTGGACCGTACTCGACCGGAGGAAGTGGTCCACCGAGAGGCCGCCGGCGACCCGTGCCAGCCCGCCCGTCGGCAGGACGTGGTTCGGGCCGCTGGCGTAGTCGCCGGCGGCGACCGGCGAGTGCGCGCCAAGGAAGACGCTGCCCGCCGAGTCGATGCGGTCCAGGACGGCCTCGTCGTCGTCGGTGACGATGGAGAGGTGCTCTGCGGCGTACTCCTCGGCGAACAGGACGGCCTCCGAAATCGAGCGCGCGAGGAAGACGCCGGAGGCGTCCTGATCGAGCGCCGCCCGGATGATGTCCTCCCGTTCTCGCTTTCCCGCCTGGCGGTCGCAGGCGTCGGCGACCGCCTCGGCGGTCGCCTCGTCGTCGGTGACGCAGGCGACGGCCGCGTTCGTGTCGTGTTCGGCCTGGGCGACCATGTCGGCGGCGACGAGTTCGGGGTCGGCGGTGTCGTCACAGACGACGAGCAACTCCGACGGTCCGGCCAGGAAGTCGATCTCCACGTCGCCGCGGACCGCCGCCTTCGCCGCGGTGACCCAGCGGTTGCCGGGGCCGACCACCTTCTGGACCGCCGAGACCGTCTCGGTGCCGTAGGCGAGCGCCGCGACCGCCTGGGCACCGCCGACCTGGTAGACGGCGTCGGCGCCCGCGACGTGGATGGCCGCGAGCGTTGCCTCGTTCAACTCCTCGGCTGGCGGCGTGGCGACGGCGACGTGGTCGACGCCCGCGACCTTCGCCGGGACGACGCCCATCAGCGCACTGGAGGGGTACGCCGCGGTCCCGCCGGGCGCGTAGACGCCGACCCGCTCCAGCGGGCGGAACCGGCGACCGAGTTCTCGCCCGTCGAAGCGCTCGCGCCAGTCGTCGGGGACCTGCCGCTCGTGGAAGGCGCGGACGTTCTCGGCGGCCGTCTCGATGGCCTCTCGAACGTCGTCGTCGACGGTCCCGTACGCCCGCTCGGCCTCGTCGGTGATGTCGAGGTTGCCGACCTCGACGTCGTCGAACTCGCTGGCGAAGTCCCGGAGCGCGACGTCGCCCTCGGTGCGGACCCGGTCGACGATGTCCGCGACGTCCTCGCGGACCGCGCCGACGCCGGCGTCCCGCTCGAACAGCGCGGCCCGCTCGTCGGGCGTGAGGTCCGCGACGGTGCTGACGTTCATGTCTCGGGTGTCGGTCGCGTCGACAAAAGCGGTTTCCATCGGCGACACGCTCATCCCCCGGCGCGGCCTGGTCGCCGTATGGACGACTCCGACGCCGACGAGGTCCGCGTGTGGCTCGTCGAGCGGACGTACGGCGACGACGAACTCAACCTCGTCATCATCACGTACGCGACGCTCGACGGCGAACGGTACTTCCGGAAGGAGCGGGCCCTGACGAGTTTCACCGGCCCGGCCCGCGAGACGACGGCGGCCCTCGACGTTGACCCCGGTGACCTCGGCCGGACGCCCGAGAGCGACCGGGAGTACTACGCCGACGCCGCCCGGCGGACGGCCGAGCGGCACGCGCCCGACGACGCCATCTGAACGGGTCTCGGGACACGACATCCGGGGGGACCTCCGACGGAAAACCATATGCCCGGGGGACGCCTTGCTTCGAACGATGCTGAGCGCCGTCATGGAGGATTACATCAAGGCGATATACTCCATTCAGGACGAGGGCGACGAGCGAGTGGCCACCTCGGAACTGGCCGACTACCTGGACGTGACCTCCCCGACGGTTTCGAGCATGCTGAACAAACTCGAGGAGCGCGGCCTCATCGACCGCGAGGAGTACCGCGGCGTCACCCTCACCGAGGAGGGCGAGGTCGTCGCCCTCGAGATTCTGCGGCACCACCGACTCTTGGAGGCGTTTCTGACGGAACATCTCGACTACGACTGGGCCGACGTCCACGAGGAGGCCGACCGCCTCGAACACCACGTCTCCGAGGAACTCACCGAGCGCATCGCGGAGACGCTGGACAACCCCGGCGTCGACCCGCACGGCGACCCGATCCCGGACGCCGACCTGGAGTTGCCGGACTCGGGGTCGACGGCGCGGCTCTCGATGGCCGAGGAGGGCGACCGCGTGGTCGTCCAGCGCATCCGCCACCAGGGCGACGAGGAGCTACGCTACCTCTCGAAGGCGGGCATCGAACCCGGCGTCGAACTGGAGGTGCTGGAGATAGCGCCGTTCGGTCTGGTGACCGTCGAGACGCCGGCCGGCGAACAGGGCCTGCCCGAGGAGATAGCCGGTATCATCGAGACGGCGCCAGCGACCGAAGCCGAGGCCTGAGCAGCCACCAGACGGCCAGTACCGCCACCACCGCACAGCCCCCGAGGAAGAACGCGACCACGGGGTCGACTGCGGCCGCGGCGTCGGCGGCGCTCTGGGCGGGCGCGTCGGCCGTCCGCATTCCGACGTCGTCGGTCGTCTCCGGCCCGGACGAGGGTGCCAGCCAGTCGGTCACGACCGAGAAGACGGCCGTCGCCAGTCCGACGACGAGGGCGAGTCCGAAGAGACTCTTCAGCCGTTCGCGCAGCCGCGACCCGTCGCCCTCCTCGCCGGCGAAGAGCACGACGGCCTCGCTCGCGGGCGCGTAGACGGTCACCTCGTTGCCCTTCTCCGAGTAGCCGGTGCCGGCCGGTTCGATGAGGCCCGCGCTCTCGAGGTTGTCGAGGTGGTAGTGGACGTTCTGCAGGGAGGTGCCGACCTCCTCGCGTATCTCGGCGGGCGTCCGGGGCTCCTCGTAGGTGGCGCCGAGGACGTGGCGGGCGGTGTCGGAGCCGAGCGCGTCGAATGCGGCGTCGGCGTCCTCCCCGTCGATGTCGAGGACGCGCGGTTCGTCGGGCGACGGCGACACGTCCAGACGGCTCGGTAACAGACTCATTACCCGTCGGTAGCGGGCCCCACACGATAGCCGTTGTGTAATGTGAAACGCCGGTTTTACTCTTCGAGCGGGCGGACGCCGGTGACGGCCAGCACCGACTGCCCGGTGAGGAAGACGACGAGCACGCCGGCGGTCAGCATCGTCGGCGCCGAGAGGAGCCGCGCCGTATCCGCCGACACGACCAGCCGCGACAGCCCCATGAGCACGAAGCTGAAGAGTACCAGCCCCAGCGCGAGCACGGCGAGTTTGCCGAAGGTGTTTCGTCGCATCAGCCGTCGCTGGTCGCTCCGTCCCCCGCGAATAAAAGCGTGTTTCCGGGACCGACTAGATGTAGTCCTGGTCCTCGAGGCCGTTCATGATGTCGTCGACGAGGTCGTCGACGTCCTCGTAGGGGAACTCCTGCTCCCCGCCGGCCTTGGTGTTGAGCTCCATCGCGGTCATCGAGAAGTCACCCGACTCGAACGTCGTGCCGGGACCCTGCGGCAGCGCCGGGACCAGGTCCATCGGGCTGTTGACGGGGTAGTCGGCGCCTTCGAACGCTTCGGTGAACTGCTCGCGGAGGTCTTCTTTGTCGACCATTGCATGCAAAGGTGAAACACACACCCAATTGAATGTTGTGCTACGCATCGCCGGCCACGTCGTTCCGCGATTCCATCCCCCGTTCTGCCGCGGTATCGCCGTCGGACCGACGCGCGAGGACGGTCGGCGTCCTCCCCGGGACGGCAGCGAGACGGCACCGGGCTACTGCCGGGCGGGAATCGGCGCCCACCTTGATGTGACTGCGCGACGAATCTCTACGCCAGATGTTCGACGATATCCTCGTCCCGACCGACGACAGCGAGTCCGCACGGGCGGCCGTCGACTACGCCGAGAACCTGGCCTCCCGATTCGACGCGAGGGTACACGCGCTGTGTGTCGTCGATTCCAGGTCCCTGGAGAACGCCCCACGGTACGACCAACTCAAAGCGGACCGCACGGAACTGGTCGAGCGAACCTGCGAGGAACTCGCCGAGGGTATCGCGGCCGAATCGGCTGTCAGGACCGACGTTCCCCACGAGGCGATCCTGCAGTACGCGACCGAACACGGAATCGATCTGGTCGTGATGGGCACCCACGGGCGGACCGGCGTCGAACGGTATCTCCTCGGCAGCGTCACCGAGAAGGTCGTCCGACTGTCGGACGTGCCGGTCCTGACGGTGAAGGCGACGGACGACGGCGGGGTCACGTACCCCTACGACGACGTCCTGGTGCCGACCGACGGCAGCGCGGGCGCGGAGGCGGCCGTCGCCCCGGCCGTCGCCGTCGCCAGCGCGTACGGCGCCCGCGTGCACGCACTCTCGGTCATCGACACGATGTCGATGGGCGTGGACGTTCGTTCCAGCGCCATCCTCGACGCGCTCGAGGAGTCGGCACGGGCGGCGGTGGAACTCGTCGACGAGCGCGCGACCGAGGCGTCCGTTCCCGGCGTCGAAACCGCGATAGAGCACGGAAGCCCCTATCGAGCGATCCGCTCCTACGTCGAGGACCACGGCGTGGACCTGGTCGTGATGGGCACCCACGGCCGGAGCGGTATCGAGCGGTACCTCCTCGGCAGCGTCGCTGAGAAGACGGTTCGGACGTCGCCGGTCCCCGTGATGACGGTTCGGCAATCGGAGTGAGTCGACAGCCAGGGGCGCGGCCGTCGGAACCTTTCAACGAACCCACATCACCGGCACCGGCGACGTTCGGACGATCTTCGCGCTCACGCCGCCCATCACGTAGCGGCTGAAATCGGTCTCTCCCTGCGTCCCGAGGACGGCGAGGTCGATGGCGTTGGCCTCGCTGTAGCGCCGTATCTCCTTCGAGGGCACGCCGAACTCGACGGCGCTCTCGACGGCGTCGAGCGATTCGGCCCGCGCCGCTTCGACCGCTCCGGCCACGATCTCGTCGGCCCGTTCCGTGAGTGCCGCTTCGTCCAGGACGGCGCGGGCGTCGGGTCCGAGTCGCCCCGTCTCGACGACGTGCAGCAGGTGCAGCGTCGCCCCGGTCGCCCTCGTCACCGCGATGGCTTCCGACAGCGCGCGCTCGGCGCCCGCGCTGCCGTCGGTCGGCACGAGGACGTTCGCCGGCGGGTACCGCAGCGGGCGCTCCCGGTCGGGGTTGACCGCGACGACCGGCACGTCGGCGGTGTTGATGACGCGCTCGGTGACGCTGCCGAGCAGGAACCGCTTCAGGCCGTGTCGGCCGTGGGTCGGCATCACGACCAACTCGACGCCGGAGGCGTCGCCGTACTCGACGATAGCGGCCGACGGGTCGCCCTCCCGCACCGCAGAGACGACGGAGACGCCGCCCTCTCTCGCACGACTGGCGGCATCGTCGACGATCTCCTGGGCTGCCAGTCTCGGCGCGTCCATCGCCTCCTCACCGGCCCGTCCGACGTCCTCCCGACTCGCGTCCGCGACGCTGAGGACGTGGAGCGTCGCCCCGTGTTCCGACGCCACGTCGACGGCGTACTCGAGGACTGACCCCGCCGGCTCACTCCCGTCGGTGGGAAAGAGGATGCTGTCGTACATGCGGAGCACGGGCGAACGGGGCCGTTACGCTCCCTCGGGACCGACGTCCAGTCGTCCCTCCTCCGGGGTCTCGGCCTCGCGCCGCCACACCAACTCGAGTTCGATGCTCTGTTTGGCCTCGGTGTCCCCCTCCGACCAGTCGGACTCGCCCTCCAGTTTCAACGTCACCGGGTCGGTCGGGGTCAGCCGCACCTCCCGACCCGCGAGGTCGAGCGTCACCTCCCCGTCGCCGTCCAGCTGGTCGGCCAGTCCGCGCAGGTACGTGGCGACTTCGGCCCGGGTCTTCTCGGCTTCGGTTTCGAGTTCGCTCATACCGGGTGAGACGCACCGACCTCCCTAAAACGAGGAGGGCAGTTCCCGGAGTCGGGGAATCGGGGAGCAGTCGTCCTTCCCGGTCGATTCGCTCGCCCCGTCGCGGGGTCGAGTCACCGGCCGTCCGTCGACGGGGTAGTGGAGACGTATCTGCGATGAGTCGGAATGGGCGCCCGGAACACTAACGTCCGACCTCACTCCAGGCGGCGTGCCGTGGTCGGTCGGCTAACCCTCGTGCCGGGCGGGGGCCGTCGTGCGGCCCCGAGTGCCGAGACGGCGCGAGCCGTCGAACCGATGTCTGACGCACCCGGGTTCTCCGCGCGGTCATCGCTGCCCTGACGGGCGACTCGGGCGGGGACTGAAGGTGCGTGGGCGGTGGTAGGGCGGCGACGGCTAATCCTCTTTCGGCTCGCCCCGGGGGTCAGCGGGCGAGGTCCGCGTACTCGGATTCCCGGACCTGCGCGTAGCCGCCGTTCCGGTAGCCGAACTTCCGCCAGAGGTACTCGCCGAACAACTTCGCGCCGGTGAGTCCGGCGTAGACGGTCTGGTACGGTTCGAATCCGTCCCGGCCCTTGACGCGGTTGACCAGCCCGAAGACGGTGTCCCAGTCGTCCGGTTCGTAGCCGCGGACGACGTCGGCGAAGACGCAGTTCCGTCGGATCTCGTCGCCGACGGCGGCCTGCCACTCGGCGTTGTACGCGGAGAGGCGGTCGCGGGCCGCCAACCGGCCGGCGATCTGGCCCGTCCGGATCGCGACGTGGTCGCCGCCCTCGTGGAACGCCGACGTCGCGCCCATCGCGCCGCCGACGACGGCGACGTTTGCGGCCGTCGGCGACTCGATGGGGCGCGTCGAGGAGATGGGGTACGTCTCGGTGCCGCCGGACTTGCCGCGGTCCTCGAGCAGGGGGAAGTCCGCGAGGTCGTAGCCGTCGTAGACCTCCTCGAGGAGCCGCCGGATGTAGGTCGACCCCTGGGGGACCCGCTCGTCCTCCGGGCGGAGCAGGCCGTAGGCATCGCGGTTCTCGACCGCCTCCAGATCCATCCCGATGGGCATCGTCAGCCCGATCCGGGCGACGGGGTCGTCGTTCGGGAACACCCACGGGTAGGCGGTGTGGCCGGGCATGTACCCCCACCAGAACTTGATGCGGTCGCCCTCGAACAGTTCCTCTGGCATCCGGCGGTACTCCTGGTAGGCGATGTGGTTGGCCCGGCGGGAGGCGAGGCGGTCCATCGCCTCCTCGGGCAGCCAGTTCTCGAGGACGGTTCCGGTGACGGTGCGCTGGGGACCGTCGGCCAGCACCAGGTGGTCGGTCTCGATTTCGGTGCCGTCACGGAGGGTGAGGACGTGCGTCGGCGCGCCCGTCAGGTCCGTCTCGACGTCGGCGACGGCGGTGCCGACGCGATACTCGGCACCCGCTCGCTCGGCGCGTTCCCGGAGCCAGTCGTCGAAGCGGGCCCGGTGGACGGTGAACCCGAAGTTCGGGTACGACGACTCCATGTTCGTGTTCGTCAACTCCAGGGTCGCGTTTGGACTGACGAACTCGGCGGCGTCCAGTTCCTGATGTTTGACCCGCTCGGGGATGGGTTCGTCGAGGTTCATCAGGTCGACCCAGTAGTCGAGGATTCCGGCGGCATCCGTCGAGTCCGGGCCGAGTTCCTCCCGGTCGGCCCGCGGGACGCCCTTCTCGACGACGACGGCGTCGGCACCCTCGCTGGCGGCCGCGTGACCGGCCGAGGCGCCGGCCGGCCCGCCACCGACGATGGCGACGTCTACCTGTTGCATACAGGCGTTCGGGACCCCGCGGGGCTTAAATCGGTTGACCCGTTCCGGTCGCCGCGTCCGACGGCAGTCGCCGTCGCCCGCGCCGCGTCAGTACTCCGGGGGTTCCTCGCGGACGCCCTCGCGCTTGTTGACGACGCGGGCCCACACGAACAGCGCGTCCGACAGGCGGTTCAGGTAGGCGACGGCGGCGTCGTTGACTGGTTCGTCGGAGGCCAGCGCGACCGCGCGGCGCTCGGCCCGCCGGCAGACCGACCGGGCGTGGTGGAGTTTCGACCCGACGTCGCTGCCGCCGGGCAGGATGAAGTTCTCCAGCGGGTCGAGTTCGTCGTCGAAGGCGTCCATCCACTCCTCGAGCCGTTCGACGTGTTCCGCCCGGACGTGGGGGCTGTCCTCGTCGTCTTTGTCGGGATTGGCGAAGTCCGCCTGGATGATGTGGAGGTGGTTCTGGACGGCGGCCAGTTTCTCGTCGACGTCGTCGTAGCCCGACGGCCGGACCCGCCCGACGAGGCTGTTGACCTCGTCGACGGTCCCGTAGGCCTCGATTCGCGGGCTGGTCTTCGAGACGCGCGACATGTCCCGCAGGTCGGTCCTCCCCTCGTCGCCGCGGCCGGTGTATATCTTCATGTGCCGGCGTTCGCACCGCGGGGGCTTATACGGTGGGCAACCGGCGGCCGGCCGGACAGTCAGTTTACACGAGGGGGGTGGAACTAATTGGGAACCCTCCCTCAACCGATAGCGTGAGCAGCCAGACCCGTTCTCCGAACGCCGAACTCGGACTGCTGGACGCGACGATGATCGGCATGGGCGCGATGATAGGGGCCGGCATCTTCGTGCTGACGGGGCTGGCGGCCCAGATCGCCGGCCCGGCGGCCATCGTCGTCTTCGCGTTGAACGGCGTCGTCACCGCCTTCACGGGGCTGTCGTACGCCGAACTCGCCGCCTCGATTCCCAAGAGCGGGGGCGGCTACGCCTTCGTCCGCGAGATATTCGACGACCTCTCGTCGTTCATCATGGGGTGGATGCTCTGGTTCGCCTACATGATAGCCGGCGCGCTGTACGCGCTGGGCTTCGCGCCGAACTTCCTGGAGTTGCTCCACGTCTACGGGGTCGTCGCCCCGCCGGACCAGGTGGGCGCGCTCGCCGTGCCGGTCGTCGACGCCGCCGTGCCGGTCGCGTTCCTCCTCGCGTTCGTCGCCGTGCTCGCGCTGGTGGCGCTCAACGCGGTGTCGACGGCCGCGAGCGGCAGCGCCGAGACGGTGTTCACCATCGTCAAGGTGTCCATCCTGGTCGTGTTCGTCGCTTTCGGGCTGACGTCGCCGATGTTCTCCGGTGCGGAGTTCCAGCCGCTGTTCTCCGAGGCCGGCGGCGCCGCGGCGGTGCTCCCGGCGATGGGACTCACGTTCATCGCCTTCGAGGGGTACGACCTCATCACGACGGTCACCGAGGAGGTCCAGAACCCCCGCGAGAACATCCCGAAGGCCATCTTCATCAGCCTCGCCGCGACGGTGGTCGTCTACCTGGCGGTGGTCACCGTCGCCATCGGCACCCTCGGCGCCGAGGGCCTGGCCGACGCCGGCGAGGCGGGCATCGCCGCCGCGGCAACCTCCTTCATGCCGACCGGGCTCCCCGTCATCCGGAACGGCGGCGCACTCATCGTCTTCGGCGCCGTCTTCTCGACGCTGACCGCGCTCAACGCCGTGGTCATCGCCTCCTCGCGCGTCGCGTTCTCGATGGGCCGCGAGGAGCAGTTGCTGCCCTCCTTTGGACAGCTACACCACCGCTACGGGACGCCGTTCGTCGCGATTCTCGCCAGCGCCGTCGTCATGCTCGGCTCCGTGGCGCTACCGACCCAGAGCGCCGGCAACATGTCGAGTCTGTTCTTCCTCCTGTCGTTCGTCATCGTCAACGTGGCCGTCATCCGCCTCCGCCGGGAGCGGCCGGACATGAATCGCCCCTACGAGATGCCGCTGTACCCCGTCCCGCCGCTGGTCGGCATCGGGCTGAACCTCGTCCTGACGGTGGTACTCGTCGAGTACCTGATTCGGACGGACCCGCTGGCGCTGGGACTCAGCGTCGGCTGGATACTGCTCGGCGGCGTCGCCTACCTCCTGCTGGACCGCGCGGGCAACCGCCCCGAGCCGGGGCCGTCGACCGGTAGCGAAATGACGCCAGGGGGTGAAGACTGACCCATGCCCAGTGATCTCGACGTAATCATCGCTGGCGGCGGGCGAGTCGGCTTCCAGACGGCGACGATACTGGCGGACCGGGGCCACGACGTGACCATCGTCGAGCGCGACGAGCGGGTCGTCGACGGGATAGCCGACGAGTGGGTCGCGACGGTCATCGAGGGCGACGCGACCGACCCCGGCATCGTCGAACAGGCGGGCATCGAGCGGGCCGACGTGGTCGCGGCGCTCACCGGCGAGAGCGGCCTGAACCTCGCGGTGTGTCTGGCGGCCGCGGAACTGAACCCCGAGATACGGACGGTCGCCCGAATCGACAGCGCGTCGGACGAGGCGTACACGCGGTTCGTCGATGCGGTCCTGTTCCCCGAGCGCGCCGGCGCGCGCCTGGCCGCAAACCAGATAATCGGCAGCGACGTCCAGACCCTGGCGGACACGACGGGCGACCTCGACATCATGCTCGTCCGGGTCGCCGAGGGCGCGCCGGCCGCCGGGAAGCAACTCACCGAGGTGCGGTTCCCCGCCGGAACGCTCGTCATCTCCGACGAGGAGGGCAACAGCATCTCCCGGCCGGACACCGAACTCGCGGCCGGAAGCCGGTATCTCGTCGCCGTCGAACCCGACGTCGTCGACGAGGTGATGAACCTGTTGCAGGGATAGGCGACCGTCCGACGTTCCGGTGGGGGTTCACTCCCCGTCGGACGGCGGGTCCCCGCCGTCTGCTCCGGCCGTCGGGACGAGAAAGAAGTACGCGAAGACGCCGAACGCGACTCCGAGCGGGACCCCCCACTGGATGCCAAGGCGGAGGTCGCCCAGCACGAACCCCCCGACCGTCGAGACGCCGAAGGCGAGGACGAAGAACGACGCCGCCCGCGTGACGTCGTCCTGTACGAGCGTTCGCATCGACGGGGGTAGACGCCGGCGCAGCCTAAAGGGTGTGCTTCGGACCGCCCCTCGCGGTCAGACGGCGTCCGCTCGGCGCCCTCGTGGGGCTGGCGTCCGCTCGCGGCCCCGTCGAAACCGTACCGAACGGCTAGCTCGGCGTGTGGGATGCGACGTGCGAGATTTCGAAGAGCAGTTGTAATATAAAAAGCGAAGGTGAAGTATGCCTTCCGACGGGACGAGCGACCGAATCGCGCTCGCTCTCACCGCCGTATTCGTCGTCGGCGTCCTCCTCTACGGCGCCTTGGTCGTCCAGCAACTCCTTCTCGCCGCTCTCGTCGCGCTCTTCGGCGTGCTGGCGTACACCGCGTGGCGGTACCTGCGATAGCCCCGGCGCTCGGGAGACGTTCCCGCGGCGTGGCTCGTGTGTCCCCCCGGTGTCGAGGTGTCACTCCCACTCGCCGTCGACGATGTCGGGTTCGGCCTGATGGGCCATGTTGACCTGGAAGTTCGGCAGGTGCAGCGCGAGGTCGGTGGTCGTGATGATACCGATTGCGGCGCCGTCCTCGACGACGGGGAGCTTCTTGACGCCGTTGTGGCCCATCCGTTCTGCGGCCGCCCGGAGCGTCTCGGTTCGGCGAATCGTCACGACCGGATCGGTCATGAGCGCCGAGACCGGTGTCGAGGGGTCCAGTTCCTCGCCGACCGCGGCGACGACGTCGGACTCGGTGATGATGCCGTCCAGGCGGTCCTCTCCGACGACGAGCGAGCCGATACCCTTCGCGTTGAGGGTTCGAGCGGCCGCCGCCAGCGTCGCGTCCGGCGACACAGTCTCCACGGGAGCGGTCATCAGCTCCTCGACAGTGTTGTCTGGCTCGGTCATACGACCATGTGCGACCGGACGCTCATAAGACTGTATGCTCCGACGACATTTCACGCTTCCAGGCGGTCAGTTCCGGACTCGCATCGCGCCGTCCCGGAGGACGATCCGGTTCGGGATCACGTACTCCTCGCCGTCGCTCTCGACGTGCGTGACGAAGACGTCCATCTCCTGAACGATACCGCGTTTGCCGTCGATTTCGACTTCGTCGCCGATGCTGTACGGCTCGGTCAACAGGAGGTAGATACCACCGGCGGCCGACGAGAGGAGGTCCTTGAACGCCAGCCCGCCGAGAAAGAAGAGCCCGAAGGCGTACGCCGCAAGCAGGATCAGGAGCGCGCCGGTCGCCACACCCAGTTGCGACAGCGCGATCAGGGTCGCCACGTAGAGGATCGAGTACTTCACGAGCCGCGGAATCACGGTCACCTCGGGGAGTTTGATGCTCCGGAGGCGCTCGCCGACGACGATCTCGGCTTTGTCGCCGAGGAGGACGCCGACGATGACGACGAGCACCGCGACGAAAAGCTGGGGGAGGAACTCGCTTATCCCGCGGACGACCTGCTCGGAGGGGACGAACTCCAGGGTCTCGAAGGCGTACAGCGCCGCGATGAGGAAGACGAAGAACCCGAAAAGCTGCGAGAGGAGTCCGACCGTCGACGTGCCGAGGCTCCGTGCGGTGCGTTCGAAGGCCGTCCCCTCTACTACCTCGTTGACGTCGAAGGCCAGCAGGACCCGGCGGATGAGCCAGGCGGTGACGCCGCCGAGTATCAGCCCGACGACGACGAGGGCGACGGCGACGACGAAGTTCTGCTCGCCCGCTGCGAGACCGTCGAACCACTCCCGGATTACCTGCATCTCAGTACTCCTCCGGGTCGAGTTCGAGGACTATCTCACCGCCCGAGAACGCCCGGATGAGTCCGTCGGACTCGGACAGCACCACCGCGACGGCGTTCGTGTCCCGCGTGATGGCGCCGGCGGCCATGTGGCGGGTGCCCAGCCCCTTCGGGATGTCGACGCCCTCCGCGGAGGGTTCGAGGTACCGGTAGGCGGAGACGATCTTCCCCGAGTCGCTGATGACGAAGGCGCCGTCCAGCCGGGAGAACTCCTTGAGCATCACGTTCACGATGGGGTCGCCGACGTGGACGTGGCTCTTCTCGAAGGGGTTGTACGACAGCGGCCGGGACTTGTTCATCACCTTGCCGGCGTCACCGACGACGAACAGCGCGCCGACGCGCTTGCCCTTCTGACCCTTCTTGCCGAGTTCGATGGCCACCTCGAGGACGTTCCGGATGACCTCCGGTTCGGCGCGGCTGTTGACGAAGAGGTCGTAGACGCCGGAGCGGTCGAAGTCGCCGGCCCGGACCCGCGTCACCGTGTCGATGTCGTCGGCGAACAGTTTCGCCGCACAGGCGACCTGGTCGCCCTCCTCGAGGTAGTCGCTGTCGAGACCGCCCTCGACCCCGAACCGGATGCGCTCCCGGAGGCTCTGGAACTCCAGGGGCAACTCCACGTACTGCTCGGCGTCGACGGAGTTTTCGGGCGCGACGACGACGACCGGCACGTCGGCCTCTGCGAACGACTCGTGAAGCGAGGCGCTCGGGGAGAAGAGAAACACGCTATCGACGTCGGCGACGATGTCGTCCAGGAGGTCCCCGAGTTCGCTCATCGTTCGTCTATCACAACAGACACGAAAAAGGTTTGTGGAGGGTCGTACGGGCGACTGACGACTATCACGTATCGGACACGTCTCTCCAGGGCCGCAGCTATAAGTCGCTGGGGTCCCCCGGACGTGGCATGGCACCATCCGACGATCGCTCGGTGCAGCGGTACCGTGCTCGGCCCGACACCGTGGCGACCGACCGGGGGTCGGGCCCGCCGCTGGTCCTCTGTCACGGGACGCTGATGGACCGGACGATGTTCGCCCCGCAGGTCGAGGCCCTGGCCGACGACTACCGCGTCGTCGCCTACGACACCCGGGCACGGACCGACCGCTACGTCGGGCCCTACGACCTCTACAACCTCGCCGACGACTGTGCGGCGCTTCTGGACGCGAAGGGCATCGACTCCTGCGTCCTCGGCGGGATGTCGATGGGCGGGTTCATGGCGCTCCGGTTCGCCGAACGGTACCCCGACCGCGTCGACGGTCTCGTACTCGTCGACACGACCGCTGGCCCCCACCAGGAGGCCGAAATCGAACGCTACGGCGAGATGATAGAGACGACCCGCGCCGAGGGGGAGGTCCCCGAACAGCTGGCCGGCGTCGTCAAGCACATCCTCTTCGGCGAGACCACCATCGAACAGCGGCCCGACCTCGTCGACTCGTGGGTCGACCGGTGGCTCACCTACCCCGGCGACGCCGTCTACTACGAGGTCGACTCCTGGCTGGAGCGCCCGGACTTCACCGACGAACTCGCGGGCATCGACGTTCCCGCCCTCGTCGTCCACGGCGAGGAGGACGTCGCCCTGGAGCCCGAGCGCTCGGACTCGCTCGTCGCGGAACTGGACGCCCGCCGGGAGATGGTTTCCGACGCGGGCCACTCATCGAACCTCGAGAACCCCGAGCCGGTCAACGAGGCCATCCGGGCGTTCCTCGGGGACGTGTACTAGGGCCAGGTCGCCGTCGCCTCGTCGGACTCGCCGGCGTCGGTATCGACCGCCGTCACGCTCCCCTCGCTCGCGCCACAGTAGCTCGGGTCGGAGGGGTTGCCCTTGCATGTGAAGCTCGTGGTGTCGGCCGGCGTGGTTTCGTCTATCGTCCCGTCGTCGTCGAAGTCCCACCTGTACTCGTCGATGTCCCCGTCGGGGGTCGACCCGGAGGCATCGAAGGTGTATTCGGTCTTCCCGCCGCCTGCGTCGCTTTTCGTGATCGTGAGGGAGGCCGACACCGACGACGTCGGCGTTGCCGTCGGTCCCCCCGGGGTCGGTGTCGGCGTCGTGGGCGTCGGTGTCGGGCCGGTCGGCGTCGGGGTCGGGGTTCCGGTACTGCCGCTCACGTAGTCGTCCACGTCGACATCGGTCGTCGAGCTCTCGCTGGCCGGGGGGCCGCTCACCCGCAGTTCGTTCACGGAGACGTGGAGATACGTCAGCGGCGGCGGGAGGTCGACCTCCGGGGGCAGCGACGGGTCGACGGCCGCGAGGTCCGCATCGTACGAAAAGTCGGCGCTCTGGGCGACCTCGACCGGTCCGGCGATGATGGCGCCCGTTATCGACGGGTTGCCGGTTCCGAGACAGACGTCGACGTCGGCGGCACAGTTGATGCTGCTGGCGCTTATCATGTCGACGGCCTCGTTGTCGCCCTCGGCGGGTTCGTCGCGGGGCGCGTAGACGCCGCCGGTGAAGTCGCCCTGGCCGATACCGAAGTGCATCTCCGAGGTGCCGTAAATCTGGACGCCGGTCGCGTCGTCGGACGTCGAGATCTCGCCGTTGCCGTTCGCCAGCGCGAAGTCCCCGAGGGTGTATATCTGCAGGGCGTTCCCGCTGGCGTCGCCGACGACCTCGATGCCGCCGTTGCCCTCGATGCCGATGTTCCCCTCGACGAAGATGGTCACGTTCCCCCCGCTGACATCGACGGTCAGGGTGCCGCCGTCCAGGTGTATCTTCTCGGCGTAGTAGCTCCCCGGACCGAGCGTCCCACCGGTCGTGAGGTCGACGTGGGGGTCGTCGTCCTCGGAGTTGTTCACGAGTCGCTCGAGCCCGCTGTCGAGTTCGTTCAGGTCGATGTCCGCGTTCTCCTCGACGTCGTCGAAGTCGCCCGACGCCGTACCGCTCGTCAGGACGTCGGTGTCGGTGGTCGCCGCCGGGTGGCTGGCGTCGACGTCCCCCTGTGCGACGATGCCGGTGTCGAAGTCCCCGTCGATGGTGAGCTGGCCGAGGTCGATGACGGCGACGTTTTCGTCGTGGTCCAGTTCGGTCACCGACCCCTCGGCACGGGACTCCATGTAGTCGGCCCACCCCTGGTAGAACTCGCTGTGGACGACCAGCGACACCTGGGTGCCCTCGACGAACCCCGGACCGAGGTCGAACTCCCTGTTCCCCGTCTCCAGCCGAATCTTGCCGGGCGACGCCGACTCGCCGCCGTCGACGACCGTTATCAGGGGGAACGTGAGCGTGCCCTCCCGGAAGTGGATCTCCGGCCGGGAGACGGCCCGTGTCTCGGTGCCCGTCCCTCGCCAGACGCCGCCGCCCTGGTAGGCGATGGTGGTCCGGTCGCCCTCGTAGACGACGGCACCGAGCGACTCGTTCAGTATCTCCGTTCCGTCGTCCGTGACGAGCCAGACCTGTCCGGCGTCGGTCACGCTCATGTCCCCACTGTAGGTCTCCTCGAGGTTCACGACCTGCGAGTCGCTATCGCCCAGCGCGACGTGTGCCGCCTGCGAATCGATGTACGTCAACTCGGCCTCTATCCGGGAGGTTTCGGCGTCACCCTGAACACCCGACAGCGCGGGCCCGCCAACGAGGACGACGGCCGAGGCGCCGCTCAAGACGAGTCCGATGAGGAGGACCCTCCCCAGCACCTGCGACTGCCCCCGGTCGCGCCCACCCATAGTCTGAACTCCCCTGGGCCTCTCCTCGTATTAAACCCCCACCGAATCGGAAAAAGAGTCGACGGTGTCCCGGTGTCGCTTCTCGCGGCCCGGACCTCCGTTCGACCGCCCCGGAGGGACTATACGAACACCGACCGAAGGACGTGTATGCGCGTCGCAGTACTCGGTGCCGGTTACGCCGGACTGACGGTCGCCCGCCGTCTCGAACGGCGACTCCCCGACGACGTCGAGTTGGTCGTCGTCGACGAGTCCGAGGACCACCTCGTCCAGCACGAACTCCACCGCGTCGTCCGGTTTCCCGACCTCGCCGAGACCATCACGGTCCCGCTCTCGGAGGTGCTCTCGCGTGCGGACCTCAGGCAAGCACGGGTCACGGACGTCGACGCCGAGGCCGGCGTTGCGACGCTTTCGCCCGTCGATGGCGCCGGAACCGAGGAACTGGACTACGACGCGGCGGCGGTCTGTCTGGGCGCCGAGACGGCCTTCTACGACCTGCCCGGCGTCGAGGAACACGCCACGCCGCTGAAGCGACTCCCCCACGCCGAGGCGATTCGGGCCGATGCGATGGCCGCCCCCGGTGGCGACGCCGTCGTCGGCGGGGCGGGTCTCTCTGGGGTCCAAGTCGCCGGCGAACTGGCCGAACTCTCCGCGGCGGAGGACCTCGATCTCGGGGTGACGGTGCTGGAGATGGCCGACCGCATCGCGCCGGGGTTCGACGGGACGTTCGCCGGGGCGATCCGTGAGGAACTCGAGGCCAGAGAGGTGGCCGTCGAGACGGGCGCGACCGTCGAGTCAGCCGACGACGAGGCGGTCACCCTCGGGGACGGTCGGACGTTCCCCCACGACGTGTTCGTGTGGGCGGGGGGCATCCGCGGGCCGGCGGCGCTGGACGGCGAACGACAGCGGACCGGCGGCGACCTCCGGGTCGGCGAGGCCACCTTCGTCGTCGGCGACGCCGCGGCCGTCGTCGACGAGGCCGGCGCCGAGGTCCCCGCCAGCGCACAGACGGCCGTCCGGGAGGCCAGGACCGCCGCCTCGAACCTGCTGCGCGTGGTCAACGCCGCCCGCGTCACCGACGAGACCGACGAGGACCCGCGATTCGACGCCTACCGGTACGAGGAGGCCGGCTGGGTCGTCAGCGTCGGCAACGGCGCCGTCGCCGAGGTCGGGCCAGCCGTCGTCAGCGGCGACCTCGCGAAGGCCGTCAAGGCCGTCATCGGCGCCGGCCACCTCGGGTCCGTCGGCGCCATCGAGGAGGCGACCGACCTGGTCCGGGAGGAACTCGGCTGGCCCGGCGCCGAGGCGTTCGATTTCTCGCCGCTCGCGGCCCACCTCGAGGGGTACGTCGCCACCGACGCCACGGATCCCTCGAGCCTCGGCGAGTTCGAGCGCCGGTTCGTCGGGCCGCTCTTGGGGCTCTCGGAACTGGGTGCGACGGAGCCCGTCGACCTGACCGACCTGACGCGGGCGACCGACCGCGATCACCCCGGCAGTCCCGCGAACCTCCTCTTCAGGACCCTGTTCGGTCCCGCGGAGGCGGCAGCCGATTTCGAGACCGTGACGATTTCCACGAAAGCCGACGACGCTGACGAAACCGAAGAATAGCTCGTTCGGTGGCGAGGGGGCGTCGTCCGGCAGCCTCACTCCGAGGCGTCGACGACGTCGAGGCGCTCGTCGACGACACCGACAGTTCGTCGCCGTCAGCACTCCCGGCCGTAGCAGTGCCCGGCGAGTATCCCGAGGACGTTGGCCAGGAAGACGCCGCCCGCGAGCGGCACCCAGCCGGTGGGCTGGACGATGAGCAGGAGAACCGCGACGAACGGCAGGACGACCGCACTCCAGAAGCCCGCGCCTTCGAGGAGTCGTCTGAGCCCGCGGCCGACGACGGCGGCCAGCGGGGCCGACCGTGCGCCGTCGGCGTCGATGGAGCGGTTCGCCCGTGACATACCGTTAGGTGTCGCTACCCAGTAACCGACCCCGCCCTACTTCGCTCGGTCTTGCGACCTCGCTCGTTGAGGGAGGGGCTTTGATGTGGGACTCGCCGTCAGTTGTCGCCGGGGAGGAAGGTCGTTCCTCACCCGTACCGAACGACCGTCGGGGTCAACATCCCCACCATTCGGGGGCCGGGCTACTGCGGCCCGTGATACCGGCGACGTGTGCGCAGCGGTATCACTAGGCACTGGTATGGTTGCCCCCCGAAAAAGTGTATCGGGTGGCGAGTCGAACAGCAGCAACAACGGCACCTGCTTCCCAGCGTGTCGGCTTCCTCCCCGGCCTACTCGCGTCGTCCTTCCGACTGGTGTCGGAAGTCCTCGCTTCTTGAGGCCGGAGGCTCCGCCTCGAAACCGCTGAAGTAGGTTTTTCAGACCTGGTTCGGACTCTCACCCAATTTCGGGGGCGTTACCTGGCGTCCCGCAGCGACCGGACGGTGTCGGACATGAGCCACCGGTCCTCGTCGTCGGGGTCCTCGATGCAGAGCGCGTAAAACGAGTCGCGCCCCTCGTCGACGGAGATGCGGTAGCCGCTGCTGGTCAGACCGGCGCCGTCACGGACTGATTCCGGCGTCGAATCGCTCACGACCGAGCTAGGGGATTCGAGAAGATAACCCGCACGGTTCCCGACGAGCGGGCCGGAAGCCGCCGTTCCGGCGGCCGTTCCGAAACCCCCATTTATACCTCGGGAGACACTACGACGCGTATGCACCCGTTCGCCGGCGACGGCGCGTCGACTCGTTCCTCGACGGCCGCCGTCCTCCCGTCCCGTTCGACCCGGGGCGGCGACGGCCGACCGGCGGCGGCCGGCGTGGGTTCACGATGAGCGAGGAGTCCGATTACGCGACGAACGAGGCGTATCTCGCGGTGGACGACGAGTGGCGTCTCACGCGGAGCAACGCCGCCGCCCGCCTGCTCGACCGACCGGCTGCGGAACTGTCCGGCAGCCGGCTCTGGGAAGCCTTCCCCGAAATCGAGGGGACACCGTTCGCCGAGGCGCTCCGGCGTGCGATGGCCGACAGCGAGGCGGTCTCCCGGGAGGCGCCCCTCCCCGACCGGGACGCGTGGTTCGAACTTCGGGCGTATCCCGACGACGGTGGCCTCTCGATGTACCTCCGGGACGTCACCGACCGCCGGGAGCGAACCCGGGCACTCGAGGCCACGCGAGCCCGGTTCAGCGCCCTGACGAGCAACACCGATCAGGTCGTCCTCACCATCGACGACGACAGCGTCGTCCGGTACGCAAACGAGGCGACAGAAGCGGTGTTCGGCTACGCGCCCGACGAACTCGTCGGTCGGTCGCTGCTGACGCTCGTCCCCGAGCGGTTCCACGACGCCCACGAGGCGGCCATCGACCGCTACCTGGAGACGGGCGAGCGAAGCCTCGAGTGGGACTGGATCGAACTGCCCGGCCTCCACAGGGACGGCCACGAGGTACCGCTGGGCATCTCCTTCGGCGAGGCCGAGGTCGGCGGCGCCCATCGGTTCACCGCCACGGTTCGGGACATCAGCGACCGGAAGCGACGCGAGCGGCGCCGGGAGGCCACCCTCGAGAGCCTCCGGGAACTGTACGACGTGACGACCGATCCGGAACTGGCCTTCGAGGAGAAGATCGACCGCACGCTGGAACTCGGCTGCGAACGGCTCGAACTGCCCTACGGCTTCCTCTCTCGCGTCGATACCGACGAGACCGGCGACGGGCGACAGACCATCGTCCACGCCTGCGGCGACCACCCGCTGCTCCAGTCCGAGGAGTCCTGCCCGCTCTCGGAGGCGTACTGCCGTCGCGCCATCGAGACCGACGGTCTGCTGGCCATCCAGGACGCCGTCGCCGCCGGCTTCGAGGACGACCCCGCCTATCGGACGTTCGAACTCGGCGCCTACATCGGCGGGAAGGTCGTCGTCGACGGTGACCTCTACGGGACGCTCTGCTTCGCCGCGACCGAGCCCCGCGAGGAGCCGTTCAGCGACGCCGCCCGGATGCTGGTTCGCGTGACGAGCAAGTGGATGAGCTACGAACTGGAGCGAACCCAGCGGACGGCGGAGCTAAAGCGGACCAACGAGCGCCTCGAGGAGTTCGCAAGCGTCGTCTCCCACGACCTCCGGAACCCCCTGACGGTCGCCGACGGCCACCTCGAGTTGGCCCGCGAGGAAGCCGACAGCGAGGACCTCGCGGCGGTCGCCGAGGCGCTGGAACGCATGGAGGCGCTCGTCGACGACCTGCTCGCCCTGGCACGGGACGGCGAGTCGGCCGCCGAAATCGAGGCCGTCGACCTCGCACGGGTCAGTACCGACTGCTTCGAAACCGTCGAAACCGCCGACGCCGAACTGGTCGTCGGGGAGACGAGCGCGCTCCGGGCCGACGCCGGCCGCCTGAAGCAACTGCTCGAGAACCTCTTTCGGAACGCGGTTGAGCACGCCGGCGAGGACGTGACCATCACCGTCGGTGACCTCGACCGCGGCTTCTACGTCGAAGACGACGGTCCCGGCATCCCCGCCGACGACGGCGAGGCCGTCTTCGAGAGCGGGTTCACCACCGCCGAGTCGGGAACCGGGTTCGGCCTCGCCATCGTCGAGGAGATAGCCACCGCCCACGGCTGGAGCGTGACCGCGACGGAGAGCGCCGACGGCGGCGCCCGATTCGAGATCACCGGCGTCGAACGGCCGTGATCGGCCCCTACTGAGCGTCCCGCCGGTCGCCGTCGACCCCACCGGGTCCGGCCGCCGGGAGGGTCGACCTGCACTGAAACCGCTGGCGTTCCGCGAGTTCGACCGCACCCGCACCGGCGGCGTCGAGCGCCACCCGTCTCAGCCCAGCCGTTTCTCGAAGTGTACGAGCTCGTACTCGACCGCCGTCGACTCGCCGACCACCGTGTAGCCCGCGTCGGCGTAGAACTCGACGGCCGCTCGCTGTCTGCGGGCGGTCGTCGCCAGCACCGGGTCGTAGCCGGCCGCCTCGACGGCCGCCTCCAGCGCCCCGAGCAACCGCCGGCCGTAGCCGCGGCGCTGACAGGCGGGCGCGACCCGCATCCGGTGCAGTTCCGCCGCCCCCTCGACGTGCCGCTCGTCGTCGTGACCCGCCCCGCTCGGCAGGAACCCGCCCATCGCCACCAGCGCGCCGTCGTGGACCCGCGGCACCTCCGGGGGCGCCGACGGGACTGTGCCTACCAGGAAGCCACCGCCCGACTCGATGTAGGTCCCCCGCACGTCCCGGAGGTCGTCGGTCCCCGGGATGTCCGCCGGGTCCGTCTCGATGTCACGGAACGCCAGTTCGTGCAACCGCCACACCGCCCCGGCGTCCCGCTCGTCGTACGCCCGCAGCGAGAGCGTCGGTACCTCCCCCTCGTCGACGTCCGTCATCGTTCTCGGGGACGGCTCCCGCCCTGTTCAGTTTTGGCACTGCTGGAGAATCGGTGCGCGGGGTCGGATTCGAACCGGACCCAGACGTGCTCGCTCCGCTGCGCGCGTCTGGTAGGGCTCGAATCCGGTCCTGCTCTTCGCTCGCTACGCTTGCTCATGTGCGGGACCGGATTCGAACCGGGCGGCCTCGGTCGCTCGTGCGCGGGACCGGATTCGAACCGGAGGAAGACTCGCTACCGCTCGTCTTCCAGGGTTCGAATCGGTCCTGCTCCTTCCTTCGTTTTCTCGCTTCGCTCGAAAACTCAGTCAGTGCGCGGGACCGGATTCGAACCGGCGGACCCCTACGGGACAGCGTCCTAAGCGCTGCGCCTTTGGCCTGGCTCGGCAACCCGCGCGCACCGAGTCGTACCGCCGTCGCCAAAAAATACCTGTCGCTACCGACCGACCCGGTCCCGGATGCTGGCGACCAGCCCCTCGAAGTTCCCCATCTCCTCGACGTCGCCAACCTCGTCGCCGACGCGCAACTCGCCGGGGTCGGCCACCCGGGCACAGATGCCGCCGCGGCCGTCCCCGAGCGCGCGGGCGACGCCGTCCTCGCCCGCCACCTCCTCGACGTGCCGGCAGGGCGGCCGGGGACGGGTCCCCTCGAACGTCGCCGCCCCGAGTTCGAACCGGCAGTTCAAGAGGTCGTGGACGTCGCCGCCCCGGACGACGAGGTTGCGGCGGTGGCGACCGTCCGCGAGGTCGATGCCGGTCGTCTCGCGTATCTCCTCGATGGCCTCAGCCTGCACGAACGTGGTCTCGCAGACGTCGAACGGCGAGTAGTAGCCGCGGCCGGTGCAGTAACGGTCCCCCGCCAGTCCGCCGTGGACGGCCTCGACGGACTCGCGGGTCTCCATCGGCTCGCCGCCGGCCTCGGCGACGAAGATGGCTTCCAGGCGCATACCGTCCCTGGGGGCGCCGGCGGTTTAGCTCCGCTGCCGACTGTTTAAGTTTCTGGCCCACCGACCCTGTGGCGTGTACCGGGCCACCGATCAGGTCGAAAACGAGGAGTGGCTGGCCGCCATCGACGACGCGGCCGAGCGGCTCGATTTGGGCAGCGACGCGAAGTCGCGGGCGGTCGACCTCTTCCTGTCGACGGTGCCCGATTCCGAGCGCTCGAAGCGGGCGACGGTGGCCGCCAGTCTCTACGCGGGCGCGCTCATCGCCGGCGAGCGCCGCTCGCAGTCGGCGGTCGCCGATGCGGTCGGCGTCGCCCGGCTGACCGTCCAGAAGCGCTGGAAGGACCTGATGGAGGAGGCGGGGCTGGAGCCGCCGGCGTGGTGAGGGTCAGTCCCGGCTGGCCGGCCGGCCGTCCCGTTCGGGCGTGAGGTTGCCGTGGTCGTCGATTTCGCCGGCGACGATGCGGGTCGAGGAGATCACGTCGCCGTCCTCGGCGTAGACGTGGTCGACGACCTCGATTTCCAGCGGATCGAGTCCCTTCCGCTCGCGTTTCTCGTTGACCTGCTCGGCGCCCTCGACGGTCTCGGGAGAGGCGATGAGTACGTCGAAGCCCGGTTCGTCGGCGACGCCGGTCGGTTCCTCGAGTCGCCGCACCTCGAACTCGCGGTCGTGGTCGGCCGCCAGCGCCGCGAGCTCCCGCTCGAGGTCGGCCTTCCGCTCGTCGAACGGGCGGACGTAGCGGTCCACGTTGCGGGTCTTCGGGGCGAGGTCGTCGCTGGTCAGGCCGACGGTCAGGTCCCCCAGCTCGAAGGCACGCTCGAACAGCGCCCGGTGGCCGTCGTGGACCGGGTCGAAGGTCCCGCCCAGTACGACGTTCATGCGGGCCGAAAGGCGGGGCCCCGATTTAGCTCCTGTGATGCGGGACGCTGCCGTGTCACTCGTCGCCGTCGTCGGAGTTGTCGGTCCCGACCGTGATATTCACCGGCTCCCGTTCGTCGTCCGACCGGACGCCGAGGTGCGAATCCAGGTTGAAGACGGTGTTCAGTTCGTCCTGCACCTCGCCGACGATGTCGCCGACGAGGTCGCTGGGCGCCATCGCGGTGTACTCGTAGGGGTTGTTGCCGGCACCGCTGGCCTCCCGCTTGCGGCGCCCGACCTTCTCCTCGTCGTTCAACTCGGCCAGCGCCTCCCGGACGGTGCTGGGGTACAGCCCCGTCCCCTCGGCTATCTCCTCGCTCGTGCTGCCGGGGTTCTGTCGCAGATAGACGTAGATTCTGGCCCGCGTCTCGGTGTCCAGCACCCACGAGAGCAGGTCGACGATGCTCTCGTCGAACTGCTCGGCTGCCTTTCCCGCCTCCTGTTCCAGTTTGCCCCGTACGCTCCCCTCCTCCGTGTCGACGGGCTCTCCCGACCCGTCGTCCGCCTTTTCGTCCGTAGACATAGGTGCTCTTCAGCCGGACACATGGAATACCGGCAAATAAAACTCACGGCACCTCGCTGCCCACCAGCAGCGCCGCACACAGCGCCTCCAGGCCCTCTTCCTCGAGGAGGCGGCGCTGCCGTCGCGTCCCGCTCTCGGCCTCGTACAGCGACCGAATCCCCGACACGCCGAGGCGACTGGCCTCCCGGTCGACGACCTCACCCAGCCCGACCGTCCCGTCCCACTCGGGGGTCAGTAGCTCGGCGTCGTGCCCGTACCGCAGCGCCCGCCACTTGTTCTCGTCGAGCGGCTCCCGGCGGTGCTCGCGGCCCGTCTCGCCGTCCTCGTAGCGGGCCGCCAGGTCCTCGACCAGCGCGGCCGTGTACTCGACGAACGCCAGCACCCGCTCGGGGTCGGCCTGCCCGTCCGGCGTCCGCACCTCGACGGTGCCGTGCTCGGAGTGGGGCCGCACGTCGTACCACAGCTCGCCGCGGTCGTTGATCGAGTCCGTCTCGACCATCGTCCGCTCGAAATGCTGGAACGCCTCGAAGTCCTCGAAGGCCGTCGGCATCCCCGTGTTCGGCAGCCCCTCGAATATCTTGGCCCGCGCGGAGGCCAGCCCCGTGTCGAAGCCGTTCCAGAACGGCGAGTTCGCCGACAGCGCGAGCATGACCGGCAGGTACCACCGCAGTTCGTTGGCGACCCACACCGCCTTGTCGGCGTCGTCGACCCCGACGTGGACGTGCAGGCCCGCCGTCGTGTTGCGGTGCTGTGGGTACCGGATGCGGTCCAGCTGGGCCCGGTACCGCGGCTTCTCGGCGTGTTCGAGCCGTCGCCACTCCGCTGCCGGGTGCAGCCCCGCCGCCGCCACGTCGAAGCCGTGCTCGCGGGCGTGCTCGACCAGCGCAGTCCGGACTGACTCCAGCGCGTCCTCGGCTTCCCCCAGCGACTCGACGGTGGGTGTCTGCGTCTCGATGACGCACTTGAACAGTTCGTGGTCCAGGCGGTCCGCCAGAATCGCGGGCGGCTCCGAGTCGTAGACCAGTTCGTCGGTTCCCGCCGTCGGGCGCCCGGTCTCGTCGACGACGAAGAACTCCTCTTCGATGCCGAGCGTGCCCATCCGGTCGAAGGCCTCGCGGGAGCCCAACTCCATCGCCGTCACGTTGGCCGGGGGTGGATAAATAGCATGTGACCTGTTGCGGCCCGGACGCACACCGCCACCGAGGCCGGCCCCGTCGCTCGCCTCGGCCGGTGCTACCTTTCAACAGCGAGAGAGTCCCGCCGTTTACGGCGGGCGTGAATCGTGTAAGCCCGGTAACAGCACCGTCGCCTTATCACTGATCTTGAGTCTCCAACGCTTCCAGACCGGCTTCCAACACCTCTGAATATGCTTCCGAGAGGGTCACGCCGTTTGCTTCTGCGTAGTCCTTGATTCGCCCGTGGATTGCCCAGTCAATATCGATGTTTGGCCTCATCAACAGACTTATTAGACAGCGAGACTCATTATACTTCGGATGAAGCGTGCCAACACGTTCGCCGTGCGGCCGCTCACCGACACCGATGAGCGGGTGCTACGGGACCTGTTGGACGCTTCCGCCGCTCTCTGGAACGAAGTCAACTTCCAGCGCCTCATGCGGTACAACGACGAAGACGGCTTCGAGGGCGACGTCTGGGACGCCGATACCGGCGATCTGGAAGGTCGATACAAAGGCGTCCTCGGGGCGTCTACCGCCCAGCAGGTAATCCGGAAAAACAGCGAAGCGTGGCGGGCGTTCTTCCGCCTGAAAGACCAGTACTACGACGAGTCGGACACGTCGGTTACGGACCACCCGGACCCACCGGACTTCCGTGGCAACGAGGACGATGGGCGACAACTCAAGACCGTCATTCGCAACACGTCGTACACCGTCGAATGGGGCGACTGCTCCCGGCTTGAGATACTGGTCGGGCGCGAGTTGAAAGACCGATACGACCACACCGGGCGTCTCCGGCTGGAAATCGCTGGCGACCCGAATTGGCCCGACTACGAGAAACAGGGCCGGTTAGACCTGTGGTACGACGAGACTGATAGCACCTTCCGAGCTTCGCAACCCGTGACTGTTTCTGATGATGCACGGGACACTCCACTGGCCGACGAGAAGGCCGCTCTGGATATTGGTGCGAACAATCTCGTTGCCTGTACCACGACGACCGGCGAGCAATATCTGTACGAAGGCTGAGAGTTGTTCGACCACTTCCGTGAGACGACGCGAGAAATTGCCCGGTTGCAGTCGAAACTCGAAGAAGGCCGATACAGTAGCGAGCGTATCCGGCGGCTGTACCGGAGGCGAACCCGTCGCCGCGACCACGCCCAAGAAGCACTGTGTCGTGACTTGCTCGAACGACTTTACGAGGACGGCGTGGATACGGTGTATGTCGGTGGGTTGACCGACGTGCTGGACACGCACTGGTCGGTCGAAACCAACGCGAAGACGCACAACTTCTGGGCGTTCAAGAAATTCACCGAACGACTGGTCTGTACGGCAGAGGAATACGGTATCTCGGTCGAAGTCCGGTCAGAGGCGTGGACGAGTCAAGAGTGCCCGCAGTGCGGGTCAACAGAGCGAACCACCCGGCAGCAGGACACGCTCACCTGTCCGTGTGGGTTCGAGGGCCACGCCGACCTCACGGCGTCAGAAACGTTCCTGAGACGGCACACAGAGAAGGCAGTCAGGCCGATGGCACGGCCCGTGCGGTTCGAGTGGGACGACCACAACTGGTCGGAGTCACCACGCTCTCACCGTCCCAAAGAACGGCGCACAGACCCGAGTACCGTCCCTCGTGGCAGGAATGTTGCCTCCGGCGAGTCGTAGACCGGCCGAGACTCCCACGGAGGAAACCCCGGCGTTCACGCCGGGGAGGATGTCATACGGGGTCGGGACGTGCCTGCAGTTCGAGCGGGTCCAGCGAGAGCGTCGGCCCGGCGCTCACCGACAGGTCGCCCGGCAGTCGCAACGCCCGTCGCCGACAGACGACCGACACCACGGTTCGAATCGTCCGCTCGGCCAGCCGTCGACCGAGGCAGTACCGTGGACCGCCGCCGTACGGGAAGTACGCGAACCTCGGTCGGTCCCGTTCGGAGAGCCACCGCTCCGGCCGGAACTGCGCCGGCGCATCCCAGTGGGCCCCGTCCCGCCCGCACAGCCACGGCGAGAGCACGACCGTCGTGCCCGCCTCGACGCGGTAGCCGCCCAGCGTGACGGCCTCGCTCGGTTCCCGGAACAGGAGGTACTGCGGCGGGTACAGGCGGAGACTCTCCCGGACGACGGCGTCGAGATACGGGCGGTCCCCCGCACCGATCGACTCGGGGCCACCCTCGTCGGGCGCCTCGGCCAGTTCCTCCCGGAGGCGCGCCTGCACGTCCGGGTGGTCACCGACGAGCGCGAGCGTCACCGCCAGCGCCGTCGCGGTGGAATCGTAGCCCGCGAACAGCAGCGCTATCAGTTCGTCACGGATTCGCTCCGGTGCCACGCCGGCCGAGAGCATCGTTCCGAGCAGGTCGTCGCGAGCGGGGTCGGCCCCGGCGACGAGGCCGTCGATGCGGTCGTGCAGCGTCCGCACCGCGGCTCGAAACCGGTAGTTCGTCGGTGTCGGGACCCACTCCGGGAGGAATGCCGAGAGGCTACGCGGGTCCATCCGTGCGAGGACGTCGTCGGCCGCCTCGTCTATCGGCGTCCGGCCACCGCGGAGGTCGAGTCCGAACAGGACGCGAGCCAGCACCGAAAGCGACAGCGACCGCATCCGCTCGTCGACCCGTACCTCGTCCGGCCAGCTATCGACCGCGTCCGCCGCGTACCGGGCCGTCACCGACCCCGCGGCCCGCGCCTGCTTGTCCCCGAACCCCGACCGGAGGAGCCGTCGCCGCTCGCGCCACTCCTCGCCCTCCAGCAGGACCAGACTGCCCCCCTGTAGCGTCTCGAGGTTCTCGCGGACGATGTCGGCCTTCCGGTAGGCGTCGGCGTCCGTCGTGAGCACCCGCTCGGTCGGCCCGGGCGCCGAGACCAGACAGAACGTCCGTCCCCCTACCCTGGCCTGGAGAACGTCCTCGTCGGCCCGGCCCCACCGACGGAGCGACCCGAGCGGGTCCGAGAGGAACGGGAGCGTCTGGCCGAGCAGCGGGTGTCCGCCGGACGGGGCCGGCGGTCCTCCGGTCGTCGTCACGTCCGTGGCCTCGTGGCGGAGGGACTTGAATCGGGCGCGGACGCGTCCGGGGCCGCCACACCCGCCCGGGACGGGCGCCGACACTGCCGTCGCTACTTCGGCCGTGCGACCACGGCCAGGTGGTCGTCGTGGAACGGCTCCAGTCCCCGCGCCGACAGCACCTCGTACCCCTCGGCGAGCGAATCGAGGACCTCGTCGAACACCGCGTCGGGGTCGCCGGTGACGTCCTCGCTTCTGGCCTTCACCGACAGCAGCAGTCGGCCGTCGTCCCGGAGGAACCGTCGGTTGGCCAGCGCCACCCGCGCCTGGCCCCGCGTGGCGACGTCCTGCACCACGACGTCGACCGGCTCGACGACGTGGGCGTACGTCTCCGGCTTGCGGGCGTCCTTCAGGAGCGGAAAGAGGTTCCCTCGCGGTTCCGCCGCGTCGAGCAGGTCCCGCGCCGGCCGTGCGGCGAACTCGACGGCGTAGGTCGGTCCCGCGAAATCGGCGACATGGCTGACCGTCGTCCCGGCCGCGGCACCGAGGTACAGCACCGTCTCGCCGCCCGCCAGGCCGGTGTCGACGTCCATCTCGAGCATCGCACCGAGCTTCGACCGCCGGAGATCCCACCGCCGCCACTCGCCGTCGGTTCCCTCGCCGTACACCGGTTCGCCGCGGGTCGCAAGCGCCTCCTCGCCGTCGATGGCGCGGCGCTGGACGCCGTCGGGCAGGCTCACTCGACATCACGCTCCTGGATGCGCTCGATGCGGTCTTCGAGTTCGGCGTCCAGTTCCGGCTTCCGCTCGCCGGAGTAGTGGTCGACTCGCACCGCGATGGTCAGTTTGCCCGCCAGCGCCCGCGCGGCCGACCCCCGGTGGTCGGGGTGGGTCCCTCGAACCGCCTCGTGGGCGTAGATGACGCCGTGTTTCGGGGAGGGAGCGTGGCCCCGCAGGTGCGCGAACAGCGCCTCCTCGGCGCCGAGCACCTGCACCGTCCCCGCCGGCTTGCGGGCCAACTCCTCCAGTCCGCCCGCCAGCGCGACGAGTCGCGCCGCCAGTACTGGCCCCGCCATCGCGGCGAGGTTCGGCGCCACCTCCGGGGTCGTCCGCTCGACGTGGCTCCGGAGGTCGGCGGCCTCGTCGTCGAGGTCCCGGACCCGGCCGGCCAGCGAGACCAGCGGCCCGTCGTCGTCCGCCTCGGCCAGTTCCCGGGCGTACTCGACGCCCGTGCCGGCGTCCTCGCGGCTGCTGCCGGCCCACTCGGCGACCCGTTCGGCCAGTTCGTTGGCGACGCGCAGGCAGTCGTCCATCGCGCGCACGGCGTGAATCAACTGCTGGTCGTCGGCCCGTTCCCGCTCGCGGACCGCCTGCCGGGTCGCGGCCATCGTCGCCGCGTGGAGCGCCTCGTAGTAGTCGTCCTCGGTGTCGGCGAAGCCGGACTCGACCGCGAGGGACGGCCAGTCACGAGGGTCGTCGCTCTCGCCGCTCCTGATGGCGTCGGCTGCTGCGCCGATGTCGTCGCGGTCGGTCCCGGCGAACCAGCCCGCGTCACTGGAGTCCATCGATACTCGGATTTCCCGCCGGAGGTGTATAAGTCCCGATGGCGTCCGCTGGTGCGGCTGCCGTTCCCCGTGGACGACGTCGCCGGCCTCGTTCAGTAGTGCCAGGACGCCTGCCGCATGCGACGTCAGATTCCGGTGACCGCGGACCGTCCAGACGTCCCACGAGAACACTCCTTCTCGGCGGCGTTGCTGTGAGGGTGGGGGCCTCAGCGGTTTCGAGGCGGAGCCTCCGGTCTCAAGAAGCGAGGACTTCCGACGCCAGTCGGAAGGACGACGCGAGTAGGCCGGGGAGGAAGCCGACACGCTGGGAAGCAGGTACCGTTGTTGCTGCTGTTCGACTCGCCACCCGATACACTTTTTCCGGGGGCAACCATACCAGTGCCTAGTGATACCGCTGCGCACACGTCGCCGGTATCACGGGCCGCAGTAGCCCGGCCCCCGAATGGTGGGGATGTTGACCCCGACGGTCGTTCGGTACGGGTGAGGAACGACCTTCCTCCCCGGCGACAATTGACGGCGAGTCCCACATCAAAGCCCCTCCCTCAACGAGCGAGGTCGCAAGACCGAGCGAAGTAGGGCGGGGTCGGTTACAACCGTCCGATGCTCGTCGAGAACAGCACGCCGCCGTCCGGTGCGCGGACAGTGACGGTGACCTCGGTGTCGAGTGGCCGCGCGTCGTCGGCCGGCCGTTCGGCGGTCGCCCGGAGCCGCCCGTCGGCGTCGACCCAGAGGTAGCGGCTGCCGTCGCCGAACGGCGCCTCGAGAGTCGTCTCGTACAGTGTGCCGTTCGAGACGACGGTCACGAGAGAACCCGCCGGAGCGGCGTCGCCGTGGGTGTGGACCAGTTCGATGCTCGATGCGTCGAACTCGAAGATGTCGAGTCCCACGTCGAGGGCGGCGCTGGGCGGAACGCCGTCGAGCCAGTCCGGAGGCTCGGGCTCGGCGCCGAGTTCGATCACCTCGTAGGTCGTGCTGTAGACGGTGCCCTCGTCGTAGCTGACGTTCATCTCCGCACGGTGGATGACGCCCCGCTCGTCGACGAGCAGCGTCCCGACGGCGTCGTCGACGCCGTCGTTGCCGACTCGGTCGTAACTGACCGCGAGGGTCACGAACCGGACGCCGTCGCGGCGCTCGACGGCCGTCACCTCGTAGGCGTCGGCGGCGAACTGGATGTCGCGCTGGACGGTCCCGAACCAGACCAGCGACTCCGGTGGGGACAGCCGCTCGTGGACGTCGTAGGTGACCTCTCCGCCCTCGAAGTGTCGGGAGACCTGGGCGGTCGTGTTCAGCCAGATGTCGTTGCTGGTGACGACCTCGGTGCCGTTGGCGTCGGCCGCCGTCGACGTGCCGTTCCGGAAAGCGACCTCGCCGCCGGGGCCGACGACGGTCCGCAGGGCCAGCCGGCTTTCGACCGTACCCTCGTAGGTGGTCACGACCCGCTGGTCGACGGCGAAGCCGTCCTCCAGTAGGACCCGCTGGTGGGCGTTCATCAGCGCGACGGGATTGGTGATACCCTCGCGGGTGATGCCGGGTGCGAGTTCCGTCCCAGTGCCGGGCGTCGCGGTCGGCGTCGAGGTCGTTGCTGACGTCGGGGTCGGTGTCGACGTCGTCGTCGGCGTCTGGTCGTCGGTCGCTGGCGCACCGAACGAACAGCCGGCAAGGAGGACCAGTGACACGACCAGAAGCGTCTGCAGGGTACGCATAATCTCACGTCGCTCGACGCGAGAATGTAATCTGTGGTCGGTTCCAGATCGCTGGGAATCGCCGGATCGACCGAGACTGGCCGAGCGACTTATCTCCGCCGAGCGCGAACTACCGTCGAATGTTCGTCGGTCACGGCCTCGTCGCGTTCGCCATCGTCGCCGGTCTCGCCGCCCTCGCAGGCTGGGACAGGGAGCGAGCGCTGGCTGTGGGCCTGCTGGCCGGCGCCTTCGGCCTCTCGCCGGACGTGGACATCCTCTACGCTCCCGTGGGACTCGTCGGCGTCGACGGCCTTCTGGAGGCGGAAGCAGCCTTCTGGGCCGCCGGCAACGTCGTCCACCGGGCGGTGACCCACTCGCTCGTCGTCGGGGCACTCGGAGCGGTCGGGGCGGCGCTGTGGGCCGCCCGGACGAAGGCGACCAGGGCACTCGCAGTCACCGTCGGTACCGGGCTCGTCGCGGTAGGCGCGACCGACGGCGCGCTGTCGGCGGTCGTCATGGCCGCCTTCGTCGTCGTCGTCTTCGGCGTCGCCAGTGCCGGCACCCGGTGGGGAATCGACGCGCCGCACGTCGGGGCCGCCGCCGTGGTCGGCCTGCTGGCTCACCCCTTCGGCGACCTGTTCACCGGGGCGCCGCCGGAGCTTCTGTACCCCTTCGACGTCACGCTCGTCGCCGAGCGACTCCTCCTCCACCCGGATCCGACGATGCACCTGCTCGGCGCCTTCGGCCTCGAGATAGCGACGATGTGGGCGGCCGCACTGGTGTACCTCCACGTCACCGACCGGCGACTGACCGACCACGTCCGACCGCACGCGACGCTTGGGGTCGGGTTCGCCGGCGCCGTCCTCCTGTTGCCGCCGCCGTCGCTGGAGGCGCCGTACCGCTTCGTCTTCGGCGCGCTTGGCGTCGGGATGGTCTCCGGCGTCGGCGTCCACCCCCGGAACTGGTGGCGGCTGCTGACCCCCGACGCCGACCGTCGCCCGCTGACGCCGCTCGGCGTCGCGTTGACCGGCCTTGCCGCGCTGTCGGCCGCACTCCTGGCGTACGGGACGCTGTATACCTGGCTGTAGGTTTTTACAGAATTGCAAGGCGAATGCCACGGGGCTTGACCCCGTGGATGAAGCCGACACGTAATGGCACAAGCCATTAAGTTGCAAGATGCTGAATGATGGAGTGTGACGGCACAACGTGCCTCCGGCTTCAAGTCCAAAAACACGGACGGTCGGACGCGCCGCCGTCGCCACCAAGTAGGTCTGGGAGAGGCCGAATCCACGCTTGCGGAGACTGCGCTCCCTGTGGATTCCGCCGTGGAATCTGCAAAGTGCGTCGTGGAAACAGGAAGCCTCGGGGTCGTTCGAGAGAGCGGAGCTCTCTCGTGATGACGAGAATCTTCGATTCTCGAACCACTTGACCCCGAAGCACTTCACGTTGCCGCCCGAAGGAGACGGTATGGAGGAGTCGGTACTCGCGCAGATACTCACCGACACGCGGCTGAACGCGATCATCGCGTGGTTCCTGGTGGGCCTGGTCGCGCTGCTGGCCGCCGGCAGCGCCCTGGAGGGCGAACTGCTGTCTGCCGGCTTCGCGGTCGCCATCGTCGCCCTGGCGCTCGTGCCGCCCGTCGGCTTGCGGACCGTCCGTGCGATGCTGCCCTGGGAGGTACTGGCGGTCGCGTCGCTGCCGGTCCTGAGCCGGGCGTTCGTCGTCCTCGCCGGGCTGGGAACCGGCCGAATCGCCAACTACGTCGCGGTCGCGGCTATCGCGCTCATCGTGGCCGTCGAACTGCACGTCTTCACGCCGGTCCGGATGGACCACCGCTTCGCCGTCGTGTTCGTCGTTCTCACGACGATGGCGGCCGCCGGCGTCTGGGCCGTCGCCCGCTGGATTCCCGACGTCCTGCTCGGGACGACGCTTCTCCTCAAACCGGGCGTCGAGGAGTCCGTCATCGAGCACAACCTGATGCTGGACTTCGTGGCCTCGACCGTCGCCGGCGTCGGCGCCGGCATCGTCTTCCAGTTTTACTTCCGCCGGCACGCCCCGCTGGACGACCGCATCACCGACGACGTCGAACTGGAGGAGTTCCCGTGAGCCTCCGGGACCGCCTCGCGCTCGGCAGACGGTGGCAGCTCCGACTCACACGCGGGATGCAGGTCGCTATGGTCGGGCTGTTCGTCGTCGGTTTCGTCCGCGGCAACACCGGCATCCTCGTCAACACGGCGGTCGCGTTCGGCGTCTCGCTGCTTCCCGCCCTCCTCGAGCGGGACTACGACATCCCGCTGGACACCGGCCTGACGCTGTGGATCACGACCGCCGTCTTCCTCCACGCGCTCGGGACGGTCGGGATTCCGGGCACCGAGGGCACCTTCTACAACTCCATTCCGTGGTGGGACAACCTCACACACACCCTCTCGTCGAGTATCGTCGCCGCGGCGGGCTACACCACCGCCCGCGCGTTCGACGAACACTCCGATGCCGTCCGCCTCCCGCCGCGGTTCATGTTCGTCTTCATCCTCGTCGTCGTGCTGGCGTTCGGTGTGTTCTGGGAGGTCATCGAGTTCGCTATCGGCGAGGTGGCTGCACTCACCGGCAGCCGGGCCGTCCTGACACAGTACGGACTCGGCGACACGATGATGGACCTGGTGTTCGACACCGTGGGCGCGGTCATCGTCGCCGTCTGGGGGACCGCCTACCTCACCGACATCGTCGGCACGCTCACGGATCGACTGAACGATCGGACGTCCGGATCGAGCCGGTAGTGGTACAGCGGCAGGATCCCGGGGACGATTCCGGAAACCATTCGGATCGGCGGACGAGAAACGACCCTCCGAGATCGTGCCTCGATCCGTCTTCCGGTTCGAGGCCAGCGGTTCGAACCTTCCTCAACAGACCGGCTTCGGGTTGACGCCCATCCCCTCGAGCCGTTCGGTGTACTCCGCGTAGGCGGCCTGGATGGCGCCGCTTGCGGCCGTCTCCGCTCGCTCCCAGCACTCGTCGTTGTCCCCGCACAGCGACTCGAGCAGGTCGGTCGCGCGTTCGAGCTGGGCGTCGAGGTCGTCGCCCATCCCGCGGAACAGCCGTGCGGTCTGTGGGTCGGCATCGCCGACGAAGAAGCCTGTCACCTGTTCCTTGGACTTCTCGGCAGCCAGCGTCCGGCCGACGAACCCGCCGACGCGCTCGACGTCGCCCTCCAGGTCCCGCAGGTACGCCTGGATGGCCGGCACCTCGCCCGGGTCGTGGTCGTCGAGTTCGCCGGCGACCGTCTCGTAGTGGTCCCGCTCCTCGTCGGCGGTCGTCTCGAAGGCCGCCGCGACCTCGTCCTCCGAGAATCCGGCCCACGCCGCGTAGGTCTCGGCAGCGTGGTGTTCGGCCGTCGCAGCCGCGGTCAGCACCTCCCCGGCGTCCATCTCGCCCATCGTGTCGGCGTACAGCGCCTTCGAGGACCCGAGCCGCGAGAGAGCGGTCTTGTTCGCCTCGCGAACCTCTTCGAGGAACTCCTCGGGTGTCATGGGCGTCGGTAGGCCCGCCGCGCGCTTGTAACCAGCGGTCGGCGGCAACGCTGCCCGGTCGAAAGAACGGAGAAGTTATCGGTGGAGAGTGGTCAGTCGCCGCTGCCGCGTTCGATGGGCGCGCCGACGAGGTTGCCCCACTCCGTCCAGGAGCCGTCGTAGTTGGAGGTGTCCTCGTAGCCAAGCAGTTCGTGGAGCGCGAACCACGCGACCGAGGAGCGCTCGGCGATGCGGCAGTAGGCGATGGTGGTCTCCTCGCCCTCGATGCCGTGTCCGGCGTACAGCTCCTCGAGTTCGTCGCGGGTCTTGAACGTGCCGTCGTCGTTGGTCACGTCGGCCCACGAGATGTTCTTGGCGCCGGGGACGTGGCCGCCGCGCTGGGCGGTCTCCTGGAGTCCCGGCGGGGCGAGGATCTCGCCGCTGAACTCCTCGGGCGAGCGGACGTCCACGAGCGGCAGGCCGCGGTCGATGGCCTTCTCGACGTCCTCGCGGTAGGCGCGGATGGACTCGTGGGGACCGCTGGCCTCGTACTCCGTCGAGGGGAACTCCGGCACCTCGTCGGTCAGCGGGTAGTCGTTGGCCACCCAGTAGTCGCGGCCGCCGTCCAGCAGTCGGACGTCGTCGTGGCCGTAGTACTTGAACTCCCAGTAGGTGTAGGCCGCAAACCAGTTTGCGTTGTCGCCGTACAGGACGACGGTGGTGTCCTCGGTGATGCCGAGGTCCTCCATCAGCGCCTCGAAGGCGTCCTTCGAGAGCAGGTCGCGCTGGACCTGGTCGCGGAGGTCCTTCTCCCAGTCGAGACCGATGGCGCCGGGTGCGTGGCCCTCCTCGTCGTAGACCTCGGTGTCGACGTCGACCTCCAGCAGTCGATAGTCCGGGGCGTCGCTCTGGAAGTGGTCCAGGTGGTCCTCCACCCAGTCCGCCGATACGAGTACGTCCTCTTTCGCGTAGTCGCTCATGGTTCGGGTAGGTATACCTCCACTACCCATATAGTACTACGACTCTCGGCACGTTCGGCCAGCCCTCACGAGCTACGGATAATGTTACCGGTAACTGGTCGCAGTCCGTCGGCGGGTTTCGACCTCCGACCCCGCCGAAACGGGTCGAATCGGCGGCGTGACGACCGCCGTTCGAGCCCGGAAGGGGCAATAAGCTCCGGTAACTGCGACCGCGCCGGATTACAAGCTTCAAGCCGCCCCGCGCCGAGTGGCCCGTATGAGCGAGGTAGTGGTCCCGGCGTCGTGGCTGGCAGAGCGGCTCGGGGCGGTCCGGGTCGTCGACGTCCGCGACGCCTGGGAGTACGACGGCATCGGGCACGTCCCCGGCGCGGTGAACGTGCCCTTCGACAGCTTCCGCGCCGAGGACGAAGGCGAGGCGGGGATGCTCCCCGGCGCGGACCGCTTCGCCGAACTGATGGCCGAGGCGGGCGTCGGCACCGACGACGAACTCGTCGCCTACGACGACACCCACGGCGTCTTCGCGGCCCGCCTGCTCGTCACCGCGGAACTGTACGGTCACGACCCCGCGAAACTCCACCTGCTGGACGGGGACTTCTCGGCCTGGAAACTGGCCCACGAGACGAGCGACGAGACGCCCGACCCGGAACCGGCCGACTACGAGGCGTCGTTCCAGCGCGACGGCCCGCTCGTCGAACTCGATACCGTCGAGGCGGCCATCGACGACCCCGACACGGTCATCGTCGACACCCGCGAGGAGTGGGAGTACGAGGAGGGCCACATCCCCGGATCGGTCCGGCTGGACTGGCGGGAACTCGTCGACGACGATACGCGGGGGCTCGACCCCGAACCGGAGCTGCGACGGCTGCTGGAGGAGCGCGGCATCACCCCCGACCGGCGGGTGCTGCTGTACTGCAACACCGCCCGTCGCATCAGCCACACCTACACCGTCCTCCGGCACCTCGGCTACCCCGACCTCGCGTTCTACGAGGGCAGCCTCACCGAGTGGGAACGGGAGGGCGGCGACCTCGAGACGGGCGCCTGACGACGGGTCGGGCGCCCGCCTCGCCCGACGCCGGCTACCAGCACTCCATCGTCCGGGCGTTCTCGAGACTGGGGTCGGCATCGTATCCCCCTTCAGCCGCCCGACGAAGCCGGTCGTCGGCGACCAGGTAGACTACCCCGTAGTCGGGGCTGTCGGCGTGAACCTCGCCGTCGTCGGTCGCCTCGTTGTAGTAGAAGTTCGTTCGCATCTCGACGCGGTAGCCGCGGTCGACCTCGCGTAGCACCTCGACCGTCTCGCTGTGGCCGAACGAGGTCGTGTCCTCGGTCAGTACCCGACGCTGCCGGTAGGCGGCCTCGTACTCGCGGACGAACCGCTCGACCGACTCCTCGGTCCACTCGTCGGGGCGCTCGGGCAACTCGCGGGGGTCGAGTTCGCCGCCGGGGTCGTTCGGTGGCTCCCGGTCGCGTTCGCAGGGCTCGGTCGTTCCGGTCGGCGTCCCGTCGGAGAGCCGTCCCTCGCCGGTACAGCCGGCGAGGGCGGCGCCCGTCGCGCTCGCGGCCGCGATGAGCGTGCGGCGTCGCATGGGCGCCGCTACCGGCGCGACGTATAAGGCCCTTCAGGAATGTCAAACGGTCCTTTCAGTCACCCGAACGCTTCGAAGGGCTCGTTGCACTCGTTGCAGTAGTGCATCGAGCGGCACAGCGACGGGCCCTTCGGGTGCTCCCGTTCGGTGTCCGTCGACCCGCAGTAGGGACACTCCGCAGGGTCGTCGCCGTCGACGTCCGTCGAGGGGTCCGGCCGGTTCCTCATAGATACCACAGCGCGGAAACCCACCCCTTCAGGGGTGGGAGGAAGCGCGTTCGCTTGATTACACTACTGCCGTTGCCGGTGGCAGGTTGACTCCCCCACCGGGATATATTAATACTTTTAACCATGATTCTTGTTGTGATTAGTATGGAGGTCCGCCGAACCGTCCCGGTCAAACTCGACGTGACCGACGAACAGGCGGACCTGCTTCACGAGACGATTGACGAGTTCCTGTGGGCCGCTAACTACGTCGTAGACGCCGCGTGGGACGGCGAGTGGGTCGAAACCCGCTCGTCGGTCCTCCACGACATAACCTACGACGAGGTACGCGAGCAGACGCGGCTCCATAGCAACCACGTCCAATCGGCTCGTGACCGTGCTGTCGATGCGCTCGATAGTGTGGTCGCCAAGTGGTCGAAGGGCGAACACGCCTCGTTGCCGACGTTCACGACGCCGTTTTGCGAATACAACCAGCGCAACGCCACGTTCTACGACGACCACGCTTCGCTGTCCACCGTTGATGGCCGCGTCACCGCCGAGTACGTCTTGCCCGACGAAAACCGTGACACGCCCCACTCGAAGTATCTGCACTCCGAGGAGTGGGAGACGACCGGCGCGACACTCCACTACCGCCGTGGCGATTTCTACCTTCACGTCCGAACAAAGGCGGACGTGGACGACCCCGAACCAGTCGAGAACGGAACGGTTCTCGGCGTGGACCTCGGAGTCGAGAACATCGCCGTTACTTCGACCGGCGTGTTCTGGTCTGCCGACGAATTTAACCATTGGCGGACGGAGTACGTCGAGCGCCGCAAATCCCTCCAAGAGTGCGGGTCGCGGTGGGCACACCAAAACGTCCAAGCGGTCGGACGCAAGGAGACGGGCCGCTTCGAGCAGTACCTTCACCGCGTGGCGAACGAACTCGTCGCGGAAGCCGCCGAGAGCGGCTGTACGGTGATAGCCTTCGAGGACTTGACGGACATCCGCGACCGGATGCCCAACGCCCGGCGATTCCACGAGTGGGCGTTCCGTCGCCTGTACGAGTACGTCTCGTACAAGGCTAAAGAGCGCGGCATCCGGGTCGAGCAGGTGAACCCGAAGAACACGTCCCGGCGGTGTTCGTCGTGTGGATTCACCCACGAAGACAACCGCCCCGTACAGGACACGTTTTGCTGTCAGGCCTGTGGGTACGAGAACCACGCGGACTACAACGCGGCCAAGAACATCGGCTACAGGCTCCTTCGCAACCAAATTGGTGGCGAAGGAGGCGCACCCGTAGGTGTGCGCTTGAACACCGGGATGTTGAACGCGAACGGGGTCAAACCCCTGCCGGATTCGGCCAGAGCGGGAGTCCATGGTGAAAGCTCACGGCTTTAGCCGTGGGTTAACTTACACCGACACCCCGAACTCCCGGAGGTCGGCCTTGCCCGCCTCGGTCACCATCTCGAGGCTCCACTCGGGGCTCCACACGAGTTCGACCTCGGCGTCGTCGACGCCCTCCGCACGGGCGGCGGCCTGCCGGACGTCTTCGGTCAGGTAGTCGCGGGCCGGACAGCCCGTGTAGGTCAGCGTCATCGTCACCGTCGCCGTCCCGTCCTCGACGGTCACGTCGTATATCAGCCCCAGGTCGACCACCGAGACGGGCATCTCGGGGTCCTCGACCTCGTAGAGATGTTCCCAGACGGCGGCATCGAGGCCCTCGGCGTCGGCGCCCGTCGCCGGCAACGCCTCGACGTCGACGCCGTGTTCGTACTCCGTGTATGCGCAGTAGCTCGGTCCCGCCTCGATGTCCTCGACGTCGACCTCGGGGACGTCCTCAGACATCGGCCTCGTCGGGGTCGGGCATCAGTGCGGGCGCCTCCGAGCGCCCGAGCTGTTCGTAGGTGAACGTGAACTCGTTGTACAGCGACGCCCAGTCGTCGGTGTGGCTCCCGTCGCGGCCGCGGGCCGCCGGCAGCAGGTCCTCGTGGTCGGCGACCGGCACGTCGAGACCGAGCCCGCCCAGCACCGGCGTGACCATGTCGCGCCACTCCGCCCGCAACTCCGAGAGGGGGTCCGGCCGCACGCCGAGGTCGACGATGGCCTCCTCGTGGTCGGTCGGCTCGAACAGCGTCAGTGCGTGCGGAAAGAGGCGGTCGAGGGCGGCCTGAAGGCGCCGTCGCCCCTCGGCGTCCTCGGCGAGTCGCTCCAGCCAGTTGTGGGCGTGTTCGCGGTGGTACTCCTCCTCGCCGAGCACCTTCCCGACGCGGTCGGCGATTCGGGGGTAGGTGGTCTCCTCCAGCGACTCCAGCCGGAGCCGTTCGAAGGTGTCGTAGAGGTAGCCCCGGACGATGCAGTCGGCCCAGTCGCCCTCAGCGAAGCCCTGCTCGAGGAGCGTCGCGTGCCGGAAGTCCGCCGGGTCGCGTTCCCAGATGAGGTCGACCTGGTCGTGGCCGAAGTCCTCCAGCAGGTCGTACCACAGGCGGGCGTGACCCAACTCGTCCTGTGCGATGTTGGCGACGGCGACGTCGGCCTCCAGCGTCGGCCCGCGGACCTGCCACTCGGTATAGCGCTCGGCGGCGACGAACTCGTCGTCGGCGAGACACCGCAACTCGGCCTCGACGGCCGCCCGCTCGCGGTCGTTCAGTTCGTCGGCGGCGCCCAGCGTCATCGGTCCGCCTCCGCGAGGTCCCGTTCTGCGGCCTCCTGTTCGCGCTGGCTGTCCTCGATCTCCTCGGCGAACGTCTCGTCGGTGTTGTAGTTCGTCGCCCAGCGGTACTCCTTCTGGGTGGTGCCGCCCATCTCGACGCCCCGTTCGTCGGCGTGGACCTCCTCGATTTCCTCCTTCGGAACGACCCAGAGGCTGTTGGCCGGCTTCCGGCGGGCGTGCATGATCTGGGCGTACTGCTTGGCCATCTCGGCGTTCGGCGCGTGGACGTTCCCGACGTGGGTGTGGTAGTCCTTCGTCTTCTCCTGGCGGAACACTTCCCACTTCATGGTCAGTCGTCGGCGGCCGCAGGGGTTGCCCCGCCCTGCCCGGGTGATTCGATGGCGTCGCGGACCCACTCGACGGCCGCCTGCGAGCGCCGGCGTTTTTCGATCTGTCCGGCGCCGGTCGGCAACTCGTTTCTGGCGACGGTGAAGAACTCCGACCAGTCGAGATCCTCCTCGTAGACCTCGTAGTAGTCGTCGCTCTCGTGGTACTCGACGCGGGGGTACTCCGGCAACTCGAGGCCGTACTTCTTCGCCTTCGGGACGTAGGCGTTCAGGAAGGCGTTCCGCAGGTCGTCGTTGCTCATCGTCTTGAGGCCGACCTCCATGGCGAACTCCCCGTGCGTGGAGTCGTCGTCGGTCGGCCCGAAGAACTGCAGGATGCGGGGCCACCACTTCTCGAAGGCTGCCTGGAGGCGCTGTTGATCCTTCCGGCTCCCAGTGGCGATGGTCCGGAGGATGTCCTCGCCGTGCTTGATGTGGAAGCCCTCCTCGAAGCAAATCTTGTCGATGGCGTGGGCGTACGGCTCCCAGGAGGTCCGCTTCAGCGTCGCCTGGCGACGCATCGCGGCGCCGTCGACGAAGAACATGATCATCGGCAGTTCGTACCAGTCGTCCAGCGGGTAGTGAAAGCAGTTGAGGAACTTCCCCTCGCCGCTGGCCAGTTCCTCGAGCATCCGCTCGCGGCTCTTGACGCCGAGTTCCTCGGCGGCCCGGTAGAGCAGTTGCCCGTGACCGATCTCGTCCTGTACCTGCGCGCTCACGGCGAGCTTGCGGTCCAGCGACGGCGCCTGCCGGATGAACGGCCGCTCGATGTAGGCGCCCATGATCTCGCTGTTGGCGTGGAACTGTATCATCCGGGTCGCCGCCTCCCGGTACTCCTCGGGCATCTCGTCGCCGGGACCGAACTCCCGCGGCCCGGCTCGCTCTGTGACCGTTTCGAGATCCATCGTTACACCTAACTAGGGGGAGCCTCCCACATACTGATTCACCCGTTCATGTGGCTGTTTTAAGTACTCGGCGACCCCAACGTCCGGCGTGATTTCGGAGTGTCTGGTCGTCGAGTTCCGCGTCACCGGCGACGGCTGTCCGCTGGCGGAGGCCTCCCGGGCGGCGGAGGCGACCGTCGAGGCCGCCCCGCCGTTGCGGCGCGGCGACGGCTACACGCTGCTGCGGTTCTCCAGTCCGGACCCCGAACTGGCCGAGGTTCTCGAGGCCGACGACCGGATCAGGTACCTCCACCGGGCGGAGACGGGCGGGGAGTACACCTACCGGTGTCTCTCCAAGGAACGGTGCGTGGTCCACCGGCTCATCGACGAGGGTTTTCTGGTCGAGTCGGTCGGCTACCGGGAGGGCACCGAGCGCCACGTCGGCGCCGTCGTCGGCCAGGACGTCCTGAGCGGCGTGCTCGAGGCCGCCGGCGAGACCGTCGGCGTCCGCCTCGAACGGATCTCCCCGCTTCGGGAGGAAGGTGAGGGCGGCGTCGACGCCCGCTGGGACCTGACGCCCGCCCAGACCGAGGCGCTCGAAGCCGCATACGGGATGGGCTACTTCGAGGTCCCGAAGGCCGTCACCGCCGCCGACGTCGCGGCCGAACTCGGTGTCTCGAAGTCCGCCTTCCTCGAACGACTCCGGCGAGGGCAGGCGACGCTCCTCCGGCAGGTCCTCGACTGAAGCCGCCCTTATCGTTCCTGTGTCGGGCAGTATATTTATCTCCGTACGGGCGGTCTACACCCGACGAGTGACTGCCGAATTCGAGCGGAGCGTTCGCGTGGCGTGCGTCGGGAATTTCGACGACGGCATCGCGGCGCTACCCGACTTCGACGGAGTGGTACGGCGGGTCTCGACGGTCGACGCAGTCGTCCCCGAACGGGTCGACTGCGCGGTCGTCGTGCCCCACGAAGGGTGGGAATCCGCGGTCGAGTCGCTGCGCCGGCGCCGGCCGTCGCTGCCGGTCGTGGTCGCGGGGCGGGCCGACCCAGAGGTCGGCGCCGCCGTGTCCCGTCTCGGCGTCGAGTACGCACCGATCGGGGCCTTCGAGGGCAGCGAGGGGTCGCTGACCGCGCGGATACGGGCCATCGCCGACGATTCCGCGAGCGGGGGACCGCCGGCGGTTCGCGCCGACGGTGGCGAGGCCGAGACGCGACACGAGCGGGCGCTGCGGGACCTCCACCGCGTCTCGACGGCCGACCACGACGGCTTCGAGGCGCTGGCCGAGGAACTGCTCGCCGTCGGCTGTGAGTACCTCGACCTCGACATCGGGTTCCTGGCGTCCGTCGACGAGGCTGACGACCGTTTCGAGGTCGTCAGCGCGCGCGGCGACCACCCGAAAATCCAGCCCGGCGGCGTCGCGTCGCTGTCGACGACGTACTGTCGGCGGGCCATCGACGCCGAGAGTCCCTTGACCGTGACCGACGCCGCCAGCGACCCCGAGTGGCGCGCGGACCCAGCCGTCGAGAAGTACGGCCTGGGCTGTTACGTCGGCGGGACGATAACCGTCGACGGCGAGACCGTCGGCACCCTGTGTTTCGCCGACGAGGCCGCCCGGGAGGTGGATTTCTCCGCGGTCGAGCGCTCCTTCGTCGAGTTGCTCGTCGAGCGGGTGAGCCACGAACTCGAGCGAGAGGACCGCGAGGCCGAACTGCGGGCGACCCGCGACCGTCTTAATACGGTCCTCGAGCGAATCGACGACGGCTTCTTCGCGCTCGACGCCGACTGGGAGTTCACCTATCTCAACGAGTTCGGCGCCGAAATAATCCGTTCGGCCGCCGCCTCCGAGGTCGAGGAGGTGGTCGGACGGAACCTCTGGGAGGCGGTCCCCAGCGCCGAGGGGACGGTCTTCGAGCGGAACTACCGGCGGGCGATGGAGAACCAGGAGTCCGTCGATTTCGAGGCCTACTACGAACCGCTCGAGACGTGGTTCGGGGTCAGCGCCTACCCCTCCGAGGAGGGGCTGTCGGTGCTCTTCCAGGACATCACCCGACGGAAGCGCCGCGAGGAGGCGCTGAACGCGTTGCTGTCGACGACCGGCGAACTGATGACCGCCCACGACCGGGAGGCCATCGCCGCCATCGGCCGCGACGCTGCCGAGAACGTCCTCGGCCTGGAGTACGTTCTCGTTCGCCTCTACGACGAGGAGGCCGACGTCCTCTACCCCGCCGCCAGGAGCGATGCCGTCGCCACCGAGATGGACGAGCGACCCCGCTACGCGCCGGGCGAGGGCCTCCCGGGCCGGGCGTTCCAGCGCGGCGAGATACTGGCCTACGACGGCACCGAAGCCGAACTCCCCGGCGAGGCCGGGGCGATCGCGGCGGCGTACTGTCTCCCGCTCGGCGACCACGGGACCGTCACCGTCGGGACGCGGGCCGACACCCAGTTCGAGGACGACCAGCGCGCGCTGGCGGAGATCCTGGCGGCCAACGTCCGGGCGGCGCTCGACCGCGCCCGCCGGGAGCGACGGCTCGACCAGTACCGCGCCATCCACGAGAACGTCGAGCAGATGGTGTTCGTCCTCGACGCCGACGGCGCTGTCCGACTGCTGACGGAGCCGCTGGCGACCGTCCTGGGGGTCGATCCCGAGACGGCCCGGGGAACGTCCGCCGAGGCGTTCCTCGCTGCCGGGGCGTCCGGTCCCGAGGGCGTCCTCGATGAGCTTCGCGGGACCGCCCCGGACACTTCCCGGACCTTCGAGGCGGCGCTGCGGACGCCCGACGGCGAGTTACCCGTCGAAATCGAGCTGTCGTCGCTGCCGGGTGACCGCTTCGACGGCGCCGTCGGCGTCGTCCGCGACTGCAGCGAACTCGAGACCGAGCGGGCCCGCTTTTCGAGCCTCTTCGAGCGGTCGCCGGACCCCATCACCGACGCCGTGCTGACCGACCACGGCCCGCTGCTCCGGGAGGTCAACCCCGCCTTCGCGGAGACGTTCGGTGTCGACCGCGAGACTGCACGCGGCCGCTCGACGAACGACCTCATCGTCCCCGACGACCACAGGGAAGAGGCCGAACGGCTCGACGTCCTCGACCCCTCGGACCTCCTCGAACCGACCGAGGTGGTCCGGGAGACGGCCGACGGCCAGGGGACCTTCCTCTTCCGGGGCGTCCACTACGCCGAAAGCGAGGAGGGACCCCGCGCGTTCGGCATCTACACCGACATCACCGACCGGAAACTCAACGAGCGCCGAATCGGGATGTTGAACCGCGTCCTGCGGCACAACCTCCGCAACTCCGGGACCGTCGTGGAGGGGTACCTCGAGTTGCTCGCGGCCGAACTCGACGGTGAGACCGAAGAGTACGCCGACCGCGCGCTCGACGCCATCGACCGCATCATCGCCCTCGCCGAACGGGTCCGGGACATCGAGCGGGCCCTGTCGGTCGACCGGGGCGACCGGCGTGTCGTCGACCTCGGGCGGGCCGTCGAGGAGGCCGTGGCAGCGGCCGGCGAGCGGAACGCGGCGGCGACCTTCGAGGTCGATGTCGAGGATGCGAGCGTCGACGGCGGGGACCTCTTCGAGAAGGCCGTCGCCGAACTCGTCGAGAACGCCGCGGTCCACGGCGGAGAGGCTCCGACAGTGACGGTGACCGGCTCCGTCGACGCCGAGACGATTCGGCTGGCGATCCTCGACGACGGCCCCGGCATCCCCGACCGCGAACGGGCGGTCGTCACCGGGGAGACGGACATCACGCAACTGAACCACAGCCGCGGCCTCGGCCTGTGGCTGGCCTGGTACGCCACCACCGCGCTCGGGGGCACCCTCTCGTTCGACGACGACCACGACGGGGGCGCCGTCGTCCTGACGCTCCCGCGGGAGGAGTAGCTACAGCCCCAGGAACGCCTCGGCGTTCTCCCACAGCAGCTTCCGCTGGACCTCGGGCGGGTAGTCGGTGTGGTCCGCGAAGTCGGCGAGCCACGCCTCGGGCTCTATCATCGGGTAGTCGGTGCCGAACATCACCTTGTCCTGCAGGACCGAGCCGGCGTACTGCAGCACCTGATCGTCGATGTAGCGCGGCAGCCACCCCGAGAGGTCCATGTAGACGTTGCCCTTCTGCTGGCAGACGGCCAGTTGCTCCTTCTCCCAGGGGAAGGCGGGGTGGGCGAGCAGGATGTCCAGCTCGGGGTGTTCGGCGGCCACGTCGTCGACCATGAGGGGGTCGCCGTACTTCACTCGCAGGCCGCGGCCGCCGGGCGCGCCCGCACCCAGCGTCGAGTTGCCGCCGTGGAAGACGACCGGCACGCCCAACTCCTCGATGGTGTCGAACAGTTCGCGGTGCTGGGGGTCGTTCGGCGCGAAGCCCTGGGCTATCTGCTGGAACTTGAACCCCGAGAGGTCCAGGTCCTCCACACAGCGGCGGGCTTCCTCGACGGGGTCGTCCTTCAGCGGGTCGACGGAGCCGAACCCGACGAAGAAGTCGGGGTACTCGTCGCGCACCTCGGCGACGTGGTCGTTCGGCACCGGCGGGTTCCCCGTGTTCGTCTCGGCGTCCCAGCCGAGCAGTACCGTCCGGTCGACGCCGGCCTCGCGGTACTCGGCGACCATCTCCCCGTAGCTCTTCGTCTCCATCTCGGCGCCGAACTTCCGGGCGGCGTCCTGCAGTATCTCGCCGCCGGCGTCCTCGAGGAAGACGCTCGTCGGCTGGTGGGCGTGGGTGTCGACCGCGCGGGGTTCGCCCTCGAAGACCTCCAGCATGGCTACTCGGCGTCCCGCCGCTTGAAGAGGAACTTCATGTCGCCCTCGAAGACGGACTCGCCGTCCTGGTTGGTCATGTGGGTGTCGATCTCGACGTAGCCGGCGTCGTCGCGGCTGTCGAGTTCCCGCTTCTCGGCGCACTCGTAGACCGCGCTGACGGTGTCGTCGATGAACACCGGGTTCGGGACGTCCATGTAATTCATCCCGAGGAAGGCGACGACGGTCCGCTCGACGATGCCGGTTCGCTGGAACAGCCCCGTCGCAATGATGAACGTCATCGGGCCGTGGCCGATCCGGGCGCCGAACGGCCCCTGCTCGGCGTACTCCTTGTTCGTGTGCAGTTCCGTCCAGTCGCCGGTGAACATCGAGTGCATCCGGAAATCCGTCTCCGTGATCGTCCGTCCGGCGCTCTCGAAGGTCTTGCCGACCTCCATGTCCTCGAAGTAGTGCGGCTCGTAGCTGTACGGCATGGGGTGGTACTCGCGCGGGTTCCTGATAATATTTGCCTGAACCGCCGCCACCGTCGCGGCCGAACGTCGCCCGACTCACCGGCCGATTCGTGGCGCGTCCTCAAGTCAGTGCCGGTGAAAGCTGCCGTACATGCAGTCCCGTGGGGAAGAGAGGGCGGTGTCGCCGGTGATCGGCGTCGTGTTGCTGGTCTCGATAGTCGTTGTTCTGGCATCCGTCGTCTCGGTGCTGGCGATAAGCCTGGGGCAGACCCAGCAGGAACCGGCGCCGAGGGTGACGCTCTCGCACGAACTCGTCGACGACGGCGGCGAGAAGACGGTAGCGATCACGCTGACGTCCGGGCAGGCAGTGGCGACGGAGCACCTCTACGTCATCGGTTCGGCGGACCTCGACATCGGCGGGGCGCCGGGAACCGCCACGCCGGCCGACGAGGCCCAGGCGAGCAGCCGAGAGAAGTTCACCGAATCGACCGGCGCGAACCCGCCGCAGGTCGGCATCGGCGACACCTGGGAGGCCGGCGAGACGGTGTATCTCGATCCCGTCGGAAGCGCAGACGGGGTGACGATCCGGATCTACTGGAGCGCACGCGAGGTCACGGGAGTCAATCCGGGAACGGTGCAGGACGACACCGCCTACCGTATCGCGGAACTGACGGTGTAACCGACCCCGCCCTACTTCGCTCGGTCTTGCGACCTGGCTCGTTGAGGGAGGGGCTTTGATGTGGGACTCGCCGTCAGTTGTCGCCGGGGAGGAAGGTCATTCCTCGCCCGTACCGAACGACCGTCGGGGTCGGTGTCCCCACCATTCGGGGGCCGGGCTACTGCGGCCTGTGATACCGGCGACGTGTGCGACGGTATCACTGGTTGCTGGGATGGTAGCCCCTGAAAAAAGCGTATCGGATGGCGAGTCCATCAGCGACAATACCAGTGGTTGTTCCCTACTGTGTCGGCTTCCTCCCCGGCCTACTCGCGTCGCGCTTCCGACCAGTCGGAAGCCCTCGCTCCGTGAGGCCGGGGGCTCCGCCTCGAAACTGCTGACCGGAACGCCAGGTGGACGGCAGCGGCCCCGCTACTCGTCGTCCGGGTCGTACCCGTAGGCCTCCCGGGCTTCGGCCTCGGAGACCTTCCCGAGGCGCAGGTCCCGTTCGATGGCCGCCAGCGAACGCTCCGCCGGGTCGCCGTACCCGCCGCCGCCGGGCGTCCGCAGGCTCACGGTGTCGCCCGCCTCGAGGTCGTGGGTGGACTTGGCGTCGAGACGGCGCTCCTCGTCGTCGTCCAGCAGGTAGGTCACGCCGGTCGCGCCGTCGCCGCCGCCCGCCAGTCCGTAGGGTGCGTGCCGCTGGCGGTCGGCCAGCAGGCTACAGACCGCGTCGGTCCTGACCTCGATGTCCCGGCGGAGGCCGAGACCGCCGCGGAACCGCCCGGCGCCGCCGGTATCGGGGCGGAGCGCGTACCGGCGCACCCGGAGCGGATAGGCCGTCTCCAGCACCTCCGCGGGCGTGTTGAGCGTGTTGCTCATGTGGACGTGGACGGCGTCCATCCCGTCGCCGGCGGCGTGGGCGCCGAAGCCGCCGGCCTGCGTCTCGTAGAAGGCGAACGGGTCGCCGGCCTCGTCGGCCCCGCCGAAGGTGACGTTGTTCATCGTCCCCTGGCCGGCGGCGACGGCCCGCTCGGGGGCGGCCTCGGCGAAGGCGCCCAGCACCGCGTCGGTGACCCGCTGGGAGGTCTCGAGGTTGCCGCCGACGACGGCCGCCGGCGGCTCCGGGTCGACGAGACTGCCCGACGGGGTCTCTATCTCGATCGGTCGGTAACAGCCCGCGTTCGGCGGGATGTCGGGATCGGTCACCGCCCGGACGGCGTAGTAGGTCGCCGAGGCCGTCACCGCGAACACGGCGTTGACCGGGCCGGCGGTCTGGTCGGCGGTGCCCGCGAAGTCGACACACACCGTCTCGCCGTCGACGGTGACGGTGGCGACGACCGGCAGGTCGACGGCACCGTGGCCGTCCCCGTCGAGGACGTCCTCGAAACGGTACTCGCCGTCCGGAATCTCGCCGAGTTCCGCCCGCATGCGCCGCTCGGAGTAGTCCTGCACCTCCGCAAATGCCGCCGAAAGCGTCTCGACCCCGTAGCGGCCGACCAGTTCGCCGACGCGGTCGACGGCGGTCTCGTTCGCGGCCACCTGCGCCCGGAGGTCGCCGCGTCGCTCCTCGGGCGTCCGGACGTTCCGCTCGATGAGGTCGTAGACCGCGGCGTTCGGTTCGCCGCCCTCGCGGAGTTTGACGGGCGGGATGCGGAGTCCCTCCTGATATATCTCCGTCGAGTCGGCGCCGACGCTGCCGGCCGTCGCGCCGCCGACGTCGGCGTGGTGGGCGCGGTTGGCCGCCAGCGCCACCAGTTCCTCGTCGACGAACACCGGCGTCACGAGCGTCAGGTCCGGCAGGTGGGCGCCGCCCTCGTAGGGGTCGTTCAGCAGGACGGCGTCGCCCGGTTCGAGCGCCGCCGGCGGGAACGCCTCCAGGGCCGCCGCCACCGAGAACGGCATCGCGCCGAGGTGGACCGGCAGGTTCTCCGCCTGCGCGAGCAGGGCACCGTCGGCGTCGAACAGCGCACACGAGCAGTCCTTGCGCTCCTTGACGTTCGGCGAGAAACTCGTCCGCACCAGCGTCGCGTTCATCTCCTCGCAGACGGACGCACAGGCGTTGCGGACCACCTCCAGCGTCACCGGGTCGACGCCGCCATGGTCGCTGTCACCGTTCGTCCCGCCGTCGGCGCTCACCGTCCCACCTCGATGCGGAGCGTGCCGTCCTCTTCGACCGTCAGGCGGTCGGCGGGCCGGACCACCGCCGTGGCGTCGGGCCCCTCGACGATTGCGGGACCCCCGGTGCTCGCGCCGGCCGGCAACCGCTCGCGGTCGTAGACCGGCGTCTCGTGGTCCGACTCGAACCGGACGGTTCGGGTCTCCCGAATCGCGTCCTCGAGGGCCCCGGATTCCGGCGGCCCCTCCAGGGTCGGTGGTTCGACGACGCCGCGGGTCCGGACCCGGACGGCGACCAGTTCCAGCGGTTCCCCTGGCGCGGCGTGGCCGTACCGCTCGGCGTGTCGCTCGTGGAAGCGGTCGGCGACGGCCGACAGCGTCGCCGCCTCGACCGGTTCCGGCACCGGCACCCGGAGGTCGAACGACTGCCCCTCGTAGCGGAGGTCGACGTAGCGGTCGTGCTCGACCGGGAGGCCGTCGGGGACGCGGGCTTCGCCCTCGCGCTCGAAGCGCTCGAACCGCGCCCGGAGGTCGTCGGCCGCGACGGCGCCCCAGGGCCGCACGCGCGAACGGGCGACTTCGTGGGTCACATCGGAGACGAGTAGGCCGAACGCCGACAGCACGCCCGCCGACCGGGGGACGAGCACCTCCGGGACGCCGACCTCGGCGGCGACGGCGGCGGCGTGCAGCGGCCCGGCGCCGCCGAAGGCCACGAGCGCGAACTCCCGGGGGTCGTAGCCCCGCTCGACGGAGACGACCCGGAGCGCCCGCGCCGTGTTGGCGTCGGCGACCCGGAGCACGCCCGCGGCGGCCTCCCGGGGGCCGACGCCGAGGCGGTCGCCGAGCGACTCGAGGGCGGCCTCGGTCTCGTCGACTGCGCCGCCGACCTCGCCGAGGAAGGCTCCGGGGTCGATGCGGCCGAGCACGCAGTGGGCGTCCGTCACGGTCGGGTCGGTCCCGCCGCGGCCGTAGCAGACCGGGCCAGGGTCGGCGCCCGCCGACTCGGGACCGACCCGGAGGGCGCCGCCCTCGTCGAGTCGGGCGACGGAGCCGCCGCCCGCCCCGACGGTGTGGACGTCGACCATCGGGACCGCGACCGGGTACTCGCCCACCTCGACGTCGCTCGTCACCAGCGGTTCGCCGTCCGTCACGACCGAGACGTCACAGGAGGTCCCGCCCATGTCCATCGTCAGGAGGTCCTCGCGGCCGAGGCGCCCGGCGACGTGGGCGGCGCCGCGGACGCCCGCGGCCGGTCCCGACAGGAGCGTCCCGACGGGGCGACGGCGGGCCTCGTCGGCGGCAACGACGCCGCCGTCCGAGCCCATCACCCGGAGCGGCGCCTCGACGCCGGCGGCGCCGAGGTCGGTCGCCAGCCGCCCGAGGTACGCGTCCATCCGCGGCCGGAGGGCGGCGTTCAGCGCCGTCGCCAGCGTCCGCTCGTACTCGCGGATTTCCGGCAGTACCGCCGAGGACAGCGAGACGCTGTCGATGCCGGCCGCCCGCAGCGCCTCGCCGACCCGCTCCTCGTGATCGGCGTTCTCGAAGGCGAAGAGCAACGAGACGGCGACGCTCTCGGCGTCGATGCGCTCGGCCAGCGCCTCGGCGCTCGCCTCGTCCAGCGGTTCGAGCACCTCACCCCGCTCGTCCAGTCGCTCGTCGATTTCGTACCGGCGGTCGCGGGGAACGACCGGCTCGGGTTTGGTGCCGTGCAACTCGTAGATGTCGGGGCGGTCCTGTCGGCCGATTTCCAGCGCGTCCCGGAAGCCAGTGGTGGTGACGAGCGCCGTCTCGGCGAACTCGCCTTCGAGGACGGCGTTGGTCGCGACGGTCGTGCCGTGGGCGAAGTAGGCCACCGACTCCGGCGGGGCGCGGTCCGCGATGGCCCGGAGGCCGTCGGTGACGCCCTGCTCGGGGGCGTCGGGCGTCGAGGCGACCTTCTCGACGCTGACGGTGCCGTCCGAGACCGCGACGAGGTCGGTGAAGGTGCCGCCGACGTCGGCGGCGAGGCGCGTCTGCATACGCCCACCTCGGGCGGCCACACCCTCAAGGTGACGACGGTCCCCGACTGCGCCCCCCGCCCCGGGATGCGGCCATCGTCGAGGCCGACTGCGCCACCTCCCAGACGACCCGGAGGTCCTCGCCGGTCTCGACCGATACCGTGACGGCGTCGCCGGGCCGCACCGTCCCGTGATCGTCGGCGAACTGCCGCCCGGTGGGGCCGTCGTCGGTCCGCAGGGACAGCCGGTCGGCCCGCACGGGGTCGCCGGCCCGGTGGGTGACCGTCACCCGCCCGGCGGTCGCCTCGCGGTCGAACGCCCACGCCACGATCGGCTGGAGGGGGCGCTCCTCGAGGACGCTCGCGGCGTCGCGGGCGAACTCCGCGCGGCCGAGGCGGCCGTCGACGGTCACGTCCAGCGGCGCCATCCGCGGGAGGCGTCCGTTGCCGGCCGCCGCCTCCCGAATCGCCGCCGGTGAGGCCGCCTCGGCGCTCTCGAAGCGGTAGACGAGCGCGAAGAACACCCGCCCGTCGACGAGAGCCTGGCCGGTCGCCGACCGGTCGACCCCCGCCGGCGCGTCGAAGCCGTCGCCGCCGTGGACCCACGACAGCGTCCCGCCGACGGCGTCGCTCAACCGCTCGAAGCCGTCGTCGACCTCGTGGTACCGGTCGACTTCGCCCCGCCCGGCGTCGACGACGCGCCGGGCGACGGTCGCCGCCTCGTCGTGCCGCGCCTGGACGATTGCCGTCCCGCTCGCGGCGAGGGCGTGTGGTTCGTCGGCACGCTCGTAGAGTTCGAAGCCCCGATGCGTCCCCGTCCGCTCGTAGCCCGCCTTCCGGGCCGCCGCCCCGACGCTCCCGGGGTCGAAGGAGCCGAGAAGCGTCGTCGCCTCGACGAGCGCAACCTTCACGACCGCCCGTATCCGGCCGGGGTCGACGCCCAACGGCGCCCGCCCGGTCCGTGCGAAGAGGTTCCGCAACCCCGCCGCCTGCCCCGGGACGTCGTCGTTCCCGACGAGGTCGGCCAGCCGGAGGTGCATCGCGTCGTAGGTCTCGCCGTCGGGGAGCGTTCCGGGCGCCGGGAGCCACCGCCGGTAGTCCGGGGCGGGCGTCGCGGGGTAGTCGACCGTCGTCGCCGCGGCCTGGAGGCGGCGGAGACAGCCGGTTCCCGCGAGCAGGCCCGCGGCGCCGATCCCGGCCAGGAACCGCCGTCTGGAGGGCTCGGAGGACATGCACGGCCCGTCGCCCCGGCGTCACTAAGCCGTTGGCTCCCGCTCAGTGCTCAAAACGGGGGCGGGCGTCGACGTGCCGGCCCCCGGTCGCTCAGTCGTCGGCCGCCGCCTCGATTCGCTCCTCGGGTTCGGCGCGGCCGTACCGGACGATGGCGTCGAAGGCCGAAAGCGGCAGGCGCTCGCCGTCGCCGATGCCGCGGGCGTCCGGCGCGGCCAGTTCCCGGCGGACGAACCACTCGGCGACGCGGGCCTCGCGGGCGTCGTCGGCCTCCTCGAGGCGCCACTGGGCGCGCTCCAGCAGCAGGACGGCCGCCACCACGTCGAAGACGTAGTCGGCCAGTTCCTTGGCGGCCAGTTGGGCACCGTCCCGGTCCGTCGTCGCCACCGCCTCGAAGGCGTCGGCCAGCCCCGTCAGTTCCGACTCGACGGTCGCCCTCGTGTCGGCGAGTCGGGGGTCGGAGACGTCGTCGAGTCGCGCCTCGAAGGTCGACAGCAGCGCCTCGTGGGACAGCTCCGACAGCATCGACCGCAGCACGTCCAGCGCCATGACGTTCGAGGGACCCTCCCAGATGGGCAGCACCTGGGCGTTCCGCAGCAACCGCGGGTGGACCTGCTCCTCGACGTAGCCGTCGCCGCCGCGTATCTCCATCGCGTAGGAGGCGGCCTCGACCGCCTCCCGTGCGGTCCGGTACTTGACGACCGGAATCAGGATACGCATGAGCCGGAAGGCCGCCTCGGCGTCGGCGTCGCCCGCCGCCCGTTCGCGGGCGCCGAACTGGGCGGCCGCCTCGAAGGTGACCGCCATCGTCGCCTCGTGGGTGACGGCCATGTCGACGAGGTCCCGGCGCATCAGCGCCTGGTCGGCCAGCACCTCGCCGAAGGCCTCCCGGTCGAAGGCGTGCAGCTTCGACTCCAGGAGCGCCCGCCCGATTGCGCCGACGCTGCCGACGGCGTTGTAGAGCCGCTCCATGTTCAGCATCTCGGACATGTACTTGAAGCCGGATTCGGGTTCGCCGACGAGGTACGCCTCGGCGCCGCGGAACTCGACCTCACCCGTGGGGACGCTCTTCGTGCCGAGTTTGTCCTTCAGCCGGCGGAACAGCACGGCGTCGCGGTCGCCCGCCCCGACGCCGGGATAGAGGAACAGCGACAGTCCCTCGGTCCCGTCGGGCGCGTCGGGCCGCCGTGCGAGGACGAGCGCCGCCTCGCTGTCGACGTTCGAGCAGAACCACTTCTCGCCGTGCAGTTCGTACACTCCTTCGGTGTCGGTCGGTTCGGCGCGCACCTCGTTGGCGCCCACGTCGGATCCGCCCTGCTTTTCGGTGAGGAACATCGCCCCGGTCGCAAGTTCGTCGTAGTCGCGGGCGGTCAGCGCGTCGTAGTACTCCGAGAGCGTCCCGTCGTCGAACTTTTCGAGGACCAGGGCGGCCCCGCCGGTCATCGCGGCCGGACAGCTCAGGCCGACGCTGGAGGTGTGGTCCATCAGGCAGAACTGCGCGAAGTGCTCGACGTGTGCGAGCGGCCCGTCGAGGCTGGGCGGGGCCGAAAAGAGGTTCGCAATGACGCCGTTCTCGTAGACCAGTCGCTCGTTTTCGAGGTGGGCCGGGTGGTGGGTCACTTCGTTGGCTACCTCGCCGCGTCGGTCGTAGGTGTCGAGTTCGGGCGGGTTCTCCTCGACAATGTCGGCGTTGTCGGTGACGGTCGTTCCCATCAGGCCGCCGAACTCGGCGAGCAGGGCGTCGCGGTCGGCGTCGGCTCCGCAGCGCCGCCGGACGGTTCGCTGGAGGGCGCGGTTCAGCTCCCAGTAGTTGCGGCGGTCGACCGCGGTGTAGTCGATGGGGTCGGCCATACCCGAACGTGCGGGGAGAGCAACGTAAGCGTTGTCACGATTCCTGAACGGAACGGGAACACGTTCGTGAGGTGCCAAAACCAGTTCCGCGAAATCCCGCTCACCCAGATGATCAAAAAATGGTCGTTTTATACCGGTTGAAATCCGACATACGTATCAGTGACTGTCTGTATTCTCTGTAATCATCAAGAGCGGTCGGTAACCGAACACGATCTCGTCCTCGACGCCGAGGGTAGCGATCGGGAGAACCTGACCGTACCTCTGTGTGAGATCTGTGCCGTCGAACTCCGCACGCTAGACTGGACCGAATTGACGGACGTGGACTCCGCCAGTAACTGACGACGGATCATCTTGTATACCCAAACTCGCTGACATCCTCCCACGACAACCGCCCGGTCGTGCCAAGGGTTATGTCGGTCATCCCCATCGTATCCGCCGTGACGGACCGTCAGTATCTCTCGGGGGACCCCGGCGAGACGGTGCGGATCTTGGACGCCGACGGACGGGTGGTCGAAGGGGCGACCGTTCCGGACCTCGACGACGAGGAGCTGGTGACGATGTACGCCGAGATGGTGCTCTCGCGGCACCTCGACGAGCGGCTCGTGAGCCTCCAGCGGCAGGGCCGGCTGGGGACCTACGCGCCCCTGGCCGGCCAGGAGGGCGCACAGATCGGGTCGACGCACGCGCTGGCCGACGACGACTGGATCCTCGACCAGTACCGCGAGCACGGCGCCGTCGTGGTGCGGGGCATCGAACCCGAGTACCTGCTGTACTGGATGGGCCACGAGATCGGCAACGAGTGGCTGGCCGACCGCCACGTCTTCCCGCTGAACATCTCGATCGGGAGTCACATCCCGCACGCGACGGGGATGGCGTTCGCGTCGAAGCTCCGTGGCGACGACGGGGTCGTCTGCTGTCACTTCGGCGACGGCGCCACGAGCGAAGGCGACTTCCACGAGGGGCTGAACTTCGCCGGCGTCTTCGACGTGCCGGCGCTCTTCCTCTGTCACAACAACCAGTGGGCGATCTCCGTGCCCCGCGAGGCACAGACGGCGAGTGCGAGTCTGGCGGGGAAGGCCGACGCCTACGGCTTTGCGGGCGTTCAGGTCGACGGGATGGACCCGCTCGCTGTCTACGCGGTCACCGCGGCGGCCAGGGCGAAGGCCCGCGACCCCGCTCCCGACGAACGCCGACCCACCCTCGTCGAGACGATCTGCTATCGCTACGGCGCCCACACGACCGCGGACGACCCGAGCGCGTACCGTGATCCAGAGGAGGTCGAAGCGTGGAAGCGGCGCGATCCCATCGACCGCATGGAGCGGTTCCTCCGCGACCGCGGCCTGCTGGACGACGACCGCGTGGCGGCCGTCCGGGCCGACGCCGAAGCGGAGGTGGCTCGACTCGTCGACGGCGCGACGGCGTACGAACCCGACCCCGAGCAGCTGTTCCGACACGCCTACGAGGAGGCCCCGCCCCGGGTTCGCAACCAGCAGGCGTACCTCGCCGATCTGCGACGGCGCCACGGCGACGACGCGCTCCTGGACGAGGAGTGACCCCCAGGGACCACGCGCCGACTCTCGGCGACACCGCAGACCCGACACCGATCCACACCACCAACTACTGTTAATACCCTCACGACCGACCGGCCGGTATGCGCGACGCATACGTCGTCGGGGCGGGGCAGTCGGCGTACGGTTCCTTCCCCGACGAGAGCTACCGGTCGCTGTTCCGGACGGCCGTCGAGAACGCCGAAGACAGCGTCGACGGGGGACTGGAACTCGACGACGTCGAGGAGGCCTACGTCGGAACGCTCGGCGTCGGCGGTCGCCAGTTGGGACTCTCGGCCCCGGCCGTCACCGAACACGCCGGGATCCACGGCGTGCCCGTCACTCGCGTCGAGAACGCCTGTGCCGCTTCCGGCTACGCGGTCCGGCAGGCGGTGATGGCGGTCCGGTCGGGGATGGCCGACCTCGCCCTGGCGGGCGGCGTCGAGGTGATGACCGACCTCTCCGGCGACGCCGTCAGGTACTGGCTGGGCGTCTCCGGCGAGACCGAGTGGGAGCGGCTCTCCGGGACCACCTTCGCCGGCGTCTACGCACAGATGGCCTCGGCCCACATGCGCGAGCACGGCACGACGGCCGAACAGCTCTCCCACGTCGCGGTCAAGAACCACGACAACGGCGCGAGGAACCCGAAGGCGCAACTCGACTTTACCTGCACGCTTGAGGACGCGGTGAACGCGCCCACGGTCGCCGACCCGCTGACGCTGTATCACTGCTGTCCGACGACCGACGGCGCAGCCGCGGTGCTGGTCGCCAGCGAGGACGTCGTGGACGAGTACGCCGACGACCCGGTTCGGGTCGCGGGCGTCGGCGCCGCCTCCGACCGGGTGGGCCTGTTCCAGCGGGACAGTTACACCTCGATCCCGGCCGCCCGGCGGGCCGCCGACGCCGCCTACGAGCAGGCGGGCGTCGGCCCCGACGACCTCGATTTCGCCGAGGTGCACGACTGCTTTTCGATCGCCGAACTGCTCGCTTACGAGGACCTCCGCTTCTGCGAGCGCGGCGAGGCCGGCCCCTACGTCGCCTCGGGCGCGACGCGACCGGACGGCGAGTTGCCCGTCAACACATCCGGCGGCCTGAAGTCGAAGGGCCACCCCATCGGCGCGACCGGCGCCGGACAGTTCGTCGAGGCGTTCGACCAGCTGACCGGGCGGGCGGGCGACCGCCAGCTCGAGGCGCCCGCCGTCGGGCTGACCCACAACGTCGGCGGCTCCGGCGGCGCCGCCGTGGTCCACGTCCTCGAACGCGAGGACCGACGGGAGGGGTCGGCGTGACCCGCGGGATTCTCGGCGCCGGCGCGTACACTCCGGCGAACCGAATCCCCGCCTCGGCCTTCGAGGACGCCTGGGGGAGCTTCGACGCTCCGGGCGTCGAGACGAAGGCGGTGCCGGACGCCGACGAGGACGCCCTGACGATGGCGGTCGAGGCGGCCCGACGGGCGCTGTCGGCAGCCGGGGCCGACGGGGGCGACCTTGAATCGCTGTCGCTTGCGACGACGACGCCGCCGCTGGCCGAGGAGGACCTGACGCCGCGGCTCGGCTCGTACCTGGACGCGCCGGCCGACGCCGACCGGCGGTTCTACGGCGGGCACACGCGGGCTGGCGTCGACGCGCTGGTGGACGCCCTCGGCCGGGAGGGGCCGGCGCTGGTCGTCGCCGCCGACTGTCCGGCGGGCGAACCCGACGACACACGGGAGCACGCCGCCGGGGCGGGTGCGGCCGCCTTCCTCGTCGGCGCCGACGCCCCCGCGACCGTCGTCGACACCGCGACGGCGGCCGAAGTTCGGCCCGGGACTCGGTTCCGCCGGTCGGGCAGCGAGGACGTCGAGGGGCTCGATGTCGGCACCTACGACCGGGCGGCGTTCACCGAGCCGATAGCGGCTGCCGTCGAGGCGCTCGACGACGACGCGACCGGGGAGTGCGACGCCGTCGCGGTCCAGGCGCCGAACGGGAAACTGCCCTACCGGACGGACCTCGACGCCGAGGCCATCGCGGCCGTCGAGACGGTCTCCGAACTCGGCGAAACGGCCGCAGCCAGCGTCCCGCTGGGGGTCGCCCGGGCCTTCGAGTCCGGCCACGAGCGGACGCTCGCGGTCGCCTGGGGGTCGGGCGCGGGCGCGACGGCGCTCCGCATCGAGGGGACGGCGCCGGTCGAGGCGTCGCTGGCTGGCGAGCAAAAGCTGGACTACGCCGCCTACCTCCGTCGGCGTGGCGACGTGGTCGGCGAGAAACCCGACGGCGGCGCGGCGCACGTCCCGGTGCCGACCTGGCGTCGCAGCCTCCCCCAGCGACACCGCCACGAGGCCGGTCGATGCCCGGAGTGTGAGGCGGTCGCCTTCCCGCCGGAGGGCGCCTGCCCGGACTGCCGGGCGCTGGTCGAGTTCGAGACCGTAGCGCCCGCCCGCGTCGGCGTCGTCGAGGCCGCCACCACCATCGGCCGGGGCGGTGCGCCGCCGGAGTTCGCCGAACAGCAGGCCCGGCAGGGTGCCTTCGGCGTCGCCATCGCCAGGTTCGACGCCGGCGACGGCGCGGTCTCGCTGCCGATACAGGTCGTCGGCGAGGCCGAGGTGGGCGACCGCGTCCGGGCGGTCCCACGGCGGATCTACGTCGAGGAAGGTGTCCCGCGTTACGGCCTGAAGGCGCTGCCCGAGGGTCAGTCGTCGGCCGACTGAGGGGTCTCGGTGTCGGTCCCCTCCTCGGAGTCATCGCCGCCCGCGCTCACGCTGTTGCTCGCCGAACTCGAACCGGTCGTCTCGCCGCGCTGTTCTACCCGGACGGTCCCCGGTTCGCCGCCCTCGAACTCGAAGGTCGCCACGTAGTGTATCTCGACGATACACTGGTTGCAGGCCGCGGCGTCGTCGTCCTCGACGGCCTCGACCTCGACGTAGAGGGTGTCCTCGGCGTCGTCGTACTCGCCGCGGACGAGTTCGGCGGTGTAACAGGTGTTGCGCCCGTCGAGGGTTCCCTCGACGGTGACGCGTCCGTCCTCGGTCGTCACGTCGTGGTCGCCGTACTCCGTGCCGCACTCGACGCCCGTCACCTCGAAGGAGTCGTCGGCGAGTTCGGGCCCGTGCGAGGTCGGTTCGGGCGAGGCGGTTGGCTCGTCGGTCGGGTCCTCGGTCGCGTTGTCGGCCGGTTCGTCGTCGGCAGGACCGGTCCCGAGACAGCCGGCGACCGCGGCGGTCGTCGACGCCGCGGCGGCCGCGAGGAAGTTCCGTCGTTTCATTTCGTCGTCGACTACGCGGGCTAATGGAAAAGGGGTGCCGGATGCTCAAACGGCTCTTTGAGGGTCCAGAATCCGGGGCAGTCACTCCGTTTTCGGGGGACCGGATCGCCCCGACGACGACGGTGCTTGTGGGGATACTCGGGTCTCACGACCCGACACCGTCGGCTCCCCGGTGAATCGGCACGGTTTGCGGGCGAGGGGTGTAGCGACGTGGGCGGGCGCCCCGGCGGTCCGCAAGCGCCGGGAAAATACACAACCAGTTCGAAGTTTTACTTGAATAGCCGGATAGTGACGGGTAAAAGCTGAATCTTATACAGCCGTGGGAACTCACCGTCCATGAGGCGCTACTGGCGGCGCGCGTTCGTCCCGTTCGTGAGCGTGGTCCTCGCAAGCGGCTTCCTCGCCGGCGCTGCAGCGGCGAGCGGCGACGGGGTGGTACTCGGGGAGTGGGATTCGATGCTGGACGGCGTCGGCTGTCCGAGCCACGTCGATGTCGAGTCGATCGGGAACGCGACCGATTCCGGGGCGAACCGATGACCGAGTACTCGTTGTCGCGCCGCGACGTCATCCGCGGAGCGGGCGCGGCCGGGGCGGCGGGCCTGCTCGCACGGCCGGCGACGGCGACCCCCGACCTCCCGTCGACGCCGTACGCGAAGGCAACCTACCGGGCGGTGGTCGATGCTATCGTCCCACGGACGCCACAGCTGGCGAGCGAACTCGGTCCCGAACACGTCCCCGGCGGTATCGACGTCGGGCTCGACGAGTACCTCATCGAGTTCGTCGACTCCATCTTCACGTTCGGGACGCTGGGCGACGGCGACGTGAACCTCCCGCTGTCGGAGCCGCTGGCGGTCGTGCTGGACGTCGCGGCGCTGAAGCTGGTGGCGACCGGCCGGAACAGCGAACCGCCGAGCCTCGAACGGGTCCTCGGGCTGCTCGACGTCGACGACCTGCTCGCGGTCGATGAGCTGTCCGACGACCCCGAGCGGGCGCTCCAGCAGTCCCTTTTCGCCGGGCTGTCCCGCAGGGACCGGCTGGAGGCCGTCGAACTGCTTGACGCTATCGACTTCGACACCGCGTTTCTCCCAGGTCCGGTCGCGGAGATCGACCTCGCGTTGGTCGGCCAGCTCGTCGTCGCCTTCGTCGAGGTCATCTACTACAGCGAGTGGCAGGGTTACGAGGACATCACCCGGCCGCCAAGCGAGCGGGAGTTCTCCGGCGAAGACATCCAGAGCTGGCAGCAGACGGACTTCCCGGGCATCATCGACGGCGCGGCCGCGTTGCGCGGCTTCTGGTCGGCGCCCGGCGAGCCGCTTGGAGAGGGGTCGGTCTGGGGAACGGCGACCCCGGGCGAGGAGCCGCGACGACTTCGCGCCCGCCCTGGCGAGTTCCGGGAGAACGACTACGACACGAGCGACTACGAGGAGGTGTTCTCGACGGACGGCACGCCGGCGACCGAGGGGCCGGTCGGGGACGCCGTCTCCGCCGTCACCGGCGACGTCGGCGTCGACCCCGAGGAGGAGGAACTACCCGCGAGTCTCACGGAGGGGCTGGTCGGACTCGACGAAGAGAGGCCGGCCGAGAGCCTCCTGCGGGACGTCGTCGCCCGCATCCTCGGAGGTGACCCGCCGTGACCGACGACTACGACGTGGTCATCGTGGGCGCGGGCGGGGACGGACCGGTCGCGGCCTGGCGGCTGGGCGAACTCGGCCTGGACGTCCTCGTCCTGGAGGCCGGTCCATTCTACGGGAACAAGCAGTGGGAGAAGCCCACCGAGGAGCCCGGCGGCGAAACCTCCAGCAGCCCCGAGGACCTCTCGGGGGAGTTGCTCGACGAGCAGTTCACCACCCGCGAACTGGAGATGGTCCAGAAGCTGCTGTTCGGGCCGGCCGACCACGAGCGCGGGTTCTGGTTCCGCAAGTTCCCCGGATCCGGCGTGACGATCCAGGCGGCCGGCGTCGGCGGGACGACGCTCATCTACACGGGCAACCACCCGCGAGCCTACCCAGCCGCCATCGACGAACAGCCCCACTGGCCGGACGCGATCAGTTACGAGGACCTGCTGCCGTACTACCGGCGGATGGAGGAGCTACTGGACGTCCAGCCGGCGCCCGTCACCGCCAAGGAGGAACTGTTCTTCCGGGGCGCCGAGTCGGCCGGCTACGACCTCGTCACCGACAGGAACGTCACGGAGGTCGGCTACCGGCCACAGCCCAACGCCATCGCCGGGCCGGATCGGAAGCTACGGGCGGACAGCGGCTACGACGGGAACTTCCGGCACCCGTCCGACCCCGAGGCGGTCGAGCCCGTCGAGGGCCACACGCTGGCCGCCCACGAACTCCTCGGCAATCCCGCGCCCCGTGGCGCACCGTACGAGGAGAAGGCCAAGAAGACGTCGGCCATCGGAATCGTCCCCGAGGCGCTGAAGACGGGCAACGTCACCGTCCGGCCGAACGCCTTCGTGACGGACGTGCTGGTCGACCGCTCGCTGGGTGGCGACCCCGAGGCCACGGGCGTGAAATTCAAGGACACCTGGTCGAACGAGGTACAGACGGTGTCGGCCGACGCCGTGGTGCTGGCGGCCGGCGCCGTCGAGACGCCGCGGCTGTGGCTCAACTCCGGGCTCCCTCCAAACGAGTGGGTCGGCAAGGGCATGACCATCCACTTCGGCGACAACGTCATGGGCTTCTTCGAGGAGGAACTCGTCGACGAGAAGCTCGGACGGTCCACCGTCGATCCGCACGAGGGCCAGACCATCGCCGCCCGCTTCGACTACCCCGGCGTGGGGATGCTCCAGACGACGGGTTCCAGCCCCGGCATCGCGTCGATCCTCGGGTTCGGCGCCTCCGCGTCGGGCTTTACGTTCAGCAACGACCTCTCGGAAGCGCCCTGGGATTCGCAGGGCCGGCTGGCCGGGACCGGACTCAAACGGTTCCTCTCGCGGTACCGGCAGGCGCTGCCCCTCCTCGTGGTCACCGACGACCGGCCGCACAAGCGCAACGGCGTCAGCGTCGCGCCCGGCGTCACCGACGAACACGGTCCGGTCCCGCTGGTCAACTACGTCCCAAGCGAGGGCGACGTGCGCCGACGGGACCGGCTGGCCGAGATCGCCACGGAGATCCTCAGAGAAGCGGGCGCCGACCACGTCCACCGGTCGGACTCGCCGCCGACGGCGATCCACCTCCACTCGACGATGGCGATGGGCAAGGTCGTCGACACGGCGTGTGAGGCCTACGACGTCGACCGGCTGTTCGTCGCCGACCACTCGGCTTTGGCCAACGGCGTCGGCGGCCCCAACCCCACGAACACCGGTCAGGCGCTGGCGCTGCGGACCGCCGAGCGCATCGCGGATCGGTACTTCTGAGGCGGCGGCAGGACTCAGATCTCCGCGAGGGCGGCGTGGAAGACGCTCCCGATAGCAAGGTGGTGCTGGAGCGTCCGTTCGACACGCCGTCGGACCCGTTCCTCGTCGGCGATGGAGTACTTCTTCGTCTGGACCAGTTCGTGCACCTCGAGAAGCCCCTCCTCCTCGAGGCTGTGCAGTCTCGGATAGACCGTTCCGGGGCTCAGGTGGACGTCGAAGCTGCTGGCGAGTTCGCCCATCAGACCCTTCCCGTGGGCACCGCCGTCCTGGAGGGCGATCAGGACCAACAGAAGGTCGTCGAGCGACTTCTTGAGGAGGTCCTCGTCGAACCGGAACTCCCGGTCGACCGGGAGTTCCGCCCGGACCTCCGCGACGATTCGCTCCGAGGAACTCTCCCCCTCCGGGGCCTCGGTCGCGGTGTCGTCCGATCCCAGTTCCTGATACAGTTGCTTCGCCGAGACGCCGTCTTGACTATCCATACTCATTGGGTGCCCACCGGATAGCTCGACTGACGGTCCCCGCCCCCATCAATGGGCGACAGTGTTATCGCCGGCTGAAAAAGCCGGTCGCTCCGCCGGACCGAATGGTACGGTCGGGCTAGGTGATACGGTCGGGCTAGGTGATACGGTCGTACCGAATGGTACGGTCGGACTGGGTGATTCGGCCGAGCCGAGTGGTACTTGACATCCTCCCCGCCCTGAAGGGCGAGGATTCCCGCGTTGGGATATTGTGGTTTACGACGTGACCTGTTCTTGAGGTGCGAACGCACCAGTTTCCTTGTCAAACAAGAACGTCGATGGCTGTGCCAACCAGCCGTTACTCCTATCACCGCCATCCGTAGCGGGATTCGGAGATACTTTCTGCCGAATGTTTTCAGCACCGTTCACATCCGCGTTGGCCACCGTATCACACTCATCACACACGTACAACCCGCGTTCAACACGGTTCGCGTCACGTTTGCGACCACAACACGAACACGTTTTCGAGGTGTCACGCTCGGACACCTGTTCCACCGTGATGCCCTCCATCTCGGCTTTGTAGTCGAGCAGGTCGGTGAACCGGTCGAACGCCCACAAGTGCAAGTCCAAGTTCCCGTGCGTGCCCCAGTTCTTCGACCCGCCGTTCGCCTCGTCCTCACGGATGCCAGAGAGGTCGCCAACCACAATCGTTCCTACTTTTTCGTCAACACACCGTTGAACGATGTGCTTGGAGAGGGTGTGGAAGTAGTGGGTGCGGCGACCGGATTTCTTCTGGTTCAGCCGCGTGGCTTGCTCGGAGTCGGAGTCGTCACAGCGAGCGATGCGCTTGCTGAAGTAGTAGTCGTCCTGCTTCAGACAGTTGAGTGGGTACAGTTCGCTGTGGCCGTTTTCGTAGGCGAGCGCGGCGAAGTTGTTGATACCGAGGTCAACTCCCACGGTCTTCTCACCGGGTGATTCCGCAACCTCGATTTCGACTTTGCACACGAAGTGTAGTTCCCACTCGTCACCCGTCCAGACGGCTCTGACCTGTTGGACGTTCTCAACGGTGGAGAGGTCTACGTCGGGCCAGGTCTGGTACTCGCAGAGGATGAAGTCCGACCAATACTCCTTGAGGTTGGAGCCTTTCGAGAGTCGGACGCGGTTATACTTGGTGTCGAGTTTGAAGCCAGCGGCTTTGAACGTGACAGTTGAACGCGCGTGTTCGTCGCCGTGTTTTCGGTACTTCGGCGGGTTTGCTTTCGTGTCTCCGTTGCGTCGTTTGCTGTACCAGCCGTTGAACGCCTCAGCGAGTTCTTGAAGGACTCGCTGACTTGACTGCGAGTGCAGGTCATCATAGCGTTCGTGCGACTTGAGGTACGAGGTGAGTTCGTTGTGACCGGGGATGTGGCCTATCTCTGACCACACGCGGTCACAGACCCACCGTCCGACGTTCCAGAGTTTTGAAGCGGCAAACCCGAGCGAATCGAGGTCGTCGGACACCTGTTGCTGGTTCCGTATGGAAGCAGTGTAGGTGCGGGTGACGACTCGATTCGCCATACGTAACCTATGTAGTCAAACTTACTTGAAGGTATGTGTTCGAGCGTGGAATATCCTGCCGTGCAATCGAGTGGTGGATTGTTCAGGGGTTGTCGGATTCATCCCCGCCCTAAAGGGCGAGGCTTTCTCCTCGATTCGCCATACGTAATCACTTCCTACCCGACGAACGGCCGGAAGTAGTAGGGACTGAACACGCCCTCGATGATCCCGGCGACCGCCAGCAGGACGGCGACACCGACCAGTATCCAGAAGGCCTCTTCGAGCCGTTCGGCGAGGCGTTCGCGGGTCGTGCGTCCGCCGAGCGCACGCCAGCCGGTGCCGCCGAGCGAGAGTCCGAGGGCGCCGGCGACGACGAGTGCCGGAATCTCGACGACGCCGTGCGGGACGACGAAGGCGAGCAAGGCGAGCGGCGCGACCTCCAGTCGGGCCAGCCCGCCGATCACCGCGCCGTTGAAGAGCAGCGCGACCGCCGAGGGCACCCCGAGGGCCAGCCCCGACATCGCACTGCTGACGGCGACGGCCGTGTTGTTCGCCGCAAATGCCACCGTGGCGGTCGCCGGGGAGTAGTTCTCGAGACGGGCCTCGATGGAGGCGTTCACCAACCCCTCGTAGGGGCCGGCCAGCGCCCAGCCGCCCAGGCCCCCGCCGACGAGGAGAAGCGCGGCGACGGCGTGCAGCCCTGGTCGGGACCGGACGAACGACGTCATCGCGTCGACGCCCCGTCGAACGCCGCCCCGGAGCTGGTCGAACACCGAGGCTTCGGGGGTCTCGGGCGGCGCGATACCACCGGCGTGGTCGCCGTACAGTGCGGTCTTCAGGAGGTCCAGCAGCGGCGAGACGACGACGAAGCCGAGCAGCGCGCTGACGGCGCCGCTGTTCGTGCCGCCGGTGGCGGCCGCCGATCCGACGAGCGCCAGTACCCCGACCACGGCGAAGACGTAGCCGAGCACCCACAGGGGGTTCGACCGGACGAACCGGCGGCTCCCCCCGAGCCCGCCGCGGACGCCGACCCCGTCGACGACGACGGCGACGGCGGCGAACGCGAAGAAGACCCTGAGTGCGACGACTGCCAGGAGCCACACCAGGCCGACGAGCAGGCCGACCAGCAGTGCGGCGGCCGGCGACGCGGCGAGGGCGACGACAGGCGCCACCGCGACGGCCGTCACGAGCAGGACCACGACGACTTCGGTGACCAACAGCCCCAGGAGGGTCGTCCAGTGACGCCTCGCGCCGGCTATCGCGGCCACCGTCCCCCGCTCGTCGTGGAGGATCGCCCGGCAACAGGACAGCTGTGCGGCCGTCGAGACGGCGTACAGGACGGCGAAGAGGGCCACCGTCAGCACCACCGTCACCGCGAGGATGCCGAGCACCTCGGGCGGCACTAGCCGCTCGAAGGCGGGCCCGACTGCCTCGAACCACCGCTGGATCGTCTCGAAGTCCGCGTTCGGGCCCGGCGGGTCGGGTCCCGCGGTCCGCAACTCCGACCGGAACCGGGACAGCCGACCGGTCACCGCGAGATAGGCGTACGCGACCGCGAGGCCGGCGTACGTCACGACTCGGGTGACCTGCGTGACTGCCGGCGACAGGAAGTACACGGAGAGCAACTCGGCGGGCCGGGACCGGTAGCCGTCGAGGATGGACTGGAGGGCATCGACGAACTCCATGCGAGGTGGTCGAGTGGACCGCCCTTAAATCCCGAGCCGGACCGTCCGGTCGCGTTAAGTTAGAGGATGAGGCGGACGAGTTCTGAGTGCTTATGGCAGAATTCGACCGCCTCAACGGATGTATCGAGTGGATTGACTTGTCGTTTGTGGAGCGGCGGCGGACTCCCGAGTGGGCGATTCAAGTGGGCATCCGGTGTCATCTCGCCGGTATGTCAACGGGAGATGCCAGTCAATTTCTCGATAAATTGGGAGTCAATCGTAGTCACGTCGCGATTCACAACTGGGTGCACAAGGCCGATCTACAGCCGATGTCAACGGTGAGTGCGGATCAACTTGCGGTTGACGAGAAAGTGATCCGCATCAATGGCGACGACTACTGGCTGTACGGGGCCGTCGATCCCCAAACGAACGAAATCTTGCAGTTTAGGCTGTTTCCAGCTACTACGAAACAGACGACGCGGTGGTTTCTGGCCGAGCTGCATCGGCAATATCGGTTAGATGGCGTCGAATTTCTTGTCGATGACGCCGATTATCTAGTGAACGTCCTCGACGAAGACGGGTACCGATTCCAGATGATGTCACACGGGAATCGGAATGCCATCGAACGTGTCTTTTGGGAAATAGAACGACGAACATCTTCGTTTGCAAATAGTTTCACCCATGTCGAGCCGTCGACAGCAGAATCATGGCTCCAAGCCCTCGCCGTCCGGCACAACTCACGCCAAAGTTAACGCGACCGACCGTCCTGCGGTACTGGCGGTCGTCCCGTGACCGACGGCGCTACCGCCGGCGAGCCACGACGAGCGTCGCCAGCAGAGCCAGGACGGCGACCGCGACGCCGAACCCGGCACCGTCGGAGGCCGTCTCCGTGTCGTCGACCTCGTCGGCCCCACCGGTGTCGGTGCCGGCCGTCTCGCCGTCCGACGTATCGTCGCCCGGCGTGTCACCGTTCTCGTCGGACGAATCGCCGTCGCCGTTCTCGTCGCCATCTTCGCCGTCGCCGTTCTCGTCGCCATCTTCGCCGTCACCATCACCGTCGGACGGCTCATCGTCGGTGTCGGTCGTCCCGTCGCCGTTCTCGTCGCCGTCGCCGTTACCGTCCGATCCGTCCCCGTCATCACCGGACGTTCCGTCGTCAGTATCGTCCGTCGGGGTCGTCGTCCCGTCGTCGGTACCGGTGGGGGTCGGCTCGCCGGGGTCGGTCGGCGTCGGCGTGTCGGTCGGTGTCGGGGTCGGCTCGCCGGGGTCGTCGGACTCCTCGGTAACGGTGAGGGACTGCTCCGAGCTGAGCCCGATGATCTCGTTTTGGTCGTTCTCGAACTCGCTGGGGCTGCGGACGACGCCGTAGACGTCGTAGCCTCCGGTCGGGAGGTCGTCGAGCGAGACGGTCGCCTCGTAGGTGGAGTCGCCCTGACTCTGGGCGGTCGTCCGGAGGTCCTCGCCGTTCCCGCTCAGGACGACTTTGACGTCCTCGATGGCACCGCCGCCCGCCTCGTCGAGGTCGACGGTTACGGTGACCGTCGAGTTCTGCTCGGCGCTGTCGGGAAGCTCCAGGCTAACGTCGTAGCCCGCGACCACGACGGCTGCGACGTCCTTGACCTCGCTGTCGTAGATGGCGACCCCGTAGGTGCCCGGCGAACAGCAGTCGAGATCGAAGTCGGTCGTCGTACTGCCGCCGCCCTTCCTGGAGGACTGTACGACGTCGCCGTCGGAATTGTACAGGTTCACGTCGTAGGTCGCGTCGGCCGGCCCCTCTGCATCGATGCTGACGTCGCCGCCGGGGTCGCGGACCGCGACCTCGCTGATCGAGTGGCTTCCGCCGCCGAACGACACCGTCGTCGACGGAACGTCTGTCGTGCTGCCGCCTATCGAGACCGAATATCCACCCTGGGCGGCGACCAGACTGCCGCCGAACAGGGCGAAAATCAGGACGACTACGAGCGCTTTTCTCATACTTCAACCGTGTGATACTGTGTGGGCATAACCGTTTGGTTACGTACACGTTTACCGAGAAGTTGGCGGGGATTAACGTCGGGCGCTCGGTCGCCCCGTTGGCCGGAAACATCACAGAAGTCGTGGCGTTCGTTAATCCGCGCGTGCACAACATTTTAGTCGGTTCGGATAGCTGTTCAGGCTATGACTAACGGGGTATGTAGGTGTAGTAGAATATTACTGATGCTGGTAGCCACGGCGGCGCTACTGGCGGCCGGTGCAGCCGGGACGGCGGTTGCACAGGACCAGATCGTCAGCGACACACAGCCGAACCCGAACTGTGACGCGGGCGCGGCGACACACGACGACATTCAGGACGCCGTCGACGCCGCGAGTGCGGGCGACACCATCGTCGTCTGTCCGGGCACGTACAACGAGGCGGTGACCGTCGATGAGTCCGTCCGTATCGTCGCGGACAAGCCGGACTCGACCGCCACGGCCGACCTGACGGTGCTGCGGGACGTCGACGGCAACGGAACGGCGTTCGACGTCCAGGCCGACGACGTCTCCATCGAAGGGTTCGCCATCACGAACTACAGCGATGCGGGCGTGGCAGCGGCGGCGACAGCATCCACTGACATCGCCGGCCTCAACGTCAACCGGACGGCCGTCAACGAGAGCGGTACCGGTGTATCGCTGTCGGCCGACAGCGGTACCCTCTCGGACGCGACTGTGGACACCGTCGCGCTCTCTTCGAACCAGGAGGGCATCGAGTTGGCGACCCAGAACGCCGGGACCGTGACCGGCGTCGAAGTCTCGGAGGCGCTCGTCAACGAGTCCGATGTCGGCGTTCTGTTGGACGGGAGCACGGGCACGTTGAGTGATACGAGAATCGAGCGGGCCGACATCGGATCGACGGAAGGGAACGCCGTCGCCGGGGTCGAAATCGCGGCTGGAAGCGCGAGCAACTACGACAACGTGACCGTCACGAAGAGCCTCGTCAGGAACAACGGCGACGGGGTGTTGGTCGACAGCGCAGTTGGCACCGACCTCACACGGTCGGATGTCAACGTCTCCTACAACCTCATCCGGAACAACGGCGTCGGCGTCCAGAACGACAATCCCAACACGGTCTTCGACGCGCGGCTGAACTACTGGGGTGACTCCTCCGGCCCCTCGAGCGCCACCTCGTCGGACCTCGAGGACCCGGTCTTGGGCGTCGCGGCCAACGGGAACGGCGATTCGGTCTCCGAGGGGCAAAGCGGCGTCTCGAACGTCCGCTTTGCGCCCTCAATCGGCGGCAAGCGGTCCTGTGAAGACGGCCAGCACGTCGACCCCGTGCCGGACGAGACGGTCGAAACCGACTTCGAGGGCGAGACGCTCGGCGGTCCGGCGACGGACTTCGTCGGCGTCTGCGTCTGGGACCGCTCGATACTGCCGCTCCGCAGCACGAGCGCGTCGGCCGCCCAGAGCATCCTCAACATCCCGACGTTCGTCGACACCGAGGACGGCCAGGTCCCGATCAACCGACAGGAACTGAACGTCCACGAGAAGAACCAGCAGGTCAACGTGACCTACGAGGAGACGACGGGCGCCAACACGACCCGCTACGCGAACCAGGACGGTCAGGTGCTCGTCGCCCGGGTGACCGGCCAGGGCCTCGACGACTCCGCGAGCGTCGACGACCTGTTCTCTGCGGACTTCAACGCGCTGAGCGGCTCCGGGACGTTCGGCACCGACAGCGTCGAGTTCGTCGCCGTCGAGAACGTCACGCTCGATTCGGACGGAACCCTGCCGAGCGGCGTCCAGTTCACGCCCTCCGACGGCGGTGCCTACGTCGCCGTGCTGACGGCCAACGAGGTCGGCGAGGGCTACGCGCTCGAAAACGGCAACCTCACCGGCAACGTCCACAAGAACGACATCACGGCCATCGGCTTCGAGGCCATCGCGGTCCGGGAGACGGCCTCGACGGCCGATCCCGGAAACGGGCAGTTGAGCCCGAACGATCCGGAGGTCTACACGGGTAGTAGCGTCGACTTCGATGTCGACGCCGGCTTCAACGATGGCAATTTCACCCATGCAGTGGTCCTCTACAACGAGGACAACTTCACGGACAGCACGCTCGTCATCGACGTCAACGGCAGCTTCGACTCGGGCGACCTGACGCTCGACAACGGCACTCTGAAGGGCACGCTGACCGGTCCCGACGGGACGACCGAAAACGTCACCATCGAGGTCGACGGCCCGCTCGAGGGCCTGCTGAACAACGTCACCGTCGCCGGTGGATTCACGATCATCGATAGTGACGCCGCGGCCATTACGAGCGCCGAGCGCAGCGAAACAGTTACCATCGACACGAGCGGATTCCAGTCGAATGGCACGTACAGGTACGTTCACGCAGCCAACGCCAGTGACGGCCGATTCAGTACGAGCGACGGCACCATCGAAGTGGTCTGTCAGTCCATCCCCCAGGGCGTGGACACGAACAACAACGGCGAAATCGACACACTCGAGATCTTGACCGCAATCGACACCTACTGGCGAGTCGACGAACCGGTGCCCGACACCTGCGGGAAGACGATCCCGACGCTCGACCAGAACGGGCAGCCCGGTATCCTGACGCTCATCGACGACTTCTGGCGGCCCGGCACGGAGGTGACTTACTGATGGATTCGAAGCTCAAGGTCGCGGCCGGCATCGTTGCACTGCTCATCGTCGGTTCAGTACTGTCTGCAACCGTCATTGCAGAGCCTGGTACAGTCACTGCGGACGGTCCGAACACGGCCGAGCCCGGAGACCAAGTGACGGTCGACTTCACCATCACCAACACGGGTAACAACGACAGCGCCTACGCCCTGGACCACACGATTCCGAGCGACTGGACAGTAGTCAGCACCAGCGACGCCGGAGGAACGTATTCCGATGGCAAATCCGAGTGGGTCTTCCAGACCATACAGCCTGGCGACTCGAAAGAACCGTCGGTGACGTTCCAGATCCCGAACGACGCCCAGACCGGTGATTATACCGTCGAGGGAGTCGGCAAGGACCAGAACGGCCCGGTTGACTCGGATTCGACGACGATCACCGTCGAGTCACCGACGCCGACGCCCACGCCGGAGCCGCCGACACCGACGCCGACGCCGGGACCGGACACCCCGACGCCGACGTTCGTCGACGACGATGACGACGACGAGCCGGACACCCCGACGCCGACGGACCAGCCGGGAACGGCGACGCCGACCGACGAGCCTGAGACGGCGACGCCGACCGACGAGGTCGAGCCAGGGACGGCGACGCCGACGGACGATGACGAGCCGGAGACGGCGACGCCGACCGACGAGCCGGACACGCCGACCGACACTCCCGACGACGACGACGGCGTCAGCACGTTCCTCATCCTCCTGGTCGTGCTGATCCTGATCGCCGTGGTGGCCGGCGTGGCCTACTACGCGCTCAACCAACAGGAGTAACCCCGTAGGGGGAGCCTTTTTGTCGTAGTCTTACGTCGCTTCGCTCACTTCCAGATGAGCAACGCCGAGTCCGAACGCGTCACGTCGTCCGATGGCGACCGTTCCGACTCGGAGGTCGTCGTCGCCTGCGACGACGTAACCCGAGTGTACGGTGGCAACGGCGGCTGGTTCGGCTCCGACGACGCCCACGGCGTCGAGGCGCTGTCGGGCGTCTCGCTTTCGGTCTCCCCCGGCGAGTTCCTCGGGCTGACGGGTGCCAGCGGCAGCGGCAAGACGACGCTTCTGCACCTGCTGGCTGCGCTGGACACGCCGACGACGGGGACCGTCCGGCTACTGGGCTCGGACACGTCGGCGATGTCCTCGCGGCGCCGCGCCGCGCTCCGCCTCGAGCACGTCGGCATCGTCTTCCAGCGGTTCCACCTGCTGCCGTCGCTGTCGGCGCGGGCGAACGTGGCGCTGCCGCTCGTCGAGCGCGGCGTCGGCAAGCGGGCCAGACGCGAGCGGGCGACGGAACTGCTCGAGCGGGTCGGTCTCGGCGACCGGCTCACCCACCGGCCGAACCAGTTGAGCGGCGGCGAGAAACAGCGCGTCGCCATCGCACGGGGGCTCGTCAACGAACCGACGCTTCTGGTCGCCGACGAGCCGACGGGCGAACTCGACACGGCGACGGGCGATTCGATCCTCGAGTTGCTCTCGGAACTGGCCGACGACCGGGCGGTCGTCGTCGCCAGCCACGACCCCCGCGTCGTCGAGTCTGCCTCCCGGCAGGTCCGCCTCCGGGACGGAGTGGTCGTCGATGCGTGAGGGAACGCGACGGGCCCGCTGGCGGGGACTGGTCGGGCTGGCGGTCGCGCGGCTCCGGGGCCGGCTGACGACCGGCGAACGCTACCGGACCTGGCTCTGTGTCGCCGGCATCGCCGTTCCGGTCGCGCTGTTGCTCGTGGTGACGAGCGTGAGCATCGGTCTGGCGACCGGCCCGGCCACGAGCGCCGACGGCGTCGACTACTGGATACTTCCCGAGTCGAACGCCTCCAGCGCGGTCACGGACGTCGGCGGCGCCCGCTTCGCCGACACCCACACCACCGCCCGGAAACTCCAGTCCCGCGAGGACGTCGCGTACGCCTCGCCGATGTTGATGGAACTCGTCGAGGTCGAGGCCGAAGGCGGGACCACGGAGTACGTGCTCGCGGTCGGCGTCGTCCCGGCCGAGGGGTACGGCTCGGTGACGCCGGTGTCGTCCGTCCAGTTGTCGCCGGGCGATCCCTACTACGCGGGCGGCGACTACGACGGCGAGTGGACGGGCAGCATGGTGCTGTCGGAGGCGGCCGCCGAGACGCTCGGGGTCGGCAACGGCGCCACCGTCTCGCCGCGGACGACGAACCGGAGTTTCGGCGTCGTCGGCATCTCGCCCCCGAAGCAGGCCGGCATCAGCCAGTTCCCCATCGCGGTCGTCCGGTTGAGCGAACTCCAGGCGGTCGTCGGCGCCGAGGACAGCGACGCCGCCGACCAGATCGTCGTCTCGGCGCCGACCGCGACCGCCGACACCAGAGCGGCGATAGCGGCCACCTACCCGAACGCCGAGGTGCAGACCGAGAGCGGACTCCTGGCCCAGCGAGCCATCGACCAGCAGTTGCCGCTGGCGATGGCGGCCTCGGCGCTCATCCTGGCGCTGATCACCGGGACGCTTTTGGTCGGGACGACCTTCGGGTTCGAGATCGCCGCCAGCAGCCAGCAACGGTCCGTCATGGCGGCCATCGGCGTCTCCGGACGAAGCCGGGCGGCACTCGTCGGCATCGAGACGCTGCTCCTGGCCGTCGTGGGCGGCTATCTCGCCCTGGTCGTCTGGACAGGCGGGTCGCTTTTGGCCAACGAGATTGCCCGACGGCGGTTCGGGACCCCCGTGGCCGTCTTCGAGCCGTGGCTGCTGGCCGTCGGAATGACCGTCTCGATCCTCATCGGCCTGCTGTCGGTACCGTACCTCCTCTTTATCGGCCGGCGGTCGACCGACGAGGTGAGCTTCGGATGATCGGCTCGCGGCTCCGGGCGGCGTTCGGCATCGCGGCCGCACAACTGCGGCACTACCGGGTCCGGACGGCGCTTGCCGTCGTCGGCGTCGCCCTGGCGGTCGTGACCATCGTCGTTCTGACGGGCGTGGGAGTGAGCGCGCTGTCGGTCGGCGAAGCCGGCGTCACCAGGATCGACGCCGACCTGTGGGCGACGGCCGGCCCGTCCAGTTTCGCGCCCGGCGCCGTCGGGAGCGTGAACAACCAGTTGCTCGACGCCCACGAGGTGACCCGCGAGATCGAGGACCACGAGGACGTCGCCGGGGCGCGAGCCGTCGCCTTCCAGACCGTCTACGTCGGCGAGGAGTCCGGCGAGTACGAAACCATCGTCGGGGCCGGCACCACCGGCAACGGCTCGCGGTTCGAAATCGAGGAGGGCCGGACGTTCTCGGGCGGCGACGCCCACTACGCCAACGGCAGTTACGACGGGCCGATGTCCGGCGAGGTGCTCATCGACAAGCGGGCGGCCGAGCAACTGGACATCGAGGTCGGCGACGAGATACACGTCGGCGGGACGCTGGTGGCGGCCGACGAGAACAGCTTCACCGTCGTCGGCCTGACGAACGACGTCGCGCGGTTCATCGGCGCGCCGACGGTCGTGATGCACCTCTCGGAACTGCAGGAGGTGTCGGGGTCGACCGGCGTCGATCCCGCCTCGACGATCATCATCCAACTCGAGGACGGCGCCGACGACGAGCGAGTCAGAGAGGAACTCGCGGCGTCGTACCCGGACCTCTCCATCCGAACGAACAGCGAACAGTTCGAGGCCATCCTGCGCAGCCAGTCGGCCATCATCGCAAGCGCCGTGACCCTCGCGGCGCTCGCAGTCGCCAGCGGTATCGCCATCGTGACGAACGTCTTCGGACTGCTCGTCTACCACCAGCGGCGCCAGCTGGCGGCGCTGAAGGCCAGCGGCGTCTCCGTGTCGACGCTCCTGGTCGTGACGCTCGTCGAGGGCCTCGTCGTCGGCGGGATCGGAGCCGGCATCGGACTGTTGCTGGCAGCCCCGAGCATCGAGGGCATCAACCTCGCGGTCGGCTACCTCGGTTTCGAGGACATCATCGACGCCCCGCGGTGGGTGTTCGGCCTCGGCGTCGGCCTCGCCTTCGTCGTCGGCGTCATCGGGGCCGTCGTCGCGGGGTGGCGAACCGTCCGCGTCTCGCCCATCGAACACCTGCCGCGTTGAGCGGCCCGCCTCTCAGACCCAGACGAGCGAGCGGATGCCGGCCGGCACGCTCGCCCACCGTCGCCACTCTCCGTCGTCGCGGACGAGCACTCGCCCGCGGTCGGTGCCCGCGTACACGCGCGTCCCGTCGCTCGCCCACGCGAGGACGGCCTCGGTCCCCTGTCCGGGGTAGGCGACCGACTCGAACGTCTCGCCGCGGTCCGCCGACTCGAACAGCGCTCCCTCGGCCCCGTCCGGGCCACGCCACGTCGTCGAGGGGCCCATCGTCGCGCCCGCGTAGAGGGTTCCCTCGTGGACGAACGCCTCCCGGAAGTACGACCGTTCGAGGCCGTCGTCGAGTCGCGTCCACGAGCGTCCGGTGTCGTCCGTCCGGTACAGTCCCGTTCCCGTCGACGCGTAGTAGGTGCTCGCGTCGACGCGGTGGAGGTGGTGGATGTCGTCCCAGACGCCCTCGCGGCGCTCGGTCCAGGTCTCGCCGCCGTCGTCGCCGACGTGGACGCCGCCCCGCTCGACGCCCGCGACCACCCGGTCGGGCACGTTCGGCGGGAGGTCGAGGTGGCGAACCTGCCCCTCGTCGTGGACGGGGCTGTCCCAGTCGGCCCGCGAGGGCTGGTCCTGGAGCGCCTCGCACTCGGTCCAGCCCTTTCCGTCGGAGACGTACACCCTCGGCGGGTGCGTGCCGGCGTACACCCGACCGTCGGGCGAGACGGCCACCGAGAAGACGGGAGTCGCGGGCACGTCCAGGTCCTCCCAGGTGTGGCCGCCGTCGGCGGAGCGGAACAGCCCGGCCTCGCACGCCGCGTAGACGGTCCCGTCGGCGCGCTTCACGCGCCAGACCGTCAGCGGCCCGGCCCCGGCCGCGAGCATCCGGTCCCCTTCGCTCCCTTCGTCGTCGATGCGCCAGACGCCGTCGACCGACCCGACGAACAGTGTCATACGTTTGCGTTCGACTATCGAATTCCTCCACCGTCAGGCTACCGACCGTATCGAACGATGCAACCGTACGAGACCCGAGGCGTCGCGGGCGCCGCCCGCGGCCACCCTACCGGCGCCGGACGGGCGACCGGAGACCGAACAACTCACACGCCGCCGGCGAAACCCGGATTCAGGACGGGCTGGCGGCGAGACGCTCCGATGTCGCTGCCGACCGGCCGCACACTTTCGAAAACCGTTATGTCCACCATCGCCCACTGTTGGTACAGTTGATGCGACGGGAGAGTCAGTGGACGGGGGTCGGCGAGCGGTTCGACGGGGCGTGGTGCCGGTGAGCTACCGCCGGACGCTCCTCTTTCGGTGGTCCCGCCAGGACCGGCTTGCGGTGCTCGTCGTCGCCGTCACCGTCGCCTTCCTCGTGGGGACGGTGCTCTTCGTCTTCGCCGCGGGCAGCCAGACGGCCGCCATCGCGGCCGAACTCGACTCGCCGGGGAGTGCGACCTACTACGGGTCGGCGGGGGCCGCCGAGACCGCCGCCGACGGCGAGGACGTCGTGCTCCCGGTTGCAGCGGTGACCGACCCGGACGGCGACCGGACCTACGCGGTCGGCGTCCCGCCCGACACCGACCGGACGTTCGGCGAGCGGCGCCTCGTCGGCGACGGGCCGACCCGGGGGAGCCTCGAGGCTCCTGCCACGCACCGACTCGACGGCGAGACGACGGTCTCGGTCGACGTCGAACCACGGAGCGGGTCCATCCTGGCACCCGACTGGTACGCGGTCGGGCCGGCGACGGTCGAGGAACTCGGGACCACGGGCGCGTTCGTCGTCGACGCCGAGGCCGGCACCGGCGGCGAGACGCCGCTTCGGGGCGTGCTGCGCTTCTTCACGACCGGGACCCAGCAGATGCTCGGCATCGTCGGCCTCATCGCGATCGCCGGCGGCCTGCTCGTCGCCATCACGGCCTACAGCACGACCCGGATGACGGTCGCGGACCGCCGCGAGGACATCCGGGTCGTCCGGGCGACCGGCGGGACGCCGCGGACGGTGCTGTGGCTGTTCGCGCTCCGGGCCGGTCTCGTCGGTGCCGTCGGCGTCGCCCTGGGGTACGCTCTCGGCGTCATCGCGACCAACGCGGCCGTCAACGTCGCCGTCGCGGTCGGCCTGCCCACCTCGCTGTCGGTCGCCATCACCCGCGAGATAGCCGCCTTCCTCGGCGCGCTCGTGGTTGCGATGGTCGTCGTCGCGGTGCTGGGCGGTCTCCTGGCGGCCCGCCGTGCCGCGGTCGTCCCGCCGGCCCGCGTCGTCGCCCGGGACGCCGGCGACGACGGTCTCCTGCCGCTTCGCGTCCTCGATGCCCGGGCGCTGGTCCCGACGGCCGCCACCCTGACGGCCTTCCTTCTCGTCTCGTCGGTGTTCGTCGGCGCTGCCGCCGTCGTCGCGCCGCTGGCCACGACCGACCAGGCGACCATCTCCCAGCCCGGCGCCGGCCATCCGGTCGCCAGTCAGGTGCCCGCCGGCTACGTCGAGGGCCTCGAGGAGCGGGACATCGACGCCAGCGGCGAGATACTGCTGTTCGGCGTCCGGAACGGCCGGCCGCTCCCGATGCGCGGCGTCGACTACGAGGACTTCGCGTCCATCTCGGGGGCGGAAATGGTCGAGGGGCGGGCGCCGACCGCACCCGACGAGGCCGTCGTCGGGACGAAACTCGGCGGCAACCTCGAGGTGGGCGACACCGTCACGGTCGGCGGCAGCACCCGCTCGGCGGTGACCCGAATCCACGTCGTCGGGCGCTTCGAGGCCGACGGCGCCGACGGCGCGGCCCTGCTCGTCTCCCACCGGACGGCCCGACACCTCTCGAACGTCGGGTCCGGCGAGGTGAACGTCGTCCGCGCCTCGCGGCTGCCGAAGACGAGCGAGGAGGGCATCGTCGTCACGCGGCTCTCGACCGTCGAGGAACCGGTCGCCGGCCAGCCGACGGTGGTCGAGATAACGCTGTCGAACACGAACCCCGCGGCGGCGAACGAGACAGTCGCGGTTCGGTTCGCCGGCCAGCGGCGGTCGTTTTCGGTCGACCTCGGGGCCGGCGGCACCGCCACCAGACGGATCGAGTTCGGACCCGTCTCGCCCGGCAGCTACGACCTCGCGGCCGGCGAGACCCGCAAGCGGGTCCGCGTCCAGCGGCCCGACCAGCTAGCGATACGGGGACTGCCGGCCGAGGCGCCGCCGGGGTCGCGCCCGCTCGTCGAGGTGGTCGACGCCCGCGGGTCGCCGGGGGCCAACGTTTCGGTCCGAGTCGGCGACACCGAGCGACGAACCACCGACGACGGGACGGTCCGAATCCCGCTGAACGGGACGGGCAGCCGGGAAGTGGTCGCCGGCGACGGCGAGACGGCCGCGCGGGCGACCGTGAGCGTCCGGGCGGGCGTTTCGAAGCGGCCGACGGCGACCCTGGAGCTGTCACCGGACGACCCCGACGTGCTGGTCCGGCCGGTGGCCAGTCTGGAGGTGCGGAACCCCTGGACCGAACCGCTCGGGGCCGAGGTGACGGTCCGCGGGCCGACCGGCGAGACGGCGCGACGGCTGGAGCTTGCGCCCAGCGAGCGTCGGACGGTCACCCGGCGGCTCGACCGGCGACCGCCCGGAACGTACGACGTGACCGCGACGGTGGACGGGCGAGCGGTCGGGAACCTCTCCTACCGGGTGAGCGGCGACGACCGGATTTCGGCCGCGCTAGCCACGAGCGGCCGCGAGGGGTCCTCGCCGCTCGGGGAGGCCATCGAGGTGGCCTTCGGCGACCTGCAACTGGTCGCCGTCGCCCTGGTCGGCCTCGCGGCGGCGATGACCGTCGGCGCGACGACGGCGACGTTCGCGGCGACGGTGCGGGCCCGCCGGCAGGTGCTGGGCGTCTACCGCGCCTCGGGCGCGCCGCCGGCCCGGATATTCCGGCTGGTCGTCGACGACGCGCTCCGGGTGGGCGTCGTGGCGACGGTTTTCGCGTCCGTGCTGGCGGGGGTCGGACTCGTCGGGCTCGACCGCGCGGGCGTGCTGACGGTCTTCGGCGTCCGACTGCTCCCGGCCATCGACCCCCTCGTCGCGGTCGGCGTCGCGGCCACTGCGCTCGCGGTCGTCGCCGTCAGTGCGACGCTCGCGACCGTCGCCATCGTCCGGGCGTCGCCGGCCGCCCTCCTCCGGGACCGCAGCGGGAGCGAAAGCGGGGGTGCCGTCCGTGAGTGACCGCCGGTCGTACCTGCTGGTCGGTCTCGCCGTCTTCGCCGTCGCCGCGGCCATGCGGACGATCCCGCTGTACTGGAGCCCGCTGCCGCACGTTCTGGACGGGTTCGCAGTGGCCAGTTTCGCCAGGGAGACGGTCGCCTCCGGCCACCTGCCGATTTCGCCGGCGCTGCGTGCCGACTTTCCGACTATTACAACGCTGACAGCCTCGACAGCGATAATAATCGGCGAGCGACCACTCCATACCATCCAGCCGATGATGTCCGTCGTGGGTGCGACCATCCCGCTCCTTGCAATGGCGTTCACCCGCCGTCTGGGTCAGGACCTGGGGTGGCCCTCGCGAAAGATCCGGACCGCGGTGCTGGCCTGTGGGCTCCTGCTCGCCGTCCAGGGGCTCTTCCTCCGGCACACCTCGATTCCGGACCCCGAACCGCTGGGACAGCTGTTCGCGCTCATCGCAATCGTCTCGATGCACCGGTTGCTCGTGCGACGGGGGACGGTTCGGTGGGGTGTGCTGTTGGTGATGCTCCTGCTGCTCTTCCCGATTGTCCACAAGTTCAGCACTTTCAACGCGGCGCTGGTGTTGACGGCGCTCGTCGGCGCCGAATTCGCTCGCCGACCGAGTCGGCGGACCGCGGTAATCGGTAGCAGTCTCGTCGGCGGCTTCTGGATGCTTTTCGCTGGCTACTACGAACTCGTCGAGCAACTCGGTATTCTCGGCGTCGCGTACGTGAGTCGCGTCAGCAGCCACCCGGGCCTGTTCGTCGGGTGGGTCGTCGTCCTGATCGTCGGCGTCGTGTGGTATCAGGTCATTTCGACGCGTCTACGCCGGGCGCTGTTCTTCCTGCCGTTCGGTGCTCTGTTCGTTCTTGTCGCCGTCAACGTGGTCCGGCCGGTCTTTCCGGGGACGATTCAGTCGCCGCCGACCATCCTGTTTCTCGTGTCCTTCCTGTTCGTGCCGGTCGTCTTCGCCGGCTACGGGCTGTTCGCGCTGTCGCGCCGCTACGAGACGGCGACTCTCGTGACTGCACTCCTCGGCGGGCCGCTGGTCGTCATCTACTTCTCGTTGACGGCTAGCCTAACGCCGGAGTTCTTCGCCACCGCCATCCGGGGACAGGCCTTCCTTCACGTTCCCGCGTTCGTCCTCGTCGGACTGGCGACCGCCAGCGTCGCGTGGCGGGCCCGTGGTGTGACAGGCCGTCGCGGCGTGCGCGCGGCGCTCGTCGGTGTGCTTGCCGTCAGCACGCTCCTGACCGCGCCGCTGGCGTTCGTCGCGCTGGACACGCTCGACTATCCGGGGACGACCCCGGAGTCCGAGTTCGAGGCGGTCGGGCACGTCGCCACCTACGTCGACGGCCGGTGGACGACCGACCACGGCCCGGGCCGCGTCGGAGGCACCATCTTCGATTACGGTGCGGCACTGGGCCCAACCCGGACGTGGCTCCGAGGCGGCCCGCCGCCCGGCTGTCCGATGCTGTCCTTCGACGGGTGGGTCACCAACGGTGCGAACTTCTGGCCCGCCGCGCCGGAGCAGACGAATCGAGCGAGGTACGAGACGACCCTCGCCGAACGGAACGTCGTCTACACGTCGAACGGGTGGGAGTCGATCGCACTGTCGGTTCCCGCCTCGGACGACCGGCCAGCGTGCTGACGTGCGGTCGACCGTCAGGCTTAGGCGGGCGGCCCTCCCCCGTTGGGCTGATGGCCAGTAGCACGGAGCCGGTCCTGCGGGCGGTCGACCTCGGCGTCCGGCGCGGCGACCGGCGCGTCCTCGACGACCTCTCCTTCTCGATTCCCCCGGGCGAGCGCGCCCTCATCCGGGGCGAGAGCGGCGCGGGCAAGACGACGCTGTTCGAGGTGCTGGGGCTGCTGTTGCCCCCGACCGACGGCTCGCTGTACGTCGACGACACCGACGCCGCCTCGCTGTCCGAGCGGGAACGGTCGCGGCTCCGGCGCGAGACGGTCGGCGTCGTCTTCCAGGAGTTCCAGCTGGTCCCGGACCTGACGGCCTGGGAGAACGCCGCGCTGCCGGGCAACCACGACGGCAGTCCCGACGAGGCGTGGCTGGAGACGCTGTTCGAGTGGCTCGACATCGCCGACCGCCGCGACCAGTACCCGGCGACGCTGAGCGGCGGCGAGAAGCAGCGCGTCGCCATCGCACGCGCCCTGGTCAACCGGCCCGACGTCGTGCTGGCCGACGAGCCGACCGGGCAACTCGACCCCGACACCGCCGAGAGCGTCCTCGAGTTGCTCTTCGAGTTGCAGGCCGATACCGACACCGCGCTGGTGGTCGTGAGCCACGACAGCGGCCTCGAAAGCCAGTTCGAACGGCGGTACGAGCTCACCGGCGGGGAGCTGCAGACCGACTGAAACCACGGTCGATAGTGGTTCTCATGGCGGATTGCTTGCTGCGTTCAGAGGAGCGACCGATTCGGCGTGGTAGGCAACTCGCCACAGTTTGAGGACTGCCCGAGTGACCAGCTTCGCCGGCGATTGGGTGATACAGGAGGCCTCGACCTCTTTCGGGTCGGATGTGGCATTCGGTGGCGGGTGGTAATGCTCGAGCCCGGGGGCGTCGACGTACTCACCATCGTGTGGATGTTTGTCCCACCGGAGATCAACTCCGCGTGAATCCGTATAGTGAAACTTGTAGTCGCCTCGTGTCGTCCACTGGACGTCGATGCGCGCCGTGTCGGCGCCGCAGAGGCCCTCGTCGAAGGTGACTTCGAGCGTTCTGGGGTCGAGATAGTCGTCCAACTCCGCGGATGCGAGCGGTTCGTTGGCGTTGAACACGTCCCGTATGGCGAGGAGTGCTGGTCGGTCGGTTGCGCCTCTGAGCGAGTGGTCCTCACCCGGTGAACCGTACTTTCCCATTGGTTACTGGGCGAGCGTGCTTCCATTCGGTCGGGGGTCGTCGCCGACGAACCGTTCGGCATTGGCGATCGAAAGCGCAGCGTTGGCGAACGCCAGGTTGCGCCGTGTCGTCTGCCACTCCCGTATCGTCTCGGCATCGATATCTTCGTGGGTTGTGGCCGCCTCGGAGAGGGTTTCGTTCGTCCGGTCGACGAGCAGCTCTTCCGGCGATTCGACGCCGTATTCGGTCTGGAAGTCGCTGATGCGCTCACGCATTTCCGAGACGCGGGCTACTAACTCATCGGTCGAGACGTGTTCCCGAATATCCGCGGCCTGCTCGACGACGAGCGACTCGGGTGACCGCCGGTAGGTCGTGGCACCGTTCTCGCCCGTACCGGTAGTGGCGAACCCCGATTCATCGAGGGCGTCGAGATGCTTTCGTGCTGTCTTCGGCGAGGTGCGGGCAGCGTCGGCGACGGTGGCCGCGGTGACCGGGTCGTAGGAACGACTGATGACTTCACGGACGCGTTCGTACGGAGTGGTCTCCGCTTTCCACTCCGCGCCAACCCTCTCGTTGATATCGTCGAACTCATCGGGGCCGGTGTGATCGGTCATGTGCGCCTTTCGTGTTGAAGTAATATAGGGCTTCCGACAGTACTATATTCCTCCAAACCGGGAGACGGTGTCGCGTCATCGGGAGCGTGTTCGAAGAACGGGCCCTCAAGCGCGACCCACGACGACAGTCGTCGGCGCACGGAAGAGGGTATTTTAGTCCGCCCGATTCCATCGCGTTCGATACCGCGTCCAGGCCCACACGACGGCCGCAACCGCCGCGGCAACGGCCGTGGGCCAGCGGTCGCTGCTCAGGTAGAGCATGCCGGCCGGCGCCCGGTACGTCGAGACGGGCAGGAGGAACTGGCCGGCGTAGCCGCTAGGCTTGACGAGCAGGCCGTCCAGAAACAGGTGCGTCGCCGCCCCCAGCGCCACGAGGCCGACCGTCAGCCGACGGTGCTGGCGGGCGACGAGCAGTCCCGACCCCAGCGCGACCACGACGGTCCCACCGACGGCGTGCAGCGGCGCCCACGAGAAGGGAACCCCGAGTGCGGCCTCGACGTAGGGCGACGGCACGAGGAGCTTTATCTTCACGAAATCGGGCGACAGCGCGCCGGCCATCACCAGCGTGACGGCTGCGGGACCGACCCGGTCGTAGCGGGCGGCCAAGAGCGAGCCGACGACATAGCCGACCAGGACGTGGGTCAGGACGTCAGGCATCCCCACCACCCCACAGGGCCAGCGGTTCCTCGCGGGGGACGAACGCCAGTCGGTCGGTGTCGAACCGCCACCGGCGCAGCGTCCGGCCGAGTACCCACAGGCCGGCGACGAAGGAGACACCGTACATGTACCGTATCTCCCAGGGCGCCCGGAGGATGACCCGCTCGGCAGCCAGCGTCGAGTCGTCTTCGAGCGTGCCGAACGCCGTCGCGTGGTCGCCCACCGAAGCGGGTTGCTCGACGCCCCGAACCGTCGCAGTGAACGACTCGCCAGTTCCGTACGGCACCTCGATGCGGAGCGGGTCGGTCCCGACGACAGTCCCGCTGAGGGTGACGCGCTCGCCGACGTAGGCGTCGGGGTCCGGGCCGACGCTGTCCTCGCCGGGGTAGTCCCGCGGTGTCGCCACAGGAGAGAGGGTGCCGGCCCACACGAGCATGCCGCCGAGTGCGACGACCAGCACCGCGAGCGCCGCGGCCCTGCGCCACGGTCCGTCCGCCTCCGTCGGATTCGTCATCGGGTCCAGTTCCACAGGGAGACGTGTAACTCCTTCGTCGTCGGTCGAAGCACGTCGGGAGTCTCGGCCGCCGGCACGGCCGAGCCGACAGGTTGGTAAACCAGGGCGCCCGAGGGGTCGCCAATGGAGACCCGGCGACGCCGACGGTTCGTCCACGCGCAGGTGGCGTGGATGCTGACGGCGGCCATCCTGCTCGTGGCGCTGGATTCGCTGTCTTACGAACTGTTCTTCGTCGTCTCGCTCATCGGCTTTCTGGTCGTCGTCGAGTTGACGGCGCCGGTCGCGGTCTCGCCGCGATGGCGACGCCGGCTTCCGTGGCTCATCGCCGCCGGCCTGCTCGTCTTCGCGTACGTCGTCGTCAAACGCATCCTCGAGATACTGCCACCGGGGGTGCTTCCATAATGAAGCTCGGTGGGTACGACATCGACACGCCACGAGCGATCCTCGTCGGGTTTGCGATTGCCACCGTCGCCGCCCTCGTGTTCGGCGGGGCAACCTCGGTCGCGGCGTTCGGCTCGTTCAACCCCTCCTGGGAGGGGACGACCGACATCCGGGAGATAGCCGATCAGGCCGGCGCCGAGACGGTCGTCTCGACGAACACCTCCGAGTACGAGGCGTACGGCGAGGACACGGTCGCGGTCGTGCTGGCGCCCGATGAACCCTACACGGCAAAAGAGCTCGAGCGGATCGAGGGGTTCCTCGAACGCGGAGGCACGTTACTTGTGGCCGACCGCGACGGGACCGGCAACGCGTTACTCGAGGCGCTCGGCGCCGACGCCCGCCTCGAGGGTGCGTTGCTACGTGACGACAGAAACTACTATCGAGCCCCGGCACTCCCGAGGGCAACGACGGTCGCCGAACACCCGCTGACAGAGGGGGTCAACTCGCTGACGCTCAACTACGGAACCAGCGTCGAGGCGGGCAACGCGACCGTGCTCGTCTCGAGTTCCGACTTCGGCTATCTAGACCGGAACGGCAACGGTGAGGTGGACGACGACGAGGAGCTCGACACCTATCCGGTGGCGACCACGGAGAACGTCTCTGGTGGCCGTGTGGTCGTCGTCAGCGACCCGAGCGCCTTCATCAACGTCATGGCCGAGCAGCCGGGCAACCGCCAGTTCGCCCGGAACCTCTTTTCCGAGGACGATACCGTCCTGGTCGATGCCTCCCACAGCGGTGGCGTGCCGCCGCTAATCTCGGTGCTGCTTGCCATCCGTGGCTCACCGATGCTCCAGTTCGGGACCGTCGGTCTCGGCCTGCTCGTAGTGTTCGTCTGGCAACGGGGCGTTTTCGACCGAACGGACGACGAGGCGTTCGACCGACGACCTACCCCGGAGCTTTTAGCCGAGTCGGCGGCTGACAGCCACCCGGAGTTCGACCGCGGGCGAATCCAGCGACTCATGAAAGGGATTAAATCTATCAACTCCGAACGAGGGGACGATGAGTAGCCCCGCAGACATGTACCAGTCGGTCCGTGATGAGGTCGGAAAGGTTCTCATCGGGCAGGAGGACCTCATCAAGGGATTGACAATCGCTTCGCTCACCGGCGGACACGTACTGCTCGAGGGTGTCCCGGGAATCGCCAAGACCACGGCAGCGAGACTGTACGCGCGGGCGATCGGATTGGATTATTCTCGCATCCAGATGACGCCGGACCTGCTGCCGGCGGACATTACCGGCACGCGCATTTATCGACAGCAGACCGGCGAGTTCGAAACTGAGCGGGGCCCGGTGTTCGCCAACGTCGTACTGGCCGACGAGATCAACCGTGCGACGCCGAAGACCCAGAGCGCACTGCTGGAATCGATGCAGGAGGGGCAGGTGACGATCGACGGCGAAGAGATGTCGCTGCCCACGCCGTTTCTGGTGATAGCGACACAGAACCCCGTCGAGATGGACGGCGTGTTCTCCCTTCCGGAAGCCCAGCGGGACCGGTTCCAGCTGAAGATAACTGTCGGCACGCCCGGACGCGACGACGAGCGGGCGATTCTCGATCGGTTCGACGACAATCCCAATCTCGGGCCCGACGACATCGACAGCGTCGTCGATACGCGAACGATAATGCAGTGTCGGGAGGCCGTTTCAGACGTCCACGCCGCGGGGGCTGTAAAGGAGTACGCCCTCGATATAGCAGAGGCGACACGGGACCACGACGCCACCGAACACGGCGCCTCGCCGCGCGCGTCGATCGCCTTCATCGACGCCGGGAAGGGCCTCGCAGCTATCAACGGGCGCGACTACGTCATTCCCGACGACCTGAAAGATCTGGCGTACCAGGTGCTGTCCCACCGGCTCGTCCTCGACGCCGACGCTAACCTGCGGAACGTGGACCCGGACGACGTCATCGAAGACGTCCTCGACCGTGTCGAACCACCGACGGACGGGTTCACACCGGACCCCGATAGCGTCGAGGTCGACGGCGAGTCCACGGAGGTCGCCACGGACGGGTCGACAACCACGGTGTCCCAGCCCGCCGACGACGCCTGAGGCGTCGCCCGGTCAGTCTTCGCTGTCGGTCGTGTTGTCCGCCTCCCACCGGCAGGTGACGAGATACGCCGACTCGTCAGTCGATTCTACCTCGAGCTCGACCGGTTCGTCGGTCACGTCGGCCAACGCGGTGGCCAACAGCGACGCGACCGGGTGATCCAGACGGTCGACCGGGCCGTAGGCACTGTTGGTCACGCGGACGGTCGCGCGGCCCGCGTCGTCGATGTCCGGGTCGGCACTGTCGACCAGTTCGAACTGTTCGACGAGTGCCTCACAGACGGCCTCAATCAGGGCCGCTGGCGATTCCGGGACCGGTGAGGTGACCTCGACGAACTCCCGGCGGAGCGAGTCGCCGGACGGCCGGAGCGACAGGCCACGGTGAGCCGACGTGACGACGAAGGTATCCCGGAGGTCGGTCGTGGTGGGCACACCGCCGGTCTCCAGCGGCTGTTCCGGGAGGTACAGCCGGACGGCGGGGTCGCCATCGACGGGCACGTAGGCCTTCGTATCGGAGAGCTCGAGTTCGCCCGCGATGGATTCGAGATTGGTTGCGAGCGTGGCGTAGACCGCCTCGCCGACGCTGGCGGCGACGAACCGCTCGGGCGTGAGATAGTAGGTGAGCAACCCGCCGAAGAGGCCGGTCGCACCCAGCACGACCAGCAGGTCACGGAGACCCGGTATCAGAACGGCGCCGAGGAGGCCGACCCCGCCGAGGAATGCCATGCCGAGCGCCGTTCGCCGATAGCTCGTCCGGCGGGCCGCCGACAGCTCCTGGCGGAGCCGTTCGTTTTCGTCCTCGAGCGCCTCGAGACGTACCAGAAGCGACTCCTCGTCGGTCCCGGTATCGTCGGCCGTGTCGGTGTCGGCCGCTGTGTCGTCGTCGACCATCTCGACATCGGCGCTCATTCGGGGTCACCTGCCAGCCCGAGTGCGACCCGTTCGTATCTGTGGATGCCGTAGACGGCACCGGCAGTGGTAGCGAGCATCAGGAAGCCGGTGGTCTCCGTGCCCGTCAGCGCCCGGTCGGCGTACAGGAGTACGGCGGTGGTGAGTGCGGCGACCGCCAGCGCTGCCGCCCCGGCCGCGTAGGTCCGGTCGACGGTGACGTCCGTTATCAGCAGGAGGACGAGTGCGGCCTGTGCAATCGGCGTCGTCGTCGGTCCACCATCGAGTCCGACCACGAGGCCGACCTGCCCGAGGACGAACGCATACGGCGTTCCGGCGGCAATCCACAGGACGGCAACGGCTGCAGCGACGCCAGCACCGAGAATCCCGCCCTCGAAGACCATCGCAGCGCCGGTCGCGAGGATAACGACTCCAACGAGTGCGTCACCTTTCGTCCAGCGGCCGCGAGCGAGCACGCCTTCTGCCATCGTCCTCTATCTGGAGTACCGGATTCAAAGCCGTGTTGGTCCGTCACCGCCCGGACCGCCTGCTGGTCCCCGGCCGGGGAGGGATCTCGGGGCGTTTCGGCGTAGTCGCTCAGGCCGCTTCGGTGCGTTTGGCCTTCCGGAGGCGTTCGCTGCGCCCGCCAGGGCCGACCTCGAAGGCCTCGACACCGCCCAACCGGTCCAGTTCGCGCCGGAACGTCTCGAATTCGGTGTAGCGCTCGTAGGCGGCTTCGAGATCGGCCAGGGAACCGGGTTCGTGGAGCACGGTCGGCGCCAGAAAGACGAGAACGCTGTCGGAGGCGTCGCGGGCCGCTTCCACCACTTCTCGAATCTCGCGACGGTTGGTGTCGTCCGTAAAGAGGACGATCCGGCCACCGGCGTTGTCTCCGAGCGCCTGGACGGCGCTGCGGAGCGGCGAACGGTCCGGCGGGAGCGGTCGACGTTCGTCGACGCAGGCCGTGAGCGTCTCGATGAAGACGCTGTCCTCGGCGTCGACGGCGACCAGGCGCCCGGCCAGCGACGACCGGCTATCGAGCCGTCGAGGCGGGCGGACCTCGCCTTCGGTCGGCCCGGTGGTCAGCAGTCGGCGACGAACGCCCTCGTAGGCGGCCGAGTCGTTCGACGGTCGTTGCAGCGAGGCGATGCCCTCGTCGTCGATGACGGTGATACCGACGGGGTCCTCGTGGGACCGAAACAGCGACAGGAGACCGAGTGCAACCTCTCTGAGATAATCGAATTCGGTCTCGCCGTCCGGCCCGGTCGCGGTCGTCGAGCGGGCGTCGACGATGAAGGCCGTTTCGATGGCCGACTGGGCCTCGAACTCGCGGACGTACGTTTCCGTGAGTCGCGCGGTCGCGTTCCAGTCGATCCGTCCCGCGTTCTCGCCGGGGGTGTACTCGCGGAGTTCGGCAGGCTCGATGCCCTCGCTGCGGCGCTCGTCGGCTTGTTGCCCACCCAACGAGGCCACCCGTTCGCCACCAGCGCCGACGGTCAGGTCGTCCGGCTGGCGTGGTTCGACCGTCAGTGTCAGCGACGGCCCCCGGTCGAAACGCTCGGTGAACAGCCCGGCGCCGTCGACGACGGTGATCTCCGGCGATGGAACGGTAAATCGCCCGGCCACCGGCGTCTCGACGACGACGCTCGTCATTGGCCCATCGTCGGTGAGGCGAATGGCCGCCACGTCGCCGTCGCCCGTCGTCGAGAGTCCCGCTGGGAGTCGTAGCCGGGCGGTCACTGCAGCCGAGGCGTCGATCTGCTGGCCAGCGAACCCGAGTTCGGTTCCAGCGTCGACGGGGACTCGCGTGTTCGGCGTCGACAGTTCGAGTTCGAGCTTGTCGTCAACGTCCGTGACGGTAACGAGAAAGGCGTGTGCGGAGGCGACGAGCCACCCGCCCAGGGTGGCGACCCCGACGAGCAGCGTCGGCTGGTCGAACAGCCACGCCGATACTGCAAGCAGGACGGTCAAACCGACGACTGCCCAGTACCGGCGCGTCGGGCGCATGCATCCGGTGTGGGAGCCACCACAGTTCAACTCACCGGTCGATGGTGGTCGATTCTGACTGTTGGGAAAAGCGGGGTTTTTATTCCGTCGTGGTCTGAGGTTCCGTAACAACCGTGTCACCAGTGCGCCCCGCAGTCCTCGTCTGGCTTCTGGTGGGGGTCTGTCTGCTCGGTGGTGTTGGCGTCGCCATCACGGGCGCCTCCGAACACGACACACAGCACGAGCATCCGGACGACGTCGGTGACGATGGGAATCTCACGGCCGTCCAGCAGTGGCTCGGCGGCCGTATGACCGAGATCAACCTCGATTGTGCCGAGAACCTCTCTCTTACCGAATCCGTGGCCTGTGAGCGACTCGACGGCGAGTATCCCGAATATCTCTCGGAGTACGGTTCCGTCGAGCGCGAGCGAACGGGCAGTAACGAAACCACGGAAACGCTGGCAGAGACCGGCGAAACGCAGCGGGAACTGGTCAACGAAACAAACGAGTTTCGGGAGACCTACCAGGAGTATCAGGCCGCCCAGGAGGCCGGCGACAACCAGCGCGCTCGCAGACTCGCCCGCGAACTGCAGAACCGCTCCGATCGGATCGAGGAACTCAGCCTCTCGTTGACCGACCTGTTTCGACAGCTGGAGGCCCAGACCGGCCGGGATATGGGGTCGGCAATTAATAGCACGAGTGAGCTAGCTGCCGAGGTCGAAACCACTACCAGACAAGTCGAGGGTGACGTCTTCACGCCGACGGACCTGACTGCGGACGTTGCCTCGGAGACCGCATCGTTCAGGTCGCCGGCTACGGTCAGTGGGACGCTTGTAGACGAGAACGGGACGGCACTTGCAGATCGGACCATCGTGCTTGTCGTCGACGGCCGAGTCGTCGCCACGACGCGAACCGACACCGACGGCACCTATACAGCGCCGTACAGACCGGTGACGACGGAGACGGGTCCGACGACGATTACCGCCGCCTATCGGCCGGCAGCCCAGGCGGAGTACCTCGACTCGAACGCGACGGCGAACGTGTCCGTGGAAGCCGTCGAGCCGTCGGTGTCCATCACGACGGATGTCGAAGAGGTGGCGTTCCGGGATGGCGTCCCGGCCACGGCGACCGTCTCGCTGGAGGGGGTGCCTGCGGCGTCGGTCCCGGTTGCGCTGTTCCTGGGTGACGAACGGATCGCCCGGAACCGGACTGCCGATAACGGGAGTGTCAGCCTCAACGGGACAGTCCCGGCGAACGTACCGGACGGCGAGCGGCAACTGACCGTCCGGGTCTCCAGGGAAGGGACAGCGCTGTCGCCGGTTTCCGAGAGTCAGTCGGTGACGGTTCTCGAAACCGAGACTCGGATTACGATAGAGGGGCTGCTCGACGGTGAGGAACTCGTGTTGACCGGGCGACTGACGACAGCGGACGGCCAGCCGGTTTCGGCCCAACAGGTCGGTGTCAACGTCGACGGGCAGATCAGACGGACCACGACGACGGACGAACTGGGGAGTTACGAGAGACGAGTTCCCCGGTCGACCGGTGACGCCGGCGAGTGGTCGGTCGCCGCCGATTACGCGAACTCGGATTCGAACCTGGCGCCGGTCACGACCACACGAACCCTGCAGGCTGAGGACCTCGAAACCACCGCCGGGACGACGGTCGACGCCAGCCGAGGTCCGGTCGAGCGGGCCAGGGCGTTCTTGACGGACAACGCGCTACGAATCGGCGGCGTTGTCGGCTTCCTGGCCATCGCAGCAGCGGCGCTGATCGCCCGACGGCGGCTACTCGAAGAGACAGACGAGGAGACGACTGCATCCGATGACGGCGAGGACGACATGGACGAGCCGACCCCTGGCGACGACCAGCCGCCCGTTGGCACCGGGGGCGACACAGCATCCGATGCCGACGACATTGCCGTCCCTGACGCGGACTTTCTGGCGGTCGCTCGCCAGCGACTCGGTGACGGCGCCCCGTCGGAGGCGGTGCGTATCGGGTACGGCGCCGTTCGCAGCGAGCTGCTCCGGCGGACCGGTGACACGGAGCGTGACACGCGAACCCACTGGGAGTTCTATCGGGACGTCCGCTCGGAACTCCCGGAGCACGGGGCTGCCGCGCTCGAGACGCTGACGGAGGCCTACGAACGGGCGGCCTTCGCACCGAGCGGCGTCGACGAGACGACGGCGGAGTCGGCCGTCGAGGCCGCGGCGGAGTGTCTCGATTCGTCAGCCGCCACCGACGGCGGGTCCGGCGACGAACGGTAACAGAGAGCGCGCGAAAGGCCGTTCATCGGGAATAACCGTCGATCCGTCCCGTCGGCCTTCGACGATCGGATGACCGTCCCGCCGACAACGAGGAGACTTATTTGCCCTCCCCGTGATACCCCGCTACGATGTCTGACACGGGGCTGCGACCGGCCCAACTCGAGACGGCGCTACCGGACCCGGTCGACGCCGACAACGTCGTGTACGATCCCTCGCCCGAACGGCTCCGGGAGTTCTCGTCGGACCTGGAGACGACGACGGAGTTCGGCTCGCCCGCATACGTCAGCGAGCAGCGCTCCCGGTGTGCCGACCGGACGAAGAACGCCATCGACGACGAGTTCGACGCGGCCGACCACGAGCACGTCGAGACGGCCCTCGAGTACGCTCGCACCGAGGAGATGGTGTGTCTCGACCGCCAGGTGGGGCGGCACGCCGAGCACGCCTACTGCTGTCGGTACTACGTGCCCCGCGAGTACGGCCGCATCGCGCTCGGGGTGGCGAAGCTGTTCGAGCCGGCACCCGAGGGTGCCGACCCGGACTTCCTGACGGTGCAGGTGCCCGACCACGAGGAGATAGCCATCCGCGTGCTGCCCGACGAGGGCATCACCGCGGTGCTCGGCAGCGACTACACCGGCGAGGCCAAGAAGTCCTTCCTCCGACTGTTCATGCGCCGCGCCAAGGAAGCCGGTGGCCTGGGCCTGCACGCCGGCTCCAAGCGCGTCCGGTTGCAGGGCGAGGACGGCGACAGCCGGACGGTCGGCCAGCTATTCCTGGGCCTGTCGGCGACCGGCAAGTCGACGCTGACGGCCCACGGACTCTGGCTGGACGACCCCGAAAACGCCGTCATGCTGCAGGACGACGTCTGTGCGCTGCTGCCCGACGGGACCGTCGCCGGCAGCGAGGGCAACGGCCTCTACATCAAGACCATCGGGCTGGACCGCGACGAACAGCCCGCACTGTACGACGCCGCTACCCACGAGTCGGCGATACTGGAGAACGTCGACGTCGACGAGGACGGCACCGTCGACTTCGACAGCGACGCACACACGACGAACGGGCGGGCGGTCGTGCTCCGGGAACACCTCGCGTCGGCCGACGCGGACATCGACCTCGGGTCGGTCGACCAGGTGTTCTTCATCACGCGCAACCCGGCGATGCCGCCGGTGGCGAAACTGTCGCCCGACGAGGCCGCCGCCGCCTTCATGCTGGGCGAGTCCATCCAGACCAGCGCGGGCGACCCCTCGGCGGCCGGCGAGTCCATCCGGGTCGTCGGCACCAACCCCTTCATCGTCGGCCCAGAGGGCGAGGAGGGCAACCGGTTCCGCGACCTCATCGCGGATCTGGAGGTCGACTGTTTCGTCCTCAACACCGGCTACGTCGGCGATAACGCGAAGGACGTCGGCGTCGAGGACTCGGTGACGATCCTGCGGGAACTCGCCCGCGGGCGCGTCGACTGGACCGACGACGAGACGACGGGGCTGACGGTGCCCGACGACGTGCCGGGGATGGACATCGGCGCTTTCGATCTCATCCACCACGCCGAGGACCCCGACAGAATGTTGCGGGAGTTGCGCGCCGAACGACGGGCGTACCTGCGCGAGTTCGTGGAGCTAGACGAGTCCATCGTCGACGCGGTGTACTGAACAGTTCTCCCGGGGCGGCTCGCACTTGACCTCCTCCCACCCCTGAAGGGGTGGGCTTTCGCCTTGCTACCGCTGTAACGGTCGTGTCCGTGTGTTAGGCTCCCGTTTTCCCTTCGATGTACCTCGTTCCCGGGATTTCCCCGCGAGCGAGTGATTCTCGCCCGAAGTACGCCACGATAGCGACGACGACGAGCAGTGTGACCGCAAGCTGCGTAACAGTGACCGTTGCAACGGCGGTTTCGTCGATGACTCCCTCGACGACGATGGACTCCGGGGGCAGCGGAAGGAGTACGTCCGCGGTGTTCACCATCGCGTGGAGGACCATCACGATCAGTACGCTGCCCGTGCCGTTGTAGGCCCACGCGAGGATGACCGACAGCAGGACGATGCTGACGAACCAGCCGACCTGATTGACGACGGTGAAACCGGAGTGGGGCGTGATGGGGATGACGAAATAGGGGAGGTGCCAGACGGCCCAGACAACGCCGACGACGAGACTCGCCGGTAGTGCGTCGTACCGGTCGTTCAGGTGGGGTTGTGCGAACCCACGCCAGCCCGGCTCCTCGTTCAATCCGCCGCTGACCGTGAGACCGAACACGAAGATGACGGCGATCAAAACGGGGGATTGGAAGGGCTGACCGAGGTCGACCGGACCGCCGATAGCCCAGAGGACGACCGTGGTAACCGCCACGATAGCGACCGGTACTCCGAAAGCGGCGACCCACCAGAACCAGCCGACCCGCCACCGAACGATCTGTTTCGCCCACGCTTTGACGTCGTCACCCCGCAACCACGTCACTGCCGCCGCACTCACCGGTGGTCCGAAACTACCGATGTAGATGAGGATCCACGGGGTCCACCCTTCCTCCATGAACGCGGCAGGGGCGGAGATCACCCAGGTGAAGGCGTAAGCACCCACGACGAAGGCAGCAACGGGGTGCTCGTCTACCCAGGAGGATACGGTTCCCGACATGGGCCGTGATACGCCGGGCGACGCTGATAACTATGTATGTCGTGTTATGGTTTTATCTGCCGCATAACAGCTTCGAATTCGAGAAAACAGTCCGGTATAACGGCGGAGTACAGCGGATTGGCGGCTGAAGTCTCGAACGCCGGGAGATCACCTCGAAACGACGGCGGCGAGTGGAACGACCGAAGGCGATTCGGCCTCGTCGCCGTCGTGACGAACGCATCTCGGGTCGTTCTCCCGTTTCGAGAACCGGACGCAGGCTTACTTCGACCGGCACAGTACGTCCCGCCATGGCTCGGTTTCTCGTGTTGTTCGGGACGGGCGAGGGACAGACGCGTACGGTCGCAGAACGGATCGAAGCGACGCTTACGGCTCGCGGCCACGACGTCGAGACGGTCGACGTGGACGAGCGTCCCGCGTTCGACGTCGAGACGTTCGACGCCGTCCTTATCGGGTCGTCGATCCACGTCGGAAAGCACCACGCGGGCATCGACGAGTTCGTTGGAACGAACCGGGAGGCGTTGAACGCGCGTCCGACCGCGTTCTTTCAGGTGTCGCTGTCGTCGGCGGTCGACGACCCCGAACGGCGGGCCGAGGCGGCACGATACGTCGACGACCTCCTCGAAGAGTCGGACTGGCGTCCCGACCGGATCGGCCTGTTCGGCGGCGCGTTGCGCTACTCGAAGTACGGCTTCCTCAAGCGGCTGCTGCTCAAGCGAATCGCCAGAGATGCGACGGGCGACGTCGACACGTCCCGGGACTACGAGTACACCGACTGGACCGAAGTCGAGGCGTTCGCGGAGGACTTCGCCGCGTTCGTCGAGGGTCGACTCGGGACCGACGACCCGCCGGCACACGAGACGGGGCGGACGGAGTGAGCGAGCGAACTCGTCCGAATCGGGTCTTGATACAATCGTCGGCACACTACCGATCCTAACGCTCGCCGGTAGCTAGAAGCAAATTCACTGTTGATCTGCAGATAGCTGGGGGCGGTCACCGACAACTTCCGCACCGACGTGCGACACATCGTCCCTTTGTTCGAGTTCTTCAGGTACTCGATTTCTGGCCCTTCGCTTGCCCGCACTTTCACTTTCACTCCGGACTAGGCTCGCCCCTTTATTCCCGGGACGCGTCGTCTCTCGTATGTCGACGAACACCCGCCGAGCGACCACGGAGCCGACGCACAACGGCGTTCTCGAGGTCAGCGAACTGCCCACCGAACGCGTCCAGCGATACGCCCTGGAAGCCGAAACCGCCTACCTCGAACGGAAGGGCGGCCGAACCTTCCTCGTCACCGACGATGTCTGACGCACACCTGAACCCTGACGGATAGCCACCGGTTTTCTCATCGATGACCGATGACCGATACCCGATGGTGAGCGGCAAGCCTTTATTACGGAGAATTGCATAATATTACACATGCCAATCAGTATCGACCGTTTCGACGAGGACCCGCCCGACGCCCTCGACTTCCAGGAGGGGAGTCAGCCGTATCGGGTCCTCCAGTTCCTCGCCGAAAACGACGAGCAAGCCTTCACGCAAACGGAACTCCACGAGGCAACGGGAATCAAGCGTGGAAGCGTCGGCGCCGTTCTGTCCCGGCTCGAGGACCGCGGACTCGTCCGCCACAAGGGACGGTACTGGGCTATCGGTATCGACGACCGGCTGGCATCGTACGCGGCACAGACGAAGGCGAGTTCGGACTCGATGTCCGACGACTACTACGGTGAAGAATGACGACCGTGTACGATAGGGGCGATGTAGTGAAAGGACCCGATTTGTTCGCCGATCACGACTACCGACCGTATGTATGTCTCAGCGATAGTACGCATCCGTTCAGCGACGAGGAAGCCGTTTACGCGGCAGCCACGACGACCCAACGAGACTTCGCGGTACGTATTTCCGAGAAGGACTTCAAAACCGGCGGATTGCCCCGTGAAACGTTCGTCAACCCTTGGACTGTCGTAACTATCCGGCACGCGGATATTCAGTATAGAGAAGGTGAGCTAATCCAGGGGACGACCGAAGAGATCGCATCGGAGACAGCCGGCTACCTCGGCGTTCGAAACTGAGCGCTCGGGAACGCGTGCGTTTTTGGAGGGCGCCCCGAAATCGTCTTCCATGCACGGACTCGTCCCGGCCGCCGGTCGCGGCACCCGCCTCCGTCCGCTCACCGACGAGCAGCCGAAGGGCCTCGTCGACGTGGGCGACAAGCCACTCCTCGAACACGTCTTCGAGACGCTCGAACCCCACGTCGAGGCCTACGTCGTTGTCATCGGCTACCGGGGCGGCCAGATACGCGACCGCTTCGGCGAGGCCCTCGACGGTCGGCCCATCTCCTACGTCGAACAGCCCGATGCGCGCGGCCTCGCCGACGCCGTCCATCGGGCCGAATCGCTCGTCGATGGCCCGTTTCTCCAGTTGAACGGCGACAACGTGCTCCGGGGCAACGTTGGTGAGGTGCTGGACCGACACCGGGAGCGCGAGGCGGACGCGACGCTGCTCGTCGACCGCGTCTCCGAGGAGCGGGCACGGCGCGGTGGCGTCCTCGAACTCGACGGCGACGAGGTGGTCGACCTCGTCGAGAAGCCCGCCGAGCCACCGTCTCGCCTGGCGACGACGGGCTGCTTCGCCTTCTCGCCGCGTATCTTCGAGGCCTGTCGTGCCATCGAACCCTCCGAACGCGGGGAGTACGAACTCACGGACGCGGTGCGGTGGCTGCTGGAGCGCGACGGCACCGTCGAGACGGTCCGCTTCGGCGGCTGGCGGGTGAACGTGAACACGGCAGAAGATATCGACCGCGCGGAGGTGCGGCTGTGAGCGACGATATCCAGGCCGACGCTCAGGCGCTGTACGAACACCTGGCCGCGACCGCAGAGCGCCCCGTCGAGCGGTCGGCGAGTCGCCTGCTCGGCGAGGCCGAAGCCGTCGCCGACGACATGCGGGGCTGTGAGGTTGAGGTTATCGAGCAGCGGGCAGCCGTAGTACTCGAGTTGCTGGACGAGGTCGACCAGACGGGTGACGATGTGGCGGCGAATCACGTCGCCAGTGCCAGAGAGCTGGCGGCCCATCTGGCAGGCGGCACTGCAGCCTGAGCACTACGAGGGTGTCGTAGAGTTCCTAGACTACGGCAAGCCATTCTGCGCGTTCACCAAGTTCTTATCACCGTTCTCGACCGCTTTCCACCACGTCTTCAGTACAGCAATCGTGACAAGGCTAGGTGGTTGTTCAATCCCGATACAGGATTGTTGGTGTTCGCCGAGATTGCTTGGCGGATGAAAATGCCGTACTGGCGTATTGGTGGTTCCATTCGTTGCTTCGCGCCCGAACCTGAATTCCAGCCCGTCTTCCCGATAGTGGTATTTGTAGTCTCCGTTCTCCCACCACTGAATATCAAAATACCCACCCTGCTCGTGGATTCCGGGGGTGACAGTAACCCGTGCCGCTCTGGGGGTTTCACCGTCTCGGTGTTTGAACGGTTGACCTTTCCGATACCGGAATCGGACGTCGACAACTCCTCTGTCGAGTTGTCGGCGCATCCGCTCTACGCTCTCATCGATCGCCCCCGAATCGATCGGAGAGCCGTTCCCCATCCCCATTACTGGAGCGAGGGATGGTTGCGATCGGGGGGCGTGGTCTGATCACCCGACCGTTTGTCCCTCGATTCCGTTACGGTATATGCGTGCTCTATCGCCTCTTTGAGATGGTATGCGGCTCTGAGGTGGCTGAGTTCTCGTTCTGCTGTCCGCCAGTGTGAGATGTCGTCGAGTTCATTTCGGTCGAGTTCCGTGTCTGAAACTAGGAGCTCCTCTGGATCGTTTGCGTCATATTTGGCTTTGTACCCTGCGAGCTCTCGTTTCACTCGCTGGATTTGATCGACAAGCGTTTCGCTACCAGCGAGCTGTTTAACCTGTTTGAGGAGATGCCACTCGGGGTCTCGCTCGTACAGCTTTCCGGAGTCCGTCTGGTGACTTCTCACGGTGCCTTCTTCGGCAAGCTTGTTGAGCGTGGTTCTGGCTTTTGTTTCTGAGACCAGCGCTGTGTCTGCGACATCGCCCGCGGATTTCGGAGTCGTCGTTCTGTTGATTACCATTCGAATTCGCTCGTCCGCAGTAGTGTCTTTTTTCCACTCTGCGGCTGCGAAGTCATCGATGTCGTCGAAGTCACCATCATCAACAGTGAACGGGTCAATATCATCCACGGTTACCGGTTCGTCCGGTAGTTCCTCTTTGGTGGGGAACTCGTCGGGGCCATCAGGAGATAGTGGCTCGTCAGACATACACTGCGCTATGTCTTCAGCACACATATATTTTACTGGCTTGCATATATTGGATACGGGTTTTGATATCGATGGTATGAGAATGAGATACTCCATATTTCACGGTGGAATTCACCCATTTCAATGAGTGAAACTACATCTCAGGTGCTTATCTAACGAGATCAGTCGGCAGAGTCATCTGAAAACACCTGTACTTACCGACCCGCGGCTTGCCCAGTGGGGGCATGAAACAAATCGAAAACTCCCTCGACCGCTACTGGAAGCCGATACAGATCTGGTATCCTGGCGTTGGCCAGGTGACGTGTAACTCGAGGATGATTCGTTCGAACGAATCCAGTTCGTAGTTGATGTGATCAGCAAACAGTTCGCGGACGGCTGGTTTATCGTTCGTCGGAATCCGTTCCGGCAGGACCAGCGTGACTGGCTTTGCCTCGTTTATTTCCAGTTGGGCCTCCTGTCCCCAGTCGAATTCCGAGGCAAGCGTCTCTGTGAGACCCTCCTGCTGGGATTCATCTAAATCCTCCGGCATCAGGACGTACTGATATGTATCGTGAGATTCCATTGCTTGATCGCGTTCCTCACACGTTAGACTACATAGTAGCGTATCTGAATTAAATGTAATAAAACGCCCGGAACAACAATAACATTTACCAGAGTTTATGGTCGATGTTGGCACTTTTTGTCCATTGTAATAGGTGCTTGTTCGTTATACTGGGGATATCTATGTACTTGTGATATGCAGAGTCACACCCTTGGTGGCTAATCGAACGCTCCTGTCGCGTCAACCGCCTCGGGGTCAAGCCCCGTGGCATCCGCCTCGTGTCTGGTGAATCCGCGACTTTGATTCACTCCGCGGCGAAGACCGACTCGGGGTCCCGACCGTCGAGGGGGCCGACCCGTTCCTCGTCGGTCGCGTACCGGTAGAGGGCGGTTCGGGCGACCATGCCGACGACCTGCGAGCCCACCAGGGCGGCCACCGCGACGAGGAAGCCGGCGGCACCGACGAGGTAGGCGGCCGCGCCGCTGCCGAAGAGGTAGGCCCACCCGACCGCGCCGATCCCGACGAGGGCGACCGGCAGGAACACGAGCCCGATACCGAGCGAGGCGGTGACGCTCTCGCCCCACGTCTCTTTGAAAATCTCGCCGCTCTCCCGAAGCAGTGTTCGCAGACTGCCCGTCTCCTCGAGGACGATCACGGGAACGATGAAGAAGGTCAGGAGGCTCCAGGCGAGATCGAAAAGAAAGCGCGCCAGCGAGCCGAACACGCCGAAGTTTTCGTCGACGATGTACAGGACGGTCCCGAGCGTCGCGGCGGTGACCGACCAGAGGGCAATCTTCCGGCGGACGCGCCAGGCGGCCTCGAGACCCTCACGGACGGAGGGGTCCTCGCCACGGAAGTACCGGGCGGCGCAGTGGACGACGGCGGCGTTGAAGAACGTCCCGACGCTGGAGGAAACGGCGATGCCGACGAAGATGGCGGCGTACTTGAGGAGGTCGTTCATCAGGACGCTGTCGACGGCGCCGTACCGGAGGGCGATACCGAGAACGACCGCGAAGGCGCTCCCGATCGCCAACAGGCTCAGGAGGGGGAGGAGGGCCAGACGCGGGTTCGTACGAAAGATGTCGACGCTGTCGTCGACGACGGCGAGCCCGCGTTTGAATCTGCCTGTCATACTCGTCTTCTTTCACTCGGCGGGACATAAACCTTCCATTCGGCTACGGGATATCAACGAGGGCACCGGCTGCGAAGCCGACGCCGAGTGCGAGCGTCGACACGAGAGCCTGTTCGGTCGTGGCCCGGAAGATGCCCGAACACATCGTGCCGAGCGCACAGCCGAACAGGAAACCGTGGACGGGGTCGGTTTCGAGCACAGCCACGCCCCGGAGAAAACCGAACTCGACCACGAGCAGTCCCGCAATCCCGACGGCGACCAGCAGGCCGTCCCGGAGGGGCTGGCGGGCTTGTCGCTCGATAGGGATTCGTGCCACGTTCGTGACGTTGCTTACAATCAGTATATATTTTCCCAACTGAGAATCGATCCTGTTGTTGCAAACCTCTGGGACGCACGCCTGAAGTGTATTCAAATTACAATACCGCGAAATACTTATGGTCAAAACAGTCGACATCTGTACCATGGAAACAAATGTCGGATCAGTCGACCAGGCTGTCCGTACCGTACTCGGGGCTCTGACGGGAATCGTGTCACTCGGTATTCTCACCGGTCAGATCGGGTTACCGACCGTCGTTGCTCCTGTTTTGGGTGTCGTCTCGATCATCGCGCTGTTCACTGCTGCAACGAGTTCCTGTGCCATTTATTCCGTCTTGGGCGTACGTACCTGCCCGAGGGACGCTGCCTGACCGAGGGCGGCAGTCGACCGACTCATTTTTCACCGTCGCCGCCATCCGCCGTGATATGAATCGCGAGCGGCTGTGGTTGCTTCTGCCGTCGCCGGTCCGGAATCTGCCGGCCGACCTGGCCGCGGTGCTCGCACTCGTCGTTTTGACGAATCTGACCGTCTTCCTGCCGGTGGTCAACGACTCGCCCGTTCGCGTCGTCGTCGGGCTTGCCTTCGTGCTGTTCGTGCCCGGCTATGCCTTCATCGCCGCCCTCTTCCCGGAGGAAGGGACGTCGCCGGATGCTGAGGCGGCCGCCGATGAAGCGGCCTCCGAGACGAACGGTGGCGACGGCCTGCAGGATCGCGGTATCGACGGCATCGAGCGGACTGCCCTCTCCTTTGGGCTCTCGATCGCGATCGTCCCGCTCATCGGGCTAGCGTTGAACTTCACGCCTTTCGGCATCCGATTGGTCCCGATCCTGGTCAGTATCAGTGCCTTCACCGTCATCGCAACGGGCGTAGCGGCCCAGCGACGGTGGCAGTTGCCCGACGACGAACGGTTTCGGGTTCCGTATCGGTCGTGGCTGGGTGCCGGGAAATCCGAGCTGTTCGCGCCGGACTCGACGGCCGACGCCGCGCTGAACGTCCTGCTCGTCCTGTCGATTCTGCTGGCGACCTCGAGTGTCGTCTATGCCGTCGCCGTACCCCAACAGGGCGAACAGTTCACCGAGTTCTACGTCCTGACCGAAAACGAGACCGGTGATCTGGTCGCCGACGACTACCCCGAGGAGCTGGTTGCGGACCAGCCGCAGTCCGTCCACGTCGGCGTCGGGAACAACGAATATGAGACCGTCGAGTACACGGTGGTGGTCCAGCTGCAGGCGGTCGAAATCCGGGAACGGCAGACGCCGCTCGCCAATCAGACGCAGGTGGACGCACAGGCGAACGGGACACGGTTGGTTGTCACCGACCGTACGGAACTGGATCGTTTCTCGACGACGGTCCCACACAACGAAAGCGACATTCGCAACCGGACGCTCGTCGTCGATTCCGAGACGGCGACCCAGTTCAGCGGGTCCGACCGGCGCGTCAAGTTCCTGCTGTACCGCGACGGGGTCCCGGCCCAGCCGACGGCTGACAACGCCTACCGGGACCTGCACCTGTGGGTCGAGGTGCGAGCCGACGACCAATCGAACGCGTAAGCGGCTGTCGAGCTTCGGTCGGCCGAAGCTGGTAACTTGCTTCGAGTAGCCAAAAACTGTGTTCTGAGGCTCGGTCAACCTGGGTCAAACGCGAGTATACACCGTCCACCCGACAGCGACGATCGCAACTATAGCGCCGATGGCTGTCGGACCGATGCCACCGGCCCCGTCGAACGACCACCCGAAATATAGGTAGCCGACGATTGCGACGAGCGCCACAGCTGCTCCGAGAACTTTCATCGCCAGGGAGTCCGAGCTGCCAGCTCCAGGCATACGTCTCTCCACAGTTTCGATACTGAAAGAAACCTCGGATGACCCACCGGTACTCGGCTGCTGTCGTTTCTTCCATCCAGAAGACGGCGAAGGCGGTAGTCTGCGCTCTGTCGTGCGATTCCAGGCTCATCAGCGACCTCGGTGGTACCGGCGGGCTCGTTCTCCGCTACCGCTTCGATCACCTCTTCGTCGGTGTACTCTGGCTCGAATTGCCCGCCCTCGTTCCGTTCCCGGTCGCCACCCATTGGTCAGAAAACAGACTATCGGGACTTGAACCCTCTGTCTCCGAGCAGATGGCTGCCAGAAGTCAACTACAAAAAAGCCGCGCTCAGGCGTCGGAGTCGTCGGAGTCGCCGGTTTCCTGCTCCACCAGATCGCGTACCCGGTCGAAGTGGCTGCTGATGCGCTCGGGCATCGACTCGAACTCTTCGTCGCTCACAGGTCGCTCCTGTCTTTCACTCCGTGCCATTTTTCGAACCTCTTGATGAATCCTTCGACGTTCTCGCGTAAATCTTCTTCGGCGGCATCGAAGCCGTCGTTCCCCGGGATCGGCGGTGAGACCTCTTCCGACCGGATTTTCTCACCGTCTCGGTAGGTGTCTCGATGCAGGCCTTCCTCGGTGATGTCGTGGCCACCGGCTGCGTCGCGGTCGTGATCGTAGCGGACGACCTCACGCCAGTCGCCCTCCAGCCAGTATTCCAGCTGCACCAGGAACTTCGTCACGGTACCGCGCTCCGTCGAGAACGCTGTGCGAAGTTGCACGCGGTCGGCCAGACGATCCGGCGGGGGCGTGACCTCGTAGTCTTTCATTCACACACGGCCTCTCGAAGCTCCCGGTACAACTTGGGGTGGTGTTCTTCCAGAATCTCTGCATCTTTCTCAAGTTCACCAATCCGTTGCCGCACGCGGGAAGCCGATTCATATCGCTTGCTGTCTGATACATCCACTTGTCTGCTGATCCGTTCCCTGTCCGTCTCTGTCATGATTGCTGTGACGCCCATACCGCCATTCGATGGTGGCATACAACTTGGACATTGCGTTATATCGCCATAAAAGTTAGCTCATAACACCACATTAGTTTATACTCTAACCTTTATTGCCACGGCGATATATGTATCTGGTAAGCGGCTGTCGAGCTTCGGTCGGCCGAAGCTGGTAACTTGCCTTCGAGTAGCCAAAAACTGTGTTCTGAGGCTCGGTCAACCTGGGTCAAACGCGAGTATACACCGTCCACCCGACAGCGACGATTGCAACTGTCGCGCCGATGGCTGTCGGACCGATGCCATCGGCCCCGTCGAACGACCAACCGAAATACAGGTAGCCGACGATTGCGACGAGCGCCACGGCTACCCCGAGAACTTTCATCGCCAGGGAGTCCGAGCTGCCAGCTCCAGGCATACGTCTCTCTACAGTTTCGATACTGAAAGACACCTCGGATGACCCACCGGTACTCGGCTGCTGTCGTTTCTTCCATACGGTAGTGAGTGATCGTAGGGGGTGTCGAACACGCCGATCCGATTTATTGATCTCACAAACCGTTTGACTACCATAGCTTTAGTAATACAGAATACTACAGGTACTACTAACGATGGCGAGTAGTACTAACGAACCGAGAGTAGTGCGCGTGTCTCGGAAGGGCCAGGCAACGATCCCAAAGCCGTTGCGCGAGAAGTTCGGGATCGAGACGCCGGGAGAGGTGTTTATTTACGAAGAGCAGGGGCGGATCATCGTCGAGCCAGTACCGTCCCCGGACGAACTGCATGGAATCCACTCCGGAGAGCACGAACACGGTGACGTACTGGAGAAGGCTCGTGAGATGAAAGATGAAGAACAGCGCAAGGAAGCAGAGCGAACTGAACGGCTACGTCCGACCGAGGACACATGAGCAGCGGGTACGTATTCGATACGGAAGCGATCATCGCCTTTCTGTACAACGAACCTGGCCACGAGGTCGTCGCCGATATTCTTGACGAGGTCTTCACTGGCAGCAGTGACGGCTTCCTGACCGAGGCGAATGCGAGTGAGGTGTTCTATCTCGTCGCCCGCTTCGAGGGCGTCGATGACACGCCGACGGACGCCTCGCTGCGGGACGCTGACCGGGACGTTCGTGCACTTGCACGACAGGGTTTGAGCATCGAATCGGCTGACTGGCGGTTGGCAGCAGAAGTGAAAGCCGATGGGGGCATCTCCCTTGCCGACGCGTACGCGGTTGCGCTCGCTCACGAACGTGAGGCGACCCTCGTCGCCGGCGCCGCCGACGACTTCGAGGACCTCTCTATCGGGGTCGATCTGCACCGATTCCGAAATCACGGTGCGTAGAGCACACGTAGCTTCAACCTACCAACCACGTCGACTCTATGCCGATATTCCGGAACGGCCTGGCGTCGGAACTGCAAAGGCGAGCCGATTCCCCGTGGCACCAGCGACCGTAGAGGACTCAGAAGGCACTCTGCAGCTTTGCGAGTTCCGTCCGTTCGGTTTCCAGCATCGGGAGAACGTCGTCGTGGACCTGCATCAGGTGATTGTAGATGGCCTGCCAGTACTGGCCGTCGCGCGGGCCGCTTGGAAGGTCCCGGAGCCCTCGCCAGGTGTCGATGTCGCTCTCGACGCGGTCGTGATACGCCGAGAGGTGGTGGCGAAACCCCTCGCGGTCGACGGCCGTCGCAAGCGCCATGTTCCGCTCGATAAGCGTCATGCTGTGGCGCCAGACTGTCCCCAGGATTTCGTTTGCCGGTTGCAGCCACGGGCTGTTCACCTGTGCGCCAGCGAGTTCCTCGAGGCCCAACGTCTCCTGGTCGAGCGTCTCGAACTCAGTCGTCAGGGCGTCGTGAACGCTGTACAGGTCGATTGCGCCCCCGATAGCCCCACCGAGTGGTGCCGTCAGTATGCTCTCGACGGTCATCGTGGATAACTCGTCGATGATGGCGTCCACCACCTCGATTACGTCCTCGATCGAGTTGTCCACGTAGTAGTCGTACCGGTAGAGTTGCCGAATCTCGGCGAGGTACCACTTTCGGTACTCCGCCGCGGCCCGCAAGCTCACCAGCGGGTCGTAATCGAAGTGGTCGACCATCGGGAGCGTCCGGTTCGGGGCGTAGCCACGGTACTCGAACAGGCCATCGAAGTCCCGACGCGAGGCGAGCTCGTCGTCGAGTGCGGTCACCAGGCCCGGCATCTCGTATGCGTAGCCGCTCGGGAACCGGCCGGCGAAGGCGTTGTCGGAGTCGACCACGTCGATATCGTCGCTGACGTGGATGAGCCCCGTCGTGTACCACGGGACCTCTCTGGTTTCGGTCTCGCCCGTCTGGGGGTGTTCCAGCTCGAGGGTCCAGGTCACGTCCTCGACGACGTAGTTCTCGACGCGACCCTCGACGGTGCGGCGGTCCGGGACCGACCATGGCGGGTCCGCCGGCACCGGTTCGATCGACAACTCGACATCCGTCGCCTCGTCGTTCGTGATGATGTCGTCGCCGTTAATATCGTTGTTCTCCACGATCGACTGGATGTCGCCGTCGAACTCCAGCACGACGAACGTCTCCTCGTCGGCGGTCACCTCGGCCCACCCCCGGACGAACGGCGGGATGTCGGGACCGAGAGGCAACTCGCAGCCGGCAAGCGCCGTCGTGCTGGCGCCCCCAATCAGGGACAGATAGTCACGGCGGCGCAGTCGACTCGCATCGGTGCTGCTCACACTTCTACCTCCCCTACGGGAGTGAGTCCGAGCAACTTCGGCTCCTCTGGGTCGATATACACGTCAAAATGGGCCTCGTAACGGCCGCTTGCGACGTCAAGCCGGTCAATCGGGACCGACAGGCGGTCGCTGCCGGCCCGATTGGGCACGTCGAGGAGTGCCGCCGTATCGTCAGGGTCGCCCTCGGCGGGGACGAGGCGAAACTGGACGGTCCAATCCGGCTGGATGATCTCCCCCCGTTCGACCCATATTTCGCTGTCGGTCGCGCGTGCTTCGTACGTGTATCCGGTGACGAGTTCGACTGGCGAGGTTTGCGCGACAACCTCCTCGTCGACGACGATCTCGAAGCGGTACGACGAAAGGACGGTGTCTTCGAACATGGTTCGGTCGCCCTCGACAGTCGCGTCCTTGAATTCGTAGGACGCCTCTGTCGTTCGCGTTCCGATGAGCGGTTCCACAATTTCCCCTGACTCCACGCCGACATCGTTAAAATACGGATACGGTGTAAGGTATTCCAACTCGAACGTCGCGTCGGACTGCTCGTACTGCATGGTGATTTGCTGGTCCGACTCAACATCGACGACTCGAATCGCGTCGCGGTCCGTATCGAAGGGCTGCCACCCCTGGGTAGTGTACATACTCGCCCGACACGAGCTTACTTTTTCACCTCCGCCCAGACCCCTTGTCCCCCAACCGCTACGACGGACGGCCCACTCCGGCTCTTTGGGCGTCGCTGTCTCGGTATCCGTCCCGGTAGCCGTCGGGGTGTCCGTCGGTAACTCCTCGCGGTCCGGATCCGGGTCCTCGATGATCCCACCATCCTGACACCCTGACAACGCTGTCACTGCAGCCGCTCCAACCGCCCCAAAATATGACCGACGGGTCAGTCGCCGCGTCATGTGCGAATGTGTGTGAATACTGCCAGTTAACTTTCAGGGCTGTATTCCGTCCAAGGGTGTCAACTTTAGAGGCCGCTATCGAGAGGAAATTACAGCATATTTGGATACGATATTTTTTGCCGTTCCTGTTTTCGGCTTGTTCAATGTACAATCCGCAACTACTGTAGACCGGCAAATATCCCACCCTGCGGGACGGGAAGTCTCGACATTTTGTTGCACGGAGGATGTCACCTCAGTCCGCAAGTGTCTCGAGCTTGTGGATGATTTTGGTATAGACATCGGGCGCACAGTACCACCCCTCGTTGATCATGGCATCGATCACGGTCCGTGCTTCGTCGACACCCATCGTGCCCTCGTTTACGAGTTTCAGAACGAGATACGCCGTTCCTCTCGTTGTGATGCCCTCGGCCGCCGCCACGTTCCGGCCATACGTCTCATCCATCACGGCCGTCCCGTCGTGGGCGTCGGCACAGGCGAGGACGGCGGCATCGGCATCGCTGAGACTGTCGTTGGTCTGGAGTCGGGACAAAAGCGGAGACATTCCAACGGACACGATGTCGAACCTATCGGTATCGACGCTTCGTTCGATGCGACGGGCGTCCGGATACCCTTCCTCACGGCCGGTGGCAACGACCTCCTCGTAGACGCGCTCGGGAATCACACATGACGCCGCAAGATGCTCGACGAGCGTCAGTCGGTCGACTTTGGCGAGGTAGATGAGGGGAGTAGCGTCAAAGACCCACATTCACAGCGCCTCGAGATCCGAGTCGAGATGGTCATCATCCACCCAGGTGATATCGCGTTCCTTGGCGAGTTGTGCGAAGTCCCAGACCGACATGCCAGCTAGCTCAGCCGCCTTGCTGAATGTGATGGTCCCTGCCGCCAGTTGATCGAGCGCGCGCTCGCGTCGCCACGCTTCGAGCCCTTCGGAGAGGAGCTTTCGAATGGCCGTACTCCGGTCGAGGTTTTCGTCTTCGAGATAGGCGTCGAGTTCAGCCTCTAATTCGTCGGGGACGCGTGCCGAGATCGTTCCCATGGAGTTTACATTGTATGCAACGCATACAAATGCCTTGGCATCCAGCACCAATTTCCTGACAGCTGGCAAGGTCGAAATCGGCGGCTCCCGTCCGCAAGGATGCCCTGGATGTCTTCGGGCCGGCGAGGGGCGCCGAGCAATTGGGCGGGTCCGCACCCTGATCGGTGCACGAGCGGATGTCCTCGCCACGGTACTGGAGAGGGACCGCACGTCGGAAGACGAACGTTCGCGGGCGGATCGTCAGGCACTCGCTGAGGATCGTTTGAGGGCGGGTTCAGCAGCCCGATATCCGTCTTGAAAGCCTTCATGCCGAGATATCGAACTCTGACGCTCGATTCCTCGAGGTAATACGGGCCATCGGTACGGGGAGTTCGAATAGCGTTCTTCCGATCAGTCCGTCTGTGTGGTCGTGCATAGCCAATACTGAAAACGGCTACAGTCGCCGAAAGGCCGGAGACACACCGTTATCGAAGTGTATCGACTGGCATTTCCCACACGCCTCTATCGATATGTTTCAACCCAAATTTTCCTCAACCGCACGGTCTACACCCGTGAGAGCGGGGGTGAGCGGTCCGAATGTAACACTTCGAACACATCGATTGGGGGGAATGTGTGTTCTTACCGCTCATTCTTCTAGCCAAAGCAACACGGGTCGGGCTCGATACCGACGCTCAACCGTTGTATAGGGCGATACGGCTTCTCTTACCGAATGATGTGAGAAATCAGGTAGGCACGAGGATGGCTTTCCTGGCCCAGGTTAACCCCGGTGGACGGATTTATATTCGGAATCCGACAGACAGGAGCGGTGGTACGGTTCGCCGCTCGGTCCATCGATCGGAGACGTTACTGGCCGTTGACACCGGTGACAGATCATGATCCCCATCTCGTTTCCCATGGCGTTAGTCACCGTTTAATTTCGTATGGGCCCCTATAACAGCACCGGAAAGATCAAGTGATTCGATTTCTGTCATGTGGTCTACGATCGACCGGCGGATCTCACTGTTGCGAATCGTCGCGTCCGGAAAAATAACCGAGTTCTCGACGGTCGTGTTCTCCAGTGTCGCGCCGGCCAGCACCTGGACGTTCTCGCCCAGTGTGGCGTTCTCGATGTCCGCGGTTGGGTGAACGAAGTTGGTTCCGTCGAGGTGCCACGCGATGGCGTCCAGATACGACTCCGGCGTTCCGATGTCGAACCATGCCTCCTCGAAGGTAAACGCATGGACTGTGGCACGGTCCTGGAGCCACTGGAGGAACCAGCCCGGTTCGTCGGGATTGTTGTCGCCCGCAAGGTACTCGTCCAACAGCGGGAGCACCTCGCTCGGAAACCCGTAGCAGGCGATCGAGGCCAGCGTTGTCGACGGGTCGTCGGGTTTCTCCTGGAAGTCGACGACTTCGTCGGCATCGTTCAATTCCACAAGGCCATACGATGTGGCTCGTTCGTACGATCCGACGTCGTAGGCAGCAAGTGTTGGTTCGCCGGCGTCCGCGAACGTGTCGATGAAATCCGCAAGGTCGAAGCTGATGAGGTTGTCGCCGGCGATGACGAGCGTATCGTCGGTCAATCCTTCCCGATCAATCAGTTGCGCGAGGGCCCCGACGACGCCGAACTTCTCGTCCTCAGCAGTCGTCTCTTCGACGGATAGCTGCGGTTTTTGATACGCCGAGTTTGCGATGTACGTCTCGAAGTCCGCCGCGAACTTCTCGTTCGTAGAGACGTATACGTCGTCGATACGTTCGTCGCGCTCGAGGGCATCGAACGTCGTCCCGATGACCGTCTGGTCGCCGATCGGCAACAGCATCTTCGGCCGGTTGCGTGTGATCGGCCACAGCCGTGTGGCATACCCCCCAGCCAGGACGATGGCATCCATTAATGGGGAGTTTAGAATAGAATGGCTTTATTATTTTGGCCGTCTTTGGTCGTTACGAACCGGTATATCATGAGTAAAAGAAGAAATTTTATCATGTATCTTCCCACTGTTAGGAACGTACTAACCGAGATATGTACTGGTTGGGGGCAACTCGTTGGGGCAATTCGATGGAAGATTGGAACCACACATGAAACGTGATACTGCTGATGCCGAGAACGGGGATGCCATACAAGACGGGGGGACACAGGTTCGGGCTAAACCGGTAGCCGAATCTGCTGCAACGCCATCGTCGAGACCGATCGAAGACCTCCTCGTCAGTGCAGAGTCCGAGGTTAGGCCGACGTTGAGCGTCGTTATGCCGACGATGAACGAGGAGGAAGGCATCGAGACGTGTCTGGACTGGATCGAAGACGCCGTTCTCGAACTTGGCGTGCCGACCGAGATAATCGTCAGCGACAGCTCGACCGATCGGACACCTGACATCGCCCGCCAGCGGGGTGCTATCGTCGTCGAGCCGGACGAGAAGGGGTACGGGTACGCCTACCGCTATGCGTTCGACCAGGCTCGTGGGGATTATATCGTGATGGGGGATGCGGACACGACGTACGACTTCTCCCAGATTCCACGGCTACTCGAGCATCTGGAGGCCACCGGCGCCGACATGGTCATGGGCAGCCGGCTGGAAGGCGAAATCAAACCCGGTGCGATGCCGACCCTGCATCAGTACATTGGAAACCCCTTGCTGACGAAGTTTTTGAACGCGTTCTACGATGCCGATGTCTCGGACGCCCACAGTGGCTTCCGGCTGTTCCGGCGCGACGCACTCGACGAACTGGCGTTGCAGACAGATGGCATGGAGTTCGCCTCGGAGATGATTATGGCCGCTGGTGCGGAGGATTTACACATCGAGGAGGTGGCCATCGTCTATCACGAGCGCGAAGGTGAAGAAACGCTAGAGAGCTTCCGGGATGGCTGGCGGCACGTCCGGTTCATGCTCGTTAACGCCCCCGCCTATCTGTTTTCGATTCCGGGGTTGCTGTTGGGGGCGTTCGGACTCCTTGTGATGTCCATTGCCGGGAGCGGTGTTACAGTTAGCGGTGTGAGCCTCGGGGTCAACTCGATGATCGCCGGCAGCTTGTTTACGATCGTCGGATATCAGATCGCTAGTCTCGGTGTATTCGCAGCCGTTGCCGGCGATCCGATACGCACGCCAACGGACCCGATAACGCGGACGCTCGTCGAGAATGTCTCTTTGGAGTGGGGAGCGACGATCGGTCTGTTGGTTTTCGGCGTCGGGACCGTTGCAGCCGGTGGACTCGTATACCAGTGGGCTGCGAGTGGATTTATTCCGCTTGGTTTTACGACCAGCGCACTCGGCGCGTTTACTGCGATCGTCGTCGGGCTACAGACGATTTTCTCGTCGTTCTTCCTGAGCATGATTGCTGAGTAGCAATTCTGCAAGCGGAAGATCTTATCTCCGTCGGGTAGTGTAAGAATATTTGAATAGAAGGCAGGAGTTTCTCTTAAGCAGCCTGAATAAGTTCCTCAAACGGGTTCACGAGGATTCTCCCGAACGTCGCCCGACCCATCCAATCGGTGGGCATACTGTACGTGGCCCCCGTCCTATATACCTGAATAATTTGTCTCCTCCAGAGGACAAGTGAACCAATCCCTATAATTCTGATTAATTGACTATGGAGATAAATAAATGAGTGAAATGCAACTGGGGTAAATTAGACCTGTCCGATTTAGGATATCAGGATAAGTTAGTACTTTAGGGGGGGCCATCCAACGTGCTCTATGGACAAGCGGGCGGAGAATCGAATACTTCTTACGTCGGATTATTTACCGCCGAGCGATGGCGGCGTTGAACAAGTAGTGCAGAAATTAGCGGTCCATCTCGTTGAGGAAGGTTTTAAAGTCGGCATTTTCACGTTAGACGACGGCACCCAAGATTTCGAGTTGCAAGATCACCCTGAAATATCATTCTACACAGCTTCGGCCTTTGATCTCACCGAAACTATTGGGTTACAGAGTATGTTTTCGGTTTCTGCTCTGCGTGAGTTCAGAAGAGTTGTTCGAGAATTTCAGCCGGATGTTGTACACGCGCACAACCGATTCTTCTATACCTCAGTACTCGGTGCGCTCTACTCAATCCGTGCAGATTACAAATTGGTGACTACGCTTCATCTCGGTGATATCGGAATGATCTCCGGCTTTGGTGGTGCCGCAGCGAAGACGTTCGAGCAGACGATAAGCCGGTTCGTGATCTCTCGGAGCGAACAAGTGATATGTGTCAGTGCTGCTGCCGAGCTGATTGCAAAATCGCTGAGGGCGAAGCGAACTGCGGTAGTTCGGAACGCAGTTGACGTTGACGAATTCTCACCGAATCCAACAAATGGGACGTCACTCTTGTATATCGGCCGATTCGTACATAACAATGGAATCCAAGATCTACTCACCGCACTCCCAGCGATCTTAGACTCTCATCCGGATGCGGAGATTCATCTTGTCGGAAGTGGTCCCTTGGGAGAAGAAGTTCAGAAAACGATTCAATCCTCTGGTCTCTCTGATTCCGTGACGATCCACGATTACGTTGATGACATCTCTGAGATGTATGATCGTGCAAGCGTGTTTTGTCGGCCGTCCTATTCCGAGGGACTACCCCTTACAATGCTTGAGGCGATGGCATCCGGTGTCCCACCTGTCGTTACGGCAATCGCCGGCGTTCCCGAAGTGGTCACTGATCACGAAACAGGCGTTCTTCTGGAGCCGGGCAATCCAGACGGAGTGGCGCAGGCAGTTATTGAGCTGTTTGACGACGACGAGTTACGAGCGAAACTTGCAACAAATGCCCGTGAATACATTACTGAAAACCTCACATGGGAGCAGCGGACGGAAAGAGTAATGAAGGTTTACAGTAAGGTAGTCACTAATGACTAGAAAGTATGAAGTCGGTTTGGTTGGTTGTGGGTCAATCGCTACGGAACGCCATATACCCGCCTTACAGGCGAACCCTCGTGTTTCACTTTCCACAGTTTATGATCATCATTGGCCTAATGCGGAGAAAGCTGCTGAGGATCACGACATTCTGAATGTATACGACGATTACGAATCATTCCTCGCGTCGGATTTAGATTTAGTCACGATCAGTACACCGCCGTTTACCCATGCAGAATACACTGCGGGGGCCCTCGAAACTGGGACGAATGTCCTCTGTGAAAAACCGATGGCAGTTGAGTTGGAAGACGCAGAGAATATGATTTCCGCAGCTGAAGAGTCAAGCGGGGAACTTGGGATAGTTCATAATTTCCTCTACTCACGTTCCGTGAGGAAGGCACGTCAACTGGTTCAGGATGGGGAGTTTGGGGATATTCGGTATGTGAAGGGCGTTCAGTTTAGCAGTCCACGGCGTGATCTGCCATCTTGGTACACTGATTTACCTGGAGGGCTGTTTTTCGATGAATCACCGCACCTCCTGTATCTGATTGAAGCGTTTATTGGTGGTCTTGATGTTGTAAATGCGACTGTTCAGGAGAGCGAGGGGAGTGGCCAACCTTTGGAATCGGTGACTGCTACATTCGAGGGAGTGGAGGAGAGGCAGGGGCAACTGTCAATGATATTCGATGCACCCCTCTCCGAATGGTTCTTTGTTATTTGCGGAACAGAACGCCTCGCAGTTGTAGATATATTTAGGGATATTATCGTTCACGTTGGTCAAGAGAAGGGGCATTCGCCTCTAGAGGTGCTTCAAACCGCTATTTCTGGAATGGGACAGTTCGGAGCCGGGATTGTGAAATCGGGAGTACATATGCTTCAAGGGAATCTCTTCTTCGGGTTTGAGACGTTACTTGACCAGTATCTGAACTCGATAGAATCTTCGGCTTCTGCGCCAGTTACACCAGAACAGGGGTATAAGATTCTGCAAGGTAGTCACTCTGTATTGGGTGAGATTGAATATAGTTACGCTGAGAACGAATTCAGTCGGTAGTGTTCAGATGACCGAATTCTATACCTGATAACGTGATATCTCAGACATGACATCCTTAGTCGAGTAGTTCATAATGGACTGGCAATTCTCAATTAGATTAAGTAAATACACAGACTGAAGCTATATAGAAATTGTTTTACAAACCAAAAATAACTTGACATTCCCGCAACTCGTTGGGTGTTGGCAGAGTGTTCGCCTATGAGCTGGGGGTTTTACACTAATATTACAAACTCCTCAGTGATCGGAAGCTACTGGCGAGATCCTAAACTAATTGGTTCCACTAGCCGAATTTATTCAACTAAATTATGGTATAGTTCAGAATGCTTATTAGCTATGTGTGAAAATGAGTTTTTATTCGCATATTCATTAATGGCTGCGGAGAGATTCTTTCTTTTCTGTGCATCTTTTAATATAGATTTGACAGTTGACTTTATGTCCTCCAAATCATTCACATCAAATATTTCTACACAACTGTATCTTTCTTTCAGTTTCTTGAAATATTTCTGGTTGCTTGCAGCAACTGGAACACTATGGGATGCGCATTTATTTAGTACTCCACTTTGATTTACTTGATTCAGGACACCTTGCTGCTCAGTCCCTGTATAAGGTAGGAGTACAAGATCAGCAGCACGAAAAGATAAATGGAATTGATCTTGTTCCAAAAATCCAGTAATATATAAGTTTTGGGGTGAATTCTCTTTAATTTTGTCGCAGTATTGTTGGTGCTTTTCTGGAGAACCCCCAGCCAAGAGAAACTCGTATTCGTCAAGTTCAGACGCAAGGTCTCGCATGATGTGGCTTCCTTTGCGTGGAACTACGTACCCGGGTTCCACAATCAGAGTTTGCTCAGCACTATAACCAAATTGTTTTTTCGCCTCTATTTCTGATGTTTTCGGTACATCCAAGTTTGCTCCGTGAGAAAGCACGGAGTAACTAACACTGTGATTGGCAAACCTTTCTTCAGCAGTGTCAGAAAGAAATATAATATGGTCGGAGCTTTTTGCTATTAGTTTATTTATTAAATATATATAAACGGACTTAATCCAATAATCCCCGACTAAATCTGGATTCAATACTTCATGTAATGTAATCACCACCTTCTTCTTATATATTTTAGATAAGATGTAGACCAGGGGGAAAAACAGCCAAGAGATTATACTAAATGGACCGAATAATGCATATTCATGTTGGATATGAATAACTTCACTATCACTTCGAAAAGAATAGGTTACACTTAAAATATATTTCAAAATATTCATTCCCCCATTTGGGAATGTGGATAGATTTATTTCCACACTATCCCCAAATTTAGACGCCAAGTCGTGGGTGTATGATCCAATTCCACCTGTTCTTTCATCTGGCCCCATTATAGTTACCTTCATTATAACTCTCCGGATCTCTGTGCGCAGACATCCCTTATATCTAGAATTTCTTCCTCATGGGCAGCTCTTTTCTGCAGCTTTTTATCTATTATTTCCATTAGTGGTGAATCTTTAACTGGTTCTTGAGATTCAATGCCTTTTTCGTTCAGCTCATACAATGTTGATACCCAATCTCCCTCTTGTCCCTGCTTAACTAAGTGCCCCTTCCAACCGTTCATTTTGATGGATAATAGATTTCGATCTCGTACACCATCATATGCGGATGAGAGAGCTAATTCTGCTCCTGAATACGTGGTAGAACCAGTTTCAGCAATCTCCACGAGAACCTTCGGCAGATCTGTAAGTGGCACTGGTTTTTCTATAGTCTCAGACCGGTCGATATCACCCCCGATAGCAAATGGGACATGGATGTTTTCTTCAAATAATGATGGATAAAAATGCCCATACATTCCACGCTCACCAATGGCCTCTCCATGATCTGCGGAGATTATTAAAATTGTATTTTCCATATCAAGACGATCTCGTAATTCACCTACCAGCTTATCAGCGAACCGGATTGAATCATCGTAAATATTTCTTATACCCTCCTGATCTCGTTCGGAGATTTCGATATCGAATTGATCTAAGAGTTTATTACACCGCCAATTGTAATAATACGTTGAAAAAGAATTCGACCATTTTCGATGTTGTCTAGGTGTGATATAGGGAAAGTGAGTATCAAGGGAAAACCCCCACATGAAATACGGGGAATCTTGCTTGTTTGCCCACTCTACCATATCATCTACATAAGTATCCCAGGTGCGAAAGGCTTCTTCTTTTCTGATAAGATTCCGAATATTTCGTAGTGAGGTGGATATCTTGGAATCGTTCAAGTGTTTCTGGAAAACCTTTTGATAAGTGCCAGAATCAAATAGGAAATCTTCAAAATCATCGAATCCTTTGTCAAACCCATAATACCTTGAGGCATATGCATTCGGACAAAACGCACCAGTTGAATAGCCCTGTTCCGAGAGCCTTGAAGCTATTGTCCCATAACGTTCCAAATGATATTTGGATTGGTTTGGATTGGAGACTTTTCCGCGAGTAACAAGCGGTTCTCCAGTAAATATACCGGCCATAGAGGGGTTAGTTCGTGAGGCAGGAGAAACAGCATTTGTGAACGAAATTCCATTATTGGCAAGATCGTCTATATTAGGCGTAGTATTTCGGTCATAGCCGACATATCCGCAATGATCAGCACGAAGACTATCAAATGTTATGAATACGAGGTTTGGCTTTGTCATTTTATGTTGTATGTATTTGACTGTATTTCCCACGATGAAACATAATCGATATTGATTAAGTACCTCATTCGTTAAGATACCCAAGTGCGTTTAGCCTATCTTCGACTTGCTTCTCATCAATATCTTCAATTTCTGAATCATCTCTTTTCCTAACAGCATACAGTACTTCTTCGATGATATATTGTATATATTCATCTACATCAGAAAATTCTGTATAGTTTGTCCGTTCATCAATCTCTTCCCACATATCCTCGGGTATTTCGACAGATTTCGTATCTCCACCTGACATACCAATTCTTACTAAGTCGGTGTGTATAAATACATCGGAAATAAGTGCTTACTGGCACTGTTTAGGGAATGCCATCGTCGATTCGACAAGAACCGCTTGTCGCATGTAAACATCTCTTCAAATAGGAATCAAGGGATCATCTTGATATTCGGTAGTTCCTATCAAGTCAGCAGATAGTCACAACTGACGATGTTAGAAGCCCAGAAAGCGGCCAGATAGATGTTGTGGAATTTCTCTACCACCCAGACACGATTCTTACGATCGCTGAGCTTGAAACCTTAGCGGAAGCATTCCTTACCGATATACCGATTTCCGGAGTCGAAGACTGCAGCTTCAAATCTGGGATTATTCGTAGAACACTCCCGAAAGCCGCTGTCGATTGGGAATCCATCAAGGCCGTTGCTGACACCACTCGCTGAATCTAATTCAACGATTACACCCTCAGACAACTGCACACCGATCCTGCAGATGAACTCAAAGCCGCCGTTAACGATCTCTTCGCTTTTCAGGCGGCGATGGTCCTCGGGCCGGGGGCGAGGGTCATCTAGTTTCACTTCGTCGATATGAATTACCACGGCTGTCCACACGCTGAGGCCTGAGAACTCTACCTCACGAAACCCCGCGATGGCCCCAGAAAGTGCCATCGCTACCTCGCCGGATTGGTCCTCTGTCGTGCGAAAACATTCGTCGCCGCAGTAACGCCCGTTCATGGAGATGAATCGAAAAGCCACGCGGTCGAGAGACAGTTCGATCACGTCGCGGCCCTCCCATACGACGTCGCTGGTCTGTTCGATGACCGTGGATTTACCACGGAGCGTCGGAAGAGCGACTGGTGCCACGGCACCCAGTCGCACTTCCGATCATCCGCTATGGGAAGCTGCTGGCCGAGAAACTGGACATGACAGTCTCCTACTGGACGGAGTACGTGATGTACGAGGGAAGCGAGCTGGAACTGTACTTCCCGCTCGCGGTGTGTGTCTCCTACCAGGGCAACCGTAGGAAACACTGCTTGGTTCGGGCGTACGTGGCGTGCGATCGGGCAAATCTCACGCCGAAGGAGGGCGAAACCTTCTACCAGAAATGCTCAGTCCATTCGTCTTTAGCTAAGACTCACACCTCGGTTGCGTAGCGGTAGCGAGCGTCTCTTGCAGGATCGGTCATTGTTGGTGGATCTTCTGTGCGTCGTCGATCAGCCGCTCCAGCAGTGGCGGTGGCGAGTACCCGAGGTACTCACCGAGTTCGTGGAGGATGAGCTGGGCGTGCGACCGGAAGGTCGCCGCCCAGCGTTCCGGCGGAAACACGATCTCGTCATCGGCCTGCTCGGTGACCAGATCCAACAGATCACGGCTCACCAGCAGTGACAGCAACGCTGCGTACAACAGAATTTCCACGACATCCGGGTTGCTCGTGTCGAACTCGTCCAGTCCGTACTGTGTCTTCAGCTCACGGAACAGCGTTTCTACCTCCCACCGGCACCGATACAGCGTCGCTAAATCTGACGGCAGGAATTCCTCTCGCGGCAGATTCGTAATGTGGAGGTGGTAGTCGTCGGCGTCCGAGTCCCGGACGCCGACGACGCGGAACCGCTTCGTATCCAGCGACCGCGTTCCTTCGTGCTGGCCTCGCTTGAACTCCGTTTCGACCTCTACGTCGATGTATTTCGGCGAGAGGTCACCGACCACATCGTGAATCTGCTCACCTTCTAAGTGAATGGCGCGGCCACGCCATTCCGGTAACTCCGCCGTTATCACCGGGTTCACGCTCTTCTTCAGCCGACTCACGAAGTAGCCGCCGTTCTCGTCGATCAACGCAAACCGGCGGTACTTGAAGTACGCCAAATCGAGCAGAACCAGCCGTCCGTGCAGCCACGATCCCGTGTTGAACAGCGTGCTGTCGTGTGTTTTCTCGTCGGTCACGTCGATCCGTTCGATCGTCTGGTCGGTGGCATTGTGGAGCAGGTGGAGCTTCGCTCCAGCCTGCTCCTCGTGGCGGGCGTGGAACTCCTCAGAGAGAAACTCGTGCAATCGCAGCACCGTTCCATCAGTGATCATCACGTCTCTGGATCGGTCGATATCAGCGTCAACAGCGTCGGGAACAGCGACCTCGTCGAGACCGCGCTCGACGAGGTCGCGGAGATACTCTGCGAGCGTCGGCGTCAACCGATAGTAGAAGCCGCCGGGAGAGATCGTCTCGTCGGCTGTGGAGTTGTAACTGCGTCTGAACCCAGCGAGTGTTCGGCTCTCGCCTGCGGGGAAGCCGAACACGAGCGCCCACACGAGGACTGGAACCTGTAGCTTGCCCTCTCGCTCGACCACGCCGAGTTCCTCGGCGTGCTCTTCGAGGAACTCGGAGCGAAACAGCGTAGTAAGCCGACGCATGATTCTCGATGAGGAGGCGTCTGTGTGCACAGCGGATACCTCCTCATTCCTCTCGAAAAGTAGCCTCGATAAGCCGCCGCTGTCACGCGGTTCCTCTCTTAGCTAAAGACGGATGATGCTCAGCCATTGAGACAGCCTTCGAGACGATGCGTGAGGCGCGTGCGCGGACAAACACACCCCATCCAACTGTTCGGATGTTGTTCATCCTCGTGAGCTTCCTGTTATCGAACTCTATGTAGTTGTCCGATTGGGCTGCTCGCGACGCCGTGACCCGGCGGGCGAGGACTACCTACATAGTCCCGCTTTGAGTTGGCCGGCAGTGAGTTAACCACGCTCTTGAAGGCACGTCAGGGCGGAAGTGGGACGCATCAACCAACGGTGTTGGAATCCCGACAACTTACAGTGAGGTAGACGCGGGCTGAAGCTGCCCGCGTCCAGAGGCAGACCTGTACGTGAGCGTTAGCTTCGCCTGTTATGTGGACTGACGGCACTCACACTGGCGTAAGATCGCCGTCCTTGTTCGACTCGATAAATCGATCACCATGATCTCGTTCATGTCTCTCCAGAAATCGTGTCAGAAATCAGGGACGATGGGAACTACCGACCGTCAGAGGCAACGCCGATCTTTCTACGGACGGCGTCAATAGATGCACTTGGTTACATCACTAATTACGGGTAAGGTCCTTTTCCCCAATTTTTTCGTAAACCATCTTTAACACCCTTCAGAAGGGCGATTGACGAAGATGGAGCTAAATTAATCATTCTATATCCAAGTAGTAATATTATCCATAGCATATATGATATATAAAATTTCTTTTTAGATATCTTATCTTCATATTTATCAGCGTATAATAACCGGTTCCGAGAATCATAATACGATGGGATTGGGCTGAAAGAACCTCCAGAACTTGAAAATGCTTTGTGATAAACTTTCTTTCTTGTGTCTGTTGCAATGTTGTACCCGTTCTCGCGCACCCTAATAGAATAATCTATGTCCTCGCCATACAAGAAAAACCGATCATCCAATAGACCCACTTCATCTATAACTGAGGATCGAATCAAGGAACTACAAAAAGGAACATAATCGTTATAAATAAAATCCGGTGAGTTGTTTGGATCAGTGATATTTTTTGTCCCTCGACGAAACCATGTCCAATTTATATACCCCTTATCGAACCAAATGGTTTCTGTGTCTGGGTAGTTCATGACCATTGGTGTTATAATACCTATATTACCATTCTGATCTAAACTATAAGTTAAATCTTCCAGGAGATTTTGATCATCAATGACGATATCGTTATTCACCAACCAAATATGATTTTCTTTTGTTGACTGCTTGATCTGCTTTACTCCCCTATTCACCCCTCCGACAAAACCGAGATTCTCGCCGGTGAATATGACATCTATCTCAGGGTGTTCTTCTTCAATTTGTCTTCCTGACCCATCGGTTGAACCATTGTCCACAACAAGAATGGATAATGCATCATAATTTTGATCTTGTAAAGAGGTTACACAATCGCTTGTATCATCGTAATTGTTCCAATTCAAAACCAATGCTGTTACGGGATAACTCATTGTAGAGTCGAAATTACTACACCGTCATAACCTTTCGGATTAACATTAGCATTTAGTCACTACAAATGAAATATGTATATAAGTATTATAAAATATTTAACATATAAGGGTTTCGAACAATATAATTCCTAAATCAAAACATGTAAAAATGTCTGATTAAAAAATGAGAATTATTCTAGCGGAGTGACGCGTTCGGATCTCACATGCAGTTGTTTGGGACTGCGTGCATCGGTTAGCTGGCAACGGTTGCGAATAGCCGATATCTCAGTTGCCAAGGATCAACGTCGACGGAACCGGTATCGATGGAAGCGAGTGGCTTCGGCTGTATATTGTAATAGACCTCGGGCCGAAGTTAATTGTTGAGATTTCGATATTCGGACGGCATGATACCCGTCTGACGGCTACGTTACATGCAAGATTTCGTAAAAGAATAGGTCGTCGAGGATGAATTATTCTTCGATAAATTCGGTTATTGGACTGTCTTGATTCCTCACTTTCGACACCCAGATTTCTCGACGATCGCTTTTTCGGACGCAACCGTGAATTTCTAAGCTATCACCATCTATACAGCTGGTAGTGACAACTTTGGAGAATCATTTACCAGGCCACTTCCCGCGATTTACGCGGTCTGCAAGGAGTTTGGTCTCGTCGAAGTAGTCGATGAGAGTGTTGCGTGAGATCAACAGCATCCTGCCATTTCTACTGGATAGCTGAATGCGGCCCTCGTCATGAATTTCTTGACCGAAAGACAGCCGATGTACCTGCTGTCCGACTTCTTCAAAGACAATGATTCTGAGAACCTCTTTGGTGACGATGCCTCAGCTGAAGACCTCTATGAGCGGCGATTTTGTTGGCCCCTCGACAAGATCGCAGACGCTAGGTTACGCCAAGTCCTCAACTCTGTGATTGCTACAGCCGCTATCATTAAATGAGTGACATTTTAGTTGTCCACGCCGACACCACCTCCAAGTCCGTCCACGGAGAGTACGATTAGGATAGCGAACACGACGATTCAGCATCAAAAGAATACAGCCGCAACGGTGATCACCACCTCAAACAGTTCAACATCGGTATGGGAGTCACACACCGCGGCGTTCCCGTAACCAGCGAAATCTTCGACGGCAACAGCTCGCAAACCATCTGAAAAAAGAACTCATCCCCGAGATTCGTCAGTGCTTGCCCACTGACGAATAGATCGTCCATGTCGGAAACAGTAAAGCTGTCATCGGGGAGAATGTTGCTAAAGCAAGCGAACACAACTTCCCTCTCATTTCCCGTCTCCCAGGAGCCCACGCTGCGGTCGATGACCTCATCAACCGCGCCTGGGACGATGACGACTGTCGTGACATTGCCGCAGTTGCTGAACGTCCTCGCTGTGTTCCTCGATTCGGTCTTCGACCCTGTACTCGTTGTCTTTCATATTGTCGGTGTTACGCGCGTTGTACGGAACGAATAGTACTAATCCTGCGGCCAGAGGTGGTCGTGCCAGCCAAGCGTGTCGTAGGCGCTGTCACCGACCATCCAGTCCGGTTCGGCGACGGCAAGCGCGTCACGCGTGACACGCTTCGCCGTCTCTCTAAGTACTGTCTACTTTCCGTGAACTCAGCTACAATCGGAACCTTTGCCCTGTCGAGACGATTTTACAGTTGTAGCCGTCGTACTCCTCGTCGGTTGGATCGTAGCACTTCGAGGCGTCTTGACCAGCGGGCATCGCCGTCACGTCGGTTGAATCGATAATAGGTCAAGATGAGCAGGCCGCGGCGGGCGGCCTGCTCGACGAATCGGTCAAGGACCCTTCGAGAAACTCGAAGGAAAGGTATTCAAACATTGCTAGCGTCAGTTTATGCGACATTGAAGAAGGACTCTACCGAAGTATCATCACGCAGTTTCGGTGAACTCATCCACCTCAGCGTTCACCCTGCTTTTTAGTGTGGTACTTGTTCTATGACATCGCTGAGAATCCCGCTATTTGAACAAACCACGTCTATTGGCTTAGATTTTCTGGCGGACATACTGCTTGCCTCTCACTGAAAATGAAAACACATGGCTAGCAGTCGAATCAACCATTACTGCATCCGCCGTGTGGGGGCATCTTTACACGACAAACCAGGCTCATCGTGCGTTGGACCGTTAAAAAGAGACGCAGAGGCGTCTTTCAGGCGCTTACCTCCGGTGGGTCTTAAAGCTCATTCTTCCGGAGCGCGTTGTACAACACCACTAACAGCTTGGGCGCTGTTGCCACATCGCTACCTTGTGCGGTTTGTTTCGCTTGTTGCTTAACCGCCAGTAGAACTGACTCAAGTACCGTTCCTTCGTGTAGTGGACGGCGGTATTCGCGCACTGGACGAAGGTCCACCGCAAATGATCGTTTCCTTCCTTGCAAATCCGGCCCTCTCTAGGGGAGTAGACAGACTCGTAGATTACCGGTTCTAACCCAGCTTAAATCACGATTCCAGATGCGCGGTCAAAGCGCTCTACTTCACCGATTTCGCCGTGAATCATCAAGCCAGAAAAAGCCACAATGCCCAGCGCAGACATCAACGTTTTCAGCTTGTCTACTTCAACTCTACCTCTTTGATCCGCCGCTGCAACCGCTTGATCTTCACCGTGAACTCTTCGATTGAGCCTTGTTTAGACGCTCATGAGGAGGACCGTTAGTAGCTATGTCTGGAGATCGGTATCCAGCCGAGAGTGCCTCTCGCCCCGATCTCGTGTTTTGCCTACCGCCCGTTGCGGACGATTTGCTCCGCGTCTAAACAAGGCCCTTCGATTGCTTTCAGGCACTGTTCCAGCAACAACTCCGATGCGTCTTGAGCGTGAGTTCACGCAGGAACTCACGCCATTCCTCACCCCACAACGATCCATCGTAGATGACCCTGTTCTGATCGAGTAGTGAATTTACCTCTTTTTTAAAGTCTGAGCGCTTATCTACCTACTTATCACGACCGGGCGCAAGCGCGCGGAATCGCCGGAATCATCCTGACGGAACGCAGCTTTCTGGCACTTCATCTATCCGAAGGAACAATGCAAGGTTCTGGCCGTCCTTGCGGTCGTTCTTCTGTTTCTAATTTTCGTGCCAATCCGCCTAGACCGGAATGGTGAGACTCACATCCAACTCTTCGTTGAGTTAGTCGAAAAGGGTGAAGTAGGTGCTTCCCGCTTCGAGTGCAGCGCTACTGCCAGCGTACTTCTGTGCAATCTCGTCGAGGTGCGCGTTGGCGACGCGGACCTCTTCAACGACTTCGGCTTCATCGTCGAGAACAAAAACTTAAGATTGCCGTTTGTAGAGGTCAATGCCAAAGTAGTGATTAGTGGTTGCTGACATGGTGTACTCTGGAGTCCTGAATACGTGAAGTGGAACGACTTCGCTGCGGGCTGGCAGCCTCGGTTGACCTCGGTCGGTCAGGTTACGATCCCAATTTTCCTGTTCCTCGCATCCGAGGCCCGTCACCATGCCGTACTCGGAGGTGCATCTGATAAATAGACCTTTGGGACTCAATAAAGTAATTCACACTCTAGGGATTTCGTCGGGATTCTCATGGATTTACCCTCACGACTGATATAGAGCGCATCAAATGCTAATGGAAACACAGATCGAAGAGATTCAGAATTCGATAGCGACTACCACTCATCATCCTCTTGTATATACATAAGAGTTGCCGTTGGAATATACCTTATGTACACTATTTTTTGATAACTTAAAAGATAGGTCTTCGGGGTTGAAAGCGAACGAACCGGTAGACCCAGTAAATCCCCAATATAACTTAAAGTTACTTTCTCGAACAACCATAATACTATCTTTAGGTGGATCTCCCTCCTGGAATGATTTGATATCGGCTACAGTGGGTGTTAAGCTCATAGTAGAAACAATCTGATATGTATTGAGATCGCCAATTATTTTCCCTGTATTAGTGTGAATACTTACAAATTCTCCTGTGAAATACAGTGTCTGGGGAAATTGTTGGTATTCATCAATTTGGTCCGGGGAAGGAGGTGCGTCTGAGATCGCGTATGCTGGGACCGTACTTGCACCAATCATCAATAAGACCACAATGTAGACTCTTACACCTTTCTCAGAATCTGAATACATATGTATTCCAAGAGTTGAAACTCCGCCCGCGATAATAATAAAGAACAAAAATAGTCTGTTGAATCCAATGACGTGGGTAAGCCAGCCAAATAATGCCCCAAGAGCAATTAATACTCCAAATATCACTACAGAACTATACCAAACCATATCGTTAGTATTGGGATACTTTTGTGTTACACTTTTCACGAAAGCATACATAACTCCTAGTGAGATGGCAAATTGATAGATCCACCTGCTAAAGAAAATCCTATAGGTATTGTAGGCTGAATTACTTACGGCATTTTTTGTTCCACTTCTAGCGCTTTCAGTTTGGAAAAAATCAACTAAGGAACCCAACCTAAATAGGGCTAAACTATTCAATATATTATGTATGAATGATGTATTACTAGGATATAGTAACACATACCAAATGGAAAATACAATTACATAAACAGAAATGAGTGAGAAGGTCGAGATAGATTCCAAATGTTTGCGAAAAATGGTTGAGAAGCCCAAAATAATGACAGTGAAAGAAATGAAAATTATAGATGTGAAATGATGAGCAATCACTAAGCAATTAGCAAGGATTACTGCAATTATCCACGGCCGTCTGTCATTCGTTCTGCTATACCAACAGTAGAAGGTATAAATAGCCAAAATAAATAGCGCGAATGCCAAAGAATTCCGGGAGAATCCAGTCTTATATCTATACAAAGGTATATAGAAAAGAACTGGTGAGAAAGCAAGAGACGCTCTTAAATTAGATCCCGAACGACGCAGCCAGCGTCTGATAAACAAATATGATGCCAACAGTGAAATGGAAGTGAATATTATCGGTAGAATGGATGTAATTAATATCTGGCCAGACTTTGAAGGATAAACCCCTAATGAAGTTATTTTATGAGAGGATATAGTTAGAAAATGAAGCAAAGGGGTGCCAAGAAATCCTCGATCCAAAACCGATTGACCGACTGGCCAACCTTGATTCATAATCCTGACGGTTTTGAGAGCGGAGATGTGTGAATCCCGAGCGTACAACCAGCCAGTCGTGGGCGTAGGATACAATAGGAGAAAAGACCCGGCCAAAGTAACTGCGAATTTTATGTCACCAGTCAATATAAATAATATAGCCAATATTACAGAGGTGATTATAATGAGTGCTGGCTCTTGACTACGGATCCCATAAACTAACCCCGAAAATAATAGAAAATTCGAAATCAGTAACCTCTTACCGATATTAGTCATCAATATATCCAAGCGATCGAAGTCTTTCCTTAATCTCTTCGCTACTATCTTCTGATTTCAATTCGTCGTGGAAATCAATATGGTCTATTCGTTCATGTAGCTCTTCCTTCAATTGGGTTGTAAGGCTCGGATGATCTATATCAGGTACCTCAGTTTCTTCGAGGAGGCTCTCTACTTTATATAACTGGGATCCGCTTTCTCTGTGTATATACTTCCAATCTCCTGTATGGTAGACTATTTCATGTGAATTTGTGTTAATGATTGAACAAACACCATTCCTGTCAAATTCATCATCCCGAGTTCGTTCCAATAATGATGACCCTCTGAAAGACTTAGGAATCTCTGTGTGTGCAACATCACCAATTGTGTTAGATATGTCAATATTTTGTACCGGTGCAGAAATGTCCACCGAGCCAAACCCAGGTCCATTAATTATTAGCGGAACATGGATGAGAGGTTCCCACGGTGAATTCCCATGGCTTACTTCGCCGTGTTCACCAAATAATTCACCATGATCGGAAGTTATGAAGATAGTTGGATCACCTTGACGGGTTTCTCTGATCTCCTCAATCAATTCCCCCACCTTCTGGTCCCAATATTCAACACTTGCAGAATATAACTCTTGGATGTCCTCCAATTCCGCATCTTTTATTAAATTTTTAAAGTATCTGAATTTTCGATTCAGGCCTTGAATTCTATACTGAGAGATAACTCCTGTGTATTCATTTGGGAGGAATTCCTCCGGAGGCAACCACGGTTCATGGGTGTCTAAATAAAATAACCACATAAAACAAGAGTCGTTTTGAGGTACCTCATTATCCAACCATTCTAAAGCAGAGTTGTTGATGACTTCTGCTGAGGGGGCTGGTCGCGCTAGTGGAAGAGGAAGATATGATACAATCGATGCTATAGTATCATGTATTTTCCCTTCACCGAAGACTTCATGAGAAACATAGCCAACACCATGAGCGGCCTTCTCGACAGTATATTCTGATTTTTCTCGTACTGCATCTAGCAGAGTATCAAAGTGGTCAAAACCTCGTTGCAATTCCATATGGGATAAATGTGGACCCACTATCTGGATATTGGGACAGAACCCTGCAGTTTTATAACCAACTTTACTGAGTTCTTCAGCAATTGTTGGAGTAGTGTTTTTTACCGATGGCTTATATTCGCCCGTTAATAACGAAGGTACAGATGCTACGGTACCGGGTCCATTAGCAATCGCAGTTTGGTAAGCCGATCCGTTTTCTGCCAACCGGTCTATATTAGGGGTGTCCGCAGGAGAATCTGGGTTAAAGTAGGAGATATAATCAAATCGCAAAGAGTCGGCGGTGATGAGGATTATGTCATCCATCTCCTTGTCCACCCTTATTATGAGCTACTAATTAGAGTTTCGGAGTCAGTGTTAGCAAAACAAGAGTGTGACGTAGAATCCATCTAATAGCTTCTCACAGACCGGTCTGCTTCCTCAATCGTAGTTGGTGATTGCAACGACGATCCGGAGACACAGCGAACACCTCTTTTGGTACGAGAATGCGGCTCCGGGCACGTTCGCGCCTGAGGCCGCAGTCCTTCACCGCGTCATCGGTTCGTTAGATCCTGTCCAGTTGTTGTACGTCTCTTCCGAGATTGATTGTTTCAGCTTAACGTCTTCGCTGTGTTCCTCAATTCGGTCTTCGACCCTGTACTCGTTGTCTTTCCGGTCGTCAGTGTTTCGCGGATTTTATGATGCGATTGACACGACCTCTGCGACCAGCAGATGGTTGTACCAGTCAAGTGCGTTGTAGGTGTTGTCACCGATTATCGGGATTAGAACTGTAAAAAGTATGTTTCGAGTGAATATAGAAAATTCTCCTCTGGTGCTTGCCTACTCTCTGAACTTAGTTGGAACCGAGATTATTTGCCCGGTCGAAATATTGTACAGCTCTAGACGTAATCGTGCTCTCTCTCACGGTTGGATCATAGCATTTGAACTCATTTTCCGGGGGCCCAACCGACAATTGAATCAATGAGTAGGTCGATTCAAGCAGGCCTTTTTGAGCGGGGTTCTCGGTGAGGTGGATAAAAACGTTGTCAACGTAGAGTTCGATATCGATGAGAAAGCAATCGACCCTTTCTCCTGATTCAAGTCGTTCATACCCGCTCCTGGATGAGACAACTTGATCTAAATCTCACCCCCTAAGAGACCCCGTAGATGCCAGTATAGTAACAGTGGATAATTCCACGTATTAGTTCCGGATCAATGGTATCATGTTCATCCAGTCTACGCTGGGGCGAACACGCCGAATTCATGGCGGAACTCGAAGGTAATATTCTCGAACAGTGATTGCGTCTCGGTCATCCCAATATATAAGATAAGTTTACCGAAATATTGTCTCCCCGACCTATCGAACTCATCCGCCACAGCGTTTACTTTGTTCTTTTAGTGTGCTAGAGGTTTAATATCATGGGTCTATATCTGATAACTCGATATCAAGTTATCTATAAGTGAGGCGCTATATTATATTAGTAGTAGAGCGAACCGATCATAGCTAATCAAAAGGTTATCGTCAATGCAAGTCAATATCTACGACAAATAATGGACATTCTACAAGCTTCCCCCTACTCAGCCTATCCACCTACTGTCGGAGGCGACCACCGTACCCACGGATTGATGAGCGGAAAGGATAGCGGAGATACTGTATGGAGATTTGCAAACACCAGGATCAGTTCTGAGAAAAAGGAGGGGGAATTTGAAATTGATGACAACTATACGGAGTATCGTTATAAAAATCTAATTCATTCAGGGGTTAGTGCGTTAACTGAAAATTTGGACATCCCGAATATATATAATTCAAGCATATTGGACTTGAGTGATCCCGAATATCTTGTTGAAAGAGCTCACGAGGCACAAGTAATTATTGTCGAACGACCATGGCAGTGGAATTATATTAAGGATATCTCAAGAGATGATGCAATTCTAATCTATTCTAGCCATGACTTTCTCGCTGAGAGATTCTCATATGTGAAAAGAACAATAGGAGGAGACCATATACTATCCAAAATAAAATCCGTTGAGCAGAAGGCTGTTGAAGAGGCAGATATGGTTATCGTAACATCAGAAAGAGATAAGAAAATGTATATAAATGAATTCAATATAAAAGATAAATATTATGTTTCCCCCAATGCGACCTATAAAAGATCTGGTTTGAAAGATAGTATAACAGAGGTCGAAGTGAAGGGGAGGAGATTTCAAAACAGTTCAGAAAAGACATTCGCTTTATTTGTCGGGGGAGGTCATAGACCAAATATACGTGCAGTAGAAGAAATTTTTCAGATGGCAAAGATGTGTGATGAACTCATCTTTATGATTGTTGGGGATGTGTGTGATCATTTTGACGAGTCTGAAACGCCATCGAATCTCGTTTTACTTTCATTTGTTGAAGACTTGTCTAACCTATATTCTTTTGTCGATGTCGCATTAAACCCGATTATTAATGGTAGTGGGACAAATATTAAATTGTTAGAATATTTTTCATACGGGTTACCAGTGATATCAACACCGTTTGGCGCCAGAGGGATAGACGCAAAAGATGGCACCCATTATTGGGAAGCCACAATCAGTGAATTCCCAGAAGTTCTGGGTAGATACCACAGCAATCAAATATCTGGGGATAAGCTATCAAAAGAATGCAAAAATCTAATAGATAATAGACTAAATTGGGAAACTGTATCGGAAAATTTGATGAGGGAAATAAAGAACCACCGTTAAATCCCAGAAAATGGATCTTTCTATTTCTGCGTCTAAACTAACGATCTCGAGGATTTTCTCCATCATTATTGGGTTTGCAGGAATCACCATATTTTCACAAAAGTTGGGTGCCAGTGGAATAGGGAAGTTCTTCTTATTTCAAGCAACTGTCGCGGTAAGCGGCATTATATCGGATTTGGGAGTGCAAACAGCAGCAGAGAAAAAAATAAGTGGAAAAGAAGATAAAAGAGAGTTTTTAACAGCATCAGTATTATTAAAGATATCTACCTTGATTATTGCCTCATTTATAATATTCACCCTAAAGGCGCCTATTAATCACTTTCTCAATTTATCAGAAATTTACCTTTTGATTGTCGGAATCTGGCTAAGTGAGCTGTATAAGACTGGTATTAAAATCCTAAATGCAGAGCTCCGTGTTGGGGAGACAGCAGTCTTACGATTGTGGAGGCAAGTTTGTTGGGTTCTAGGTTCAATAATATATCTATTATTTATAAATATTTCATCAGATGGGCTTATATTAGCATTCCTTCTCTCATATCTCACTTCTATTTTCTGGATAGGAGCTAAAATCTCAATCACTCCTGGATACCCGACTAAATTCCACTTTAAATCGTTATTTGATTACGCCGCTTATAGCTATTTGGCATTTAATCTTTCTGGAGAAATATACAATTGGGCCGATACCATTTTGATAGGAATATTTCTTACCTCTGCACAAGTCGGAGCCTACGAAATTGCGTGGCGAATCTCCGGGTTATTACCAGTAATAAGTGAGGCGATCGGAACCACGATATTCGCATATATTAGTAAGGAATATTCGGATAACAATTTAGAAACTATCAAAGAAACCGCCTCAAATAGTCTAATTCCCAGTATCCTGTTACCAGTTCCCGCCTTTTTCGGTGTTATCTACCTCTCAGACGAGATACTGACTATTTTTTTCGGAAAAGAATTTGTAATGGCATCGATTCCATTGATAATCCTATCTTCTGAAAAAATATTCAGATCCGTACACGTGATTTATGGTCATTTATTATCCGCAACAAATGAGCAAAGAATTGCAGGACGGATATCCATACTATCTTCCGCCCTGAATTTGATCATGAATATAATATTGATAAATTATATAGGGATCATAGGTGCTGCCGTAGCCACGGCTGTCTCCGCCATAATCAATACCACACTCCACATCTACTATTCAAATCGACATATATCATTAAGCTTCCCAGTTAGAGACATACTTTGGGTCATCTTATCTAGTATGATTATGGGAATCTTAGTAGCTACAGTAGGTTCAATTTCAGATATAGATACAGGCGTTAAACTCGTTCTTATCATTATGTTTGGCGTCCTAGTGTATACGACCCTCATCTTATCAAGGGAATCAATCAGATCGGGGGCTATATCAACAGTAAAGAGATTAAAACAAACCTAGTGAAACCGCCGCCGTATTAAATAAACGCCCTAAATTTGTCAGATAATTCCTCAACCCCCTGATCCAACGAATATGCCGTCTCAAACCCTTCCTGTCGAATTTTCTCATCGCTAACAATATATGAGAGCTGATTCAACTGTTCAGCCTCAGTATATCCAATTTCAACACCGGGGAAGTGCTTCTCGATAGCATCAACAACGTCCTGCAACCGCCCGTTCTGCCCGACGACGTTATATGCTTCACCATCACCTAATTCGGCACCTGCAAACAACATGGACCGAACAGCGTCCTGCACGTGTAGATACGGACGCTTTTGTTCCTCTGCGCCCTCATACACAGTCAGCGGCTCATCCATTGCGGCCAGCCACGCAAACTTATCGACGACCGTATCGAAGCGCATCCCAGTTGTCCAACCGTATACAGTCCCCAGCCGAAGCCCAGTTAGACCAATCTCGCCGTCAAACTTCTCGAACATCTCCTGTTCCGCGGCGAGTTTCGCCTCTCCATAGGGTGATTCTGGCTCACAGTCGAACTCCTCTGTGATCTCTTCTTCCGTCCGACCATAGACAGAACAGGTTACCGCATTCACGAAATCGTCAACGCCAGCCTCCTTAGCATCTTCAAAGAGAGCAACTGCAGCTTCGTGGTTCACATCCCATGTCTTTTCGGGGATGTCGAACGTCTCGGGCGCATTCGTGATGGCCGCTAAGTGAAAGACCGTGTCTACGCCTTCGAGAGCCTCAGCCCGATCATCCTCGTCGCGGATGTCACCTCGGATCATGTCGTAGTCCGCGTAGGAAGGCAGGTCCCACAACGAGTGAAACCGCGGCTGTCGGTAGTTATCCAGAATCCGGATTTCCTCACCCGAGTACGCTGGGTGATCCGGAACCTCTCGAATGAGCCTTGATCCAATGTACCCCAACCCGCCTGTAACAAGTACTGTCATAGTGTTTAACCCCGTCTACTCCATCCTATACTTTTCGAGATTACCTGTGATATACTCCTGATCATCCACAGGCAATTCATCGAAGCGCCGTACCGTCTCACAACTCAATCCGGGACACTTCATAACCCGATGCCGTTCCAGTACGTTTCCGGCGATGATTGTCCCACAGTCAGGACAGGTGTCAGTGATAATTTTCATAGTTCCAAGGACGAGTTCTGACCGATAACAAGACGGTCACCTGCGGGTTGTTTGTCTTTATTTGTCGTCACCGATGCCTCCCGGCCAAGGAGACTATCGACGATAGTACGATCAGCTGTGATCGTATTTTCACCGATGGCCACGCTCGATTCAATGTGGACGTTATCCACTTCGCAGTTGTCTCCGATACTGGAGTACGGCCCTACGTACGCTTCCGACTTGATTCGGGTATTTTCCCCAATCGACACAGGTCCCCGCACTACCGCACCTTCTTCAACGACGGTTCCTTCGCCAATCTCTACACGGCCCGTAATTGAGGATTCGTCTTGGACTTCACCCTGTATGTCCGACTCAATGTCGTCGAGGACGAGACGGTTGGCATGCAGAACATCACCAGGCTTTCCAGTATCTTTCCACCAGCCATGGACGACGTGTGACTGAACACGATGTCCTTTATCCAGAAGCCCTTGGATGGCATCCGTAATCTCCAATTCACCACGCCATGACGGCTCCAGACCTTCAATCTGTTCGAAGATCTCCGGTGTAAAAAGGTAAATACCGATGAGGGCAAGATTTGATGGAGGATCCTCGGGCTTTTCGACGAGTTCGGTCACGTCGCCGGCTTCGTTTCGCCCAACAATCCCGTATCGAGAGGGCTCGTCTACCTCCTGTAGACCGATCCCTGCAGCGTATTCCTCAGCGTCGAAATCTGCGACGAGGTCTTCGATGCCCTCGCGCATCATGTCGTCTCCGAGATATACGACAAATGAATCGTCGCTGACGAAGTCACGCGCACATCCGACTGCATGCGCGAGTCCAAGGGGTTCTCCTTGAACGATATAGGTGATGTCAACGCCGAACTCCGCACCGTCCCCGAAGTACTCTTGAATTTCGTCTCGACCCTTGTTCCCCAAGATAATCCCAATCTCAGTGATACCGGCGTCCTTCAGGTCATCAACAGCGTATTCAAGGACAGGCTTGTTCGCAATCGGAACGAGTTGTTTCGGCCCAGTATGCGTAATCGGGCGCAATCGAGATCCAGTTCCGCCTGCGAGAATAACTCCTTTCATGTATTATTCGTGAGGAGGCTCTTCCCAGTCAAGTGGGATTTCATCAGTATCATACGGTAGTCGTTCTTCATCAGGGTCCTCGTAGTCGTAGAGGTTCGTCGGGAAATTAAGTAACAGAACCCGTTCGTCACCAACTGCTTTGAACCCGTGCCAGCAGTCCCCTGGAACACGGATTGCGTTCATATTCCCTTCCCCAATAATGTAAGTATCAACTTCGCCTTGTGTAGGTGAGTCCTGGCGGTCATCGTAGATGCCGACCTTTGCCTTTCCACGGGGGACGACAAAGTGGTCAATCTGACCGCGATGGTGACGATGCCACGCACGGATGATTCCCGGGTACGTCTCGGAAAAATAGGACATCGTTGGTTCGTCTTCTCCCTGAAAGAACTCCCAGTCTGAGCGCCAGAGCTCAGTGAGACATCCGCGCTCGTCCGCATTAATCTGGAGTTCTTCTATTTCCACATCGTGTATCATGCGCGTTCATTCTGGGCGATGCTCCAATCTCACTTACTATTTGTGATGCCGGTCATACCATTTGTCAGACAGAGCAGAACGCTCAAGATGTTACCATAGTATGAACAAACATGTCCGAATACGATGTCGCTATCGTAGGTGGTGGATGTGTTGGTTGTTCCGTGGCCTATCACTTAGCCAGCCAGACAGATTTAGAGATTTGTGTGGTTGAGAAGGAGCACCACCTTGCTGAACACCAGAGCGGACGTAACTCCGGTGTCCTTCATCCAGGGTTCAATTATCCTCCCGGTTCGCTAAAGGCAAAATTCGCAACCGAAGGAACCCGCCGAATGAAAGAGTACTGTGAGGATAATGATATCCCTCTCGAAGAATTAGGTGTTCTTGTTGTCGCAACGGACCAAGAGGAACGAGAACGACTAACCGAAATCCAAGAACAGGCGACAGAAAACGGAGTCGAGACGGAAATCTTAGAAACCAGAGAGGAAATCCAAGAGCACGAACCACACGCTGCCGGCGAAGCTGCCCTCTACTGCCCTGAAGCCGCCTCTGTTGACTCACAAAAGTACGTCTATTCACTTGCGGGCGATGCAGAGAACCGCGGCGTTGACTTTTACACTGGGTACGAGGTGAAGGAAATCGAAACAGTTGACGATACACATCACCTTCTCACCTCGAATGGAACAATCAGCGCGTCCTATCTCGTGAATGCTGCTGGACTATACGCTGATGAACTTGCCCATCAGATGGGCGTTGGAGAAGAGTATCAAATCGTGCCGTTCCGCGGCGAATACTACGAACTGGTCCCTCAAAAACGTAATCTGGTGAATACGATGATTTACCCCACGCCAGATCCAGAACTCCCGTTCTTAGGGGTTCACTTCACGCGACGAACCGACGACAAGGTGATTATCGGGCCGAATGCCGTGCTCGCGTTCGGACGGGAGGCGTACGAAAATACCCAATTCGATATTTCAGAATTAGCATCGACGTTTAAATATGAAGGCTTCTGGAAGCTCTTGGCGTCGCCGAAGATGATTGGCGTCGCGCTCAATGAGTTGAACAAGTCGTATCGAAAGGCAGCGTTCATTGAGGCATCGCAGTCTCTCGTTCCGGAAGTCGAAACAGAAGACTTCAGAAAGAGTTACGCAGGTATTCGTGCCCAAGTTGTTCGAGATGACGGCACGCTCATCAAAGATCCACTCTTTGAGCACGGTTCGCAATCCACCCACGTATTGAATGCGGTTTCACCTGGACTCACGTCTTCACTTCCATTCGGAGACCACCTTTCAGAGGCGGTTCTGGATCAAATGGAGTAAGATTTACGACGCCCTATACAGAGGGTAATCCATGCGAGTCATTGTAATCGGGGGGTCCGGTCTTGTCGGATCAAATATTGTCGAGCAAGCAGAATCTCGTGGGGACACCGTTCGTTCAACACACCTTGATAACCAGGTGGAAACCACAGATATCGAGCTGGACAAAACGGATGCAGGCCGAACTCAGTCCGTCATTACGGACTTTGATCCGGACGTTATCGTAGATACAGCAGCTTTCCACGCAGTTGACGACTGCGAAACGAAGCGGAATCAGGCTTGGAGTGTAAATGCTGCTGGAACTCGGAACGTCGCTACTGCGGCAAACGAAGCTGGCGCTCACCTCATTTACCTCTCTACGGACTACGTCTTTCCTGGCGACCCGGTGGAAACACCGTATACCGAGTCGGACCAGATTCAACCGATCAACTACTATGCTGAGACAAAATATGCGGGCGAACGAGCAGCACGTATCGCAGATGAAGTGACCATCCTCCGGCCGAGTGTTATTTATGGCACAGCGAGCCAGAACTTCGTAACGTGGGCCCTTGGCGAGTTAGAAGACAATAATGAATTGACTATTGTCGACGATCAGACATCATCTCCCACATACGCCCCTGATTTGGCGAAAGCATGTCTTCGTATCGGAGAGGAAACCCAGACTGGATTATACCACTCAACAGGGCCCGAGTCCATGTCACGGTATGAATTTACTGTTGTACTTGCAGAAGTGTGTGGGTACGATACGGGCCTAATTAAACCGATCACAACCGAAGAATTCGGTCAAGAAGCGCCACGGCCCACGGATAGTACTCTTGATTCCTCTACTCTCTACGATGCTATTGACTATGAATTCCGGGACCCTGCATCGGCATTCGAAGAGTTGCGTTGAATGGAAGAGAGACACTATCTCTTTTCAGCTGGAACATACGCGCGCTTCTGGTTTATTGGCCGTCACGCTATCGACCGTCGAGATGGGACTGTCTACGAAGGTCTCACTTGGTAGTCACCGGAATAGGATGTGAACTACCGAGAACTTCGCTCACGGAAGACCGTCCCGATTTGGCCCCAGGCCGTCGAAACGTAACTCGAGTCTTCCGAAGGCAAAATGGATGCCCTGATGGGTACCCCGTAGATTTGATGTCGCGCTAGATGTTCAGTGATACCTTGGCTCGGTTGAGTCGGAAGAGAACTGAGATTGTCAGATTCTCCGATTAGGTTGCATCGGCGTCCTGTGCGAGTCTCTAGTTTGTCAACTCGATATCATACTGTGATGGACTCGTGATGGGTCATGCCAGATCATCTGTCACTCACAAGAGGAGTAGACCCCGGTATTTTGACCTGAAGATTACTTATAAAGATTGCCGGGCGAACTGTTCCTTCTAAGAGAAGACATCTGGACATCCTAGCCCCTAATCGACGAACGCGTCGATTCGAGAGTGGGCGTCCCCCCAGCCACCCGACGACCACGCGGTACGGTGCCGACACTTCGAGACGGCTGATGAGCGTTTCGAGTTCACTCTGGCGCGGTTCGCCGAGCACCCCGCCGGCAGTGACGCTTGCCACGGCCCTCAATCTGGTCGGACCTCCACCAGGGACGTTCACAGCGGTCGATATTTTTTCGCCCGACGCGTGCTACAGCTGCCGGCGAATGGAGTGCCGCGATTGACGGGTACCCATGCCAGCAGTCACCACAATCCGTAGCCTGTATCCGCACTCCCGAGAACACCAGACCAATGCCGGACGACGTCACCCCGTACGAGGATATGCACGTCCACGACGAACACATCCCCGAGGACCGCTTCGCGGAGTTCATCGCACGGATGCCACAGGTCTGTGTGGACCTCATCCTCGAAACTCAGCAGGGCTTCCTGCTGGCGAAACGTGAGATCACCCCCTCAGTATGGTTCTGGCTCGGCAGCCGACTGTACAAGGGCGAACGCCTCCCCGACGCCGCCCACCGCATCGCCGACGAGGAGCTGGGTCTCGACATCACCATCCACGACCAGTACGGCCCCTACGCCCACTTCTGGGAGTCCAGTTCCGTCGACGGCAGCCCCTCGCGACACACCGTCAATCCGGTCTTTCACGTCCGGCCCGCCAACGACGACTACGAGATTACCTTGGACGACCAACACACCGACTACCGCTTTGTCACCGCCCTCGACCCCGATATGCACCACTACGTCCGACTGTATCTCGAGGACAACGTCCTCGTTTGACCCCCTCCCCCGCGTGAACGCGGGGGAATCCCGCGTGTTGGGATATTAGGGTTTCACGTCACCCGGCGGGTGCTCGCGGTTGGAATCCGCGAGTCCGGCTGAAGTGGATGACGCGTGGCTGGGCCAAACAGCCGTTACCGCTATCCCCATTCCCGGGTGGGGGAGTCATGGGTAGCGTTTCTTGCCTGATGTTGTCGGCTCCGTTCACATCGCTATGCGCGACCGCCGCACCGGTCGCTCGTCCACAGTCCACGGTCAACACGACTGTCGTCATCCTCGTGCCCGCACACGCTACACGCGGATGATGTGCCGCGTTCATCCGACACACCCGATCCAGCAACTACTGTGAAGTCGTGGGAGGATGTCAGGTCCTACTGCAGTTGCCACAGCGTTTCGATTCGCTCTTCGACGTAATCAAGGACGAGTTGACAGATGTCACGATGGTCTGGCGGCCACTGTGCATCTGCTGCGTTGGCACGACTCGCGTCCGGCGGCGGATGGAAGTGGTCCCGTGCGTTGTGACGGTTGGGGTGGCGGTCCCAGCGACACTTCCACACGCTCTCTTGGCGCTCTTCTTGATAGTGAACGGTGAAGTCGCCGTTGCGATACCATCGAATCTCAAACCGAGCAGACGCATCGCCCGGGTAGTAATCACCGGCGAGTTCGATACGGAGATACAGCTTTCCCTCCTCGATGAGGTCCACTGCTTCACACAGCCGACGGCCAGCAAACCGCGAACGCATATGCGCTACCACCGCCCGGTCCAGTAGCGCAGGACTCGCGCCATCGTCGGCCGGCACCATCGGTCAGCCGTGCGACGACGCTGTCGAGCTAGTCGCCTTCTGGCGAGCACGCTCGTGGAGCCGGCGCTCCTCGATTGCGGTCGCCCAGTCACCGAGGTCCGCATACACGTCGTCAACGCGCTCGGCGTCGTAGTCGAGAACATCGACGTCAGCGGGCGCGTCAGCCTCGTACTCCTCGCGGTATGCCTCAATTTGGTCGGTGAGCTCCGAGACCCGAGCCTGTAGTTCGTCGACGGTGTGTTCGTTCGCCAGTTCGTTCATTCGCCGCCACTCGAAGTAATCGTCGTTGCGCTCGTATCGCGCTGGGCGGCCGTCATGGTGTATCACGATGCCGAGGTCGGCGTAGAAAGATAGGTGCGTCCGTGCGGACGCTTCCGAGCAGTCTGCACGCTCGGCGATCTCGGCGGCCGTCATCGGCTCCCGTGCATGCAGGACCGCGCCGTACACGCGCTGTTTCGTGTCCTCGTCGTCGAATGGCCGGTCGAATGGGGGTGGACCGTCGCGACGAGCGTCGTCAGACATACTTCGACCAACGGGTCAATCCAACATATTTCTTCTGAAGCCAAATTATATTTTTTAAGTTCCGTATTGTCGGGTCGACGACCCAAGCCAGTTTGCTTACAGAACCACGAGGCGAAGACTCCAGGCTTTACCGTAGTTGCTGACGTGGGGGAGAGTCGATTGTCGTCGCGGACGCTGTCTCGATATGGTCGAACAGCCGACTGGCGCTGTGTGGACGGCTGCTGATACACTTCGAGCAAGCAGACGAGCGGCGAGACATCGTCGTTCGAATACTCGATCGGTGAAAGCCGTCACCGGTACGGTCCGTTTCAGACCTCCGAGCCCACTGACCGATGGCTACACGCAGGCCGTCTAGTCGCCCCCAACGGCACTCACCCCGTCCTGGCCGAACTGTCGAGCATCGAGCGCGCCACCACACCGCCCGACCTGCTCGGGGCCGCCATCGAGTTGATCTACGACGCCCGGCCGGGCGACACCCGCCACTCGGCTGCCGGCAGCTCGATGGCCCGGGACCGCTCTGAGTCCAAGGCCGAGGACTATCGACGGACCGAGCCAGCAAGTCAGTCCGACCGGCGAGCGGGACCCTACCAGCGAGGTCTCCTGATCCCACATCTTGGGGAGCCTCGCTCCCCCGCCCCCGTAGACACCGACGGGCGACCGAGGACCACTCGCCGCGGTGGCGGCCTCGTCAGCGTGCAGACCCACCAGTGCAGTAGCTTCGAAGCGGACCGACTTCGACCCGACGACGATCCGTACGTTCCTTGAGCGACTCATCGAGTACGGCACGCTTGAAGGGCGCCCCCCCCGCCATCTATACAGAGCGTCTCCTGCCTCCGCTCAGATTCTACGGGATAATCAGGACGTCAGGAGTGGCTCATTCCGAAGTAACGCCTGCGAAGACTGCGCTCCGACGGGGACTGCGATTGTTTCTGCACAGCGCGTCGTGGGAGCAAGAAGCCCCTCGCTCGCGGAGCGAGTATCCAGGGGTAGTTCACCCGTGAACACAGTTGTTCGGTCACCGGTGGATACCGATCACCGGAGTAACCGATTGATAGAGTCGCTAATGAGTTGTGATTCAATCTGAAGTAGTGTTGCTGCGTCTTCAAATATGGAGTCGTCTACCGCGTCCACAAATTGCGCCACATCGGAGTCGGAGACGTATTCCAATGCGCCAGTCTTCACGTCCGTGTAGTCTGTGACGTACCAGAGGAGGCCGTGAAGGTCAGCGAGGTCCTTCACTCGTTTGTGACGCGTATCTCTGTCCGGGAGCGAACGGATTTTCATCGCGGCCAGTAACTCTGGTGAGACGATCCGTTTCTCGGCAGACGGCGACCACGACACGTATTCTGCCAACGGCGAACCCTTGTCCGCTTCGAAGACCGGTGCCAGGAGCGGTTCGGCGGGTGGCTTGAACCCGAATACGTTTCGGAACCCGTCTAGCTCGGTGGTATCCGGAATCACATCGACATAGACTTGGAACACCTCGTGCATGCGATACTTGGTGGGTTCGGATTCGCTGATTCGATCCTGACTGTCGCGGAGGAAGTTCTGGACGAAGCCGACCCTGCTCTTCGTGTATTCCAGGTGTTCGATTGCCGAAATGGAGTTTCTACCGGTGTCGCTGGGAAGTGCTCACTAGCCCAACTCGCATCCACATGGACGTTGATATCGATGGTTCACGATCCGAATATCTGGATTCGTACGTGCTGTGACCGACTCTGGCGAAACAACTGTTTTGTAGGTGATATGAGCCACTACAGACTACTGGTTAGTCAGGACCTGTTCTGTGGAGACAAGCTGGCTTTCCTGGTTATTTTAGCTTTTCAGTCACTATTTCGATATACGGGCCGTCTATAGGCTTCCCCGAGATAGGGTGGTTCAGAACCTTGTCGTCATAGTTCCGGTCAACCTCTATTCCGTGTCCAGAAACTTCTTTTTCGTGCTCTATTGAAAATGCGGTACGGCAGTAGGATCATAACGTTTTGGCGAGCTTCTTGAGGTTGTTGAGAGCGAACAAGAGAACGATCTCACGGAACTGTCGGTACCAGAACCGCGAACGCAGGGCGGAGTCCTGTGTTCGCTTGACCGTCGAGTAGGACGTTTCTGCCATCCATCGCTGCGTGTAGCCCTTTGCCCGGATGAGTGCGTTATTCGCAGTTGCCTTCGCTGTTGAACCGCGGTAGTGAACGAGGTAGTCGATGTCCAGTGCAGCGACCTCGTACTCAGTGTGCCAGTCTTGGAAGCCGTTATCGGCGGCGACGGCCCGCAGGTCGTCCGCGTTCCGGCGGACGACCCGCGGGCCAGCCCTTGTATCGTGTTCACGCTCGATACAACAGTGGACATCCAGCACCGCCAACGATTCTGTATCGGTCAGCGTCGTCGCTTTGATCGTCTTGACGCTTCGCCCACACCGCTGGAGGTAGTGTTGTGAGGCTTGTTCCCGTTCAAAGAACGTGCTGTCTAATGCGGCGTGACCAGACTGCGGGTGTTGCTGCGCGGAGATGCGCAGCAACGCCCGCCAGACGTACATCGCGTAGCGGTCGAAGGAGTGGTAGAACGTGGTTGGATCAGGCGGTGCGTCTGGGTGGATGCCGAGCCGATCACACACCGCTGGCATGAGGCTCACTCGATCAACGAGTTCGGCGTAGCTGTGACCTTCTTCTTTGCGAATACAGTGCGCGACGATGTGGGCCTCGCGGGCAAGCCCGCCCGAGTCGGGCTTGCCCGCTCGATTCCCCAACGCTTGTTTAGCTACACGTAGTGCTGTCTCAACGAGGTCGAGCAACGCGACGCCCATAATCGCCTTCTCGACCTCATTTCCTCAAACCGTTACGGAGTAATCCTGCCGCTGTCTTCCATTTTCAATAGAGCAGTGAATACCTCTCTTGAGACAGAAATTGCCTGGAGTACAATTCCGGGTTTCAGCCGGCCACCTGTTGAAGCGACCATCTGTCTTTAGCTAAGAAGACTCGCATGAAAGCGTAGGGACGGTCGTTAGACGGAAGTTACCGGGTGCCGAGATCGAATTTGGTGTCTAAGCGGTTCTCATCCGAGTTTGTCGATTCGGCAAAACGGCAGTCACTCGACTCTGCCGGCTTAGCTAAGGACGAACGTTGAAGCGACTTAGTCTGCTTGGCACAGCGGTATTATTACATTTCGGGGGCGTTTAACCCTCAAGGGTACTGCTTCGAACCGTTCACGCCGAGACACAGCTCCGTCCGCGGCCGAAGTAATGTATCAACGCTCTTGCTCTCAAACGACACCACTCTCTGATATCACCTCCGCACATAGACATGCAGGTATAGCATCTTGGAGAACAATTTACAACAGTATTAGAGCATAGCGATACTCCGTGTGTGCGAACACAGCGCCGACACAGCACCGCTATAGCCAGACACGGGCGTCAACCGCTGTGTGAGCGCGGGCGCGCCCATCGGCGCGCTCGCCGCAGCGATCTAGCCTGCTCAGGCCTCCTGGACTGTGATATGTCACTTGCCTTGCTCCCCCTGATGGATATCAGTCTGCTGATTCAGAACGAATCGGAACTAACCATTTATTTCGGGGCAACGGCGCTCTGTGTTCGCGGAAGTTATCGGTTCCTAGATGAGTATAGCGTGTCTCCAGCCGTATCGCCGACCGATAGTGGTGTGTGCGCCGTACAGCCGCAGCGACACTCACCGCTATTCAGAGGGGTCGAAGGCGTCAAGCGCTGACTGGTTGTCGGATGCGTCACCGTCTTGGGCCCCCGATTCAGGCTCATCGGTGGCTTCGATCTCGACATTATGCTCGCGAAGAACCGTCCGCATACCGGACCGGGAGACATCCGCTAACCGAGCTGCTGTCCCAAGGCTTGCATCCTCCGTGTCGTAATTATGTACGGCTGCCGCATTGCGAGCAGCTTCGTTGCGATCGAAGTACTCCCGTAATACACACCGAACGGCATCGCTCTTGTTCTCGAAGATTCCGGCTTCGACGCTCCCTTCAACTAGTCGATGCAGGTCCTCAGGAATCGTACTCGTCGTTCGCGGCATGTGCATATATTGTATGCGGATAGGGTCCTTAGTGACAGCGGCGCTGCCTCTCGATGTTCATACATTGTATGAAAGTGCTGCAGTTTGTTCTCGCACTAGTCGACTGTGCCTGAGATTCGCTGAAACCATCCCTCTCCAACGCTCGTTTTAGTTTCGCTGCGGCGAATTCCCGAAGTGGTGATAAATATCGGTGTTTTCAGGAATATTCTAGTCGAGAACGGCCAAGTACGTGGCGTCCCAACGTAGGACCTGAGACCCCCCGAAATGGCCGACACCGATCGCCAGCCAACTGAGGAGGTTCGCCAGCCCGAGCCGCCGCTTCCCGAGGATAGCGGGCTGACGCTCGAGGAGTATCTCGCGATGCAACAGGCGATTGGCCACCCGACGCGGTTCCGGATCCTCCGCACGCTCGTCGCCAACGACGAACTGAGTGCTGCCGATCTCAAGGCCGCGGTCGATGTCGAATCCCACAATTTTCACTACCATCTCGACGAACTGGTCGACGTCGGGCTCGTCGACAAGCGCCAGCGGCGGACCGCTGACAGCCAGGGCTTCTATACGTACTACCGGCCGACGGCAATGGGGCGGGGTATTCTTGAGCACGGTGTCGAAGAGCTGATGCACCGTGAACGGGAGTTCAACGACGCCTATTCATAAGACCAGCGGAGGTTCGTCGATACGCTACTGACCAACGGAACGGAGACTGGCTGTGCTGTCGTCACAGAACGCTGGCCCCGAAAGAGTACTCCGCTCACACCACTGGATCGAGCGATTTCATCGAGAAATCAGATTTCGAGCAGTATCGCTCTGCTAGCCGCATCAAAGACCGTGTCCGCCGGATATCCGCGACATTGTGGAGGACGAGCGGCTCGAAGTTCTCCGCTTCCCACGCTTCAACCGCTTCCTTGCTGTCTGCGAACGGATCAAGCCTGGTTAACCCACTTCCGATGAGCTCTTCGTAGACGCCAGTTAGCGTCTCACCCGACGTATTGAACCGTGTCTCGAAGACATCCATCGCGTCGATGTACGGCAGTCCAGTGAACGGCCAGTCGATTTCGTGGTAACAGAGCCGTGTACGGAGGAACGGGAGGTCGAACCCGCCGTTCCATCGTTCGCCATTATATGCGACCAGTTTCGCATCGCGCTGCGCGAGTGTCGACTCAACGAACGTACTCATCTCCCACAGCAAGGCCCGTTCAGTCTGCTGGACCGATATCGAGACTGAGGTCGCCAGTTCTTCGTTGACCCGTGCTTCGAGATTTGACGGCGGTGCTTGCCCGTCCGTATTGAGAAAGATCCGGGAGCCAATATCCGTGTCGAACCCGACGACAGTCAGTTGATCGTCGACGTCAAAGCCGGTTGTCTCGATATCGAACGCAACGGTGTCGAGCCCCGTCATTCCGTGGCTCCATCCTGGTGGTGTTCCCGCTCGTGGCTCGCTTCCCGTTGTTCGAGTGCCCGTTCGAGTTCTTCGAGGCGTTCTTCGTGGTCGTCGAGGCGGGCTTCCTGTTCGAGATCGATGCTGAGCAGTGCCGGCAGCAGCGGGTTCTGGTGGTTCAACAGTCCGCACGCGTCGGCGTGCTCGCGGGCGTACTCGAACAGCCGGTCGAATCGCGGCTGGTCGCGACGCCGGAGGGCCCGCCGGAACGCCGCCCAGCGCTCTTCGATGGCCCGGAGTGCATCACGGTAGGTTGGGTTCGTACGCCCCATCGCTATTGGCCTCCAAAGCCGCCCCTCCACGCGTCCAGTAGGGGGTCCGCGGTGGCCGATACGGTCTCACCGTCAGCTGTAACGCCCGTCCCGACACCCTCCGGGGTCGGCGTCGACGACGCCGGCGTCGTCGGTTCCATACCGACCTGCGTGGCGCGTGCCGCGAGCAGCTGCTGCCAGTACGCGAGCGTCGTCTGGTAGTACGCGCCGTCGTCGACGGGGTAGACGAGCGTCTCGAAGTCCTTGCCGACGACCCGTGGCCCCATCCGGGTCTGCTCGCATTCGAGGTGGTGATCGGCAGCCCGCGCAACCGGCGCGGTGAATTCGTTTCGTTCGTTTCGGGTAACGAGCACCGGGATGTCGTACCCGTCGGCGTAGCTCCTCAATCGGGCGAGGGTTCGAGCCTGTAGCGTCTCGGCGTGGGTCTCACAGAGTGTGTCGTCGGCGCGGTACTGGGCGTCGACGGCCGGCGCGACAATCAGTGAGGGTGTGTGGGGCGACGTCTCCTCGTCGCGACCTGGTGCCCGTCGACTGGCTGCCCCGATATCGGCGGTGGACGACTGGATTATCTCGTTCACCGCTGTCGGGAGCTCACAGACGGCGCCGTAGTGCTGGTAGACGGTGAACCCGCGTGCCACGTGGATTCGGTCGAGCAACCGTTGACTAGGCGCGATTCGGGCGAGCGTGGTCGTCGTCGCGTGGCCGTTTGCGTCGACCCAGAAGGCGGGCCCGTCGTGCAGGACGAGATGGTCGAGCACGAGCGACTGCAGGAGTGGGATGCCGCGGCCGCCCTTCACATCGAGCAGTGTGATGCCGTCGTCGAGCGAGGGCAGTAGCATTTCGCCCGTCGGCGGATCGGCCTGGTCAGCGAGGGACCGATTACGGTCAGCGCCCCGTGTCGGCTGATCCGCTACCAATCGATTCGATGTTGTGTGTTTTCGCATACCCGATTCGTTGTCCCCATCCCCGATAAGCCGCGGCGTGGTGTTTCCGCGTTTCAGGAAAGGGATGAGATGGAAGCGAACCCCAGTTCAGTCTCTGTATTTTCTGAATCGATCGACCGATTCCGAGATCGTTTCCTGAATTGCCAGTGGTTCATGCTACTGTCTTTAACCAACAAACCGTCTTCTATTGGGTCGCACGTTGGTTAACCAACATCGTGTTGGCTAACATTTACTTTTGACTCCGATAGGGGAGCGTCGTAACGTCGAAGGTGTCGTAATGTCGGTCGTACGTGAGGATGTGATCGACCTCTAACTCGGCCATGTGTGACGCGACGATGAAATCAGTCAGGGAAGCATCGAGGTCGGTCCATTCAATAAACGTGTCCGTCGCATCACCGAATACCTCCGGAGTAACTGATTCGAGTTGATAGAGATCACTCTTATCGAGCGTCGTCAGAAACGTCGCGGCGTTTCGCATCGACGCCTGTTTTTTGAGGCGGGTCGCAGCTTCGTCGACGATATGGTCGTTCACGACCAGTCGTCGATATGGGAGATCACCGTCGCGGACAAAATCCATGAATGCACGTGAGATGGGATGCATCTGATCCTGCGGATTGAACAGCGCATAGAGGAACTTCGGGCCACAGACGACTTGGTGACGTATCGAACCCGGTCGAAAGTGTTCAGCGGTCACCGTGCCAATCGGTGTCTCAACTGGTTCTGCCATCAGAGTTAGGAGTTTGAGGAGGGGTCCTCAGCGAGAGCGAACGATTCATCGTTGCCGTGCCACTCCTCAACGAGATCGTCTTCTTCTCTGGCGTCTGTCTGTGCTGTCCGTGGGAGCGACGAATTATCGAGCTCATCGAGAACTGTAAAGGCTGCATCGTTCGGATCGGCCTGTTGTTGACGTTCGACCCACTCAATCAACGCCTCGTGACTGGCTTCTTTGAGCGACAGTCCGTGTTCCTCAGCGAATTCTCGAAATCGCTCGTACTCCTCCTCGCTCAACTCAGTTTGGACGTGTTTGGTATCGTTGCTACTCATCCTGACCCTCCTGATGTCGTGCGGATGTAGCGTCTCATGAAGCATAAGATGTTCGCATGTAATAGTTCATAAAATAGAGCTCGACTAGAGCCCTCCACAGTTTGAAAGTGTGCCAGCTGTACCCGAAAGATGATCTGGATGCCTACGAGATCCCGACGCGAGTCAACAACCTCGGCAACAACGATCCCCAGGTCATCGAGCCGCTGGACCACGAGCAATCGGGCCTCGGCGAATTCAGTTCGTGATAGGTGACGGCGTCACGGTCACTACATCGGCGATGCGGTTGCCGAATCGACGAGCGAGTACTCTCGGTCCCGACTCGTCCCCTCCGCCTCGAGGAGGTTGTACTGCTCCATCTTTGAGAGGTACGTGCGGACGGTGCGTTTCGTCCGGGGGTCGTCAACTGCCTCGGAATAGTACTCGTGAATCTTGCTCGGTCCGAGAGGCCCGTGGTCGCGGACGATATCGTAGACGACGCGCTGGTGCGGGGTGAGTGAATCGAGGCTCTTCTGCTTGATCTGGGCGCGAGCATCCTCGGCGGCATCGAGGAGCATATCGTCGGTGATGCGCTCGTGGTGCTCGCGATCGGCCGTGCTAGCCGCTGTTCGAAGGATGCCGATGGCGAGGCGGGCGTCGCCGGCGGCCGCATCAGCAATGCGATAGAGCTGGTTGTCAGTGATGACGTCCTCGTCGAGGCCCCACTTCACGCGGGCGCTCAGGATGTCGAAGAGTTGCTCGTCGTGGTACCTGTCCATCCTGACGTGCTCGCTGGATCGGAGCCGACTCACGAGGCGGTCGTCGACGCGACTGAACAGCTCTTCTTCGGTGTTCGCGATGCAGATGATCGCGAACTGCGGGAGGCTGTGGAGGTCGTAGATGACGCCCGGGTCCTCCAGTTGGTCGACCTCGTCGAGGATGACGACCGTTCGCGGGCCGTCGTGCTGCTGGAGGCGGTCGACGAGTTCGTCGTGCGGCGTCGACTGTCGGTGGATGTCGATGGTGGCGCCGAGGTCGTCGAGGATCTGGTAGAGGGTCCGGAATCGGGTGTAGTTGCGCCAGCAGTTGACGTAGGTGGCCTCGACGTCGAGGACCTCTTCGCGGAGCCGTTCGGTGACGAACTTGGAGATACAGGTCTTGCCGGCGCCGCTGGGGCCGGTGACGAGAGCGGTGTCGGCGGGTTCGCCGTTCGTGATGGGTTCGAGGACGCTGGAGAGGTGGTTGACCTCGGCGTCGCGGTGCTCGACCTCCCGAGGGACGAACCCGGCACGGAGGACGCGAGCATCGCGTATCATCTATACTTGGTAGGTGGATTTTCAGGCTAGTCATAAAAACGTGACCGGGTCGTTTCCGGAAAATCTACTTCGCCCCTATCTGGCAAGATAGACGTAGCGCTGTGGTGCGACTCTGTATAAAATAGCTGTTTCCGGGAATCTCTTATTTGATGTAATTTAAACCAACTGTCAAGATGGTGCTGGCAGTCGCTACTTGTATCGTCGGGATTAACACTTGATCGACCCCGGCGGCATTATCCGTACCGCTCAGTGGGCCGGTTAGCCTTGATTTCCGACCATGCCGTCTAGAATCCACAGGCACTACGCCTTTCGGTCCTGATGTGTGAGCGATAGGTCTCGCTCTCATACGCTTGCTCGTACTGTTTCGAGAAGAATGACCTCCGTTGCTCGACGCGTCGTAATTAACGCGACTGCCTCCGAACCGGGACCCGATAGAGCGGTCCCTCAGGGAGACCGTCGGCGATCAGTTCCAGTCCTTCGATACTCCAACGATGTCACCGGAGTGAGACCGGTTGTCTCGCACCGAATGGCTGCTGGTCGGCGACGGTGGTCCGGACCGACCGTCCGGTCTAAGATTTCCGCGTCTCATCGCAAGAGGGGTCCTCAAAAACGTTCTTTGAGGCGTTAGGAGAAATGCCACGCGCTTAGCGGTGCGTGTTCAACCGCGTTCTACCGAGGAAACAAGGCGAGGGGCTCAACCCCGAGACGGTCCACGGACTGGCCCACGAAGAGCACCGGTCCCATCTCGGCCGTGACTTTCGAGAACTGAAACTGAACGCGACTATATCACTGCTGGGACCGTTCTGGAAAGTATAGGAGTTTCAGAAAGACATGACAGTCGGGTTAGAATCTAATCGGGGGCCCTGATGGCCACTTCGCAACCCGTCCATGATGCGTGGGCCGGGCATCTCTCCGAACCACTGGAGTGGTACCTGCTGTGGGGCATCGCGCTACTGACGTACGGCGTTGGTGACGGTCTGTCCACGATCGCCATTATCTCCACTCCGGGCGTTGTCGAGACGAATGTGCTGATTCGGTGGCTCGTCGGCATGTATGGACACGCCGGATTGATCGGCCTGAAGCTCACCGTATTTTTTGTATGTCTCGGCGTCAGCCTCTACGGGAGTCGTATCGAACGCGACGCAGTACTGTACTACGCCCCGATGGTACTGCTCGCAGTCGTGGGAGTGTTCACCACTGCGGTCAATATCGGGCTTCTCTGGGCCTGATCACTCGGCGTCGGGATTGCTCGACCCCGTCACTCCTGACGAGGGATCACTCGACGTGTCCCCACTGTCACCACCCTCCTGTTCATCCGGCGTGTCCGGAGTCACACTCGGTTCGTCAGGCGTCGGTGTGTCCGTGGCCGGCGGTGCTGTGTCTGTGGCCGCTGGTGACGGCGTCGTCCCGTTCGGCGACGATGTCGGCGGTGCGTCGCCCGACGGTTCCGTCGGCGTTGGCGTCGATTCCACCGGGCCCAGAGTACCCGACTGGTCTTCGTTCACGAACGGGACGATGCCGAGTCCCGCACCGAGCAGCACGACTATCACCAGCACCAGGAGGATGCCTCGGCGTCGCGAATCCTGGTCGTCCTTTGAACGGACCATCTACCGAGCTCGCAGTGTGATTACTGCCCGCCTCCGCTCGCTCCAGTGTTGGAATCTCCAGTGACTCCACTCCCTGCTTTTTGATTCTCGACGGTGACGTCGAACGCGGCCGTCGTGCTGATGACCGCGGGATGTGAGTCAGCGACGGCCTGAAGCGCGTCGTAATTGTTTTCAGCCGGGCTGCCGGCTCCGTTATCCTCTATCGAGGGATATCCGTCGTTCCCGTCCATAACTAGGACGGAGTTCCCACCATTGTCGCTCTTGATGTCCGATGGCCGAACGTTCTCGAGGTGGGGATCTTCCCTGGCAGCTGTAGGCACGTCGCCATTGTAATCGTTCGACAGGTCGCCCGAGACGAAGTACTGCACCGCACTTTCGTTGATGGTCTGCAGCGCGAACGTGTAGCGGAGTTCTACGCTGGTTGTCGTGGAGGAATCATCCTGGCCCGTGTCGAACTGGTCGGTCCCCGACGCGGCTCCGTAATATCCGCTCGCTGCCCCCGGGAAGTTGTTGACCAGCGGCAGGCTGCCGCCGTTGTTGGTGAGCGTGGATGAGCCGGTCTCTGCGGGCTCACCTTCCGGCTTGGCGATTCTCCCATTGTCGAGCTCTGTGTAGGCATCGTCAGCGGACCCGACCGACCCGCCGCCGAGATAGGAGTCAGAGTCAACGCCACTCGGGTATCCCGACGCACTGCTGTAGTCGGGCCGCCCGAGTTCGTTGGCGATCTGAATGGATCGCGGAAGTGATCGGGGGTCCTCACCAACAGCACTGCGATCCTGTGATGACTGCAACATTATATCACTAATCTTGTCGGTGTACTCAAAGTGCCCGGTCGTTCCAGGTTTTGTCCTGGTGACGCCGGGCAACGCACCGGGCGTCAGCCACGGCGTCGAGCGGAACACCGGCGACCAGTCGGTCTGGGAGCCGACTCTGGCTTCCATGACGTAGAACACTTTGCCGATGGCGGTGTCGAAGTTCTCCCACTCGACGCGGAACGTCGGGTCGATCGTGACCTTCGACAGGTCCCCCCGATCGTTGGCCACGGAGGACGGGTTGGTCGCACTGATAGCGACGTTGAGCGCGGCACCCCGTCCGGAAAGCATGTACGACCCCAGTCCTGCACCGGTAGCGACTACGCCGGCCGTACCGAGTGTTCTCAATGCTGTGCGTCGATCGATGTGGAGGCTGCGGCCTCTTTCATCATCGTTCGTCATTGCAAATTCCCCATTTTTTTACGCGAACCAACCAGAGTCGGCCGATCGCCGATTGGATGGTGTAACCGCTAAATGCCCATACTGCTATTGAAGATTTATCCTAGAATATCTTGGGCTTTATATTCACACCGCCCGATACCATTAGTTCTACAATAATATATTCTATAGGGCGTGAAATTTTTGATTGCCGAGAATTTTTTCAAGGATTCGGGCAATTTTGCTGGTTGTGGGGTGCTTCGCAGTTTATAGAGTTTTATTTTATTCTTTAACTGTGATTAAATATATATTCTATTAATATTATCCACTCTCCCAAGGTCACGGAGTGCAGAGCCAGTCGAGACACCGATCGGAAGAATCACGCCCGAACACTTCCGGCTTGGTCACGTTCGACACAAAGCTGTCGTCGGCCCGATGTTTCTGTATACGCTGTTCAGTCCTCGCGATCAGATGGATTCAGTCTCACGGGCGTTCTTGACCTCCTCCCCGCGCTGGCTGTCGTCGGTGGTTCCGCACGACGCACACGACTTCGAGGTATCGCGTTCGTTCACGCGCTCGACGTCGACGGCTCACTCGTCGTCGATCTCAAGCCAGCGCTGCAGGCCGAGCGCTGACTCCCCCTCTCGTTGACGCTGCGTAAAGTACCTCGTCTCTCATTGGGATCGGGCTGGTTGACAGTGGCCCTCACCGATGGTCGTCGATCCATTCACAGAACGCCTCGAAATCCGCTGCGCCGGCATCGTCGGCGATATCGTGGAGTGTCCCGATACTGATCGAATCGAATCGTGGGCCGGAACGGTCACCACGCGTGCATCCGTATTCTCGTGGGATTCTGGTGGGTTCCAGCGCAGAATGAGATGATCACCCGTCGTCCGGACGTGCCTGAACCCCCCGACATTCACCAGTACCTTGTACACATCCTCACCGGAAAAGTCCCGCGTCACCATCGCGACGCTACTGCAACACGTCGGGCAGGTCGTCACTCTGTTCGCCTGCTGTCTGGGGATCAACACCCAGGTCACGAATCTCCTCGTCGGTCGGCGCACGCCCTCCGTCACCGTCGATGGCCTCGACGACGGCGTCGAGATCGTCGAGTGCTGCCGCCCGACTCTGCCCCTGGGCGGTCACCTCCGCACGGAGGTCACGAGCCGTCCACTGTCCATCCGGGTTCTTCACTAACCGGATTTCTCGATCAGGAGTGTCGACATCGCCCGCGTCGACTCGCGACATACCCATGGTACTTCGCCAAGATGCAAAACGCTTCGGGAGCCACCAGAAACAGGTGTGGTCATCGAGCAAGACGAACGCACACTGAGCATCTGATTCGGCAGGGACCCTCCTACTGGACAGCGGCCCATGCTCCATCCGTCCTCTCTATTCAGCAGCCGGGACCTGACAGATATTAGGTAGCTACCGGGTCAGTCTGATATAGCAATCCACTACACCGGCCGATCCGCGGCTTGCCGGACGGGTGTGTGAGTCGTTCTATGACATCCTCTACTCGCACTGTCAGTTCTTGGCAACGATTTCTTTATTTATATCTATGTGTGAAATCAACTACCGAGAAATCTGTTTAACTCAGCAAATTCATCGGGAGAGAGGACCGCTTCGGTATCAAACGCATCAAATCGTTCGAAGTCGTCATCGATTGTCAGCACAGTATTCACCCCTTCGTCGATGGCGACCTGGGCGTAATACCCGTCCCAGCCATCAACGTTTGCGTCACTCGATTGAGAAAGCCCACCCCGAACAACATCTTCTGGCATACGGTCATACCAACGTATTCGCTTCGCATCCATGAGATTCTGGAGACGACGAGAGGCACCTGAACTCGAGCAGCCGAACGGGCCTGTGAGAACGTGGTGCGCTCCGAACAGCGCAGGGTACGGCACGACGGCGTCGATCTCACCAGCGATCGCCTCTCGGATGAGTGTGAGCGCAGGGTCACGCACTGGTGCGGTCGAGTGCGCGAGGGCGATCACTCCGACATCGAGCAGATACGGACCGCCAGCGTCACTCATCGGTGGCTTGCTCCGCGCCGTTTCGGACGTTCTCTCTGAACTCTTGGGCGATTGAATCTGGATGTTCCGAGCGCGGCCGTGTCTCGCTGTGCTCTGTTGGGGAAGGCGGCCCGTCTTCTACGTCCCTCTTTTCGCCGATAAGCTCATCCATGCGTGCAATGATTTCGTCAGGCTCTTTCTCAGGCTCTACAACAGCCTTCCCATCCTCTTCGCGGATTTCTACCTCTGTCCCTGGTGTAATATCGAGGCGGTCTCGCACCGCCTGCGGAAGAACGATGCGGCCTTTCGAATCCACCTTTGCCATGTTCCCACATTAGGTGGGAATAAATATAATCGTTTTGACCCCCTGCCTTATTTCACACTTTCCGTTGAATGAAGAAGTCGTATTACCAACTACTGCTATGCAATGAGACCGTCGGAATGGAAAACTTGGAAGATTGATTGTTTGTCCAACTCGCGAGGAGTGGGCGTTCTTGAGACGTAGCTGTCGAGCTAGCAGCCAAAGCCGCTGAACGGACAGAACTTCTTTATGATTATCTGACCAATGAGTCCGTACGGATGCCATCAGCAACTCGGAACCATGGCCCTGGGGTGCTTCCGTTCGAGTGGCCCGTCTGGTTGACCGCACTCGTCGTCGCGGCGATGTTTGTGGCTGGCCGTCTAGCCGACGGCCTCTCTACAGGCCCGGCGGTTGCTATTAACGCCGCCAGTGTCGTTATCGGGGTTGTCGCACTCCACGAGGTCTGGGCGAAGTATCGTGCCCGATTTTGATCTAATAGACTGAACTTGCTGGTTGTCGCCCTCGAAATACACGACAGGGAGAGGGCGTCATAGAACAATTTGTATGAGCGCTCAGTTCGTCGCCTCCGTCGGCGTCCGTCCCCCCGAGACGGCGTCAGTCGGGGCGTGGCATCCGCTCGAGCTCCTTGATTCGGTCCGTCTTATTGACTGATTGATACTGTCGCTGCCAGGCCTCTTTCGGGAATAGGCCGTTGCGGTCGAACAACTCCCGGGCCTGATTCGTGAGCGAGAAGAACTGGTAGGGGAAGTCTCGAAGCCGCTCTCCCGGTTCGAGCTCGTCGACGGTGACCACATCGACATCCTCAAGGACGCGAAGGTGCCGGCGGATGGCATCGTCGCTGAGATTGGGGTTCATGTAGTCGAGTTCCTCGACGGTAGGGGCACCCTTGGGATGGCCGACGATGTCAGCAATCAGGTCGGACCGCTTCTTGTCGGTCGCTTTCTGGAGGGCATGCCAGGCGTAATCGTTGGAGATAGCGGTCTCCGCGGTGGCGTTCTCCGTCCCGCTGGCGGGCTGCATGGGTGTATGTACGCTTCTAAGTGGGATAAACATTTGCACTGAAATATAACTGGTTCACAACTAATCAGAAAATGATTTGCTATTAGTTTGACTACGGAGACACAATTAATACCGCAAGCAGTTCAAAAGTGCCGCAATGGACGTTGGCGATCCCGTCGATGATGCGACGCCCGATGACTCGGATTACATGGCAGCCATTGAGGGTGTTGAGCTCACTCCTCGAGAGCACCAGCAAATCAAAGACATCGTTCACGGCGAGCGCCTGAAACGGATTTCGGGCCACGACCGGCGGTATCTGGTTGCTGGTGCTGGTTCAGGTCCGGCGGCTGACCGTCGCGGAACGGTTGTTGAATTGCTTGACGAACGCCCTCAAGCGGTTGCAATGCAGTTGGAGGATTTCGGCCTTTCCAGCAGCCAGATCAGGTTGTGGGTCCGAGTGTTCGATATTCTCTGTGGGCAGGCAACCCATATCGTTGCCGTTCTCGAGGACTCTGACGGGGGGTACGTATGGGAGCTCGGGCTGTTGTTCAGTCCGAGTTACCGGGCGAAAGCCTGGGTGCTCAAACGTCGCTACTCGGACCCAACAGCGGAGCGGGCCCACTACGATAATTCGATGGCCGCCTCCCACCTGGAACTGTTGAGCGACGGGCGGTGTCTGGAGTGGACTGATGTCGCGGAGTTACGGACCGTCGTCGAAGACGTGCCCTGAAGCTGACCGGTGGTGCCGAATTAGTCAACTGCGCTGCGGGGCAGGCCCCGAGTCACCTGGGTGGCGGTCGATCACCTCGACGCTGATCTCGAGGCACTGTGAATGTGGGGCTTCGACGCCACGCCCTTCATTTACCTCGCGAATATCGACCATCTCGCCCTCGTCCGGCAGCTCAACACGTCCTGTGTCGTTCCCGAACGTATCCACTCCATCGGAAGCACCGAAGCGTTTGTATACATTGCACACGAAGTAAACAGTATGGGAACGATCTCGACACGCGTGCCCGACGAGTTGGAGGCCGAACTCGAGGCGTATCTCGAAGCCGAGACGCTTGACCGGAGCACGGCCGTGCGGAAACTCCTCTCCGAGGGGCTCGAGGAGTGGCGTCGCGAACAGGCCCTCGACCAGCTTGCGGCAGGCACCGTCACGTTTAGCAAGGCGGCTGAGCTGGCAGGGATGTCCGGTTGGGACTTTGCACAGCTCGCCAAAGAACGTGATATCACCTGGGTGGCGGAGGATCATCTCGACGCGGATCTCGAGGCACTGTGAATGTGGGGCTTCGACGCCACGCCGCTCATCTACCTCGCGAAGGTCGACCGTCTCGCGCTCGTCCAGCATCTTGAAGCGTCGTGCGTACTCCCGGAGCGTGTCTACGAGGAGGTCGTCGAAACTGGTCTCGAGCAGGGATATCCGGACGCCCGGCGCATTGAGCGCAGCGTCGATGCCGACAGGTTTGATATTGTGTCGGTCGAGACCACCGCATTGTTGACCCGCCTCCAGGATAATAGCAACCTCAGCGACGCCGATGTCGCTGTCCTCGCCTGCGCCGACGCCCACGATGGTGTGGCCGTGATGGATGAGACGTACGGTCGTGACGTTGCAGCGGCCGAGGGAATCACCACCCGGGGGACGGCATATCTCGTGCTAAAACTCGCGAGCGAGGGGACGATCAGTGTCGACGATGCCCGAGCCGTGATTGATGCGATGATCGACGAGGGGTGGTACTGCGCCCCCGACGTCTATGCGAAAATCATTCAGAAACTCGAGTCACTTGCGGACTGATGTGTCACCCGCTGCGGCACAGAGGGTACGCGCCATAGCGCGGATGTGTTCTCGTTTTCAGTCTATTCGAGCGAGATCACGAACCTGGTTACTAGTCTGACATCGTCCACACGACCAAATCAGTGGAATTCGCCTCGCTACCACTGTAACTGACCGGATCTGGAGCACCGTCGGGTGGCTTTTCCTGGAATACGTTAACCAACGTACCGAATTGACAGCCTACATCTGTTGGTTAAATCTGAAACACGTACCGACGACGAGGATGTCCTCTGACAGCTCACGAATAGGCGTCGTTGAACTCCCGTTCACGGCGCATCAGTTCCTCGACACCATATTCGAGAATCCCGTGTCCCATTGCCGTCGGCCGATAGTACGTGTAGAGCCCCTGGCTGTCGGCGGTCCGTCGCTGGCGCTTGTCGACGAGGCCGACATCGACCAGCTCGTCGAGATGGTAGTGGAAATTGTGGGATTCGACATCGACCGCAGCTTTGAGATTTGCAGCACTCAACTCGTCGTTGGCGACGAGCGTGCGGAGGATCCGGAACCGCGTCGGGTGACCGATCACCTGTTGCATCGCGAGATACTCTTCAAGCGTGAGCCCACTATCCTCGGGGAGCGGCGGGTCCAGCTGGCGAACCACCTCCGTTGCATGGCGGTCAGTTTCGGACATCTGTGGGGGGCCTCAAACTAGACGGTGAGACGCCGTATACTTAGGGATTCTCGACTAGAATATTACTGGGAAACTCGGTATTTGTATATCGAAGCATGGTCGCGGCAGAACTATCGGTTCGTAGTGCGATGCTTGGCGCAGTCCACACACGCTTGGACGCTAGTGTCCGCACCTTCACCGATGCGGCGGACTGCTGTCGGCTCTGCGGCCAGTTCTGCACCCACATTCAGAACAAGGAACTCTATGGCTCGCTTGACCGTCTCGACTGAGGGGTGTCCGTCGCCGGCTCCAGAAGACCTCGTCGCCAAATCTGCTACGAAACTCATCCGACAGCGATGCTCTTTGCTACACTGCCGCAAGGCGAAAGCCCACGATTGTAGGCGTGGAATGCCCCGGACAACAGGAAAACATTGACCTCCGCCGCGTTTAGGGGGAGGACTCAGCGAAATTGCCATTTTCGAATAGCCTGGCCATGTCGACCCGCAACTTCTGCAAAAGCGGTTCTAACAGTTCAATAATACAGCTATACAAAAGAGTACTGCCAAAAATATTATGTGTGCTCCTACCTCACCCCGTATTCCATGCGGGGTGAGTTGCGTACCTCTGAGGGGGCTGACTCGCCAGCGAACCGAGGTGGGTGGTGCAGACGTGGCGTGAAGGCGCTGATACGGACTGACGAGTCGGTGCTGCTGGTCAAGGAGCGACGAGTAGATGGTTCAGTGTTTTGGACACTACCGGGCGGCGGTCTCCAGGCCGCCGAGTCGGCACACGCGGGCCTCCGTCGGGAACTCCGCGAGGAACTCGACTGCGAAATCGTCGTTCACGATTGGACCGGCCGTATCTGCTACGCCCACCACTCACGGGACGGGGTGGTCTCCACCTACGATATCTACGATTGTTGTGTCGCGTCTTCAATCGATGCCAATCGTACTGAAGGCATCCTCGAAGCTCGATGGGTCGAATCGGAGGTGGTACCGGCGCGAACGATTCCGCAGGTTCGGTGCCTGATCGAGTGTTCCGCTACTCTGCAGGCGTGAGATTCTTTACTAGTCTGTGGTAGTTCTGCCGACTCGGTGCTGGGGCTGTACGATACCGTCCTTGTCGAGGAGGGCCTTGAGTTGCCGGTGTTTTCACGGGATCGGGGTGACTCGAAAAACCCTGGCTAATGGAGTTCCACCATAACCACCATAAGAGTACCCCGAAATCACACGCGCTAGTAAGCCTTTTAACTGTTACCGAATTATTGGTAACTACCAGATGTACGAGGTTATCGACGACACCGCGGCGCAGGTTATCCTCGCTATCGAGAGTGGTGACTCCATCCGTCGTGTCGCCCAACACCTCCACACGCCGTACGAGACGGTGAGACAGGCCGTCAATCGCCTCGAAGACGCGGGCTACGTCAGCTATGACGGCGGCCTCTCAGTCGTCGACGAGCGCGTACGCGACGCAGCGCGCGAGCTTATCGCTGCCAGCACCGGCGTCAGTCCCCCCTCCATCGAGGAGGCCTACGTCATCCCACAGTTCGGTGACTGGCCGTTCGCGTTTACGCGGATCGACGCCGTCTACGTGTGGACCCAAGGCGGCTACCAAGTTGGGCGGAATCCGGATGACTATCCGCTATTCCTCGCTGTTCGTGAGCAGGATGTCGACGCCTGGGAGGCGTTTTTCGAGTCGTTCAGCCTTCCCACCGCATTCGAGCGACAGCCCCGAAGCGAACTGGACGGACCGCTGCAGATTGTCCTCGAGCCCCGCCCGTCACTCAACATCGAACACGTCGAGGGGTACCCGGTGATCCCGAGAGACGAGACGATCGAGTACATGCGCGAGAACTACGCCCAGTTCCAGTCGGCGCTGGCGATGGTCGACCGGATGTACGAGGACCTCGACCTCGGTGTCACGTATCGAGAGACCGAACGGGCACAGCCATGAGCTTCAACAACCGAAGTGACTCGCTCATCGAACTGCTCAAGGAGCTCACAAGAAGGCCACGAGTTCGTTCTCGTCGGTGGCTACGCAGTCTCAGCGTTCAATGCACGCTTCTCTACGGAACTCGATATCGTCGTCGCACCAGACTCCAAGGCCGGGGTCGGCGAATTCCTCGAACAACGGGGTTTCGAGGAAACGGACAGCCACGCCAAGGAGTGGTTCTACGACACCGAAGTGATCGAGCACGAAAAGAGGCTCACGCCGCAACAGCCGATCGGCTTCGATCTCCTGGTAAATGGACTCGGGTGTCGCCAGACGGAGGCACAGTGGTCGTTCGACTACCTGTACGACCACAGCCACCAACAGGAGGTGAGCGGAGGCACAGTTGATGTGGCGTAGAACGGGAGTCCACGCGAAAGCCCCACCCTCAACGAGCGAGCGGGGCGATTGCCCCCGAGCGAAGTAGGGTAGGGTAGTTTACTCGAACGTTCTCCCCAACCGACGCAGCCGTGGCGAGACATACCGGTAGCCAAGCCCGGTGAACAGCCCTAGCGTGATTCCCCACACCACATGAGCCGCAAGCAACACCCCCGTGAGGTTTGGAATCGGGACCTGGAACCCGAGTAACCGTAACCAGAGCGGGGCAATGACGCCGGCAGCGGCGGCCCAGAGAACCAGTGCCCACACGATCCCGATGGCCACGAAAGCCGGGAGGTGGTCGCGGTACGCCGTCGGCGCAACCGAGACCAGACCGGCGTAAATGAATGCGAAGACGGCACTGTGGAATTCGTGGGTTACCCAGCCAATGACGGGGTCGGAGATGCCATAGAAGACGCCGATCGCCGCCACCGACCCGCCGAGTTGCTCCGACACGATACCGTAGGCGACTCCCGCGAGGATGGCTGCCCCGAGGGTGACCGCCAAGTGAGGAACATCCAGCCGGATTCCCGTGATTCCCGACCGACTCGGTTCAAACCCGATCTCGGTCCCCGTCGGGCGTGCGAGGGTGACCGTGATCGTCGACCCAGTGTCGGTCACCTCGGTGTCGATGGTGCCCCCGAAGCTCTCGACGAGCAGCCTGACGATGTTCAGGTCGTAGCCGTCGCGCGGATCGTCGAAATCGGTGATTTCGCCGGATTCCAGGAGGACCTGCTGTGGGTCGGGTAGCCCGGGTCCCTCGTCGGCGACGCTGATTGACACATGGGTGGCCGTCTCGTCGACCGAAACGCATACCGTGGGCTCGTCGGATGTCGCGTGGACGATGGCGTTATCAAGGAGGTTCTCGAAAACCTGTTCCACCCTCTCGGTCGCCTGGACCTGAACCGAACCGGGGCGGTCGCCAACCGAGATCGTCGCGGCGGGGTGGCGGTCGGACACAGTCTCGATACTCCGGTCGAGGCAGTCCGATACGTCGACGGACTCTCCTCCGGCGTCCTGGCTTGTAGTCCGGGTTAAATATCGAACTTCTTCGATGGTCGTCGCGATGTCAGTCGAGTGTTGTTCGATGATCTCGGCGTCGTCGGTGTCATGCTCACCGGCCCACGCTGCGTACCCCTGGATCACGGTTACTGCATTGAGGACCTCGTGGCGGAGGAGGCGATTGAGGACCTCGAGGCGGTTCGTCTGCTCGCGCAATTCACGCCGCTGTCGCTGCGTGCGGGCAGCATACAGGCCCGTCAACGTCCCACCGAGGCTCCCACCGATTAGGAAATTCGAAAGGTAGAGCTGCGACCGTAGTGCCGCGGGCCTCGGGAGCGTTCCACCGGTCGAACCGATCAGCGTAAGCAGCACGAGCACCGCCATCGTTCCAGCGCCGATAACACACCACAGGGCGGTCGTCCGGACGAGCGACGCCTCCACATCAGCAACCATCAGCGCCACACCGAACGCAGCCACCCCCAGTCCGAGCAGGAGCGGGAGCACCCCGGCCGCGTAAAATCGAACCGGGTCGTCGATCGCGATGGTCACGGTGAATCGGGTGAGAAAGAACCCGATTCCGGCGACGATGATGCCGCTGTAATTCAGTCTCCCCCTCACGGATGGGTATAACGATATTGGAGAGAGTAATAACCTCTCGGGTGCGCTCAGGGTGTCCGATTCGGGGAGGGTTGGTAGCCCAGATACCCCTGAATGGCCACCCTCTCGACGAATATACGGATACGGCCATCACGAATGGCCAGCGTGTCTATCGCCAGCAGTTCCATATCGACGAGCCGGGGCTGACGGACGTGTTTACGTTCCAGTACCTCCGGGATACAGGGGAGTAGATTCGGTCGGAGTGGGCCGATATTTAGCACAGAACGCTCGTTCAGACGGCGTGGTACCCATCTTTTCAGCAGTCTTTTAAGTCAGTGTCTACTCGGTATAGTACCGAGTAACCCGAACGAAGCGGCCAGCAGACAATATCTCACCTCGTGACTCGAGGACACTACCCGAGTCGGTCCCACGACTGAGAACCCACGCTGTTTCACGCCGCCTACTTCTGGGGCCACGAATCCACTATGACGACTTCACATTCGAGCCGACTGTTCGAGAGTGGCACCGCAAACACACTCTATGCCACCATCCCCGCACAGCTCGTGACCGATTCTCAGTTCCCCTTCGAGCCTGACGACGCTATTAGAGTCTCCATCGATGGCGATCGTCTCATCATCGCTCCCGACAGGGACGGGGACACAGGGGGTTCCGAATGAGCACTACGTCTACACAATCTCACGATCACCTCGAGGAAATCAGGGTGCTCCACGTCGATGACGAGCCGAACTTCGCTGAGATGGCTGCGAGGTTCATAACGGGAGAGGACCACCGGTTCAGTATCGACACTGCGACAAGCCCCAGCGAGGGACTCGACCGGCTCGACGATGGACGGTTCGATTGTGTCGTCTCCGACTACGATATGCCCGAACAGAACGGGATCGACTTTCTGAAAACCGTCCGTGAGACCCACCCCGATCTACCGTTCATTCTCTTTACTGGCAAAGGCTCCGAAGAAATCGCCAGTGAGGCCATCTCTGCTGGCGTCACTGACTATCTGCAGAAGGGAACAGGGACCAGTCAGTACACAGTACTCGCCAATCGGGTCACCAACGTCGTCGAACAGTTCCGATCACGACGGGCCATCACGGAAACCCAACAAAAGCTCACCCAGCTTGCCGAACATACCGACGATATTCTCTTCATGTTTACCGGAGACTGGAGCGAACTCCTGTTCATCAATTCAGCATACGAAGAGATTTGGGGCGGCTCGATCGATGAACTCTACGACGACCCGGCATCGTTTTTGGAATACATCCACCCTGCCGACCGCGACAAAGCCATCGAGATGATGGATCGGATCTCCAGTGGCCAGTCGGACGAAATCGAATATCGGGTGCAACGCCCTGACGGTGACCAACGGTGGATCCACGGCAAGACCAAGCCGATCGTCGACGCAAATGGATCTGTCTCCCGAATTGTCGGCTACGTCCGCGATATCACCGACCGGAAAAAGCGTGAACGGGAACTCGGGCGAAAAGAACGCCGGTATCAGGCCGTGTTCAACGACCCGAACATCCTCGTCGGATTGACCGATACAGACGGCACGGTCCGGGACGTCAACCAGACAGCGCTGGAGTACATCGATGCCGACCTCCAGGAGGTGATTGGCGACCCGCTCTGGGAGGCCCCGTGGTTCGACCATTCGGAAGCCGTCCAGGACGACGTCAAAGACTGGATAGCCCGCGCCGCCACTGGCGAGTACGTCGAGTTCGAAGTCGAGCTTGTACGGCCCGGCGGGGACCCGTATACAGTGTCCGGGGTGTTCAGACCAGTCACGAACGCCGATGGTGAGGTCGTCTCGCTGCTCATTTCCGATCGAGACATAACCGAGTCGAAACAGCGGGAACGCGAACTCGAACAGACCAACGCACTCCTTTCGACACTGATTATGGCGCTTCCAGAGGGCGTGCTCGTCGAAGACGAGTCGCGACAAATATTGACTGTGAATCAACAGATGTTCGATCTCTTCGAGTTGCCGGACTCGCCCGAGGACGTCATCGGCGCAGACTGTGCCGACATGGCTGAATCGATCGCTGGCATGTTCGACCACTCCGAGCAGTTCATCGAGCAAATCAACGAACGGCTCGGTGACCGCGAGCCTGTCGATGGTGAAGCGCTTGCGCTTGCGGACGGCCGAACGTTCGAGCGAACCTATCGGCCGATCGAACTCCCCGATACTGATGGCCATCTGTGGATGTATCGGGACGTAACCGCCCGCAACACCCGCCAACAGGAACTCGAAACGGTCCAGCGACGATTCGAAGCCGTCCTCGAGAACACGACGACGCCGATGTTTATGAAGGACGACGATGGCAGGTATATTTTTGTCAACCAGGCGTACCGGGACCTCTTCGACCTTCGAGACGAGGATATCATCGGGCGAACCGACCATACGATCCACTCACCGGAGATAGCGGCCGAAGTCCAGCAGAACGACCGATCCGTCCTCGAACGAGGCGAGCCGCTCGAGATCGAGGAACGAATCAGCAGCAACGGTGTGGAACGGACCTTCCTGTCGACGAAAGTCCCCATCTACGACACGGGGTCACGATCCGATCCGGATGTCCCTGTTGCTCTCTTCGGGATCGCGACGGACATCACCGAGCGGACAGCCCACGTTCAGCAACTCGAAGCCCTGAATCAGATTGCCCAGGAGTTGATGAGTGCAGACACGCGAGAGGAAGTCGTCGAGATCGGTGTCGAGATGACGCGGGATCTCCTGGGAATGCATGCGAATTCGATTCATCTGTACGACGAGGCCGCCGACGCCCTCGTTCCGGTGGAAGTCACCGACGCCATCTACGATCTCGTTGGCGAGCCACCGACGTTTACCGGAGCGGACAGTATCGCCTGGCGCGTCTACCAACAGGGAGAAACACTCGCAGTAGACGATGTCCACGAGGATCCGGACCGATATAACCAGGAGAGCCCGATGCGGAGCGAACTCTTCCTGCCCCTCGGTGAGTATGGGGTTATGCTCGCCGGATCACCGTCCCCCGAGACCTTCGACGAACAGGACGTCCTTATCGGGGAGATTCTGGCCGGTGTGCTGACGGCAGCCCTGGAGCAGGTCGAACGAACCGAGCAACTCCGTACCCGTGAGCGGGAACTCACGAGGCAAAACGACCGTCTCGAGCGGTTTGCCAGCATCGTCAGTCACGATTTGCGGAATCCGCTTAGTGTCGCCACCGGGCGCCTGGAACTGGCTGCCGGAGAGTGCGACAGCGAGCATTTGGACCACGTCGAGCAAGCCCACGAGCGGATGCGGACCTTGATCGAGGATCTGCTCGCACTCTCCCGTGACGGTGAGACTGTCGACGATCTCGAACCGATCGCTCTCGGGCAACTGGTAGAGGGCTGCTGGGAGACAGTCGAGACCGGCGAGGCCAGACTGGGCTCGATTCCCGACCAAACGATAGAGGCCGACCGGAGTCGACTGAAGCAGCTGTTCGAGAACCTGATGCGGAATGCGGTCGAACACGGTGGCGAGAACGTAACGGTGCGGGTCGGTTCGTTGGCCGATGGGTTTTACGTCGAAGATGACGGCTCCGGTATCCCAGTCGACGAGCGTGAACCGATATTCGAAGCCGGCTACTCCACAGGTGAAGACGGGACCGGCTTCGGATTACACATTATCAAACAGATAGTCGATGCCCACGACTGGCGAATCCACGTGACGGACAGTGACGAGGGCGGCGCACGTTTCGAGATCACTGGCGTGGAAGTTGTTGCTGTATAGAGTCGCTGTCATCAGCACAGCCGTCGAATCCCATCAACGTTTGAAGGTTTCAACGCGCCCGGATTATTTACATATTGATTATCCATATCTAAAATGTTCGGGACTGCGGCGTGCGTTGCGATTCTCACATCCCAGATGGTGGGCAACATAGTGGTGTACACCCTGTGTAGCGCTTGCTTTGCCGGGTGTACGGTTGGCTTGACGGCCGCAATGTGGGTTCGTTCGTGCTGTGTAGGCGGCGGCCGAGACAACGGGTCTATTTCGCAACTGTTCGATGGGTACGGGAATCTGCCTGTCTCGCAGTTTCGAGTCGAGAGTACCTGTCCGGCAGTCCCGCGACACACGGCGGTCGATATTCAACAGGGGTGTAGACTGGAGAGTTACCACTCCCAATGCCGGCCGCATGTATATCTGAAACCCCGATACACCCCTGAAGATATGGGGGTGTATCGCCCGTTTTCCAGACCCGAGATGTCGTTCAACCGACCACCTTCGAGCGTCAACGAGACTCCAGTGGACTCTACATCGTACATAGAGCGACCACAATACTCGGTCAGGTTCTCCTCTGCTCGCGGCACCGCCCGCTTCTAGTCGGCCGCGCCGAGACGGAGTCACAGCGTGGCTCCTGGACACGCTTGCGGCGGCTGTGGTGATTGTACTCGATAGGTATCGCCGACCGCAGTCGAGCCGTGTATCGAACGCGACTCCTTGGTGGGTGTACGTTCCAATTGTTCGACGACCTCCACTGGTATTTCGGCTACCATCCCGAGGGGGCAAATATCGCGAGACCACTGTGCCGGAACGATAAGCAAACCCTACGGCCGAACCGATATCGGTTAGCGACTCGCACGGACCCGACAGGTACGTACTCGATGGCCGAAAATCCGCAGGTATTAGGGTTCTCAAGCCCATAGAGTAACTGATGGGCCGCTCTCGTACCTACCGCTGTCTGAACTGTCTGGAGGAGACGGTTACCCGGTCGTTCGACACGTCGCATCTATCGCGACGGTGTCCGGACTGTGGCTCAATGGAACGGTTCGTCAACGAGGCCGTCTACGAGCAGTTCAGGTCCTTCGAGGCTGCCCCGCCGGCGTCGCTGGAGTGGGACCAACTGTCTCGCACCGAGCGGCTGTTGGTCAGTGAGCGGGTCGTCCGAACCGATCGGTCGGTCGAGGATTTCGACATCGCGACGTGAGGGGGGCTCGGAGCGACGGTATCCAGATGGGCCAAGCCGCCTGCTTCAAAAATCAACGGTGATGTCGGTCGAGCGGTTAGCGTCGAGGACGCTGACTTCGTGGTACTCGTCAGTGTCGTCGAAGGTGTCCGTCCCGTTCTATGTCGAACTCCCGTAGCAGTCGTTGGCTTCGAATCGGGAGTAGAGGTTTGACCGCTTTATCTGGTTGTATGGCTCAGCTTTCTTCTCTCATTCGTCACACTTCTCCAGAGAACCCTTGTTATATTATCATGATTGAAAACATGTAAGTAGGATAAGACACAGTCACAATGTAGCGATGAGCCGTTACCCCAGGGGGGTCCGGGCTGCGACCCTGAAATGTATCGCGTGCAACGCCCCGGTCGTGGAGACGGTCGATTCGGAATACAAATGCGTCGAATGTGGGGAGGCGCCTATCGAGCCGCATAGCGGCCCATCTACGGCTGCTGCGGACGATTAACGAGCGATGCCGCTTGCATCGGTTCGATTTTCTTTGCCACTCACTAGCAACGAGACGCTCCTTGATCCCTCGGGCACACCACCGGTCGCCTGCCAGGCCCTCAGCACGGAATAACCATACCTAGCCTTGACCTCCCCCACGGCTGAAGCCGTGGGATTTCGCCTTGCACTACTGTGAACCGCGGAGTACCATCAAATCGGTCAGCAGAGAGTTGCTACGTCCGTTTCCCGCTCTGTTCCGCGTCCGTGTTCACCAGCCGGTGGTACTGTCTGAGGAACGTCGTGCGGTCGGTTCGGCCGGCGTCGGCCGCCACGAGCGTCTCCTCGAGTCCGTCCCGGGTCTGGTGGCAACAATTACGATAGCAGGGCTTGCACAGGTACTCGAAGGTCTTGCCCTCGCGACTCCAGCGGTCGCCGTGTTTGTCGTACTCACGGGCATCCTCGCGGTCGAGGGTCTCACCGCAGGCGATGCACGTCACCTGCTCGTCAGCGTCGCCGCCCCACAGTGTCGAGGCGGGTGTCGTCATCTGTCCACCTCCCCCATGATAGCGTCCAGGCTCCCTATCGTCGCGATGAGGTCGGCAACGTACTCGCCCTCCGCCATCGCCGGGAGTGCCGACAGGTTCGAGAACGACGGACCGCGTATCTTGAACCGAGCGGGGGTCTCGGTGCCGTCGGCACGAATGTAGATGCCGAGTTCGCCCTTTGCCCCCTCGACGGCCCGGTAGCACTCCCCGGACGGCTTCAGCGTCCGCGGCACGTTGGCTTGGACGGTGCGCTCTCCGCTCGGCCAGTCCGCGAGAAGATCGACGCACTGGTCGACGATGGCCGCCGACTCCTCGATTTCCTTCAACCGGACGAGCACCCGGGAGAAGTTGTCACAGCCGTCCTCGGTGACGACGTCCCATTCGAGGCGGTCGTAGTAGCCGTACGGGTCGTCACGCCGAAGGTCATAGTCGATGCCGGAGCCGCGGGCGACCGGCCCAGTGACGCCGTACTGCTTTGCGACCTCCGGTGGTAGTTCACCGGTATCGACACACCGGGCCTGGAAGACCTCGTTGCTCGTCAGCAGGTCGTGGTACTCGCCGAGTTTCCGCGGCAGGTCGTCGGTGAAGGCGCGCACCTCCTCGAAGAACGCTTCCCTGGGGGAGGGGATATCCCAGGCGACGCCGCCGACTCGGAAGTAGTTGAACATGAGACGTTGCCCGGTCAGATCCTCCAGAAGGTCCTGAACGACCTCCCGGTCCCGGAACCCGTACATGAAGGTCGCGGTGAATTCACCGTTGACGTCCAGCGCGTACATGGCGGTGGCGAGCAAGTGCGACAGGATACGGGAGAGCTCGGCGCTCATCGTCCGGACGACCTGTGCGTACTCGGGGACCTCGATGTCGGCCAGGTCCTCGACGACGCGGGCGTAGGCCCACTCGTTGAGCAGGCCGGCCCCGCCCCAGTCCCAGCGGTCGGGGTACGGCATGATCTGGTGGCGATACGTCCCCTGCTGGCACATCTGTTCCTCACAGCGGTGGATGTAGCCGATGTCCGGCTCGACGTCGACCACCTGCTCGCCGTCCAGTACGGTCTCGACGTGAAGGACGCCGTGGGTCGACGGGTGGTGCGGACCGATGTTGATGAACATCGTGTCCGTGCCACCCTGTTCACCCCGATGATCCTCCTCCAGCGGGTTGGCGTGCTCGTGGAGTGTGACGACCTGTGGTTGTTCCTGGTCGTAGTCCTCGCGGAGCGGATGTCCCTGCCAGGTCTCCGGCAGCAGGATACGACGCAGGTCCGGATGGCCCTCGTACTCGATACCGAGGAGGTCGTAGGCCTCCCGTTCGTGCCACTCGGCCGTCGGGTAGACCGCTGCCGCGGACTCGCCGACAGGGTCGCCCCGCGTCGTCGGGACGACGACCGACAGTTCGCGCGTCCGGTCGTCGTAGCTGGTGAGGTGGTAGACAGTCTCGAAGCGGTCTTCGTACTCCTGGGCGGTCACGCACGAACAGTGGTCGAAGCCCGCCTTCGAGCGGAGCGTCGAGAGGACGTCACGGACTCGGTCGGCCCGGATTACGATTGCCGGGGCGTTCTCGTGTGACCGACGGCCGACGAGAGCGTCCTCGGGGAGGGCTGTGACCGCCCTGTCCACGGGTCGGCCGGCGGTCGGGACTCGTTGCTGTTGCATCGTCTAGTGGGCGTCAGTTCTCGGCGTAGTGCAGTAGGCGCACTGCCTCACCTGTGGTGGAATATAAGTGTCGACGGGGAATTCTCACGACCACTCCGCATCGAGACCGACGAACAGCCGAACGCGACCACGAATACCGGCGGCTGGACGACGGTTCCCGCCTGCGGTATCAACACACCCCCTGGAGCGTTCGGTTGTATTCGAAGGCCTTGATTTCGAAGTCGCGGGGATTCGTGGTGCTTAATCGCATGCGTTCGAAGTTGATGTATGCGATATCTCACGGTGTTGGTCGAACCCGAGGGAGGGAGCGCGTTCCATCCACTTGGCGAAGAGCTGACGGCGGAACCCTCGATCGAGCGGCGAGCGATTCATCGTGTCGAACTTCTCGCCGACGACACAGTGCTGCTGTTTGCCGAGGCGAGCGGCAGCAAAGAACGGTACGAGCGAATCATGGACGATTCTCCGCACGTCGTCGATTATCTCGTCGCGGGCGAGAACCGCTGGATGGCTGTGAGTCAATTCGAACCGACGGAAGCGGTCCGGCGAGCACTGGAACTACAGCGGGAAACACTCCTGGTGATCGAGACGCCGATCCGCTTCACGTCCGATGATAATCTTCGACTCACGTACGTCGGGACCGACGAGACGTTCAGGAAACTGTCCGAGTACGTCGACGGGATGGACGCGATTACCTTCGACATTCTCGACATGGGTGATTACGATGTCGACAGGTCCTCGTTCAGGAGGCTGATCACCGCTCGGCAAGAGGAAGTGCTCGAGGCGGCCGTAGAGCTGGGGTATTATCGCGAGCCCCGCCAGGCGTCGCTCGAGGACATCAGTGGGGTCGTCGGAATCTCGCCTGCGACTGTCGGTGAACACCTTCGGAAAGTCGAGCAGCGTGTATTTGGCGAAATCGTCCAGTAAGCTAACCCACGGCTAAAGCCGTGGGCTTTCAGCGTGGACTCCCGCTCTGGCCGAATCTTCGGCAGGAGGCTCATACTCTCCGTTCGCGTTCAGCGTCCCGCTGTTCAAGCGCACGCCTACGGGTGCGCCTCCACCGGATCCAGTTTGGTTCTGGCGGAGATACCGCAATCCAATGTTCTTCGCCGCATTATGAATCGAACCCGACCCGGCGTGAGGCGAGAACTTCTCGGCCGTCCGTGACGTCTTGTCCCCGAGGGTATCCTGCGACGGTCACGAACGGCGGTCGTTGTGGTCTCTGCGCTGGACGCGCTCGGTTCGCGTAACGGTTGCACTTCCGTCGAGAAGAAGGCGGAGCGAGGCGGTATCCCGACGAAACTCGACGCGGTACCGCTCGGGGTCGGTATCGACGCGCTCGGACGTCCACCGCCCGTCGTGGAGGAAGCGATTGAACTCCCACACCCCGGACTCCAGGATGTCGATGCCCCGCTCCCAGTGGAACGATATAGATGCGGGGTGGTACGCGGCAGCGATGGGAAGCGGAAGACTCAGGAACCGGAGACATTCCCGACACTCGCTGCCGGTGATAAAGGAGACCGGTATTTCGTCGGGAAACCGGATGTCCGTGGCGTCCCAGACCTCGGTTTCGATGCGGCCCGCACAGTCCGGACAGACCCCGCGACGGGTCTTGAGGAGGTCGCCGGCCTGTTCCCGAGCCACGGCGTCGATCAGGTCCGCTCCACGCCGGTCGCGCACCTGTGCCGGCCGAACGCGGTAGGCGTTCGCACCCCGGTCGCAGGCCGTACAGTACACCATGAAGTACTGGTCTTCGAGCACCGCCCGAACGGTCGTTTCGCCACAGAACTGGCATCCGCCCTCCGTCTCGATAGGGCCGACTTCCGTCGGCCGGCGGTAGTTCTCCGCGAGGACGAACCGTACCATCTGTTCGCCGGCGTGAGTGAACCCGTAGCCGTCCTCGTGCTTCCTGAGAAACGTCCCGGTGAGCTCGCCGAGGTGGTACGATAGCTTCGACGTGTCGTCAACGTCGACACGGTCGTATATCTCCGAGAAGGACAGCGCGGCGACGCCAGTCTTTTTGTTCTCGTGTTGGGCGACCGCGACCGTCCGGAGCACGTCGAGCCGGGTCTCGTCGGAGAGGAGCCGGAACACCTCGTCCGCGGTCTGTTCGGAACCCATGGGCGTCGATCCGCCACCACGATATTGAAATTTCCGTCGAGAAGGTACCTGGACGCGGGCGCGCGGTCGCTCACGGCCCGATATCCGGCGCGGTCGCCTCCGGTCGGACGCGCCGCGCCCGACACGCAACGGCCAGGGACGAGAGTAGTGTAAGAATTCGTTCAAAAATGGCGTTGAGTATCACGCCCGTTTGTCCGTCGAATCGGCTCATATCTTCGTAGAAATCGTTCGAAAACGACTGAATCGCTCAACACTAATTTTGAAACGATTCCGATAATATATCAAATATTCTATAATACTTATGTGCCAGCCGGACGACTCATCGGACAGGTGATCGACTCAGATGGTCCCCACACGACGGCCGGACCGCACGTATCGAGCGACCGAGTCCTGCCCTGGCGGAATCAACCGGAGAGCTGACCGATGACCGGTGCGATCCGGACGGCGTTCGACGCCGTCACCAGACACAACGTGCTCGTGTTGGTCCTCATGCTCCTCGTGACCGCGGGCGTCGCTGCGGGGACGGCCCAGCTGCAACTGGGCGAGGGCGAGTCTCCCAGCGGCAGCGACTCCGAGGTGGCCCAGAAGATGGAGTACGTCCAGCACAACTTTGGGAACCGGACCGGCGCCACCGAATCGGCGAGGAAACCAGCCGCCGTTTACGTGCGCTCGGAGGGGAACGCACTATCGAAGAGCGCACTGCTGGATTCGTTGCGGTACCAGCGTGCGGTTCGTGACAACGAGTCCGTCGCGGCTGCACTCGGCGACCGGCGCGTGCTCGGCGTCGCCAACCTCGTTGCCACGCGCGCCGCTGGCACGCCCGACCCGACGCTGGAACAGCAGATAGCCGCGCTCGAACGCGCCAGCGAGTCCGAGGTCGAGCAACTCGTCGGTCGGACGCTCACCCCAGGTTCGCCCGCCCTGCGATTGCTGCCCGAGACCTACGAACCGGGAACGACGACCGCCGAGAGCCACCGGATGGTGTTCCCGTTTGCCGACACCGACGGCCGGACGGCAGCGACGGCCGCCCTCTACGAGACCGCATCGGAACGGGAGAGTCCCGAGTACTTCACCCGGGGCGAACACGCACGCGACGAGCGGCAGTCGACGTACCTTCTGAACACGATGGAACTCGTCGTGCCCGCCGCGCTCCTCGTCATCCTCGCTGTGCTGGGGTTCTCCTATCGCGACTTCGTCGACGTCGCGGTCGGGTTCGCCGGCGTCGTCCTCTCGGTGCTGTGGATGTTCGGCATCCTCGGATGGCTCCGGATCCCCGCCGGCGTCTCGATCATCATCGGCCCGGTACTCATCGTCGGCCTCAGCGTCGACTACGGTCTCCACGTCTTCATGCGTTACCGCGAACAGCGTGGCGAAGCCGAGAACGTCCGGGAGCCGATGGCCCGCGGGCTGTCGTCGGTATCGGTCGCGCTCGGGCTGGTGACGCTGACCGCGATGCTCGGATTCATGTCCAACGCGACCAGCGAACTCACGACTATCAGGCAACTGGCTATCGCCATCACGCTCGGCGTCCTCTCGACGCTCGTGGTCTCGTTGACCATAGTTCCCTCGCTGAAGGTGACCGTCGACCGCCTGCTCGAGCGCGCCGGTCTCGACCGGCACACGCGACCGCTGGGCAAGACCGGGCTGCTCCAGCCGATGCTGAAAGGCGGCGCCTCGCTCGCCCGACGCGGCGCGCCGGTCGTCCTCGTCGTCGCACTCGTTGCGGGGTCGGCCGGTGCGGTCGCCTGGACCGACCTCGACAGGCAGTCGATACAGCAGCAACAGGGGGAAATCGACGACTGGAAACAGGACCTCCCCGGGCCGATCGGCTGGGACGTCTCCGAGGCATCGGAACACAGGAGCTACGTCGCCGACCACTACCGGGCCGCCGATGAAGACCGACGGAGCCGATCGAGCGTGCTCGTCGAAGGCACCGTGACCGACCCGGCCGCACTCGAGAGCGTGCAGGCCGTCCACGGCGCCGCCCGTGAGAGTGACATCGTCTTCCAGCGCGGCGACGCCGTTGCCGTGACCTCGCCGCTCACCGTTATGGAAGACGTTGCCGCCTCCGACGAGACGTTCCGGAAGCGACTCCGCGAGGCCGATACCGACGGTGACGGTCTCCCGGACCGGAACCTCGAGGCGGTCTACGACGCGCTGTACGCAACCGCCCCCGATCGGGCCAGTCGGGTCCTGGACCGCGAGGACGGCGAGTACCGCTCGCTCCGCGTCATCGTGCCGGTGCAGTCCGACGCCACTACCTCCGAGCGTGCCGCGGGCATGCGTTCCATCGCCGCTGCCGGCGGAGGCGACGAGGCCGTCTCGACGACCGCCGTCGGAAGCGGCATCCTCCAGCAGGTCCAGCTATCGGAGACCGCCGATAGCATCCTGGAGACGCTGGTCGTCGCACTCGTGGCGGTGAGCGTCCTGCTGATCGTCGTGTATCGACTAATCGCGGGCAGTGCCTCGCTGGGCGCTGTCACGGCGCTACCGATATCGCTGGTGGCGGCCCTGGTCATCGGCGGGATGTGGGTGTTCGATGTCCCACTGACGCTGCTTACGGCACTGCTACTGAGCCTGGTTATCGGGGTCGGCGTCGACTACAACATCCACGTCAGCGACCGGTTCCTCCAGGAGCGAGAGCGCGGCCGTACGGTCCACGACGCGCTCGTCGCGGCGACCACCGGCACCGGGGGCGCCCTCCTGGGGAGTACGCTCACCTCCGCCGGCGCGTTCAGCGCGCTCCTCCTGCACCCCAATCCGCAGTTCGAGCACTTCGGGACGTTGGTCATCCTGGCCATGGTCACGTCCTTCATCGTGGCGGTGTTCGTGCTCCCGAGCCTGCTCCTGCTGTGGACCCGATACGTACGGCCATCGACCACGGGAGCCGGCAGCGGCGTCAACCACTCCGTCCGAGCAGACGATTGAGTTTACCCACGACTGAAGTCGTGGGATTCAGCGTGGACTCCCGCTCTGGCCGACACATCGCCGGCAGGTGATTCATACTCACCGTTCACGTTCAACATCCCGCTGCTAACCAGAACTCCGCGGCCGAGTACGAGATATCGTCGGTCATCGGCGGCAGGCCGGCGAGAGGGGCGGTCGGGACGGACCGCTGTAGCAACCACCCGGCTCGGCGGTTCGCTTAAATCACCAGAAATGTAGTGCAGAACTGCTATCTTTTATTTTCCACACTAGCGGGTGATGAGCGGCAACGAGGAATACTCATCCGGCGGGCAGGGCGAACCAGTATCGCGGCGGACACTGCTCGGTGCCATCGGCGCCGGTGCCGGCCTGGCGGCCGCACCGCGAGCCGCGCTGGCAGGTCAGGCCGACGGCGAAGCGGCCGCAGAGGGGCGATGGACCAACGCCGAACTCGCCCGCGCACGCATCGAGCAGTTCGGGCTCGGGCGGCTGGCCGCCAAGCCCGGCTGTTTCAAGCCGAACGCCCGCGAACTGTACGGTCCGACGGACCTCAACGCCCAGTCGGCCAACGGCCGCCTGGCGGTCGGCGTCAACGGCGCCGGGACGATGACGGTGTTCCGGTGGCCCCGGCCGTCCTTCTACGACCAGGTCAAGTACTTCACCGAAGGGCGCGACGACGACGCGGACATCCAGGTCGCGCCGAACATGGGTGCGTTCCTGGGAATCGCGGCCGACACCGGGGACGGCTTCCGGACGACGTGGCTCCGTGACTTCGACGAGGTCGAACAGTACTACGCGAACGACCGCGACGAGACGGCGGGCGAGTACTCGGACGAGATCGTCACGCGATTCGTCGACGACGACCTCGGGCTGGACGTCCGGGTCCGGGACCTGACGACAAACGACCGGGACGCGTTCGTTCGCCGTGTCCGGGTCCATCGCCGTGGGACCTCGCCGGTCGAGCGGGCCCGGCTGGTCGCCTTCGGCAACTTCAACCTCGTCACCGAGAAGCTCCCGCAGTTCCCGGTACAGGACTGGTGTCTCGAGGAGGACAACGTCAGCCGCGCACGCTATCTCGACCGGCTGGACGCCGTCGTCTACGACGCGACCGGCGTCGACGTCTCGACCGGCACCCGTCGGTCGGTCGCGGTGGCGATGGGTTTCGGCGGCGACACCGTCGGCCACCAGGTCGGCGGTGACGCCTACGACCCGGCGGCCGAGCCGACCGGTCGCGCCGGCCCGACCGTCGACGCCTACGACGACGCCGCCACGGGGTCGCTGTCGGGCAACGACGAGTACGTCGGTCAGGCGACGAGCGCGCTGACGACCGACCTCTCCTTCGAATCGGGCGGGAACGTCGCCGAGGAGACGGTCGTCGTCGCGGCCGCCGAGGACGAAACCTCGGTGGCGACGACGCTCGGGGCGGTCCGGGAGGAGTCCCACGAGACGCTCCGGGAACGGAAGGAGACTTGGCTCGCGGAGGTCCTCGCCGACGCCCCGCTGCCGGACCGAGACGCTATCGAGGCCGCGGAGGGAGAAGAGGTGGCGACGGCGGTGATGCAGGCGGTCCGGCGGGCGCTCGTGGTGCTGGTGACCAACTACGACCGCGAGTCCGGCGCCGTCGTCGCCTCCATATCGACGCAGCCGCCCTACGGCGAGGACTGGCCCCGCGACGGCGCCTACTTCAACTACGTCCTCGAACTGATCGGTCGCCACGACTGGGTGGAAAAGCGAAACCGCTGGTACGCCAGCATCCAACAGCAGGCCGCCGATTCCGCACTGGACGGCGATCTGCTGGGAAGCCTGCAGCCGTCGCAACTCACCTCCCTGACGACGCTGCCGGCGAACTGGAACATGTGCTACTACGCCGACGGGGTCGCCGGCGGTCCCATCCCCTACCAGATCGACACCACGAGCTACGTCGTCTGGACGATGTACGACCACTACGAGATGACCGGCGACGAGGAGTACCTCCGGGCGGTGTACCCGGCCATCCGCCGGGCAGCGGACTTCCTCGTCCAGTGCAAGGACCCCCGCAACGACCTCCAGTGTCCGGCCTTCGAGGACGACCGCTTCACCGAACCGACCCGACAGACGATGAACGGCGCGGCGCCGGTGTGGCGGGCCCTGCGGGCGGCGACGGACGCCGCGCGGGTGCTCGGCCGCGAGGACGACGCCGTCCGGTACAGCCAGCGACAGCACGAACTGGGCCAGGCCATCGAGCGCGAACTGTACGACGAATCGCTCGGCGGCTACGTGTCCGACCCCGGTTCGACGTACTCCGAGACGGTCTGGCCGCTGGAGTACACCCCCTACGTCGACCCGGAGACGGGCGAGATCCGCGACCGCCCGCAGGTCGAGGACCCGCTCGAACACCCCCGCATCCAGCGGCACCTGGACGCCGACGCCCGCAGCGTCGAGGCTATCTTCGAGGAACCGGAGGGCGGCGAGGTGGACACCGGCGCCTACGAGGCGAAGGTCCTGATCCCGCTGGCGAAGGCCCGCCGGGAGACCCCGCCGGGTGACTTCGAGTTCGTCAGCGACGGCGTCCGCTGGCTGGCGACCGAACACGCGACCGACGACACCCGGGTCATGGGCGAGGCCTGGAAGGTGTTCCCCGACGAGAACGGCGACCGCGACGTCCGGTCGATCACCGGCCAGCCACACGTCTGGGAGCAGGTCCTGCTGTACCTCGCCACTCTCGAGGCGTACCCGCCGGCCGACGTCGCCTTCGACGACGACGGTATCGGTGGCGTCCTGGCGGCACTCAGAGAGCAAAAGCGGGAGTAGAGCCGTTTTCCGGGGGACTGGCTGATTTCGGTTCGTTCGCACCGTCTTGGAAGCGGTCTGACTGTATCGCCATCCGCTCCGCCCTGAAGCGCGAAGGTTTCCCCTGTTTCTCGTAAATTCACTCGAACGAACAGTCGATCATAATGGATTTTAGAATATCAACTCGATCTATCGTGTATATTGACTGTTCCAGAAGGATTAACAACATAAAAGCCAATAAATACCCGTGTACACGCTGGCCCTCCAGACGAACAGTGCGCCCCTCGTCGACATCGGTGCCAGCGTGGTTCTCTGGACGGTGCTGGGTCTCTACCTCGCGGGAGACCTGTACTGGATTTACGAGATGCTCTGGTACGGAATCCGGTATCGGCCGCCCGCCCGACAGTACGGCGCCCGGGACGCACAGGTCAGGATTCTGACCGTGAACAACGAATCCGTCGTCCGCGAAACCGTTCGACGGCTGCCGGACTCCTTCGACGAGCGGTACGTCATCGCCGAGGAACCGATGGACGTCCCTGGGGCGGATGTCAGGGTCGTGCCGGACGACTTCGAATGCAACGCGACGAACAAGGGGCGGGCGCTCGAGTGGGCCCGGCAAACGCTCTCCTGTGACCGCGAGTTCGTGTTGTACCTCGACGAGGACAGTCACCTGCTCGAATTCGGGGGGTTTCCGGACGCCGACATCGTCCAGTTCAACGAACACCCGCGCCGCACGACGAGCCTTCTGGCGTACCTCTGTGAGATCAATCGCATCGGCTTCCAGATCGAACAGCGGGCGTTCCCGTCGCTGAAAATCCCGCTGTACGCCTGGGGCGGCGGCATCGCCATCAGGAAGTCAGTCGAGGACGAGATCACCTGGGACTACCCGACCGTCATCGAGGATACGGTCTTCGTCTGGCGGGTGTTCTCGAGTCTGGGTCGTTCGGCAACGCTGACGTTCGTCCCGGACCGGATCTCCAACCAGTCACCCCCGTCAATCCCGGCGATGTTCCGGCAACGGCGCCGCTGGATCGCCGGCAGCCGCGAGGACAACGACCTCCTCTCTCTCGACCGAATCCTGATGTACGGCATCCGGGACCTCTCGTGGTCGGTCACGGGAGTCATCCCGATACTGGCGCTGTTGGCGTTCCTCCCGGGCATCGACGTCTTCTTCGGCCGCCTGTATGCGGTCGCGTCGGTCGTCCTCCTCGGGTTCATGTACGTCTGGATCGTGATCGGCCTCCTGCGCTACCGGCCGCCGGCCAAAATCGCGGTCGCGGTCGTCGTCCTCGCGCCGCTCACGACGGTCCTGCACTCGCTGGGCGCCCTGTGGGGACTCGTCTCGACGCCCGACACCTTCGAGGTGACCGCGAAGGTCGACGACGAGTCACAGTTCGACGAAGCGTATACGACGCCGCAGGGCGAAGCCCCCACTGAACAGCCGTGAGAAACCCCGACGACCCTGACCGAGGGCGGGCGCTCGGTGTCTTCCCCGCCGACGACCTCTCGGAGGCGACGGCGGTCGACCGGTGGCTCGACGGTGGGCTGTCGGTCGTCGTCACGTTCGTCGGCACGGATGTCTCGCCGGCGGCGCGTGACCGATTCGTCGAGAAGTACCTGACGGCGATATGGGACGCGGGCTACGTGCCCGTCGTGACGCTGGAGCCGTGGAACATCGACGGCGTGTCGTCGGCGGGGCTGTTCGAGGACGGCGACACGATCCGAGGGTGGGCGACCCGCCTCGCCGACTGGGTCGAGGAGTCGCCCGAGCGGACGCTGTTTCTCAGGCCCGCCCACGAGATGAACGGGTCGTGGTACCCCTGGAGCGTCGGCGCCGGACTCGACCCGGCGGACTACCGGCGGGCGTGGCGGACGATGTACGATACCTTCCGCGAGGCCGGCCTCGTGGGCGAACGCGTCCGGTGGCTGTGGTGCATCAACGCCGAGACGACGGCCGACGTCGACCCGCTCTCCTGTTATCCCGGCGACGACTACGTCGACTGGGTCGGCGTCGACGGCTACAATTTCGGCGACAGCCAGGCGTGGAGCACCTGGATCGACCCCGGAACCGTCTTCGAATCGGCCTTCGAGCGGCTTCGTACCCTGACCGACGCGCCGCTCTCTGTCCCCGAATTCGGGTGTTCGCCGATGCGGGCGGGGACCCACGACCCGAGCGGGAAGTCGACGTGGATCACCGACGCGTTCGACCTCTTCGACGACTGGGACGTCCGTCTGGCCGGGTGGTTCAACACGACCAAGGAGACGGACTGGCGCGTACTCGACCCCGCGCCCGACGGCGACGGTCGGTATCCCGGCACGGTCCGATTCGATGGCACCCGCTACGCCGTCTATCCCTCGTTCCGGCGTGCGGCGAAACGGTATCTCGACGGCGGGGGCGTTACCGGGACGGGATGGTGAACCGCGTCGGGTCACCGACGACGAACCCGAATATGTGTGGACTCTACAGGCGGAGCAGGCCGTCGCGGTCGTCGATACCAACGTGCTGTTGAATCTCGCAACACCGGTCGTCGACGGGCGTCCCCGGGCGCCATCCGGCGGGGACCCACTCAAGGCACTCCTCACTGCCTAATTTGATACCGGCCACACCCTCCCGTGAGATTCGTTCCATAACACGCTCCGGTGGGGGTCAAAAGGCCTCCGGGAAGAGCAGGTCGACGACCTCGGGAGTTAGGTCCGGACGCGGTCAAGCGTCGCCCCGAATACCACACCGAGCGGGAGGAGTACGATGAGCGCCGCAGTCAATGGTAGGATTATCCATGCCGACACGGTTAGCACGTCGTTGATGGTTAATTCTGCTGGAGAAGTAGAAAAAAGCCAACGTCGGCGAGTCCAAAGAAGGTATCACCCCCGATAGAGGTCAGATTCGCGAGGAGGACGTACACAGGGGCGGCGAACGCAACGAGCGGGTATGCCAGGAGAATCGTACACAGCCCGGCGACGGCCCCTCAGTACCGCATCTCCGGGACGACTCCCCAAGCGAACCAAGCAGCGACGAACGTGGCCACGGCAACCGTAGCGGACAGTACGATCACGGGAGCGAAGTAGCCCTGACCGAGTACCACGTAATAGAACAAGAAGGCACCGACGAACGCGGCAGCCGTCATTCGTCCCATCTTTGTAGTCGATGGCGAGAACGTTGCTGATTCCGAGATCGATGCCCGCCGTGTTGTCGCCCGGTACATCTTCGACGGGAATCTCTTTCTTGCAGACGAGGTGTAGCTCCCATTCGTCGCCGTTCCAGACGGCACGCACCTGCTGAATGTTCTCGATTTCTACGTCGGGGCGGGTTTCGTACTCTGCGAGGAATGAAGTCAGACCGGCTCTCTTTCAGGTTGCCACAGACGTATCTCGGTGATCGATCCCCGCCAGCGGCCATCGACTGTTCCGAGTGGCGGGATGTCGGCAGTCCAAAAGCACTCCCGGATACCGACCGGAACTAGCTCGACGTCCGAAGGGGATGGAAGTTGAGACTATACCGGATTTGGCAGAGCTGTAATGCGTGGTTTCAGCCGAATCAGTGAACAGAAACTCCTTCAGATCACCCTTCGTTCGCTTCTTCGTGTCGCACTAGCAACCAAATAGCCGTTTTCCCGAGATTCACGATAGCGTTGTCACTCGGAAATCTGCGCTGACCCAGAGCGAGGGCCCTGCTATCCGATTCCAGTCTCCTTCTTCAGCAGCGTCAGTGTATTATCTGCTGTCACCATCGGCGAGTGTTCGTACTCACCAGTCAACTCAACCTGGACGAGCAAGTCGACAGCTCGCCAGATCGAGTACAATAGGCAGGCAAATGCGAAGTAGAAGAACCGAAGCCCGAAATCCTTCGATGTCGTCGCCGCCATGAACCGCTTGATCGATCGGTAGCCGCTCTCAATCTCCCACCGATACCCGTACTCTATGAGGTGACCACTCCCGCAATTCGTCATGAACACCGAGTACTGCCGGTGGTCGTCGTGTTCGGAGTTCTCCTTTCGACGATAGATGAGTGTCGTCTCGTGCCACTCGTTCTTCCCAAGATGGAGCTTCCGGTCGGTCTCGTATCGGTCTTGGTCTCGCTGGAGCAACCGCTTGGCCTGGGCTTTCTCACTCGTCTGCATCCGCTTCGGAACGACGTAGGAGAGCCCGCGCTGGCTTATCATTTCCAGAACGTGCTGGCTATCGAACTCTCGGTCCATCAGGACGTTATCGACGTGGACGAGTTCTTCCGCCGAATTCAACAAGTCCTCAACGATCTCCTTGCGTGACTCGCCTTTCCGTACCGGGCAGGCATCGAGGACGAGTGGGACAGCGTTGCCGACCAGCTGGACTGTCGCCCACTGATAGGCGTACTCGTCGGTCTTCTCCTTCGTCCCGATGATCTCCTCTTCGTGGCCGGTGCGGTCGCCCGTAAAGGGGTCGGCTTCAGTGATATCGATGGCGACGATGCCTGCGCGGAAGAACTCCTCAGTCTCTGCGACCTCGTCTATGAGCTGTCGGAGAGCCTGTCGATACATCTCTCGAATCTGCTCGATAGAGAGGGCGCGAATGTGATCGCAATGAGCGTGCCCGAGTGGTGTCCGCTCCCGCGTTGACTCGTGGATGAAGCTACGAGCGCCCTCGTTGGCGGCCAAGTTTTCACGAAGGCCGAGATACGTCTGTAAGCTCCAGTAGGCGTTCTCGTGGATCTCACAGCCCCTGCCCCGATTAAGCGAGAACGCGGGAAAGACGACACGGCTGATGTGCTCGGTAATTGTCTCAGCGTTGTCCAGAATGGCTCGGTTGTCGGGATGTGATTCGTCTGCGTCATTGCCCCGAGGCGGAAGGGTCTGTTCCGGTTCGCGGGGGACAGCGACATCCGCGTTCAGCGCTTTGATGAGAATCGTCCGAGCGGCTTTCTGGGCCGTTTCGCGAAGCTCATCGGTGAAGCGCGTGTGCCAACTGCGCCAGAGTGTCGATTGGTCGGGGACTGTTTCCAACTCAAGGTGCTCACACAGTTCGGGATGGCTGTCGAGGTACTCGCAGAGTGCTGTCTCGTGCTCCCATCCGTGGAGTTCCTTCAGAACGAACATCCGAAAGAGGGTGTCCATCTCGTAGCGTGTCAGACCTCCATAGCAATCGTAGGTGTTGAACCGGAAGTAGGCCAGCGGGAGTGACCAGACGAACTCCTCAACCGAGTTGTGGCTATCGTGGTCGAACCACGTCTCTGCGACCACTCGGACATCTGATTCTAGTCCGGCAAGCGACGTTCGATCGTACAGCGGTGTTGAATCGTATGCCGGCCACTCGACGTATGGGCGTTGGGTGATTCGTCGAAAGACAGCTCGATATGACTCAGGAGTCGAAACCACTTCGAGACACTGAGCATCAAGCGCTAAAGAACTCCCCACATCTGCGGAAATCTTAGGGCTGTTACGGTTGCTTGTATCGATTTATGCTGGCGTTCTGCTTCTAGTTCGACGTGCATCGTCTCGGCAATTTCCTCGTCGAATTGCGAGCCACTCATCAAACCTAAAAGTTCCACGATTTCAGCTTCCCAGTCACCCGCTGTCGAAGAAAGAGGTCACGGAGTCCGATTTACTATAAACATCTAGTAAATACTGAATAATCAAATTCATCAACCAACTCTGCAGCACTATCGTACGAGGAACGCTGTTCCATGTCAGTGACGTCACGCTGTTTGTTTGCGTGTCGGAATACCGAGTCTAGAAACGCATCGCGTACGTCCTCGTTCTCGAATAATCCATGCAGATAGGTCCCGAGTACGGACTGGGTGGCAGCACTCTGCTCTTCCAAGGGTTGTTTGACGGCTCCTGTATAGGTCGCTCGCCCCATGTGAATCTCGTATCCTGAAATAGTGCCTGCTACGCCGTCGATCGGTCCCGTTCCTGTGGCTTCTAGACTCACTTGTTGGACTCGTTTCTGGTGTGAGAAGCACGTCTCGACAGGAAGGAGTCCGATCCCATCGATAACGTCCGCTGTCCCCGTGCCCTCGATGGAGGCGTTCGTTATTCGCTCACCGAGCATCTGATAGCCGCCACAGATGCCGACGATCGGCCCCGAAAAGGAAGACAACGCGTCATCTAACCCTGCTTCTTTGAGTGCGAGCAGATCGTCGACAGTGTTCTTTGTTCCCGGAAGGATGACAGCGTCCAGGTCTGCGAGCTGCGAGTCGATTGGAACGTATTCGACGCGAACCCCCGGGACAGCAGCCAACGGTGCGAGGTCAGTGAAATTCGAGATACGTGGAAGCCGAGGAACACCGATGGTGACGGTCTGCTCAGGGGGATGTCCATCGTCGTCACCAAATACAGCGCGCTGTCCCTCGGACGGTAACGAGACGCTGTCCTCCTCGGGCAACCCTGGGTCGTCGTAGGGGAGAACTCCGAGAACGGGAGTACCCATCTTGGCTTCGAGTTCTTCGATACCGGGGTCTAGGAGCGACGCATCACCACGGAATTTGGTGATTACGACGCCTCGAACCCGGTCGCGGAGGTCCTCCGGCATGAGTTCGAGCGTGCCGTAGAGACTGGCGAACACGCCACCACGTTCGATGTCCCCCAGGAGGACGATGGATGCATCGGCGAACCGGGCAGTTTCGACGTTTGCCAGGTCGCAGTCGTGGAGATTAATCTCTGCGATGCTTCCCGCGCCCTCGGCGACGATGAGATCGTACTCCGCCGCCAGCCGTTCGTAGGATTCGATAGCTGCCTGACGCGCCTGCGCCCAGTGTTCGTCGTAGTACTCCCCCGGTTCGTAGTGGCCGACAGCCTCTCCCTGAATGACGAGCTGACTCTCGCCCTCGCCGCGAGGTTTCAACAGCACCGGGTTCATATCGGTCGTCGGCGCCACGTTCGCGGCACGCGCCTGTACGAACTGCGAGACGCCGATCTCTCCCCAATTACCGTCTGGGGTCACGACTGCCCGGGCGTTGTTGCTCATGTTCTGGGCCTTGAATGGAGCGACCGCCACTCCCTCGCGAGAAAGTCGTCGACACAGCCCGGCAACGACCGTGCTCTTGCCCACGTGACTCGCCGTTCCCGCGACGAGTACCGTTCGTGTCATCAGTACTCCGTCCCCTTCCGCGCCCGATGTCCCGCCTCGAACGGGTGTTTCTCTTTTCGGACGTTCGTGACGAGGTCGGCGTGATCGTAGACGTACGTTGGTTTCTCGTGTCCTCCCGTGAGTACGAGCTCGAGACGCTCGGGTTTCGCCTCAATGAGATTCACCACGGCGTCGGGGCTGATGAGGTCGCGGTTTGCAGCATACAGTATCTCGTCAAGCATCAGCATATGCACGCCATCCTCTGGAGGCCCATTGAGCGGAAGGACCGATTCCAAGTCCGGGTCATCCCAGGAAGCGAGCAACTCGCGGGCGCGTTCGAGACCTCCGCGGGCTCTCGCAGCGTGATCGTCCTCATCCGTTCCGTCTCGTAGTCCGTGCCAGCCGTAGTGTCCCGAGTTCTCGTAGGAGATCCCGGGCATCGCTCCTATCGCGTTGTACTCCCCGCGGACGTCCTCAACACTCGACGCACCTCCCTTCATGAACTGAAGCACATGGACGCGATAACCGTGGCCCGCTGCGCGAAACCCCATTCCCAGTGCTGCGGTGGTCTTTCCTTTCCCTTCACCCCACCAGACCTGAACGAGACCGAACTCTTCGGGTGTCGCCAGTTCGATGTCTTCAGCTTTCGGAGTCACGCCACCGCCAGGCGTTCGAGACGATGCTTCGCTCTCGTCTGCGCTGTGAATGGGATCCTCTGTCATGAGTCGAACACCTCGGCATGTCGATCGGTAACGACACCATAGTCGGTATCACTGTGTTCGGTATCGACTACAGATCCCTCTCTAGAATCTGTGTGTTCCCCTCTGCAATGTTCCCGAAGCGTCTCGTTCCGCCTCGGTTCGATCTTTTCCTCCGCCGCCGCTGAGGCCGTGCCTCCGAGCCAGTCGGCGACATTTCTGTGGACGTCGACGACGTCACCGACGACGGTGACGGCAGGAGAATCGACACCCGCGTTCCGGACTTTTTCGGTTATGTTGTTGAGCGTCCCGGTGACGGTGAACTCGTCGTTCCAGGTTGACTTCTGGACTATCGCCGTGGATGTGTCGTCCTCAACGCCGTTTTTGAGGAGGGCGTCGAGGTTGTCGGGGAGTCGTCGGACACCCATGAGGATGACGAGCGTTCCACCGGTTTCGACGTTTGAGGCGAGGGAGTCCCAGTCGAGGGCGCTCTTGTCCTTGGTCGGATCCTCGTGCCCCGTGACGACGGTGAACGACGACGAGTACTCACGGTGTGTCACCGGAATGCCGGCAACCCCCGGAGCCGCCACGGCGCTTGAGACGCCTGGAACGACCTCGAACACCACTCCCTCGGAGGCGAGGTACTCTGCCTCTTCCCCACCTCTCCCGAAAACGTTCGGATCCCCTCCCTTGAGACGGACGACCTGTTTACCGTTCGTGGCTTGCGTAGCCATCATACGGTTTATTTTGTCCTGGGGTGTGCGCTCGCCTCCGGGCTTCTTTCCGACGTTGTGGATCTCAGCGTTTTCGGGGATCCAGTCGAGGACACCGTCACCGACGAGCGAGTCGTGGAAAATGACGTCTGAGTTTTCGAGGAGGCGTTTCGCCTTCACGGTGAGGAGTTCGGCATCGCCGGGACCCGCTCCGACGAGATATACTTTTCCGATGTCACCGGACATCAGCTTCTACCTCCTGTTTTTTCCGACGTGTTTTTCCGTTTGACCCCTCGGCCCCAAGCCGTCGAGAGTCAGCGAGCTGACCCTCGACGAACCCGGAGCACCCAATCGACGACTCGACTTCAAACATCATGAAACACCCCCAACAGATGGTCGTTTTCCTCCGGCGAACGCTCCGTGATCCGGACCTCGTTTACCGTTACGAGGGTTCCGAAGAGATCGAACGAGACCGCGGCGACGGTTTCGTTTCCGTGTCGCATCTTACATCGCCTCGAGGAACGCGTCGAAGGCCCCGCTAGCGGGGTGGACGTGACAGTACGTCCCGAGCGTCTCGTACTCGTAAAGCCCGTCCCGACCGTCTTCGATGCCGTCACCCCGCTTGACATCGAACGCGAACTGACCGTCTCTGGCGACATCAGCACTGGAATAGTGGAACTCGTGGCCTCGCAGGGACTGCCCCGAGCCGGCAGTAAGTGTACTTTCTCGGGCGCGGAGTTCGACGTGATCGAGTGCCTGATACCGGTCGTGCATCTGCACATCCGCAGGGAGGACCCCCGCCATTCGGTGGGTGTCGCCTTCGTCGGTAGTCAGCGTCTCGGCGAGCGTCATCAGCCCGCCACACTCGCCGACGATAGGAAGCCCATCGGCCGCCCCAGCGCCGAGTTGTCGTATCGAAGGACTGTTCTCCAGCGTGGCAGCGTGAAGTTCGGGGTATCCTCCCGGAAGATAGACCCCGTCGCAGTCGGGGAGTTCGTCTCCCGCCGTCGGCGCGAACGTGACCACGCTTGCACGCTCACGAAGGCGCTCGATAGTCGCGGGATAATAGAAGCGGAATGCGTCGTCCCGAGCGACCGCAACTCGCTTGTCCGCCTCCGGCTGGACTGGTTCTCGATCGAGCTGTGGAGGTGTCCGCGCGATATCAACGAGTCGTTCAGTACGGATGTGTTCGGCCGCATCGTCTAGGACCTCCGTTGAGAGCGGGGATTCGTCCCCCATGTGCAGCCCAAGATGGCGGTCGGGAATCTCGAAATCGTCGCGAGGGGGGATTCGACCCAGGTACGTCAAATCGTCCGGCAGTGCATCGCGAATGCCACGTTCGTGGCGTCCGCCGTGAGCGCGTTGTGCAATGACACCTGCGACATCGACGTCGGTGTCGGCATGTTCGCTGTATCGCTGAAATCCGAGTGCAGTCGCGGCGACGCTTTCCATCCCAGCTTTTGCATCGACGGCGAGAACGACGGGAAGGTCGAGTGACTCGGCGACCATGGCGGTACTGGAGCCGTCGCCGTCGTACAACCCCATCACGCCCTCCACGACACAGACGTCGCCGTCGCCTCGGTAGTAGTTCCGCCGAAGCCCGTCCTCACCCTGGAGCCAGCGGTCGAGCGTTCGCGAGGGCCGACCGGCCACGCGCTCGTGATGACTGGGATCGATGAAATCGGGACCGGCTTTGGCGGGTTGGACCGTGTATTCCCGCTCTTGGAGAGCCCGAATGATGGCGAGCGTGGCCACGGTCTTCCCGACGCCCGAACGGGTTCCACCGATAACGATGCCCTTCATGCGTTAGCAGTGACCTCCTCACCGACGAGCCTGTCGTAGACGGTGGCGATTTTCTCGCGTACGGCTGCCATCGATACGTCGGCAGCGGCAGCCAGCGACAACGCCCCGCCCATTCCCACGCCCTCCTTGGCCTCGCCAGCCACGTAGGCATCCATCGCCGGATGACTCACACTATCGAAACCGGGATCGGTGACCGTCAGCGCTACGTCGAGATCGTCCGCAAGTTCGCGGATTCCCGCCGTTTCGTCTACAGCAATGAAAGAAGTGGTCTCGAGCGAGATCGAAGCATCCGTGCCTGCATGCCGAACGAGCGCGGCGGCGGCCATCTGGGTACCGCCGGCGAGCGTTACGCTCTTCCCCGCGTCAGTCGCTCCGGCAGTCAATCCGGCCACGACAGCGAGTACCGGATCGCCGACGTACCGAACCGCCTCTAGCGGGTTACCGGCAGCGCTCCCGCTCGACATGCTACTCGTGTCCAGTGCTTCGCCGACGACGTCGCGCTTGAGCGAGAGTGGGTTCTCCGGCAGCGACGAGGAGACGGTCGGCTGCTCCCCGAGTGCGGTCAGAACACCGAGAGCAGTCGTCGTGCCACCGGGAATCGTCTCGCCGATCACGAGTTCCTTATCGGGCAGGGAGCGACCCAGTCGACGAGCGGCTTCGAACGTGTCCGATGCCGACGCGACCGGGTCCGGGGTTCGAATATCGTTTCCGACCTCGTCTCCGATCGTGACCGTCGGTGCCGCCGTCGATCTGGCGAGCCCAGCGTCGACGGCAAGCAGGTCGAATCCGAGGAGTTCGCGGACAGCGCGAGTGATGACCGCTGGCGTTGGGCAGCCGGTCGGGCTAACCGGAACGACCGGAGCTTGGACTGGATGACCGTATTCGACGATTTCGAGATCTGCACTGGGCGTGTGAACCATCGCGTCAGGGTTGGCCCCTGCTGCGCTGATCCCATCGATACGGGCCGTATCGGTGTTTCCTGCGACGAGAACGACTCTCATTGTGTGACCCGAATCATTACCGCTGGACCTCTTCTCCGTCGGTTGCAACCGGGCGTCGTGTCCGGGTCAATTGCGCTTCGAACGAGGCTGCCGACGCACCGTCGTCGCCAGCGAGCGCGCGCTGCTTTTCGACCTCCGCGTGAACGGCGTCTGTTATTCGTGGATGCGCTCCAAACGGGTCAGCATACTCGATGCCACCGCGTGCGAGTTCGAGCTCGTCGGGAATCCTGCTCTCGGTCGCTTCGGTTCGTGTCAGAAAGAGCGGGACAGCTACCGACTGGTTCTTGCTAGTATTGTACCGGACACATTCGACTGTGGGATTCTGGAGGAGATAACAGGTCAGCACTTCTCCGTATCCCGATTGTTCTCGAAGTCGTGCTGCGTGATAGTCGGTTGTTTGCCGGTGGTACGGTTTCGAACTACTCCCGAATCCAACGAGGATGAGAGAGACGTCGTCAGATGCCGGAATCAGACTTGCTCCTTTCTCTTCTATCACCTCGGTGACGGCCGGGCTCTGACCGGGTGGTTCGCAGTAGTGGATGTCCCCTGGGACATAGGAGAGCGCGGCGGGGACGCCATCGATCGTGTCGTGGCTATGTGCGGCACACATTGGGACTGCATACACTGTATCCGCAGAAATCCGCTCGAACTTTTTTTTGAGCCCACGGATCGGTTCACTCTCGTACGTCGCTATCTCGACGTCATCGACGACGGAACGCCGGCTGAGACGACCGGCGTGTGCTTCGAGCACTTCGTGGGCGTTTCTCGTATTACGGCCGATGAGCAGGATTGATTCGGTTGTCATGGGTCATCCACTCACACAAGTTTATTTGTGTTAACCCAATTTGGGTTGTCTTACTGGTTGAGACGGACTGTCAAATAAGTTTTGGTGAGCCAGATTCCGTGCAGCGAGAGAGCGGCGATAGTGACACATAGTGGACACTCAGTAGCCCGTAGATAGCATTAACAGCGGGCGGTGGTGCAGAAGTCCTCACAAGGAAGCGGTAGGACGAAATTGATGTGTCCAGCAGCAAGTCCGTCCTACCGAGTAACGATACGGTCGAACAGGTTTTCAAAGCACTGGAGACGGAGACAACGGCACTGTTCGAACACCTCGATGTCTCGTTTCTCACCGACTATCCCGTGTTCGCCCCCGATCCGAGGGGGCGAACACGGGTGCACGACCCACCAGAACTCCTGAAAGGTGTCCTCCACTGCTTCTACCACGATATCTACGGTCCTCGTCCGATGGCACGGGAACTCCACAACGAGGACGTCTGGCGACAGTGTGGCTTCGAGCGTCCGCCGTCCCGGCGGACACTCTCAAGATTCATCACCGACTTCGAACTGGTCGCCGAGGACGTATTCATCGAGTTAGTCCACGAGCTTGCCGAGCAAGTCCCGCTCGGCAAGCTCTTCCGCATCGACGGCACAGACATCCCCGTCGATCACCGTGACGAGGACGCTGACTGGAACTACGATCACGCAGAAGACGCCTACTACTACGGCTACGGTTGCTGTGTCGTCACTGCAGCAGACAATATTCCGGTTGCAGCGGCGTTCACTCCTGGGAAGAAGGTCGATGAGGAGACGGCGATGCGCGTCACGCGTGACGCGCTCGCCGTCGACACGCCACGCTGGTTCCTCGGTGATTCTGAGTTCGATATGCTGGGGTGGCACGACTGGCTGCTGGAGCAGTCAGTCGTGCCGATATCACCGTACAACCCACGGAATACAGACGATCCTCCAGACATAGAATACCGCGTCGAAGAACGAATCAAAGCACACAGCGACACAGTTCGTCTCTGGCAGCGCCAACTCGACGAGACGTATGCAGAACGCTCACGGGTTGAAACAGCGATTGGCGTCTGCAAGGATCTCGGCCTCGGGACCCCGCGGGTCCGAGGCCGAGTACGCGTCAAAGCACACGTCTTCATCGCTCTTTGCCTTCGATTGGCCGTTGCACTCGCTAATCACCATCGAGGAAACGATGTCGCCAGCCCAACCATCACGCTATGAGAACAGTTCTGCGCCACCGCCTTAACAGCGATAAAAAACGAAGATTCAGAAGCAGACTGAATCGGTCTAAGCTAGTTGGACCGAACAGCTAATATCGAAAGATCGGAGAACGGTGACGTTTCGTCATCTGATTCGTTCGTGAGTGCCTGGAGTCCTCCTAGCGTCGTCGTCTTCACTTCTTCGTCATCGTGTGTCAGCCGTTCTAGGACGAGAGCCTCGAGCGAGGGGGATGCACCTGCATCGAGTAACTCGGCGGCGATGTCCTCCGGCATCCAGTCGTAGGGACGCGGGAGCACGAGGAGGTGTCGGTCACCGACCTCGTCGCAAAGTCGACGGAGGTCAGGTGTGATATCTCCACTCTTGTGGAGGGTCACGAAGACCGTCTCCTCCATTGGTGTTCGTGCTCTGCTGGCGGCCACCTGCAGGGACGAGATTCCAGGGATGACCCGAACGGGCCGTTTGACAGCTGACTGAACTTTCCCGACGAACTGATAGCCCGAGTGGTTCGGATCACCCATCAGGACGGCCGTTCCGGACTCCCCGTTAGCCACGCGGTCAGCGAACGTCGCAAGCGTCTCGGCCTCATCACGATACCCACACCTGAGTAGGTCGGCGTTCGTCTTCTCGCGGACGAACTCGACGACGGTTTCGAAACCCACGACGACATCGGCATCGCGGATTGCGCGCTCGCTGCGAGGGGTCAGATACTCCAGGTTCCCCGGACCGATACCGACTGCGTACACCGGGTTCTCCGCAGATACGGACTCAGGTTCAGGGACCGATGCCGCCAGTGCCGCTGGATCGGGGCCGGAGTCTAAGTCGTACGTGTCGCTCACGGGAGGTCGACCTCTCCACTCCGGACGTCGCTTGCTACGTGGACGAGTTCGTTCGTCAGGCCGGCTGCCAACCCGCTTCCGCCACGCCGGCCAACGTTCGTGATTGCAGGGATGCCGTACGAGCCCGCGACCTCGCGCAGCCGTGTCCGACTCTCCGCAGCTTTGACGAAGCCGACCGGAGTGGCAACCACGACTGCCGGGCGCGTGCCGTCTTCGATACAGTCTGCGAGGGCGAGTGCTGCGGTCGGGGCGTTCCCGATGACGGCGATGGCGCCGTCGTAAACCCCCTGTTTGTCGAGTTCGAGTACAGACGCAGCCGTCCGCGTCATGCCAGTCCGTTTCGCGAGTTCGGCACCGTTCCCGATGGCCTTCTGAACAGGGCAGTCGTGACCGCGACCAGTGATACCGGCCTTGACCATCGTGATGTCGGTAACGATCGGATGTTCGTCGAGGACCGCCCGAGAGCCAGCGGCGACCGGTTCATCCTCGGTCTCACCGGTGAACCGCACGAGGTGCTGGAACTCGGGATCGCCCGTGGCATGGACACTCTTCTGTCGGATGCGGTCGGCTAACCTCTCGTCCGGGACGAGTTCGCGCACGCGATCCATGCTCGTCTCGGCGATCTCCATCGCGTTCTCAGTAGTCGCACCGAGATCGGCGTACTCTTCGACCTCACTAGCGTTCTCGGTCTCGCTACCGCCGTCCGTTCGGCTGTCGTCAGCTGTCAACGCTCGTCGCCTCCGGTTGATACGAACCATACTCGTGCATTTCATCGTCATCCGCCTCGACCTCGATATCGAGATCGAATAGTCGAACTACGGTGTCGAGAGTAGACCCGTCGCCTCCTCTCTGAATACGCGTTATCGGTGCTGCTAGGAGCTGATCGACGATGGCGTCGGCCAACCCTTCGACGACATCGCGCTGAGCATCGCCGAGTTCACCGCGTGCGTCGAGTTTGCCGAGAGCTTCCTCGACTTCACCTCGCTTGATGCGCTCCGCGTCTTCGTATATCGCAGTGGCGACGTCCTCGGCGTGCTGGCACTCGGGCTGTTCTAGCAGAGGGGTAGCGCCGCTACCGAGGGTCCAATCGATTTCTTCGACGGCGTCAGTCGTCATCGCTGGACACCTCCGTTGCGTTCGCGTTCCCGGCACGCGCTTCGATGTCACCGTCCACTCGGAGATTGATGTCCCGGAGCTGATCGGCGGTCTCGTCGTCGGCGTCCCACAGACCGCGGTCGATCGCCTCGAGGAGCGTGTCACTAATGCTCTCCAGGGCCCACGGGTTCACGTCGCGCATCCACTCCTGTCGGTCCTCGTCGAACGCGTACTTTTCGGCGACGTCGGCCCAGAGCGCGTCACTCACGACGCCGGTGGTCGCGTCCCAGCCGAGGACGACGTCCACAGTACTCGACAGGTCGCCAGCACCCTTGTAGTCGTGTTCCTCCATGCTGTCGAGCCAGTCGGGATTGAGCACGCGGGCGCGCATCGCCTTGCGGACTTTCTCCTCGTTGGTGTACACCGAGACGTTGTCGGGATCGCTGGAGTCGCCGACGTAGGAGGCTGGCTCCTCGCCCGCGATCTCCGAAACGGCGGTGATGAATCCGCCGTGGAACGCGTACCAGTCGGAGCTGTCGAACTCGTCCTGTTCGGCAGTATCCTCGATCTTGACCGTGGCGTCGACGCCTCCGAGGCGTCGCTCGAAGGACTCGTGCGCCTCCGCGACGCGCCCCCGCTTCCCGAGGGCGTATCCGCCCCACTGGACGTACACGTCGGCGAGGTCGGACCGGTCGTCCCAGTTCCCCTCGTCGACTGCTTTGTTCGTGCCCGCACCGTACCCACCGGGTCGGGTCGTGAACACCCGATGTCTGGCGGCCTTTTCGGGGTCGTCGACACCCTGCTCGTCGAGCTGCTCGGCTTCCTCCTCGACGTGCTTTTTGACGTAGTTCATTTCGTGTGGTTCGTCGAGGTCCACGACCGCGTCGACGGCGTCGTGAACAACGCCTGCGACCTGCGGGAAAGCGTCGCGGAACAGCCCCGAAACGCGAGTGGTGACGTCGATCCGGGGGCGATCGAGTTCGTCCAGGGGAATGGGAGTGACGCCGTCGATACGTCCGGCGTCGGTCCACTCGGGTTCGACGCCCATCAGCGCAAGCACCTGGGCGATGGTCTCGCCTCGGGTTCGAACGGTCGGCGTCCCCCACGCGACGACGCCGATCTCTTCGGGATACGCGCCTTCCGCTTCGTGGTGACGCGCTGCGATGCCGTCCGCGACCTCCTTCCCGACGCGCCACGCGCTCTTGGCCGGCACCTTCCGCGGGTCCAGCGTGTAGAAGTTTCGTGCCGTCGGCAGTAGGTCGACCCCGCCCCGCGTCGGCGCACCGCTCCCGCCAGGCGGGACGTATTCGCCGGCCAGGGCGTCTGCCGTTCTCGGAATCTCGTCCTCCGCACCTCGGACGCGAGGAGCAACCTCTTCACAGATGAACGCCAGCGCGTCCCGGAGGTCGTTGTGTGCGCCGGATTTCGCACGTGCGTCCCCGAGCGGGTCGATGTCCACTACGAGAAGGTTCATGTTAACCTCGTCCTCCGGTCTCGCTTCTCCCTCCGAAGCCGGAATGTCGAAGCCGTGGTCGGCCAGCGTCTCCACGAGCTCGATACTCGTCTCGTACACTTCGTCGGCAGCCTCCGAGAGTGTCATGCCCAGTTCGTCGTCGTATACCCCCGGTTCGTCGAGCATCCGCTGGTAGTCGACGCCGAGCACGCCGGCCACACTCTCCCGGAGACTGGGCCCGCCTGGGTTCTCCAGGCGCGTGAGTGCGACGAGGTACTCGACGAGACGGTCCGCCTCTGGAGGCTCGCTCATCGTGTGGAGCCCCATCCGAATCTGCGTCGTCTTCACGTCCGTGAGGTATCCGTGGATACGTTCGACGAGTTCATCGACGTCGACCTCGTCACCGTCGACTCTCCCCTCCGCGAGCGTCGTACCGGCTTCCTCTGGACCGCGAACGTCGACGCGTTCGTCTATATCGCCTGCGATGCCGAGTTCGACCGCAAGGTCGAGTTCGTCGACTTTCTCGCGAAGGAGCCGTTCGAGATGTTCGCCGTCGTCGGTGCGGGCGTCTTCCATCCCGGCTTCGCGATACTGGTCTGCGAGTTCCTCGAGTTCGGCCAGTTCGTCGTACGTGCCGGCGTTGCGCATCACCGGCGTCAGGTAGTCGACGATGGCCGCGTACGAGCGCCGTTTCGCCTGGGTCCCCTCGCCCGGATTGTTAATGATGTACGGGTAGACGTTCGGGATATCGTCGACGAGCTGGTCCGGAGCGCTCTCGCCGTTCAGCCCGACCGTCTTGCCAGGAAGCCACTCCAGACTCCCGTGCGTGCCGAGGTGAACGACGGCGTCGGCATCGAACGTGGTCCGGAGCCAGCCGTAGAACGCCACGTAGTCGTGAGGAGGCTGGAGGTCGGAGTCGTGATAGACCTTCGATGGGTCCATCCCGAATCCACGCGGTGGTTGGACGGTGACGAGGACGTTCCCGAACTCGACGCCAGGGATAGCGAACGGACGGTCGGGGACTTCGCCCCACTCGTCCACGATGTTCGACTGGAAGCGTTCGTCCGTGGCCGCGAACCACTCGCGATACTGCTCGGTGGGGACGATGTCGACGCTCAGGTCGCGCACGTCCGCTGGGGCGACCCAGCGGTCGTCGAGCGTCAGCTGCGCGGTCAACTGGTCTATCAAGGCCTGACCGTTCGTCGGTGTCCGTCCGCCGAGGTCGTAGCCGCGCTCCCGAAGTTCCTGGAGAAGATTGACGGTGCTCTCGGGACTGTCGAGTCCGAAGGCAGTGCCGATGCCATCGTCGCTCGGCGGGTAGTTGTGTAGGACGACCGCGACGTTCTTTTCTTCGTTCGAAGTATGCCGAAGCGTCGCCCAGTTAACCGCGAGCCGTGCGGCGTGATCCACCCGGTCGTCGATGGGGAAGTGCTGTTTCGGCGCGCTTCCGATGCCCGCCTCGTCGTCGGTCCGTTCCTTGCCGCTAATCGGATGAGTGATGACGTTGCCGTCGAACTCCGGGAGTGCGACCGACAGCGCGAGTTCGAAGCCCATGACGCCCGTGTCGCTTTTCTCGTACCGCGAGCGAGACCGCATCGTCGTCACGGTCTGGATGACGGGCACGCCGAGCCGGTCGAGGAAGACATCCTCCGCAGCATTCCCCTCATCATCGGCCGCCCGCCCTCGCTCGTCCATCGACAGCGAGAACATGAACGACGAGAGCACGGCGTCGACGATAGGCTTTCCATCGTCCAGAAGCCACTCCTCCGTTACGCGTTCAGCGTCCCACTGTTCGTCGCTGTCCGTCGCGGGATTACAGAAAATAGGGAGTGCATCCGCACCCTGGGCCTCGACGGCACGTACCTGGCCGTCGACGTACCGCGTGTTCTCGTGGGTCCAATGAGATTCGTAGAACCAGATGGCGACAGTCGGTGTGTCTGGATTTAACGTTCCTATCAGCTCCTCGTACGATGCCCCCGGATGGTCCGGATGGTAGACTCCCTCCGTTGGAAGCGTCACCGGTTCATCGTAGTCACACTCGACGGCCCCGTACTCGTCGACGAGGAACCGAACGCAGTTCGCGACGTTGCTGGTTCCACCCTTCTCCAGGTACTCGTAGACTCGATCGCGGTCTGTCGCAATGACGGACGTGTCCTCGAGTGCGTAGGCGTCACCGGTCGATTTGACGACCAGCGGGACGCCAGCCTCCGCCAGACGACCGACGGCGTGGTCGTACCCTGGCATACTCTCCTCGGCGCCGTGCAGCCAGAAGATCGCCGCCGCCGCATCTTCGAGCTCGTCGAGGAACGCGTCGACGTCTGTCTGATCGTCGAGATCGCTCTCCGAGCGAACGGCCAAGTCGACGTCAGTTCGCGCCGCCGCCTGCTGGACGGCTCCGAGTTCGTTCTCGGTCGCGGTGTATAGGCCGATTGTTGGCATAACGTTGTTAAACCTCCATTGCGCTAATACAAGTATGGTTGATTACGGCGGAGGCAAAAAAGCTTCGCACGGTCGGGGGACGTCGCTGTCCTTTTCGGAGATCGTCGGTCAGGAGGAACTCAAGAGAGCTTTACTGGCCATCGCAACGAACGACGGCCTGGATGGCCTTCTCATACAGGGTGAGAAAGGAACGGCGAAGTCCACGGCGGTGCGGGCGCTAACTGACCTTCTTCCGACACAGGATGCTATCGAGGACTGTCCGTACGGCTGCCCGCCGAACGTACCCAAATATCAGTGCGAGAGCTGTCGTGAGCGGACCGACCCCCCGACGATCGAACGGTCGGTTCCTCTCGTGACGCTTCCGCTGGGGGCGACCCGCGAGCGGGTCGTCGGGACGCTCTCCGTGGCGGATGCTCTCGGCGGCGACTACGAGTTCGACCCCGGACTGCTCGCCCGCGCGAACCGCGGTATCCTCTATGTTGACGAGGTAAATCTCCTCGACGATCACCTCGTCGACGTGTTACTCGATGCGGCGGCGAGTGGGGTCAACAGAATCGAACGTGACGGTATGAGTGTCTCTCACCCAGCCAGGTTCACGCTCGTGGGGACGATGAATCCCGAAGAGGGAGATCTCAGACCGCAGCTTCGCGACCGTTTCGCACTCCAAGCGACGGTCACCGCCTGTGAAGACGTGGATCAACGGGTCAGTATCATCGACCGAGCGATCGGACGAATGGATGGAGATGGAACGGAGCAATCGACCAACAAACGTGTAGAGGACAGGGACTTCCGGGACCAGTTGTGGCAAGCCCGCAAACGGCTCTCCGAAGTCGATCTCTCAACCCAGTTCGCCCGGGACATCGCAGAACTATGTCGGAACTCGGGTGTTGACGGACACCGCGGAGACATCGCGACAGCGCGGGCAGCCAGGACGTTCGCCGCTCTCGACGGGCGCTCGAAGGTCATCGAAACCGACGTGCAGCGGGCGGCAGAACTCGCGCTCCCTCACCGGCTTCGATCACAGCCGTTCGAAGACGCGCCCGATCCGAGTGAACTCATCGACGACCACTTCGATGGTGAGGGTAACGACGGCGGGCAAGAGGACCGAAACGACCGCCCCGACGAGGAGCCCTCCGACGCCGACGAGAATCCTCCGGACGGAACGGACGACACCGGAGACGCTGAGGAGACGGACGCGTCGGACTCGACCGATCCCAGGTCGTCCGAAAAAAACGGCACGTGCGACGGGGCCGAGTCCGGCACGTCGTCCCCGGAACGGAGTGACGAGGGAGGGACCGATGATGTCGAAGCAGAGGCGACGGACGAGAACAAGAAGGCGGACGAAAACGACGACGTGACGGAAGGGACACCGATCGTCCCTGGAGAGTCGCGTGCTGACATCGGGGCGGGACGCGCTCCCGAACTGACCGCGCCCGAAGCCGTCGAGAGCGGGAGAGCAGGTAGCGGATCCCGGTCGCGGACGCAGCCACACGTCGACACCGAGGGAGCACGGGTACGAAGTCGGCAAGCGGATTCGACCCGACGCATCGACGTCGCGGCGTCGGTTCGAGCGGCATCCGCCCGCGGCGCTTCGTCCGTTGAGTCGCGTGACCTACGTCAATCTGTCCGCCAGAGCGAGTCCTCCGCGCTGGTGGTGTTCGTCGTGGACGCGAGTGCGTCGATGTTACCGGCGATGCGTGCGGCGAAGGGAACCGTCCTCGAACTCCTGAAGGACGCGTATCAAAAACGCGACGAAGTCGCGTTCGTCGCGTTCGCCGGCGAGGAAGCAAACGTGCTCCTCCCGCCGACGAACAGCGTCACCCTCGCCGCTCGACATCTCAAGGATCTGCCGACCGGCGACCGGACGCCACTTCCGTCAGGTCTCCGAACGGCTGGCGACGTGCTCGACCGGGCCGAACCGAGCGCCAGCGTCGTTGTGCTGGTCACTGATGGGCGGGCGAACGTTGCGAAAGAGAGCCCAGTCCGTGAGACGCGTGAAGCCGCTAGACGGTTGAGCGAGCTCGACCCCCACGTGGTCGTCGTCGACGCGAGTGACGGTGACCAATCCGGTGTAACGGACCTGGTCGTCGACGAAACGGACGGCGAGCGTGTCCCGCTCTCCGCACTGTCAGCCGACCGAATCGAGGCGGCCGTCGCTGCCGCACACGAAAGTTAGGTTTGGCTCGTCCGGAAGATTTACAATCTTACTTGATATTGTACAAGTGTGGTTTAGAATGGCGACTGCCAACAACACCGTTCACGGTAGAGTCGAACAGGCACGCATGGAACTAACGCCGACGCAGCTGGCCGTCGGACTCGCTCTCGTCGCGGCACTCGGATTCGCCCTCCTGTTCGTTCAGGAGCCGATGCTGCACGATTCGATGCACAACTTCCGGCACGCGGCGGGAATCACCTGTCACTGACCATGCTCGCTGCCTATCTGAAGCGAGGGGTGAAAGCAGGAGTGGTTGCTGGGCTGGTATTCGGTCTCCTCATGGCGCTCGTCGCTAATCCGCTCGTCGCGTTCGCCGATGAGCTCGGCCACGAGGGTGGCCACGCTGTCGGTGACCACCACGAACACGCAACTGGGGAACACCACGAGGGGAGTGGTGGAGAACAGCACGAGGGCGCCGTTTCGATGACGGTGACAAACGGCGTGAGTATCGTCTCCGGTGTTCTCTGGGGTATTCTCCTGGGCGGAGTCGTGTTCGGCATCGCCTACTACTTCCTCGAACCCGCAATCCCGGGAACCGGTGGAACGAAGAGCTATCTCTTGGCCGTCGCCGGCTTCATCACCGTTTCTGGGGCACCGTGGCTCGTGCTCCCGCCACAGCCGCCGGGAGTCGAACAAGCGCTCCCGACGGAGATGCGCATCATACTCTACGGCGGAATGATGGTGGCCGGTTCGCTCGTTTGTTTGTTCGCAGCGATTGTGTACGGTCGACTCCGAGTCACACACGGACGAACGACCGCGGCCATCGTCGCGATGCTTTCTCTCTGTCTGCTCGCGATTCCAGCCGCTCTCTCGCCGGTGAACGCGGTGGAGAGTTCCCTTCCATCCGAGCTGGCGATTGGGCTGACGGGAATGATCGTGTTCGGACAGGCGTTGCTCTGGCTGCTCCTCGCAGGCACTCACGCCCGACTTCGCCGCCGGTCGATGGACACGGGGGCCTCGGATATCGCAACCTCCCCGACCGACGGAACGCTCACTGCAAATTGATGAGACCGCGAACCGAGGACGTCGTTGAGAACGGGTTCTCCGACCATGTATTAGTCTGTACGAACGCGCGAGACTCGGAGTACGCCTGCTGTGCGGAGGCGTACGGTGATGAGGTGTACGAGGCGGTGAAGTCGTGGCTGCGTGAACGAGACGTCTTCTGGTCACGGGTCCACGTCGTCGAGACGAGCTGTCTCGGTCTGTGCAGCGCCGAAGGCACCGCGATCGCCATCCATCCCCGCAATCGGTGGTACTCGGACGTGCTCCCGGAAGACGTGCCGGAGCTGCTTGAAGACGAATTCGGTGCCGACGCGTCGCAATTAGGAGAGTAGCGCCGAGGGTAACGTCTCCGCTAGCAAGTGATCCCGTTGTGTCCGGACCTACCAGCGGCCCACACCCAATAATAACCGATAGGTGCCTCGGTTCTCACCCTCGTCGTGATAGACTACCGGCTCTTCTACGGCGGCGAACGATCCACCGTCCAGTGCAACCGCTGTAACGATGCCATCGGTTTCGAGGGCCGTTTCGGGGCCAGTTTCCGAACTGAATATTCGAAGACCGTGGACTTCGGCATTGCGCGTGCGAAAGTGCTGCGCCCCGGGAACAGCCACGAGGTCGCCTCCGACACCGAGTTCGCTCGCGAAGCCACCGACCGAGGCCGTCCAGACGCATTCGCCGTCCGGCGTGTACCCGAGGGCAGTATGTTCGCGGGGGTGTAGCGACGCCGTCTCCCGACCCTCCGTCGAATACGTGTTCCCCGTGACGAAGACCGCACCGTGCGCTGTCGCGTGCACGTGGTTCGGATAGGCGTACAACGTTTCACCGTCGACTTCCGTTGGTGTCCCAAGGTCGACACACCACTGTTCGGCACCCCCGTCGCGGAGGCGGTAGCCACAGTAGTCGCCGTGGCTGGTGACCACGACGCCGTCTTCAACGAGCGAGACGTCACCGACGCGTCGCTGGCCGTCGGTACCGGGATCCCACTCGTATCGCACGGCACCCGTTTCAGCATCGAGGACGACCAACCCGTGCTGGTGGGTGCCGGGACAGCGATTGTACGCAACGGCTAGGCGGCGACCTTCGACATCGAGACTGATCGGAGATGCATCGGTATCGTGCGTCCAGACGACATCGCCTGCCTCGTCGAACGCGTAGACGACACTGGTGAACGAACGACGGTCAGCGTCGCGCTCGTAGCGACGGGACGCAACGTACAACCGATCTCCATCTGTCTCGATATCTGCGACGAAGGGAAGGAAGAACCGAGACGATTTCTGTGGGACCCCGAGGTCCGTCGCTGTGGCGTACTGCCATCGAAGTTCGCCGGTCTTCTGGTCGTAGAATCGGATTGTTCCCTCGGAGCTGCGCTCGCCGACCGCGATGCCGTCTCCGTATGGCTCCGCTGCTACGACGGACGTCATCTCAGTTTCCGTTCCCCCTCGCCATCGCTCTTCAAGGGTCGTCCGGTCGTGAGCGACCACGTCCCCGGTGGCCGTTCCAGTGACCACCAGCTCCTCGAGCAACGTGACTGCCGACCGTTTGCCCGCGTGCCGAGATCGAGCGGGCGGTACGTCACCGAGTCCGACCGCTCGCTGTTGCAGGGCGTTACTCATCGACGGGGAAGGTCTCGTGGAGGACGTCGTGTGCCTCACCCAACCCGCTAAGGACGCTCTCGCCTTGGTCAGTCAGTCGATGGACGGCGCGCTCCGCGTCGCGGACGGCCACTAGTCGGCCACGCATGTAGCCGTACTCCGGGTCGTCTGAATCGGTGGCGGCGATTTCCTCCTCGAGGTCGACGAGCGCCGCGTCGAGGTGGCGCTCGATCTCCGAAACGGTCTCCGCGTTTGCCAGAGCCTCGATGGGGCCATCCAGATGACCCTCTAGTTCGGTCTCCGCGTGTTCGCGTGCGCTCCGGTCTTCGGTACCGAGCACGTTCATCAGTCCGAGTCGTAGGGCTTCGATTTCGTAGCAGCTCATGATTGTGGTTACAGTGTTTGATCGACGAGATCCGAGACGATACGGTCCCGATCGAGGTGGGACGAAACGATTCGCTCCGCGTCGGTCTGGTCGACATCCCCGTACCAGACACCGTCGGGATAGACGGCGACCATGGGACCGTCGCCACAGCGGCCGAGACACGACGAACGCGTGATCCGGGCGTCACAGGCGTCGGAGTCACGGGCCTCCTGTCGCAACCGTTCGAGCACGGCCGGTGAGCCGTCGGCGGCACAGGTCTGATTCGTACAGACCGCGACGTGTTTCTCCGGTGCGTCGTGCGCGTGGGGTTGGGCGTCCACGTCGTCACGATCTGCGTGGGATTCCTGGTGTGTCAGCGCCCGCAGCATCGCTCTCGCGCCGCCGACGTCCTCCTCGTACCCGTCGAGTTCCACCTTGTATTTGCAGGTGTCACAGGACATGTCCACGCTGTCCGTCCGGGCTTCCTGCCAGCGATCTCCGAGTACGTCCAGGAGCCGAGTGTCGGTCCCGAGCGGGTCGCCGGCCCCAGCGTTTACGTACGGATATTCGTCGTCGAACTCGGCGGCACCGTCGCGGATACGTCCGGTGAGTACGCCGTCCCCGAGCATGTACGGGAGTACCACCACGGCGTCCGGACGGTTTTTCGCCACCGTGTGGAGCGTCTCCTCGAGGCGCGGCTCGGTAACACCGATGAACGACGTTTCGACACGATCGAAGGAGCGCCCCTCGTATAGTAACCGAGCGAGTTTGTGTGCGTCACTGTTCGCGTCCGGGTCGCTGGAGCCACGGGCACAGAGGACGACCGCGACGTCATCGTCGTCGCGGTCGATTCCCAGCTCCGCTTCCACAGCCGCGGCCCGATCGTCAAGGAGGTCCACGAGTGCGGGATGTACCCCAAGATGTGCACCGTTGTGGATTGTGATCTCAGGGTGTTCCGAGCGGGCGTTCTGGACTGCCAGTGGCACGTCGTTCTTGACGTGACTGGCGGCGAAGAGCGACAACTGGACGACGGTGATTCGCGAAACACTCGAGGCGAGCCCTGCGATGGCGTCGGGAATCGACGGTTTCGCGAGTTCGAGGTACCCCGCGTCAACCGGGACGCCGAGTCGTCCTTCCAGGTCGGCGGCAAGCGTGAGAACCTGTTCGTTCGACTTCTCGCGGCGAGATCCGTGTCCGACCAGCAGCACCGCTTCGTCGTCGAGCCCGATCGAGGTCGCTTTCGCGTTCGTGGTCATCGGGAGAGCTCGCCCACCTCACTACCCGTTGCACGTTCGACGCTCCGGCGGAGTTTCTGCCGCCGCTCCGTCGAGTACAGTCCCGACCCGTCGCTGCCGGCGTACACCCATCGTGCAAACGCCGCCGTGTCCGCATCGTCGCCCAGACCGAACCAGTATCCACCGGAGGACGTCTCGGAGAGGTCGTCGGCCGGAACGTGGGGATCAGCGGCGTCGAGGAGCGACTGAACCGTCCGAAGTAGGGCTTCGTCGTCGTGGACGAACGAGACACCGACCGACCCCGAGGACTCACGGAAACAGACGGTGCCACAGGCCTCGAGTAATCCACGAACGAGCTGTGGACGGTACTCTGAGAACGTGTCGAACCGATATCCACCAGGCTGTCCGTCGATGGGGAGTCCAAGCGCGGCACTTGCGCGGTCGGCCAGCATCCCGAATACCTGTAACTTGTACTCGTCTTCGAACCGGACGATCGAGGCATCGTGCGACGACTCGCGGGCAGCGATTCGGTGGTCGTGGTCCGTTCGACCGGCGCCGGCGATCGCCGCAAGCGCGTCGGCCGACGTCTCATCTGCCGTCCGAACGGTCACACAGTCCTGAGTCAGTTCGCCATCACCGGCTACGCGTCCCCAGAAGTACGCCGTGGCCGGTGTCGAGGTGAGCAGATCCTCGACCGGGTCCGGCGTCGTGGATTGTCGGTTCGCGTCACTCATCGTCTTCCTCCGTCAGCACCTCGATCGCGTCGACCGGGCAGGCGCGGGCCGCCTGTTGGGCGGCCGTCAGCCGCTCGTCGGTGAACGTCACGAGCTGTTCTCCGTTCATGTCGTGCTCCTGATGACTACCGTCGGCGTCCTCGTCGATGGTCGCCAACCCGTCCGAGGCCTCGACGAAGCGGTCGTCTCGGACGAGACAAGCGAACACGCCATCACAGGCGCTACGGTCGAGCCGAACCTGATACTCAGTAGTCATACTTGGACTCGTACCCCCGCGGCGTCACCATCCGATCGTCCCAGACGTACGTCTCCTCGTTTCCGACGAGGATCGTCGTCGTCATGTCGACGAGGTCCGTCTCGCCGAGGTCCTCAAGCTCTCCGAGTTCAACGATCTCAACCTCCTCGTCGTCGCGGCCCGCCCCGTGGACGACCCCGACAGGCGTGTCCGGTGAACGGTGTTCCATGAGGATCTCACAGCACTTCTGGAAGTTCTCCCGGCGCTTGCGGCTCCAAGGGTTGTAGATCGCGATGGTGAAGCCCTCCTTAGCTGCCGCGTGGAGCCGTGACTCGATGGTTGGCATCGACGTCAGGTGGTCCGACAGGGAGATACTGACCGTGTCGTTCACGAGCGGCGCGCCCAACCGCGCGCCACAGGACTGGGCTGCGGGGACGCCGGGGACGACCTCGAAGTCGACCATGCTCGCGGTCGCACCCTTCGACTCGAGGATCTCCAGCGCCAGACCAGCCAGCGCGTAGACGTTCGGATCGCCGCTTCCGATGATGGCGACATCGTTACCTGCGAGCGCGCGATCAATCGCTTCCTCCGTGCGAGACACTTCTCCACACATCGGCGTATCGTACAGTTCCTCTGCCGACTCCGTGACCTCTTCTGGCAGGAGTTCGACGTACGTGGTGTACCCGACGATATGCTCCGCGTCGAGCAGCGCCCCGCGGGCACGCTGGGTCATCCCCTCCGGCTGTCCGGGACCCAATCCAACTGCGATGAGTCGTCCGGGATCTGCCTCGAAGTCGTCGACAGTAGACCCGACCTTCTCGTCGGTCGCCGACTTCTTCGAACTGCCGCATCCAGAACTCGACGACGTCGTGGACCCGCCACACGTCGACGCGCTCTCACCAGCATCTGTCGCCGTTCCGGCTGCGCTCGTGACGCCACCGTCGGCCTCGGCGTCCGGGGTCGAAGCGCCGCATTTCGAACTGGATTCGGTGTCAGTCGCAGTTTCAGCCGCGTTCGAATCGTCACTCGCTCCACAGCTGGTTTCGGTGTCTGTGCTCGTCTCAGTGGTGATGTCGTCAGTGCTCATTGTCAGAAGTCGTCGACGTCACGCCCGCCGCGCGGGGTGACGAGGTGTTTGCCGTAGTCGTTCTCCCAGACTGTCGTCTCGTGATTGCCGATCAGAATGGACGTTCCCATCCCGCCGACCTCGTCGTCGTGGTCGTTCGCCTCGCCGAGGGTGGTGATGGTGTGTGTCTCGTCGTCCAGATTTCGACCTGCGTCGCCACGGCCGGCGTCATTGAAGATGCCGACCGGCACGTCGTCGGCTCGCTCCTCGCAAACCACGTCGATGGCGCGTTGATAATCCCGCCAGCAGTTGTAAAGGACGATGACGAAGCCGCTGATCGCTGCGGCTCGGAGCTTCTCTTCGATCTCGTCCCATCCGCGCCACTTGTCGGACAGCGACACCGTACAGAAGTCGTTCGACAGCGGTGCGCCGAGGTTCGCCGCGCCACCGAGCGCCGCCGTCACACCGGGGACTACTTCGATGGGAACGTCGTACGCCTCGTCCGCCTCGGCCATCGTGTACAGGAGGTCGCTCTTGCCGTAGACGTTCGGATCGCCGCCAGAAACGTGGGCGACATCTTCGCCCGCCCGGACGCGCTGGAACGCCTCACGGGCCAGTTCGACCTGCTTCCCCATCGTCGAGCGGATGAGGGTCTGGCGGGTACCCCCTGGCCGTTCGAAGACGGTACCGGACTCGTCTCCCGCCGCCGTTCCCCCGTCAGGTGCGGCTTCCACCTCGGCGTTTTCTGGGGGGAGTGTTCCGTCGCGACGGAGGAACTCCTGGTAGAGGTTCGACGCGATGACGCAATCGGCGGTGGTGATGACGTCCTTGGCCCGCTGCGTCATCGCGTGGGGCAGTCCAGGGCCGATGCCGACGACGAAGAGGGTCCCCATCGCGTCGGCGGTGGCATCTCTGCCATCCATGTTACCGCCCCACCGCGACGGTCACGGCGTCATCGAACCGCTCTTTCTTCCGGGCGAGGTCGTGCTCGCGTCCGCCGGCAATAGCCGACGCTTCAGCGATACCCGGCCAGCCGATGAGTTCCTTCGACCGCGAGGGTGAGGGCCCCTCGAACCCCTCCAGCGTTTCCTTCTCGAAGAGGACGACCCCCGCACCGATCTCCTGGGCTGCCTCGTAGAGTCCTTCTTCACCCTCCTTTCGGGTGCCAGTCGCGATGAACTCCACGTCCGAAAACTCCAGATTCAGGTCGTCGAGGACAGCCTCCCAGGCATCGAGTACCTGCGCTTTCTTCACCCCCGAGACGGTGCCGGTCCCGAGGACGACGCCATCGGCCGCGTTGCGCTTGAGCACGGTCACGTCGTCGCCGACGAGGACCGCTCGGGGGCCGTCGAGACGGGCCACCGGACCGAGTTCATCGTTCAAAACGGCGAGGTTCGTCGCGACCGTCGAATCGCCGTTGACGACGTGGGTGTCCAGCGCCTTCGCCTTGCTCTCGACGCCCTGCTTGCCCGCAGCCTCGCTCGCGGTCGTCATCGCCGGGACTGCGCCCAGTTGTGAGAGATCGTGGGCGACCTGATTTGCACCGTGGTGGCCACCCGTGATCGGGATTGCCCACGTGAGCGCTTCGTCGACGACGACGATAGCGGGATCGTCCCACTTGTCATCGAGGAGCGGCGCGGTCTTGCGCATCGCGATCCCCGAGGCCATCAGCCCGACGAAGCAATCGTACTCGCCCCAGTGTTCCGCGAACACGTCGCCGTGGTACTCGATGATATCCACGCGCTCGTAGGCGTCGCCGATTCCCGCCTCGATCTCGCGAGCGGTGTCGAGTTTTCGTTCGAAGCTGATGATCGCGATCTCCTCGGCCACCTCGCCGTCCGAGTCCGGTGTGGAACAGTGACCGCTCGATTCGTCCGAATCCGCGTCGTTGGTGTCGGTACTCATGGTTCAGTCGTCTGCTTCGCTCTCGGTGGAACTGCGGTTCGCCCAGTCACCGTACAGGTAGGAACGCTCGTATCCCGCTTTTCGCGCCGCATCGCCGATGATGACGAGCGCGGACGCACGGTAGCCGGCTGCCTCCAGACGCTCGCCGATCGTTCCGATGGTCCCCTCGATGATCTCCTCGTCCGGCCACGAGGCGTGATAGACCACGGTAACCGGCGTCTCCGGGTCGTGGCCGTCTTCGAGGAGGCGGTCCATCGTCTCGCCGACCGCGTGAGTGCCGAGGTAGATGCAAGTCGTCACATCACCCATCTCGACGAACTCGCCGATGTGATCGTCCTCGGGGTCGAGGGTCTTCCCCTGAGGCCGGGTGAAGGCGACGTGGTTGGCCACGCCGTTCAGCGTGAGCTGGGTCCGGAGCGTCGCACTGGCTGCGAACGCCGAGGTCACGCCTGGAATAATGTAGGTCGGGACCCCCTCGTGTTCCAGAGCATCCATCTGTTCCAGCGCTGCTCCGTAGATTGCCGGGTCGCCGCTGTGGAGACGGACGACCGTCCGCCCCGCCTCGTAGGCGTCCCGCATCAGCGGCACCAACTCCTCCAGGTCTTTACCGATGCTCGACACCTGCTCGGCGTCCGCACAGTATTCGTCGAGAAGTTCGCTGTTGACCAGCGAGCCGGCGTGGACGACGAGATCTGCCGCCTCGACCAGCTCTCTACCGGTGACAGTGAGGAGCCCTGGATCGCCGGGACCGGCACCGATGAACGGGATGCCCTCCTGTCTCTCGCCAGCAGTTCGCTCCTCGATCCGAGGGTCTCGCTCCGCCGCTCGGGTGGCCGCCTCCGCGTCGATAGCGTCTTGCGGGTCGGTCATCGCGGCGGGACCTCCGGGACTTCGTCGCCGCAGGCTTCACCTTCGGCTCGCTCCATCGACACGGTATCACTCCGAAATTCATCCACGGACCAGGGCTCTGAGGCAGGCTGCGCCCCGCCATCGGTCTTCACCCTCGCTCCGGTGCCAGAGTCGCTCTCCGATTCGGTCTCTTCGAAGGCCGCAGTCGCCGGCTCCGAATCGAGATCGCATTTCTCCGCGTAAGCCAGCGTATAGTAGTCGCGTTCGGTCAGCGTTCCGGGATCATCCGTCACGACCGTCTCGCCCTGATCCATGTACAGTCGGCGGCCGTACACCACGTCATAGCCCGCCTCAACGAGCTGTTCGTGGGTCGTCGGGACATCGGTGACCTTGAACAGAAGCATCCGATCTGGTCCGGTAGGTGCTGCACCACGAGCGGCCTCGTGAAGCGCGAGACTCGCCCCGGAGGAAATCTCGACGCCAAGAGCCGTGGTAAAGGCCGTTACGGCACTCACCCCGGGAACGACCACGATATCGACATCAGCGTGAAACGCGGAGAGCGTCCGCCGCAAGTGCCCGAACGTCGAATAGACGTTCGGATCACCGAGCGTGACGAACGCCACAGTTCCGTCGCGAGCACGCGGTGCGATCTCTTCAGCGGCCTCGCGCCACGCTCGCCGGAGTTCGTCCTCGTCGCGAGTCATCGGAAAGTCGACGTCACCGATTCGGTCTTGGGGGACGTGTTCGGTCGCAACCGATCGAGAGAGGCGTCCCGGCGAGTAGACGACGTCCGCTGCTTCGAGGACGCGACGTCCGCGTACGGTTACAAGGTCGGCGTCGCCGGGGCCGAGTCCGATACCGTAGAGAGTCATCGCTGTCCCCCGTCTGCCGCAACCGCATCGGTCCCGCCCACCAGCATGTACACCGGGTTGTCGGAATTGAAACTCGTCGCGCCGGCGAGTTCGTACCCGTGACTCACCTGGAACTGGACGACCTCTTCCAGGAGGTCCCGATTACGGAACGCCTCGGTGGCGGATCCAGCGACTTCGAGCCGCGAAACGTTCATGACGATACGGTCAACCTCGGTTTCGACTGCGTGGTCGAGGACTGCCTCGTAGTTCCGACTGCCGCCGATGAACAGGACGTCTGCGTCGCCGGGTAACCCCTCGGGAGCTTCGGCTTCCCGAAGGTCAACGCCCCCGGTCACCTCATTGGCAGCGAGATTTTTTCTGGTAGTTTCGATTCGTTCTGCTTTTCGTTCGAGTGCAGTGACCCGACCCGCGCGCCGCGCCGCCTCGATCGTAACGGCGCCGGTACACGAACCGACCTCTGCGAAGTGGTCGGTCGACCCGAGGTCGAGTTTGCTGAGAAGGACGGCCCTGACCTCCGGTTTCGTCGGACCGGCCTTCGCATCGTGTGGGAGCGATACGTGTGCCATCGCCGAACACAACTATCGTGAGGCGTAAAACAATTTTGGTTGTTTTAGAGAAATTTAAGTTGGGTAGTTTGCCGTAGAGGTCATGTTTACCCAACCTCATGCGTTCTAAGCCAAAGTTACTTTAGTTCGCAGTCCAGAGAAGAGATAATGCCGAAGAACGCGGCCGATCCCGAGGAATTCGGCGTTCTCCAGAGCAAACGTAACGCCACACGGTATCAAATCCTCGTCCAGATCGCAGAACGACAACCCGCGGTAAACCAACAAGAGATAGCCGATGCTATCGGGGTCACCTCCCAGGCTGTGAGCGATTACCTCCAAGACCTGGTTGAACACGGATACGTCAACAAGCACGGCCGTGGCCGATACGAAGTAACCAAGGAAGGAGTCGACTGGCTGATCTCACAGACCGACGAGTTGCGCCACTTCATCGAACACGTTTCTGAAGACGTCATCGGACAGGTCGAGATCGAGACTGCAATCGCGACGACGGAAATCAGCGAAGGAGAGACCGTATCACTGACGATGCAGGACGGTGTTCTACGGGCTATGTCTGGTGGGGCCGGGAGCGCAACTGCAGTTGCAGTCACGAACGCGGAGGCAGGGCAGGATGTTGGAATTACGAATTTCGACGGGGTCGTCGATTACGACTTGGGTTCGGTGACTATCGTCTCGATCCCACGGGTTCAAAACGGCGGAAGTTCGGCGGTGGATCCGAATAGAATCGCTGAGATGGCCGAAAGCCACGATCTGATAGCGGTTGGTGGAGTCGAGGCTATCGCCGTCGCTGAGGCAGCAGATCTCGAGCCAGACATTCGTTTCGGAAGCGCGTCTGCTGTTCAAGAAGCAGCTGCGAAGGGACTCGACATACTGCTCCTATCTTCGACAGATCTGCTCTCGGCACACACCGACAAACTCCGGGATCAGAATCTCAGTTATGAGGTCGTGGACGTGGCGGACACGTAGCGCCGCCAACTAGCGGACCTGTGAATATGAAGGCCAGCGCGCGTGCCCACCCGATCCAAGGGCTGATCAAGTATCACGGCCAGAGGGACCCCGCCCTGAATATCCCGTACCACGATTCGATTTCAGTCTGCACTGCGCCCTCGGAGACCCGGACGACCGTAGCCTTCGGGTACGATACCGACACCTGCCACGTCAACGGGTCCCCAATCGACGACGAGGGATACGAACGGGTGACGACCGTCCTTGACCTTGTCAGGAATCGTTCTGGTATCGATAGCTACGCCCGAGTCGTCTCCGAGAACAACTTCGAGTCGAACATCGGTCTTGGTGCGTCAGCCTCCGCGTTTGCTGCCCTCGCCCTCGCAGCGACGGATGCAGCCGGACTCGATCTTCCGCGCGAGAAACTCTCGTGACTGGCTCGGCGTGGATTTACATCTGCTGCTCGGAGCGTAACTGGGGGCTTCTCACATCTGCGTACGAGCGAACACGCGGAGGATTACGTCGCCGAACGGATATCTGACAGGTTTGAAGAGGACAGCCGTATCATCGTTGGAGTCGTGCCGGAATACAAGCGAACTTCTCGTGCTCATATGGAGACACCACAGTCACATCTCTTTCGTGGCCGGCTTGCACACATTCACAGCGAATTGGCCGAGATGCGTGATGCAATTCAGAGCGGAGATTTCGAATCGACGTTTGAGATTGCAGAGCGCGATTCACTCAACCTCCTCGCCGTGACGATGACCGGACCCGACGGGTGGGTGTACTGGCAACCGGAGACGCTCGAGTTACTCCAGTTAGCTCGTAGATTGCGAGAGACTGGTATTCCCGTCTATCTCTCGTCTGATACTGGAGCGACAGCGTACGTTAACACAACCGCCGAATACGCTGATGAAGTTTCAGACGCAGTCGAGGGATTGGGAGTAGAATCTCGGACGTGGCATGTCGGTGACGGGGTGGAGAGTATTGACCAGCACCTCTTCTGACTGAGAACATCTCAGTCTATGGTTTTTTAATGGACTCGAGGAAAGTCGATTGCTTGAGAATCCGAAGAGAACATCCTATGCATTGAGACGGCCAGTCTCAACTACTGGAAGGGGAAGGTTCAGGTACATCTGCCCGATACCGGCGACACGAATGCTCCCGTGGGGTCACCTGGCGGTCGCCTACATCGCCTACTCGCTTGCCGTCCGGGTTCGAGGCGGCAGCCCCTCCGGTGCAGCCGTTCTGGCGCTCGCCGTGGGCACGCAGTTCCCCGACCTGATCGACAAACCACTCGTCACATGGGTGGCCCTGCTGCCCTCGGGGCGGAGCCTGGGCCACTCGCTTCTCTTCGCGCTCGTCTGTGGCGCCGGCCTCTGGCTGCTGGGTCGGCGGTTCGACCGGCTGGACGTCGCCGCTGCCTTCCTGTTCGGCCAGCTCGCGCACGTCGCGGCCGACGCCGTCGGCCCGGCGACGGCCGGCCGATGGGCCGAACTCGGATTCCTCGGCTGGCCAGTGACGCCGGCGTACCGGTACAGTGCCGATGGGGAACGCGTCCTCGTCGAGTACTTGCTGACCCAGTTGACGACGCCGCCGCACTACCAGCTTGTCCTCTTCGGCGTCGCGGCCGCGCTCTGGATCGTCGACGGACGGCCGGGCCTGCTTGCGACCCGTACTTGGCTCCGCGAGCGGTATCGAACGGCCGTCTCGAACCCGGACCGGTGACCGTTTCCGACGGGCCATCCGCCACCTCGAGTACGACTTTCCGTCCGGCGGCTACCCGCTTTCCGCTGTGTCGGTAGTCCCGGCCGTGAAGCGACGGACCAGATAGACCACCATCACGACCCACAGCGTGGCCGCGTAGCCGTACACGGCGTCCCCGGAGGGGTTCCCGGAGCCGTAATAAAAGGTGGCTGCCAGGTACGTCACGGCGCCGCCGGCCACCGCGACGCCGACGTACGCGAGCCAGGTGGGGTTCCACGCCGTATCCGCGCCTCTCACGTCCATCACGTCCCTGTAGGCGGCGAGGGGCGCGAACAGCGCCACGACGAGTACGAACGCGACGACGACGAAGAATGCCCCTTCGGGGAAGATTGCCTCGACGTCGCGGCCGAGTACGGACCACAGGAGGCCGCCGAACAGGACCGGCGCGGTCACGACGTACACCGCGAGGGGCGTCCACCAGGCGAGACCGACGCCGAACTGGACGCCGTCGCCGTCAAGCACGTCCGGCGCAAGCGGGTACTCCCAGGCGCTTCCGAACACGGCCTTGCCGGTGGCGACGAGCGAGAAGGCGAACGTGCAAAACGCGACGAACACGGTCGCGGACGCCGCGACGAACAGCAGTCCGGCAACCGGGAGCAAGACCAGATCAGGGAGAACGGCCCCGCCGGCGATGAAGAGGCCGGCGAGCAGGAACACACCGGCCAGTGCTGCCGCGTACAGCACCTGCCAGTTGAGCGCGTTCCGGGCGTTCGACCGGGTAAACTCGTGGTCGGCGGCCGCGTAGACGACGAGCGGCCCGACGAACGACGTAAACAGGCCGAGCAGGTGGACGAAGATGCCGGCTAGCGTTCGCTCCGCCAGGACGTCCGGTCCCGGCTGGGAGGGCTGTTCCGCTCGGGTCGTGGTGTCGTGTTCGTTGGACATGGCTTTCGTGTCGGTGTGGGTTACTTCGAGACGGATCGATCGCGGGTCGGCACGAGACCTCGGGGGCCGTCGTTGCGGACCGTTCGAGCGATGCGTTCGGCGAAGAGCAGGACGAAACAGACGGCGAAGAGGTTCGCGGCGGCCGCCCAGAGCCCGTTTTCGCTCCCGATCGCTGGATCGACCGTCGTCAGGGCCGCGACAGTCCCGAGGACGAACAGGACCAGACACAGCTGGAAGCCGGCCAGCACGAGCGTCCGGATGCCGGCGGGGTTGCGCAGTCGGACGAAATCCGAAAGCGAGAGCGTCTCCAGCGGCGTCTCGTGGGACAGCGCCTCCTTCGCGGCCGGCGCGAGCGGCCAGTTCGACTCGGGGTGGTTGACGTAGTAGAGGGTGATCGACTCGGGGTAGGTCTCCGCGGCGACGACGTCGATCTCGCGGAGTTCGATTAGCCGGTTTCTGACCGTCTCCTTGCTCACGTCGGGACTCACCCGGGCGCGGATCTGCTCGGCCGAGAAGAACGGCCGCTCGGCGTCGAGCATCGTCTCGACGACGTGCCGCTGTGTGAGCTTCTTGTCGAGGTCGTGATCGGTTCGGTCGTCGATCCACGCTGGGAGGGCCGACATCGTCCTGGTGGCTCCGGCTTGGAGACACCGAAGGATAAACCCACACGTCGATTTGGCGGGCGCCAACCGCCAAACTGCGGCCGAACGGCGGCGATTTCCCGGCCGGGGCGTTTCGTGGCCGCACGACCGGGGACCGCAGGCGCCAAGACCGAATCGTCCGGTTCGTGGAACCAGCTAACCGAACACGTCGGCCTCACGACGACGAACGTCTGCAAACAGGAACTAGAGCAGCACGTCGAGAACACACGCGAAACGACACCGGGGTACCGAATCGATAGGTACAGGGAGTCCGTTCGGCAATCTTGGCAGGATGGATTCACCCCGAAGCCAACTACGACGTAGTCGTTACTGCGAGTTACGCCAGCGTGTAATAGACCGACGTCCCGTTTTCCGTCTCCACTTCTTTGGTCGTCACGATTCCCTCCTCGACTAGTTCGGTGAGTGCTTCATCGATATCGTTGACCACGATTGTCGAGGCAGCAACATCACCGGCAAAGTCGACCAGACCGTCAGCGAGCACTCCCAATGGATTCCGCGTCCGATCCATGAATACGGGGCTAAAATCGACGCCGAGAACGATTTCCCGCTCGGTGAACGCCCTGTTCGGCCGCTCGCTTAAAAAGGACGTAATGAGGTCTTTTTCAGTTTCGATGGGCCCCTCTTCGTCGTTGGCGATCGGCTCGTCACCGCTAACTTCGACCGTCCCCGACTCGAATTCCTCATTGGAGATTGGCATTCTATCTCGTCATAATGGACGACGGAGGTAATTAATTGTCGAACGTACTGGGAGACGCGTCGCCTCCGACCGCCAGCCAGGTGTCTTTCTCAGCCGCATCTAGGTCGGGTTCTTCATCGCCGATTTGCGCGTTCTTTTCAGCAGCGTCGAATTTATGTGACGAGGTGGTACAGGAATGATCCATGGCCGAGATGACCGAGAGAGTGACCGACCGCGCGGACGACGGGTTGACGAAGACGGAACTGTACGCCGTCGTCAAGCGGGCGGTCAAGGACGCGATACTGGAGGTGCTCGGGACCGTCGCCCGGCTGGGGCTCTCACTGTTTCTGATCGGCGTCGGCGGTGGTGGCGCCATCGTCGCGTCGTCGCCCCTCGAAATCGCCGTCAGCGCGGTGCTCTTCGTGCTCGGTCTCGTCAACGCGGCCGTCGTCCTCGACGTCATATAGGCCAGGACGCTCCCCGAGTCGAAACTGTTAGGCGTGTTCTCCCGGAACGTCCGGCACTCGTGCCCTCCAGAACCGCCGATGTCGCAATCGAGGCGCGGGACCTCCAGAAGCGTTACGACACGGAGGTCGCCCTCGACGGCGTCTCGCTCTCCATCCCGACCGGAACGGTGTACGGCTTTCTCGGGCCCAACGGCGCCGGGAAGACGACCACGATGCGCATCCTGACGGGGCTCACACAGCCGACCGCCGGCAGCGCGCGAATCCTTGGTACCGAGGTCTCCGACCGGCGTACCCTGTCGTCGCTCATCGGCTATCTCCCGGAGAGTCCGCCGCTGTACGAGGAGTTCAGCGCCAACGAACAGCTCTCCTACGTCGCGGACCTGCGGGACATCCCGCGCGAGCGGGCCGACGACCGGATCGACGACTACCTCGAACGGTTCGACCTGGCCGAGGACGCCGACCGGCGCATCGGCGAGTACTCGAAGGGGATGAAACAGAAGACCGCCTTCATCCAGAGCGTGCTGCACGACCCCGACGTCCTGTTCCTGGACGAACCGACCTCCGGGCTGGACCCGCGTGCAGCCCGCCGCATCCGGGAGTCCATCGCGGCCTTCGCCGACGACGGCACGACGGTCTTTCTGTCGACGCACATCCTGCCCGTCGTCGAGGCGGTCGCCGACGAGGTTGGCGTCCTCTACGACGGCCGGGTGGTCGCCGAGGGGTCGCCTTCGGAACTGCAGTCCCGCGCGGAGACGGGCGAGGGTGGCACACTCGAGGACGCCTTCCTCGCGGTGACGAGCGAAGGCGACGCCGAATCGGTGGCCCGGCCGGAATGAACCTCCGACGCGACCTCCGCGACGGCGCCCGGATCGGCCGCGCCGAGGCGACCCGCAGCGTCCGCCGACAGCTGGGTAGCACCCGCCGCGTGGTCGGGATGGCTGTCGCCGTTCTGTTCCTCGGCGGGAACTTCCTGTTCGCCCTGCCGGCGGTGTACGCCCTCGGCCGAACGGCCGAGTCGCTCTCGGCGCTGCCGTATCTCGGCGGCTCCCTGACGCTGGTCCCGGTCGGGCTGTTGCTGCTCGCGGGCCTCCGGACCCTCGAACGTATCGCCGCCAGCGACCAGGAGGCGCTGCTCCTGACGACGGTCCACCACCGGGCGGTCGTCGTCGGACTCGTCCTCGCCGAACTGTTCCGGCTGGCGGCGTGGTTCGGCCCGCCGCTCGTGGCGCTCCTCGTCGCGTTCGCGCTCGGGGTGGGGTCGGCCTCGCTCCCGTTCGCCGCCCCCGTCGTCGCGGTCCCGGTGGTCGCGTGGACGGCCGTCTGGGGGTACGCCCTCGGGCTGGCGGTCCTCCGGGCGCTCCGCCGGCTTCCGGGCGTTCGCCGCGTCCTGAAGGTCGTCGGCGTCGTTGCGATGATCGGCCTGATCGTCGCCTCCCAGTTCGTCGGGCCGTACCTCGTCGAGGGGGATGTCTCCCTCGAATCGATACTGGACACGCTCGCGTTCGCACCGCTCGTCGATTACGTCGCACTCGCCTTCGTCGGGACTCGCCTCGGCGGGCCGATCACGCCGGCCGCGGTCGGCGTCCTCGCGGCGCTCGTCGTCTCGACGCCGCTCGGACTCGCCGTGGCGACCCGACAGGCGAGTAGCCTCTGGTTCACCGACGTCCACCGATCCAGCGACACCTCGGCGGCACCGACGTCGTCGGGCGACTTCACGGCACCTCGCCCCTTCGCGTGGCGCAAGAGCGGCCGCATCGCGTGGGGGCTGCTCGTCCGCGGGATTCGGAACCCCGGCGAACTCAGCCACCTCGTGATGGTCCTGTTCTTCATCGGGCCGCTGGCCACCACCGTCGTCCAGTCGTCGGGTGACGCCCTCGGCGCCCTCGTCGCCGGCACCGGTGTCGGTCTCGGGACCTACCTTGCGGGTGCGACGTTCGGGCTGAACCCCCTCGGCGAGGACCGGCCGCAACTGCCGCTGTTGCTGTTGACGCCGACGACACCGGCGACGCTGGTTCGCGGGCGCGTACTCGCCGGTCTCGCCGTCGGCGTCCCGGTGGCCGTCCTCGTTTCGCTCGCCTCGCTGGCGCTCGGTTCGGCGCCGACGACGGCGGTCGCGCTGGCCGCGGTCGGGGCGGCGATGTGTCTCGCTGCCGCCCTCTTTGCGGTCGGTCTCGGTGCGACCTACCCGGTCTACACCGAACGGAAGTTCTGGGGGACCGAGACCGTCGTCCCGTCGATGCTGGTGATGTTCGGCTACATCTTCGTCGTCGGCGGCGGCACGGTCGTCGGGCTGGTCACGACGTGGTTCGCCGTCACCGGCAACCTCACGCTCACGCCTGTCTCCGGCGTCGGAATCGGCGTATACCTCCTCCTGACGGTCGGCATCTCCTACGGGGCCTACCGGTACGCGCACCGTCGATACAGGCGATTTGCGATCGATTGAGGCTACCACCGGGGGACGGCCGTGGCCAGCGAGACCGGGCGGGTCGCGGTCGGGGTCACCGGGGGCCTGCGGGTCGCCGGCGCGCCACGACGAGGCTACCTGTAACAGTGAGAGAGTCCCGCCCTTCAGGGCTGGCGTGAATCGCGTCACTTTCACTCCGCTTTCCCCGTATTTATGCCCGCCTGGGTCGAACGCAGACGTGACTCAAGCGCCGAAACTAATCCGAGAACACATTGGGGTCCTCTCCGCCGATATGGACGGACACCACCCTCGACTGCTCGGGGCCACAACGGAGAAGGGAGACAGCTGTGGTGTGCGAAATCCAACGTCCTCACACTACCCGTACCTCCGCTGGAACGGGCGGTTAACGCCCGTGTACGAGAGCGGGTGACGGCACGACCAATCCAACCCCTGCGGCGGTTGAGCCTCGCCACCGTGGCAGAAAGGCGAGGCAGGCCGATGGCACGGCCCGTGCGTCCCCGACCGCGAACGGCGGGGGCGAGCCCGATGCTGTTTCGGGCGCTGTGCAAGGAGATACCGTGTCCATCCCGGACACCGAACCCGCCACACCCCTCGCGGGGCTCACGGACCGAGCACGAACCGGAGTACGCCCACGCGGCGGAATCTTGCCCCCGTTGGTGTCGGACCGCCCGACCCCAACCGTGCGGGTGTGGGGAAACCGCGCCGTTCACCGCGCGGAGGATGTCATAGGAGGCGCCGGAGGCCGCCCACGCCGCCGAACCGGTCAGTGCCAACCCTGAGAACGGCCTCGAGACCGCCGGCGAGAACCGCGAGCGCGAACAACAGCGGCCAGACGGTCAGGTACGACGAAAGCGGGTGGAGGTGGGTCCCGTAGGCCCACATGTAGACGGTGTTGCCGAAGAGTCCCGCGGTGACGATGGCCGGCGTGCAAAGCGACAGTCGGGCCAGCAGGTACAGCGGGACCGCGGCCACGAGCCAGAGCCCGCCGCCGGCGTACCCGACGCCGAGGGCTGTCGTGACCGGGTCGCCGCCCGCGAAGTACAGGCCGTTCGACCGCATCCACGCCAGCACGACCACCGCGTAGACGACCCCGCCGACGGCGGCGAACAGGCTGGCGTCCCGCCAGCCACCTGTCGTCCCGTCCCGGCGGTGTGGGCTCTCAGTCATCGCGCCAGTCGAGTTGGGTCCCGCGGGTGTACCTCCCGGCGAACACGAGGAGATCGACGCCCAGCAGTGCGAGCGAGAGCCCGCCGACGCCGGCCAAAAGCAGGTAGAGCGATCCGCCGGCCGTCCCGAAGACCCCGAGCGGGAGCGACAGTCCGAGCAGGACGTTCCCGAGCCCGCTCCACCGGTACCACGCCCAGCCACCCGGTCTGTCGGCGGCCGCGAGCAGATCACAGCCCCCGGCGAGCGCCACGAGGAGTACCTGCCCGGCCAGAACCGGGGTCGCAAGCAACCCGTCGCCCAAGAGTGTGACCACGACCACCGCGACGGCGAGCAGGAACACGCCGAGCGCCGCGTTCAGCCGTCGCTGCGTTCGGCCCACGCTCATGGGTGTGAGCAATGTGTCTGGATTCCGTATCGGCTCGAACTGGAGGGCAGCACGACCGCCGCTTCGGGTTCCGAATACAAACGAGCAGCGCGTTGCGGCCAGCGAACCGACGCCTCGCTCACTCCGGCCGTCCGGCGGGCGTCGTCGCGGCGCTGCCGGCGTCGCCGTCGTGCCGGTAGGCGCCGTAGCCGATGGCGACCGCGACGAGTCCCAGGAGTCGCCAGCCGAGGACGCCCGGTAGCTCGACGGCGTTCGTCCCGGCGACCAGATCGACGACGAACAGCACGAACGGGAGGACGAAGAGGCCCACGGCGACGGCGTAGGCCGCGATCGCCGTCCGTCGTTCGGGCGTCCTGGCTCGCTCGAGTACCCCGGTGCCGCCGTCGAGTCGGTAGACGGCGTAGCCGACGACGCCGGCGACCCCCAGCAGCATCCGGGTGACGACGACGGTCATGGTCTGGAACAGCACCACGGTCCGGCCCGAGAGGACGTCCGGCAGGAAGAAGAGGGCGGGCGAGACGGCGAGGATGGCGACGACGGCGTACCCGACGAAGACGAGTTTCTCGCGTTCGCCGCGGCGCGCACCGAGGAGATAGCCCGCGACGAGTGCGGTGGCGACAAAGACCGGGACGGGACCGGCCACCTCCGCGGCGACCCACGCGGCGGTCGCGCCGACGACGACCGCGCCGAGAACGACGCTGGAGAGGTGCTGGAGGTCGACCCCAGTGTCGGCCGTCTCAGACATCCTCGAGCCCCCCGATCGGCGGCTTCGGCGGTTCGGTCTCGGGGTCGGCGAGTTCGTACTCGTCGAGGTCGCTGCGGAGCGTCTCGGGGTCCGGATCCTCGACGGTCGCGTCCGTGCCCTGCGGATAGCTCCCGATCTCGTCGGCCTGCATGAAGTCCTTCAGGACGTTGAGGAACACCCAGACGTCGCCGAAACTGCCGTCGCGGCGCTGGAGGAAGGTCGGACGGGTACTCCCGACCTCGTTGTCCGAGAAGGCGTTCCCGGCGGCCGGTGCCGAAAGCGCCAGATCCGCCCGGGTCGAGCCTCGCACCCGGTTCCGCATCACGGCGTTGTTCCGGGGCCGATAGAGGTTCGTATCGCCCGTCACCATCGGGATGACGCCGATGCCGTACTTGTCGTGGTTCTCGATGGTGTTGTCGCAGATGTCGTTGCCGACGCCGCCGGCGACGACGACCCCGGCGCCCGACACCGCGTAGGCGTTCGAGTACATCGGCACCTCCAGATTGTTGTTGTCGTAGATCTCGTTGTTCTCGATGCGGATGCCGCCGTTCTCGTGGCCCTGCGGCGCGCCCTCCTGGGAGTCGAGCGTGTTCGGGACGATCCCGACGGCGTTGTCCCGCCAAATCGAGTCCCGGATGACGAGATTCCCCCCGGAGTTCGTCCCCGAGTATCCCATCGCGTTCTGCTCGGCGAGACAGTCGGTGATGACCGCGTCGGCTTGCTGGGTCTCGCCGATGTAGAAGCCCGCGTCCTTGCAGCCGGAGGTGTAACAGTGCTCGAAGCGGCCCTTCTCGGAGCTGAACGCGTAGATGCCGTAGACGCCGTTTCTGATCGCCGTCACGTAGCTCCCGCGATAGCCGGTGACGCTGTTGGTCCAGTAGACGCCGTTGCCCCGGTGGTCCTTGACCGTCAGGTTCTCGACGACCGTCCCGTCGGCGGTGGTCCTGATGCCGTTGTACCGCTCGTTCTCGCCGTCGATGACGACCTCCTCGCGGTCGGTCCCCCGGATCGTCAGGTAGGGCGTGTCGTTGATCTCGACCTCCTCGGTGTAGCGGCCGGGCGAGACCAGGATCAGGTCCCTCGGCGTGGCCCCGTTGACCGCCGCCTGGATCGTCTCGAAGTCGCCGCTTCCATCACCTGCGACGCGGTGGACGTCGTAGTCGTCGTACGGTTCCGGGGCGGTCTGCTCGCCCCACGACTCCGACCGGGCGACGTGGGCGTTCACGTCCCGGTTGGCCGACGCACCGACGACACCCGCGGCACCGACCGCCGCCCCCGCCTTGAGCAGCGTTCGACGATCCGTATTCATGGTGAACGTTGATCGGGTTTAGAATGTATAAGTTGGGGTGGTACGCTCCCGTACGCCGGAGGCGGTGGCCGCGACCCTGCCGGCTTCGGTCGCTCCGGCCCCCGAACCTTCTTGCTCCGGGCGTCGTACCATCCGGCCATGCATCGGCGGGCCGTCCTCCGGAGGCTCCTGGCGGCCGGCGGGGCGGCGGCGCTGTCGGCGTGTCTCGACGTGGAGTTCGACGACGACGCCCCCGAGATACCCAGCGGATCGCCGGACGACCGCCCCGACCGCCAGCACGCCTGGAACGCCGCTCTCGAGACCGACGAGCACGGCAACCGACGGCTCCCGAGACACCACGTCTTCCGCTCGCTGTCCTACGTCGGCGAGGACCGAGAGCGGGACCGGGGGCTCGTGGAGACGGCGCTGACGGACCTCGAACGCGCCTACGGGGCGAGTCCCGACGGCCTCCTCTTTACCGTCGGCTACTCGCCTTCGTACTTCGAGCGGTTCGGCGAGTCGCTCTCGGTCGACCTGCCGCCCGCCGGGCCGGTCGTACCGGGCGAGAACGTCCGCCGCGACGACGCCGACGCTTTCCTGCATCTCGCGTCCGATCACGCGAGCGCCGTCCTCGGGGCCGAGGCGGCGCTGTTCGGCGACCGGCCGGCCAACGGGACCGACGTGAGCCGACTCGATGGCGTCTTCGAACTGGCGGACCCGGAGGACGGCCGCCGGACCGGATTCGTCGGCGCCGGGCTCCCGGCCGACAGGGAGGGCAACTTCCAGGGGGTCCCACAGGAGGAGGTCCACGAGGCGGCGCCGAACTTCATGAACTTCCGGTCCGGGCTGAAGGGCTCCCAGGCGACCGAAGACCGGGTCACGATCCGGGAGGGCCGCTTCGCGGGCGGAACGACCCAGCACGTCGCGTTGCTCGTCCACACGCTCTCGAACTGGTTCGACCGCTCGACACAGGAGCAGGTCGCACGGATGTTCGCACCGGACGTCGACGCCGAGAACGTCGGCCCGGTCGGCGAGGAACTGACCGCCCACAACCGGGTCGACCCGGTCGACGAGTCGGCACTCCACGAGGTGGCCGACGAACACGGCGTCGTCGGGCACGCCCAGAAGATGGCCCGCTTCCGCGAGGACGGACGCCCGCCGATCCTCCGGCGCGACGTCAACACCGACCACGACCACGAGGCCGGCGTCGTCTTCGTCTCGCTACAGCGTGCCTTCGAGGAGTTCCGTCGTCTCCGGGTCGCCATGGCGGGACTCGACATCGCGGCGTCGACCCCGGTCTCCGAGCGTCAGGACAACGGCATCCTCCAGTACTTCCGGACCCACCAGCGGGGGAACTTCCTGATACCACCTCGTCGACTGCGGGCCCTCCCCTGACCCGACGCTACGTGTCAGTACAGCGAGACCCCACGCCGGAGTTCGACGCGACACGCCTCGTGGACCGCCCCGGTTCCACCCTGGAGATCGCCCGCCGGACGCAGGGGTTCCTCACAGACCCGGCAGATCGGCGACGACGCTGTCGTGACGGACACCTGTCGAGTCACCCAAGTGATAGAATCGCGCTCGTCGTGGTCGGCGTCGGTGTGTGATGACACGATGTTTCCCTCGACCCGGCTAGTCGCCGTACGGACATTGTTAGGAGCGCGATAACGACGGTTCGGCATCACTTACGGCTCCCCGTGGCCTCCACCCGTTCAAACGGTCGCGTTCAGCGGCCTCGATTGCCCCTCGTCCGCGTCCGGGATCCAGGCCGGTCGTTCGACGGCGACGTCGTTCCGGGGCGTGACCGACTGGGTGAGTCGAACCCGGACCGACCCGGCGCCCGTTCGCGCGTCGTAGGCGACCGCGAGTTCCCGGACCAGTCCCGCCTCCGTGACCGTCGCACCCACCGAGACGTTCCGCGGGCTCCCGGCCCGAACCCCGGAGAGGCCGCGGTCGAGGTCGACCGCCCCGGTCGAGTCGAGCAGAACCTGCCCGTCTGTGCCGCGAGTCACCTCGTAGTCGCCGGTCGCAAAGAGCCGCCGCGGAAGCGCCCGACCGAAGAAGTACGTCGCCGAACTACTGGCGGGCAGGCGGTTCGTAACCGTCCGCCCGTCGGCGAGTTCCGCCCGCGAGTGGACGATGTCCGACTCCCGATACCGGGTCCGGTTCTCGACGGCGGCACCGACCGGGCCGTCGCCACGGATCGACAGCGTGGCGATGACGACCCCGTCGGCGGTGCGTCGCTGGACGCGCTCGATGCGGAGCGTGCCGTCCGGGCCGCGAACTTCCACCGTCCGTTCGAGCCGGTGGGCCGTCGCGTCGAGCGCGCGGCCGTTGGCGGCCGCGAGGCGCTGTGGGCCGTCGACGCCGGCCGCACCGACGCCGGGCGGATAGGATGGCCGGTCGGTCGGCACCGCGACGGGCGTGGCCGTCTCCGTCTCGACGGCCGTACCGCCGCCCGGGAGGGCGGAACACCCGCTCGCGGCGACGAGAACGACTACCAGGGCCCAGCGGCCGGCGTCCGGAGTCACTGGCGCACAGTAGCGCACGCGCCTACCTAACGGTGGGGGTCACACATGTGGACCGCCGCGTTCCGCGGGTGGGCGACGGCGAACTAGAGGATCTCGCCCAGCGCCTCGACGACCCGTCGGTTGTCCTCGGGCGGGCGTCACGGCTGTTACCTTGTGGCTTCTAACGTGGCCGGGAGCGAACTGTCCTGCATGCCACGGAACGTACTGGTGCCGGTAGACGGCTCACCGCTCTCGAACGACGCACTCGAACACGCCACGGCGACGTTCCCGGACGGCACGTTCACGCTCCTCCACGTCGACGACCCCCGGTACACCGCGCCGGACGAAGACGTGTTGCGGCCCGAACGGGTGTTCACCGAGTTACTCGACGCCGCCGAGCAGCACGGCGTCGAGGTCGAAACCGAGGTTCGTGTCGGGCACCCGAGCCGCGAGATAATCGCGTTCAGCGAGGAAGCCGACGTCGACGATATCGTGATGGGGAGTCACGGCCGGGAGGGGGCGTCACGGATACTGCTGGGTAGCGTCGCCGAGCGCGTCCTGCGACGGGCGCCGGTCCCCGTCACGGTCGTTCGCCCCCACCAGCGGCGGGGCGCGACGCACCACCTCGTCGCGATAGACGGCTCCGAACAGTCCGAGAAGGCCCTGGAGTACGCGTTCACGGTCTTCCCGGAGGTCGAAACGACGATACTCCACGCAATCGACCCGATGGAGACGTACTACGGCGAGGGGCAACTGGTCCACTCGGAGGCGGCCTACGAGGAGATCGAGCGGGACGCCGAAGCGTTGCTTGCGGACGCCCGGGAGTTCGCCGAGGAGCACGGCGCCGAGGTCACGACGACGACGGTCGTCGAGTGGGGACCGAATCGGCCGGCAGCCGCGATTCTCGACTACGTCGACGGCAACGACGTCGACCATGTGATCGTGGGGAGTCACGGTCGGTCCGGCGTGTCGAGAGTGCTCCTCGGCAGCGTCGCCGAGACCGTCGCGAGACGGTCGCCCGCACCCGTTACGGTCGTCCGGTGAGGCTCAGTCCCGACTCGCCGCTGGCGTCGCCCTTCGCAGTCGCCGGGCGCCCGCCGTTCGCCCGCCCGAAAAATAGCGCTATATATCACAATTTCTACTCGGGTGGAGCAAGTACCGGCTCGTACCGGACCGGTGACCACCGTATCGGGGGGTACCCCTATTATAAAGTAGTTTAGTACTCTCTCGCGCCGGTTCTGGTGATGACGCGTGATGAAACGCGGCTGGCGAATCTCGCATCGCGGCGCAAGTTCCTGATCACGACCGGTGTTGCGGGGATCGGGGCCGTCGCCGGCTGTACCGATCAGAGTAACCCGGCGGAGGACGACGAGACGCCGACCGACGCGGGGATGGGCGACGACGACGAGACCGACACCGAACAGGACGACGAGGCCTCGGGGACCTCGCCCCTGGAGGCCGGTGGCTCCTCGACGGTCTATCCCGTCTCCAACACCGCCTCGTCGTACTGGAACGCCAACCGGCCGGCCAGCGACTCCGAGTACTGGCCGCACGGCGAGTACGGCATCGACACCGACAAGAACCTCGCCGACTACTGGGCGGGCCTGTACGGCTTCGAACCGGGCGAGGACGGCGACCCGCCGTTCACCGTCGCGGTCGCGCTCTCGCACTCCGGGACGGGCGTCGAGAAGGTACGCGACCAGAAACACGACATCGGGAACTCCTCGGGGAACGTCGAGGACGAACTCCCCGACCGTGACAGCTACGAGAAGTTCGTCGACCACGTCGTCGCCGTCGACGGCCAGCCGCTCGTGGTCTCCCAGGAGATCGCCGACGCCGGCGTCGAGACGATCACCGGCGACCAGCTAAAGGACATCTACAAGGGCCGCGTCGACAACTGGAGCGAGATCGGCGGCCCGGACAAGGAGATACAGGTCCTGGCCCGCGTGAAGGGCTCCGGGACGCGGACGTCGTTCGTCTCGAACGTCTTCGGCGATCCGAAGGCGAACACGACCGTCGACCAGCGGTTCGGCCAGAACCAGCGGCTCGCCCAGGCGGTCGCCCAGGCCGACAACGCCATCAGCTACCTCGCGTTGGCGTTCATCGACACCGACGGCCTCGCTCCGGTCGCCCTCGAGTGGGAGGGCACGACCTACGAGTACCAGGACGACCAGAACGGCCTGGACTCCAAGGAGTACCCGCTGTCGCGGGACCTCCACATGTACACCTGGGACGGCACCTCGATGAAGGAAGCCGCCTTCATCAACATGTGTCTCTCGGAGTTCGGCCAGGAGACGTTCGTCGCGCCGAACAACTACTTCACGCTCGGACAGCGCCGCCTCGAGGAGCAGCGCGCGAAGCTCCCCGATCAGGACCCGGTGTAACGGCGGACCGAGGCCATTCGCTCCCGCGGCACGCGGCGGACGCTGGACCGGCGGGTCAACGGAGCAGCCACGTTTTCAATCCATGCCAATTCAACTATGACAGACGTTACAGGTGGTCTCATCGGGGCGGACGCCGACGATGGGTCGGTGCTCGCGGTCGCAGCGTCGGCGCTGACGCTCGTCGCGGCCATCGCCACGTTCCTGTTCCGGCCCGGACTCGCGGTGCCGGTGCTCGTGGCGTTCCTCGTCGTGACGGCGGTCGGGTGGGTGACCTACCAGGCGGCGGTCGCCCGGCTCCTGACGCTCGTGGCGACGATCCTGACCGTCCTGACCGTGCTATTCATCACCCTGTTCCTGTTTGCGAGCGCGCTACCCGCGTTCCGGGAACACGGGCTCGGACTGTTGGCGATCCCGGTCGAGAACGGCGACGAACGCTGGTTCTTCTGGCTCCAGCACGTTCTCCCCGGGACGGATGCGATCTGGAACCCTCGGGGTGGTGCCTACTCGCTGATCCCCTCGATCTGGGGGACGGTCGTCGTGACGACCATCGCGGGGCTCGTCGCGGGCCCGCTCGGACTGCTCGGTGCGCTGTTCATCGCCGAGATTGCCAGCGACGGCGTCCGCGAGGTCGTCAAACCCGGTGTCGAGGTGCTGGCGGGCATCCCCTCGATCGTCTACGGCTTCATCGGCTTCCAGGTGCTCAACGAGTTCGTCCAGCAGTCGTTCCTCGACGACGGTGCGAGCTTCTTCATCGCCGGCCTGGTCGTCGGCGTGATGGCGCTGCCGACCGTCGTCTCGGTCGCGGAGGACGCCCTCTCGAGCGTCCCCGACGCGATGGGCGACGGTGCCGTTGCGATGGGCGCCACCGAGTGGCAGAAGATGAAGAGCATCTCGATCCCGGCGGCCTTCTCGGGCATCTCCGCGGCCGTCATCCTCGGGCTCGGCCGGGCCGTCGGCGAGACGATGGCCGTCGCCGCCATCATCGGGGCGCTGTCCGCCAACCTGAGCGCGCCGCTGTTCGACCTCTTCGAGGCGAACACGACGCTGACCAGTTTGATCGCGGTCAACTACGGGAGTGCCTCGGAGTCGACCGTGGACGTGCTGTTCGTCTCCGGCGTCATGCTGTTCGTCGTCGTCGCCAGCATGAGCATCGTCGCCCAGTACATCGAACGCCGCATGCAAACCAAACTCCAGGGGGACACCTGAGATGAGCGACGCGTACGCCACCGAGACGACCCTCGTGAACGCGGAGTCGTCCGTGTACGACCGGATCATGGACGGCGTCATCGCGCTGTCCGTGCTCGGGTTCGGTATGGGGCTCGTCGCGCTCCCCGATGTCGTCTCCCCGGCAGCGGCGGGCGCCGAACTCGTGACGTTCCTCGGAACCCTCGTGGCCGTCGTCGCCGGGGGTCTCGGTGTGGTCGCGGCCGCCGACCGGCTCCGGGTCGTGACCGTCGACTCCCAGCGGGTCCGCGGTATCGCCGTCGGGCTCGTCGTCACCACGATCCTGCTCGCAGCCGTCGGGGCCACGTCCGGCGTGACCCTCGCGACGCTGCTCGGCGTGGTCCTGCTGGTGCAGGGGGTCGTCGTCGTCGGCGCCGGCGTCGTCTCCCGGTTCGACGCGGTCGACACCCAGCCCGACAGCTCGGCCGGGCTGCTGGCTGGCGGGCTGTTCGCCGCCGTCGGTCTGGCCGTCGGGGCGACGCTGACCGCGGGCGTGGTCGGGGTCGGCCCGGTCGCGCTCGGTGGCGGGCTCGCTGGCGCACTCGTGCTCGGCGGCGTCACCGTGTTTCCGCGCGAGGACCTGGGCTCGACGCTCCCGGTCGGGTTCGTCGTCGGCACGCTCGGCGTGGTCGTCACCACGGCCGCCATCGGCGTCGGCTGGCAGTGGGATCCGAGCGCCATCGACGGCGGCTTCACGGGCGGGGTCGTGATCCCGATTTTCGCCGTGTTCGGCTCGCTCGTCTCCGGCTGGGCGGCCGGGAAGTCACGCGCCGGCTTCGGTGCCCAGGGCCGGGAGTACGGCGCCTTCCTCGTCGTCTACCTCAACGGGTTCATGATGATCCTCGTGATGGTCGGCATCGTCGTCTTCGTGTTCAGCAAGGGCCTGGCCTACGCGTTCCACGGGTTCTCCGCCAGCGCACTGGAGCTGCTCGTCCTCCTGGTGCCGGTGTTCGCGCTCGTCACCGAGTTCGCTCGAACGCCGCCGGGACGGACGGAGTGGCACCGGGGCGCGAGGGAGCTGTTCCGCGCGGTCCCGCTCGCCGTCACCGGCGCGGTCGCCGCGCTGTTGACCACGGTGCTGGTGACGGGTGACCGGCTGGCCTACCCGTTCACCTACACCATCCTCACCGAGAGCCGCCAGTCGAGGACGCTCGACACCGCCATCGCGGTCACGCCCGAGTGGACCGTCGGCGGTCTCGCGCTGTTCCTCCCGACCGCGCTCGTGGCCGTCGTCCTCTATCGGGGGTACGGCTCGCTCGGGAACGTCGGCGAGTCGACCGAGCGCCTCGAGGCGGTCCGTACCGCGATTCCGGTCGGAATCGCTCTCGGCGTCGTGCTCGCTGGCGCGTTCCTGCTCTCGGGTCCGACCCCGGCCGGCCTTCCGGTCGGCGGCACCGTGGGCGCGGCCGTCGTCGTCGCCGGCGCCGTCGCCGCACTCCTGCTGGCCGCGCTCCCGGTGGCTGCCGTCGTGTCGCGGGACGGTCCGCTGGCCGACCGCGCACTCGACGCGGCGCCGCTGTACGTGGTCGGCGTGTTCGGTGGGCTCGGCCTGCTCGCGTCGGTGCTGGTGCTGCAGGCGCCCGCGCGAACGACGCCCGCCGTCGCCGGGATCGCTGTCGTCCCCCTCGCCGGCATCATCGCGGCGCTGGCCTCCATAGCGGCCGCCGGCGTCGCCGCGTCCGCAAACTACGGGAGCGACGACACACTCCGAACAAGGCTGCTCGGCGAGGAGACCGTCCTCGCACTGGCCGGCGGGTTCGGATACGCGGCCCTCGTCGGGCTGCATGTGTTCGTGACCGGTTCGGCGGTCCGTCTGGGCGGCCTCGCGGTAGCGACGAAGGGCACGCTCTCGTGGCCGATGACGATGCAGGCGTACATCCCGCTCGGGGCCGAACCCGGCGGCATCATGCCCGCGGTCGTCGGGACGGTGTGGCTGGTCGTCGGCGCGACGCTGTTCGCCGTCCCGCTCGGCGTCGGCGCGGCGGTGTTCCTCACCGAGTACGCAGAACAGGGACCGTTCACCGCGGTCGTGGAGGTCGCAACGAACGCGCTGTGGAGCACGCCGAGCGTCGTCTTCGGCCTGTTCGGTGCGGCGTTCATCCTGCCGCGAACCGGGAACAACGAGACGCTGCTGGCCGGAATGGTGGTCCTCGGCTTCATGCTGTTGCCGCTGGTGCTGATCACGAGCCGCGAGGCGGTCAAGGCGGTCCCGGACGAGTACCGCGACGCGAGCGCGGCGCTGGGCGTCTCCCGCTGGGAGACCATCAAAAGCGTCGTGCTGCCGGCGGCGATGCCGGGCGTCATCACCGGCTTCATCCTCGGCGTCGGCCGCATCGCCGGCGAGACCGCGCCGCTGATCATCGTGCTCGGCTCGACGCTGAACGCGACGACGGCCGTGAAGGTCATCGACGGCTTCCAGTTCGTCGGCCGGCCGCCGTTCGTCGTCAACGACCAGCTGCTGACGGCGTCGGCGGCACTGCCGACGCAGGTGTGGGCGGTGATCGCGGCCGGCGTCTCCGGCTCCCCGCAGATGGGCTGGGCGTCGGCCACGGTCCTGCTGATGGTCGTGCTGACGTTCTACGCGGTGGGCATCACGGCCCGGACCTACTTCCGGAGGAAACTGAACTATGAGTGAAACGACACCCGAGACGGAGCGTACAGACGCCGGCAGCACGACGACCGGCGAGAGCGAAGAGCAGGTCCGGGACGCCTGGACCGACTACCGGACCGGCGCCGAGACGAAGCTCTCGGTCGAGGACCTGAACGTCTGGTACGGCGACGACCACGCCCTGAAGGACGTCTCGCTGGACATCCCCGAGGAGTCGGTCACGGCGCTCATCGGGCCCTCGGGCTGCGGGAAGTCGACGTTCCTGCGGTGTCTCAACCGCATGAACGACCGCATCAAGAGCGCCCGCGTCGACGGGTCGGTCGAACTCGACGGGACCGAGATTTACGACCCGAACGCCAACCTGGTCGAACTCCGCAAGCGGATCGGCATGGTGTTCCAGTCGCCGAACCCGTTCCCGAAGTCGATCCGGGAGAACGTCTCCTACGGCCCCCGCAAGCACGGCGACATCGAGAAGGGACTGCTCGCGCGGCTGCTTGGCCGCGACGACACCGAGGCGGAGGCCGACCTCGTCGAGCGCTCGCTGCAGTCGGCCGCGCTGTGGGACGAGGTCGAGGACCGCCTCGACGACAACGCCCTGGGACTCTCGGGCGGCCAGCAACAGCGGCTCTGTATCGCCCGCTGTCTCGCGGTCGGCCCGGAGGTCATCCTGATGGACGAACCCGCCTCGGCGCTGGACCCCATCGCCACCTCGAAGATCGAGGACCTCGTCGAGGAACTCGCCGAGGAGTACACCGTCGTCATCGTCACCCACAACATGCAGCAGGCGGCCCGCATCTCGGACCAGACGGCCGTCTTCCTCACCGGCGGCGAACTCGTCGAGTACGACGACACCGAGAAGATATTCGAGGACCCCGAGAGCCAGCGCGTCGAGGACTACATCTCCGGGAAGTTCGGATGAGCATGGCCCGCGACACCTACCAGGAGTCGCTCGAGGAACTCCGAAGCGACGTGCTCGGGATGGGCGAGGCCGTCGTCCGGCAGGCCGACGGCGGGCTCGCGGCGCTGGAGTCCGGCGACGAGGAACTCGCCCGCGAGGTAATCGACGGCGACGACCCCATCAACGACCGATACCTCGAACTGGAGAGCGACTGCATCGACCTCTTTGCTCTCCAGCAGCCGGTCGCCAGCGACCTCCGTTTCGTCGCCGCCTCGTTCAAGATACTCACGGACCTCGAACGGGTCGGCGACCTGGCGGCGAACCTCGCGAAGTACTCGCTGGCCGACGACGGCAGCAGCCTCCCCGAGGTCGGCGTCGTCGACATCGGCCGCGACGCGGTCGGCCTCCTCGAGCGGAGCCTCGACGCCTACGAGACCGGCGACTCGGCGGCCTGTCGGGCCGTCGCGGCCGACGACGACGAGGTCGACGCGCTCTGTCAGCGGGCCACCCAGCAGGTGGTCAGGGACCTCGTCGAACGGGAGGCCGGCAACGACCTCTGGACGGTCGAGGCGCTGCTGGACGACGTCTCGCGGCTGCTGTTGACCGTCCGGGACATCGAACGCATCGCCGACCACGCCGTCAACGTCGCGGCACGAACCCTGTACATGACCGAGAGCGACCCCGAACTCGTCTACTGATGGACCAACGCAAGATCCAGCAGGTCGGCAACGGGACGTACACGGTGTCGCTCCCGAAGGAGTGGGCCAGGGGCGTCGACATCGAGGCCGGCAGCGTCGTGACGCTGCGTGCCCACCTCGACGACCTGCTCGTCGTCCAGGCCGTCGAACCCGACGACGACGGGGCCCTCGACGTCGAGGTCGGCGACGAGGCGGCCGCCCGCCCCGAACAGCTGTTGCGGGCGGCCTACGCCGCGGGCATCGAGCGCGTCCGGTTCACCGCCCCCGAGGGGTTCGAAGACGGACAGAAGCGGGCGCTCAAGCGGGCCGCTCGCAACCTCTGTGGGCTGACCGTCGACACCGAGTCCGGGACGGCACTGTCGATGGAGACGCTGCTCGACTCCCGTGGCGTCTCCGTCCAGCAGTCGGTCCGACAGCTCACCTACGTCGCGCTCGGCGCCCACGAGAGCGCCGTCGCGGCGGTGACCAGCGACGACCTCGAGGACCCGATTCCACAGGACGACCACGCCGACCGGATGTACGCCCTCGTCGACCGGCACTTCCAGCGCGCGCTCGTCAGGCTCGAGGAAGTGGACGCCCTCGGACTGACTCGCCCGCAACTGTTCGGCTGCTGGCGGACGGCCAGGGAACTGGAGCGGGTCGCCGACCACGCCGAGCGAATCGCGGCCATCGGGGCCGAACTCGACGCGCCAGCCCCGGCGACGGCCGACCGGCTGACCGCCCTCGCCGGCCGGACCCACGACGTCGTCGAGACGGCCGTCGACACCGTCCTCGACGACCCCGACAGGGCCACCGCCCAGCGCGCGCTGACCGAGCGGGACGCGATCAGATCGGATGTCCGGGCGTTCGAGGCGGACCTCCTCGGCGGCGACGACGCCGTCCATCTCGTCCGGGTTCTGGACAGCCTCGAACGGACCGCCGAACACGGGGGTAACGTCGCCGAGGTCGGCCTCGGCATGGCTCTCAGCGGCGAATCCCTGTAGGCCGTCGGGGTGCCGGCGGACGAGGGCCCGCCGCGCCGACCGCGGCACCTCTCCCCGACGATTCCCACCGGCCGGGAACCACCGCCGGAGTATTGCTGCCCCGGTTCCGATAGCGGAACCGACCACATGACCTACACGCTCGAAATCAGCGACGAACTCAGGGAACGACTGGACGACCACCTCGAGGAGGGCGAATCGTACGAGGAGCTCATCACCGAACTGGTCGCCCTCTACGAGACCGATGGGGCGTTCCTCCAGGAAGGCTACTCGGAGTGATCGGCGGGCGGTTCTCGCGGCGCCCTCCGGTTTCGAACCGCCGCCGACCGCCCGGGAGCGCCGCTACTCGGCGCCGCCCGTGGGGTTCTCGACGTCCTCGAGGTCCGCCCCCGGCGCGTTCTCCTTGACGCTCCGGAGGCCCTGCTCGCACTTCTGTCGGCTGGCGTACCCCTCACCGCTGTCGGCGATGATGTTCCCGTTGTCGTGGACGAGTCGCCAGCGCCACTGTCCCGCGCTGTCCTCGTAGAGTTCGAAGGTGGCTTGCGACATGACCTAGCGTTCGGCCCGGCGGACCAAAAACGTCGGGCGTCGACGTTCCGATTTCCTGAGAACGGTCGCACGCTACAGGTCGCTGCGGCGTCTCTTTCGACCGAGCCATGCCACCATCTCGTCGGTTCAGGGACCGGACGGAGGCGGGCGAGCGACTGGGCGAGGCGCTCCGCGAGCGGGACGTCGCGGTCGACCTCGTGCTGGCGGTTCCCCGGGGCGGTCTCCCGGTCGGGCGGGCCGTCGCCGACGCCGTCGGCGCCCCGCTCGACGTCGTCGTCGCCTCGAAGATCGGCGCGCCGGGCAACCCGGAACTGGCCATCGGCGCCGTCGCCAGCGACGGCAGCGTCTGGCGCAACGAGGCGGCGTTGCGTGGCACCGGCGCCGGCGAGGAGTACTTCGAGCGGGAGCGCGAGCTGGAGGTCGACAACGCCCGTCGGAAGGCCGACCGCTACCGGGGCGACCGCCCGGAACTCGACCTCGCGGGCAAGACCGTGGTCGTCGTCGACGACGGCGTGGCCACGGGGTCGACCCTCCGGGCCTGCCTCCGGATGCTCGCCGAGAGCGACGCCGACCGCGTCGTGGTGGCGGTCCCCGTCGGCCCGCCCGACACGATAGCCGAGTTGCGAGAGACCGTCGACGAGGTGGTCTGTCTGGAGACGCCCGGTAGTTTCATGGGCGTCGGCCAGTTCTACGAGCGGTTCGACCAGGTCTCCGACGAGGCGGCGATGGCCTACCTGGAATGAGGGCGACTTTTGGCGGCCTCCCGGGGGCGCTGCGGGACCACTGATGGCGGAACTCCGCCGCGAACTGGGGCTGTTGGAGGCCGTCGTCTACGGCGTGGGCCTGATTCTCGGGGCCGGCATCTACGCCATCATCGGCGAGGCGACCGGCGTGACCGGTGGCTCGATAGTGGTCTCGTTCCTCCTGGCGGCCCTCGTCGCGTCGCTGACGGGGTTGAGCTACGCCGAACTCGCCTCGCTGTTCCCGAAGGCCGAGGGCGACTACGTCTACGTCCGGGAGGCCTTCGCCCGCGACGTCGTCTCCGACGCGACGGCGCTGGGCCGCCTGGCAATCGGCGTCATCTCCTCGGCGGCGGTGGCGCTCGCGTTCTCGGGCTACCTGACCGCCTTCGTCGACGTGCCGGCCGTCCCGGTCGCCGTCGTCCTCGTCGTCGCCACGACCGTCGTCAACTTCTGGGGTATCGACCTCTCGACCCGGATCAACGTCCTCTTCACCGCCATCGAGGTGGCCGGCCTGCTGATAATCGTCTGGGTCGCGGGCGGCTCCTGGGGCAACGCCGACGTCCTGCAGGCGTCCAACGGCGCCGTCGGCGTCGTCGAGGCGGCGTTTCTGATCTTCTTCGCCTACCTCGGCTTCGGGTCCGTCGTCAACCTCGCCGAGGAGACGGAGGACGCCTCCGTGGCGATACCGCGCGCCATCGTCCTCTCAATCGGCATCACGACGGTACTGTACGTCCTGGTCGGACTCTCGGCGGTCGCGCTGGTCGACCCGCAGGTGCTCGGCCAATCGGCGTCGCCGCTGGCCGAGGTCGCCCGCGTCGGGTGGGGACCGCTCGGGGCGACGGTGCTGGCCGTCATCGCGCTGTTCTCGACGACGAACACCGTCCTCATCCTCCAGATTTCGACCTCGCGGCTGCTGTACGGCGTCTCGAAGGCCGAGTACGACGTCTTCCCGGCGGTGTTCTCCCGGGTTCACGCCGCCCGCCGGACGCCACACTACGCGGTGGCGACCGTCGGACTCCTGACGCTCCCCTTCGTCCTCCTCGGCGACATCGGACTCGTGGCCGGGCTCGCCAACCTCGTGCTGTTGGTCGTCTTCGTGCTGGTGAACGCCGCGCTCTTGAAACTCCGGTACGCACGGCCCGGCCTGGAGCGCGGGTTCCGGGCGCCGCTCAACGTCGGCCGCCTGTCGCTGACCGCGGTCGCGGGCCTCCTCTCGTGTCTCGGGTTGATACTGTTCTACGTGCTGACGTGGTAGCTCTCAGCGGTCGGCGCCGTCGCCCAGCAGGCCCGCAAGCGTCCCCAGGAACCGCGCGGCGTCGGCCCCGTCGACGACCCGGTGGTCGAAGGAGAGGTCGAGCGTCAGGAAGCGTCCGACAGCGAGGTCGCCGTCCTCGACGGCGGGCCGCTCGCGGATGCGGTTGACGCCGAGAATCGCCACCTCCGGCGGGTTGATGACCGGGGTGAAGGAGTCGCTCCCCAGCGGGCCGAGGTTCGACACGGTGAACGTGCTCCCCCGGAGGTCGCTCATCGAGTACTCGCCCGCCCGCACCCGTTCGGTGAGCGGCCGTCGCTCGGCCGCGACCGCCGCCAGCGACTTCCCGCGGAGGTCCTCGAGGACCGGCGTCACCAGTCCCTCCTCGAGGTCGACGGCCACCGCGACGTTGTGCTCCTCGTAGACGGTGTGGGTGTCGTCCTCGAAGGTGGCGTTGAACTCCGGGTGTTCGGCCAGCGTCTCCGAGACGGCCACGAGAATCACGTCGATCACCGAGACGGGCGTCTCCTGTGACTCGGCGGCGTCGGCCCGCTCGACGATGGGACCGGCGTCCACCTCGCGGCTGACGGTGACGTGGACGGCCTCGCTGTAACTCTCGTGGAGTCGGTCGGCGATGGAGCGCCGCATCGGCGTGAGCGTGCGCGCTTCCCGCACGGTCCGGGCGACGGGTTCGGTTCGTTTCGCGGGGGTCGTGTCGTCGGTCATGGGTTTCTCGTGGCGTCGGTCGTTCGCCCGGTCCGAATCCGGGGTCTCAGGCCGGTTCTATCCAGGCCAGCGTGTCGCCGCGGTCGAACTCCGCGTCCTCCCCGAGGGCGACTTCGGCGAGGGTGCCGCCGACGGGCGCGACGACGTCGGCGCTGACCTTCTCGACCTGTATCTCACAGAGCGTGTCGCCCTCTGCGACGCTGGCGCCTTCGCGGACGAACCAGTTGGTGACGACGCCGGACTCGGACTCGTCGGCGTCGGCGGGCCAGTACTCGTCGACGGTGACGGCGACGCGCTCGGCGCTCATTGCACGTCTCGCACGGCCGCCGCGATGTCGTCGGCGCCGGGCAGCACCTCGTTCTCGAGGGGTCTGCTGTAGGGGATGGGCACGTCGGGCAGCGCCAGCCGTCGGACGGCCTCCAGGTCCGCCAGCGCGTCCTCGGCGGCGGTGGCGACGATTTCGCCCGTCACGCCGTAGGAGCGGTAGTCCTCGTCGACGACGACCAGTCGTCCGGTCTTCCGGACCGATTCGAGGACGGTCTCGGTGTCCAGCGGCGTCAGCGTCCGCAGGTCGATGACCTCGGCGTCGATGCCGTCCTCGGCGAGCGCCTCGGCGGCCTCGAGCGCCCGGTGGACGTGGAGACCCAGCGTCACGACGGTCGCGTCGGCGCCCTCGCGCTTGACGTCGGCGACCCCGAAGGGGATGGTGTACTCCTCCTCGGGCACGCCGGTCTTCGGGCCGTCGGGGGCCGGCATCCACCCCAGCCCCATCAGCCGCTTGTGGAACATGTACACCACCGGGTCGTCGTCCCGGATGGCGTTGTGCATCAGGCCCTTGGCGTCGTAGGCCGTGCTCGGGACGACCACCTTCATCCCCGGCAGGTGCGCGAAGGTCCCGTACAGCGTCTGGGAGTGCTGGGCGGCGTCGTTGTAGGTGCCGCCCACGGCGGTCGTCAGCACCATCGGCACGCTGACGGACCCGCCGGACATGTAGGTGTTCTTCGCCATGTTGTTGTAGATCTGGTCCATGGCGACGCCGAAGAAGTCGACGAACATCAACTCGACAATCGGGCGCATGCCGGCCTGGGCGGCGCCGACGCCGGCCCCGATGTAACTGGTCTCGGCGATGGGGACGTCCATCACGCGGTCGTAGCCGAACTCCTCGCGGAGCCCGTCCGTCGAGGAGAAGATGCCACCGTAGTCGGCGACGTCCTCGCCCATGAGGAACACCTCCTCGTTTTCGCGCATCTCGTGGGCGACCGCCTCGACCATCGCCCGACTCATCGTCAGTTCCCGCTCGGAGACCTGCGTTTGCGCCATCAGTCATCACCTCCGCCGTCGCCGGCGGCGATGGCCGGTTCCTCCTCGGTGACGCCGTTCGGCGGGTTCGTGAACGCGTCCTCGTGGGCGGCCTCGGGGTCGGGTTCGGGCTGTTCTTTGGCCCACTCGATGGCCTCGTCGACGCGGGTCTCGGCGTCGGACCGGATCGCCTCGAGGTCGGCCTCGTCGACGCCGTCGCCGCGGAGGTCCGCCGCCAGCCGTTCGATGGAGTCGCGGGCCTGGTGGCGTTCGACGTCCGCGTCGGGCCGGTAGCCCTCGGCGTCGCCCATGAAGTGACCCATCCGGCGGTGGACCTGTACCTCCAGCAGCGTCGGGCCGTTGCCGTCGCGGGCGCGGCCGACGGCCTCCTCGGCGGCCTCGTAGACGTCGCAGGCGTCGTCGTGGTCGACGCGGGCGCCGTGCATGTCGAACCCCTCGGCGCGCCTGGAGCCGTCCTCGACGTCCGTGATGCGCTCCTTGGGCATGCTGATGGCCCAGTCGTTGTCCTCGACGACGAACACGACCGGCAGGTCGTGGACGCTGGCGAAGTTGAGCGACTCGAGGAACCCGCCCTGGTCGATGGCGCCCTCGCCCAGGAACGCCACCGCGACGCTGTCGGTGTTGCGTTTCTTGGCCGCCAGCGCCGCCCCGACCGCGGGCGGACAGCCCTGGGCGATGATGCCGCTGCAGGCGAAGTTCACGTCGGGGTCGAAGAGGTGCATGTGGCCGCCCTTGCCCTTCCCGAGGCCGGTCTCCCGGCCGAATATCTCCGCCGTCATCCGCTTCAGGTCGACACCCTTGGCGATGGCGACGTGGTGGGGTCGGTGCGGCGCCGTGACGGTGTCGTCGTCCCGGAGGTGGATGCAGACGCCGGCTCCCGACGCCTCGTGGCCGGCCGCCAGGTGGAGTTCGCCCGGAATCGGCCCGGCGGAGATGTCGAAGGCCGGCTGCTTGCCCTCGAGGTACTCCTCCTGGAGGCGCTCCTCGTAGTACCGCGCGGTGACCATGTCCTCGTACATGGTCCGTTTTGTGTGAACGCTGGGCATACGAGTGCACAGACGGACCGCGATGCAAGAACTCGGACGGGGATTCTCAACCGCCGAGAACGACAGCGGGGTGAGTTCGGCGGCCGTACAAAGAGCGCCCCCCGTCGGGAACCGCGACCGCTATCGGGAGGCCCCGAGTCCGACGAAGGAGCCGTCACCGTAGCCCTCCCGGACCGGTTCAGGTTCGTCGATGTCGCCGGGCCACTCGTAGATGGTCTGGACGAACTCGAACTCCGAGAACCCGGCCGCTTCGAGCGCGTCGACGAGTTCGTCGGTCGAGACGAAGGTGGCCTCCCGATAGAAGGGGTTCTCCGACTTTTTCTCCTGGTAGACCCGGCCGACAGGACTGTCCCTGTCGACGTAGCCGACGACGAGGGAACCGTCCGGACGCAGAATCCGCCGGGCTTCGGCCAGGGTCGCGGGAACGTCGTCGACGAAACAGATGGTCGTGACGACGAGTGCGGTGTCGAACGTGTCGTCCTCGAACGGCAGGGACTCGGCGACGCCCCTGACGACGTCGAGACCCCGCCGGCGGGACCGGACCAGCATCTCGCGGGCCGGGTCGAGTCCCACCGCCATGCCGAGCGGGTCCGCAAACCGGCCGGTTCCGACGCCGATCTCGATACCGAACCCCGGTCGCGGTATCAGTCGTTCCAGGGCCGCGAGTTCGGAGCGGTAGGCGGCCTCGTGGGTCTCGAACCAGGCCTCGTAGCGGTCGGTGTGTCGCTCGAACGGTTCGGACTTCGGCATGGTGGTCGTTCCGGTGGTGGCTCTCCGTCGAGAAACGTGTGTTCCGGGGTCAGTACGACGGTCGCTGGGCCTGGATGACCGCTGCCAGGTGTTCGTGTTCGTCGGCGAGCAGTTCCGTCAGGTCGTCGGCGGTGATGATGCCCACGAGTTCGTCGCCCTCACAGACCGGCAGTCGACGGACGCCGTTCTCGCTCATCTCCTGGGCGGCCTGGTAGAAGCCGGCGCCCGGGTCGACCGAACACAGGTCCGTCGACATGACGTCCTCGGCGGTCAACTCGTCGGCCTCGGCCTCCTCGGCTATCACGCGGGTGGCGAGGTCCCGGTCAGTGACGATACCGGTCGGCTGGTTGTCCTCCGCGACGACGACGCTCCCGACGCTCTCGTCGCGCATCTGCTGGGCGAGTTCCGCGACCGGCGCGTCCGGGCGGGCACTGACGACGGCTTCACGAGCGAGGTCTTCGATTGGCATGTTGTTGCCTCCGTTCGAACGATGCTCGACGGCGGCGATATAACGCGAGGGACGTTCTCAGCGGGCTGGAACGTCTTCGTCGACGCTCACTCGAAGTCGACGAGCGGCTTGATGATGTCGTCCTCCTTGGTCTCCATCAGTCGGAAGGCCTCGTCTATCTCCTCGAAGGGGAACTCGTGGGTCGTCATGTGCGTCGGGTCGACGCGACCCCGCTCGATGAGCCGCAACAGGCGTTGCAGGCGGAGCCGACCGCCGGGACAGAGCCCGGTGGCGATGTCCTTCTCGGCCATCCCGACGCCCCACTCGTCGCGCGGGATGTTGACGTACTCGCCTTCGCCGTGGTAGCCGATGTTCGAGATGGTCCCGCCGGCCTTGGTCACCTCGACGCACTGCTCGAAGGTTCCGCTCGCGCCGAGCGCCTCGATTGCGGCGTCGACGCCCTCCCCCTCCGTGAGGTCGAGTATCCGCTCGACCGCGTCGACCGACTGGAAGTCGACGACGTCGTCGGCGCCGTACGTGCGGGCCAGTTCCTGTCTCGAGGGGACCGACTCGACGGCGATGACGCGGCCGGCCCCCTGGAGACGCGCCCCCTTCGTCGCCATCAGCCCGACGGGTCCCTGGGCGAACACCGCCACGGTCCCCCCGACCGGGATGTCGGCGTGTTCGGCGCCCATGAACCCCGTGCTCAGCATGTCCGTGACGTAGACGGCCTCCTCGTCGGTCACGGAGTCGGGGATGTGCGCCATGTTCGCGTCCGCGTCGTTGACGTGGGCGTACTCGGCAAAGGTGCCGTCTTTGACGTTTGCGAACTTCCAGCCGCCGAGGGCCCCGTTGGACTGTGAGGGGTGGTTCGCCTGGGCGGCCAGCGACCCCCAGTCCGGCGTGATCGCACCGACGGCGACCCGGTCGCCCGGGTGGAACTCCGAGACGTCGTCGCCGGCCTCCTCGACCACGCCGACGATCTCGTGGCCGAGCGTCAGGTTCTCCCGCTCGCCGATGGCGCCGTGGACCGTGTGGACGTCCGACGTACAGACGAGTCCTTTCGTCGGTCGCACGATGGCGTCGGTCGGTCCCGCTTCCGGTACGTCCTTCTCGGCGAATCCGGTCTCGCCGATCTCCTTCATGACGAATGCGTCCATCCTCGTGGCCTCCATCGGAACGACGCGAAGGTCGGACATAATGTAGCGAGACCGTTCCCAGCCCGTGGTAACACCGTCCGGGCGTCGAGAAATCGACCGCCCCCGGCGCGGACGACCCCCCGTCGACGCCCCATCCTCGGGGGGCTACTCGTCCGCGTCCGTCCCGAACGATTCGACCCGTTCGGCGTCCGCACGGTGAGTCACCTGGAGTCGCATCTCGCCGCATGGGGCGACCGAGACGAGTACCTGCTCGACGGTGCGGAAGTACTCGCTGGCGTGCTTGCCGGACGGACAGATTCGGGTCCGTTCGGCGAGCAGGCCGGCGTCGGTGAGTAGGTCGAGCTTTCGGTAGGTCGTCGAGAGGGGGAGCGAACAGGTGTCGGAAACCTCGTCCGCGGTCAAGATCGCATCGCTCGTCGCGTCCAGAACGTCCCGGCAGTCCGCGTCCTCGAGTACGTGGAGGAGCCGCTGTATCTCCTCGTCGCCGTCTACCCGACGGACCGTCTCCGAGGCGGAGTCACTGTAGCGGCCGGTTGCCGACACTGTCGGTGATTGGCTCATACCTGAACGTACTATCGGCCAGGGGGAGAAGGCGAACCCACAGTATCCGGGCAGGTTTATACTGGCCGTCAGGGACGCCCCGCTGGACGGTACCGCCGCTTTCCCGGCGGGCGGCACGGTTCCGCCGGTCAGCGGTGGTCTCGCGCCGGTCAGAGCAGGTCGTCGAGAATCTTCGATTCGGCCGCCACGAGGTGCTCCCGGAAGGTGGAGGGGTTGATGTCGAGTTCGGCGGCGATCTGGGTCGCGTTGGTCCGCCGGGGGCGCTCGAAGTACCCCATGTCGTCGGCGACCTCCAGCACTTCGAGCTGTCGATTCGTGAGCTTGCCCCGGTCGACGAGCACGCTGTCCTGCGGTTGCTCGCCGTCGGGCGAGCGGACGACCCGTTCGATGTCCATCCCGGTGAACCGTTCCCGGAGGTCGGCGACGACCGAACGGAGCTGGTCGTAGTCGGCGGCGTGGAACACTATCGTGAGCGAGCCGTCCTCCGCGACGTACCGGGAGACCGGACAGCCGTGGACCCCGAGTCGCTCGCAGGGACAGTTCGGGTCGCCGCCGTGGGTCAGGCGGTATCGGTGGGTCGACCCGTGCGAGAAGACCGGCGTGATGTCGACGTCGGGCACCTCGTCGGCGTCCACCGTGAACTCGGTCACGCATTCGGTGCACCCGTCCGAGCAGATGCTCGTCGCCACCGAGTCGACCCTCGTTTCGGTCGCCGCCGAGAGTTCCGTCACGGGACAGACGCTGGGACCGTCGAAGGTGACCGTCGCTCGAATCCCGGGCGCCATGCGAATACGCATTGGGGTCCCCGGGCAGGCTTCAGTATACGGCTACTAACCCCGAGCGTCGCTTCGCGCCGATCGGCCGGGGATCGTCCGGTGGTTTCTTGCCGCCCGTGACGGGACCTCGGTTCGTGCCGTGCCGTCGGCGTAAGGATGGCGTTCACGTTCCCACGGCGCCGTTAGGGAGCCGTTGACCGGTGTGGTCGGCGACCGACCGCGACGTACCGGGAATGTCGTCGAAACGCGAGGGGTCAGTGAGAACCGGCAGACGGCATACGCGTGAACGCGTCCGCCGTCACGGTCGCGCGACAGATCACGCAGCCGTTCTCGATGAGGGCGTCCTTCATCCCGGTGTCGACCGCCAGCGACTCGTCGCAGGCCGGGCAGACGAAAGTGTACTCCTCGCTCGGTTCGACGCCCATCGTGCCCACCGATACGGGACTCTCCGATAAATGGGGTTCTCAGGTTCCGAGCGTGTGAGAACGACGACGTTTCAGCCCGGCAGCAGGACGTTGATCCCGGCGACGACCAGTCCGGCGAGCCCCATCCGGGCCGCGGAGACGTACCACCGCTGTCCGGAGATCGAGCCCATGTAGGCACCGAATACTCCCAGCACGCAGACGCCGAGGCCGACCCCGACGAGTGCGGCCTCCGCCATCGTGAGTACGGTCCCCTCGATCAGGAACGGGCTCAGCGGGACGAGAATCCCGATGAGCGGGCCGAGCCCGCTCGATACCGCGTGTACGAGCCGTGCGCCGCTCTGCTCGCGCTGGATGCGGGTGTCGTCGAGATTCGTGAGCATCGCCCGCTCGATGCGCCGTATCTTCGCCCGGGTTTCTGCCCGTTCGATCTCCCAGACGCTCCAGACGGCGGAGGTCCCGAGTCCGACGGCCGCACCCAGCCCGATCTTGATGACGGTGAGGCCGTCGGGGATCCCCGAGAGGACGGCGCCGACGACGATGCCGATGCTCGTCAGCGTCCCGTCGAAGCCGTTGGAGATGAAGTAGCGCCGCGAGATGGCGAGGACGTCCTCCTTGCCGAGGAGTCGCCGGAGGAGTTGCCGGATCGACGACATCGCTCTCACCCGTCCTGCAAGGTGGGCCGGTCGGTGACGACGTACTCGCCACAGGCGACCTGATCGACGGAGTGTATCGACGCACCGAGGCTCTCGACGGTCTCCTCTATCGCCGCGTAATCGACGTCCTCGCCCTCGACGGTGAGTTTGACGTTCTGGACCTCCTGGTCGAGTTCGATGAGCGACGAGGTGACTCCCTCGACGCTTTCGGTCTCCGCGACCCGGTTCGTGAACTCCAGCATGGGCGGGTCGTGGGGTTTCAGTACGTCGACGACGAGGCGCCGGACCGGAGCCATGGTTCGGGATACGGCCGTCTCCCTCTAAAAGGCGCGTGTCGGTGTCGACTGACGGGACCACCCTCTCGTCGAACGGACGCCGAGGGCCGAGGGACCTCCTTCCCGACGTGTGGGAACGATAGAGCGTCTTTACCCCCGTTTCGGCCGTAATCAGGGTATGGCTACCGAACGTTCCCGCCGGCTACCGACCAGCCAGGTTCTCCTGGGACTCCTGGTCGTGCTGGTCGGTGTACTGCTGTTGCTCGATACGACCGGCGTGATCGGCACCGACGACCTGCTCTCGTTCGTCCCGCTGGCGTTCGTCCTCGTCGGCGTCTGGGCGCTCGTTCAGAGCCGGTTCCGAAACGTCGTCGGCCCGCTCCTCTTGGTGGCCGTCGCCGGCGCGGCGCAACTGGTCACGCTCGGCTACGCGACCGTCGGGGAGGTCCTCGTCTACTGGCCGGTGCTCGTCATCGCACTCGGTCTCTCCATCGCGCTCGGGCAGTACCGCTCGCGGGTCCGCCCGACCGACGACGAGTTCACCTCCGCCTTCGCGGCCTTCGGCGGCGTCGAGAAGCGAAGCACCTCGAAGGCGTTCACCGGCGCCGATCTCACCGCCATCTTCGGTGGGACGGAACTCGACCTCCGGGACGCGGCGGTCGCCGACCCGCCGGCCCGGATCAACGCGGTCGCCCTCTTCGGCGGCGTCGATGTCGTCGTCCCGCGGGAGTGGAACGTCCGGCTGGACGTCCTGCCGATCCTGGCCGGTGCCTCTGACGACCGGCCCCGTCGGGAGAGCGAACACGAGACGGTCGACCTCGTCGTCACCGGCTTCGCCGCCTTCGGGGGCGTCACCGTCACCGACTGACCGCGGCCCGCGACGCCCGACCGACGCCGTGACGACGGCGGCCGTCCCGGCGACGGTTGCGCGCCGACCGCGCGGTCACAGCGCCAGCCCCATCTCGAGGTCCGGCCCCTCGTCGTCGAGCACCGCGAAGCCGAGGTCGTTGTAGAGGTTCACCGCCAGGCGGTTGTCCCGCTCGACGAGGAGCCAGACGTGTTCGAGGCCGCGACGTTTGCCGACCGCGAGCGTCGCCGTCAAAAGCGCCGTCCCGATACCGGCACCGTGGTAGTCCTGGTGGAGGAAGATGGCCAGCTCCGCGCTCCGGGGGCCGTCCTCGACGAGCACCGCCTGGCCGATTGGCCGGCCGTCGTGACACGCCAGCACGCAGACGTCCCCCAGCACGACGTCGAGCCACCGACGAATCCGATCCTCGCCGATGGGCGGTATCCCGAGCGACCGGTACGCCGGGTCGAAATCGCGGTACATCGCTACCAGCGCCTCGTAGTCGTCCCCGGCCGGCGCGGACCCGTACTTGCGGATGGTTATCTCCCGGCCCGCGTCGTCGACGAGGTCGAAAGGTGGACACCGCAACTCGGCTTCGTGCCCGAGCGTCGGGAAGTGACCCTGGTACACGGGCGATCACTCCAGTATCGGCGCCGATCTCCCGCCCTCTTCGCGGAAGAGAAGCAGGAAGAAGACGACGGCCAGCACCACCTGGACGAGTTTGTCGAACGCTCTCACGCCGTCGATAGCCGCCCCCTCGAGTATCCAGACCACGAACAGCACGCCGACGAACACCACCCCGACCAGATAGAGCACCGGTTCGAAAAGCGCTGTGAAGAAGACGGCGAGGCCGCCGAACAGGATCACACCGAGGACGACGAAGACGACCGGGCCGTCGGTCAGTCCGATGTAGACGTGAATCGCGCCGGTCGTGACCGACAGCAGAATCATCAGCCAGTGGAGCGGCGTCAGGGTGAGGTCGGCTCGTATCATTTTCCTCGGGGTATCGGAGCGTCGCCCGGTGCCCACTTAAACGGTGTATTCGGTGGCGAGCGGGCCGATGCCGCCCCGGCAGGCGGCAGTACCGGCGTACCGGTCGGGATCAACGGACGACCGTCACCGGGACGGGCGACCGTCGGACGACCGACTCCGCGACGCTGCCGAGCAGCACGCGGGCGAGTCCCGTCCGGCCGTGGCTCCCGACGACGACGTGATCGATGTCCTCCGCTTCGACGACGGACACGATGATCCTCGAGGGGCGACCCATCCGAATCCGCGTGTCGATTTCGCGGCCGTACTCCGTGGCGGCCGTCTCCGCGGCCGTCTCGCAGATCTCCTCGCCGACCTCCCGACGGACCTCCGACATCGCCACGCTGTCGTACTCCTCGTTTCCGAACGTCTCTACCGGATCGATGACGTGAAGCGCGAGTATCCGTGCGTCCGGGAACTCCGTCAGTGCGTACTCGAGCGCTCCGGTGGACTGCTCGGAGCCGTCGACACCGACCAGAACCGAGCGAGACATATCCCGACTTCGGTCACGATGGTAATATTCCTACCCCCGATTCCCGGGCGTCGGGAGTGTCTACCGACACCGTTCCGTCGTCGACTCCCGACTACTCGCCGGTCGAGGCCTCGCCTTCGCGGCTCTCCCACCCGCCCTGGTCGGTGAACTCGAACAGTTTCGCCCAGTTTTCGTCGTCCGCGCTCTCGGGCAACTGGTCTCTGAGCTGCCGGAAGTCGGAGGCCGGCACCTGCGAGCGGATCAGGTCGACGATCACTCCGGCGTGGTAGGCGGCCTCGGGCGGATCGACGCCCTCTATCTCGCCGACCCGCCGGACGAACTCCTGCCAGTCGAATCGCTGGCCGTGCTCGTCGACGGCGCCGGTCATGTACCACTTTATCTCCATCGGCAGCGACGCGGCGAGGTCCTCGGCGTTGCCCGCCGGAATCCGCTGGCCGAGCGTCGTCAGGGTCGCCCGGATGGCCCGAACCGTCTCGCCCGTGCCGGGCAGTTCGAGCCGGTGCTGCACCGCCCCGCAGAACTCGTCGAAGTTCATGCTCGTGTGATGGTCCTCCGGCGCCGTCAAGTGCGGACACCGTTCTCACCGACTGGGAAGGGCGCGGCCGTCGCCGAACACGGCGGTTTCGGCGGTCCGCCGGCCGGCTACTCGACGGCTATCTGTACCTCGCGTCCCTTCTCGACGACCTCCTTCGGGAGCGTGATGCGGAGTACGCCGTTCTCCAGGTGTGCCTCGACGTCGTCGGTCGCTATCTCCGCGGGCACCTCGAGCGTCCGGCTCGTCGGCTTGTGGCGCCGCTCGTGGCGGAGGTACTGGCCCGTCGTTTCCTCCTCGCCCGCCTCCTCGTGGTCGACGTCGATCCGGAGTCTTCGGTCGGTCACCCGGACCTCGACGTCGTCGCGCTCGAAGCCAGGCACGTCGGCCACCACGACGAGTTCCTCGTCGGTGTCGATGACGTCGACGGGGATCGCCTCGGGCCAGATCGGCAGGCGGTCGAACGGCTCGGTCGCCTCCAGGTTCCGGGAGGCGTCCTCGAACTGGCGGCTCATCTGGTTGACGAATCCGGCGATCTCGTCGAAGGGGTTTATCGATCCGTTCATGATGCGACCGTCCGTAGGACGGCGACCGAGAAGTAGCGGACGGGGATTCTTACTGTGCGAGAACCGGGCGACCGGCAGGGCGTCGCCTCACGCGCCCGGGTACTCCCAGAGCCGGTCGACCCGGCTGGCGATTTCGGGGTGGGCCGACCGCAGAGCGTCGACGTCCGTCTCGCCGCCGACGTTGACGACGTGGACCTCGCCGCGTCGGCCGCCGTAGACGTCCTGGAAGTCGTAGACGACGCCGTCGACGTCGACGTCGGCGGGGACGTCGTCGGATTCCAGCAGGAACTGGACCTGCCGGTCGACGTTGTACTCGACGAGGCGGTTGATGGCGTCGGCCCGTTCGACCCCGTCGGGAAGGGCCTCGACGCCGGCCTCGAGGTGCGGTTTCAGCAACTCGATGCAGTGCTCGATGCCGGCCGGCTCCGAGATCCCGTCGGTCAGGGCGTCGTACGTCGCAGTGACGGCTCCACAGCCCGTGTGCCCGACGACGACGGCCGTCCGCGTCCCAGTGTGGACGAGCGGGTACAGCACGTCCCCGGAGACGACCTCGCCGTCGGCGGTCCGCTGGATAACCCGGTTGCCGATGTTGCCGCAGGTGAACAGCCGCCCCGGCTCGTCGTTGCTCCACATCTCGTCCTGCAGGACCCGCGAGTCGGAACAGCAGACGGTGACGGCCTCGGGTCGCTGGCCGGCCTGAACCTCGTCGAAACGGTCCTCGAAGTCGGCCGCGTGGTCGGCGTTGCCCGACAGCAGGTCGGGGAGCGTACTCATAGGCTTGTGCCCGGGCGAGGAGCGCATATAACCCCCGGTTCCCCCGGTTTCCCCCATTCAGGGCCCTCGGTTGGCCTCGAACCACTCGACGGCGAAGTCAACCAGCGCGGACTGGTCCAGGAGTTTCGCCGTTCCCGCGCCGACCGGGGCCTCGGTGGCACCGACCTCGCGCTCGAAGTCGGCACCCAGCGCCTCGAAGTCGTCGGTACTGGTGGCGATGTCCTCGTAGGCGACCATCTCCCGCTCGCCGTCCCGCAGGACAGGCGCCCGGTGCCGGACCGCCTCCATCTCGACGGACGCCCGATACTCGGCCAGGTGCAGCGAACTGTCGACGTCGTGGCCGACGCCGAGCAACAGCACCCGGCCGCCCCGGTCGTAAATCGACGCCAGCGGCGACCCCTCTCCCAGTCCGTAGTCGTAGTCGTGGTCGGCGACGACGGCGTCGGCGTCGGCACCCCACGCCGCGAAGGAGGTCTCGGGGTGGCGGCTCCGGACCGCCGCCGGTTCGGTCCGCAGACACTCCGGCACCGCACCCATCCCCCGGGTCGGCGTGACTGCCGGACGGAAGGTCGGCATCCGTTCGGGCATCCTCTCGACCCACTCGTCGGGCACCGGCGGGTTCGACCACGCCGACGGGTCGGTGTACTGGCCGGTGAACGTCGGCACGACGAGCGTGCCCGTCTCGGTCACCGCACCCTGCAGCGCCTCGACGACCGCCTGGGCGCCGCCGGCGACCCACCCCAGCGACCGCAGCGAGGAGTGAACCAGCAGCGTCTCGCCCTCCCTCACGCCCAGGTCCCGCAGGTCGGCGCGAAGGGAGTCGACGGTAATCGGCTCCTCGACGGCCTCGACGGCGTCTCGCTCTCCCATGTCCGGTCGGTCGCGGTCGTGAGAGTAAAGCGTTCCCGCTCCCGTCGACGGCGCCCTCGTTCCCGTCCCGTTCGGCCGGCGGACCCCCTACCCGCCGTAGGTCTCGGCGAGCCCGTCCAGCGCCTCGTGGTGGGTGGTCGTGTGCGGCGCCGTCAGCGGGGAGACGCTGACCCGACCCTCGACGACGGCCCGGCGGTCGCTCCCCTTCGGGTCCGGGATCTCGCCTTCGGCCATCCGCTCCCAGATGCGGTCGCGGATGCGGACGCTGCCGCCGTCGTACTCGGCGTCCATGTCGTAGGCGTGGGAGGGGCGGGTTATCTCCATGGGGGCGTGCCCCGAGTCCGGCGGCAGGGGGGCGTTGACGTTGAGGTAGTCGGCCTGCTCGAAGACGCCGACGTTCGGCGCGTGGTCGACGAGGTAGCTCACGGCGCGGGTCGCCTCGGCGAAGTCCGGAAGGTCGGGATCGATTTCGGCGAAGTCCATGTCGCCGACGGGGAAATAGACGGAGGCGGCGACGGCGGGGACGCCGAAGAAGGCGGCCTCGACGGCCGCGGAGACGGTCCCCGAGCGGCCGAGGACGTACTCGCCGAGGTTGGCGCCGCGGTTACAGCCCGCGACGACGACGTCGGGATCGAGATCGAGCGCTTCCAGGCCGGCGACGACGCAGTCCGTCGGCGTCCCCTCGACCGCGTAGCCGAGTTCGTGCTCCCGGAGTTCGACCTCCCGGGAGAGCTGTCGGCCGACCGCGCTCTGGTCGTCGGCCGGCGCCACGACGGTCACCTCGTGTCCGTCGAGGAGGGCGTCGTGGAGGGCCCGTATCCCGACGGCGTCGATGCCGTCGTCGTTGGTGAGAAGCACGTCCATACCCGTCGTCCGGGGGGCGGGCGCAAAAGGTCACCGCACCGGGTCAGGCGAGGCGGTCGACGACCGTCTCGGCGTCGACCACGACGTTGTAGGCGGACTCGTCGTCGTTCCACAGCACCAGAGCGTTCTCGAAGGCGAGCAACGAGCCGTACGGCGCCCGGCTCAGGGCCTCGTTCAGCGCCGACTCCCGCGTCAGAACGGCGTAGTGGTCGACCCGCTCGGAGCCGTCGCTGATCTTGAACAGGGGGTTGCCCTCCTCGGCCAGGTTCGGCGAGAGCTTCAGCGCCACCAGGTCGATCCGGTCGGTGACGTGGTCCTCCATCCCGGCCATCCTGGCGACCGAGCCGGGGTCGGGCGTGTACTCGACGGTCCGCCGGTCGTCGGTGCGGACGAGCAGATAGGCGAACTGCACGTCGACGTTGACGTAGGTGCCGTCGCCGTCGGCCGCCTCGTCGAGCCGCCGCTGGAAGGAGGGGACCGCGATGTCGGACTCCCGGCGGAACGTCCAGCCGTAGTCGTCGGGCGTCTCGTCGGGCCACAGCCGGACGGTCGGCGCGTACACGGTGGCTTCGGGGGCCCGCTCCAGCAGTTCCCGCTCGACCGCACGGAGGCGGGTGGCGGTCCGCTCTTCGGCCGGCGACAGCGCCACGAGCGTCCCGTCGTGGGCCAGTGCGTCGAGACAGTCCGCCGCGACCTCGACCGGGTCGTCGAGTTCCGAGAGCACGTTCCCCAGGAGGACGAGGTCGTAGGCGTCGTCTCGCTCGGCCGCGGATGTCCCGTCGGCGAGGCCGGCGTGTTCCTGGACGGTCTCGCGGTGGACGGTGACGTCGAACCCCGGCCGAGTCTCGGCGAGCAGGTGCTCCAGGACGTCTGCGGCCGAGCTCGGCTCGACGGCCTCGTAGTCGACGAGCGTCGTCTCGGGGAGGTAGTCGTGGAGTCCCAGCGCCGGCCCGCCCGTCCCGGCGCCGACGTCGAGCACCCGCAGTCGCCGCGAGAGCAGCCCGTCGCGGCCGAGTTCGTCGAGGACGTACTGTATCGCCGCGTAGTAGTCCGGCAGGTGGTAGATGCCGTAGGCGAGGGCGGTCTCGGCGTCGTAGGTGACGCTCTCGTCGGCGAAGTAGGCCGCTTTCAGGTCGTCGATTCGTGCCCGGAGGCGGTCGCCGGCGTCGCCCTCCGGCCAGCCGGCGCCGTAGCGGTCGACGAGCAGCTCCTCGAACCGCCGCGCGTAGGTCTCCGGGAACCGTTCGACGCCGTCGAAGGTCGGCCGTATCGTCCCCTCCTCGACGGGCACGAAGGTACCGTCCTCGCGCTCTCGGAGGGCGAGTTCGAAGGCGTGCGCTCTGAGCGTCTCCCGGACGACCGCCGGGTGGGGCTGTCCGTCGACGTACTCGTAGATCTCCTCGGGATCGATCGGGCGGACGTTCCGCAGGTAGCGGGCGTTCTCGAGGATGGCCTCGGTGTCGGTCATCGGTCGGCGTCCTCGTACAGTTCCAGCAGCGTCTCGCGGTCGGCCGCCGCGAGGGACCGGGCGGCCTCGGCGACGGTCTCGGCGCCCTCGAAGCGCTCCTGGATGTCGGCGTAGACGCCCGGCGTGTTCCCGGTCAGCCCCTCGACGAGTTCGGCCAGCGGTTCCGACAGTGTCGTGTGAAAGCGGGGGTCGACCTCCTCAGCCGCCAGGGCGTAGGCCAGCACCGCGGTGTGGGCCCGCGCCTGGACGGTCTCCATCGCGCGGTCGTGTTCGGCGGGCGTGGTCTCGAACACCTCGTTGCCGGCGGCCTCCAGCGCCTCCCGGACCGACGCGACGGTCGGGCCGCCGCTGTCGACGACGACCGGGACGTTGCCGGGGGCGTTCGCCGCGGCGAAGAGCGGGTGGAAACTGGCCCGCTCCCGGCCCGACGCGTGCTCGCGGAGGGCGGCGACGGAGTCGCGCATCTCCCCGGAGACGTCGACGACCGCCTCCGTCGCCCGGTGGGCGTGCTCGGCGACGACGTCGGGAACGGCACCCATCGGCACCGCGATACAGACGACCTCGAAGCGACCGTCGCCATCCAGCGGGACGGCCCGACCGCCGACGGCGTCGGCGGCCGCCCGCGCCACGGCCGGGTCGCGGTCGGCGAAGGCGACGGCGTCGGCACCGCTCGTGCGGGCGAACCACCGCCCCATCTCGCCGGCGCCGACGACCAGCAGATCCATACGTCCGGTTGCCGGCCGTGGCTGAAAAGCGCTTCTAACGGCGTCGGAGCCGCGGCTGTGGGGTTTCGGAACGGCGGCTCAGAAGTGGGCGTCGTCACACGGGGCTCGGAGCGGGGGTACGAGCCTCATCATCGCCGCCAGCGGCGGTAGGTGGTCGGGCGGCTTGTAGCTTGCCGACGTGGTCGACGGCTCTAACGAGAGCGTACCGCTCAGTACTACCCGACGACGTACCAGATCCAGGCGACGACGCCGACGACGGCCATCGCTACTGTGAACCACACTACTCTATCGTCCGGCACGGTCTCGATGGGGTCTGCCGAGACGAATACGTCGTAGACGACCCCCGCAATCATTCCGAGCCCGCCGATCGAGAGAAGCACTGGAACGAGAGCGGTGCTTCCGGATACGACACTGGAGAGGCCCGTCAATCCGAGAACAGCACCACAGACGGCTATCGAAGCATAATAGAGGCGTGATCTGATCACAGCCGGAACGATTGCTCCCATCGACGTATTCTTTTTCCGGATGGACTCGTCACCCCCGGTAGACGTACGCCTCGAGTTTCTCGTCGGCGTTCGACAGCACCGACGAGCCGTGGTAGACGAGGCCGGCGTCGAACTCGAAGTCGGTGAGCCGTTCGAGGGACTCCTCGGCGCGGTTCAGGTCGTCGGTGTAGACGCCCGGCGGCAGGTGGAAGTAGCCTTCGGGCAGGCCGCGCTGGTCGGCGCCGGAGACGGCGTCGGCCAGTACCGCGACGCCGCCCTCTTCGTCGATCAGGGCGTGCTGGTGGGCGCGGTGGCCGGGGACGTGGACCGCCTCGAAGGGCCCGATCTCGTCGCCGTCGCCGTAGCGGTGATCCGGCTCGTACTCGCTGTCCAGCGACGCGTCTTCGGGGAGGTACGTCTCGACCCACAGTTCGCGGACGAGGGCGTCGAAGCCGCCGGCGTGGTCGCGGTCGGCGTGCGTGACGACCAGTCGCTTCGGCTCGATCCCGGTCGCCTCGATACCCTCCAAGAGCGCGTCGGTCGTCGACGGCAGCCCGCAGTCGACGAGCGTCCCGTCTGAAAAGAGGAACGCCCGGATGCGGCCGGCCTCCGTCTCGGCGCAGGTGATGTCGTAGACGCCGTCGAGGAGTTCGGTCGGCATACCGGCTACACGAACGTGGTCACCAAAACGTCTCGCATCGGCCGTGGTGGCCTACTTATTTAATAGGCTGCTAATAGCTGGTTAATTCAACGCTTTTATTGTTTGTTATTCCTGAGGGTAGGGCTGTGGTGTACCGATATGACAGAGCATGACAGGCGAACGTTCCTGAAGCTGAGTGGGACGGTTCTCGGTGGCATCGCCGTCGGCTCGACCGTGGTGGCCGGCACCCGGACCGACCGACACATCGTGGAGACCAAAGGCCGGCGCACGCCCGAAGGCTTCGAGGTGGTCCACGAGATGCCGGGCGTGAAGTTCTCGGTCGTCCGTGCCGAGGCGTCCGAACTGGCGTCGTCGAAGGCCGTCAAGAACCACGCGCCCGACCTCGAAATACGGCTGAACGCACCGGACGTAAACGAGTCGGTGCCGGCGTTCGACGCCGACGAGTACGAGGGACAGCCGGGCGACTTCCTCCAGTGGGACAAGGACGACCTGAACGTCCCGGAGGCCCACGAGACGACCGAGGGGGAGGGCACGCGAGTGTCGGTCATCGACTCCGGGGTGCTCGAGACTCACCCGGATCTGGCGGGACCGCTGAACCTCGACCTGTCGCGGAACTTCACCGACGACGGCGGCGACCACAACCCCGTCGGCGGTGACGATCACGGCACCCACGTCGCCGGCATCGTCGCCGCGGACAACGGCGGCGGCGCCGGCGTCAACGGCACGGCCCCGAAGACGGACCTCGTCGACTGTCGCGTGTTCTCCGGGGCGCAGGCGTCCTTCGCGGACATCCTCGCGGCCGTCGTCTACAGCGCCAACGTCGACGCCGACGTGGCGAACCTCTCGCTCGGGGCGTACCCGGTCCCGCGCCAGGGGGAGGGCGACTTCTACGGCAAGGTGCTCAACAGCACGATGACGTACGCCAACAGGGAGGGGACGCTCCTGGTCGTCGCGGCCGGCAACGACAGTGCGGACCTCCAGCACGACGGCGGCGTCATCAGCCTGCCGAACGAGGGCGCACAGGCGCTTTCGGTGGCCGCGACCGGGCCCCGCGGCTACGGCTGGGACGCCGACGGCGACGGCGAGACCACAGACCTCGTCGCACCGCCCGAATCGCCGGCCTTCTACACCAACTACGGGACCAACGCGATCACGCTGGCCGCACCGGGCGGCGACGCGGTCCAGAAAGTGATCGGGACTGGCGTCCCGTGGTTCAACGACCTCGTGTTCAACACAGTCTTCGAGTACGTCGACACCGATGGCGACGGCGAACCCGACACCCGGGTGCCGGGCTACGGCTGGAAGGCCGGCACGTCGATGGCCGCACCGAACGTCGCCGGGGCCGCCGCCCTCGTCAAGAGTACGAACCCGAACTACAACGCCAACCAGATCGAGAGCGCGCTGAAACGGGCCGCGAGCGTCCCGGACGGCTACGACAAGGCCTACTACGGCGCCGGCTATCTGGACGTCGTCGACGCGCTCTGAGGGGGCCGGGAGTCGGCGTTTAGCGGACGTGGCCGACGGTGCGGACGGCGCCCGCGCCGACGAGGACGGCGAACACCAGTCCGAGCCAGAAGACGCCGCCGAAGAGTAGCGCCGACGGCTGGAGGACGGCGAGTGCGAGCGCCAGGAGACCCAGACCGGTCGCAATGCGGAGCGCCAGGTGGTCCAGTCCCGTCCGGACCGCGAGCGTGCCGGCCGCGAGGAGCGCGAGGCCGGCGCCGACGACGAGGACGCCGGTGGCCAGCGGTTCGGGCGGTGGCGGCGGGAACCCCGGGGCGACGTACTCGGCGATGCCGACGGCGACGAGGGCGACGCCGACGACGGCAGCGGCGACGCCGGCGAGACGGTCGTCCATGGACGGCCCTCCGTCGGGCGGTGCCTAAGGGATTGCGACCCGGCCCGACGCGTCCCGACCCGTCAGGCCTTTCTCCGCGCCGCCGCAGGGTGGGCGTATGGACCGAAAGCGGGCGATGACCAGCGTCGACCTCGCGGCGCTCGTCGGCGAGTTGCGGGAGTACACGGGCGCCGTCGTCGACAAGGCCTACCTCTACGGCGACGACCTCGTCCGGCTGAAGATGCGGGACTACGAGCGGGGCCGGGTCGAACTCGTCGTCGAGGTGGGCGACCCGAAACGGGCCCACGTCGCCGCGCCCGAGCACGTCCCCGACGCGCCGGGGCGGCCGCCGAACTTCGCCAAGATGCTGCGGAACCGCATCGCCGGCGCGAACTTCGAGGGCGTCGATCAGTACGGCTTCGACCGCATTCTCACGTTCCGCTTCGAGCGGGAAGACAGGACGACGCTCGTCGTCGCCGAACTGTTCGGGGACGGCAACGTCGCCGTCATGAACGAGGACCACGAGGTGATCGACTCGCTCGACACGGTCCGCCTGCGCTCCCGGACGGTCGCGCCCGGCGCCCAGTACGGCTACCCCGACGAGCGGTTCAGTCCGCTGGACTGCGATTACGACGCCTTCGCCGCGAAGATGGACGACTCCGACACCGACCTCGTGCGGACGCTGGCGACGCAGTTGAACTTCGGCGGTCTCTACGCCGAGGAACTGTGCACCCGGGCCGGCGTCGAGAAGACCGTCGACATCACCGAGGCGACGGACGACCAGTACGAGGCGCTGTTCGGCGCCCTCGAGCGTCTCAGGGACCCGCTCCTGGCCGGCGAAACCGACCCCCGACTGTACGAGGACGACGACGGGGCGGTGGTCGACGCGACGCCGCTGCCGCTGGAGGAACACGCCGCTGCGGGGTACGCCGCGACGGCCTTCGAGCACTTCAACGGCGCCATCGACGAGTACTTCTATCGCCTCCAGCAGGCCGCCGAGGAGTCGGCGAGCGAACCGGGCACCGAGCGGCCGGACTTCGAGGCCGAAATCGAGAAGTACGAGCGCATCATCGACCAGCAGCGCGGCGCCATCGAGGACTTCGAACAGCAGGCCGAGCGCGAACAACAGAAGGCCGAGTCGCTGTACGGCAACTACGACCTCGTCGACGAGATATGCACGACGGTTCGGGAGGCCCGCGAGGAGGGCGTCCCCTGGACGGATATCGAGGCGACGTTCGCGGAGGGCGCAGAGCAGGGCATCCCGGAGGCGGCGGCCGTCGTCGGCGTCGACGAGGCCGAGGGGACGGTCACCATCGACCTCGACGGCACGACCGTCGAGGTGGACCCGACGATGGGCGTCGAGAAGAACGCCGACCGCCTCTACACCGAGGCCAAGCGCATCCGCGAGAAGAAGGAGGGCGCTCAGGCGGCCATCGAGGACACCCGCGAGGACCTCGAGGACGCGAAGCGGCGGCGCGAGGAGTGGGAGGAGGCCGACGAGGCGGCCGACGACGACGAGGACGGCGACGGCCCGGAGCGGGACTGGCTGGCGATGGGGTCGGTTCCGGCCCGGTACGACGAGAAGTGGTACGAGCGGTTCCGGTGGTTCCACACGTCCGACGGCTTCCTCGTGCTGGGCGGCCGCAACGCCGACCAGAACGAGGAACTCGTCAAGAAGTACATGGAACCCTCGGACCGCTTCTTCCACGCGCAGGCCCACGGCGCGCCGGTGACGGTCCTGAAGGCGACCGACCCCGACGAGGCCGCCCGCGAGGTCGACATCCCCGACTCGAGCCGCGAGCAGGCCGCGCAGTTCGCCGTCTCGTACTCGTCGGTCTGGAAGGACGGCAAGTTCGAGGGCGACGTCTACGAGGTCGACCCCGAGCAGGTCTCGAAGACGCCCGAGAGCGGCGAGTACATCGAGAAGGGCAGTTTCGTGATTCGCGGCGACCGCGAGTACTACCGCGACACGCCGGTCGGCGTCGCCGTCGGCATCAAGTGCGAACCCGACACCCGGGTCGTCGGCGGACCCCCCTCGGCCGTCGAACCCCGGGCGGAGACGTCGGTCCGTCTCGAACCGGGCCAGTTCGCACAGAACGACATCGCAAAGCGGGTCTACCGGACCTTCCGGGAGCGCTTCGAGGACACGAGCTTCGTCCGCAAGGTCGCAAGCCCCGACCGGATTCAGGAGTTCTGTCCGGCGGGCGGCAGCCGGATGGTCGACGAGTGAACGATGGGCGACCGGGAGTCCGGCCGGACTGACACGGCCGCCGGCGACGGCCCCGCTGCCGTGTAATCCAGGGCTTATAAGCGCCGCCGGGCCGTCGAACGGGTATGTTCCGCGAGGCGCTGTCGTACCCGACGCGGAAGCCGAACGGCCCCCGGAGCGTCCTGCTCGGGGGCGGCGTCGTCTTCGTCGCTTCGCTCTTCGGCGCGACGGCGCTTCTGGAGGGGTCGCTGCGCTATCTGGCGGTTCTCGGTGTCGTCCCCTGGCTGTTCCTCCGGGGGTACTACGTGAGGGTCGTCCGGACGGCAATCGGCCGCGACCGGCCGACGCCGCCGGCCCTCGACGACCCCCGGCGGCTGTTTCGGGACGGCCTGCTGTCGCTTGTCGTCTCGGCGTGTTACCTGCTGCCGGGCGCCGTCGTCATCGGGCCGCTGGTCTACGCCCGCGCCGTCGACGCCGACCTCGAAACGGTGTACGCCGACCTGGGGCTACCGACCGCGCTCGCGGAGGCTGCCCTCTCGTTCACGGACTTTCTCGCGCTCGTGGCGGCGATGTACCTGCTCGGCGCGCTGTACGCGACGCCGGTCGCCGTCGCCAGGTTCGCCCACGCCGACCGGGTCCGGGCGGCCTTCGATGTCCGGCGGGTCGTCGCCGGCGCACTCACCGAGGACTACGCCGTCGCCTGGGCCGTCTCGCTGCTGCTGCAGGGCCTCGTTTTCCCCTTCGCGTACGCCTTCCGGGTCGTCCTCGTCGGGTTCTTCCTGCACTTCGTCGTCGCGGTCGGCGTCCGGTACTGCTACGGGCAGGGCGTCGGCGCCGCCCTGGGTCTCGACCCGGTCGTCCCGGACCCTGGCGGGAGCGACCGGGCGGAACCGACGCCCGGGGATAGCTTCACGCCCGCTCGCCCCCGGACCGGCGAGGACCCCCTGGACGAGCGCCGGTAGCGAAGGGGAGCGCACTTAGGGCCGCCCGCCCCAGCACCGACATGCGCATTGCCCACCGCGAGGACGCCGAGGGCGGCCGCGAGCGGATCACGGTCGTCCCCGAGAGCCTCGACGACCTGTGGCACCTCACCTACGTTCTGGAGCCGGGCGATTCGGTCGCCGGCGACACGACCCGACGTATCCAGCGCGACGACGACAAGACCCGCGACACCGGCGGCCAGCGCGAGCCGATGTGGGTCCGCCTCTCGGTGACCGACGTCGAGTTCGCCAAGTTCTCCAACCGACTGCGGGTCGGCGGCGAAATCGTCGACTGCTCCCGGGAGGACCAGCTCGGCTTCCACCACACGCTCAACGTCGAGGAGCACGACGAACTCGAGATCGAGAAGGTGTGGCAAGTCGACCAGCTCGAACGGCTCGAAGAGGCCGTCGAGGCGGCCGAACAGCCCGACGTCGCCGTCGCCACCGTCGAGGAGGGCGCCGCCCACGTCCACACCGTCGCCCAGTACGGCGTCGAGGAACGGGCCTCCATCACCGGGACGACGGGCAAGGGCGAGTACGCCCGCTCCCGGGAGGAACTGTTCGAGGAGCTGACAGCCATCCTGAAGCGGCTCGACGTCGAGGCCATCATCCTGGCCGGTCCCGGCTTCACGAAGGGCGACGCCCTTGAGTACGTCGAGAGCGAGGCGCCGGCCGTCGCCGAGCGGATACGGACCGTCGACACCGCGAGCGTCGGCGACCGCGGCGTCCACGAGGTGCTGAAGCGCGGCGCCGTCGAGCAGGTCCAGACCGAGACCCGCATCGCAAAGGAGGCCGAACTGATCGACGAGTTGATGGAGCGCATTGGCGAGGGCGCGAAGGTCGCCTACGGAATCGAGGAGGTGGCCAAGGCCGCCGACTACGGCGCCGTCGAGACGCTCCTGGTCCTCGACGAGCGGCTCCGGGCCGAACGCGCCGGCGAGGGCGACTGGGACCTCGACGTCAACGACGTCGTCGAGTCGGTCGAACAGCAGGGCGGCGACGTAACCGTCTTCTCCCACGAGTTCGACCCGGGCCAGCAACTCGGCAACCTCGGCGGCATCGCGGCGCTGTTGCGGTACCGGCTCGAGTAGGTGGCCGCAGAGTGGTCCGGGCTACTCCCGCTCGGAGACGTCGACCGTCAGGCCGTCGCGTGCGACCCGCACGTCGCCGTCGAACCCCTCTCGGACGGACTCGACCATCGCCTCGTGTTCGCCGTCGGTGTGCGGGTAGAGGTGCGTCAGGTAGACGCGGCCGACGTCCCGGCCCGCGAGCACCTCGCCCAGTTGTGCGGGCGTCGGGTGGTTGTCGACGTCGATGCCGTCGGGGAACGAGCAGTCGTGCGCCAAGAGCACCGACCCGTCGGCCAGGTCGGCGACGGCCTCGGTCGCCTCCGAGTCGCCGGAGAAAGTGAACACGGCGTCGTCGGTCTCGAAGCGGTAGGCCAGACAGTACATCGAGTGGACCGTCTCGACGGCCTCGACGTCGTAGCCCGCGACCGAGAACGTGTCCGGTTCGACCTCCCGGAAGGAGAGTTCGAAACGGCCCTCCATGTAGTCGTGGACCGCGAGCAGGTCCTCGACTAGCGACTCGGTCCCCGTGGGTCCCACGATTTCGAGTTCCGTTTCGCCGGCCAGCCACCGCGCCTTCAGAAGCGGCATGAGGTCGGAGACGTGGTCGAGGTGGTGGTGCGTCAGGAGGACGCTGCCGATGCCCTCGTAGCCGACGTCGGTCGCCGCGAGACCGTGGAGGGCGCCGCTGCCGCAGTCGACGAGTAGCGGGTCGGCGTCGCCGTCGGGGTCCTCGAGGAGGAGCCCGGTCTGGTAGCGCTCGCCGGTCGGCATCGCCGACCCGGTGCCGAGGAAGGTGACCTGCATACCCCACCCGTGGGCGGGGGAAGGCAAGTGCGCTGTGGTGGGCCGCCGCTCGGGGCCGGTCGTCCCGGACAGGTATTTGCCTCCCGAGATACAATCGCCGGCATCGACGATGCCGACGGACGAGGGGACACCGAACTCGCCCGGCAATTGTGACAGGTGTGGCGGCGCACCGATCCGCAGCGACGACGCCGGCGCACCGGTCTTCGAGTGCGAGGACTGCGGCAACGTCCTCGGACTCGCGGGTACGGGCCTCGGGGACGACGCCGGGACCGACACGGACGGCGGAACCGCTTCCAGGGCCGCCATCTCGACGGAGGAAGTCACCGCGACGGACGGCAGCCTCGACCAACTGGTCGGGGTGTTGCGCTCCGAGGGGGGTCCGGAGGGCCGCGTCTCGACGGAACGGCTCCGCTTGGAGACCGGCGAGGCCACGCTCGTGGTCACGGCCGAGGACGGCACGGTCGTCGTCCGGGAACGCCGGGACGCCTGACGACGGCGGGCGCCGGACCGACGGCTATTTCCTACATCGGCGAGCGATGGTGAGCATCGATGTCGCACGCGCCCGGCGACGAGCACGGCCCCTTCGCCGGACACCTCCGGGACGGTGAACGCCTGACCGACGAGTTCCGCGTCGGGTCGGCGACGGTCGGCGTGACCGACCGCCGGCTACTGGTCGCACGCGAGACCGGAACCCCGGCGGTCAGGGCCGTCGACCGGACCAACGTCGGTGCGATCCGCGAGCGGACGCTGAGCGATCGGGGACTGGTCCTGTCGGCTCTCCTCTGGGCGGGTCTGGGCGCGTTCCTGCTCGCGGCGTGGCGGTTCGCACCGCTTTCGGGGTTCCTCGCGCCCGTCGACGTACCGCCGGGGACGGGGTTCGACGACCTGTTCGCGGCCGTGAACGCCCTGGTCGGTCTGCTGCAGTACGTCGACGAGGCGTTCCTCGTCGCCGGTCTACTCGCGCTGGTGTGGGCGGGGTTCCGGGCCGTCGGCTACGTCCGCGAGCGCCGGACGGTGCTCGAGGTGACCGTCGCCGGCGCCGACCCGGTCAGACTCCCGTCGCCCGACGACCCGACGGCCGTCGACCGGCTTCGCGGAGCCGTCTCGGCTCCGCCGGCCGACGGGTCGGGGTGATCGCGGCCGCCTCCCGCCGGGCGGTGGCGTCCCAAAGAGTTGCATGGCAGCGCTGCGAGGATCCCACGACAGGGATGGCTTCGGGGGAGTTCCAACTCGGCGACGTCTTCACGGGCGAGGAATTCGACGAGGCGGCCGCTAGACGGGAGGCGGGCCGGTTCCTGGAGCGGTGGACGGGCGACGACTTCGCCACCGCCGCCGCCTGGACGCGCCGGCTGGCGATACTCGGTAGCGTGGGAATCCCCGTTGCGGCGCTCCTCCCGACGGTCTCGGAACTCACCGACCTGATACTCGAGGTGACCTTCTACGCGTTCCTCCTCGGCGCGGGAGCGGCGGCGAGCACGTACTACCTCTTCCGGGACGTCGACCGACCGGCCGATGTCCTCGAGGCCGACCTCGACGCCATCGAGACGGGCGGGCTGCTGGTGGCCCTCGTTTTCGCGTACTCGGCGACCAACGCACGGGCCGGCCGTCTCGCCTGGCGGTTCGTCTTCAGGTCGGCGACCTTCGCCCCCGGAGGCCGTCCTCCGCGCCTCGAGGACGACGACTCCGGGGCGTACCTGACCTGGATGCGACCGGATAGCGGGCACGGCAGCCGTCGTCGTCGCCGCCGACCTGGCGTGGTTCCTCGTCACGCGAACACCCGTCGGGCCCGCCACCTACGGCTACCTGGCCGACGGCGGCCCTGGCGACTGGAGCATCCAGTGGGGGGGCGGCCCCGTCGACGCTGGAACTGGTCGCGCTGTACGGCGTCGTGTTCCTCCTCGGTATCCTCCTCGCGGTGACGCTCTCGGCGCGTCGCCGAGTGGGTATGAGGGGTCGGTGTGAGTGGACCGCCGGGGCGGGAGCGCCCGCTGCCCTACAGCGAGGCGGTGTCGACCCGGGGGTCCAGGACGGCGTGGAGCAGGTCCTGACAGACGTTGCTGAGGACGCTCAGGGCGACGAACGTCATGGCGCCGCCGAGCAGGATGGGGAGGTCCTGGGTCCAGATGGAGTTGTAGTACAGCGACCCGATACCGTCGATAGCGAAGGTGGCCTCGATGACGAACACCGACAGCGCGATGAGCGCGAGCGTCTCGGTGAAAAGCAGCGAGACCAGCGGCACCGCCGCGTTGCGGACCACATGGCGGGCGACGTCCGTGCGGCTGCCGCCCTTCGCCCTGACGAGTTTCGTCAGGTCGTCGGCGTAGTACTGCATCGAGTACGCCCGGGCGTAGCTGACGACCGCCGCGACGAGCGTCGTCGCGAGCAACAGCACGGGCACCACGTACGAGTAGAGGAACGTCCACTCGGCGACGGCGATCTCCGGCATCCCCGCCCCGGGCCCGAACGCGTAGATGGGCGTGTAGATGAAGGCCGCTCCGGACGCCAGGGTGAGCAGTAACGCCCCGATCCAGAAGTTCGGCACGCCCAGCCCGACGTAGACGAGCCCGCGCAGGCCGGTCTCGCCCCGCGAGCGGCTGTTCATCCCCGTCACGACGCCGATGGCCAGGCCGACGAGCACGGCCAGCAGGACGGCCGGCACGACGTAGGCCGCGGTCCGGGCGACGCCCTGCAGCACCATCTCGAGTGCCGACCGGCCGTACTCGAAGGAGTTGCCCCACTGGAACGTGAACGTTCGTGCCATCCACTCGAGGTAGACCTCCCAGAGGTCGCCGTCGAGTCCCCGCTCGGCGAGGTACGCCTGGCGCTGCTGTTCGATCTCCGCTCGAGTCGTGTCCGGGTTCCGGTTCGCACTGGCCAGTTTGGCGCTCAGATACCAGTCCTCGGTGCCGACGAACAGGAGGAATACCCCCGAGACGGTCGCCCAGACGGTCGCGAGACCGAGGAGGGCCCGCTTCAGGAGGAGTCGGCCGACACTCATCCGGACTCACTCCTCTGGAGGGTGACGGTGGAGGGCATACGCCGTCATCGTCCCGCTGACGCCATTTCAAACTTCCGCCGGGGCCGCCGGGCGTCGCCCCAGCGTTGCATCCACTCGTCGAGCAGTGTAAATTACCATAACGTTTAATTCTCGACAAGACGGGCTGGCTAGTCGTTCGAGGTCCCCGATGAACGACTCCGCAGAGAACGAGCCCTCCACCAGTCGCTCTGCCGGTCCGGACCGCGAGGCGGCCTTCGAGCGAATCGACTGGGAGGAGGTCGACGACTCGGGTTCCCTGCTGTCGGCGGAGCGTATCGCCCTCCTGGTCGGACTCCTCGTCGCGCTGGCCACGTACGTCTACTTCGAGACCCAGCGCCGAACCATCCTGGTTCGTGGCTGGAACATCGGCAACGAGGACTGGCTGCTCCTCCCGGCGGCCGCCATCGTCGTCGCCTACGGCGTCGTCCCGCTCGTGGTCGACGGCGACACGCGAACGCGGGTGTTCAGCCGACTCCGGACCCGGATTCCGACGGTCCTGAGTCTGGCCTTCCTCGTCGCGCTGCTCGCGGTCTCGCTGTGGGCGACCATCGAGGGGTTCCAGCCAAGGGTGTGGTTCCCCGGGGAGGGGACGACCCCGTCCGATCTGCCGCCGGTCGGCTTCGGCGAGCGGGCCACCTGGGAACATCCCCTCGGTACCGACACCTTCGGCTACGACATGGTCGACCTGCTCGTGGTCGGGTCCCGGCCGTTCGCCTACCTGGCGGTCGTGACGCTCGGGCTGATCGTCCCGCTGGCGACGGTCGTCGGCATGGCGGCCGGCTACTACGGCGGCCGAATCGACGACTTCCTCATGGGCTACGTCGACGTCCAGTTGAGCGTTCCCGCGATACTCATCTACATGGTCGCCTACATGTTCATCCTCAACTCGATGGCCATGCTTCTGGTCGCCTTCGGGCTGCTCTCGTGGGGCGGAATCGCCCGCATCGTCCGCAGCGAGACGCTCCAGCGCCGCGAGGAGGGGTACGTCCGCTCGGCGGAGGCAGTCGGCCTCGAGGACCGGCGCATCCTCCGGCGGCACCTCCTCCCGAACGTCACCAACACGGTCGTCCCGGCGACGTTCCACCTCGTCGCCATCCTGGTGCTCTCCGAGGCGGGGCTGGCGTTCCTCGGCTTCCTGGCCTCCTACCAGTCGTGGGGGATGACCATCGCCCAGGGCGTCGGCCCCGTCATGCTCCGGCAGTGGTGGACGTCCGCCTTCCCCGGCGTCATGATCGGCGTGACCGTCGTCGCGCTCAAGGTCGCGGGCGACGGCCTCAGGGACGTCCTCGACCCGCGGGGTGGCCCATGAGCGACGCCCTCCTGACCGTCGAGGACCTCCAGACCCACCTCCCGACGGCCGACGGTCTCGTCAGGGCCGTCGACGGCGTCGACTTCACCGTCGAACGCGGCGAGACTGTCTGTCTCGTCGGCGAAAGCGGCAGCGGCAAGACGCTGACCTGTGACTCGATCACCGGACTGGTGGGTCATCCGGACGCCGACATCTCCGGTCGCGTCGCGTTCGACGAGCGGGATCTCCTCGCTGCGGGGGAGTCGACGATGCGGTCCGTCCGGGGGGACCGCATCGGCTACGTGTTCCAGAACGCACAGAGCGCCCTCGACCCCGTCTACACGGTCGGCGAACAGATCGTCGAGGCGATGTCGTTCCACGACACCGTGGACGGGACCGAGGGCCGCGAGCGCGCCGTCGAGCTGCTGCGCACGGTCGGCATCTCCCGCCCCGAACAGCGGGTCGACCAGTACCCACACGAGTTCTCCGACGGGATGTGCCAGCGGGCCGCCATCGCCATCGGCCTCGCCGCGGCACCGGATCTCTTGATCGCCGACGAGCCAACCTCCGCCGTGGACGTTACCATCCAGGCCCGCATCATCGACCTCCTGGAGCGCATCCAGGCCGAGCGGGACCTCTCGCTCCTGCTCGTCACCCACGACCTCCGGGTGGTCTCGGCGCTGGCCGATCGGGTCGTCGTCCTGTACGACGGCCGGGTCGTCGAGCGCGGGCCGCTTTCGAGCGTCTTCGGGTCGCCGGGCCACCCCTACACCCAGGCGCTGCTGCGGAGTTTCACCGGCGACGGCGAGCGCAGCGACGACGCGGCGGACGGACCGGCACCCGACGGCTGTCCGTTCCGCAACGAGTGTCCCCACGCCGTCGACGCCTGTGCTGGCCAGAAGCCGGCGTTCCACGCCGTCGGCGGCGCGACCGACCACGAGGCCGCCTGCGTCTTCCACGGTCCCGACCGTGACCCCGCGACGGTTATGGCCGAGGCGCCGCGGTTCGGTGACGGCCCGGGAGGTGCATCTCATGAGTGAGGACCCGCTGCTGGAGGTGCGGGACCTCGAGAAACACTTCCCCATCACCGAGGGGCTGTTCCGCAGGGAGACGGGCCGGGTGCGTGCCGTCGACGGCGTCAGCTTCGAGGTCGGGCACGGTGAGACGTTCGGGCTGGTCGGCGAGTCCGGCTGTGGGAAGTCGACGACGGCCCTCTCGCTGCTCCGCCTGGAGGAGCCGACCGGCGGCGAGGTCCGCTTCGACGGCGAGGATGTCTTGGAGTACGACGGCGCCGAGTTGCGGTCGTTCCGCCGCCGTGTCCAGCTGGTCCTCCAGGACCCCGACTCGGCGTTCAATCCCCGGCGGACCGTCGGCGAGGCCGTCGCGGAGCCGCTGGAGGTACACGGCATCGACGACCCAGAGCGACGACGGCGCGTCGTCGAGGACACCCTCGAGCGGGTCGGCCTCTCGGCGTCCGACGCCGACGACTACCCCCACGAGTTCTCCGGCGGCGAGAAACAGCGTATCGCCATCGCGCGGGCGCTGGTCCTCAACCCGGACCTCATCGTCGCCGACGAGCCGGTGAGCGCGCTCGACGGCCGGACGAAGACGGACGTGCTCGCGCTCCTTGGCGACCTCCAGCGGGAGTTCGACCTCTCGGTCCTGCTCATCAGCCACGATATCGGCCTGATCCGGCGGTTCTGTGACCGGATCGGTGTCATGTACCTCGGGTCGCTCGTCGAGACCGGGACCGCCGCCGAGGTCGTCGAGGACCCGAAACACCCCTACACCCGGATGCTCGTCTCGTCGGTCCCGTCGCTGGACCCCGCCGAGACATCGACGGCGATCGAGACTCCCTCCGAGGAACTCCCGGACGCCGCCGACGTGCCGTCCGGCTGCCGGTTCCATCCGCGGTGTCCGGCCATCGTCCCGCCGGAGTCCGTCGAGTTGCCGCGAGAGCGGTGGCTCGACGTCGTCGGGTTCCGCTTCCACCTGGACGACGAGTGGGACGACGCCGCGACGCTCCGCTCGTCGCTATCGTCGGCGGGCGGCGAGGTCACGTCCCCCGAGAGCATCCGCGAGCGGTTCGACCTCGGGGACCCGCTCGGCGACGAGGCCGTCGAGGCGGCCGTCGCCGACGCGGCCGAGGCGATAGCGAACGACGACCTCGAGCGTGCCCGAACCCGTCTGGAGGCGGCCACGGAAACGGTCTGCGAGCGACATTCGCCGGACCGGACCGTCGAGAGCGACGGACGAACCGTCGCCTGCCACCGGTACGACCCCGACGAGCCCGGCGAGCCGCTGGCGGACGCCGGCAGCGGGGCGGGCCTGGAGTGAGCGTCACCCCCGCCAGCGGTCGTGCATCCGGGCGCCCCACACGGAGACGTCGGCGATGCCGTACTGGGGTATCTCGGCGGTGTCGCTGCGTATCTCCTCGGTGAAGTCGATACGGCCGGTCGCGTTCGTGTCCCGGAACAGTAGCCGTATCGTCGGCCCGTCGCTGCGCGGGAAGCCGCCGTCGTTCGTGAAGACTGCCGTCTTTCCGCCGATCTCCGGCTCCCGGTCGGCCCGCTCCCCGAGCAACTTCGGGGCCCTGTCCACGGCCGCGTCGAACTCCTCGCTTGCGGCCGCCTCGTCCTCGAACACCTCCGCACAGGACTCGATGACGAACGAGTAGTCCTCGTTACCCCGTCGGAAGGTGTTACAGGTCTTCGTCGTCTGGACGTCCGTCTCCCGCCAGGCCCCGGCATCGAGGTCCTCGATGGTCAACAGCAGTCGCCCGGCGTCGACCTCGATCGGTCCGTCGCCGCCCCCGCTTTCGGCGAGCGTCGGCCGTGGGGTCTCCTCGTCGCCTCCGGCAGAATCTCCTCCCGGGTCCTGGCTCCAGCCACAGCCGGCGGCGGCGACCGCACCGACCGCCGCCAGTATCGCCCGTCGACGCACGGTCACCCACGCTCCGTCGGAGAGCGCACGCGGTCACCGGGTCGCCTCGGTTCTCGGCGTTCGATTCGGGTTGGAGGGTGGTCACGTCGGGGACGCATACGTCGGACAATACGTTGCAGCGACATATACGCCTAGGACCGTCCGGGGCTTTCCGTCGGGCAGTAGGTGTGTCGCGGGCCAGTTCGGGGGCCCGGTCGGGCGGTCCTCGGCGGGCTGGCCCGCCCTCGGTGTGGGTCCGAGTCCGGGCGAGGGAGGCGTGACTGGTCGAATGGGCGGTCAGCCCGGTCGGCCCGGCGGGCTGCCGACGGAAAGGGCGCGCGCGGATCGGCGTCGGCGAGTTCGATGTCGCCGGGGTGTCGCGGTAGGTGATGACGCCGCTGGCGGCCAGTTTCGGCAGTGTACCTGGTGGCGGCTGGTCCGGCGTTCGGCGTGCGTGGCGTCGTCAACACCAGTTCGGGATGCCGTCGCCGTCGTCGTCGGAGTCCGACCCCGGCGGGAGGTCGGGGTCGGTCGGGGCCGTCCACTCGTTCACCATGAGCGTCTCGCCCTCGTCGTTCTTGAGGATGATCCAGTAGGTGTCGCCCTCCTCACAGATCGGGTCGAGCACGCCGTCGCTGGCGAACCCGTCGAGGTGGACGTACTCGCCGGCTCGCACTTGTGGCCCGCCCGTCCAGACGTCGTTCCACGTGATCGTGTTCCCGGATTCGTCCTTGATCACGATGTTCTCGGCGTCGACCACCCTGCCGACCTGGTGAGTGATCTCGACGTAGGGTCGGTCGTCGGTGTTGTCCGCGCCGCTCGGCTGGTAGTCCTGATCGAACCCGCCGTTCGGGGCCGGGTCCTGGAGCTTCCCCTGGAAGCCGATCGCCATCGTCGCGACCAGAGCGGCCAGCACGACGGTTATCGACGCCAGCAGCACGACGCCAATGACTGGCGAGATGCCGCGGGCAGCAGCCCTGGACCGATCGGTGGGTACTCCCATGCGCGTCCGAACACGGGACGGCCAAAAGAATAAAGACCCATGAGTAGTTTCAGCGTTCGAAAACACCCGGACCGCCGACAGGGTCGACGGTGCGGCTCGGGGACGTAGCCGCCACGACGGTTGCGGTGCGCGGCGGTGCGGTCGCCGTTCAACCGGGAGTCGTTGACGGACACCCGCGGGTCACCCTCCAGACTCGAGTCGTGGTCGTGTCGACGGCGAGGTTGACCGAGATGACACGAAAAGCGTCGGTCATGGGCCTCGATCCACCTCCGAGACGCCGGACGGGTCGTCCTCGCAGACGCGGCGAGGGATACCGTCGGAGGTTTCGGTGGCCATGCGGCCGCCGCACTCGGGGCAGTACCGCCTCGTGGGCGACACCACCCGCTGTCGAGGGCCATGCACTTCTGCGGGAGCGCGGTGATGGTCTCGCCGCAGCATTCACATATCAGTGCTTCGTCAGTTTCCTTAAGGTGAGTATGGGGACGGAGGGAATCCAGCAACTCGGGGTTGGATACTGCCGTCCTGCGATTCTACGAAGCGTGCGTGTAGCGTTAGTCATCGTTGTCGTCCTCCTGTGTTTCTGATAGGTCGAGTGTCTCCGCGACGTTCTGCCGCCGCTCTTCGAACTCCTCGCCCTGGTCAGCGGCGTCGTAGTACCGTCGGATCGTCGACGGTGCGGCGTTTACCCGCGTGGCGACGGTTTCGATGTCGAGACCCTGGTTCAGTTGCCAGGTGATGCTCCCGGTCCGAATCGCGTGCGGACTCCGGGAGGACGGGCACTTGCTGGCGTGACTACGCTCCGTCCACTCACAACTCGGTCGGCGACGGCCGTGGGGACACTCGGTCCAGAGACACGGCTGGGTTGCCTGGTAGCTCCAGGCTCGGAGAGTCGAGAAGGATTGCCGGCCTTGCCTCCCGGCAAAGAGCGGCTGTCGCCCGTTCTCGTCGCGCTTGTCGGAGCGTTCACGGGCGATGTAGGTGTCTATCGCCTCGCAGGCGGCCGCTGGGATACCGACCAACCGCTCGCCGCCGGCTTTGTTCTTCAGCGGCGTCCCCGTCGACGGTTGGTGTCTGAAGTGAACGACGCCACTGTCCGAGTCGTAGTCCTCCAAATCGAGCGCCCGGAGTGATCCCATGCGAGCGCCCGTGTGCCACGCCAGCTCGAGGAAGGCGTGCATCCCAACGCCGAAGAACTCCCGAGAGTCCCGGAAGAACGACAGCGCGCGCTGGGCGTCGGTGGCCGCCAGCCGTTCGTCGCTGGATTCGGTCTCGGCATCCAGCGACGGCGGCGAAATCGCGTCCGACAGGCCCTCCTCGACGGCGTCGATCTCCTCGAGATACTGCACGAAGACGCGAATCGTCGATAGGTGGCCCTTGATTGTCGTCGCCGCCAGGTCGCGGGACCGCAACTGTAAGTCGTACTCGTCGATGTCGTAGGCGCGAAGTTCACCGACAGTCTCGATACCGACGTCCTCGCAGTACTCCACGAACGGCGTGAGACGCGAGCGGTAACTCCGGAGCGTCCGGTCGGTCGCATCGGTCTGTCGCTTGCGCATGAACCGCTCCAAAGCATTCCGGACGGACAACTCCCGAGCGTCTCCGCGACGGTCGTCGCTACTCACGGCCATCGCTCCCCTCCGTGAGCCGCTGTTCGAGGCTGTCCAGCAGCCGACGCGCCTCGGTCAGCCGCTCTTCGTCGCGGTTCTCGGCTATCACTTCGAGCGACCCGCCGAGTCGTCGAACGCGGTCCCACGGGTCGGCGGTCATGTCGTCACTTGCGGCCGACATCTCACCGCACCTCCCGGAGGTCTCGCAGGGCGGTTTCGTCAACCGAGAGCCAACAGCCAGCTTCGGTGTCGAAGATCGTCGCCGAACCGTCTTCGGTGACGACCCGGAGCGGATCGCGGCCGGCCCTGGGTTCAGTTCGGAGGTACGTCCGGTCGCGGCCGACAGTGATAGCGCACCGCGCTTCGGCGCTCACCGGCGTCCACCCCCTGTTTCGGATCGGTCTATTTCCGCGTCTACAGACCACCGTTCCATCAGGTCGAGACAGGATTTACACGTCACCTCTCGCGGTTCGTCGTGCTCCCCGTCTTCCGACGGGAAGTGAGGCGTGGCGTTCGGGTCGCACAGGTAGGTATCGGCCTCTCGGGACAGTCTACCCTCCGTGAACGCCTCTTTTACGAATAGGTGGTTCACCGTATCTCGGGCGCGTCCGGTCCCGGTGCTCCCTCGTTTGAGCCCGGAGAGCCGCACCTTTATTGCCGTGGTGTAGTCGAACGGGATTCGGTAGGTATCGTCCGTGGATTGACCGATCTCCTCGCTCATCGCAGATCACCTGCCAGCATCTCTCGGAGTGCATCCCGAACCGCCCTCGAGGGCGAGGGAACGTTGTGGCGATCGACCACGGCCTCCAGCCGCTCAAGCCGCTCCTGGTCGACGCGCACTGTGACGCGTCGCGTCGAGTCGGCCCGGATGTCGGCGCCGACCGGCTGCTCGGGGACCGGCCATTCTGACAGCGGAGCCTCCGCGATACAGTACCGCATCGCCGCCCGGAGGCCCTCGCTGGTGGTGTAGAACTCGTCGGTGAGCTTAGCGGCCGTCCGCGTCGAGACGCGGATGGTGGTGCGCTCCTCGCGGGGGTCGGCCTGGGAGACGATGTCCGTGCTCATGGCCCTCGCGCCCCCTGGCCCATCACGGGCCCGCGATTCTGGACGACGGCCTCGGCGACGAGCCGAGAAAAGCGGGCGTCGCAGTCGTCCGCGGTGCAGGTAAACAGCGAGCCGCGCTTGACGGTACGCACGCCCGCCGAACAGCCACAGGGCGTCCGGGTGAATCCCTCAATGTGGCTCTCGATCCAGGCAGCCGCACGGGGGTTCGTCTGCCACTCATTGACCGCGGACCGCGCATCCCCGCCGGCCCGCGTCCGGCCGACGACGTAGATGATGTCCCGCTCTCGGAACTCTTGGAGCGGGGCCTCACCGAGACCGTGGTCGCGGGCGACCCAGGTCTCTCCGGCGTCCGGGAGCCGAAGCGCCTGGTTCGGGTGGGCTCGCATGAAACGTTTCGCCGAGCGGTTCAGGGCATCGGCGGTCCGTGATGCACTCCGGCTCATTTCTCTGCCTCCCGTTCCTGGTTGGATTCGAGAATGTCCGCACACTCCTCGAGCGTCCGAGCGAGTTCGCGGGCGCCATCGGCCGTCAGATACGCGTGCGTGGTTGCAGCGGCATCCCCAGCGTCGACACGGACCAGCAGCGGGATCTCGTCTCGGATCTCTTCGATGGTGATCTGGGCATCCGCGTCGATGGGCGCCTGGAGGACACCGCTCTCGATGTGCGCCGACCCGCCGCTGGCAAACCGCGTCCAGCCGGTCGTCCAGTGGTCCCAGGCTTCTGTCCGGTACCGTTCTACCGCCTCCTGTCGCGTGATGTCGAAGTCGTCGGCGATGTCCTCCCAGGATGAGCCGTCCCTGTATAGTTCGACGATCTGTTTATTGATGACCGACTCCCGGGCGTCTTCTGTATCGCACGAACCGCGCCAGGGGAGCACCGAATCGCTCATCGGTCGGCCACCTCCAGGTCGAACATCTCGCCGCCTTTCGAGCGGATCATCTCCTCGAAGGTCGCCGCGATCTCCTCGTCGTAGACGTCGCCGACGAGCGCGACGAGTTCGGCGGCCATCGAATCATTCCCACTCCGGGCAACGCCATCGGCCAGCTCGTCGAGGAACGCGGTGCGAAGCCACGTCTGGATGTCGCCAGCGTACTCCGTCGCGTCTTCGACGGGGTAGCGGAGCAGTCGACTCTCCGGGTAGGCGTAGGTCTTCGACGGCGGGCTGACCTTTTCGCCGTTGGGTAGGTAGACGCACATGAACACGGGTTCGTCGGCGTCGGCGCCGAACATCTCGGCCGTCGCGTCCGACCGGGTTTCGCGGTGCTCGCCCACGGACTGGGTCGATTTGCCGACGACCTGGAGGGACTTCCCGCTGGCGAGGTCGACCACCACATCGCCGGTCGAAATGTCGGTGTCGTTGTATTCCAAGCGCGGGAGGTCCTGGCCGCCGTCGGTGGCGATTGCTTGTGAGTGCTGTGCCTCGAGGTCGTGGCCGGAATCTTTACCGGGTGCGCGGTCGTCTCTCATGTTGGGGTAGACTCCCACGAGCGTCGGCCGGCCTGCACGCCGGTCTGTTCGAGCGTACCGATGCTTTTTCTTGCACCCAGGAGACGGGCTGGATATGAGTGGGCGAAGAGCCCTACGCTGGATACAGGTGCTCACGTCACTCGCCGGGTTACTCGCAATCGGATGGGTCAGATTCGGGGGTGGATTCCCGAACGATGAGTGGGCAGTAGTCGGGTTGATTGTGACGACAGGAGTGCTGTTTATATACCTCGAACTGACCGGACCGTTCCGGGGGGGAGGCGAGTAACAGCATGGCCTGGAGCCGTTGGCCGTGGCGCCCGATTGTGGGAACACTCGGCCTCTATAACGCGCTATTGGCAGTCGCCGCCTTCCTCCACGGGTCAGCAGTGTATGGGGGCGTGTTCGGGGCTCTCGCAACGGCGTGTATGGGACTCGTCCAACTCGTCGACATCTACCGGGAGATCGACGAGGCCTCATAGCCGGCCCCTCATGAACATCAGCGCCAGTTCGTCCTCGCCGTCGACGAACTGAGCGACTCGAGTGGCGATAGACACCGCCAGCCACACGTAGCCGTACGCCGCCAGGATGGTGAACTCCAGCGGCGGCGCGACGGTGTACACTCGCCAGAGCAGGACTGCGAAGCCGACACCGACCAGCACACCGTAGCCGACGAGCCAAGCGGGGACTCGCGGGCCCATTCATCGGAACCTCCTCTGCGTTGTTGTCTGTGGTTGAAACCGATTCGTCAGCCCGTGCCCGGAATCTTTACCGGGTGCGGAGTCGTTGATTCTCATGGGTCGTCACTGACTCCACCAGCGTCGGCCGGAGCACAGGTCCGGTCGGCGCACGAGATTTTCCGCGGCGCCTCTCCGCCCGTGAGAGTCATCACTTCGTGTATTATGTCGACCCTACTTAACCTTTGCTTTCGGTAAATGGTATAGTATCGTCGGCCTTCCAACCGAATTATTACCAACTAAGAGAAAATACGGGTGTGACTCGAGGGCCGGAGCCGGACATCGCGGCGGTTGAAATCCTGTCTTTCATGCAGGAGCATACCGATCCGGGCTTTACCGCGAGAGAGGTGGCTGACGAATTCGATAAGACACGACAATGGGCAGATAATCGCCTGAAAACGATGGAGGATGATGGGTTACTCCACTCGAAAAATCCTGGCGGACGCGCGAGATTTTATTGGCCCTCACACAAGGGTAAAGAGAAGCTGCGCGATTCAAGATAGCTAATCGACCCACCATATCACCGAACGTTTTCCGGCGGCTTTTCGCTGTATTCGGCCCTCATCGGCAAGATTTTGCAATCTATCGTGCGCCCACTGGCGAGTATGATCGAACCTTTCTGCGACCTCTGCCGCGACTACAAACGGGTCGTCATGACTCTCAATCGCGTTGACGATCTCATCGTCGGATACAGTCTCCTTGCCTTGGGGCATCTCTTCGTTCATCTATTCGTTTACCAATAGCAAAAGTATTATGGTCGTTGCGGAACACACTCTATCCACGGACGAACGGCTCACCGGACCGGTTTTGCGGAGAAACGAGCCGGCCCGACCCGTTGCACCGGGACGAGCCGTCGTCTCACGGACGACATGACCGAAAACGAACCCGACCCTAAAGATAGTATCGCCCGCGAGCTGGGCTGGGAGTCCTTCGAGGACGCCCCGCGAACTGTCCAGCGAACCATCGAGGACCGAAAAATCGAGATTTCGGAGCCGTTCGCGCCGCTCGACCGGGGGAGCGACTAGATGCCGCTTCGCTGCCTCGCCTGCGACCGAGAGTTCCCCAGCATCGGCGCCTACAAACGCCACGAGTGGCGCACCCACGGCGGCGATCTCGACCGCGGCGACTCGGCAACGGAGCCGACGCCCATCTCGTCGCTCGTCGAGAACCCGCCGGACCCGCCGACGCTGTGACGATGCCCCGGACGACGAAGACCCTACGGTACGGCGACTGCCGGCTCCGCGCGGAGCCGCTCGACGATGGCCGCTGGCGCGTCTTCGAGGAGGCGCGGACGCCCTGCGAGTGGCGCGTCGTCGGCCACGAGGTCGTCGAGACTGTCGATTTCGATTGCTGACCCCTCCCCGCATCGGTCTACTCCTCGATAATTTCGACGGCGCTCCAGGGGATGTCCTTTCCCGTCCGAGCGTCGTGAATCTCGAAGTGCTCGGGCTCGACGTCGTGGCCGCGCTGGGCGGCGTCGGCGCACCCGTGACACCAGATATGGGAGTTCGTCCGCGTGAACGAGGCGTGCCCGTTGGGACAGCGGTACCGCATCCGGTCGATTTCGTCGCTGAAGTCGATGGTGACGGTCTGCGGTCGGTCCTCAACACTGCTGCCGTCGGCTGCCATTCGAGACGACATATCTGTCCCGGAGAGGCGGGGTGGTAAAAGCCGGAGTTATGAAGTTCGGTGAAAGTGAAACTGATGCGAACCGCCAGACGGGAAGACGTCTTGCACAGTTTCGGAAAGCGAAAGTTTCAGCCGACGGTCACGGCCGTCGAACCTTCGGCGACCACGCGGCCGTCATACCGAACGACCACCTCGACGGTACTCTGCCCCTCGGAGATCGGCGGGAGGGCAGCCTGCTGACTCTCGCTGAAGGTCTTGCTGTTGCCGGGCTGGATGGTGGCCCCACTACCCACCTGGATGAACCCGTCGCCCTCCTCGGTCACGATGTCGATGCCCGCCGGATACAGGGGGAAGCCGCCGGGATTCGACAGCGTTACCTTCGCGTTCGTGACGCGGTAGCCGTCGAAGGCCTCCTGGGGCTCGGTCTCGATCTCTATGGACTCGACGGCGAGCTGCGGCGCGGCGAACGACTTGGAGGCCTCGGCGACGACCGCCTGCTCCTGGGTCGACGTTTCGAGGATGACCACCGAATACTCGCCGCCGTCGGGGAACTGCCCGAGTTGCACCGTCACGGTCTCGGACCCGTCAACCAGATCGGATTTTCCGATGAAGGCCTCTCCAACCGTGTTGTCCGACGGGTCGCTCACCACCACCTGCAAGGTTCCTTCCTCAATCTCGCCGGACACCGAGACTCGGAGGAGAACGCCGCGCATTTGGTCGATGCCGGTCGAGAGACTCACGTCGGATACTGGCCCGGAGGTGCTCGAACCTCCGCCGTCACCGCCGCCGGAAGAATCTGAGCCGTTGTCGGGTTGCGTCGACTGCCCACCCAGCGGGGCGCCAGCACAGCCGGCGATAGCGACGATTCCAACCAGAAGCACCAGGACCCTGAACTGCGACATTTCGCCGACTTCTCGCAGCCAGCCCGTATAAATCTCGGGACGAGTGTACCGATTGAAAGCTACTCCTCGCCGCCCTCGTCGCGGACCGCCTCGCGCGCCGACGCCAGCACCTCACCGGGCCGCATCGCGCCCATGACGGCGTGTAGCTCGTTGGTTGGCCAGCCGGCCCGAGCGTACGCCAGCGCGGTCGCCTCCTCGTCCGTGAGGCCGTGCTCGTCGGCGAGCAGGTCCGCATACGCAGCGTCTGACAGCACCTCACGGCCGCCGTTCGGGAGCGGGTAGTTGGCGACGATGGTCTCGGGCGGGTACGGCTCGCGGCCGCTCCGCGAGCACGTCACACTCCCGCCCTGCTGGCGGTACGCCTCGAGCGGGATCAGCTCGTCGTCGACGGCGGCCGGCCGCTCGATGCCGCAGTACGCCGCGACGGTCTCCCGGTCGGCCTCCTGGGGGTCGCCCGCTCCCTGAGGCGCGAGACCGCCGGCGAGACCGCGCAGAAGCGACCGAATCATTTCGATTCCCCCCAGCCCTCGGGTGGGCGATACCACGCGACCGTCTGCCCGTGGAGCTTCTTCTTCCGAATCACGCCCTCGTCTGCGAGTTTGTTCAGCCGGTAGTTCGCGGTCGACTGCGGGAGGTCCAGCAACTCGGCGATCTCGGTCGTCCCGTAGGGCTCGACGGGTCGCATCACGTCGAGTATCTCCTCGGGCTCCGTCTCCGGCTCCCAGGTCCCATTCTCCGCTCGCGGGCGCTCGTTTGCCATACCTAACCCATTGGCTACGTAGCCGATAAGCATTGTGTCGTGTCTGACGTGTTGCATTTGAAGGGGACTCCTGCGTTCTCGGAGAAGATACCGGCCGTTACCGCTCGAAATCGGATAGTGCGGTCTGGCCGCCGCCGTCGGCCCGAATCTCGGGCTGTCCACCGCCGGCATCGTCGGGGCGGTCACTACCTCCGCCACCGCCTCCGTCGTGGTCGTCGTTGCTGCCGCCGTCGCCGCGTGACTGTCGAATCCAGCGGCGAAGCCAGTCGGTATTCTCGCCAGCATATTCGACCGCTTCGGCGCCGTAGCTGTCGGTCTCTTCCACCATGACCACCGCACTCGACTCCTCGGCGTCTTCGAGAAGGAGCTGCGTCGGCCCCATCACGTCCTGCGTCCGGACGACGTACTCGGTACCGGCGCGGTCGACCGCTTCGGCCCCCGTCGTCGCCATCCGACCGCGGATTCGGGTGAGGAGCACCTCGCCTTTGCCGTCGATAGCGAACACGTCGCCGCGGTCCCAGGTAGACATCTCGAGCGGGTCGGTCGACTCTTCGCCCACCTCGTCGGTCTCCGCCGAATCCTCCGGTTCGTCGCCGTTCTCCTCGCTTTCCTCGAGTGTGTTCCCGCAGGCTTCACACCGTGGCGAAGCCACGCGGTCGACCTGGAAGGGCGCCGCTTCACTCCCGCAGTTGGGGCACTCCTCGGGGAGATCGTCGGGCTGATCGACTCGCGGCCAGTGGGTCGGCTCCGGCAGCTCCGACGGCTCCGAAACGTGGTTCGCGCCGGCCTGCGGACCGGGCGCGTGGTTCGTTTGCTGTCGCTTCTGGAGTCTCGCCGGCGTGTACAGCTCGTAGGATCGCGTGTCTCTGTATTCCGAGTCGCCGGAGAGGATCGTCTCGGTGTCTAATCGGACCGAGCCGTCGCTGTGCTTCGACTTCGGCGCGGAAATCGTCTTGCCGGTCCCCGACGTCTCGCCTTCGATCACCTCGGGGCTGTTCATCACTCGCGTTATGCTCGTCACGAGAAGGACGGTCTCGTTCTCCGGAAGCTCTGACTCCGTCATCGACCACCCTCCGTTTCCAGGGCATGCGTGACTCTCGCCTTAATCCGCGCGTATGCGGCCTTCTCGTCGGCCGTCTCCGCGGTGTTCTCCTCGGCCATCAACATTCCGTGCACGGTTTGGGCGTCGCCGCGCGGTAGTTCGATGGTCACGGTCTCTTCGCCGGTCGTCGCCATTCGCTCGCTTTCATTCATGGGTTGACACCCAAGTTCCCGCTGGGGAATCGAACCCCGCTCGAACCCCACCAGGGGGACGGGTTACGCACCGCTCGCAGCGTCCGGATTTGCCGCGATAAACGCGGCGGCGCGGCCGACCGTCCGGAATCCCCGGGCGATCTCACGGCCGGCCGCCGCCGCTTCTCGACCGACCGCGCGGACGACCAGCTCCGGCGTGGACATCTCGCCGACCGGCTTCGACTCCGCGCCGGTCTCGGTCTCGTCGCTGGCCTCCCGTTCGGCCCGCTCTATCGCCTCACGGACCGCTTCGTCGCTGGCGCCCGCCGGTTCGGGCGTGTCCGTTGTCTCGTCGGTCTCGTCGGTCTCGTCGACCGGCTCCGGCTCCGGTTCGGGCTCCGGCTCCGGTTCGGGCTCCGGCTCCGGTTCGGCGCCGGTCTCGGTCTCGCCCGCCCGCTTTTTCCGTTCGATGTACCGCTCCTCCCGCTCTTCCCACACCTTCGCTTCCCGTTCGGCCTCCCGGTCGGTCCGGAGGCCATACTCGTCCTTGATGGCCTCATAGCACCGCTTCGCCTCTTCCTGATAATCGGCGCCCGGCTCCGGGGTGATGTACTTCTCGGGCGCTTCCTGCATTTTCTCGAAGACGCGATCCGCCCGCGTTTGGTCGTTCCAGGTGGCCTGCATCCACCAGGTCGAAATTTGATTGAGGATCGCGGCGCGCCGCCGCCCGGTCTCACCCGTCCCGCCGCCGCGTTCGCTCCGGCTGTAGCTCTTCGTCGACATGGCTCAAAACTCTCCGATGGATAGCTGGCCGCCGGCGCCGAACCGGGCGAGGGTCCGGTCGGCATCGGTCGCTTCTCGCGTGTCGCCGGCTTCGTCGGCGCTTCCGTCGTCATCGTCGGCGAACGGGCTTTCGGGATCGTCGGCCGGCTCGAGCGACAGCGTCCCCTGGGTGGTCATCGGTCGACACACTCCCCGCAGGTGTAGGTCCGGCCGTCGCGCCGCGCAAAGTCGGCCGGATCGCGCGCTTCCCCACACTCCGCACACCGGAGGAGCGGCTTCTCGGGCGTGGATAGGAGCTTCACGGTCGAGGTGAACGACGTACGGCCGTGGACCCACTCGCCGCGGCGCTTCCGCAGCTCGATCTCGTTTCCGTCCCGTTCGGCGATGAGGCTCTTCGACCGCGTTTCCGTCACGGTGTAAGCGCGATCTTCCCGGTGGTCGTTGCGGTCGACGAGAATCTTCGCGCCGGCTTCTATCGTCGCGGGATTCTCGAGCCACCGCGGGACAGCATTGCTTTCGCTCCGGTCGGCCGTATCCGGCTCAATGTCGCCGAACGTTGCTTGGCTGGTAGCCATTGTACACCTAACCAAAGGGAGTGGTGGGTAATAAATCCTTTGGCTACCTAACCAAAGGTATGGGTAATAGATTCAAATAGACCGCACGAGGGCGCGGCCGCGGTCGGTCACTCGCGGGCGCAATACGGCCAGCTCGCCAGGACCATCCACCCCGCCCCCTACACCCCCCACCCGCATGCGGGGGGTGGGGTACCCCCCACACCCCCCACCCCCCACCACCCCCTCGCGGTTCTCGACGAACGTCGCGGTTTATCGCCGAACACCCGCGCTACGGGTCCCAGCTTGGCAGAAATCGCTGCGAGAACGTTCGAGTACGCGCGCCCGTCGAGACGCGCCCGCGCCGCCCGTCGAGCGGGCGCGGAGCAGACGCCGCCGCTGCTTACGTCAAGCCGCCCGACCGCTGCCGATACACAGCGTAGCCGATGGCGGCCACGGCCGGGATCGCCGTCAGCCACACCGGGGCGCCGCCGCCGCTGTCGGCCGGCACGATCCCGCCGCCTCCGCCACCGCCGCCGCCACCGAACAGCCCGCCGGCGTCAGTGTCCGTCGAGCCGTTCGGGTAGACCTGGACGTCGTCACCGGCGCCGGCGCTGCCGTTCCACCAGGAGCCGTTCCCGTACGTCCCGTTGAAGTCGATCTCGTAGTCGCCGGGGTCCGTGGAGTTGTTTCCGAGCGTCTTGTTCACGACCCACCGGATGTAGGACTTGTTCCGGTCGAACGAGCGGTTGATCTTGTAGACCGGGTTGCCGTCGCCGTCCGTGACGTTCGCGTTGATTCGGTCCACTTCGTCGCCGCGGTACTTGATGCAGAGCTTCTCGTTGTTCGGGCCGCATTCGACTACTTCGAGTTCGCCGCCGCTGTCGTTCGTCCCGTTCTCGGTCGGCGTTGGACTGCTTCCAGCCTCACCGACCGTGATGTTGTACGGGCCTCTGTCGGGATCGGCCTCCCAACCGACTTCCGTGTACTCCGAGTCGGCGTCCGTGACCTTCAGGCGGTAGAGGGCACCGTCCTCGAGGGAGTCGACGAAGGCGTTGTCGTTGTGGTTGAACGAGGTCTCGGCGACTGTGTTCCAATCCTCAGTGTCCTTGGGTGCGATGTACCCGGACTGGTCGTCATCGTTGACTTCCTCCGAGACGGAAAGTGTCGCGTCGTCGAAGGTGTCGGCGTAGTCGTTCAGATGGAACTCTTGGGTGTAGCCGCTACTGCCGCCACACCCGAGACAGAAGTCGAGAGTTGTCGCAGATGAAACTGTGACTGTCTCTGTTTTTGAATCGGATGACTTTGAAGCAGTTACGTCATACGTGCCTGACAGGACGCTGACTTCATAGTATCCGGTGGAATCTGTGGTCGTACTTGCTTTAGTATCTCCTGATGAAGCATCGACGACATCAACTGATGCATCTTCAATGGCGTTAGAGCTACTGTCGTTAACTTGGCCTGATAATTTAAATTTCGCAGATATATCGCCGCCACCAGAAACGGCAGTCAGGCTACCGGCTTTGGAAGTTTTCCAATTCTCCGAACCTCCCGTATCAACGGAGGCAATAGTGCCGTCGCGTGATGCAGAGTAGATAGTATCTCCCGACGGACTGGTCGAAACCTTCTCCACATCGTTGCCCTGCCCCGTGTACGACCACTGCTTCGATCCGTCGGAGTCGTCAAGAGCGACCAAATCACCGGTCTGATAGCCGTATGTGGCAACATACGCCCTATCACCGTCAGAATCAATAGCAACGTCGTTCACGTCTTGGCCGGCGTCGTAGGTCCAATCTGACGAACAGTTCGTCGCGCCGAGCTTGGTCACGATACCCTCATTCGGTGCGCTGTAAAACCATTCCCCGTCGGGTCCCGCACCGACCCCGTAGACACTGTTCGGGTGGCTGTATCCGCAGACACTTGAACCATTTTCGACGTACCGTGAGTCCAGAGTACCATCGTTGGAGGAAGTGAAGTAGTAAACAGAATCCGCACCAACGGCAATGTCTGTCACCCTATTCCCGTGCGGGCTTGCAGACCGAATTTCGGAGCCGTCCGATGGATCGAGCGCGGCAACGTCACCGTCACCATCTCCCACGAAGATATATTCTCCATTGGGAGAAGCAGCCACCGACCAAAGGTTTCCGAGGCCACTGTACGACCACTTTTCGGTCCCGTTTGACGCGTATATCGCTTTCGCCGTCCCGTCGATAGACGCCGAGTAGACAACATCACCATTGGGAGATTGAACAACTCCTTTCACTGAGTCTGAGTGGCCGCTAAATGTCCACACGTTAGAACCGTTATCTGCGTATATCGCCTCAACGTCGTTGTCTGAACCGCCGATATAAACCACATCTGAATCGGGCGAAGCAGAAGCCTCCCCACCATGATCGTTGTTGATCATGCCACCGAACGACGCGAACGGGCCGACACCGCTTACGACCAACAGCGCCACGACCGCGATGCTCAACGCCTGCCGAACCCGCTTCCATCCATTGGTATCTGTCATAGTGAAATCACTCCCGTATGGACCGCGATTGCCGCGTTGCTCGAGACCGTGAACAGCCAGAACCCGACGACGAGGCCGCGAACCTGGTGTCCGAGGCCCGCATCGACTCTCCCGACCAATCGAGCGGCGCCGAAGCCGACCGAGACCGCGACTACCTGCGCCGCGAACAGCGCCGGCCAGCCGCCGAGCGAGAGCCAGCGCACTGCGCCGAGGCCGACCTCGACAGCCGGGCCTTCGACGGCAACGAGCTGCGTCAGCAGGATGTCGAGCGGGACCAAGACGAGCGCGCACAACTCGGCGACGTAGAGCCGCCTCCGAGTACCGGCCATCTCGAGCGCGCTCACGCCATCTCCCTCCTGGTCCGCCAGCAGGAACGGGTCAGGCGTCGGGGCCATCCCACTCCGTGAGCGTCGCGGACTCGTCGCCGGACTCGGAGACCCACACCAGCCGCACCGAGTCGTCGCTGTCCACGTCGACCGCCATCGACGAGCCAGCCGTCACGTCCGCCGTCGTTGCGGCGCACGTCCCATCGTCGCCACCGTCCCACGGCTTCGAGGCCGACCCGTCGGTGACGTTCAGGTTGACGGGGTCGATGGTCTCGCCGCTCTCGTGCGAGATTTCGAGCTGGCCGTCGCCGCCGAGCGAGCAGTCGGCGCCGGTCGTCCCAGGCGAGTAGTCGGTTCCGAATCCAGCCTGCGGGCCGGACGACTGCACCTGCTCGCCCAGTCCGAGGACGAACGTCCCGATGATGGCTGCCAGGATGACGGTAATCGCAACCATGAGGATCACGCCGATCACCGGCGAGACCGCACGGTCGTCGCTGCTGTCGGTCGATTCGAGCAGTTGTCGGAGCTGCATCGTCACGGCCCGCCCGGGACTCGAACCCGGATCGCAGCACCTGCCGCGGGCTCATGGCCGCCCTCCCGACCGCCTGCGCGGGCGGCCGCAGTTGGGACAGCGCCGACTCTCGTCGCCGCCGAGGCGGCAGCGGACGCAGAGCAGGTCGCTCACCGCCACGACCGGAACACCTCCCATATCTCGGTCGCCGCCTCGAGGAGCCACTCGCCGGCCGTCGCCGCGATGCCGGTCGCTCGCTCGACGTCGACGCCGGAAATGACGCCGAGCAACAGCAGGACGCCGACGGCGACCGCCGAGAAGGCGACACGGCCGCCCCACGACTGCATGGTCGAGCCGGCCATCGTGAGCTTCCGCCAGTAGAGCGCGACGGCGATCAACCCGACCGCAATCCCGATCTGACCGGCCGTCGACCCGACCGCCCACTGCAACAGCTCGGAGAGGACCATGCTACTCCGATCCCTCCTGGTCGTCGCCGAGCCAGTGGCCGAGCGTGGTGTTGTCCGGCGCGCGGCGGGCGAGCCGTATCGTCGCCGCAAGCCACGCCAGCAGCAGGATGAGCGAGATGATGAGGTCGAACGCCGCCAGCGTCGGGAGTGCATCCCGAACGGCAGCCACGAGCGCGTCCATCGGCCCGCCGTGGGACTCGACCAGGAGTGCCTCGACGAACGACCCAGCGAGTAGGGACAGTGCCGCCGCAGCGACGATGACGATGATGGTGTCCGAGCGGCTCACGACCCACCACCTCCGCCGCGGCGCCCTCGGACGACGATGGTCTGGTTGTCGTCGCCCCGCTGCCGGAGCCACCGATACAGCAGGTACAGCGACCCGACGACGAGGATGACGCCGACGTTGCTGTTCAGGATCGACGCGATGACGGGTTCGCCCGTGGCGGAGAGGGCGATGACCGTCGTGACGGCTCCGATGGCGACAAACGCCGGGAACGAGTAGCTGTCCAGTTCGTGCAGCAGCAGGTACAACGCCAGCAACTCGAGCGCGACGACGAGCTGGACGCCGGTTCCCTCCGGGACGCCGAGGACGCCGCCGAGGATGAGCGCGACGATGAAGAGCAGCCCGGCGATGAGGATGCCGTTCGCCGAGATACTCACGTCGCCGACGAACGGAATCTTAGTCATCAGCCACCTCCTCGCGGCGGCTGTCCCCGGCGTCCGGGTTCGACTCTGTCCCGCGCGTGTGTAGTTGGTCGTCGACGAGACTGATCTTCAGCTTCCGGTCGACGTCCTCCTCCCAGTCCGGGATGTCGTCCCAGACGAACCGAGTGAAGTTGTTCGGCTTCCAGCAGATGCCGAACCCGGCGTCCTTCCGCTTCAGGAAGTTCTTGACCATCGGGATCGAGCTGAAGCCGACCGGCGCTCGGTCGTTCTGCCGCTTACAGGGGTTCCCGTCGTCGTCCGGCATCGCCACCCGCCACTGGAACGTCCGCCGAACCTTTTCGTGGACGTTGGTCTCGTCCTGGCCGAATCCGAACAGCGAGAAGCCGTACTTCCGGGAATCGGCGACGACCTTCCGCATGACTTCGAGCTTCTGGTAGGTCTGTGTCTCGTCGGCACGGGCCGATTGCGGGAGCAGGTCGGCGATCTCGTCGAAGATGAGGCTGGTCCAGTCGAAGTGCCCGCCGTACCCCTCGACGCGAGCCACCGAGAAGGCGATCCACCAGTGGACGAGCGGCGTGACGGCCTCCGGCGACCCGGCAATCTCCTCGGTCTGGTAGGTGATCGGCTGCTGGACGTACTGGGAGTCCTGCATCACGTCGTTGCAGCCGCGGAACTCGGGGTCGGGGTAGACGACGGCGAACTCGTGCTCGTCGAGCTGCTCCAGCAGGTCGACAACGCCGTGGTACCGCTTCACCTCACGAACGACGTTCTCGAGGTCGGCCGGCTCGCCGTCGGCGCCGCGATGGGCGTTCTCCGGGCGCCACACCGCCTCGACGGCACAGCCGGCCGGCAGGTACAGCGTCGTCCACCGCTTGAACGGGAGCCACTCGCTCCGCGCTTCGGCGCCCCGCCAAACGACCGTCTCGCCGTTCACGTCGAGCAGGTGCGACGCGAGCCACAGCGCCAGCGTCGACTTCCCCGACCCTTTGCCGCCGATGGCGAGCCAGTTCGTCCCGCCCGGATGTCCCCACTCGCTGCCGTCTCGCGTGTGGATGATGCAGTCCGGGAGTGGGTGTTCGTAGTCCTCGAACTGCTCTTCCAGCTTCCAGAACGGCGCGATGCCGAACGTCTTCCGGATTTCCTGGCCGTCGGTGTGGGTGTGATGCTCTCGGAGGTCGTGTTCGGTAACGTAGTCGTCTGTCATGGTCAGTCTCGCACCTCGTTCCAGGGGTTCGGGTCGCGCTTCGACCGCTCCAGGGCGCCGCCTTGCAGGCGCTTCGCCCGGACGGCGAACGCCGGCAGCAGGACCGCCGCCGCGAACCGTTCGCGCCAGTCGCGGCCGCTCTCGCTCCGGTCGGTCAGCTTCTCGACGGCGGCACGGTCCGTGACCAGCCACTCCGTCGGGTCCGTCTCCCCGTCGAGTACCTCGGAGAAGTCGGCCACCGCCGGCAGGCGATGACACCAGTGGACGATCTCGCCGCGGCTGGCGAAGCCACCCCAAAGCTCGCGGAGGATCGTCGCCTGCCCGGCGTCGAGCCGCGAGAACGCCGGGCGCATGGCGATATGCGTCTGTCTTTCCGGGTCGATCTGGCGGTAGTCCGACTTCCCGCCGTCCGGGCCTTCGTCCCCCGGCAGCCACTCGTGCGCCCGACCCTCGAGGTCACGATACGCGGCCGTACAGGCGGCCATGACGTGCTCGCGGACGCGCTCGCGTTCGTGCTGCTGCCCCGGCGTCGGGTCGTCGGCCGTGAGGGCGTCGACCAGCGCCTTGTCGTACAGGAGTTGCCGTGCCGGGAAGCGAGTCGATAGGTGGCCGAACGACCGGACACAGGCCGCTTGCCACCAGTTCAACAGGTCCCGTCGGGCGTCGAAGCCGTCGGTGATGGGGACGATTTCGGGCGTACGGTCGGCGTCCCCATCGAACAACACGCGCCGCTGGTCTCGCTGAAGGACGTCGACCGCGACCCGAGGCTGCCGGCCGCTCCAATCCGGCGTATCACCGGCCGACGGGTCGCTACTCATCGTCGCTGCCCTCCTCCGGCTCCGGTTCGTCGCCCGTTCCGGTTGCCTCGATGCCGATGGGCTCGCCGCCAGTGTCGTCGGTCTCGCTGCCGTTCCCGTTCTCGGTCTGGTCGGTGATCTCGAAGCCACCGAGCTGGCCGGGGTCGATACCCGTCTCGGCTTTCGCCATCTCCTCGGTGACGGACTTGTCCTCGGCCGCCTGGAGTGCGCGAGCCTCTTCCATCGTGCGGGCGCGCTCCGCCCACAGCTTCTCCAGCGCATCTTGGAGGTTCGTGGCCTCCTCGTAGCTGATCTGGAGCGCCGCGATGGAGGCCCTCGCCGGCCGGTAGTGGACCGGCGCCGGCTTGAACTCCGCCTCGCCGTCGACGGCGCGGAACGCGACGGCGGCGAAGCCGACCAGCGCCCCGAGGACGGCCCCGACCGTCGCCGCCGAGAACACGAACCCGAAGGCGAGGCCGGCGAGGGCGGCGCCGGCGGCCGTCCCGCCGATGAGCCGGAGGTTGATGCGCTCGAGCGCACCGCCGACCCGACCACTCCCCTCGGAGGCCGGCAGCAGGAGTCGCGGGTCGAACTCCCAGCGGGCCGGCTTCCAGGTGAGCGGTTCGTCGCTCGCCGGGTCGGCGATGTACGTCGCGTCGTCGGGGCCTTTCGTGAGCTTGATGTCGGTCTTCAGGTCCGACGTGTCGACGACCGCCGGGTCGGCGAAGAGGCGTGCGAGGAACGGTCGGATGCCGCGCTTGATGAGCCCGAGACCGTCCTCACGTTTGACCGTCCGGACGCGCGCCTTCTCGCGCTCGATGTGCGAGCGAACGTCTCCGCCGAAGGCGGTGTTGGCGTCGCCCAGCTCGTCACGAACGAACTCGTCGGTGCGAGCCTCCCGACCCATCATCTCCAGCATCGCCACGAACGCGATGGCGACGAGGGCGAGGCCGAACAACTGCGGGACGCGCCGCAAGAGGACGGCGGTGTAGAAGTACCCGAACGCGGCGATTCCGAAGGCGGCTATCGTCCCGACGATAGCCCACCACATCGCGCCCTTCTCGGGGCCGAGGCCGGTCTGTCGGATGGTTCCCTTCGCAGCGACCGCCGCGCCGAGCAGTCCGGGCGCGGCGATGAGGCCGACGTTCTTGAATAGCCACCAGAGCAGGTCCCCGAAGTTGTTGATGGGAACCGTCTGCGAGATCGGGCTCGTGTGATGCGAGAACCGCCAGCGGGCGCCCTCGATCCGCTCCCCATCGACGGACAGCCACATCGTCACCTGCCGCGACTCGTTGTAGTTGCTCGGGAGGTCCAGCGGCGTGGCGTCGTAGCCGGTGCCCATCCGAACCGTGTACGTCGAGACCGACTGGTCGGCCGCGTAGGTCTCGGTCGTCGTGCCATCGTCGGTCTCGACCTGCCGCGTTGCCTGCTGCCAGGTAACGACCGTCAGCGAGAAGTTCTGCGGCTCGATGTCGCCGAACCGCGTGGAGTAGACCTGGAGTTGGTCGGTATTGATCTCCGTCCCTTGCTCGAGGTAGACGTGGTCGTACTGGAGCGGGCTCGTGGGGATGTACCGGATCGCCACCGCGCCCGTCTCGCCGAGATACCGGACACTCGGCGGGGCATCGGCCGGCTGCCGGCCGCCGGTTCGGAGTTCCGACAGCGAGTAGGAACCGGGCTGTGTCGGCTGGTCGGCCCCTCCGCTCGTTGCCGTCGGCGTCGAGTCTGACGCGGCGGCCGACCCGTTCGGCGTCGGTGTCGGGGTCGGCGTAGCGGTCGGCGTCGGCGTGGGGGTCGCGGTCTCCGTCCGGGTCGGCGTCGGTGTCGAGTCCGCCGGGATGACGCGAACGCGGCGGGTGTGGGTGTCCTCGGCGTCGCCGTTCATCTCCGAGACGTAGAGCGTGACGTTGTAATTCGAGGCGTTCGCGTACGTGTGAGTCACGTACTCGCCGGTCTCTTCGTAGGTCCCGTCCCCGTCGACGTCCCAGAGGTAGCGGTCGATGGGGCCGCTACTCGGTGCTGCATCGAGGACGATCTGCTCGCCAGCACTCGGCGCCTTCGGCGACACCTCGAAGGCTGCTACTACAGCCGGGGCGTCGTCCTTCGGCGTCGGTGTCGGGGTCGACGTGGGCGTTGGCGTGGGAGTTGGCGTCGGAGTAGCGGTCGGCGTCGGCGTCGGAGTTGGTGTCGCGGTCGGTGTGGCCGTGGGCGTTGGCGTCGGGGTCGGCGTGGGAGTTGCCGTGCTCCGATTCTGCGCGAGTGCTGGTGCTGCGGGGGCGAACAGCCCGCCGACGAGGAGGGCGAGCACCGCGATGACGAGGACGGTTCTACGCATCAGTCTCTCACCTGCTGCGGGCGTTCGGTCGGTTCCGGGTCGCTCGGTTCAGGCTCCCCGTCGAGGTCTTCCAGCGAGCCGAGATTCGCCCGAGCGCAAACCGCCGTGCAGAAGGTGTGACGCTGGCGGTTTCGGTCGGCGATCATCTCGACCGGGCCGACCGTCCGGCGCTCCGGTTCCGCGGCGAACTGGACCGTCACCGCGGCGTCGTTGGAGTCCCGGGCCGGGTCGACGACGACCGCGCGGCCACACTCCTTGCACTCGCCGCGCACGTCGGGACGGGCGATCTCCCGGACGACGAGGTAGCACATGGCCGCGAACGCCGCGAAGAGGATGATCGTCGACGCCGAGGCGGCCGCCGCAGTCCACGCCAGTCCCGCGGCGACGGCGGTCGAGGCGACCGCCGCGATGACGAACAGCCATGCCTGTGCGTCGAGGGCGTGCAGCCGCTCGCGGATGGGTGGTGTCGAGGTCATGTCGCTGATTCCTGGTACTCGAGCATCGCGTGGTAGGCGACGCCGCCGACGAGCGCCACTGCGATGAGCGGCGACTCGAGGACGAGCGGCCACGTCATCGCCGCAATCGCAGCGGCGACGAGACCGCTGAAGTACGCCCCCGAGACGAGGAACGACGCCGACCCGACGCGGCTACTCGAGAACTTCCGGTAACTCGGGTCTTCGTCGGACCGGAACGTCCGAACGAACAGCGTCCACAGCCAGTACAGCCCGATGCCGAGCGCCAGGAACGGCGCCAGCTCCATCAGTGTGCGTTCGATCCCGCTCTGGAGTGTGATGGTCCCGATCATGGTCAGTCGAGTGCACTGCTGTATTTCGCGGCGGTGGCGATCAGGAACAGCGCGACGAGTACGACGAAGAACTCCGTCACCCCGAACTGGCTGATGAGTGGCCAGTCGGTGAAGAACGCGCCGACGTACCCGACGATGGCCGTCAGGTAGCTCCCGACGACCGGCGAGTTCGACGCCAGTGTGAACACCTCGCCGAGTACCTCGCCGCCCCGGTTGGCGAAGAGGAAGACCGACGTGACGAGGAACCCGCCGACGGCGGCGAATATCTTCGCGTACTGCCTGGTGAGGCTCTCCGCGTTCGTCCGGATGCGGTTCGTGACCGCCGCCGGCCGTTTCCCGCGACCGAACAGCCGTGCCCGGACGCCCCAGTACAGGATGACGCCCGTCACCGCCAGCACGGCGAAATGTACGCGGTTGATGCCCAGCGACGGCGTGCCGAACAGCAACTCCGAGACGAACGCGAACGGTCGGGTCGCCCAGCTCGGCAGGAACAACGAGGCCAGCGCGAGCAGGCCCAGCGTCACGAAGATGAAGCCGGCGTTGATGTCGTCGGTGTAGTAGCCGATGTAGACGACCAGCGCGATGAGGATGACCCAGGCGGCGGCCTGATCGAGACCGCCCCAGAAGCCGGCGATGAACGGCACGCCGGCGAAGAAACTGATGACGAAGCCGACGGCCAGGAACGACAGGACGCCGGCCGCCATCGTCTTCAGGCCGGGTATCAGCCGCCCGACGGACTGACTGCTGGCGCTCATCGCACGATACCTCCCACGGACCGCTGCTGTCGTGTGCTGTAGCTCATTCTTGAGTCTCCTTGCGGTAGCCCTGGACGATCTTCCAGCCGCGGTTGGCGACGAACACGAGACCTGCGCCCACCGCGGCCGCCGTCAGGGCGCCCTTCGGTAGCCACGCGAACTGGTCGGCGAGCGTCCCGCGACCGACCGACGCGACGGCGAAGAACGCGCCCGCCTGACTCCACACCGTCCCGAGAAGCGGCTCGATGACGCCGGCGAGGCCACCGCCGACGATGGACACGACGGCGCCGATGGTCGCTATCGGGTGGGCGACGAACTCTTTCCAGGTGACGTCGTTGGATTTCGGCATCTAATTCAACCTCCTGAGGATGGCTCGGAACGGTCCCGTGACGCGGAGAATGATCGCGTCGAGGTCGACCAGCGGCACGTTGATGACCCGGATGATCGACCACGCGATGTACGCCGTGACGGCCAGTTCGAGCAAGACCAGCGCGCTCACGACGATGGGCGCCGCGATGCCTGCCTCGGCGGCGACGGCGGCGATGGTCTCGTTCACCTGAACGATGGTGGTGATGATCTCCGTGGCGACCGGCGCCGTCATGTCGATGAACTCGCCCGCGAGGAACAGCGCGAAGTCGGCGAGGCCTGGGGAGCCGCCGATGGCGCGGTCGGGGCCGAACGCCACCAGCAGTATCGTGTCGATGAAGAGTCCAGCAATCCAGAGGATGGAACCGACGACGGGACGCACGAACGACACGACGAACCAGTCGACCACCGTCGAGATGATGAATTCGGACAGCTTCGCAGGGATGGAACCGACGTCCAACTGACCTGTTATAATCATGGCTGCACTGACGCCGGGTATCAACCACGAAATCGCAGTGGCGGCAGCTCTCTTGATTAGTGGAGTCCGGTCGATGGCGCTGTTGATGGCGATATTTATCGTTTTTTCACCGCCATCGGAACTACTCGACAAGGGCACGCACCCCCCACGAGTAAATCAGGACGACGGCACCGGCGACCGCGACTGACAGCGCGAACGCGAAGATGCCGGCCCCCGCGAGGTCGGCGGCCGCGGCCGCCCACGCAGCGTCCATGATCCCGACGGCCTGGAACAGCGCCTCGATGACGCCGGTTATCCGGGCGGTGCCGGTGTTGAGCACCGCCTCGAGGCCGAGGCCGACGCTCCGGATGAAGCCGATGATGGTCTGGAAGAACACCACGACCGTCCCGGAGAGGATGGTGCTACCGAGCGCTACCCACCGGACGTTGAAGCTGAAGCGCGACGTTTCGATGAACTCGCCCGGACCGAAGGAATCGCCACCGCTACTCGCCATGTCGAGCACCCCCGCGGGTCGGAGTCAGTTCGACGGGGTGCCCGAGCATGGTCACTCCGACGGGTCCTCGTCGTCCTCGTCGACGCCGAGGAACGGGATGTCCGTCGCACTGAACGGTATGGTGTCACTCGTCACCTCGCGGCTCAGTATCCACGTCATCACGAGGATACCAGCGCCAGCGGCCGCGATGCCTTCGGCGAACGTCAGCGGTCCCAGCGCGAAGATCGAGCCCGGCACGAGCGACTGGACCGTCGTCGCCGCCCCCTGGCCGATGATGGACGCGCCCCCGCCGATGAAGGCCTGAAGGACGCCCGCAAGCAACTCGCCCATCGCCGACAGCGGGACGATAATCACGTCAGCGACGGCCGTCCAGAAGTCGATGAACGCCGCGCCGAGCGCGACGATAGCGCCGGTCAGCGACGCGAGGACGGCACTCGACGGACTCTCGAAGCGTTTGTTGGCGAACGCGATGATTCCGAGGCCGTCGTCACCAGAGGCGGACATCGGTGGTCACCCCGAGAGCCGGCTGAGACCGAGCAGTCCCAGGAGCGCGCCGACGGCCGCCATGATGGTACCCTGGATGGAGCTGAAGATGCCGCCGCCACCTTCGCCCATCGGTGCGCCGCCGCCTGCGCCGGCGCTCATCAGGTTCTCCTCCTCGCTCGGCTGGAGCAGGATCGTCGCGTCGACGATGGCGTTCTCGTCGGCGTTGACCGTGGTCAGCGTCACGTAGTCACCGCGAGACGTGAAGCTCGACGAGGTCTCCGTGTAGTCAGAGTCCGAGACGTTCCCGAACTCGGTGTCACCAGTGTCCGTCGCGTACCGGACTTCGGCGTAGCGGTCGTCGACGAGGCCCTGGTGCATCCGCAGTTCGAGCGTGCCGTGCGAGAGGTCGATGGCCGACGGGACGACGAGCCGGACCTGCTTGTCCAGCTTGCGGTCGTAGCTGTAGTTGTCGGCCGCCTCGAACGAGGCGTTCCAGTCCTCCTCGTCGGCGAGGTCGGACTCGCTGTACCACACGTCGTTGATCTTCAGCTCGTGGACCGCAGCATCGTCGAACTCCGAGCCCATCGTATCGAGGGCCGTCAGGTTGACGTAGCCCTCGTAGTGGGTGCCGTTGATCTGCGTGACCGTCTCGGTCTCGTTCTCACCGTCGCCGTCGGTGTCCCGCATCGTCTCGCCGAGCTCGATCTCGCTCTTGCGGGCGACGTCGAGACCAGTGATGGTCACCTCGCCGTTCGCTTCCTGCACGGACACGCGCACGCTCTGAATCTCGTCCCAGGTGTCGTCACCGGACGAACCCTTGAACGAGAGGTCCGAAAGGCGCTCCTGGTAGACGTAGCCCTCGCCGGTCGTCGTCGCACCGATGTTCGTCGAGGAGTTCGACGCGCCCGGCGCGATCTCCATGGCCTTGTAGTCGCCGTCGGAGTCGTGGACTTCGATGGTGATGTTCGACGCGGATTTCAGCGTGTCCACCGCGAAGAACACCGTCAGGAACCGCTTGTCGGCGTCCGACGAGATGTTGATCCCGTTCGAGAGGGTCGCGTTCGCGGTCTCGGTGCTGGCGACCGAGCCGTCGAAAGAGACCGCGGGCACGCCCGAAGCGGTGTCGCCGTCGTCGTCGGTGACGGTCATCGAGGAACCCGCGCCGCTCGTGGTCGACCAGTTCGAGGCGTTCAGCCACGTATGCGCGTTCTCGGATTCACCGGAGACGCGCGGGAACTGATGGAGACTGTCCTCGTCCACGCGGTCGAAGCGCACCTGGACCGGCTCGTCCTGACTGTCGTTGTAGTGCGCGGGGAGCTGCTCGACGTCGCCGTCGTCGCTCTCGTACTCGATGTTGTCAGCCGAGAGCGCCATCTCGCCGCGGTCGTACTCGGCGATAGTGAGCGTGTCCTCGTGGATGTACGCCGGCGAGGCGTCACTCGATTCGTAGTTGATGTCCGGCCCGCTCCCCGCCGCTGCGAGGGCAGGGGCGACCGTGGACATCAGCACTGCGCACGCGATTAGCAGGGCGATGATTCCCTGGCGATACGTCGTGGTCTGTGAGTCTAGTGTCATGGTCTGAAGGAAAGGTAGTCGACTACGATGCCGCGGGCGTCTCGGTCGTCGAGTGGCCGACTCACACCGGCGAGTTCGAGGCGATCCCGTTCGCCGACAGTGTGGTCGGCGGGCCGATGTCGCCGGTCCCGGCGCTGGGCGTCGTGAACGGCCGCGTCGGGTGGCGGCGTCGTACTCATGGTGTGTGGGGCCGCGACCCGTCGCGGGCCGAGGCTTGACCGTAGTATTGTGTTTAGTTCCCTATATATCAACGGAATGTTAAAACAGCATTTGGATAGGTTTATCCGTCGGTCAAAACGCGGTTCTAATGGTGTTTAAACGCAGTTTTAACATCGCGTCAGACATGGCGCTGTCTTTTTAGTTATCTAGTACGTTGCTCGCGTATGGGCGTTCAGAAGAAAATCGACCACGGGCGAGAAGTAACCCAGATCGGGAACTCCTACATGGTGTCGATCCCGATGGATTCCTGCCGGGAGTTGGGTCTCGACGAACAGGCGAGTGTCGACGTGGAAGTTGACTACGAAGCCGAGACGGTAACCTACCATCTATAAATCGTATCTCGCTATATAATATCCAGCGGCGGCGGATTATGTCAGCCCTCCGTCTGACTACCTCGAGCGAAGGTGCGAGTAGATACGGTCGATTCTCGTGAGAAGCTCGTCGGCGTGGTGAATAACCCAGACCCGAGGTTTCCGACTTGTATGATAAGTCGGAAGTGAAGAGCCATATAGGCACCAATTTCGGATATGAGAACAGGTGTGCGGAGTCTTTTTCTGCAATGTTGTTTTAGAAGTGTGGTATGAGGCTGGAGGCAACTGGTAAACCAGATGAATACAAGGTCTGGATGACCGATCAGGAGCTCGAGGAGCTACGTCGGGCCGCGGCAAGACACCGCGACGATCTGATTATTCAACTCGGGGGCTACGTCGGCCTCCGAGCCTTCGAGATACCGCAGATCAAACCGAAGCATATCAAGCGGACAGAAGACGGTGACCATTATCGGCTTCGTGTTCCAGAGGGTAAGGACACCACCGGGAACGGAGGGAAGCCTCGAGACGCATACCTCCCGCAAGACGTCGAGGGCGACATTCACAGATACCAAAACGCAGAGGCGATCAATCCAGGGCAGCCGCTCGTAGATTTGACTGAACGCGCTGTCAGGGATGTCGTGAAGCGAACAGCGATTAGCGCAGCGGAAAAGACTGGGGACGAGGATTTTCGATACGTCAGTAGCCACGATCTCCGTCGACGGTTCGCTCAACGACTGCTCGTGGATCGGCAGATGAACCCTCGTGTAGTTATGCAGGTAGGTGGGTGGGACTCGTTCCAGGCGATTGAGCCATACCTGAACGCACCGACCCCGCAGGTCGTCAACGAGGCCTTTGAGGAGGCTGAGATTTCATGATTCAGCGGTCGTCGGGAGAGTAGTCGAAGAGCCGTCCAGAACGAAGTAGCCGGGAGAACCGCACGACGTGACGGTGGTCCAGAGGAACCTATCAGAACTTCCGAGCATTGAACTTGTTCACCACACCAAACAGCCGCGTTGAACCAGCCGAAGTGACCGAAATCGCTCCGCTTCGCTCCGCTACAGCCGATTTAGGTCACTCTAACCAACCGTTACAAACAAGACTACTACAACGTAATTTTATCTTAGTTCAAGGGCGGTGGTTTTCCTCGCCGTGGTTGGGTCATGCTGAGGCCTCCTTTCGGCTGGTTCGTGTGGTGAACTTGTTCACAGCCCCCTCGTCCGAGTGAAGGAGTTCAAGGTCGATTATCAGGGCGCGGTCCTGGCTCTGCTGGTCGATCTCGAGCTCGCCGTACTGGGAGACGTCACTCCGGTCCAGCGCCCACTCGTACTCGTCCGGCAAGCCGTCCATCAGGTCGTAGGCGTAGCGGCGAGAAACGCCGGTGACGCCCTTCACGTCCGTCGCCTTGAGGGCGACTCGCCCGGTTTTTGGATCGTCAGCCGCGTTCTGTGCGTACTGGACGACCGCCGCGATCTTCTCTTCCTTCGTGGACTTCTCCTGTCCGAGGTCTTGTATCGAGTCGAGCTGTGACTCAACGGCCGCCAGTTGCGACTCAAGCTCGTCGACACGGGTGAGGAGGTCGCCTTTCTCCTCGACGATTTCCTCAACTTCGACGACATCTCTATCGCCTCGAATCGCCGTCTCTATATCCGACAGCTTCCGGCGGATCGCATCAACCAACGGGTGTGGATCGTCGCTCATCGACCCGACTCCTCCCGTTCGTCGGATCGGTCGGTATCCGTGCTACCCGACCGGGTGTTTCGCTGGTCGTCGGGCTTGTAGAAAACGAACCAACGAGTTTCGACCTGCTTCGACTGTTTCGTTCGCGTACCGAACAGCGGCGGCTCTGGCGCGAGCTCGAGGACATCCTCGAAGTCCGCAGCCTCGTCGGCGAATTTGAAAACGAGCGTGCCGCCGGGACGGAGAACGCGGAACAGCTCGAGAAAGCCGCGGCGAAGGTCGTCCTGCCACGTCTCGGCGTGAAGCGCGCCGTATTTTTTCGTTACGTACCCCTTCAGGTCGGCCATGCCGTTCTCGCGGATGGTGTGCGGCGGGTCGAAGACGACGAGATCGAAGCTCTCGTCACTGTACGGGAGATCACGGAAGTCTTCGACCTCGTCGGGCTGAACCTGATAGTAGCGATTGGGCTGACCGCAGAAGCCCGGGTCACGTTCGCGTTTGTCGATAAACAGCGTGCGGTCGTTGTCCTTCTGACCGTCACACCAGATTCCCTTCCCCCCGGTCGTTGCGTCGAGTATCTCTTCAGGCGGAGATCGATTGTTGCCGTCTTTGACGCGCCCGCCGTCGGTCATCGATGGTCCACGACGGATGCGCTCGGCACACTCCTTACAGAAGTGCCGAGGGCTTCGACCTCCTCGGCCAGGAACCGCGACCATCTCGTTCACCGACTCGAAACTCTTGTCGCAATTCGGGTTGAAACACTGGGGCCTCAATCGGTCGGCATCGTCCGCAGTTCTATCGGCCATTACGCATCCCTCCTGGCGAAACGAAGTCCTGGCTGTTTCGAGGGCTCGTCCTCGTGGTCGAGTTGCGGCGTCGTATCGACCAGCGCGCCGTCCTCGACGGCGGACTGGATAGCCCGCCCCGCGCCGCCGCGGCCGAAGCCGGTGTGGTCGGAGACCTCCAGGGCCAGCTCCAACTCAGTCCGACTGACGTGCGTCTGGAGCGAGAATTCGTCCCAGATCGTCACCCACTCCACCTCGGTCGGCTCCCAGCCGTCGACGGGCTCGCTGTCCTCGGTGCCGGTCGTCCGCTGCCGGTCAGGCACCTCGTCGGCGGCCTCGCGGACGGCCTCGCGGAACGCCTCCTCCTCACCGTCGGCGAGCTGCTGGCCGTCGTCGAGGCGGCCCGCCAGGGACACGTCCTCGAGGCGGAGCGTCCCGTCCGAAACCATCCGAGCCGCTTCGGTCCGGAGCCGCTGGAGTTCGTTCTCGCGGAACGCCTCCTCGCGAGAGACGGTTTCCGTGCCGGTCTCGTAGGTGCTCATCGGCGACCGACCCCCTCGCCGCGCGCGGTGTCCTGGCTATCCTCGAAGAGCTTGCCGCACTCCGAGCAGCGCCACGAGTACTCGCTGTCGGCGCCGCAGATCGAGCACTCTGTCACCGTCCGTCACCTCCTGATTGCTGACCGTCGAAATCTCTCGGGTCGCCGTACCACCGAATCCGCGAGTATTCGGCGGGGTCGAAGCGGTGTGCTGTGATGTCGCCGCCGCAGCTACACCTGGAGACGGGCGCCGGCGGGTTGCACCACCGCTTGCCACACTCGAGGCAGGTGAACAGCCAGGTCTTGCAGTCGTTCTCGAGGTCGTGTTCTTTCTCGGGGTTCGGCGGAAGCCCCTCGCCACCCTCTCGGATGAAAGCGGGATCAGAACGCTGGTGCGACCTGCGGTTCATCCTGAAATCACCTCGCAGCCGCACTCGCCACACTCGTAGACGCAGTTGTGATGGCCGTTCGCGGTGACGGTCGACCGACGCTCGACGAAGGCGAGCGAGCCGCCGCAGGTCGGACAGTCGTCGAGCGTCACGGCTGACACCTCCCGTCGTGGAGCGCCGGACAGTCCTGAGTGTCGTCCTGAATCTCCCGGCCGCACCACTCGCAGATGTGTGTCAGGAATGTGGTGGTATCGCTCTCAACTGCCATGCGAACCACCTCCATAACCTGCGGTAAGCGGACGGAAGAAACCCTGAGAAAGGTTTATAGTCGGAATGGGGACGGAGGGATTTGAACCCCCGATCTACTGATATCTCCGGTGTGCGCCTCGGTCCTCCAGAGGGTCGTCAACGCGGCGCGATGATCAGTCGGCCGCTCGGTATATCAGTCTGGAGTCTCGTCACCGGGCGCGTGGCCTCTGGAGTCAGCCGCCATGCCTGGCTTGGCCACGTCCCCGCACCCGTGAGTATTTCCGTTCCCCTCAAAGGGGTTTCGGTTCGCCGGACCCCACTTGTGTCCGGCGCCCGAAACGGCGGTATGGACGAGGCGATTCCGGTGACGGTTCTGGACGGCGGGACCGAGACGACGCTCCGGGTTTCGGAGGGGGCCGTCCTCCGGGACGCGCTCCTCGATACGGGATTCGATGTCTACGGACGAGTCTCGCGCCGTGTCAACTGCGGCGGGCGGGGTCTGTGTGGTACCTGTGGCGTCCGGGTTCGAGAGGGGACGCCGGCGCCCGAGCAGTGGCACGACGCGGCCGCCGAGCGGTGGGGCTACCCGCGGCTGTCGTGTCAGGTCAGAGTGACCGAACCGATGACCGTGGAGTTGGTCGAGAAGGTGGTCTGGGGCCAGTTGCTGCCGGACTAGCGGTCGGTGTCACTCCAGGCGCACTCCTGACACTTGTAGCCGGTGACGAACTCCGTGACGCTGGGCATGTAACCGACCGAGAGGACGTCCCCGCCGCAGTCCGGACAGTCGCGGTCGGCGTCCTCGATGCCCTCGGTGTCCATCACGGAGTCGCCCTCGACGAGTTCGGCGAGCTTTCCGGGCGTTACCATACGCCCCTCGACGACGCGGTTGTCGGCCATACCGGAGGAGGGACGCCGAGGCCCCTAAGCCTTTGCTGACCGGCTTACAGCCACGGCGCGCGGTCGCCGTCGGAGACGCCGGGGGAGCCGTCGTCGCTTTCGTCGATCGACTGGACGGCCTGTTCGGCGTCCTCGAAGATGTCCTCTTCGTCGCCGTCGTCGGGAGCGCCGCCGTCGGCCGCCGCGGGTGTGGCGTCGTCGCCGGGCACCTCCTCGTCGGCGGTCGCGTCGGCGCCCTCTGGGTTGAACGCCAGCAGGCCGGTCACGGCGAGGACCGCCAGCGCGAGCGGGGCTTCCGAGGGGATGACACGGAGGATGGTCAGCGGCAACACGCCCAGCGCGACCGCACTGCCAAAGCGAAACCGGTCGATGTCGACGTTACCGCGGAGCCACGGCGCGAACACCGCAATCGAGAGCGCGAAGGCGACGCCGACGGCCGCCGCACCCGTTCCGTAGACGACGTACATCGGCTCGGTGACGAGGGCGAACTCGAAGCCGCCGGGGCGGAAACTCGCTATCATTCCGAGGCCGATGATGATGCCGGGACTCGGGAGGTACTCGCCGATGGAGGCGCTCGCGGTCTTGGCGGCGACGGCGAGGATGACCAGCGCCGCGAACCGCTCGAAGATGGGCATCGCCAGCACGGACTCGATGGTCGGCGCGATGGCCGCCTGGAGGGCGGCGAGCGGGACGACGACGGCACCGACCAGCAGGACGTTCTTGATCTGCTCGGGGCGGGTGCCCTCCATCTCCGCGAGCACCACAGCGAGGGTGGCGCTGCCGCCGAAGATGAGCAGACCGACCTCGATCATCCCGAGCACCGTCGAGACGGCGCCGGCCAGCACCAGCGCGGCGAAGATGCCGTCGAGAAGCGGCAGGGCCATGACGGTCGCCAGCAGGCGGGTACCCTCGCCAACCTGTCGCTCGAGGCGTAACGCTATCGGGTGGCGTGATGCACTCATGCGTCAGGCTGACGGACCCTCACCGTGGGCGCGGTGGTAGGTGTCGCGGTACCCTCTGGAGCGTCGAAGGGAGAGCCATCGGGTGGCGACGTTCTCCGCTTTGATTGTCCCATTAGCGAATGTAAATTTGGCGCCGGTTGCGGAACTGGGTCGTCCGGCGGTGCGCTTCGCAATGGGACCAGCGGAGTCCATACTTCATGCAAGCGTTGATCGAAGCATAAGTGTTGTGTGAGGCGTGTCCCCACACACCCGACGACCAGCCACCACACGGCGGAATACGTTTCGGAACGAAAAAATCTGGCCACCGATGACGACGAACGTCCATCGACGGACGGTATGTACGGCCACGGCTGGGTACCACCCCGTGACCGCAAGCGGTCGCTCTCGCAACGCTTTTGGGCGGGGCCACCCCACGGTTTACATGGCGAGAGACGATCCATTCTCGGAGAAACTACGCGTACCGGAAGCGTTGACGTTCGACGACGTCCTGCTTCGGCCCCAGGAGAGCCGCGTCGAACCCGACGACGCCGACATGACGACCCGCGTCTCGCGGAACGTCACGCTCAACATCCCGGTGCTGTCGGCGGCGATGGACACCGTCACCGAAGCCGAGTTGGCCATCGAGATGGCCCGACAGGGCGGTCTCGGCGTCCTCCACCGCAACATGGACGTCGAGGAGATGGCCGAACAGATCGAGGCGGTAAAGCGCGCCGACGAACTCATCATCCGCGACGTCGTCACCGCCGACCCGGACCAGACCGTCCGTGAGGTCGACGCGATGATGGACCGCGCTGGCGTCTCCGGCGCTCCCGTCGTCGACGACGACGACACGGTCCTCGGCATCATCTCGGGGACCGACATCCGCCCGTACCTCCAGGTCGGCGAGCACGACGAGGTCCGGGAGGCGATGACCGACGAGGTGGTCACAGCCGCCGAGGATGTCACCGCCCGCGAGGCCCTCGAACTGATGTACGAACACAAGATAGAGCGGGTCCCCATCGTCGACGACGACGACCGGCTGACGGGTCTCATCACGATGGCCGGTGTCCTGGCGCGCCGCGAGTACGACAACGCCGCCCGCGACGACGACGGCGCCCTGGTCGCCGGCGCCGCCGTCGGTCCCTTCGAGACCGACCGGGCCCGTGCCGCAGACGACGCCGGCGCCGACGTGCTGTTCATCGACTGTGCGCACGCACACAATCTCGACGTCATCGACTCCGCACGGGACATCAAATCGGAGGTCGACGCCGACGTCGTCGTCGGCAACGTCGGCACCAGCGAGGCGGCCGAGGCAATCGTCGACTTCGCCGACGGCATCAAGGTCGGCATCGGTCCCGGTTCCATCTGCACCACGCGGGTCGTCTCGGGGTCCGGCATGCCGCAGATCACCGCCGTCGCGGAGGTCGCCGACGTCGCCGTCGCCCACGACGTCCCCGTCATCGCCGACGGCGGCATCCGCTACTCCGGCGACGCAATCAAGGCCATCGCCGCCGGTGCCGACGCTGTCATGCTCGGCTCGTACTTCGCCGGCACCGACGAGGCGCCCGGCCGCGTCATCACGATGAACGGCAAGCGCTACAAGCAGTACCGGGGCATGGGTTCGGTCGGTGCGATGAACGACGGCGGCGGCGAACGCTACCTCAAGGACGAACCCGACGAGGACGAGTTCGTCCCCGAGGGCGTCGAGGCCGCAAAGCCCTACAAGGGATCGCTCGCCTCGGAACTGCACCAGCTCGTCGGCGGCATGCAGTCCGGGATGGGCTACGTCGGCGCCGAGACGATCCCCGCGTTCAAGGAGCGCAGCGAGTTCGTTCGGGTCTCCTCGGCCGGCCAGACCGAGAGCCACGCACACGATGTCGTCATCACCGACGAGGCGCCGAACTACAGTCCCGAGAACTGAGCGTACCGGTCCGTTGACTTTGGCAGTCGACGACAGGCTTCGGCGGGTCGAGGATACGTTTCGGCAACCGTACTGAATACAGGGCGTGAGTCTCTCAGTGCAAACGACGGGCGACCTCGTAGGCGCTGGTCACAGGAGTGACATCCTCCTCGCCGGTCACGGCGAGGCGTCCCGTCCCGCAGGGTGGGATATTTGCCGGTCTACGATACGGCCTGTTCTCTCGTGGTGAACGTCCCGCTCTCGCGGTCGAACAGGCGTACCGAGGGCTGTGCCACACAGCCGTTACTCCTATCCTCGCCGTGAGGACTCGGAGTTATCTTCTGCCGCATATTCTCCGCCCCGTTACAATCCGCGTTCGCTACCAACTCACACGACGAGCAAACATACAGGCCGCGTTCGACACGGTTCGACTTCCTGTTGTCACCACACCGTGAACAGGTCTTCGAGGTGTCCCACTCGTTCTCCTTCAGCACCTCAACGCCACGTATTTCGCCTTTGTATTCGAGGTACTGGTAGATGCGGTCGAATGCCCACGAGTGCAGTTTCTTGTTGCCGGTCTTTCCCCAGTCAGACTCTCGTACGTCTTCGGGCCAACTCACCGCGAGCGTGCCAACACCACGTTCGACACACTCGGTGATGATGGTGTCCGTAAGCGTGTGGAAGAAGTGCGTCTCGCGGTCTGCGAGTTTCCGGCGCGCCCACATCGACGTCTCCGAGGGGCCGTTCTTACCCTTGGTGTCGTACTCTGCTCGGGTGAAGTAGTGCTTGTCTTCTGTGAGCGTGTTTCCGGGGTAGAGGATGTATTCGTCAGGGAACGCAACCGTGGCGATGTTCGTGATGCCGAGGTCAATCCCCGCAACTTTGTCACCTACGAAGTCGTTGGTTTCGAGTTCGACTTTGCAGACGAAGTGCAGTTCCCACTCGTCGCCGTTCCAGACTGCGCGAACGTTCTGCACCGTCTCAACTTCTGAGAGGTCAACGTCGGGGCGCGTCTGGTACTCGCAGAGCAGGAAGTCCGACCAATACTCTTTGAGGTTCGAGCCTTTCGAGAGGCGGACGCGGTTGTTCTCGGGGTCGTGTTTGAACCCGTCTTCTTTGAACGTGACCGTACTCTTGGGGCGTGTGTCGCCGTGTTTGCGGTAGCCGGGTGGATTCGCCTCTGGGTCTTTCTGTCGCAGGTCGAACCACGACTGGAAAGCGTCGGAAAGTTCTTCGATGACTTTCTGACTGGATTGCGCATTCAGGTCTTTCCAGCACGACTGGTTCTTCATGTACGATTTCAGCACGCCTTCGTCCGGGATCTCGCCGGTTGCATCCCAGATGCGGTCGGCTGTCCAGCGTGCGACGTTCCAGATTTTTGAAGCGGCGTCTCCGAGCGAGTCGAGGCCATCGCAGACCTGTCGGTGGTTCTGGATGGAACCAACGTAGGTGCGAGTGACCTCAACCGCCATACATAGCCTATATAGAGTAACCAACTTAATGGTATGGATGAACGTGGAATATCCGGCCTCTCATCGGCGGTGGTCGGCGTCCGCGTTGTCGGATTCACTCCCACCGTAAACGGCGGGATTCTCTCCTCGTTAAAAGATAGAGAGTGGATCGGTCGGGGGCGCCCACCTCGTTCGCGCCGCTCGTCGGCTTGCTGCACGGGCCGAGGGGGATTTGAACCCCCGACCGACGGCTTAAGAGGCCGTCGCTCTCCCTGACTGAGCTATCGGCCCAGCGAATCCACGTAACCGTGGTCGGTTCAAATAGGTTGCGTTCCCGTCACGGCGGGACGGCGTCGCGCGGTTCGGAGAGTACGGGCCTATTAAGTACGTTCCGTTCCTCGGGCCGCCTAACATGAACAGCACCGTCTCGATGGCATCGATGTCCTCGTACGCCATCCTCGGGTGCGGCAGCGTCGGTCACGCCGTCGCCGAGGAACTGGTGGCAGGCGAGAAGGACGTCCTCATTCTGGACCGCGACGAGGGGCGGGTCGAGGCGCTGCGGGATCAGGACCTCAACGCCAGGACCGCCGACATCCGGGAGGCGGCGGCCGTCGAGGCGGTCGCCGACCGCGACGTCATCCTCATCCTCTCGTCGGACGTCGAGGCCAACCGGGTCGCCGTCGAGAACATCCGCGAAAACGCCGAGAACAAGTTCATCATCGCCCGCGCGTCGGACCCCGTCACCGCCGACGAACTCCGCGAGGACGGCGCCGACGTGGTCATCAACCCCTCGGCGGTCATCGCGGACTCGGCGCTGCGGGCGCTCGAACAGGGCGAACTCGAGTACCGGGCCGCCAAACTCGCCGAGGTCATCGACGGCGGCGAGACGCTGGCCATCCTCGCACACCGCTCGCCGGGTCCCGACTCCATCGCCTCGGCGGTCGCGCTGCAGGCCATCGCCGACTCCCGCGGCGTCGAGGCCGACATCCTCTACGAGGGTGAGATCGGCCACCAGGAGAACCGCGCGTTCGTCAACCTGCTCGGCATCGAGTTGACCTCGCTCGACGACGCCGACCTCGAGGCCTACGACACGCTCGCGCTGGTCGACTGTGCGAAGGCCTCCGACCCAGTCGTCGAGAAGGACGTCGACATCTTCATCGACCACTTCGAACCCGAGGTCGACTACAATGCGACCTTCCAGGACATCCGGCCGAACGTCTCCTCGACGTCGACCATCCTCACGAAGTACGTCCAGGAGTTCGACCTCAGCCTGCCCGAAGCCGTCGCCACGGCACTCCTGTACGGTATCCGAGCGGAGACGCTGGACTTCAAGCGCGACACGACGCCGGCGGACCTGACCGCGGCGGCGTACCTCTATCCGTTCGCCGACCACGACACCCTCGAACAGGTCGAGTCGCCGTCGATGAGCCCCGAGACGCTGGACGTGCTGGCGGAGGCCATCCGGAACCGGCAGGTGAAGGGGTCGCATCTGGTCTCGAACGCCGGCTTCATCCGGGACCGCGACGCCCTCTCGCAGGCCGCCCAGCACCTCCTGAACCTGGAAGGAATCACCACCTCGGCCGTCTTCGCCATCGCCGACGACACCATCTACCTCGCGGCGCGCTCGAAGGACATCCGCATGAACATCGGCAAGGTGCTCGGGGACGCCTTCGACGACGTCGGCGAGGTGGTCGGTCACTCGACGGACGCCTCCGCGAAGATACCGCTGGGCATCTTCACGGGGCTGGAGATATCGGGCGACAACCGCGAGACACTACTGCAGTTGACCGAGGAGGCGGTGCGTTCGAAGCTGTTCGAGGCGATGGGCGTCGAGAGCGGCAGCGGCGGCGAGGGTTCCAACGGGAACTAGACGTCCTCGTCGTCGGTCTCCGTCATTTGCTCGATAGCGTCGTTGATGAGAACCACGTCCCCGACCGCCCGGACCCACCGATAGGGGACGAGAACGCCCTTCGAGCCGTCGACGCGGGCGTCGAACAGTTCGCGGTTGATCTCCCCGAGTGCGAGGCCGGTGACGCGTTCGGCGTCCATATCGAGGCGGAGGTCTTCGACCTCCCCGACGAACACGCCGTTGTTCGAGTAGACCTCGCGACCGACGAGCGACGTGATCTCCTGTGGGACGGACTCTGACTCCATAGCGGCCGGTGGAGTGGGCTCCCCTTAACTGTTGGCGGTATTCACCACGCCGGCCGGTCGACTGTCCCCCGCTGCGAGACCGCCGCCGGTCCCGGGACCGACGCCGCGGACGCTATGTAACGTAAGTTAACCTCATTTTATCTATCACAGACGGTCAGTGTCATACAACTGCTCCTTACGATCGAGTAATACAGGAAGAGATGAACTGAAGTATTTCGAGTCGTGAAAGAAACGTGCCGGGGTGCCTCTGACAGTTCCGGCAGTCGGCGACGGTTCGCCCGGACCGTCGCCGTCGTCGCGTCCGCCGTGCAGTTCCCCGAAGGAATTAACCCCGACAGTCCGCTATATTCGCCCATGAGCGACGCCGAAGACATCGACGACATCCGGGAGAAGAAGAAGGAAAAACTCCGGAGCATGGCGGGGGCGCCCGACGAACCCGTCCACGTCGAGGGCGGGACTCACCTCGAGGAACTGCTCTCGGAGAACCGACTGCTGCTCGTGGACTTCTACGCCGACTGGTGTGGGCCCTGCAAGATGCTCGAACCGACCGTCGAGGAAATCGCCGCCGAGACCGATGCCGCCGTCGCCAAGGTCGACATCGACGCCCACCAGGACCTCGCCCAGCAGTACCAGGTCCAGGGCGTCCCCACGCTGTACCTCTTCGTCGACGGCGAACCGGCCGACCGGATGGTCGGCGTCCAGGACAAGAGTACCCTCGTCGAAAAGATCGAAGCCCACGCCTGAGACGGCCCCTTCGTCTCGCGCCCCGGCCGGTGATACCCTCCCGTAAACTCAGAATCGGCACTAGGTTTACAACACTGGACGTTCTGTCGATGGTACGTGCCTCCCGCGAGCCGCAGCAGGCGAAAACTCCCAACTCCCGGTAGATTTATTTTGCTGTCAACCGCGTAGACTAGCGTGGTTTACGAGACAGGCAACCGAACGGTCGACGACGCCGTGAGTCGGGTGCTGGACGGGGAGACCCTCGACCGGACCGACGGACTGGCGCTCATCGCCCAGCCACCCGACGCGCTGGCGGCCGGCGCCGACATCGTCCGGCGGCACTACTCCGACGGCACGGTCGACGCCTGCAGCATCGTCAACGCGAAGGCGGGCGACTGTGCCGAGGACTGCGGCTTCTGTGCGCAGTCGGCCCACTTCGACACCGGCATCGACACCTACGGCTTCCTCGGACCCGAGAAGGTACTGGAGGCCGCAAAGCGGGCCGAGGCCGACGGCGCCCAGCGGTTCGGCATCGTCGTCGCCGAGAAGGGCGTCTCGAAGGAGCACCGCCCCGAGGAGTGGTCGGAGATACTCGAGGCCATCCGGCTGGTCCGCGACGAGACCGACGTCGAGGTCGACGCCTCGCTCGGCCTCCTGACCGAGGAGGAGGCCGAGATACTCTCCGCGGAGGGACTCAACCACTACAACCACAACATCGAGACCTCCCGGCGCTACTTCCCGGAGGTCGTCGGCACCCACGACTTCGAGGACCGCCTGAAGACGCTCCGGCGGGCGAAGGCCGCCGGCATGGACCTCTGTGCCGGCGTCATCCTCGGGATGGGCGAGTCGCCGACGGACCGCGTCGACGCCGCAATCGAGTTGCAGGATGTCGGCGTCTCCTCGCTGCCGGTCAACATACTCAACCCCGTCGAGGGGACGCCGATGGGCGACCAGGAACACGCCGCCATCTCGAAGACGGAGGTGCTGAAGACCATCGCCGTCTACCGATTCCTGCACCCCGAATCGCGGGTCCGGCTGACCGGCGGCCGCGAGGTCAACCTCGCGCCCGACGAACAGCACCTGCCGTTCGAGGCCGGTGCCGACGGCCTGCTGACGGGCGACTACCTCACCACCGAGGGCCAGGACCCCGGCGACGACATCGAGATCATGGAGCGAGCGGGACTGGAGCCCAACCGCGAGGTCAACGAGTTCGACCCCGAGCGGGTGAAGGCCGACCACAGCGACGAACCGGCGCCCGACACCGCCGTCGGGACCGCGACCAGCAACGCGGCGACCGAACTGGACGACTGACCGACAATACACACGACAATGAACGAAATCAACTTCGCAGTTCTCGGAACCGGAGGCATCGGACGGCGAGCGCTCGACCTTTCCAAGGAGAAGGACGCACTCACGCCCGTCGCGGCCTGTGACCGCCACGGCGTCGCCGTCGACCACGACGGCCTCGACGTCGACGAACTCATGGCCGCCACCGAAGGCAATGTAGCGAGCGAGGCGCGACGCGCCTCGGACGACGTGAGCGGCGAACACCGCGAGCCGCGAACGGATGGAGGAGCAACGGCCGTCAAGCAGTCCGGCGAGATGAGAGGCGTCGCCGCATCGGTACAGGCCGACCCGACCGACTCGCCCATCGACGACGTCGTCGCCGAGGCCGATGCCATCGACGCGGTTCTCATCGCGCTGCCGAACCTCGAACACGACTTCATCCCGAACGTCGCCGAGCGGTTCGCCGAGGCCGATTACGAGGGCGTCCTCGTGGACGTCCTCAAGCGTTCCCGGGTCATCGGCCACCTCGACGACCGCGAGGACGTCTTCGAGGAGTCCGGCATCACGTTCGTCTGCGGCGCCGGCGCCACGCCCGGCTTCCTCACGGGGGCCGCGGCGCTGGCGGCCCAGTCGTTCGTCGAGATAGAGGAGGTCGAAATCTGGTGGGGCGTCGGCCTCAAGTCGGGTTACGAGGACAACCGCGGCACCGTCCGGGAGGACATCGCCCACCTCGACGGCTACGACATCGAGACGGCTCGGAACCTCACCGACGAGGCAATCGAGGACATCGTCGAGGAGCACGACGGCCGCATCGAGTTCACCGACATGGAGCACGCCGACGACGTGCTGCTGGAGCGGGCCGGCATCTGTGACGCCGAGGACGTCACCGTCGGCGGGATTCTCGACGTCCGCTCGGACGAGAAACCCACCACCACGACGGTCAGCGTCACCGGCCGGACCTTCGACGGCGAGCGCGGCACCAACACCTTCCGGCTGGACGACGACACGAGCATGGAAGCCAACGTCAACGGGCCGGCGCTGGGCTACCTGAAGGCCGGCGTCCGCCGGAACCGCGCCGGCGAGTACGGCGTCTTCGGGCCCGCCGATCTGATGCCCGGCTTCTGATGTCGCTGCAGCACGCCCACGGCTTCGACCTCGAGGCGCGGCTCCGGGAGCGCGAGCGGGCCGGTCTCCGGCGACACCTCGACCCGGTCGACGCCGTCGCCGGCCGCGCCCGGACCGCCGACGACCCCGGCGGAGACCCGCCCGAGTTCGGCGAGGAGCGGGTCGTCTTCGCGGCCAACAACTACCTCGGGCTGGCGGGTGACGAGCGGGTCGCCGGGGCGGCCGCCCGCGCCGCCCGCGAGGTCGGTGCCGGCGCCGGTGCCTCCCGACTCGTCGTCGGCGACACCCCAATCCACCGGTCGCTGGAGCGCCGCCTTGCCGAGGAGAAGGGCACCGAGCGCGCGCTGGCGTTCTCGTCGGGCTACGCCGCCAACGTCGGCACCATCACGGCACTGGACCCCGACGTAATCTACTCCGACGAACTGAACCACGCGAGCATCGTCGACGGCGCCCGACTCTCCGGCGCCGACGTCGAGGTGTACGACCACTGCGACGCCGCCGACCTCGCGGCGACGATGGCCGCCCGCGCCGAGGCGGCCGACGCCGGGGAGTCGTGGCTCGTCGTCACCGACTCGGTGTTCTCGATGGACGGCGACGCCGCGCCGCTGGCGGCGGTCTGTGACGCCGCCGAGGAGTTCGGCGCCTGGGTGATGGTCGACGAGGCCCACGCCACCGGCGTCTACGAGGGCGGCCTCGTCGGCGAGCGTGGCCTCGCGGACCGCGTCGACGTCCAGCTAGGGACGCTGTCGAAGGCACTCGGCGCACAGGGCGGCTTCGTCGCCGGCGACGAACCGCTCGTCGAGCACCTGCTGAACGCGGCCCGGTCGTTCGTCTTCTCGACCGGCCTGGCGCCGCCGGCAGCGGCCGCCGCCGAGCGCGCGCTGGAACTGGCCCCGGAGCGCCGCGAGTCGCTGTGGCGTAACGTCGACCGGCTCCGGGACGGCCTCGAGACGCTGGGTTACGAGGTGTGGGGCGACACCCACGTCCTGCCGGTCGTGGTCGGCGACCGGGCCGACGCGCTCGCGCTCGAAGGGCGGCTCAGCGAGGCCGGCGTCGTCGCGCCGGCCATCCGCCCGCCGACGGTGCCCGAGGGGACGAGCCGAATCCGGCTGGCACCGCAGGCGACCCACACCGACGCCGACGTCGACCGCTGTCTGTCGGCCTTCGAGGCCGCCGCCGAGGAGGGCGACTTCGCGTGAACGTCGCCGTCGTCGGCACCGACACCGGCGTCGGCAAGACCGTCGTCACCGCAGCGCTGGTCGCACGGCTTCGCGGCCGCGGCGTCGACGCCCGTGCCGTCAAGCCCGCCCAGACCGGCTTCCCGGAGGACGACGACGCCGGTTACGTTCGGGATGTCTGCTCGACCGAGGGGGCAGCCACCCGGCTCCGCACGTTCGGCGAACCGCTCGCCCCGGCCGTCGCCGCACGCCGGGGCGACGACCCGATACGGTACGAGGAACTGCTGTCGGAGACCCGGGCGGCGCTGGCCGACGCGGAGGTCGGCGTCGTCGAGGGGGCCGGCGGCCTCCGGGTGCCGCTGTCGAACGACCCGCGGCGCGAAATCGTCGACCTCGTGGCCGACCTGTCGGTGCCCGCACTGGTCGTCGCACGCTCGGGACTCGGCACGCTGAACCACACGGCCCTGACAGTCGAGGCCCTGGAGAATCGGAGGGTACCCATCCTCGGCGTGGCGCTCAATCGTCACGAGGGCGCGACGGTCGCCGAGCGGACCAACCCCGCGGAACTGGAGCGGATGTGCGAGACGCCGGTGTGGACGCTACCGGAGCGGTCGCTGGACGGCCGCCAGGCCCACGAGGAACTCCTCGAATCCGTACCGCCGTTGCACAAACAGATGGGGGAGGAGCCCCCACTGTGACACTACGGAGCCCGTGAGGCTCCACCCCGTGTAGGAGCGCGAGCGACATAATTCTGTGGTCGGCCGGTAGCACCCGCCTACCGGTCCAAAACGAGGTAGTACCGCGCTCCCTCGCCCGCTATTATCTCGGTGACCGACCAGGGAGTCGGCGCGACGACATCGCGTACCGCCTCGGGAGTGAGACAGAGCAGCGACAGCCACGGACCCGCCAGGTCGCGGTACTCCGTTCGCATCCGCCGGCGGGCGACGCCGGTCTCGCGGTCGAAGGCCACGAGTTCCTCGCTACCCGCGAGGTGGTGCTCGGCGACCCCGAAGGGGTCCTTCAGGTCGCCGACGACGCGGCCGCCCTCGGCCGTGGCCGCCGAAAGCGACGCGAGCGTCGACCGCAGCGCCGGGACGGTCCCGCCGACGCCGAGTTGCGTCCCCGAGAGGAAGACGCAGTCGGCGACGACCGGCGGCGACCGCAGGTCCGCGCGGGCGAGTCGGTCGACGCCGCGGGCCCGCGCCACCGCCAGCGCCCCCGGACTGACGTCCGTGGCGACGACGTCGAGACCCGCCCGCTGGAGCGCCAGGGCGTGCTGGCCGGCGCCACACCCGGCGTCGTGGACGAGGCCGTCGACCGCCCGGACCCGCTGGAGCGCCGCCTCGGTCTCGTCGTCGAAGGAGTCGCCGAAGTACCACTCCGGGTGCCCCGGCCGGGTGTCGCCGGTGTGGCTCCGGTAGACGCCGCTGCCGTCGTACTCGTCCCGCCAGTAGTCGAGCACCATCCGGCCGAAGGCGTCGTCCATGCGGGAACCAGTCGGCGGGCAGGTATGTGAGTTATTGTGACACGGTAACGGACGGCAAGCACGGAGGCGAGGGCGACCGTCACGCCCGGCGCCGAACCTCGACGGCCGTCCCCTCGCCGACCGCAGTGCCGCCGTCCAGACCCTCGACGCGCAGGGTCACCTCCACCGGAACGCCACAGCCCTTCGAGACGGCCTCCACGAGGGTATCGCCCTCGGCGACCGCTCCGTACGTCCGGCGGACCCGCCCCTCGAAGGACTCCCCCGACAGTTCGTCCTCGACCCAGTACCGCGAGAGGTCGTCTATCGCCTCGGGATCGTATGAGAGGACCACCCGCGTTGCGGTTCCGGTCGTGGCGTCGCTCATGTCCGGTGGACGGGTGCCAGCGTAAAAACGCCCGCGGCGAGCGTGTGGCGTCGCCGCACCACCGACGGTCGGACCTCGCTTGCAGCCTACCCGTCGGGCGCGTTCCCCGCGTCCAGCATCGCGTCGACGTCGGCGTAGTCGGCCAGTAACTCGCCCATCCGGGCGACGGTGTCGGCGTTTCTGGTCCGGCCCGAGGAGACGACAGCCTCGGCGCGGTCGATGGCCGTCTTCGTGTCCGTCTGCACCAGGAGGACCGGCACGCCGGCGGACTCGGCGCGGCCGAGGACCGCACCGGGCGGGCGCAGGCCCCCGGTCAGGACGAAGCACTCGATGCCGGAGGCCTCGAGGGCGGCCGTCAGTACGTCGCCTCGGTCGCCGCCCGTCACCAGGGCGGCGTCGCGGACGCGGCGGAGCTGGCCCAGCGCCTCGTTCGCGGTCATCGCGCCGACGACGAACCGCTGGATGCGGCCGTCGGTCGGTGCCTCCGTCGTCAGCAGTTCCGCGCCGAGTTCCTGGCGCAGTTCCGCGACCGTGACGCCGGCGAGTTCCTCGTCGAGCGGGATGGAGCCGAACACCCGGACGCCGCGACCCTCCAGGAACGGGACGACGTCGCTGGCGAGCGCGTCGAAGGCCGCGTCGGGAACCTTGTTGAACAGGACGCCTCCGAGGCGGTCCCCGAGCAGGTCGGCGGCGGCCAGCACCTCGTCGACGTCCCCCGGTTCCTCGTAGGGGACGACGAGTACGACGGTGGCGTCGAGCAGTTCCGCGACGTCGGCGTCGGTCAGGTCGACGATGCCGCCCGTCGTCAGTTCGCCGCCGCCCTCAATCACCATCGTGTCGGCGTCGGCCGCCAGGCGGTCGAAGGACTCCCGGACCTGGTCGGCGAGGGCGTCGGGGTCCTCTCGTCCCCGAATAGCCTCCTGGACGAAGGTCGGCGAGTAGACCACCGGCTCCATCTCGTGGGTCTCGGCGTCCAGCCCCAGCAGTTCGCGGGCGAGCATGGGGTCCTCGTCCAGCGTCTTGCCGACCGCCGACTGCAGCCGGGTGCCGACGGGCTTCATGTAGCCGACCATGCGGCCGCGGTCGGTCGCCGCTCGCGCCAGCGCCAGGGCGACGGCCGTCTTGCCTGTGCTCTGCTCGGTGGATGTGACGAGTACGGTCATGGGTTGTGTGGTAGCCGTTCGGGGTCGACGGTGAGTCGGAGGTCGATTGCGGCCACGCCGTCGGGCGTCGCCACCAGCGGGTTGACATCCAGTTCCACGATGGCCGGGAAGTCGGTGACGAGCTGGGAGAGCCGCTGGATGGTCTCGACGACGGCGTCCTCGTCGACCGGTTCGCGGCCCCGGGCGCCGCGAAGCAGCGGCGCCGCGTCGATGTCGTCCAGCATGCCGGTCGCTTCCGGTTCGGAGACCGGCGCGACGCGGACGGTCGTGTCCTCCAGCACCTCGACGAAGACGCCGCCGAGACCGAAGAGCACGAGCGGGCCGAACTGCGGGTCCCGGTTCGTCCCGACGATGGTCTCGACGCCGGCCTCGAGGTCGACGGTCTCCTGGACCTGGACGCCGAGGACCCGTGCGTCCGGCTGGTAGGTCCGCGCCCGGGTGACCAGCGACTCGAAGACGTCCTCGACGTCGGCGGTGGCGACCCCGACCTCGACGCCACCGACGTCGGTCTTGTGGAGGATGTCCGGCGAGACTATCTTCATCACGATGTCGCCGTCGAGCCGTTCGGCGACCTCGCGGGCTGCCGCCGGGGAGTCGACAACCTCGCCGTCCGGCGTCGGGATGCCGTACGCCTCCAGCAGGTCCATCGACTCGATGCCGAGGTTGTTGTCCGGCGTCGTCTCGACGCGGCCCAGTATCTCCCGGGCGGCCTCGCGGTCGACGTCGAAGGTCGCCGGTTCCTCGTAGCGACGGTCGCGTATCGCCCGGTACTCGTAGAGGGCCGCCAGCCCCCGGACCGCCCGCGCGGGGTCGAAGTACGTTGGGACGCCGACCTCCCCGAGGGCGGCGGCGGCCGCCGCCGTCGAGGTCCCGCCCATGAGACAGGCGGACAGCGGTTGCTCGCGGGTCTCGGCCATCGAGGCCAGCGTCTCGCCCAGCGCCTCGAAGGACAGCACCGCACTCGGACAGGCGATGACGACGGCCGAGCCGACGTTCGGGTCCGCGAGGACCACCTCGAGTGCGTCCTCGAACCGCTCGACGGGGGCGTCCCCGATGACGTCGACCGGGTTGTAGGGGTCGGCGCTGTCGGGCAGTACCGCGGCGAGCGCCTCCCGGCTGTCGTCGGTCAACTCGGCCAACTCGGCGCCGGAGTCGCCGACGGCGTCCGTCGCCATCACGCCGGGACCGCCGGCGTTCGTGACGACGGCCACGCCGCCGTCGTCTGGGACCGGCTGGCCGGAGAGCATCGCGCCGAAGTCGAACAGTTCGCTCACCGAGTCCGCCCGGATGACGCCCGCCTTCCGGAGCCCGGCCTCGTAGGCACGCTCGCTGCCGGCGATGGCGCCGGTGTGGGAGGCCGCCGCGCTGGCGCCGGCCTGGGTCCGCCCGGACTTGACGACGACCACCGGCGTCCCGCGGGTCACCTCGCGGGCCGTCCGGACGAACGAGACGCCGTCCTCGATGCTCTCGAGGTAGCCCAGCACGACGTCGGTGTCGGCGTCGTCGCCCCACGACTCGACGAAGTCCGTCTCGTCGAGCACCGCCTTGTTGCCCAGCGAGACGATGTCGTTGAAGCCGACCTGCCGGTCCTCGGCCCAGTCCAGCACCGCCGTGACGAACGCGCCCGACTGGCTCATGAACGAGATGCCGCCCGGCCGGGCGTTCGTCGGGCCGAACGTCGCGTTGAGTCCGACCGGCGTCGAGATGACGCCCAGCGAGTTCGGGCCGACGAGGTTCAGGTCGTACGTCTCGGCGGCCTCGACCAGCCGTTTCTCGCGGGCGGTGCCCTCGCTGCCCGTCTCGCCGAAGCCGGCCGTGATGACGACCACGTTCCGGATGCCGGTCTCGCCGGCGTTCTCGACGACCTCGACCGCCGTCTCGGCCGGCACGACGACGACCGCCAGGTCCGCCCCGGTCTCGGCGACGCTGTCGTAGCAGGGCCGGTCGAAGACGCGATCGACGTTCGGGTTGACCGGAAGCACCTCGCCGTCGAAGTCGGCGAGCAGGTTCTCGAAGACCGCCCGCCCGACGGACCCTTCGCGCTCGGTCGCGCCGACGACGGCGACCACCTCGGGGGCGAACAGCCCCGATAGTTCGCTCATCGGTTCGGAGTTGGGCGGCACGGTCCTAATAGGTGGCCGTCGCCGCCCGCTCCGGGTCACTCCGCGACGTCGGCGACCGTCGCGCCCGACAGCGCTGCCAGTCGGTCTGGCGCGATGGGAAAGACCGCCTCCGGCGTCCCCGCGGCGGCCCACACCTCCTCGTGGCCGGAAAGCGTCTCGTCCATGAACACCGGCACGTCGGCCTCGTGACAGAACGGCGGCACGCCGCCGATGGACCACCCCAGTGTCGCCTTGATCTCGTCGGCGTCGCCCATCGACACCGCCGCGGCGTCGACGCCGACCAGTTCGGCTACCTTCGCCTCGTCGACCCGGTTGGCGCCGCTGGTGACGACGACGACCAGTCCGTCCCCGGCCGACAGCACGATGCCGCTGGCTATCTGTGCGACGTCACAGCCGACGGCCGCCGCGGCGTCGGCCGCCGTCTTCGTCCCCTCGGGGAACTCGTGGACGTCGACCTCGAAGCCGTGTTCCTCGGCCGCCCGGCGCGCGAACTCCTCGGCGCGTGGATGCATGCGGTGTCGGTGTCCGCGCCCGATCAAGAATCCCCCGGTGCCGGGACTCGCCGCCGGAACACCGAGCGGCCGATCGACGGAGAACCGCCAACGATATTTGGGTCCCGGGACCACCGGCTTTCAATGTTCGTCCGCACGCCCCGGAGTGGTCGCGGTGGCTGACCCGCTCGTGCTCGTCGTCGTCGCGTTCGCCGGCGGGGCGTTCGGCGCCGCCGTCGGCGGACTCGAGGCGTTCTCGGTCGCGGGCCTGCTCGTCGTGGTCGGCGAGGCGGTGAACCTCGCGAGCGAATCCGTCCCCGACCCGAGCGGCGTCACGGCCGCGCTGGGGTCGTCGGGCCTCACGGCGACGCTGGGACTGGGCCCGCTGTTCGGTCCCCACGTCGCCTTCGCCGGCGGGGCGGCCGCCGCCGCCTTCGCCGCCCGGCAGGGCTACCTCGACACCGACTTCCGGTACCACGAGGCCAAGAACGTCACCTACGCGCTGGGGCCGCGGGCCGACGTGATGGCGGTCGGCGGCGCCTTCGGCGTCGTCGGCGTCGGTCTCGCCTACGGGTCGGCCGGCCTGGGACTCCCCTGGGACCCCATCGCGTTCAGCATCGTCGTCTCCGGCGTCCTCCACCGCGTCGCGCTCGGCTACCCGCTGATCGGGACGGTTCGCGGCGACGGCGTCCTGGACATGACGCCGTTCGAACGCCGGATCCGGCGCTCGCCGCGGGCCGACGGCGGCGTCGTCGACCGGTCGGGCGTCGACTCCGAGGGGACCACCGGCGGCGAGCGCCGCTTCGCCGTCGAGCCGTGGCTCCCCCACCAGTACGAGTGGGGGCAGGTCGCCGTCCTGGGCGCGGTGGTCGGCGTTCTGGGCGCCTTCGTCACCTACCGGACCGCGAGTCCGTTCCTCGCGTTCGGCGTCGCCGCCACGACGCTGCTCTTCCTCTGTGTCGGCGTCGAGCGGTTCCCCGTCACCCACCACGTCGCGCTGGTCTCCTCGCTTGCGGTCGTCGGTCTCGCGGGCGGCGCGACGACGTCGGCGGGACTGTCCGCCGACGTGAACCTGCTCGTCGCGCTGCTCGTCGGCGCGGTCTTCGGCGTCGTCACGGCTCTCGTCGGCGAACTCGCACAGCGACTCCTGTACGCCCACGCCGACACGCACCTCGACCCGCCGGCCGTCGCCATCGTCGTCGGAACGGCGTTGATCGCGCTGCTGGACCTCGTCGGCGTCTTCGAGCAGGCGCTGGTGCCGACGCTGGGACTCTGAGACGGGCGGCCGCAATCGACCTCACACGGCCGTCCTCGGGGCTACTCGACGCTTTCCTCGACCCACTCGGCGAACGGCTCGAAGGCGTCAGTCTCCTCGAAACGCTCGATACACGGCACGTCGTGGGGATGGAGTTCGACGACCCGCTCGCGTAACTCCTCGTATCGGGTCGCGGTCGTCTTCGCCAGCAGGACGACCTCCGAGTCGTCGACCACCTCGCCCTCCCAGCGGTAGGTCGACCGGCAGTCGAGGCGGTTGACGCAGGCCGCCAGGCGCTCCTCGACGAGCGCGGTCGCTATCTCGTCGGCCGCCGACGGCGGCGCGGTGACGTAGGCCGTCGCCACGGCGGTCAGCCCCCGTCGGGGTCGACGTCGGGCTTGCCCGCGACCGGGTTGTACTGCCCGTTTATGTCCCACTCGTGGATGCAGTGTCTGTTGCCGACCTGTCGTTCGCCGTCCTCGGTTGCGATGACCCAGTTTTCGGTCTCCTCGTCCCAGATGTCGGTCCGGCCGCAGCGCTGGCAGGTCCTCCGCTCCGGCGGAACGATTTCGGCGCCCATACTCGCACGGACGGCGGCCAGCGTAATCAACCGCACGGCGTCGAACCGCATCCGTCTTTACGCCCGACTCCGAACCGTCGGTATGCGCCGGCGAGCGTTGCTTGCCTCGATCCCCTCGACCGTCGCGGCCGCCAGCGCGGGCTGTACCATCGGCGGTGAACCACCCGACGGGACGGGGCTGTCGATCTCCTCGCCGGCCTTCGAGGCGTCGATACCCGTCCGGTTCACCTGCGACGGTGCCGGCGAGTCCCCGCCGCTGACAGTCTCGGGGGTGCCGCCCGAGACCGAGTCGCTGGCCGTCGTCGGCGAGTGGCTCCGGAGCTACGACCCGGGAACCATCTGGACGCTGTGGAACCTCCCGCCGGAGGACCCCCTGCGGGTGCCCGCCGACCGACCGAACGAGCATCGCTTGGAGTCCCCCGCCGGCGCTCGCCAGGGGCAGAACGGCGAGGGAACCGTCGGCTATCGCTCGCCCTGTCACGAGACGCCGGGCGAAAACGAGTACCGTTTTACCGTGTTCGCCCTGGAGTCGGCCCCCGACCTCGAACCGGGCGCCGACCGGGACGCCTTCGACGACGCCGTCGAACCGCTGATCGCCGCCAGTAACGCATTCACTGCGACGTACGATCGGTTCTGACGACCGAACCGGGGTCCCGGCCGCCGTGGCCGGGACGACACGGTTATTCCTCGGGTGGCCGAACCTCGGGTATGACGCTCGACGTGGACCCGCCGGACCCGCCCGAACTGGAGGAGATCGACCCGAACAACTACGAGGACGCGGAGGTGGTCGGCGACACCGACTACAAGCGCGAGGAGATCGAGGCGCTGCTGGCGGAGGGCGCCTGGGAGCAGGCCTTCTACGAGTGGGCCGAGAGCACGGACCTCGACGAGGAAGCGTTCGCCATCGTGACCGACCTGGGGATGCTCCAGCGGTTCGACTTCTTCTGGGACGCCTTCGCCGACCGGGTCGGCTACCACGCCCCCGGCCTGCCGGAAGACTGGAAGGAACGGGCGGTCCACCCCGATCTGGACTCCTGGGAGACGGTTTCGGGCATCAACGCCGCCCTCGCGGAACTGGGCGATACGGTCAGTCGGACGCTCAAGGCGGACTACATCGACTGGGAGACCGACTACGAGGCGCCGGACGACCTGCCCGACTTCGAGTGACCGGGGACCACCCCTGACGCCCTCCTCCGGCGACCACTCTTAACACCCTGCCCCGGGTAGACCACTGTATGCGCGTGCTGGTCCCGTACGACGGCTCCGACCTCTCGGAGAAGGCGGTCGAACACGCGATCGAACGCTACGACGACGCCGAAATCGTCCTGCTGTACGTGCTGGACTTCGTGGGCGCGGGCTACGACGCGCCACCGGAGGCGTCGCTGCCGGGCTACTGGGCCGACTGGTACGAGGACGCCGAATCGTCCGGCCGGGAGATGCTCGAGGCCGTCCGGCAGCGGTACGACGCGAACGTCGAGACCGAGACGGTCCTCGGTCGTCCCGCGCGGGCCATCGTCGAGTACGCCGAGGACAACGACGTCGACGCGGTCGTGATGGGGAGCCACGGCCGGGAGGGCGTCAGCCGTGTGCTTCTCGGTAGCGTCGCCGAGACGGTCGTCCGCCGGTCGCCGATCCCCGTGACCGTCGTCCGGTAGCATTCGCGCCCGGGAGGGGCCGTCTCAGGACTCTTCGAGCCGGTCGGCGACCTCCCGGAGCTGTTCGCGGCGCTCCTCGATGGCCTCGTCCCGGAGCGCCGCCTCCGCCTCCGTCGGACACTCCAGGTCGGGTACTTTGGCGGGCCGGCCGGACTCGTCGAGGGCGACGAAGGTGAAAAACGACGACGTCGCAAGTCGCTGTTCGCCTTCCCTGGGATCCTCGGCGTGGACCTCGACCTTGACGTCGATGCTGGTCCGCCCGGTCGAGAAAACGTACGCCTCGATGACCGCGACCTCCCCGAGGTCGATGGGACTGACGAAGTCGACGTTGTCCATCGAGGCGGTCACGGTCTGTCGGCCGGCGAACCGCATGCTCGCGATGGCCGCACAGATGTCCATCCAGTGCAACACCTCCCCGCCGAGAGCCCGACCGAGCGTGTTGGTGTCGTTCGGGAGCAGCATCTCGGTCATCTCCGTCCGCGAGTCGGCTAGCGTCGACATGGTCGAACGGACACGACAGCGGCGGAAGGACGCTTCGATCCCGGCCTCGAGGGGTCGTGATCCACGCGGTGTCGGCCCCGATCGGAGCGAGCCAGCGGGTTTAACTTTTGCAGGCTAAGTCCCCGTCCTCAAGGAGCGACCACCGGGAGCGAGTAGGGCGGGGATACAGCCGTGCGCTCCTTTAGTTCCCGAATGTTCAAGTGATAGGTAACCCAATAAGTCAGTAGTGGTTAAGGAGACGTTCAAGTACGCTGCAACGCCGGAAGACGCCGAGACAGCCACGGCTGCATGGGGCGATATTCAGACGTGTCGGGAAGTGTACAACCACGCTCTCACACAAGAATACCGGCCACGCCCGGACTCCAATAAACCGTCGTACACGGAGATGCAGAACAAACTCACTGGCCCAACCGGGTGGAAAGAACAGTGGCCGGAGTGGAAGGATGTGTATTCCAAGTGCCTGCAAATGGCTATCCGGCGCATCAAGCAAAGTGAAACAGTGCTTGAGTCTCTGCAAGACCAAGGGTACGACGTTGGGCGGATGAAGTGGAAGCCCCCGCGAGAGTTCCGCAGCATCGTGTACAACCAATCCGGTTTCGACGTGGATCATAACACGGACCGGACGGATCACGCGATTGTGAACTTCTCGAAAATCGGTGACTTCCACCTCACCTACCACCGCCCACTCCCCGACGACGGAGACATCACACAAGTCATCCTGAAAAAAGAGAAAACCGGTGATTGGACTGTCAGCATCGTCGTCGAGTACGAACCCGGCTACCCGGAGAAACCGGCTGTCGAGGATATTGACCCGGCAGATACAGTCGGGATTGATCTCGGCATCACGAAGTTCATTCACGACTCAGACGGTCGGTCGTTCGAATCACTTGATGAGCAGCGTGACCGCGACCGTATTGACCGCCGACACCGTGCTCTCTCCCGGAAAGACCGCGGGTCGAACAACTGGGAGCAAGCCCGGCAGCAACTCGCTCAGGCATACGACCGGGTGCAGAACCGTCGTGAAGATTACCGGGAGAAGCTCGCCCACGAATACACGACTCGGTACGACGCAGTGTTCCTCGAAGATCTGGACGTGAAAGCGATGACAGAAGATGATGGGAACAGTCGGACCATCGCAGCGATGTCGTGGCGGCAAACGATTCAGGCATTCAAACGCCACGGGAAGAAAAACGGGTGTCACGTGATCGAAGTGCCACCGGAAGGCACGACGAAACGCTGCTCACAGTGTGGCTGTGAGACGGAGAAACCTCTCTGGGTGCGTGAACACTCGTGCCCCTCGTGTGGGTTCGAAGCTGACAGGGACTACAATGCAGCCTTAGAAATCAAGCGTCTGGGGGTGGAGAAAATTGGAGTTGAAACAACTATGCAGACAGTAGGTCAGGGCATGGCCGAATCAACAACGCCTGCGGAGACTGCGCTCCCTGGGGAGACTGAGGCGACAGCCGATGAGGTGTCTCCAAAGCGCGTCGTTGAAACAGGAAGCCCCTGCCTCAAGGAGCCGCCGAAGGCGGCGAGTAGGCAGGGGTAGTTCACTTGTTCGGACGAAAGAGATACCAACAGAGTGACGCGTGGAGCGATGGAGACGGGCGTCGACATCGTCGACGACCACCTCGGCGGCGGCATCCCGAAGGGGTCGCTCGTGGCGGTCGTGGCCCCGCCACAGACACAGAGCGAGCTCCTGCTGTATCGTATCACCGCCCAGCGACCGACGCTGTACCTGTCGACGCTGCGGGACGAGGCGAGCGTGAAACGGGCCTTCGACCGTTCCAGCATCGACATCGGGAACCCGATGGTCGCCTACGCCGGCCCCGGAATCGGCTTCGACGAGATCGGCGACGTCGTCGGGCGGGCGGGGACGGGAATGAACCTCATCGTCGACACCGCCGACACCCTCGAACGGCGCGACCCCGACGACTACCAGTCGTTTCTCAACAAACTCCACACCTACGTCCGACGGACCGGAAGTATCGCGCTGCTGCACTGTCAGGACCCCGGCCCGGAAAGCGGGCGCGGGATCACCCTCGGGATGGCCGACATCGTCTTCGAACTGCAACGGACGGTCACCAGCAGCGACATCGAGACCTCGAGTTCGACACCTATCTCAGGAAGCCGGTAACGGGAGCCGAGATAGTCTCGGTCGTCGAGGAGCTGACCAAGGCGGGCGAGTGCCCCGAGCCGTCGGGTGACTCCTCGTGGCCGTCGGGTGGCGGACGGCCGGGCTGATCGCGGGCGGTTGGCGTGTCGACACCGGTGGCGTCGCTCGGTCCCCCCGGACCCTTCCCCTCGTCGCGTCCCGATACACGTAAACGCCTCGACCGACAGGTCCCGACAATGAGCGACAACGTCGAGGAGGGCTCCGTGCGGGTCGTCGGCACGGCGCACGTCTCCGAGGCGAGCGTCCGGGAGGTCGAGTCGGTCGTCGAGGAGGAATCACCGGACGTCGTCGCGGTCGAACTCGACGAGGGACGCTACCGGCAGCTGAAAGGCGAGACGCCCGACGACCTCGACGCGAGCGACCTCCTCCGGGGTAACACGGTCTTTCAGTTCCTCGCGTACTGGATGCTGTCGTACGTCCAGGCCCGGCTCGGCGACCGCTTCGACATCGAGCCGGGCGCCGACATGAAGGCGGCCATCGAGGCCGCCGAGGCGCAGGGAACCGACGTCGCGCTCGTCGACCGGGACATTCAGGTCACGATACAGCGGTTCTGGGCACGGCTCTCCTTTTTGGAGAAGCTGAAACTCGTCGGGAGCCTGGCCGTCAGCCTCGGCGACCCCCGCGAGGTGGGCATGGGTGTCGGGCTGGGTATCGCCCTGATGGTCACCGTCGCCGGGAGCGCCTTCGGGGGGCCCTTCCTCGTGCCGACGGCTCTCGGTCCCGGTATCCTCGTTACGGTTCTGGATGCGGTCCTGGTCTGGCTCACGCTCGGCCTCCTCGTCGGGACGCTCCTCGTCGTCGCGCTCGTTCGAATCACGCCGGAAGAGGAAGCCGTCGACGAGTTCGACATCGAGCGGATGACCGACACCGACGTCGTCGGCGCGATGATGGAGGAGTTCCGCCGCTTCTCGCCCGGCGGCGCGGAGGCGCTCATCGACGAACGGGACGCCTACATCGCCCACCAGCTCGTCTCGCTCCGCGACCAGGGCCACCGCGTCGTCGCCGTCGTCGGTGCCGGTCACCGGGAGGGCATCGAGAAGTACCTCGAGACGCCTGCGAGTCTGCCGCCGATGTCGGAGCTGACCGGCCGGGCATCGAGCCGTCGGTTCTCGGTGTACAAACTGTTCGGCTACCTGTTCACGCTCGGCTTCCTGGTCTTCTTCGTCCTTCTGGCGATCGCGACGTACACCGGCGTCGAAGGCACCTCGAGCCGGCTGCTGTTCGAGCTGTTCGCCGCGTGGTTCCTCGTCAACGGCATCATCGCGTTCGCCCTGGCGAAGCTGGCGGGCGCCCACTGGCAGTCGGCCGGCGTCGGGGGCGGCGTCGCCTGGCTGACGAGCGTCAACCCGCTGCTCGCGCCTGGGTGGTTCGCCGGCTACGTCGAGTTGCGGTACCTCGACGTCAACGTCGGCGACATCTCGACGTTGAACGAAATCGTTTCCGACGAGGAGGCTCCGCTCCGGGAGCTTTGGCGCGACCTCACGGAGGTCCCACTGTTCAGACTGATCATGATAGTCGCACTGACGAACGTCGGTAGCTTCATCGGTAGTGTCGTCTTCGCAGCCGTCCTGCTCCCGTACCTGTTTGCGGGATCCGGTATCGAGGGCGCGAGCGGGATCGTCCGGCTGATGCTGGCCGGGGCGGAGAACAGCGTCGACCTCATCGTGGAGGCGGTGACGTGAGCGCGATTCGCCTCGGTGGCATCCGGTTTTACCCCGACGAGCTCCGAGACCTGGCGGTCGCGTGGGTCGCTCTGGGGATCGCGTTCACCCTCTTCATCTTCGATCCCCCGATCTCCCCGGAGTTGGGACCGACACTCACCTCACCGGAGTTCGTCCAGGTGCTGCTCATCAGCATGCTGACGGTCGGCGTCGGCTTCCTGCTGCACGAACTCGCCCACAAGGTCGTGGCCGTCCGGTTCGGTCAGATGGCCGCGTTCAGGGCCGAGTACGGGATGCTCGCGCTGGCCATCGGCGCTGCGCTGGCAGGCTTTCTCTTCGCCGCGCCCGGCGCGGTCTACCACCGGGGCCGGATCACCGAACGACAGAACGGGCTGGTCGCTATCGCGGGCCCGCTGACGAACGTCGCTCTCGTCGTCGTCTTCCTCCCCTTCCTCCTCTTCGATGGTTTCCTCGGGGGTGTCGGGGAGTTCGGCGTCGTGATCAACGCCTTCCTGGCCGCGTTCAATATGATTCCGTTTGGCCCGCTCGACGGACGCAAGGTCAGGGACTGGGACCTTCGGATCTTCGCCGTCGCCTTCGTCGGGACAGTCGCGCTCGGGGTGCTGGCGCTGTACGTCATCGGCTTCCCGAGCGTCTGATCGGACGGAAGCTACGACTCCGTCGAGGCGGAAGTAACCGACGCGCTTTTGCTCCGGTCGGACGGCCGTTCGTGTATGACCGACGACAGCGACGAGGAGGGACTCACCTACGCCGAGACGGGGGTCGACATCGAGGCCAGCGAGGCGGCGACGGCCGCACTCATCGGCGCCGTCGGGGAGTTCGAGGGCGACTACGCGGGGCTGGTCGACATCGGCGACCGGTACCTCGCGCTGGCGACCGACGGCGTGGGGACGAAACTCCTGGTCGCGGAGGCGCTCGACGACTACTCGACCATCGGCATCGACTGCATCGCAATGAACGCAAACGATCTCATCGCAGCGGGCGTCACGCCGGTCGCCTTCGTCGACTACCTCGCCGTCGAGGCGCCCGACGACCGCACCGCAGAGCAGGTCGGCGACGGGCTCTCGGCCGGCGCGGAGCGGGCCGAAATCGCACTGGTCGGCGGCGAGACGGCCGTGATGCCGGACGTGATTCGGGGGCTGGACCTCGCGGGCGCCTGTGCGGGGCTGGCGACGGACGCCGAACTGTTCGACGGCACCGCACACGAGGGGGACGCCCTCGTCGGCCTGCCGTCGTCGGGCATCCACTCCAACGGGCTGACGCTGGCGCGGGAGGCGGCGACGCGGAACCACGAGTACACCGACCCCTTCCCGTACGACGACGACCGGACCGTCGGCGAGGTCCTGCTGGAGCCGACGCGCATCTACCGGGAGGTGCTGGGACCGCTACACGACGCAGAGACGCACGCCGCCGCCCACGTCACGGGCGGCGGGTGGACGAACCTCTCGCGGATGGGGGAGTTCCGCTACGTCGTCGAGGAGCCGTTCGACGCACAGCCGGTCTTCGAGTTCGTCCAGGAGGGGGGCGACGTCACCGACGAGGAGATGCACCGCACGTTCAACATGGGCACCGGCTTCGTCGCCGCCCTGCCGGAGGACGACGCCGAGACCGTTGCCGACACCCTCGAGGACGCCCGCGTCATCGGTCGCGTCGAGTCGGGCGATTCCGTCGCCGTCCGCGGCCTGGAACTGTAGGGGCGAGCAGGCGGGACGTGGGCGCTGGAGCCGCCCGGTCCGGCGGCCGGTCCTGTCCCGCACTGCCGCCCTGGGGACCGGCCGCTGCTGTTCGACGGACGGGTCCTCTGGCCGCGGCTTCCCACTTCAACGCTCGGGGAGAAGGCTTTTGTATAACTCCAGGTTATTGGAGGGCATGGGAATGGACCTTCCGACGCCAGCGGACCTACACGAGCGGCGGACGGACCTCGAGCTGACCCAAAGCGAGCTGGCGGAACGGGCCGACGTCTCCCAGCCGCTCATCGCCCGCATCGAGGGCGGGGACGTGGACCCGAGGCTCTCGACGCTGCGGCGCATCGTCAACGCCTTAGACCAGGCCGAGAGCGCCGTCATGCACGCCGAGGACATCATGCACGAGGGCGTCGTTTCTGTCGCGCCGGACGACAGCGTCCGGAAGGCAATCGACGTGATGGTCAAGGAGAGCTACTCGCAGTTGCCCGTCGTCCGGGACGGCCGGCCGCAGGGTATCATCTCGAACTCGGACATCCGCCAGCTCGATTCGGAGAACGCCGGCGAGCTACCGGTGGCCGACGCGATGCGGGAGGCGATAACGACCGTCGAGCCGGACGCGACGCTCGACGAACTGAACGCTCACCTCAACCACCAGGACGCGGTGATGGTGGTCGACGACGGCCGGTTGGTCGGCATCATCACCGAGGCCGACATCGCGGCCCACATGTCCTAGGCGTCGTCTTCGGATTCGGTCTCGACGGTCTCGATGATCTTCAGGGGAACGTCCCGGAGGGCGCCGCCGACCTCGCTCTTTGCGATGCGGGCGGCGTGCTGGGTGCTGTCTGCGTTGAACACCTCCATCTCCAGAAGGAGGCCGACCAGCGCGGTGTCGGCGGCGATGAAGGCCGAATCGAATGCCTCCCCGCAGGCCGGACACGGGGTCGCGCCCACCTCGACTTCGACGTAGTCCATCTCGGCGTCGTTGAGGCGCTTGCCCGCCTCGCTGACGGCGACGCCGATGGCGTCGTCTATCTCCTCGACGTCACGAACGAGCCACGCGGCCTCCATCGCGACGAGGTAGTTGCTCATGTCTCACCCCAACGACGGGGGACGGATAGCACTATTGTTTTCGGCCGTCGACCGCCGGGGGCCGCCCGCGCACGTCACCACTGTTATCCTCGTAACTTATGACGATTGAGCCGACCACATAGCGTTGCTATCCGCCCGAGGGAAAGGATGCTGAAACTCGGCCGACACGTTTCCCTCCCCACCGATAACCGCCGTACTGCGGCGGTGTGAATCCACACCATTTATTATACGAGTATTCGAAACGACGGGAAAAGTTATATACTACCACCCGCTTCGCCAGCCTACGATGGCATCCAGCCCGTACCGGGTCGCAGTGTTCGTCCTGTACCAGCTCAGCATCGTCCTCGGCATCGCGCTGCTCCCGGTCGCCCTGGCGGCCGAACAGCTAGGATTCCGGCTCCCGCTCGGCCGGCTCGTCGACCGACTCGGCACCGCCTACGAACGGGCAGCCCCGGCCTGACCGGAAGGATTTATCAGCGGTGGGTCTCTACCTGGGAGCAATGCGACAGCCAGATTCCTCCCTGCCGCGCACCGGACAGGACCACACGCTCTCGCCGTACGAACCCGAACTCGGCGAGGTACCGTCCAACGACCTCTCGGCGGAGGACCTCGAGGACGTGAACAAGACCGGGACGACCACCATCGGCATCTCGACGGCCGAGGGCGTCGTCATCGCAACGGACATGCGTGCCTCGCTGGGCGGCCGGTTCGTCTCGAACAAGAACGTCCAGAAGGTCGAGCAGATCCACCCGACGGCCGCGCTGACGCTGGTCGGCTCCGTCGGCGGCGCCCAATCGTTCATCCGGTCGCTCGAGGCCGAGATCAACCTCTACGAGGCCCGCCGCGGCGAGGACATCTCCATCGAGGCGCTGGCGACGCTTGCGGGCAACTTCGCCCGCGGCGGTCCGTTCTTCGCCATCAACCCCATCCTCGGCGGCGTCGACGAGGACGGCCACCACGTCTACTCCATCGACCCAGCCGGCGGCGTCATGGCCGACGACTACACCGTCACCGGGTCCGGCCTGACCGTCGCCTACGGCACCCTCGAACGCGAGTACGAGGAGGACATGAGCAACGAGGAGGCAAAGCGAGTCGCCGCCTCCGGCATCAAGGCCGCCGTCGAGCGTGACACCGGTTCCGGTAACGGCGTCTACCTCGCCGAAATCACCGGCGAGGGCGTCGACATCCGCGGTCACAAGGACTTCGAGGAACTGCTGTAGTCGGACGGGGCCTCGTCGAGGCCGAACCGGGGATGCCAGTGGTTTTATAGGTCTCCAACTGCCGTGTGATACCATGTCACGACGGTGGGGGAGTGCCTCGGTTCGAACAGTGCTGATAGTGATTCTCGTCGTTGGGGGGTGCTGTGCCGCTGCGGGTCTCGCTACCGCGGCGACGACCGACCACGATCCGGGATGGTCGGTCGAAGAACAATCCCAGGATGGGTCCGCCGATAACGGGTCGACGATAAGCGCACAGACCACGTCCGGGAACGTCCAGGTGGTGGTGACCGCGTCGCCGCTGGCCGGAACGTATCCGAGCGACGGGACCATCGAGGCGGCGGTCGGCGTTCTCAACGCCTCGGCGGAGCCCCAGCGCCCGCTCCCCGGCGAGGACGTGACGGTGACGATAACGTCGCCGGACGGCGATACCACGACAGTCTCCGGGACGACCGACGGCAACGGCAGTTTCCTCGCCTCATACGACCTCCAGAACCGCCCCGACGGTTTCTACGAGATAACCGTCACGCACGGTTCGAGCGACACGTCGTCGTCGATAGAGGTGCCGGTCGGGCCGAGCGTCATCGGAACGACGGGCGGGGAGTCGGTGTACCTGGACGAGGAGACGACCCGGTCGTTCCTCGTCCGGAACGGCACGGAAGCCGTCTCCGGTATGCCGGTCACCATGACGGTCAGACGCGGCACGACCGTCGTCGAGACCAAGACTGCGGAATCCGGCCCGAACGGCTTCGTGAAAATCAGCTTCGTCCCCGAGCAGCCGGCGAGCTATCAGATCATGGCGAAAGCCGAGAACGCGACGGTGGCCTCGCCCGGATTCGGTGGGTTCCTCGGGGCGACGGACCTGACCGCGAAGTCACTGCCGTTCAGCGGTGACGGGGTTCGACGGGGCGAGAACGCATCCTACAGCGGTCGCCTGATGTCGTCGAGCGGTCCCGTCCCGAACACGAACCTCGACATCGAGTTTACCGACTTCGATGGCAACAGTATCGTGACGACGGAGGCCGAGACCGACGAGAACGGGTTCTTCGTTGCCGACTACAGGATTCCGAACGACACGGACGTCCAGAGCACGAACGTGGACATCACGACCGACGGCGGTGCGGAAGTCGCCTCGAGCACTGGCAACGTCTTCGTCAGCGATCAACCCTCCGGGACCACCCAGGACGTCGTGATCTCGACTTCCGGCGACCAGTTCCAGTTCCGTGCCGCGCCGGGCGAGACGGTCACGAGGACGTTCACCGCGACGGACAACGGGTCCGCGATCACCAACCAAGAGATCGAGGTCGTCGTCAGGTACACGAGCGGCGCGCCGGTCTTCAACGGGACCGTCGTCACCAACGACACCGGACAGGCCGAGGTCGCCTTCGAGGTTCCCGACGACGCCATCGACGGGACCCGCCTGAGCATCCTGAGTGCGATGGAGTACCAGGGCCAGACCTACCGGGGCGGCAGTTCGGTCTCGGTGCGGGCGCTGAACATACAGGACGCCGCGACGTTCCAGCCCGGCGAGGCGTCCATCGAGGTGACGGACGCGACGACCGGCGACCCCGTCGCCGGCGTGCCGCTGTACTTCGACGCCCAGTACAGCCAGGTCGATTCGGGCTCCTTCGAGACGGGCGGCCTGGAGACCGACTCGACCGGAACGGCTCAGACCTCGTATCCGGTCCCCGACGACGTCGGGTTCTACCACAACAAGAACATCGTCCACCGCTACGAGGAGGCCCGATTCCCCACGTCACTCCTGGCACCGTACCCGGGTGAGCTGTCGGTGTCGACGACCACCGCGGCACCGGGCGAGACGGTCGAGATTTCACTCGAAAACACCGGCGGCGCCAGCGCCGAAGGAATCGTCTTCGGCGAGGTGGACCGACCGGAGATTCCGTACGCGACGACCATCAGCACTGACGCGAACGCCACGATCACCGTCCCGGAGAACGCCTCCGACGGCGCCAGAATCAACGTCAACGTGTGGGCGGTCGACGCCGACGGGAACCGCTACTCCGACTACGGCTTCGGCGCCATCACGGTCGAGAACGACACGGCGGACACCGGCGAGGCGGCCTACGCCAACGCCTCGGGCGTCATCGACAACGACGGCCTCCGGACGGCCGTCGACGACTGGCGGACCGGCGAGATAGACTCGGGGCTGTTGCGCGACGTCGTCGACGCCTGGCGGACCGGCGAGCAGGTCGCGTAGGCGCTCGGCCGATCCGGACGTTTTAATCGGGGTTCCGCCCAACCCGCTTTCGATGGAGTTCGCCGAGTTCGCCGCCCTGGCCGACGAGATCGAAGCCGAGGACGCCGACCTCGAGGTGATCGGACTGGTCGCGGCGCTTTTCGAAACCGCGGGCGAGGACCTCGGGACGGTCACACGGGTCGTACAGGGCCGCGTCTTCCCGGCCCACGACGCGACGAAACTCGACGTCGGTCCGTCGCTGTGTCACGAGGCGCTGGCGAAGGCCGCGGGGCCGAACGTCTCGGCGGCGGACGTCGAGGAGCGGCTGGCGTCGGTCGGCGAGATCGGTGCCGTCGCGGAGTCGCTGGAACTGGGCGGCCAGCGTGGCCTTGCCGCTTTCGGCGACGGCGATGAGGCCACGCTGACAGTCGCTGAGCTAGACGGACAGCTCCGCGAGATTGCGGCCGCGGAGGGCGACGGCAGCACCGACACCAAACTGGACGTCCTCTTCGGGCTGTTCAACCGGGCCGACCCGCTCGAAGCGCGCTTTCTCGCCCGCCTCGTCCTCGGGGAGATGCGCGTCGGTGTCGGCGAGGGGACAGTCCGGGACGCCATCGCCGAGGCCTTCGATGTCCCCGTCGAGACGGTCGCGCGGGCGATACAGGTCACGAACGACTGCGGACTGGTCGCGGAGACGGCCCGCGAGACCGGCGAGGCCGGACTCGCGGAACTCGGCCTGGAGGTTGGCCGGCCCGTCAAGGCCATGCTGGCACAGACGGGCACCGCCGTCGACGCCATCGAGGAGTGGGAGTCCGCGGCCGTCGAGACGAAGTTCGACGGCGCTCGCGTGCAGGTCCACTACGACGGCGGGGAGACACGGCTGTTCTCCCGGAACCTCGAGGACGTGACCGACCCGCTCCCGGAGGTCGTCGAGTTCGTCGAGCGGGAACTGTCGGTCCCCGCGATACTCGACGGGGAGGTCGTCGCCGTCGACGAGGGCGGCGACCCGCTCCCGTTTCAGGAAGTCCTCCGCCGGTTCCGGCGGAAACACGGCATCGAGACCGCCCGCGAGGACGTCGCCGTCGAGTTACACGCCTTCGACTGCCTGCACGCCGACGGCGAGGACCTCCTGGACGCGCCGCTGCTCGAACGACACGAACGGCTCGCGGACCTGCTCGATACGGGAATCTCCGAACTCGCGGTCACCGACGACCCCGACGACGTCGCGGAAATCGAGGAGACGGCGCTCTCGGCGGGCCACGAGGGCGTCATGCTCAAGAACCCCGAGTCGGCCTACACGCCCGGTAGCCGGGGAAAGAACTGGCTGAAGCGGAAGCCGGATGTCGAGACGCTCGATCTGGTCGTCACCGGCGCCGAGTGGGGCGAGGGCCGACGCGCGAACCTCTTCGGCACCTTCGAACTCTCGGCGCGGACGCCGGACGGCTACGCGACCATCGGCAACGTCGCCACCGGCATCACCGACGAACGGCTGGCAGAGCTTCACGAACTGCTGGGACCGCACGTCCGCTCGGAGTCGGGCACCGAGGTCGACGTTGAGCCAGCCGTCGTCTTCGAGGTCGGCTACGAGGAGATACAGCGGTCGCCGACCTACTCGTCGGGCTACGCGCTCCGGTTTCCCCGGTTCGTCGGCGTCCGTGCCGACCGCGACCCGGCGAACGCCGACACCCTCGAACGGATCGAGCGGCTGGCGGGCGACTAGAGCCGCTCCTCGAGGTCGTCGAGGCGTGCCTCGAGGCGCTGTAGTCTCTCCGCGACTGCGGCCAGGGACTCGGCGCTGGCCGCCTCCTCCTCGACCTCCCCGATGCGTCTCGCGAGTTCGTCGTGAATCTCGCCGGCCGTCCGTTTGTACTCCTCGAGTTCTTCGTGTTTCGGGTCCCCACCCGGTCCGATGCTCCCATCGCGCTCCCACCGCCGAACCTGACGTGCGATTTCCTCGTCGCTCGCCATATCACCGGATTGGACCGGTGTATTATAAAACGTCGGCTCCGGTTAACCGCGCTGAAAACCGCACCCTTGAATCGCCCGGCGACGTACGCGCAGCCATGATAGAGCACGAGGGACTAAAACTGGAGTGGCTCGGATACGCCACGGTCCGCCTGGCCGCGGCCGGAACGGTCGTCTACCTCGACCCGGGCAGGTACGGCGTCCTCGACGGGTACGAACCGGGCGACGGCGACGTGATCTGCGTCTCCCACGACCACCACTACGACTCCGAGGCCGTCCGGTCGGTCGCCGGCGAGGACGCCACCCTCGTCGCCTTCGAGGGACTCAACACCCACCGCATCGACCGCGACGTCGAGCGGCCCGTCGACCTCCCTTGCGAGGTCCGTCGCGTCGACGACGAGGCGGACGTCCTCGTCGACGACGCCATCGTGCGGACGACCGCGGCCTACAACGACCCCGACGGACCCCACGTCGGCCCGGGCGGGAAGCCGTACCACCCCGAGGGGTTCGGCTGTGGCTTCCACGTCACGCTCGACGGCACGTCCGTCTGCTGGCCGGGCGACACCGACGTGCTGGCGGGACAGGAGCGCCTCGCTGTCGACGTGTTCTGCCCGCCAATCGGCGGGACGTACACGATGGATCGGCACGCTGCCGCCGAGTTGGCCGAGGCGATGGCCCCCTCGGTCGTCGTTCCGGTCCACTACGACACCTTCGAGGCCATCGAGGCCGACGCCGAGGCGTTCGTCGAGGACTGCCGTTCCAGGGGCGTCAGCGCCGTCCTAGACGAGTAACACGACGGCCAGCGAGACGAGCGCGAGAACCGAGAGGAGAAAGAGCGCACGGAAGACGAGCCCGACCCGCGGGTCGCCGTCGACGAGGCTCCGGTCGGCCGACCTCGGCTCCAGAAGCCGGCGACGGACCGCCAGCAGCGAGTACCGGCTCTCGCGGCCGCCGTCGTCGGGTTCGACGTCGGTCGATCCGCAGCGACACGTCTCCGGTGGGTCCTCGTACGTCCGGTCGCACTCCCGGCAGCGCCAGCCCATACCGTTCGGCAGGCCCGGCAAAGAGAAAAGCATGGGGACGGCGGCCGGGGCCGTCTCGATGCGGAGGTGGCCGGTCGTCGTTCAGTCTAAGATGTCGATAATCCGACCGGGACCCGACCCGTCGTAGTACTCGTCAGGCGCTGCAACTCTGAAGGTGTGTTCCGACTCCACGTCGATGTAGTCGAAAAACGCCGTCGGTGCCGCATACCAGTAGTACCCGTCTTCTTCGTCGACTGGTTCGTTATCGTTGATTTCGTCGGGCGTGCTGAGATCGAGTGCAAACACGACCCACGTCCTGATGCCGTCCAATTCAGCGGCTATCTCCGAGATCGGGAGTTCGGCCAGCGAAGTCCCAGGACTGATGTCCTCGGTGTCCGCGTCGATGCGCGGTTCGATCCGTTCGTCGATCCATGCCTCGTCCGGCCAGAAATGGATAACGGATGTCGAGCCGGTTTCTTCACCTTCTCGTTTGTGGCCCATCCATAGTTGTTTTCCGCCAACGGCTGCGGCCACCGTATCGTCGTCCTTGCTGCCACTGGTGTTTTTCGTGTTCAGCGCCGAACACCCCGCGAGCGAGACCCCTCCGACGAGAGCGATACTGCCGAACCCTTGGAGATACCTCCGTCGGTCCATGAGAATCCATTACTACCTTGACCAAATAATATTTTCGTCTAAATTTAAACATAATACTTTCAAACAAGCAGGTATAGTACATTATCATGGTCTGGAAATCAATCAAAAGAATCTGGGGAGAGAATGAAAACGATCCAGACGACCCGGAGATTCAGCGACGTACTGTTCTTCGCACAGCTGCCGGAGCAAGCACAGCCGGCGTAGCGATCAGCTCCGTCAATGGATCTAGCACTTCGGAAAACCCTGAAATAGCTGACCCAGTCGCCCGGTACTATACGGAAAACTCTGAACACAGCCCGACAGAAGTACATCTTGCAAATGATGAAGAAAAAGCAATTCTCACCGAACAGTTCATGAGATACGGAGAGGACCTAATACAGCTTCTTTCCGAAAAAGGGATTTTTAAAACAGCAGTTGTCGATATGGAGTCTTTTCAAACGGGTGCTGTATTCTCGAAAATCGGCACGAAAGAAGCCGATACTGAGTCAGCATATGTCGGTTTAAGAGAGGTTGACGTCCGACTCCGTTCGGAATTATATTACAAGATACAAAAGTCCGCTGACGAGGGAGTGATTGACCAGCCTACTAAATTCATCATTAGCGTGATTCCTGCGACTGGCGACGCGTACGCTCACTCGACCCCGGAGATACAGAGAGGGACCAAGGCAGAGGTTCCTCAGCGCCTTATCGACCCGGGCCGTAATGTCGCTAGTCTCGCTGAGAAAGAGGGGACGGTGCTCAGCGAGAACGACGTAATCCTGTTCGGGCTCTGCTTTATCCGCTGTGAGCGGTACACTGCGTGTCCGCTTAATTGCGCTGAAATTCGAATCTGCTGTCAGGCCGAAAATTGTTCGAGCCAATATACGGGCTACTGTTGCGGTGGTCGGGAATGTCCGAGTGCATGCTGTATGGGCCCCCGAGACCCATGTCCGGACGGTAGCTGCCCTCAGTAGCCGCACCCAGGACCGGCTACAGCACGCCCATCTCGTCGAGCCGTTCGGGGAGGTAGGTGTCGGTCACGAAGTCCAGGCCACGCGAGGCCAGCGCCTGCTGTTCGGCCTTCTTCTCGATGTCGAGTTGCAACTCGATCTGCTCGGTCCAGAACTCGTCCTGGAAGCGCGGGTCCTCGAGTTCGCTCTCCAGGGCGTTGACGTCGGAGTCGCTGAGCGGGTCGGTCGGCAGGTCGTAGTCGACGATGTCCTGCGGCCGGATGCCGATGAACTCCGCCTCGGGGGTGGCGAGGTACTCCGAGAGGTGGGCGGACTTGATGGAGCCGTAGGCGACGGAGCCGTAGATGCGGTACGACCAGGGGTCGCCGTCGGTGAACACCACGACCGGCAGGCCGAGTTCGTCCCGGAGCCGTTTGGTGAGCCGTCGGGTCGCCCGCGCCGGCTGTCCCTTGAGATGGACGACGACGACGTTGTACTCCTCGTCGAAGCCGTTCTCGACGAGCCTGTCCCGCATGCCGCCGGTCTCGACGCACAGCACGAAGTCGGCGTCGTGGTCCAGGAACTCGATTGTGTCGGGGTTGTTCGGTATCTGGTAGCCGCCCTCGCCGACGTCCTTCTGGCAGTGGATCTCGCGTTCGCCGCGGCGGGTCTGCTCGCGGAGGTACAGCGGTCCCATCACCGTCGCGCCGGACTCCTCGGGCCGCATGTGGAAGTCCTCGCGGGTGACCTCGCTGACGATCTCGAGGTCCTCGATGAGCTGGTTGGACTCATCCTGATCGTTGAACTGGGCCCGTTCCTCGTCCCACGATTCGGAGAGGTAGTACAGTTCACGCAGCGTCGACGAGCGGCCCGCCTCGAGCTGTTCGGCGAGGAATTCGATGGTGTAGACGGCCTTCAGGAGCTTCTGGGCGCCGCGGACGCTGTTGGCCGACCGCGTCGAGTGGCTGTCGCCGTACACCCACACCTGCTCGTCCTCGTCGAAGACGATGTTGTTCTTCGTCCGGGTCGGTATCTCCATCCGCGGGACGCTGCCGTCGGCGAACTGGTCGTAGAACTGTGCCGCGAGGTCGATGAGCTTCTCTCGGGCCTCCTCGTCTTTGACGTCGGGGTTGGTGTCGGTACTCATGTCAGGCGTTGACGGTCAGTTTCTCGGCTTCGATGCCCTCGACGGAGACGTCGAACTCGGCGTCGCCGTCGATCTCGTAGGTCAGCGTCGCCGTCTCGCCCGGCGACACCTCCGGGGTCCACTTCAGGAACCACTCGCCGTCCATCTCGACGACCGTCGCGTCGTCGTGGTCGCCGGGGTCGGCCGTCACCATCTCGGTGACCTCCCCGGAGACGTTCGTGTCGTCGAAGTTGTGGACGCTGAGTTCGACCGTCGAGCCGTTCACCGTCCGCTCGACGAGGACGTTGTTCATGATGCGGGCCAGCGAGTCCTCGACGGCCAGCGGCTCCCGGCCGGTCACCTCCGAGAGTTTCTCGGCCATCTCGGGCAGGATGTCGGCGATGACGTTCTGCTTGCGGCGGCGCTTCTCCAGGGAGCGCCGCTTGTTCAGGTAGGACTTCAGTTCCCGGGCGGCCTCCCGGAGGGCGAGTTCTATCTCGTCTTCGATGTCGGGGATGTTGGCGACGGCGTCCTTCGACTCGCTGGTGAAGGGGACGTTCGTCGAGGCGACGTGGACCATCAGGACGGCGGGACCGTTCGGCATCCCGGAGCCGCCGGGCTGGTCGAGTCCGTAGTTGCGCCAGTTGATGTTCTTCACGACGTCGACGGTCGAACAGGCGCCGCGCTGGTAGACCAGCGGCACCCGGTTGGCGAAGCGCAGCACCTCCACCTGCCCGTCCTCGGGCAACTCGCCCCCGTAGGCGATGCCCGCCTCCACGACGAAGGGGTCGCCGCCGTGAACCTCGGCGTCCCGCGTGGCCGCGGCGTAGAAGTCCGCCTCGTACTCCTTGCGGAGGCCGGCGTCGACCAGTTCCTCGGAGATGGGTGCCAGACAGTCCGTCGGCGGCGAGAGGATGTCCGTCTCCCGCATCGCCTCCAGCAGGCGGGCGGCCGCATCACGGTCGTCCGCGACGGCGCTGACCTTCGGCACCTCGTCGGGAACCGTCCGGGCCCGCTCCCAGAAGGCGTCGGTGACGTTCTCGCGGGCCGTCTCGCCGAAGGTGGCGTCGTCGTACTCCTCGGTGGCGTCGGCGGCCCGGTCGACGAACTCCCGAAGTCGTTCCCGAGTCAGGCGGTTGCGGGAATCGTCCTGGCTCTCGAACTTCTCGGCCAGGCGGGTCGAAAGCCCCTCGACGACGGCGTCGTCCTTCCGCGTCGTCGTCGCCTCGTCGACGAGTTCGTAACAGTCGGCGGCCCGTTCGTCGGTCACCTCACCCCAGGCGGCGTCGACGGCCTTCTCGCGGACCGTCGTGCCGAACGTCTCGTCGTACTCCTCGGCGACCTCGCCGGCCACGTCGTCGACGATTTCGGCGACCGTCGCGTGTGCGACGCGGTCGTTGTCGGCGATGCGGTCCGTAATCCGCCGCGCGAAGTCGGCGGTCGCCTCCGAACTCTTGTTGGCGACGGCGCCGCGGACCGCCGGTTCGACGTCGGCCTCTTCGTGGGTCGCCGGCGGCCGCCAGGCCATCTCCCGGCCGAAGTGACGGTCCCGGAGGTTGTCACAGACGCCGTCGGCGGTCTTCGCGCCGACCCGGGTGAACTCGCCCTGGAGGAACCCCGAGATGGAGTACGAGTCCGTCGCCTCCAGCATCTTCAGAAGCGTCCCCAACTCGACGCCGTGGGGGTGGGGCCGTATCTCCTCGGTCTCCGGCGGGAGTTCGTCGGTCGCACGCTCGAACTTGAACGACTCTGCCGGTTCGTGGAACTCGATGCGGGCGTGGGGGTTGACGACTGCTGTATACTTGATGTAGTCGTGGAGTTGCTGGCGGGCCCGCATGTTGGCCTCCATCTCGAGTTCGATGCGGGTCCCGTGCGGGCGCTCCCAGGAGGCGGCCTCGTCGACGTCGATTTCGGGTTCGTTCGTGTCGGTGTCGATGGTCAACTCGAAGTAACGGGCGCCGCCGTTCTCGGTCTTGGACGTGATTTTCGCCGGCTTGCCGGAGGTGAGTTGCGAGTAGAGTACGGCCGCCGAGATGCCGATGCCCTGCTGGCCGCGGTTCTGCTCTCGCTTGTGGAACCGGGAGCCGTACAGCAGTTTCCCGAACACCTTCGGGACCTGTTCCTTCGTGATCCCGGGACCGTTGTCCTCGACGACCAGGCGGTAGTAGTCGCCCCGGTCCTCGACTTCGACGTAGACGTCCGGGAGGATGCCTGCCTCCTCGGTGGCGTCGAGGGCGTTGTCGACGGCCTCCTTGACGGCCGTGACGAGCGCCTTCGCGTCGCTGTCGAAGCCGAGCATCTGCTTGTTCTTCTCGAAGAACTCGGCGATGGAGATGGAGCGCTGGCCCTCGGCCAGTTCCTCGGCGGTGGCGCCGCCCCCACCGCCCTCACCGAGTTGCGACTGAAACGAGGTCATTCACCCGGAGGTAAACCCCCGGGGACGTAAAACCTGTTCGGGAGCAGGGTGAAAGTGGAGGCGGGCGCCGTGACGGAGGAAGGACGTGCGTCGGATGCCACCGCACGGGGCGTGGCAGCAGTCGCACTCCCGACAACACTTAACAGCCGTCCGCAAGTCGAGGGACCGTATGGTCGTCGACTACTTCCTCGGTGTCCTCGAGAAGACGGTGAACGACATGGCCGCGGGGTTCGAGGCGGCGGTCCCCCGGCTGATTTCCGCCGTCGTCTTCGTGCTTCTCGCCTACGCAGGCATCCGCATCGCCTTGGCCATCCTGCGGCGGTTCCTCGACGGAGTGATCGCCGACCGCGAGGCGCTCGTGGTCCAGCTTTTCGTCACGGTCGTCGGGATATTCCTGTGGTTCGGCGCCGGCCTCGCGACGCTGAAGATCGCCGGTCTCGGAGAGATCGCGGCGAGTCTCGGGACCGCCGTCGGCTTCATCGCGCTCGGCGTCTCCTACGCGCTCTCGGAAATGATAGAGGACACCGTCGCCGGCGTGTACCTCCTCCGGGACCCGGACTTCGAGGTCGGCGACCGTGTCGAGGTTGCTGGGATAGTGGGGTCGGTCGAAGCGATCGAACTCCGGAAAAGCCGCTTCGAGCGCGAGAACGGCGACACGACGGTGCTGGCCAACCGAGACGTGGAATCGAAGTGGACGAAACGCGCCGACTGAGGCGGGTCCGCCGCCGCCACGCGCGGGCGCGTGCGGGGGTTTTTTACCCACCGGGTGGTTAGGGGCAGACAGATATTCAGATGTCTAAGGATAGTGAATACAGTGCCGGGCAGATACAGGTGCTGGAGGGGCTGGAAGCAGTCCGGAAGCGCCCGGCGATGTACATCGGGTCGACCGATGCGCGCGGTCTCCACCATCTCGTCTACGAGGTCGTCGACAACGCCATCGACGAGGCGCTGGCCGGCTACTGCGACACCATCGAGGTGGTCGTCGACGATGACGGCTCCGTCGTCGTCCGGGACGACGGCCGGGGCATCCCCGTCGACGTCCACGAGGAGTACGACCGGCCGGCCGTCGAGGTCATCATGACCGTCCTCCACGCCGGCGGGAAGTTCGACAGCAAGTCCTACCAGGTCTCCGGCGGATTGCACGGCGTCGGCGTCTCCGTCGTCAACGCCCTCTCGAAGTGGCTCGAGGTCGAAGTGAAGCGGGACGGCGCCGTCTGGCGCCACCGATTCGACCACGGACAGCCGGAAAACGACCTCGAACGTGTCCGTGACATGGAAGCGGACGAGGAGACGGGTACCGAGATACGCTTCTGGCCCGACGATGACATCTTCGAGACCGACGAGTTCAACTACTCGACGCTGGAGTCGCGGCTCCGGGAACTGGCCTTCCTCAATCCGGGCGTCGAAATCACGCTCCGGGACGAACGCCCCGAAGAACCGGAATCGTCCACCTTCGAGTACGAGGGCGGCATCCGGGAGTTCGTCGAGTACCTCAACGAGACCCGCGACGTCCTCCACGAGGAGGTCGTCTACTTCGAGGACGAGGAGGAGGACATCCAGGTCGAAATCGCCATCCAGGCGACGGCGGGTGTCCAGGGCTCGATCCACGCCTTCGCCAACAACATCAACACCCGCGAGGGCGGCACCCACCTCACCGGCTTCAAGACCGCCCTGACGCGGGTCATCAACGACTACGCCACCTCCAACGGGATGCTGTCGGACCTCGACGGCACGCTGAAGGGCGAGGACATCCGCGAGGGCCTGACCGCCGTCATCTCCATCAAACACCCCGACCCGCAGTTCGAGGGCCAGACCAAGACGAAACTCGGCAACAGCGAGGTCCGGGGTATCGTCGAGAGCGCCGTCCACGAGCAACTGGCGACCTACCTCGAGGAGAACCCAGACACTGCCGAGACCATCGTCTCGAAGGCAGTCGAGGCCGCCAAGGCCCGGAAGGCCGCGAAGAAGGCCGAGGAACTCACCCGGCGGAAGTCCGCCCTGGAGTCGACGTCGCTGCCGGGCAAACTCGCGGACTGTCAGACCCGCGACCCCGAGGATGCCGAACTGTTCGTCGTCGAGGGCGACAGCGCCGGCGGAAGCGCCAAACAGGGCCGCAATCCCGAGTTCCAGGCCATCCTCCCCATCCGCGGGAAGATTCTCAACGTCGAGAAACACCGCCTCGACCGCATCCTCGAGAACGACGAGATCCGGAACCTCATCACCGCCATCGGGACCGGCATCGGCGAGGAGTTCGACATCGAGGAGGCACGCTACGAGAAGGTAATCCTGATGAGCGTCGACGGCGAGGAACACGGGTTCGTCCGCGACGGCGACGGGAACAGGCGGTTCGTCGAAATCGGTCCGTTCATCGATGAGGTCATCGAGTCCGACGGGGACGGGTACGAGGAGTACGAGGTGCTCTGTTTCGGCCGGGACGACCACGAGACGAAGTTCCGGCCCATCGACCAGGTCATCCGCCACGAGATAGACGAACCGCTGTACGAAATCGAGACGGCGTACGGGCGTAGCCTGAAGGTGACCGCCTCCCACAGCGTGTTCGTCCAGCGTGACGGCGGCGTCGAACTCGCGGAGGGCAACGAGATACGTCCCGGCGACCGCGTGGTCGCGCCGCGGTCCCTGCCCCTTCGGGGCGACCGGGACGGCGATCGTATCGATCTGCTCTCGGCGTTCGTCGACCGCGCCGACGACCTCGACTCGGAAATTTACGCACGCGGCGACGGTATCGAGGCGATGTTCAAACGGAAGGTGCGCGAGGAGTACGCCGCCGACGGCGGGACCGTCGCCCGTGCGGAGCCACGGGTCGAGGCACCCGAACCGGTTCGAACGTCGCTCCGTGACCAGCGGAACGAGGCCGGCCTCACCCAGCAGGAGGTTTGCGAGGTCGTCGACGTTGCACAGCCGATAACCATCTCCCAGTGGGAACGGGGGGAATCACGCCCGACCGTCTCGAAGTTCCAGGCGTACTGCGAGGCCGTGGGTGCCTCGCCGGCGGCGGTCATGGAGAACGTCGAGGTGACGAACTCCCTGCTCGACCAGCGGTGGAACGACCAGTACGAGGGCTCGCAGACGAACCGCGTTCGGGACTACGTCCGGGTGAGCGAACTGACCGAGGCGGACCTCGAATTGATACCGACGGACGCAGCGGTCGAACTCACGCCGGAACACTACGCCGACCACGGTATCGACCGGTACGTTACGGTCGACGAGACCTTGCTCGAACTCCTCGGGTTCTACGTCGCCGAGGGTTCCTGTTCGCCCCGGAACGGCGTCCGACTGGCGATGGGGCCGAACAACCGGTCGCTGATAGACCGATACCGAGATGCGTTCGAGAGCGTGTTCGGCATCCGCGGCAAGCACAGCGAGTACGACGAGCGGATCGGGGAGGTGAAGCTCGTCAACAGGGCCGCCGCGCTGGCGTGGGAGCACGTTTTCGGTATCGAGGCCGACTCCGCCGCGGAAAAGACGATACCGGACCTCGCGTTCAACGTCTCGGAGGCGCTCCAGTCGGCGTTCCTCGAGGGATACCTGCTGGGGGACGGGACGGTCACCGAGAACGGCATCGCCTGGACCACCACGTCACGCGACCTGGCGAGTGGTCTCCAGTACCTGCTTTCGGCCCGCGGCGTCGTGGCGTCGCGGTCCGAGACGGAGGCAGCGGCGATACCCGACGGAACTATCGGCGACCGCGATATCAGAACGACGAGCGAGAAACACACCGTCTCGGTCACCGCGAAAGACGACCTCGAGTCGTTGTCGGACGTCTGGGCCGACCACGAGAACGCGGACCCCCTCCGGGAGCACCTCGCCGACGGATGGACGACGCCCGCGAACCGCTCCTACGAGGAGATATCGGACGACCTCGTCGGATTGCCGGTTCGCTCGGTCGAGGAGGTCGAGCCGTCCGGCGAGTACGTCTACGACTTCTCCGTCGAGACCGACGAGAACTTCGTCGCCGGTACTGGTGGTCTCTGTGCGCACAACACCGACGCCGACGTCGACGGAGCGCATATACGGACCCTGTTATTGACCTTCCTCTACCGGCACATGACGCCGCTCATCGAGCGCGGCTACGTCTACGCGGCCCAGCCGCCGCTGTACCGCATCCGCAAGGGTGGGAAGACCTACGACGCGATGACCGAAGCCGAACGCGACCGCATCATCGAGGAGGAGTGCGACGGGAATCCGACCCAGACCCAGCGGTTCAAGGGGCTGGGCGAGATGAACCCCGAACAGCTGTGGGACACGACGATGGACCCGGAAAACCGCATCCTCAAGCAGATTACCATCGAGGACGCCGCCGCGGCCGACCGGATGTTCAGCGTCCTGATGGGCGATGCGGTCGAACCGCGCAAGCAGTTCATCAAGGAGCATGCCGACGACGCCGAGTGGGTGGACATCTGATATGAGCTCCGACGTACCCGACACGCCGGACGTGCCCGCCGAGGAGGTCCAGCCCGTCCGCATAGAGGACGAGATGGAGCAGTCCTACATCGACTACGCGATGAGCGTCATCGTGGGGCGCGCGCTGCCGGACGCCCGGGACGGCCTCAAGCCCGTCCAGCGGCGCATCCTCTACGCGATGAACGAGATGGGCGTCACGGCCCGCGCAGGTCACCGGAAGTCCTCGTCGGTCGTCGGCGAGACGATGGGGGACTACCACCCGCACGGCGACTCGGCCATCTACGACGCCTTGGCGCGGATGGCACAGGACTTCTCGCTGCGGTACCCGCTGGTCGACGGGCAGGGCAACTTCGGGTCCGTCGACGGCGACCCGCCGGCAGCCATGCGGTACACCGAGGCCCGGATGGCACCCATCGCCGAGGAACTGCTCGCGGACATCGACAAGGACACCGTCGACTTCGAATCGAACTACGACGACCGGCTGACCGAACCCGAGGTGCTGCCGTCGAAGGTGCCGAACCTGCTGGTCAACGGCGCCTCGGGCATCGCGGTCGGCATGTCGACGAAGATTCCCCCGCACAACCTCGGAGAGGTGATAGATGCGGCCATCCACCTCATCGACAACCCCGACTGTTCGGTCGCCGACCTGATCGACACGCCCGACTCGGACGGCTACGTGAAGGGGCCGGACTTCCCGACCGGCGCCAGCATCGTCAACCGCGAGGGGCTGTGGGACGCGTACACCGAGGGCCGGGGGCGGCTCCGCGTCCGCGCGGACATCGAAATCGAGTACGACGACGGCGGTGACCGCCTCGTCGTCACCGAACTGCCCTACCAGGAGAACAAGGCCCGCCGCATCGAGCGCATCGCCGAGGACGTGAACGAGGGCAAAATCGAGGGCATCCGCGACATCCGCGACGAGTCCGACCGCGACGGCGTCCGGGTCGTCATCGAGTGCAAGCGCGGTGCCAACGTCGACGTGGTGAAGAACCAGTTGCTCGAACACCACCTCGAGAACACCTTCTCGGTCATCTCGCTGGCGCTCGTCGACGGCCAGCCGCGCGTGTTGAACCTCAAGGAACTGCTCGAGCAGTTCGTCGACCACCGCCGGGAGGTCGTCCGCCGGCGCTCGGCGTTCGAACTCGACGAGGCCGAAGACAGAGCGCACATCCTCGAGGGTCGGCTAGTCGCCCTGGAGAACGTCGACAGCGTGGTCGACATCGTCCGGGACAGCGAGGACCGCGACGCCGCAATCGAGGGCCTGCAAGTCGAGTACGACCTCTCGACGGAGCAGGCCGAGCACGTCGTCCGGATGCAACTCGGGTCGCTGACCTCGATGGAGGCCGGCGAGGTCGAAGACGAGTACGAGGAGGTCCAGGCCGAAATCGAGCGACTGGAGACCATCCTCGCCGACGAGTCGGAACTGCTCGGCGTCATCAAGGAGGAACTCCGCGAGATCAAGGCGGACTACGCCGACGAGCGCCGGACCGACATCATCGAGGACGCCGGGTCGGTCACCCGCGAGGACCTCATCGCCGAGGAGGAGGTCGTCGTCGTCGTCACGGAGGACGACTACGTCAAGCGGATGGCCCTCTCGGAGTTCGACCCCCAGCACCGCGGCGGCAAGGGTATCATCGGCTCCCGGCCGAAGGAGGGCGACCGTGTCTCGACGGTCTTCACCGCCTCGACGCACGACTACCTGCTCTGTTTCACCGACCAGGGGCAGGTCTACCGGCTGAAGGTGTTCGAGCTGCCGGAGATGGGCCGGACCGCCCGCGGTACGTCGGCGGTGAACGTCATCGACCTCGACGACGGCGAGGAGATAACCGCCGTCGTCAACACCGACGACATCGACTCGGGCTACCTGGCGATGGCCACCCGGAACGGCTACGTCAAGCGGACCGCGGTCTCGGCGTTCGAGAACGTCCACTCCGGGGGGATTCGGGCGGTCAGCCTCGAGGCGGGCGACGCCCTGGTCGACGTCGAGGTCACCTCCGGCGACGGCGACCTCCTGATCGGGACCCGCCGCGGCATGACTATCCGGTTTGCCGAGACCGACGCCCGGCCGATGGGTCGTTCCGCTCGCGGCGTCAACGGCATCAAACTGCAGGAAGGAGACCAGGTCGCGGGACTGGTGGCGGCCGACCCCGACGACGACCGCGACCTGCTGACGGTCACGAAACACGGCTACGGCAAGCGGACGCCGCTCGGTGAGTACCGCCAGCAGTCCCGCTACGGGAAGGGGCTCATCGACATCAAGACCGACGACCGGAACGGCCCGGTCTGCTCTATCAACGCCGTCTCCCCCGACGACGGTCTCGTCATCATGAGCGAGGCGGGCCAGATAATGCGTACCCGGGTCGAGGAGGTCTCCGAGGTCGGTCGCAACACGAAGGGCGTCGTCGTGATGGCCGTCGACGACGAGGACCGGGTCGCCGGCGTCGACGTGGTGGACAACAGCGACGACGGCGACGAGGAACCGCCGGAGACCGACGAGGCGTAGCGACCGTCGGGGGCGCGAACCGCCTTCGAGTCCGGGCCACCCCACAACAGTTTTGTGCAACAGCGAACAGATTCCACCATGGCAGACTCCGGAGAACACGAGTTCGGCGAGTTCGGCGGCCAGTACGTCCCGGAACCGATGCTGGAGCCGCTCGAGCAGCTGACGGGCGCCTTCGAAGAGATCGTCCCGACGGAGGAGTTCCAGGCGGAGTTCCGGGCCGTCCTCGAGGAGTTCGCGGGCAGGCCGACGCCGCTGTTTCACGCCGAGAACCTCAGCGAAGCCTACGGGGCCGACATCTACCTCAAGCGGGAGGACCTGCTGCACGGCGGCGCTCACAAGATCAACAACTGTCTCGGGCAGGCGCTGCTGGCAAAGAAGGCCGGCAAGGAGCGGCTCATCGCCGAGACGGGGGCCGGCCAGCACGGCACCGCGACGGCGATGGTCGGCGCCCTGTTCGATCTCGATACGGAGATATACATGGGCGAGAAGGACGTCGAGCGACAGAAGATGAACGTCTTCCGGATGCGGCTGATGGGCGCAGAGGTCACCGAGGTGACCCGCGGCGGTGCGGGGCTGGCCGACGCCGTCGACGCCGCCCTGGAGGACTTCGCGGCCAACGTCGAGGACACCCACTACCTCGTCGGGAGCGTCGTCGGCCCGGACCCGTTCCCGCGGATGGTCCGGGAGTTCCAGTCGGTCATCGGCGAGGAGGCCAGAGAGCAGTTCCGCGACCGGACCGGCGAGTTACCGGACGCCTGCGTCGCCTGCGTCGGCGGCGGGTCGAACGCCATCGGCCTGTTCGACGCCTTCCGGGACGATCCGGTCGAGTTCTACGGCGGCGAGGGTGGCGGGAAGGGCGCCGATTCGACGGAACACGCCGCGCCGCTTTCGGCTGGCGACGAGGACGTCATCCACGGGATGCGGACGCGCGTCATCGACGACGACGTCGACGTCCACAGCGTCTCTGCAGGGCTCGATTATCCGGGCGTCGGCCCCGAGCACGCCATGTTCCGGGCCGTCGGCCGCTGTGAGTACCGCGCCATCACCGACGACGAGGCGCTGGCCGCCTTCCGGGACCTCTCGGAACTGGAGGGGATCATTCCCGCGCTGGAGACCGCCCACGGCGTCGCCCTGGCGGGCCAGCTCGCCGACGAGGGCGACCACGACACGATCCTGGTGAACCTCTCGGGGCGGGGCGACAAGGACATGCAGCAGGTTTCGGAGATGCTGGACCTCGGGTAGGCCGACGGCGGGGGGTCGGCCGCGCCGTCGCCGGTCAGATGTAGCCGAAAAGCGGCAACGCGAGCACGAGCAGCCAGCCGATCAGGCCGACGAGAAGCGGCGCACGGCTCCGGCCTTCGGCGGCGGTGGCGCTACCGGCGGCCAGGAGACCGACGGCCATCAGGACCGAAAGCCGGTGGAGCGCAAAGCGGATCGGGAGGACGGCGACGCCCATCAGGACGAAGTCGACCAGGAAGGCCGTCCCGAGCCCGCCGACGGCGTGGGTACCGGCCCACACCGGGGCAGACCCTCGGCCGCCGCGGTAGGCGACGGCTGGGAGCCCAACCGCCAGAACGAGGTACAGCGGCGCGGCGAGTAGCTTCGGCGAGACGCCGACGAAGGCCCTCTCGAGACCGATACCTGCCAGCCGGGTACCGATGTAGATTCCGAACAGGAGCCCGCCGACGGCCGCCTCGCGGCCGTGCTCGATGGCGATCCGCGACAGGAGGCGGGCGACGTCCTGGGCGCGACCGACGGCTGCAAGCCCGACGAGCGGGGCCACGAAAAGCGCCGTTCGGACGACGGTCACCCAGCCGTCGCCGTCGACCGTCGGGTTGTCGTAGAACCGCCGAGTGACCTCGCCGACGTAGGGTTCGTCCATGAAGTCCCGCTCGACGGCCTCGCGGGCCTCCGAGATGCCGGTGACCGTGTGGCGGAGCCGGAACCAGTCCCAGTGTTCGGTGTGGGCCTGCATGGCCGTCCACTCGCCGTGGGGGTCCTCGTAGGCGCGGACGTGGAGCCGCTGGCCGAGGTAGGTCCCGGCGTGCAACTGGTAGGATTCGTCCAGCCAGCGGTCCTCGCCGTCGACGGTCACCCGCGTGTAGCGGTTCGCGCCGCGGGCCCCGCCCCAGTCGATGTCGTCCTCGAGTTGCTCGGCCCGTCGTTCGGGCTCGGACGCGCCGCCCGTTCCGTTGCCGCCGGCAGTCCCGTTCCACTCCAGTTCCGTCCGGGCTACCATCGACCGCCGCACCTCGTCGGTCGGTCCGACGACGACGAGGTTGACGCCGAGCGTTCGGCCCCCGTGACTCCGCGTTCGGGAGGTGTAGGGCCACAGGCCCGACCCATCCTCGACGGGCCTGACCGTCGTCGGCTCGGCCGGGTTCTCGATCGGACTCCCGCGGCGGGGCCACTCCGAAAGGACGACGGCGCCGGCCAGCGAGGCGACGAGAAGCAGGGCGGCCGCCGTCCAGGCGGCACGCTCCCCGCCCGCGTCGGTCCGGTCGGTCACGATGAGGTGGCTACGCGAGCGAGGGGCAAGTAACTGATGCGGGTCGAGGCGAGCGAGTGCCGGTCACAGGATGCGGTCGCCGAGCCCGCTCGAGATCAGTTCGACGGCGAGGTCGGCGGTCCGGTTGTGCGAATCGAGGATGGGGTTGACCTCGACCACCTCCATGGAGCAGAGCGCGTCGGTTTCCGCGACCAGTTCCATCGCGGCGTGGGCCTCCCGGTAGGTCACGCCGCCGGTGACGGGCGTCCCGACGCCGGGCGCTTCGTCGGGATCCAGAAAGTCCATGTCGAGGCTGACGTGGAGGGCGTCGACGCCGTCCAGCGCCGCCTCCAGAGCGTCCTCGACGACGGGGACGATGCCCCGGGTGTCGACATCGCTCATGGTGTAGGCGGCGACGTCGCTGTCGGTGATGGCCGTCCGCTCCTCGTCGTCGATGGAGCGGAGGCCGACCATGGCGACGTTCTCGGCCGCGACGTCGGCCGTCGCCCAGTTCATCTCGCCGAAGACGCCCTGGCCGAGTATTGCGGCGACGGGCATCCCGTGGACGTTGCCGCTCGGCGTCGTCGCGGGCGTGTTGAAGTCGCCGTGGGCGTCCAGCCAGAGGACGCCGACGTCACGGTCGCGGCTGGCGCCGCCGACGCTGCCGATGGCGATGGAGTGGTCGCCGCCGAGCACCAGCGGCGTCTCGCCGTCGTCGATGGCGTCGGCGACCGCGCTCTCGACGCGCCTGCAGACCCACCGCGTCTCCTTGAGGTACTTCGCGCTGCCCTCCTCGGGGCGCTCGGCGTTGGGGTCCCGCCCCTCCGGGTGGGGGACCGGCAGGTCGCCGGCGTCGTCGTAGGAGATGCCGACGTCCCGTATCGCCTCGGCGAGGCCGGCGTACCTGATGGCCGACGGCCCCATGTCGACGCCGCGTCGGTCCGACCCCAGGTCCATGGGCGCGCCGATGACTCGGACGTTCATACCCGTCCGTCGGCGCTCGCCGCGTTAAAGCCTGCGCCGGGGTCGGTGGTCGGGATGGTCCCGGCGGAGCAGCCGCGAGTTGAACGGAGGCGAACCGGCCGACTGCACGGTCGATTCGAGGGCTTCGGCAGCCGGCCACGGGCCGCCACGGCTCCGTCCACCGCCGGGTTTAAGACGCGAACTACCGAATGCTAGTTTATGTCATCAATAGAGCTCACCCCCAGCCAGAAAACGATCCTGCAGGAGCTGGTCAACCTCTTTCGGGAATCGGAGAGTGCAGTAAAGGGCGAGGACATCGCCGAGAAAGTAGACCGGAACCCCGGCACCATCCGCAACCAGATGCAGAGCCTGAAGGCGCTGCAGCTCGTCGAGGGCGTCCCCGGGCCGAAGGGCGGCTACAAGCCGACCGCCAACGCCTACGACGCGCTGAAGATACAGGAGATGGACCAGGCGGCCGACGTCCCGTTCCGGCACGACGGCGAGCTCATCGAGGGGGCCAACGTCCAGGAGATAGACCTGACGAGCGTCCACCACCCGGAGCTGTGCCGGGCCGAGATCAAGCTCCAGGGCTCCATCGCGGACTTCGGCGAGGGCGACAGCATAAGCGTCGGCCCGACGCCGCTGTCGAAACTGCTCATCAAGGGGACGCTGGAGGGCAAGGACGACACCAACAACAGCCTCATCCTCACCATCGACGAGATGGTGGCTCCGGCGGGCGAGGAAGCCCCCGACCACTGACCGGCGAAACCGCCCGACACGGCCCGGATCGGAAACTTTTGCCGCGGCTTTCGTTTCAACAGGTTTGTATCAGTGGACTCCCGAGTTTCCGGTATGACGGACGACGTCGTCGTGCTGGGGTCGGGTTACGCCGGCACTGGCGCGGTCAAGCGACTTGAATCGGTGCTGGACGACGAGGCCGATATAACGTGGGTGTCGGACGTCGACCACCACCTCGTTCTCCACGAATCGCACCGCTGTATCCGGAACCCCGAGGTCAAAGAGAAGATCACCTTCGACGTCGCGGAGATCAAGGCGCCCTCGACGCGGTTCGTCCAGGGGCGGGTCACCGACATCGACGCCGACGAGCGCATCCTGACCCTCGAGGACGACTCGACCATCGACTACGACTACCTCCTGGTCGGGTTCGGCTCCCGGACCGCCTTCTTCGGCATCGAGGGGCTCGAGGAGCACTCCCTGACGCTGAAGACCCTCCAGGACGCCCTGGACATCCACGAGGCCGTCACCGAGGCGGCCCGCGAGGCCTCCCGCGAGGACCGCGCACAGATCGTCGTCGGCGGGGCCGGACTCTCCGGCATCCAGTCGGCCGGCGAAATCGCGTCGTTCCGCGACAAGCACCGCGCACCCATCGACATCCACCTCGTCGAGGGGCTGGACAACGTTTTCCCGAACAACGACCCCGTCGTGCAGGCGAAACTCCGGAAACTGCTGGAGGAGAAGGACGTCGAGATTCACACCGGCGAGTTCATCGGCGAGGTCGACGAGGAAACCGTCTACGTCGGCGACGAGACGGAACTCGACTACGACGTGCTGCTGTGGGCCGGCGGCATCACCGGCCAGGAGGCCGCCGCCACCGCCGACGTCGAGAAAGACGAGCGCAGCAACCGCATCGAGGCCGCCTCGGACTTCCGGACCTCCGACGAGCGGATATTCGCCATCGGCGACGCCGCCCTGGTCGACCAGCCCGACACCGACCAGCCGGCGCCGCCGACCGCGCAGGCCGCCTGGCAGGCCGCCGAGGTGGCCGGCGAGAACATCGCTCGCGCCATCCGTGGTCAGCCGCTGAAGGAGTGGACCTACGACGACAAGGGGACGCTCATCTCCGTCGGCGAGAAGGCCGTCGCCCACGACGTCAAGGGGCTGCCCGTCGACACCTTCGGCGGCCCCGCCGCGAAGGCGCTGAAGAAGACCGTCGCCGCCCGCTGGATCAAGAAGGTCAACGGCTTCGCCGACGCCGCCAAGGCCTTCCCCGACATGTAGACCGGCGCCGTCCGGAACCCCCTCTTCGGTACCGAACGTCCGCGTCCCTCTCGACGGACGCACCGCTGGTCGTTCGATGTTCGCGAGAAGACGGCCGGCTCAGATGAGGTCCTGTTCCTCGAGGTCGTCCATCACGTCGTCGACGAACGCTTCGGCGGAGTCGTACGGGAAATCCCCGCCGCCGAGCTTCGTGTTCAGTTCCATCGCAGTCATCGAGAAGTCCCCGGATTCGAACTTCGTGCCCGGCCCGTTGGGAAGTGCCGGGACGAGGTCCATCGGGCTGTTGATCGGGTAGTCGGCGCCCTCGAAGGCGTCTATCATCTGCTGGCGAAGGTCCTCTTTGTCGACCATGGTCCGTCGGTGAGAAGGACCGTAACGATTTAAAATTACCTAAAACTGGTAATCGGATCCCGCATCGAGACTTACCAGACCAATCAATCGAGCTGAAATAGTTTTCAGAGTAAAATCCTCTCCGGGTGTCAGATACCGAGCGTCGCCCGGAGCGTGTCGCGGGTTCCCGGGCCGAGTCCGACCGCGAGGATGGCGATGAGAAGCAGGTACGCGTAGCGGGGGCTCTCGTCGAATATCTGCTCGTCGAACACCCAGACGACGGCGACGGCGGCGACGACCTTCAGGAGGAGGAACGGCCAGGCGGAACCGATGGTCTCCTCGAGGCCACCGTAGCCCAGGAACTCGTACGTTGCCTCCGTGATCCGGACCGTCGCCCGGTTGACGACGTGTTTCGAGCCGTAGGACTGGCCGACGAGTTCGGGACCCCAGTCGAGGCTCAACACGTTGGCGATGCCGTCGACGGAGTGACCCCACACCACGAGAATACCCATCCGACCCGTCCCCTCGTTGATGACGGGCGCGTACCGCTCGGAGACGGCCCAGAACAGCGCCGCGATGACCGTCGCGCCGACGACGACGAGGGCCAGGAAGAGCGGGTTGAAGGCGATTATCTCGCGGGTCGCGGAGGCGTACGCCAGGACGCCGAACGTCGCCAGCAGTGCGACCGCCCCTGCCGCCCCGAGCGCCGGTTCGAACCGTTCCAGGGCGCCGCGGCGGTCCAGCGACACCGTCGCCACCAGCGCCGCGAGCGTGAACCCGAACATCACGAAGTAGATGAACGGGCTGATGATGAGCGCGACCTCTGGGTACGGGATGAACGTGTCCATGCCCGAGGCGAGGAACGTCGCGTTGACGTCCTCGACGACCCGCAGCGCGCCGCCGAGGAGCATGAACGGGAACAGCGCGAAGTAGAACTCCGGGGACATCTCGATCTCGAGTTTCCGCAACAGCAGCAGGACGCCGACGAGCATGAACACGAGGACGACGGCGTAGGCGACCGTCGAGACGATCGTGTAGCCCGGTTCGGCGACGATGCCATCGGCGGCCCGACAGGCCGACTGGCTGTAGAGCCGTTCGGTGGTGCCGCCGGAGCGGACCGCACACGTCGCTCCGTGGGCGTCGGCGTCGACCGGGCCCCAGAAGTACCGCCAGAGGAACCCGTCGGCGACGCGCTGCGGGAAGGCGACCGCGGCGGCGACCGTGACGACGATGCCGCCGACGAAGGCCGCCAGCCACGCCCGAGCGGGGTCGAGGTCGTCGAATAGCTCCATACCGTCCCTCCGGCCACCGCCGGTTTCACGCTTCCGGTCGCGGGCGGAACCCGCACACGCCCGGGGCTACGCCTCGGCCGCCCGGGCCGCCGCCAGGACCACGTCGTGAGCCTCGCCGTTGGAGGCGACCAGTCCCCTGCTGTCGTGTCGCCACGGGTCGCCGTCGAGGTCCGTGACGGTGCCGCCCGCGGCCTCGACCAGCCCCGCGCCGACGACGCTGTCCCAGGGGTACGCCGCGACGTTCGTCACGACGGCGTCGACCGCGCCGGCTGCACACAGCGCCAGCGAGTACTGCGCCGACCCGTACCGCCGCATGTCGCCGAACCGCTCGACGATACCGCGACAGATGCCCGCGTACTCCTCGCGGCGGTCCATCTCCCACCACATCGTCGCCACGACGGTGAACGCCTCGGGGTCGGTTCGGTCGCTGACCGACGCCCGCTCGCCGTTCATGTAGGCCCCCTCCCCGTCGAGCAGGAAGGTATCCTCGATGGCCGGACAGACCGTCGCGCCGGCCACTGGCTCGCCGTCGACCGTCGCCGCGACGCTCGTCGTCCACAGCGGCACGCCCCGGACGAAGTTGTTCGTCCCGTCGATGGGGTCGACTATCCAGGCCGGGCCCTCGTCGGGCACCGCCGTCGCCTCCTCGTCCTCCTCGCCGACTATCGGCTCGTCGGGGTACGACTCGGCGATGGTCGCCGCGACCTGCCTTTGGGCGTCGCGGTCGGCCTGCGTCACCACGTCCGTCTTGCCCGACTTCGTCTCGACGGCGACCCCGTCCCGGAACGACCCCGCGGCGACGGCGCCGCCGGCCTCCGCCGCCCGCAGCGCACAGTCGGCTCGCTCTCCCATACCCGCCGTCGGTCGGCGTCCCGGAAATCGACACCGGTTCGTGGCGAGCGCCGACGCGTCGCTCGTCGTGTGGCGTCGAGAGAGTCTTTGCGAGGGAAGACGCCCCAGAGAGGCGGTCTTCCGCATGCGCTCGCGGCGCAGAGCGCCGCTCGCGTTGCCCGAGCCGACGCCCTTCGGTCGCCGGCTCGCCATGCGAGGGAAGGGATTTGAACCACGGAAAGACGGTCGGGCTCACTGCGTTCGCCAGCTGCGACTTTCCTGGTCCAAACCCCTTCGAGCATCTTGCCGCGCCGCGGTGAGCGGCGCGGCGGCGATGCGAGGGAAGGGATTTGAACCCTCGGACCTCTACAGGAGCGGATCTTGAGTCCGCCGCCGTTTCCCGGCTTGGCTACCCTCGCACGCGGTCTGGATTCGGTGAGGCGACGGGTAAAGCGTTGCGGGTTCGGTCGAAACACGACACCGAAGTACCCTCACCACCTACCACGAGTATGGCGACGCCACCCTACCTCGTCGAGGAGGCCGGCGAACTGTTCCTCGACGTCTCCGTCGGTAGTCCGGGCCGGAAACAGTTCGCGCTCTCAGAGCGGGCGACGGCGCTTCTGGTCGACGACCTGGAGTACGGCAACCGGGACGTGGTGCCGTGGCTGACGGCCAAGACGCTCGTTTTGGCGGGCGGGGCCTACCTCCGCGACGAGAAGGCCGACGCCCGCGAGACGGCGTGGGCAATCACGGGCGCCGACGGCGGCCGCGAGATTACCGACGAGGAACTCCGGGCGCTCGGGGAGTACCTCACGAGCGTCGAGATCGACGGCCACGCCGTCGAGACGGCCAGAGAGCACGTCGAGTCGACGCGGCTCTCGGAGGTCGTCTCGCCCGACGATGTCCGGGGCAACCGCGAGCGCACACAGGGGCTGCGCGACATCGCAAAGGACCTGTAGAGTTACACCGCCGGAGCCACAAGCGTCGACGATGGACGACCACACCCGCGACGAGACGGTGGGACCGCCGCGCGACGACCCCACGGGCTGGCGGGCCGACGGCCGATGGGAGCACGCCACCCTCTGGCGGGCGACCGAACATGGGGTGCGGCTGTACAACTCCGACGCGTTCCACGAATCACACGACTGTTTCGAGAATGTTTGGCCGAGTGTAAACAAATTGTACCGTCAGGGAACCGCGTTCGAGCGGCCAGCAACTAGCCTATGAACGACCACACGCAAGACCCAAACGTAGGCCCACCGATTTCAGGGAACCCGACCGGGTGGCGGCAAGACCGGAGCGTGTCGAATGGGTGGGAACATGGGACCCTTCGGCGGGCGGTGATTCACGGCGTCCGGCTATACAATTCCGGCGCATTCCATGAATCGCATGACTGTTTTGAATCAGAGTGGTATAATTACGGGAGAGGGACCACAGAAAGCGCGTTCGCTCACGGAATGGTACAAGTTGCGGCGGGCGCATACAAGCACTTCGATTTCAACGACGACGCCGGGATGCGTAACCTCTTCGAGACGGCGCTACAGTATCTCCACGGCGTCCCGAATGATTACTACGGGGTTGACGTTCTCGGCGTTAGAACCACGCTCACGAACGCGCTTAATAATCCAACCAGGTTAGAAGGGTGGCAGATTGAACTTGACGGCGAGCGGCCGGAAGCCCGACCGGAGGATTACGAACACGCCGAAAGCCTGGAATGAGAGGGTGTCATAGAACGGTTGGCATACCCAGATACGAATCGGTCGATGTAGGATAGAGAATTAGTCGTTTCGTGAAGTGCTTCGGGGTCAAGTGGTTCGAGAATCGAAGATTCTCGTCATCACGAGAGAGCTCCGCTCTCTCGAACGACCCCGAGGCTTCCTGTTTCCACGACGCACTTTGCAGATTCCACGGCGGAATCCACAGGGAGCGCAGTCTCCGCAGGCGTGGATTCGGCCTCTCCCAGACCTGCTTGGTGGCGACGGCGGCGCGTCCGACCGTCCGTGTTTTTGGACTTGAAGCCGGAGGCACGTTGTGCCGTCACACTCCATCATTCAGCATCTTGCAACATAATGGCTTGTGCCATTACGTGTCGGCTTCATCCACGGGGTCAAGCCCCGTGGCATTCGCCTTGCAATTCTGTAAAGGTTGAGACAGGAACTCCAGTACATTCATACCTCCAGTCCGAGAATAACCGATAGTGATTATATGCTCCTGACTCGGGAATCTCGGGGAGTCTCTCCGGTTATTGGAGTGATTCTGATGGTCGCTGTGGTGGTCATTCTCGCAGCCGTCATCTCCACGTTCTCGCTCGGGTTCGTCGACGAACTCCGAGACCCTGGGCCAAACATCGCCCAATCCAGCGGTGAGTTTGTTCCACAGGACGGTAACGACGGTGGTATCGTGTTACTCACGCATGAGGCGGGTGACACCGTTCGGGTTGAAGAACTTGAAATCGCCGTCCAAGCAGAGTGTGCTGGTGGAACCAGACAAGGTCGTATAGTAAACCTTCCCGCTGGGGCTGGGAATGCGATTCGGGCGTCTGATGGGCAAATAATGGGCGATAACATCTTCGACGAACGGTCGTTGAACACTATCGATAACGCCGTGAGTCAAGTCAACGACGGAGGTGCATTATTGAAAACACGGTACACCGCCGGCGAGATACTCCTCTTCCGGATTCCGAAAAATAAGTGCGAACTCACTTCAGGAAGCGAGACAACAGTACGAGTCATTCACACCCCGTCGCAGTCAGTTATTATCAAAAAACAGCTGACAGCGTAGTGTTCCAGGGGCAGAATACGCTCAATGCCCCGCCGTTCTGGAAACTGCTATTGTCTGAATCTGATTCTACTCAAGCCGGTGCGATCGCAGTTGATTTGGGAACTGCTGGCTTTAGAACTGAATTGTGCTTCCCACGATTTGCAGACTAACAGATTGGGTGATTCACCCAAGTGCTCTGTTGAATAGCGGTGCTGACCGGGCCAGTCGAACGCTGGGTTGATCTATCGGTGAATACTCATCCTGATCTCAAGATCGGTGTCGATTCATCATGGCTCAGGCTGGGGGACCCCTCGGAACTACACGGCCGGGAGATACGACTCGACGGGGAGTACCCCGAGGCCCGAGACGCGGACTACGCCTTAGCTGGGGACCTGGAGTAGGCTACCCGGACGACTGGTCGCCGTCCGGGCTCCCGGCCGCCGCGACGACGGCGAGCACGAGTCCGGCCACGAGACCGACGGCCGCGGCGAGGATAAGCAGGTCCGACGTGGTGAGCGGCCCGCCGCCACCGCCGTCACCGCCGCCGCCGGCGTCGGGGTCGATGACCTCGTCGTCGGTGCTGCCGACGGCGACGACGCCCTTCATCCCGACGGCGCGGTGCGGCGAGCAGTAGTACCGGAACGTCGCCTCCTCCTCGAAGGTGTACTCGAAGGTTGCGCCCGCTTCGCTGATCAGTTCGGTCTCGAAGGCCGGGTCGCCGTCGCCCTCCGGCTGGTGGACCACGTTGTGCGGGACGCCCTCGCCGGTCCACTCCCAGACGACGGTCGTGCCCGGGTCGACGAGGATGGCCGGCGGGTCGAACAGCAGGCCGTTCTCGCCGGCGCCGACCGAGACGGTCACCTCCTCGTTGCCGGTGTAGTCCAGCGTTCCCTCGTAGTTGCCGACGTCGCTCATCCATCCGCCGTACGCCTGTGCGGCGGCGGGTGCGGCGGCGCCCACGGCGGCCGCGCCCGCGGCCGCCCCGGCGCCGGCCCGCAGGAACCTGCGCCGCCCGAGTCCCGTCGTCTCGTCTCCGTCCCCGGCCCGGACCGCGGCCCGGACCGCGGTCGGCGATGACTCGCTCATACCCCGTGGTCGGCCCGCCGGGGGTTTATAGGGTGGGGATTGCCGCCCGCCCCCGCCGCAAGCCGTTAGTGGAGCGCGGCACAAGCGGGGACCATGCGCGACATCGACGACACCGACCGCGAACTCCTCCGGTTGCTCCTGGAGGACGCCCGGCGGCCCTACAGCGAGTTGGCCGAGACGGTCGACCTCTCGCCGCCGGCGGTCAGCGACCGGGTCGAACGGCTGTCCGAACTGGGCGTCATCGAGCGGTTCACGCTCGACATGAGCCGCTCGCGTCTGCTGGAGGGGATCCGGCTGGCGGTGACCCTCGAGGTCGAACCCGGCGCGACGGCCGCCGTCCGCGACGCACTGGCGGGCGTCGAGGGCGTCGAACACGTCTTCGGGACCGCCGACGCCCGCCTGTTCGTGATCGCGACCGTCCCCGACGCCGAGGTCCGCGAGCACCTCGCGCCCGCCTTCGAGACGGGTGCCGTCGAAGGGCTGGACGTCTCGCCGCTGGTCGCCGACGACCGCTATCCCGGCCTGGGCGAGGCGACGCTCGGGCTGGAGTGCGCCGAGTGCGGCAACACGGTGACCAGCGAGGGCGTGACCGCCACCCTCGGCGGCGAAGCCTACGAGTTCTGCTGTGAGTCCTGCGAGACCAGGTTCCGACAGCGGTACGAGGACATGAAGCAGGGCGCCTGAGGGACCCACGGCGGCCGCTTCGGGACGTTGCATTCGAATACGAAACGAGACTCAATCGAGGTTCGTTTTCGAAGGTCGGGGGCGGTCTCGACTTCGGTTTCGGAGTAGCAAACCGCTTGAACCAGGGTCACCTACATCGAGACATGAACAGGGAACGGCTCGAGATAGGGGGGATGCACTGCTCCAGTTGTGCGGAGACGATCACGGAGGTGGTCGAGTCGCTCGACGGCGTCGAGTCGGCCAGCGTCAACTACGCGACCGACGAGGCCACCGTCGAGTACGACCCCGGGCGCGTCTCGCTTTCGGCCATCTACGAGGCCGTCGAGTCTGTCGGCTACGACCCGCGCCGCCAGCACCGGACCGTCGAGGTGGCGGGCATGCACTGTGCGAACTGCGCGGAGTCAATCGAGGACGCGCTGGTCGGTCTGCCAGGCGTCGTCGACGCCGACGTCAACTACGCGACCGACGAGGCGACCGTCGAGTACAACCCCGGGGCGTTCTCGCTGGAAGCGGCCTACGAGGCCATCGAGGCGGCCGGCTACGAACCCGTCCGCGAGGGCGACGACGAGGGGTCGGAGGCGTCGCCCGCCGAGCGCGAACTCGAAAAGCAGCGCCGCCTCGTCGCCGGCGGCGCGGTCCTGACGGCGCCGTTCGTCTACCTGATGGCGACGATGGTGACGCCGCTGTCGCGCCCGGAGGCCCTGCTGGGCGTCCCGTTCGGCTGGGTCGAGTTCGCCATCGCCACCGTGTTGATGGCGACGCTCGGCCGCGAGTTCCTCGTCGGCGCCTACACCGCGGGCAAGAACGGCTCGCTCAACATGGACACGCTGGTCGCGCTGGGCACGACGGTCGGCTACACGTTCAGCACGGCCGTCCTCGCGTTCGGCGTCCCCGGCGGCCTCTACTTCGAGGCCGTCGCGTTCATCCTGTGGTTCATCACGCTCGGCAACTGGCTGGAGGCCCGCTCGAAGGCGAAGGCCTCCGACGCACTCCGGGAACTCCTCCGGATGGAGGCCGACGAGGCGACCGTCCTCCGGGACGGCGAGGAGGTCACGGTCCCCGTCGCCGACGTCGAGGTCGGCGACCGGATGAAGGTCCGCCCCGGAGAGCGGGTCCCGACCGACGGCGTCGTCCGCGAGGGCGAGTCGGCCGTCGACGAGTCGATGCTGACCGGCGAGTCCGTCCCCGTCGAGAAGGGTCCCGGCGACGAGGTGGTCGGCTCGACGGTCAACGAGAACGGCGTCCTCGTCGTCGAGGCGACCGCGGTCGGCGAGGACACCGCCATCCAGAACATCGTCCGCCGGGTCAAGGAGGCCCAGTCCCGCCAGCCGGACGTCCAGCGCCTCGTCGACGTCGTCTCGGGGTACTTCGTCACCGCCGTCATCGCCAACGCCGTCCTGTGGGCGGCGCTGTGGCTGGCCTTCCCCGACGCCCTGTACGGCCTGGCGACGGCGCTGCCGCTGTGGGAGCCGGTCGGCGGCGGTCCCGTCGTCGGCGGCGTCCCCGTCTTCGAGTTCTCCGTCATCGTCTTCGCGTCGGCGGTGCTGGTCGCCTGCCCCTGCGCGCTGGGGCTGGCCACGCCCGCGGCGACGATGGTCGGGTCAACCATCGCCGCGAAGAACGGCGTCCTCTTCGAGGGCGGCGACGTCCTCGAGAGCGTCCGCGACGTCGGGGCCGTCGTCTTCGACAAGACCGGCACCCTCACCGAGGGCGAGATGCGGCTGACCGACGTCGAAGTCGTCGGCGAACGCGGCGACGGCGGCGCCGCACCCGACGGCGGCCTCGCCACGGAGCGAGAGGTCGACGAGTCGTTCGTCCTCGCGGCCGCGGCGGCCGCCGAATCCGGCTCCGAACACCCGCTCGGTGAGGCCATCGTCACCGGCGCCGAGGAGCGTGGCGTCGACGTCGGCGGCGTCGAAACCTTCGAGAACGTCCCCGGCAAGGGCGTCGAAGCGACCACCGACCACGGCGAGGTGCTGGTCGGCAACCGCGCACTCCTGGAGCGCAACGGCGTCGACCCCGCGCCGGGCGAGGCGGCGATGGAACGGCTCGAACGCGAGGGCAAGACCGCCATGCTCGTCGCCGTCGATGGGGCCGTCGTCGGCGTCGTCGCCACCGCCGACACCGTCCGGGAGAGCGCCCGCCGGACCGTCTCGGACCTGCGCGAGCGCGGCTACGAGGTCCACATGCTGACCGGCGACAACGAGCGAACCGCCCGCGCCGTCGCCGATGAGGTGGGGATTCCCGAGACGAACGTCCGGGCGGGCGTCCTGCCCGACGAGAAGGCCGACGTCGTCGACGACATCCAGGCCGACGGGACGCGGGCGATGATGGTTGGCGACGGCGTCAACGACGCCCCGGCGCTTGCGGCCGCCCACGTCGGCGTCGCCATCGGCTCCGGCACCGACGTCGCCATCGAGTCCGCCGACGTGACGCTGATGCGGTCGGACCCCGCCGACGTGCTGAAGGCCATCCGGCTCTCGGAGGCGACCATCTCGAAGGTGTGGCAGAACCTCTTCTGGGCGTTCGCCTACAACGCGGCGCTCATCCCCATCGCCTCGCTCGGTCTGCTGAACCCGGCGCTGGCCGGCGCGGCGATGTCGGCCTCCAGCGTCTCGGTGATGTCCAACAGCCTGCTGTTCGCCCGCTACGAACCGACCCGCGACTACGTTCCGCTGCCGCTGCGGCCGCTGGCCGCGCTCCGCCGGTAGGCCCGCGCCGCTCCCGACCGCTTTTGCCCCCCGGGACCCGACGACGGGTATGCACGTCGTCGTCAACGCCGCCGTCAGCGCCGACGGGAAACTCTCCTCGCGCCGCCGCGAGCAGATAACCATCAGCGGCGAGACCGACTTCGCCCGCGTCGACCGCCTGCGGGCCGAGGCGGACGCGGTAGCCGTCGGCGTCGGGACGGTGCTGGCCGACGACCCCTCGCTCGTCCGCCACGACGAGGCCCACCGGGCCGACCGCTACGGCCCGGACGCCGACCCCCCGGCCCGCGTCGCCGTCGACTCCCGCTGTCGGGCCCCGGCCGACGCCGCGATACTCGCCGACGACCCCGAGACGTACGTCCTGACGAGCGAGGCCGCCCCGCCGGACCGCCGACGGGCCCTGGCCGACGCCGGCGCGACGCTCCTGACGGCGGGCGAAGACCGGGTCGACCTGCCGGCCGCCCTCGATGACCTGGCGGCCGAGGGCGTCGAGCACCTGATGGTCGAGGGCGGCGGCGAACTCGTCTTCTCGCTGTTCGAGGCCGGCCTTGTCGACGAGCTATCGGTCTACGTCGGCAACCTCGTCGTCGGCGGGCGGGAGGCGCCGACGCTGGCCGACGGCGAGGGGTTCGTCGACGAGTTCCCCGAACTGCGTCTCGACGGCGTCGAGCGCGTCGACGACGGCGTCCTGCTGGAGTGGACCGTCGCCGGGACGTAGCCGTCGCTGTCGGGGAAGCGAGCGGAGAACCGGGACGGCCTCAGTGCTGGTGGCCCGTCAACTCGGCGTAGGAGGCGCCGAAGCGCTCCTCGAACAGTTCCATCGTCGCCGCCTCGATGTCGCGGTACTGCTCGGTGTCGCCGCCCTCGGCGTGGTGGACGGTCGCGTGAATCCGCTGGGCACAGGAGAACAGCGCGAGGTCACCGACGATTTCGGCGTCCGACTCCTCCTCTTCCCGCATCAGATCGAGCATCTCGACCGGGAGCGTGACCTCGTCGTCGTCCTCCTCGCCCTCGATGTACAGCGTGACAGTGTCGTCGGCCATGGACACGCGTTTCGCGGCTGCACGGAAGGGGTTTCCGGTCGTGGGCGACCCGGCCGCAGGACCGCGGCGGCGTTCAGTCGTCGGCGGCCGCGGCGTCGGCCGTCTTCTCGGCCCGCTCGCGTTCCTCGAGGTACTCGTCGGCGTCGATTGCGGCCTTGCTGCCCATCCCCCCGGCGGTGATGGCCTGCTGGTAGTGGTAGTCGACGACGTCGCCGGCGCCGAAGATGCCCGGCACGGCCGTCTCCGTCTGGCCGCCGCCGTCGCCGCCGGCCGTCTTGATGTAGCCCGTCTCGTCCATCTCGACGGCGGTGTCCTCCAGGTAGCCCGTGTTCGGCGTGTGGCCGATGGCCATGAAGACGGCGCCGACGGCCTGCTCGAAGGTGTCGGTCCCCTCCTCGTCGAGTTTCTCCGAGGGGTATCCCTCCGGATTGTGCGCCAGCGTCACGCTCTCGATGCCCTCCTCGGCCGTCCCGTGAATCTCGAGGAGTTCCGTGTTGGTCATCACCTCGACGGCGCCCTCGTCTTCGAGTTCGCGGATGCGGTCCGTCCAGTAGTCCTCGGCGCGGAACTCCTCGCGGCGGTGGGCGATGTAGACGGTGTCGGCGAACTTGGTGAGGAAGGCGGCCTCCTCGCAGGCGGCGTCGCCGCCGCCGACGACGAGCATGTCCTCGCCGCGGAAGAAGGCGCCGTCGCAGGTGGCACACGTCGAGACGCCGTAGCCCATGAGTTCGTCCTCGCCGGGGACGCCCAGCGTCTTCGCGGAGGCGCCGGAGGCCGCGATGAGGGCGTCCGTCGTGTAGACGGTGCCGTCGCGCAACTCGACGCGGTGGGGCGGTCCCGCCTCGACGTCGACGATGACGCCGTGTTCGATGTCGGTGCCGAACTTCTCGGCCTGCTCCTTCATGTTCTGGACGAGTTCGGTCCCGCCGATGCCGTCCGGGAATCCGGGGTAGTTGGCCACGTCGGTCGTCAGCGTCAACTGGCCGCCCGGTTCCGGTCCCTCGAGGACGAGCGGGTCGTTGTTCGAGCGGGCGGCGTAGATGGCGGCCGTCAGCCCGGCGATACCGGAGCCAGCGATCACGAGGCGACGGTGATCGGCGTCGTCGTTCATGTCCGAACGTAGCCGGTCACGGGCTTTGTAGCTTGTGCCCTCCGGCAGCGCCGCCGCATCGCCGCGGACTCACCGCATCGTCGCGGCGAGCAGGTTCCCCACGAGCGTCGGCGCGTACCGCGCGTACATCCGGGGGGCCGTCCAGCGGGCCTCGTCGATGGCGCGCCGGAGTTCCCCGGCGGCGTCGGCGAAGACGCCCACGCCGTGGCCACAGAGGATTCGCTGGGGGTCGAGGTCGCCCAGCGTCGCCCCCGGGGGTACGGCACGACGGACGAGCGACACGCCGAGGCGCTCGCCCGGCGCCAGGAAGTAGTCGGCGGTCCCGACCGATTCCCCGACGACCAGCGTCTCGCCGTCGAAGAGCGCCCACTCCTGCCAGAACCGGGAGACCGTCACCCGCTTGAGGTAGTAGGCCGTCTCCGCCAGTCGACCCTCGAAGCGCCTGACGGGCGCGGCCACGTCGTCGTCCGACAGCGCCGTCATTCCCGCCGGCAACAGCACCGGCACGTCGTGGCGGGCGGCGATGGTACTCGCGTCCCGGCGGTGGTAGTGATAGAGGACGACCACGCCCCGGACGCTCCCCATCTCGGCGAGGCGGTCGTCCAGGCCGTCGGCGTCGACAGGGTCGACGAGCCAGACATCGCCGTCCTCGACCAGCGCGTGACTCGCCCGCTCCATCGTCTCCGCGGGGTGGGCGAGCCAGCCGACGCCGCCGTCGAAATCGTCAATCTTGTTGAAACCCCCGACTCCCGTCCCTTTGGCCGGCATACCGGCCCGTCGTCGCGGCCCGGGTTAAAGATGCCCCGTCGCTGCCACCGGTCCCGGGCAGCGAACCGCGGTCTCCGGGACCGACCCGTTTGAAGTACACGCGCAGCACAGGGTCGCACATGGAGCTGTTCGGGACCGCGGGCATCCGCGGCGACGCCGAAAGCGAGGTGACGCCCTCCTTCGCGCTTGCGGTCGGGCGTGCCGCCGCGGCGGACGGCGAGGAGTTCGTCGTCGGCCGCGACGGCCGCGAGACCGGCCCGGCGCTGGCCGCCGCCGTCGAGGCGGGCCTGGAGAGCGGCGGCGCCGACGTGGTTCGCGTCGGGCAGGTACCGACGCCGGCGCTGGCCTTCGCGTCCCGCGGCCGACGGGGAATCATGGTGACGGCGAGTCACAACCCGCCGGCCGACAACGGCCTGAAACTGTTCGTCGACGGCACGGAGTACGACCGCGAGACCGAGCGAGCCCTCGCCGGCCGCGTCGAGACGGGGGCCGACCCCCTCGCGTGGGACCGCTGGGGCTCGGCGACCCGCGAGGCGATACTCGACGACTACCGGGCGGCCGTCGCCGACTACGCCCGCGACCGGGTCGGCGACTGCGCCGGCGTCGACGTCGCCGTCGACTGTGGCAACGGCGTCGGGGGACTGGCGACGCCGCAGGTGCTCCGCGAACTCGGTGCCGACGTGCTCGCCCTGGAAGCCAACGTCGACGGCCACTTTCCGGCCCGGCCGTCCAAGCCGACGCCGGAGACCCTCGCGAACCTCCGCTCGTTCGTGGCCGACGGCGACTGCGAACTCGGCATCGGCCACGACGGCGACGCCGACCGCACCGTCGTGGTCGACGGCGACGGCGAGGTGGTCCACGAGGACACGGTGCTGGCGATACTCGGGTCGTTCTACGTCCGGACGAGCGACGCCGCCGACCCCGTGGTCGTCACGACGCCGAACGCCTCGGGACGCATCGACGACCGCGTCGAGGCTGCGGGCGGCCGCGTCGAGCGGGTCCGTCTCGGCGCGCTCCACGAGGGCATCGACGCCGCCGTGTCGGCCGGCGGTGACGACACCACGGTCGTCTTCGCCGGTGAGCCCTGGAAGCACGTCCACACCGCCTTCGGGCCGTGGATCGACGGCGTCACGAGCGCCGCCGTCCTCGCCGCCCTCGTCGCCCGCGATGGCCTCGACGACCTCCGGGCCCCCGTCGCCGAACGGCCCTACCGGAAGGAGAGCGTCGACTGCCCCGACGGCCGAAAGGAGCGGGCCATGGGTCTCCTCGAACGTCGGCTCCCGGAGGCGTTCCCCGACGCCGACGTCGACACCGAGTACGGCGTCCGGCTGACGTTCGAGGACGGCGCCTGGACGCTGGTCCGGCCGAGCGGGACCGAACCCTACGTCCGCGTCTACGCCGAGAGCGACGACGTCGACGCCCTGACCCGCGAGGTGGTCGCGGTCGTCGAGGGCGCCGTCGCCGACGCCGGGGAGTAGGTATTTGCGAGTCCCGGACGAGGGACCGACATGGACGACACCGAGCTACTCGACCGGGCCAGGGCAGCCGTCGACCGCTCGTACGCACCCTACTCGGAGTACCGGGTGGGCGCCGCCCTGGAGACGGCCGACGGCACCGTCTTCACCGGCTGCAACGTCGAGAACGCCAACTACTCCAACAGCGTCCACGCCGAGGAACTGGCGCTGTCGAAGGCCGTCGAGGCCGGCCACCGCTCGTTTTCACGCATCGCCGTCAGTTCCGAGAAGCGCGACGGCGTCACCCCCTGCGGGATGTGCCGGCAGTCGCTGGTGGAGTTCTGCGAGGCGGACCTCCGGGTCGTCTGCGAGGGCGATCCCCCGGCCGTCTACACGCTCGGCGAACTCATCCCCGAGACCATCTCGATGGAGCATCTGCAATGACGGGCGACAGCGAGGACCCGAACGACGAGGTGCAGTACCACGTCGAACTGTCCGAGGGCGACGTCGAGGGGCCGGTACTCCTGCCCGGCGACCCCGACCGCGTCGAGGTCATCGCCGACTGCTGGGACGAGTTCGAGGAGCGGGCCCGTCACCGCGAGTACCGAACGCTCGCCGGCACCTACGACGGCGAACCGCTCGCCGTCACCTCGACGGGCATCGGGTCGCCCTCGACCGCCATCGCCGTCGAGGAACTGGCCCGCGTCGGCGCCGGGACCTTCCTCCGGGTCGGCTCCTGTGGCGCCATCCAGGAGGAGGCCGCCGTCGGCGACCTCGTCATCACGACCGCCGCGGTCCGTCAGAAGGGCACCAGCGACGAGTACGTCCGCGAGGACTACCCGGCCGCGGCCGACGACGAGGTGGTGACGGCGCTGGTGACCGCCGCCGAGCGCCTCGGCCACGACTACCACCTCGGCGTCACCTGCTCGACGGACTCCTTCTACGCGGGCCAGTCCCGCGACGGCTTCGAGGGGTTCCGGGCGGCCGGCGCCGAGGAACGCATCGCGGAACTGCAGGAGGCCGGCGTCGTCAACTTCGAGATGGAGGCCAGCGCCATCCTGACGCTGGCGAGTCTGTACGGCCTGCGGGCGGGCGCGGTCTGTACCGTCTACGCCAACCGGGTCACCGGCGAGTTCCGCACCGAGGGGGAGGCGAAGGCTGCCGAGACGGCATCGCTGGCAGCCGCGATACTGGCGCGGATGGATCGCCGCAAGGAGGAGGCAGGCGTGGAGCGGTGGACGGCCGACCTGTCGCTGTAAGGGCCCGAGTCGTCAGTTCGCCGAACGGAAAACCACCATGGGAGCGCGGACCGACCGCTTTACAGCTCCTCGCTGGACCCGAGCGACCCGTCGAGGCGCTTCTCGACGTCCTCCTCGAGTTTGAACCGCTGGACCTTCTGGGTCGCGCTCCGCGGGAGTTCGTCCAGGAAGAACACCCGGCGGGGGTGGGCGTAGGTGGCGACGTGGTCCAGCGAGAACTCCCGGAGTTCCTCCTCGGTGACCTCGGCGCCCTCCTCTAAGACGACGTAGGCGACGGGGGCCTCGCCCTTGATTTCGTGGGGCGCGCCGACGACGGCGGCCTCCGCGACGTCGGGGTGCTCGTAGAGGGCGTCCTCGACCTCTGCGGGGTAGATGTTCTCGCCGCCGGCGATTATCATGTCGTCGGCGCGGTCGACCATCCAGAAGTAGCCGTCCTCGTCGACGCGTGCGATGTCCTCGGTGTAGAACCAGCCCTCGTCGTCGAAGACGGCCTCGTTCTTCTCGGGGCGGTTGTAGTAGCCCTCGAACACCGTGGGGCCGTTGATGGCGATTTCGCCGGTGACCTGCTCGTCGTCGGAGAAGTCGATGTCGTCGTCGGGGTGCGGTTCGAGGTCGGCGGCGGCGACGCGCGTCTCGCGGGTGTCGGGGTCGACGAGTTTGAGTTCGACGTTCCGCAGCGCGGGACCGATACAGCCGGCGGACTTCCGGACGCCGCGGGCGGGTTCGACACAGCCTGCCGGTCCGGTCTCGGTCATGCCCCAGCCCTCGGTCATCGGGACGCCCCACGCCTCCTCGATGGTCCGGCGTGTGTCGTCGGCCAGCGGCGCCGCCGCACAGATGACGTCCGTCAGCGAGTCCATGTCGTAGGCGTCGGGATCCTGCCGGTAGGTCTGCCACATCATGTTGTAGAGGGCGGGCACCCCGGCGAAGTTCGTCACCTCGTTCGTCGAGATGGTCTGCAGTATCATCTCGGGATCCGGCCGCGGGATCATGTGCATCGTCGACCCGTTGTAGAGGTAGGTGCCCTGGATGGCGTTCAGCGCGTAGATGTGGAACAGCGGCAACACGAGGACGATGCTGTCGTCGGGGTCGATGGGCAGGCCGCCCTTCTCGTAGGCCTCGATGGTCGACAGCAGGTTCTCGTGGGTCAGGAGGACGCCCTTCGGCTTGCCCGTCGTGCCGGAGGTGTAGGGCTGGCAGGCGACGTCGTCGAACGCGCGGTCGACGGTCTCGAAGGTGTCGTCGGCCTCGGCGGTCGCCTGCGAGTAGTTGACGACGCCGTCGTCGCTGACGCCGGAGACGTAGACGTTCGAGACGCCCGCTCGCTCGGCCAGTTCGGTCGGACCGATGATGCGGCCCTCCTCGGTGTCCATCCCGCCGGCGAGAAGCGGCGACCCGACCATGTGGTCGACGTCGCCGTCCTGCAGGACGAACTCCAGCGTGTTGGGGTCCATCCGGAGGTTCAGCGGGACCGGGATGGCGCCTGCCTTGTGGGCGCCGAAGTACGCCTCCGGGAACTGGTCGGTGTTGGGGATGTAGAGACCGACCCGGTCGCCCGCCTCGACGCCGTTGTCGACGAAGACGTTGGCGACGCTGCTGGCTCTCGCCTCCAGTTCCTCGTAGGAGGTCTCCTGGCCCATGAACGTGATCGCGGTCTTGTCGCCGTAGCGGTGGGCACCCATCGACGGCAGGTCCCCCATGTGACGGAGCGGTTCGCCGTTGTAGTACTCCATAGTAACATATGTCACTCCGGTGGACGGATATTAAAGATTCGCCCGTCCAAATCCGGCACTGTTGGCGAGTTCGAGACGGTTTATCGAATCGGCGACCGGACTACACGGTCCCCGCGACGTATCCGACCGCGAGACAGGCGCCGACCCCCACGACGAGGAGGCCGTAGTTCGCCAGCGGGTTCGAGGCCGTCGCCACGTTCACCGAGTAGCTGTCGCCGGACAGCGGCCACAGGAGCGGCACGCCGGCGGGCGTCAGCGCGTCCGCGAGCAGGTGAGAACCGACGGCGACGCAGGCGACGACGACTCCCAGGGCGGCTGCACGGGTCGGATCGACGCCGAACCCGCCGGCGGCGACGTATCCGAGACCGCCCAGTGCCGCCGCGACGACGCCGAGGAACAGTAGCGTGTGGGTGACGCCCCGGTGTTCGAGGAACGGCACCCGAAGGTCGTAGTCCGGGAGCCGAGAGAGCGCGACCGACCCCGCTCCGACGAGGAGGGCCACGGCGGGGTCGACCGACAGCAGCAGGTAGCCGACCGGCGCGTACACCAGCAGGGCCGCGCCGTAGTGGCCGGTCTTGTACATACACGCCCGTTCGCGGCGAGAGGGAAGAACCTGTATATACGGCGCCCCAAGCGGCCGTATGCTCGTCGACGTCTTCGGCCCGTTCCTCATCCCGGCGGTCCTCTTTCTCCTCGGGGTCCTCGGCTACGGGCTGGTGTTGCTCCTGAGCCGGCTTCGCGGCGACGAGGACTACCGCGCCCCGTAGCGGCGAGGGAAACGAGTTATGCCGGTGCCGGCCGACGGAGTGGTATGAGCGAGGAAGCGATGGGGCGGTTCCCCGTCCCCGACCGGGAGGAACTGCCCGACGACGTCCGCGAGCGCATCGAGACCGAGACCGAGGAGGCCGGCTTCACGCCGAACGTCTTCGACGCTTTCGCCTACAAGCCCAGCCACTTCCGGGCGTTCTTCGACTACCACGACGCACTGACCGAGGACACGACCCTCGAACGCGAGGAGGTCGAGATGCTCGTCGTCACCGTCTCCGGCATCAACGACTGCCTGTACTGCGTCGTCGCCCACGGCGCACTGCTGCGCATCTTCGCGCAGGCGCCGAAACTGGCCGACCAGCTAGCGACGAACCACCGCAGCGCCGACCTCTCGGACGCCCACCGGACGATGCTGGACTTCGCCGTCAAACTGACCGACGAACCAGGGCGCGTCGGCGATGCGGAGGTGGCGGCGCTGCGGGAGGCCGGCTTCTCGACCGAGGAGATATGGGACATCACGAGCGTCGTCGCCGTGTTCAACCTCTCGAACCGGATGGCCACCGTCGCGGACATGCGGCCGAACGGCGAGTTCTACACGATTGGCCGCGGTGGCTCCGACGGGGAGTAGCTGGCCCGTCGGGTGCCTTCGGCGCCCGCCGGTCGACACCCGGGACGGGCGGCCGAAAGCGCGTGTTTCATACGCCCGGGGCGGATACGTCGGAGTAGATGCGCGTCGAGACGCTGGGAGACGGGGAGCCGGAGGTGGCAGTCGTCGGTGCGATACACGGCGACGAGCCGTGCGGGTCGGCGGCCGTCGAGGCGCTCGTCGACGCCGACCCGGCCGTCGAGCGGCCGGTGAAGCTCATCGTCGCCAACGAGGCGGCCCTCGAGGCCGGTGTCCGCTACGTCGAGGAGGACCTCAACCGGGCGTTCCCCGGCAGTCCCGACGCCGACACCCACGAAGGGCGACTGGCCCACGAGTTGCTCAACGAAATCCGGGGCTGTGAAATCCTCTCGCTGCACTCGACCCGGTCGTACGCCGCCCCGTTCGCCCTGGTCGACGAGATGGACGGTCACGCCCGCTCCATCTGTCCGTATCTCTCCGTCGAGGCCGTCGTCGAGACCGGCCAGTTCAGCCAGGGCCGGCTCATCGCCACGCCGGACGTAATCGAACTCGAGTGTGGCCTCCAGCGGTCGGCCGCCGCCGCCGAGAACGCCAAGTCGCTCGTCAGGGAGTTCCTGGTGGCGACCGGCGTGCTGGCCGGCGACGCGGAGCCGCCGCGACACCACCCGCTTTCGGTGTTCAGCCTCGACAAGCGGATTCCGAAAGAGCCCGCCGAGGAGTACGAGGTGTTCGTCGAGAACTTCGAGCGCGTCGCGGAGGGGGCGGTCTTCGCCGCCGCGGACGGCAAGCAACTCCGCGCCGACCGGCCGTTCTACCCCATCCTGCTGTCGGCCTACGGCTACGAGTCGACGTTCGGCTACGCCGGCGACCTCGTGGGGCGACTGGACGGCGACGACGTGACCGCGCCGACCGGCGAAGAGCGTTCGGCGAAAGCCGACGGTCGGAACCGCTAGTACCAGGTCCCGCCGGCGTCGACGCCGATCTCCTGGGCTGTCGTCTTGCGGCCGTGCGGCCCCGCCAGGTAGGCGACCTGTTCGGCGACGTCCTCCGGCGGGACGGTGAACTCGTTCAGCGCGAAGTCGTCCGGGCCGATGCTGGCGGGGTCGGCGTTCTCGACGGCCGCGAGTTCGGCCTGCTTTTCGACGACCTCTTGGATGCGGTCGCCCTCGACGGGGCCGGGGAGGACGGCGTTGACCGTCACGTCGTCGCGGCCGAGTTCGTAGGCCAGCGTCCGCGTCAGGCCGACGAGCCCCATCTTCGAGGCGGCGTACGGCGTCCGGTTCGGGTAGGGCCGCTTGCCGCCGAGGGAAGCGATGTTGACGACGCTGCCGCGGTCGCTGTCCCGGAGGTGCGGGGCGGCGTACTTCACGCAGGACAGCGGGCCGGCGACGTTGACGGCCTGCGTCTCCATGAAGTCCTCGCGGTCGACGCGGTCGAACGGCTGGACCGGGCCGGCGATGCCGGCGTTGTTGACGACGCAGTCGAGACCGTCGAAGGTCGCTGCGGTCTCGGCGATGGCCGCCTCGACGCTGTCCTCGTCGGTGACATCGGTCTCGACGGGCAGCGTGCGGTCTTCGTCGCCGATTCGGTCGGCCGTCTCGTAGATGTCGTCGCTGCGGGCGGCGATTGTGACGTTCGCGCCGTAGTCGGCGAAGGTCTCGGCTATCTCGCGCCCGATGCCGCCGCTTGCGCCCGTGACGAACGCCGTGGTGTCCGATAGCACGACGGGCCGCTCGTCCGGGCGACGCAAAACCGTTCTGCCCTACCCCAGGTACTCGGGGTACTCGTTCTCGTAGCCGGCGAGTCGGCCGAGCGGCGCCACGAGCCGGATTCCGAGCCGCTGGAGGGCAACCGGGACGTGCGCGAGATAGAGCATGTCGTCGTACTCCGCCAGCAGGACCGAAAGCAGGAGGGGGTTCAGCGGCATCCCGGACGGGGTTGCGGGCGCGCCGTCCCGGGGCAGCCCGTAGGTGATTCGCATGAACGCCTCGGTCCGGAGGCCAGGGTCGACGCCGCCCTCCAGGTGGAGCGGTTCGTCGCCGGCGTTCCAGAAGCGGTGGCGGACGCCCGCGGGGATGGTGACGGCCTCGTCGGGGCCGAGCGTCCGGCGGTCGCCGGCCACCGAGACGCCGAGGCGGCCCTCGACGACCTCGAGCCACTCGTCCTGTTCGGGGTGGACGTGCTCCATCGGCCCGTGCCCGTCGGCGTCGAGCCACATCTCGAACCGGAGCGGGTCAGCGTCCGGGTCCTCGGGCCGCTCGCGGAAGCGGACGCGCTTGCCGCTCCTCGGTGCGACGACGATGTCGTCGTCGGGCTGTGAGAGCTCCATCTCACTCCGCGTCGGCGGCGAACTCCACGAGCGTCAACTCGCGGTCGAGCATACAGTAGTCGTGTGGCGGTTCGCCGACCACCTCCGTTATCTGGTACTCCTCGTCGAAGTCCGCACCGGCGGGTTCGCAGAACTCGTGGCTCGGGCACTCGGTGTACGGACAGGGCCCGGCCAGTTCGGCCTTGCTACCGGCGTAGGCGACGTTGCTGGGGACGTTCGCCAGGACGGGCGCGGGTTCGACCTCGACGGCCGTGACGCCGGTGTCGTGGACGGCACACTCCAGCGTCCCCGACTCGCGGACGCCGGTCACGCGGTAGCGGCGCCCTTCCGTGAGGTTGAGACACTGCTCGCGGTAGGGACAGCCCTCGCAGGCGGTCGACTCGCCGCCGTAGACGAACTCCGTGCCAACCTCCGCGAGGCGCTCCCCGATGAGCGTGACCGTCGGCATGGCCGTCCCTTTCGGGGGCGCTGTGTTAAGGGCGTCGGCAGTCACTCGCCGCGGCCGGTCAGCGCGTCGAGTTCGTCCAGGTACTCCTCGCGGGGGACCTGATAGAGCTCCCGGTAGTCCACGTCGCCGGCCGAAAAGCGGCGCGTCAGCGCCTCGGCGGCCTCGACAGCAGCCGGGAGGCCGTCGTAGGCGTCGGGGTCGCGGTTCACCTCGGGTTCGAGGTACAGCGTCACCATCCAGGGCGCGTCCGGCGGGAGGTTGCGGTTGCCCTCCGGACGCCGGTTGCGCCGCCCCCGGGTGACGTACAGCGTCGGCATGCAGGGAGCGGGGAACTCGGAGCCGTCGAACACGTCCGGCCGGAAGGCGAGGATTACACGGTCGTCCTCGGCGTTCCAGACCCGCCAGCCGTCCCCGAGAGCGGCCTCGTCGATCATACCGGCGATAGGGGCGCCCGTCGTATCAGTATCCCGGTTTATAAATAGGGGGCAACGTTCGCCCGGATAGCGGCGCGATTGGCCGGTGGTTCCCGGCGCAAGGACGCGTTTCTCGGGAGAACGGATATTGTTATTCGTTGACTATTGGCGTAAAGGCTTATGTTATCGTGGCACAAACCTATATCATAGTATCGGTGGTGGCGTCGCCGCGCGAACGTCGCGCACCCGCTCGGGTTCCGGCGGTGGGCCGTGCGGGTGGCGTGGTACGCGTCGGGTCGACTCCCCGCCGGGACGACGGCCGAGACGGCCAGCCCGGTCCCCCCGGGTGGGACGCGCGAGCGTCCCCGTGATAGAATGAGTGACATGGAAACCCTCGAGGAACTCAGCAAGGAGTACAGAGACTCGATTCCCTCGGACCTCCGGGAGACGCGGTCGTTCGACTGGTACCTGGAAGAACTGTACGAGGACCCGAAGATCGCACGCAACGCCCACCAGCGGGTCGCCGACATGTTCGACTACTACGGCACCAGCTACGACGAGGAGGCCGGGGTCGTGGAGTACGAACTCGCCTCCGAGGATCCGCTCGGCGGCGGCGAGAACACCTTCTACGGGCGGGTCATCCACGAGGCCATCCACGAGTTCATCAACAAGGTCAAATCCGGCGCCCGCGGGCTGGGGCCGGAGAAACGCATCAAGCTCCTGCTCGGGCCGGTCGGCTCCGGGAAGTCCGACTTCGACCGCCAGATACGGCGCTACTACGAGGACTACACGACCCGCCAGGAGGGTCGGATGTACACGTTCCGCTGGACCGGGCTGTGTGACGTGCTGGTCGACCAGGACCCCGCCGACGACGTGGTCCGGTCGCCGATGAACCAGGACCCGATCGTGCTGCTGCCGGAAAAACAGCGCGAGGGCGTCCTCGAGGACGTCAACGAGCGGCTCGACGCCCCCTACACCATCCGCAACGAGCAGGCGCTGGACCCCGCAAGCGAGTTCTACATGGACAAACTGCTGGAGTACTACGACGACGACCTCCAGGCAGTGCTGGAGAATCACGTCGAGGTGATCCGGCTGCTCGCCGACGAGAACAAGCGACAGGCAATCGAGACGTTCGAGCCGAAGGACAAGAAGAACCAGGACGAGACGGAACTCACCGGCGACGTCAACTACTCGAAGATAGCCGTCTACGGCGAGTCGGACCCGCGGGCGTTCGACTACTCCGGGGCGTTCTGCAACGCCAACCGGGGCATCTTCTCCGGCGAGGAGCTACTGAAACTCCAGCGGGAGTTCCTCTACGACTTCCTGCACGCCACCCAGGAACAGACGATCAAGCCGAAGAACAACCCCCGCATCGACATCGACCAGGTCATCGTCGGCCGGACGAACATGCCCGAGTACCGGGACAAGAAGGGCGACGAGAAGATGGAGGCGTTCAACGACCGGACCAAGCGCATCGACTTCCCGTACGTCCTCCAGTACGCCGAGGAAGCCCGCATCTACCGGAAGATGCTGCAGAACGCCGACGTGCCGGACATCCACGTCGAGCCCCACACCCTGGAGATGGCGGGGCTGTTCGGCGTCCTGACCCGCATCACCGAACCCGACGGCGGCACCGTCTCCATCACCCAGAAGGCCAAGGCCTACAACGGCGAAATCGACGAGGCCGAGGACATAGACGTCAAGAAGCTCCGCGACGAGGCCGACGACGTCGCCGACATCGGCGAGGGGATGGACGGCATCTCGCCGCGGTTCATCGGCGACGAGATCGCCGAAGCGATCATGGACTCGATGCACCGCGAGCGCGGCTTCCTCTCGCCTTTGACGACGTTCAACCACCTCGAGGAGAACCTCGAGAACCACGGCTCCATCCCCGAGGAGAACTTCGAGACGTACTACCGGTACCTCGAGTTGGTCCGCGAGGAGTACAAGGAGCGCGCCATCGAGGACGTCCGGCACGCGCTGGCCTACGACCTCGACGAGATCCAGCGGCAGGGTGAGAAGTACATGGACCACGTCATGGCGTACATCGACGACGACACCGTCGAGGACGAGATCACGGGCCGCGAACAGGAGCCCGACGAGAAGTTCCTCCGGGCGGTCGAGGAGAAACTCGACGTCCCCGAGGACCGCAAGGACGACTTCCGTCAGGAGGTCGCAAACTGGGTCAGCCGTCGGGCCCGCGAGGGCGAGCCCTTCGAGCCGCAGGACAACGACCGCCTGCGCCGCGCACTGGAGCGGAAGCTCTGGGAGGACAAGAAGCACAACATCAACTTCTCCGCGCTGGTGTCGTCGGGCGAACTCGACGACGACGAGCGCAACGCCTGGGTGGAGGCCCTCGAGGAGCAGGGCTACAGCACCGAGGGTGCAAAGGAGGTGCTCGAGTTCGCCGGCGCCGAGGTCGCCAAAGCCGAGATGGAAGACGAATGACCGGCGAGGAGTACATCGACCGCGCCGACGACTCCCTGCAGGAGACCTACGAGCCGCCGATGCCGCTGTCGGCGTACGTCGAGGAGGTACTCGAGAACCCCGCGTCGGCGGCCCACGCCTCGAAGTACCTGCTGGCGGCCATCGAGGACGCCGGCACCAGGACCGTCGTCGAGGAGGGCGAACGGAAGGAGCGGTACCGCTTCTTCGACGACCCCCACAACGACGGCGAGCACGCCATCCTGGGGAACACGGAGGTGCTCAACAGTTTCGTCGACGACCTCCGCTCGATAGCCGCCCGCCGGGGCAAGGAGGAGAAGATACTCTGGCTCGACGGCCCGACCGCCACCGGCAAGTCCGAACTGAAGCGCTGTCTGGTCAACGGTCTCCGGGAGTACTCCAAGACCGAGGCCGGCCGCCGCTACACCGTCGAGTGGAACGTCTCCGGCGTCGGGAGCGGATCGGGGATGACCTACGGCGAGGAGCCGACCCCCGACGAGGACGACTGGTACGAGTCGCCCGTCCAGACGCACCCGCTTTCGGTGTTTCCCCAGGCGGTCCGCGAGGACATCGTCGCCGACCTCAACGAGCGGCTGGACGACCACATCCCCATCCACCTGGAGACGGAACTGGACCCGTTCAGCCGGGAGGCCTACGACCACCTCGAGGAGCAGTACCGCCGGCAGGGCGTCGAGGACCTCTTCTCGGCCATCACCGACGAGCGGCACCTCCGGGTGAAGAACTTCGTCGTCGACGTCGGGCGGGGCATCGGCGTCCTCCACAGCGAGGACGACGGCACTCCCAAGGAGCGACTCGTCGGCTCCTGGATGGCCGGGATGCTCCAGCAACTCGACTCCCGGGGCCGGAAGAACCCCCAGGCGTTCAGCTACGACGGCGTCCTCTCGCAGGGCAACGGCCTGCTGACCATCGTCGAGGACGCCGCCCAGCACGCCGACCTGCTGCAGAAGCTGCTGAACGTCCCCGACGAGGGGGCGGTGAAACTGGACAAGGGCATCGGGATGGACGTCGACACCCAGATGGTCATCATCTCGAACCCCGACCTGGAGGCCCAGCTGAACAAGCACGCCGAGATGGAGGGGTCGGACCCGCTGAAAGCGCTGAAGCGCCGGCTGGACAAACACGAGTTCACCTACCTCCTGAACCTCTCGCTGGAGGCCGAACTCGTCCGCCGGGAGCTGACCAACGAGACCGAAATCTGGGAGGCCGACAGCTACGAGGCCCTCGAGGAGCGCATCCGCGAGCCGGTGACCATCGCGGTCCGTGCGGGCGACGGCGAGGTGCGCGAGCGGGAACTGGCGCCCCACGCCATCGAGGCGGCGGCGCTGTACGCGGTCGTCTCGCGGCTGGACGCCGAATCGCTGCCGCCCGGCCTGGACCTGGTGGACAAGGCGCTGGTCTACGACCGGGGCTACCTCCAGGACGGCGACGAGCGCCGCTACAAGGAGGAGTTCGACTTCGCCGATGTCGAGGAGGGCGGCGGTGGCATCCCGGTGACGTACACCCGCGACGTCATCGCCGACCTGCTGCACGAGGAGACCGACCGCCACCACGCCGACCTCGACGTCGAGGGCGTCATCATGCCGCGGGACCTGCTGAACGCGATGGCCGAGGGGCTGGACGAGGCGCCCGTCTTCTCGGGCACCGAGCGGACGGAGTACGAGAACCGGCTCGTCCCGGTGAAGAACCACGTCTTCGGCCGCCAGGAGGACGACGTCATCGACGCCATCATGCGGGACAAGCGGGTCGACGAGGAGACGGTCGAGGAGTACATCGAGCACGTCTACGCGGCCGTCGAGGGCGAGCAGATCGCCAACGAGCGGGGCGAACTCGAAGAGCCCGACCCGCTGAAGATGAAGGTGTTCGAGATCGAGCACCTGGGCCGGTTCGACGAGAGCGATTACGACGGTGCCGAGGCCGAGGAGGGTCCGCGGACGTTCCGCGAACAGAAGGTCATCACGGCGCTGAACCGCCACGCCTGGCGGAACCGCGACGCCGACTTCCGGGTCTCGGACGTCGACCCCCGCGAGATACCCGTCATCGAGACGGTACTGGGGAGCCACGACTGGGACGACGTCGGCCGGACCTACGAGGACCTTGAACCGAGCCAGTGGGACGACCCGCCCTCGGGCACCGAGACCGAGCGCCTCAAGGAGAAGACGCTCGCGAACCTCCAAGAGATGTTCGGCTACTCGCCGGCCTCCGCGGAGCTGACGAGCCGACACGTCATGGGACAGGTGAGTTACAGATGGGACTGAGAGACGACCTCGACCGCTACCGGGAGGTCGGCGAGGCCAAACGCCAGGACCTCTCGGAGTTCATCCAGTACGGCGACCTGGGTCAGTCGCGGCCCGACGAGGTGAAGATACCGATCAAGATCGTCGACCTGCCGGAGTTCGTCTACGACCCCCGCGACCAGGGCGGCGTCGGCCAGGGCCAGGGCGGGACGCCCGACGTGGGCGACCCCGTCGGCGAGCCACAGCCCCAGCCGGGCGACGGCGACGACGAGGGCGACGGCGACGAGCCCGGCGAGGAGGGTGGCGACCACGAGTACTACGAGATGGACCCCAAGGAGTTCGCCAAGGAACTCGACGAGGAACTCGGCCTCGACCTCGAACCGAAGGGCAAGAAGGTGATCGAGGAAAAGGAGGGCGACTTCACGGACATGACCCGAACGGGTCCGGCGAGCACGCTGGACTTCGAGCGGCTGTTCAAGCAGGGTCTCAAGCGCAAACTGGCGATGGACTTCGACGGCGAGTACGTCCGGGAGGCGCTGCGGGTCGACGGCTGGGGACCCTCGCGGGTCTTCGAGTGGGCCCGCAGTGAGCACATCCCGGTCTCGCGGGCCTGGATTCAGGACGCCTACGACTCGCTGCCGGCCGAGGAGATGGATCGCTGGGACTCCATCGAGGAGATGCAACGAGAGGTCGACCGCGAGTCGACGGCCGCGCGCATCCGCCGGGAGGGCATCGACGAGATCCCGTTCCGGCGGGAGGACGAGCGGTACCGCTACCCCGAAATCATCGAGGAGCGGGAGAAGAACGTCGTCGTCGTCAACATCCGCGACGTGTCGGGGTCGATGCGGCAGGCAAAGCGCGAACTGGTCGAGCGGACCTTCACGCCGCTGGACTGGTACCTGACCGGCAAGTACGACAACGCCGAGTTCGTCTACATCGCCCACGACGCCGACGCCTGGGAGGTCGACCGCGAGGAGTTCTTCGGCATCCGGTCGGGCGGCGGCACCCGCATCTCCAGCGCCTACGAACTGGCGGCGGAACTGCTGGAGGAGCGGTACCCCTGGAGCGAGTGGAACCGCTACGTCTTCGCGGCCGGGGACTCGGAGAACTCCTCGAACGACACCGACAAGAACGTCATCCCGCTGATGGAGGAGATACCGGCGAACCTCCACGCCTACGTGGAGACCCAGCCGTCGGGCAACGCCATCAACGCGACCCACGCCAAGGAGGTCGACGACCACTTCGACGACGCCGGAAACGTCGCTGTCGCCTACGTCAACGGCCCCGAGGACGTGGTCGACGCCATCTACACCATCCTCAGCACGGAGGACGAATCATGAGCACCGACGACCGTTTCAGAAAGCAGCGCATCGCCGACGAACTCGAAGAGCCCGCCCGGGAGGCCCGGGCGCTGGCCGAGAAACTCGGTCTCCGGCCGTTCGACGTCAACTACTGGGTCGTCGACTACGACGAGATGAACGAGCTCATCGCCTACGGCGGCTTCCAGCACCGCTACCCCCACTGGCGGTGGGGGATGGGCTACGACCGCCAGCAGAAACAGACCCAGTTCCTCGGCGGGAAGGCCTTCGAGATCGTCAACAACGACGACCCCTCGAACGCCTTCCTGCAGGAGTCCAACGAGATGGCCGATCAGAAGGCGGTCATCACGCACGTCGAGGCCCACGCAGACTTCTTCCGGAACAACGAGTGGTTCCGGATGTTCGGCACCTCGCCGGACGCCGCCGCCATGCTCGAACGGCACAGCGAGACGGTCGCCGAGTACATGGACGACCCCGAGATCTCCCGCGAGGAGGTCGAGGCCTGGATCGACCACGTCCTCTGTCTGGAGGACAACATCGACCAGCACCGCGAGTTCTCGACGGCCAAGCAGTGGCAGGACGACGCGGCGACCCCCGAGGACTTCGCCGAGAAGCTCGAGGAGATGGACGTCTCCGAGGAGGTCCGACGGGAGGTGTTCGACGAGGCGTTCGTCGACGCCATGACCGACGACGGCGAGGGACCGACGTTCCCGCCGGAACCCGAGAAGGACCTGCTCGCGTTCCTGGCCGCCCACGGAAAGGCCTACGACGACGAGACGGGGAAGGCCGCCGACTACGAGGAGTGGCAGCGGGAGATACTGGAGATCCTCCGCAAGGAGGCGTACTACTTCGCCCCCCAGAAGATGACGAAGGTGATGAACGAGGGCCACGCCGCGTACTGGGAATCGAAGATGATGGCCGACGAGCGGTTCGCGGCCGCCGACGAGTTCGTCTCCTACGCCGACCACATGGCGCAGGTGCTCGGCTCGCCGGGGCTGAACCCCTACAAGCTCGGCTTCGAGCTGTGGCAGTACGTCGAGAACCGGCGGAACCGCCGGGAGGTCGTCGAGCACCTCCTCCGCGTCGAGGGAGTCACCTGGCGGAACTTCGCCGACACGGTCGACCTCGATGCGGTGATGGAACTGCTCGAGCCGGACCCGGTGGTCGCCGACCCCGTCGCCCACCTCGATTCGCTGGATCCGGAGGACCCTCGCGTGGACGCCGAGGCGCTCGATGCTGCCCGCGACGGCGATATCGACCTCGAGACCTACCCCTGGAAGCTGTTGACCTACGAGGGGCTGGCCGAGCGGCACTACTCGCTGACCAAGGCGCAGAACCGTGGCTTCCTCAAGCGGGTCAGCCAGGCGGAACTGGAGCAGGTCTCGCGGTACCTCTTCGACACCGAGCGGTACGGCTCCGTCGAGGCGGCGATTGCCGACGTCGACCGGGCGGCCGGCTGGGACCGCATGCGGGAGGTCCGGGAGAGCCACAACGACGTGACGTTCCTCGACGAGTTCCTCACCCCCGAGTTCGTCGACGAGAACGACTACTTCACCTACGAGTACACCCACACGACGCGGGACTTCCGGGTGACCTCCTCTGAGGCCGCCGACGTCAAGAAGAAGCTGATGTTGCAGTTCACCAACTTCGGGAAGCCGACCATCGCGGTTCAGGACGGCAACTTCCGCAACCGCAACGAGCTACTCCTGGCGCACCACTACAACGGCGTCCAGCTCGACGTCCGGGAGGCCAAACAGACCCTGGAACGGGTGTTCGAGCTGTGGGGTCGGCCGGTCGCCCTGAAGACCGTCGTCAAGGAACTGGACGAACACGACATCGAGGTGGCCCGCCGCCGGGACAAGGAGCCGGAACCGACCGAGCGGGGCAAGCTCATCCGCTTCGACGGCGAGTCCTTCGAGGAGGAGGACCTCCCGGACGAGGAGATCGAGGACATCGCCGCCACGGATGTCGACTACGACACGAAACCGGACGAGTGGCTCTGAGCGGAGGTAGTTTCTTGTCGTCGCGTCCGCTACTGGAGGTCGTGTCGACCACGGTGGAGGAGGCCGAACCGGACCTCGAGGAGCGGGAGATCCACGAGATCCTCCGGAACGACCGCCGGCGCCTGGCGCTGGAGACGCTGCGGCAGCACGGCGGGGAGGCGACGGTCCGGGAGCTCTCGGAACGCATCGGGACCCACGAGACCGGCGAGGACCCGCCGCCGCGGAACAAGCGCCAGTCGGTGTACGTCTCGCTGCACCAGACGCACCTCCCGAAACTCGACGAACTCGGCATCGTCGAGTACGATCCCGACGAGAAGGACGTCGCCCTCACCAACCGGGTCCAGCAGGTCGAGGTGTACATGGAGGTGGTCCCGGAGTACGGACTCTCCTGGGGGGAGCTGTACTTCGGCCTGGGACTGCTGGGAATATCGACCGTCGTCGCGGCCCTGGTCGGCGTGCCCGGCGTCTCCTCGATCAGCCTCGCGTACCTCGTCGCCGGGTACTTCCTCCTCCAGATGGTCGCCGCCGCCTACCACGTCTACACGCAGCAGGACCGGATCGTCTTCCAGCGACTCCTACGATGACCACCTTCGACGTCGACACCGACCGGCGGACGCAAGTGATCGACGTCACCGACCGCGTCGAGGCGGCGCTGCCCGACGGTGCCTCGGGGACGGCGACGGTGTTCGTCCGTCACACCACGGCGGGCGTCCGCGTCAACGAGGCCGAACCGCGGCTGCTCGGCGACGTCGAGGCGTTCCTCGAGACCGTCGTCAACGACGAGGGATGGGACCACGACCGACTCGACGGCAACGCTGATTCGCACCTCCGGGCGCTCTTGGTGGGCGCCTCCGCAACCGTCCCGGTTTCGGGCGGCTCCCTCGAGTTGGGAACCTGGCAGTCGGTGCTCCTCGTCGAGTGTGACGGCCCCCGGACCAGAACCGTCGACGTGCGGGTCTGAGGGCGTGCTGCCGTCGTCGACCGCGACCTCGGGCCCTGCGTCGGGGTCGGTCTCGTCGTTGAGTCATCCGAAAGGTCTAAACGCCAATAAGTGGTTTATTATCGTGACAGACTCTCCTCCCAGAATGCGATACTTCGATTTGACCTTGACCCCCGAGGACGGCGCGATTCACCCGGTAGACCGGGCCATCGCGGCCAACGCCGCCGTCGACCGGGAGGCGATCATGCACTTCGACGGGCTGGGGGACGGCTCCGCGATACTGCTCTATCGGCTGGTGGGCGATTCGGATCGACTGCTCGACGCGCTGTCGGATCACCCCGACCTGTATGCCCACGACCTGATGGACCTCGACGAGGAGGCCTTTCACCTCTACGTCCACGTCACGCCGGGGGACCCGGCGCGAAAGCTGATGGACCTGGCCGAGAAGTACGCCCTCATCATCGAGACGCCCATCGAGTTCATCCACAGTAACTCGGTTCGGATGACCGTCATCGGCGACCACGAGATGCTCCGGGGCGCCATCGACGAGATGCCCGACTCGCTGACCCTCTCGCTCGATCAGGTCGGCACCTACGCGCCGGACCGCCGCGATATGCTCTCCTCGCTCACCGACCGACAACTGGAGGTGTTCCGGGCGGCCGTCGACCTCGGCTACTACGAGATTCCGCGGCGGGCGACCCACGAGGAGATCGCCGACCACCTCGAGTGTGCGCCCTCGACGGTCGACGAGCACCTCCGAAAAGCCGAATCGCGGGTGCTGCAGTCGCTAGTTGGCTGACCGCCCGCCGGCTACGCCGGGTCGGTCGCCTCGTCACCGAGTTTCACGTACAGTCCGACGGCGAATCCGATCCCGAGGACCGTGCCGACGAGCACCGGTCCGACGCCGGTCGGGTCGGGGCTGAGGAGCAATCCGAGACCGAACCCGGCCACGAGTCCCACCACGAGCGAGACGACCGCACGGAGGGCGCGATGCATACCGTTCGGATCACACGGGACGTAAATAAGCACTGTGCGACCTCGACGACACGGCGGTCGACCCGTCCCGGCCGATCAGAAGAAGACGGTGCCGTGGTGACGGGGTCGGTCGTCGCGCTGCTTGGTCCGGTAGGTGTCCAGCCGGACCTCCAGTTGCTCGCGGAGGTCGCCGGCGGGGACGAGTTCGTCGACCTGCATCTGGCCGGCCTGCTTTTCGATGTCGATGTACTTGTCGAACTCCTGTTTGGCCGACTCGATGAAGGCGTCCTTGGCCTCCTCGTCCATGTCCTCGATCTGGCCGCCGAACAGCGCGTGAACGGCGGCGTCGGGCCCCATGACCGAGATTTCGGCCGACGGGAGCGCCAGCGTCGCGTCCGGGCCGAAGGAGGGACCGGCCATCGCGTAGATGCCGGCGCCGTAGGCCTTCCGCGTGATGACGCAGAACTTCGGCACCTGGGCGTTGGAGGTGGCGTAGATGAACTTCCGGCCCTTCCGGAGGACGCCCTCCTTTTCGACCTGCGAGCCAATCATGTAGCCCGGCGTGTCACAGAGGTAAACGAGCGGGATGTTGTAGGCGTCGCAGGTCCACACGAAGCCAGCGCCCTTGTCGGCCGAATCGGGGAAGATGGCGCCGGAGACGTGCTCGGGGTTGTTGGCGACGACGCCGACGACCTGGCCGTCGATGCGGCCGAGACCGGTGACGAGTTCGGGGGCGAACTCGGGCTTTACCTCGATGAACGAGTCCCGGTCGACGACGCGGTCGATGACCTCGCCGACGTCGTAGGCCTTGTTCGGTTCGTCGGGGATGACGCCGTCGAGGCTGTAGGGGTTCTTCTTCGGCGGCTTCGCGGGTTCCTCGGGCGGTGTCTCGGAGTAGTTCTGCGGGAGCAGGCGGAGGATTTCCTTGGCCTTCTCGGCGGCCGTCTCCTCGTCGGGCACGACGAGGTCGGCGCTGCCGGAGTGTCTGGCGTGGACCTCCGGGCCGCCGAGTTGCTGCATGTCGGTCTGTTCGCCGGTCATCGCCTCGACGATGCGCGGGGAGGCGATGGCCATGCCGGCGATGTCCTCGACCATGATGAGGTAGTCACAGAAGACGGGCGTGTACGCCGAGCCCGCGACGTCGGGACCGTACAGGACGCCGATCTGGGGGATCTCGCCGGACATCCGACACTGGTTGTAGAACATCTTGCCGCCCCGGTAGCGGTCCATGTGGGTGTCGCCGGGTTCCCGCTCGTCGGCGTTGAGGCGGGCGCCCGTCGAGTCGACGAGTCGGAGCATCGGGATACCCAGGTCCATCGCACGCTCCTGGATTCGGATGACCTTCTCGACGCCCATCTGCCCGAGCGACCCCGCCTTGACGGTGTAGTCGTTGGCGGTGAAGGCGACCTTCCGGCCGTCGATGGTGCCGACCCCGGTTATGAGGCCGTCGGCCGGGAGTTCGTCGTCGTCGCCGTGGCGGGCGAAGGTGCCGTCCTCGTACTCGATACGGTCGAATATCATGTCCAGGCGGTCCCGGACGAACACCTTCCCGAGGTCCTCTATCTTGTCGAAGCCGCGCTCGGGACCGCCCGAGAGGATGCCCTCGACCTCCTCGCGGATGGCCTCCTCGCGCTCGGTGACGACGGCGCCCTCCTCGCTCCAGTTCTCGCCGGCCTCCGCCAGCGTCTCGCCCTCGTCGACCAGTTGCACGCCCCGGCCCAGGTGTTCGGAAACGGCCGTCGCGATGGCCTGTGCGACCTCCTCGTCGGTCTCGTTGTCGATTTTTATCTCCATGGTATCTCGGGAAACTCACAGTGGGTTTAGAGTTTCCAGCGTTCGCGTATGCCGTGATATACCAACGCAGCGTAAAAACATTGTGGGTGCGGTCTCGGCACCCGGCGGGAAAAGCTTCGGTCCCGCGGCAGCGACTGCCGGCCACCGACCGGCTTTAGCCCCTGGGTCCCGAACGGCCGAGACATGACGGCCGCGCTGTTCGTCGTGAGCGAGCACGGCTACTGGGGCGAGGAGTGTATCGAGCCGCTGACGACGCTGGAGTCGGCCGACATCGACGTGACGGTGGCGACGCCGACCGGGTCGCCGCCGGTCGTCGACGAGCGGTCCGTCGACCCCGACAACGTCGGCGAGGAGACCGCCGCGGAGGTCCGCGAGGTCGACGAGAGCCACCCCGAACTGAACGACCCGATTCGACTCGCGGCGGCGTCGCCCGGCGAGTACGACGCCGTCGTCTTCCCCGGCGGCCACGGTACCGAGTGGGACGTGAACCAGGACCGCCACGCTCGACAGCTACTGCTCGACGCCGTCGCCGGCGAGGACGGCGTCGCGCTGGTGGTGTGTCACGCCGTGGGCATCCTCGCGTTCACCCGCGAGGCCGACGGTTCCTTCCTCGCGGAGGGCCGCCCGGTGACCGGCTTCCCGAACGACTGGGAGGAGGGCATCGTCGACGAGGACGATCTGATGCCGGACGGCCGGAAACTGCCCTACTGGGTCGAGGACGAGGTGAAGGCGGCCGGCGCCGACTGGGACGCGGAACTGGACGACGACACCAGCGTCACCGTCGACGGCGACCTCATCACGGCGCGCGGACCGGGGTCGTCGGCGGCGGCCGCCGAGACGCTGCTTGACGCGCTGGACATCTGAACGGTACCCGTTACCGCCGGAAGTCGAAGCGGACCTCCTCGACGGCGACGTTCGGCTCGACCTCGCGGCCCTCGTCGAACTTCACGAAACTGAGGTAGTACGGTTCGCCACAGCCGTCGCCGTCGGTCTCGGCGGCGCCGCAGACGATGACGACCCCCTCGCTGTCGGCGTAGGGGTCCCCGTCCGGGTCGGCGTCGGCTGCCTCGTGGGCGTCGGCGTACGTCCAGCCGTCGAGGGGGTCGGGCGTGACGCACTTGTCGTCGAGGTAGGCGCCGCGCTGGAGTTCGGCGACGGCGCCGCAGCGCGGGCAGTGATAGGAGACGGTGACCATACCGGACGTTGGGTCCGAACCGCAATAGGGCCGTCGGACGGCCCGAAGGGGTTATGAAGCCGCCGGTCGTCGGTTCCCGCATGATAGACGAGACGGTCGAAGAGATAGAGGAGATGCAGACCCACTCGTCGTCGACGGTCGCCATCAAGGCCGCCGAAGCCCTCCGGGAACTGCTCGACCGGGAGTTCGCCACGACCGAGGAGTACCTCCAGTCGCTCGAACAGAACAGCAACGCGCTGCGCCGGGCCAACACCTCCCACGCCTCGCTCTTTACCACCCAGCGGGAGATCGTCGGCCGGGTCCGGGAGACCGACCCCGACTCCGTCGAGGCGGCGAAGGCGGCGACGGAAGCCGCCATCGACGAGGCCGTCGAGTCCGTCGAGCGGGCCAAACACGAGGCCGCAAAGGAGGCCGTCGACCTGCTCGAGGACGGCACCACCCTCCTCACGCACGACTTCTCCTCGACCGTGATGGAGGCCATCGAACTGGCCGCACAGGCCGGCCGGCACCTGGAGGTGTACGTCACGGAGGCGCGGCCGCGGTTCATCGGCCGGAAGGCCGCCCGCGCGCTGGCCGGGATCGACCGCGTCGAACCGACGCTCGTCGTCGACAGCGCGGCCGGCCACTACCTCGACGACTGCGACCGGGTCGTCGTCGGCATGGACTGCATCGTCGACGACGTCCTCTACAACCGGGTCGGCACCTTCCCCATCGCGGCGACGGCGGCGGAACTGGCCGTGCCGGTGTCGGTGCTGGGCTCGAGCGCGAAGCTCATCGACGAGGGGTTCGCCTTCGAAAACGAGTTCCGCTCGCCGAGCGAGGTGATGCGGGAGCCCGCGGAGGGGTTTTCGGTCGCCAACCCGGCCTACGACGCGACCCCGACCCACCTCCTACAGAACGTCGTGACGGACGAGGGCGTTCACAAACTGGAGTAGGGGTCTGATACCGGCGAAGGGGTTCCAGCGGCTCGGCGCGTCGAACCGGGGCTGGCTGACGACGAGTTCACCGCACTCGGGACACTCGACGTCCGTCCGGTCGCCGTCGGTCCTGGCCACGGACCAGCCCCCGTCGACGGGGGCGTCGTGCCCGCAGGCCGGACAGAACAGGACCGCCTTCCTGTCCGTCCGGGCCGTCGGGTGCGTTTTTCTGTCGGCCATCAAGTAACGTGATGGTACTGTAACGGATAAACCTGCTGCCTGTCAATGTAGGCAGACGGTGTATGATGGATTTTGATGGGGAATACGGCCGACTTACTGGAACGTCCGGCTGATCTCGGGTTCGTCCGGTTCGCCGCCGGGCGTGAACTTCTCCTCCATCTCCTCGTAGCGTTCGCGGGCGTCCTCGTCGACGCTGGCGCCGACCTCGTCGAGGGCCTCCTCGAAGTGCGCTGCGGTCACGCGGACGTTCCCGACGCTCTGGGCGGCCTCCTCCGGATCGACGCTGTTGATGAACTCGCGTGTGGCCGCCATCGAGGCCTCCCGACAGACCGCCTCGAGATCCGCACCGACGTAGCCGTCGGTCTTCCGGGCCAGTTCCTCGAGGTCGACATCGTCGGCCAGCGGCTTGTTGCGGGTGTGGACCGCCAGGATCTTCCGGCGGGCCTCTTCGTCGGGCACGGGGACGTGGACGTGGCGGTCCAGCCGACCGGGCCGCAGCAGCGCCGAGTCGATGAGGTCCGGGCGGTTGGTCGTGGCGATGACCACGACGTCCTCCAGTTCCTCGAGACCGTCCAGTTCGGTCAGCAACTGGGAGACGACGCGCTCACCGACGCCGCTGTCGCCCATGCGCTTGCCGCGCTCGCCCGCGATGGAGTCTATCTCGTCGAAGAAGACGACGGTCGGGGCGTTGGAACGGGCCTTCTCGAACACCTCGCGGACGCCCTTCTCGGACTCGCCGACGTACTTGTTCAGTAGTTCGGGACCCTTGATCGAGATGAAGTTCGACTGGGCCTCGTTGGCGACGGCCTTGGCCATCAGGGTCTTGCCGGTCCCCGGCGGGCCGTACAGCAACACGCCCTTGGCGGCGTCGACGTCCATCGTCTCGAAGACCTCGGGGTACTCCAGCGGCCACTGGATGGTCTCCCGGAGCCGTTCCTGGGTATCGTCGAGCCCGCCGACGTCGTTCCAGGTGACGTCGGGGACCTCGACGAACACCTCCCGGAGCGCGGAGGGCTCGATGCCCTTCAGCGCCTCCTTGAAGTCCTCGCGGGTGACCTGCATCGACTCCAGCATCTCGGCGTCGATCTCCTCGGCCTCCAGGTCGAGTTCGGGCCGGAGGCGACGCAGCGCGTTCATCGCGGCCTCCTTCGCGAGGCTCTCGAGGTCGGCGCCGACGAAGCCGTGGGTGTTGTCGGCGTACTGCTCGAGATCGATGCCGTCGACCAGCGGCATCCCGCGGGTGTGGACCTGCAGGATCTCCTTGCGGCCCTCCTTGTCCGGGACGCCGATCTCGATCTCGCGGTCGAAGCGGCCGCCCCGCCGCAGCGCCGGGTCGATGGCGTCGACGCGGTTGGTCGCGCCGATGACGATGACGTCACCGCGCTCGTCGAGTCCGTCCATCAGCGAGAGCAACTGGGCGACGACGCGGCGCTCGACGTCGCCGCTCGTCTCGCCGCGCTTCGGGGCGATGGAGTCGAGTTCGTCGACGAAGATGATCGCGGGGGCGTTCTCCTCGGCCTCCTCGAACACCTCCCGGAGTTGCTCTTCGCTCTCGCCGTAGTACTTCGACATGATCTCCGGGCCGGAGATGTTGGTGAAGTAGGCGTCGATCTCGCTGGCGACTGCCTTGGCCATCAGGGTCTTGCCGGTCCCCGGCGGGCCGTGCAGCAGCACGCCCTTGGGCGGCTCGATACCGAGCTGCTGGAACAGCTCGGGGTGTCGCATCGGCAGCTCGATCATCTCGCGGACCTGCTCGAGTTCGTCGTCGAGACCGCCGATGTCCTCGTAGGTAACGGAGGGGGTGCCGCCGGCGGCACCGGTCGCGGAACCGCCGCCCTGCTGGGCGATCTGTTCGGCGGGCTGTTCGCTGATCTCGATTTCCGTCGAGTCGGTGACGACGACCGTCCCGCTGGGGTCGGTGTCGGCTATCTTCAGCGGGATGCGCTGGCCGCTGCGCGAGGACAGCGGGCCCAGTCCCAGCGAGAAGGGGACGTTCTGGCCCTTCGTGACGGCCTGGCCGCTCAGCTTGTCGCGGATGTGCGGCCCGATGTTCCCCCGGATGCGGAGGTTCTGGGGCAGCGCCACCGTCACCTGCTTGGCCGGGTTGACGTCGGCGGCCTCGACGATCACGCTGTCGTCGATGCCGACGTCGGCCTCCTGGCGGAGGCGTCCGTCGATGCGGATGACGCCCTCGCCCTCGTCTTCGGGGTAGCCGGGCCACACCCGGGCGACCGCACGGGAGTCACTGCTGTCGATGACGATGTAGTCGCCGTTCTCTAAGTCGAGATCGGCCATCGCGCTGCGGTCGATGGCGGCCAACCCGCGACCCGCGTCCTTCTGCTTGAGGGGCTTGACGGTGAGCTTCATGCGTTATCGCTCCACCTCGATACTGACGATTCCGTTGTTCATAACTGCACGGGACGCGCCCGCCGGAACCTCGAACTCGTGTTGCTCGTCGCCGACGACCACGATGGCCGTCCCGTCGACGATGTCGACGGTGCCGTCGACGTGTCCGAGGTCGACGGCGACGACCGACTCCGCTTCGTAGTCAAACTGCCGGACGACGCCGTCGACGTCGCCGCGGATCGACTGGGTGTAGTCGCTCATACTAACCATGAGTTAGTGTTCAAAGTATATAAATATTTCTACCAAAACCCACATACGGTGTCGAATAGTATCGATCCAGTACAATTGCGGTTCACACCATTGGCTGCCGTCCAATCGCGGGGGCGTTCGTTCGTGGCGTTTATCGCCCGACCGGACCTGGGACCGGCATGGAGACGGTCACACACCACGGCCGGACGACCGCTTACCGAGCGACCGACTTCGGCGAGGGACCACGGGTCTGTTACGTCCACGGCGCCGGCGGGGCCCACGACGTCTGGGTCGAGCAGTACGGCGACCGCGAGGGCCCGCCCGCGGTCGCGGTCGACCTCTCGGGACACGGCGACAGCGACGACGTCGAGACCGATCCCGGAGTCGAGACGCTGGACGCCTACGCCGAGGACGTGGTGGCCGTCTGCGAGGCGACCGGCGCGACGGTCCTGTGCGGCAACTCGATGGGCGGGGCCGTCGCGCTGTGGGTCGCCCTCGAGTACGACCTCGACGTCGAGGCGCTGGTACTGGCCGACACCGGCGCGAAACTCGGCGTCGACGACGGCCTTCTGGAGGCGCTGGACCGGAACTTCGAGAGCGCCGTCGCCTCGCTGCACGTCCCCGACACGCTGTTTCACGACCCCGACGACGACCTCGTGGAAGTGTCCAAGCGCGGCCTGCTGTCGACGGGACGGGCCGTCACACTGCGTGACTTCCGGACCTGCGACGCCTTCGACGTCCGGGACCGACTCGGGGAAATCGAGATTCCGGGGCTGGCGCTCTGTGGCGAACACGACCCCATGACGCCGCCCCGGTTCGCCGAGTACCTGGCCGACGAGATGCCCGACTGCGAGTACGTGGAGATAGCGGCGGCCGCACACATGCCGATGCTCGAGCGACCCGACGTCTTCGACGACGCCGTCCGCTCGTTTTTACTCTAGCCGTTCGGCGGCGTCCTTGTCGACGAGGACGTCGGCGTTCGGTTCGGGCAGCGTGACGACATCCTCGGCGCCGAGGTCGTAGTCGCGGTCGTCGGCGCCGACGACCTCGCCCACGTCCGCGGTGACCCGGACCGTCGTCCGCGGCATACCGGGCAGGTCGGACCCCGACTCCGTGGTTGACCCGCCGTTCGAGGCCTCCTCGGCGGTCTCCACCGTGTCGTCGGTGGCCGGGGCCTCGTCCGTCGCCGGCGGCGTCGGCTCGGTCTCGGGGGGCGCGTCCGTGCGGTCGGGGCCTGCGACGGCCTCCGCCGGGGATTTCGTCGCCGACTCGGTGGCGTGGTCGGACGGCGACTCGGGCGGTTGCTGGGCGGGCGTCTCGCTGACGGTCTCCGGCGATTCCCCCGAGGCCTGCGTCGATTCCGGCAGCGCCTCCTCCGGGGCCTCGCCCATCAGGTCGGCGGCGCTGACCCCCTCGGGAGCCGGGTCGTCGGCGTCGGCCGTCGGGGGCTCGCGGTCGGCGTCCGACGCCACGCTCGGGTCCGCCGGGGCCGCGTCGGCCGTCTCCTCGTCGATGGAACAGGAGACCGACGGCCCCTCGCCGTCCATCGCCGAGAGAACGGTCTCGCGGTTGGCCTCGATGCGGGCGACCAGGTCCTCGAAGAGGTCGGCCTCCTCGTCGGTGAGGCCGTCGTCGTCGACCGGCATTCCCGCCGCGGCGATGGATGCCTTCTTGACCACCTTGCCGACGCGGCGCTCGTAGATGGCCTCGACGGTCTGTTCGGCCGTCTCGATGTCGTCGGAGAGCTTCCTGACCTCCGGCGACGAGAAGGGATCGTCGGCGTCCTCGACGACGCTGGCGCGCTGTTCGGTGAGTTCGCGGATGTACTCGCCGACCTCTCGGTAGAACGACGAACGCAGGTGCTGGAGGTCGCTCGACTGGCGTTCGCGTGCTTGCACCGACTGGAGTTCGTCGAGGTTCATTCTCCGGCTTTCGTTGCGTGGCCGCGGGCCATGGCGAAGACGCCCGCGTACTCTGGCAGCGAATGGACTCCCTCCGAGAGCCTAAATGTTTCGCCGCGGAGTTCGACCGTCGTCGACTCGCGGACGTAGACGGCGATGTCGTTGCCGACGAACGTCTCCGGGACGGCGTCGACGAGCGGGTCGAACGACTCGACCTCCGACCGGTCGATGCGCCTGACCGCGAGACCGCTGCCGCCGTGGAGGCTCCCCGGCAGCCGGATGAGCCGGTTGATGTCCGTGGTCACCGGTTCGTCTATCGGGGCCGTCTCCGCCTCGCGGACCTCCTCGAAGAGTCTGGCAGCGACGGTGTAGACTGCCGAATGGACGTCCACGTTGCCCGTCGCCAGCTCCTCGCGGTTCTGTCGGGCGGCGTTCAGCGCCGCCGTCGCTTTCCCCTCGCCGATGTTTTCGAAACGCTGGAGCCGTTCGAGCGCCTCGTCGTCGTCCATCGAGAGCAGTTCTTCGACGAACGTTTCGAGCCGTTCCCGCGTCCGGCCGGCCCACCCGCCCGCCGGAAGCGACCGTTTCTGTGCCGGCGAGGAGCGGCCGGCACTGCCCGCGACGGCCTCTGTCCGCACGATGTCGTCGAAGGTGACGCCCTCGCCGAGGACGTAGTCGACTATCTCGCGTCGCGCCGTCCGGTCCAGCTCGAGGACGCCGGGGTCGCGTACGTGTACGTGGTAGCCGCGGCCGCCCGAGAAGACGACGGTCAACTCCTCGAAGCCGAAGTCCGATTCCAGCAGATCGAGCAACCGGAGCAGCGCACCCTTGCACTCGGCCAGCATCTCGGCGTAGGCGTCCGCCCCGGGGTCGACCCCCGGGAGGTGGTCGGCGTCCAAGTCGAACACGAGGTCCGACCCCCGCCACCCCTTCGCGCCCATGCTGTCGGCGCCCGGGTCGTCGTAGCGGCCCGCCGAGAAGTAGACGTGCCGTGGCCGCTCGCCCGCGAGGAAGTCCCCGAGGTCGCCGCCGCCGACAAGGTCGAGGTGCGAGTGGTGCCGCACCATCGTCGTCCCGCCCTCGCTCCAGGTAATGTAGCCCCACTCGCGTTCGTTGCCCGCGGGCGGCGGCGACACCGAGGTTCGCCGGTAGTGGTCGCCGAACCGGCCTCGCAGGTACTCGCGGGTGCGGCCGTCCATGCCCCGGGGTTCGAGACTCGGGTGAAAAAGCGTTGCTCTCCGCGTCAGCCACCGGGCATGAACCGCGAGAGCGTCTCCGTGATGCCGCCGTCGCCCAGGCGGAGGTAGTAGGCGTCGCCGTCGTCCTCGTAGTAGTTGTCGACCCGGCGCTGGACCTCGAAGCCGAGGTGTTCGTAGAACGACAGCGCCTCGTCGTTGGTCGCCCGGGCGTGACAGGTCACCGTCCCGTGGTCGTCGACGACGGCGGCCACGAGCCGTCTGCCGAACCCCTCGCCGCGGTAGTCGGGATGTACGGCCAGAAAGAGGATGTAACCGTCCCGGCGCGTGGCCGCGAAGCCGACGACGCTGTCGCCGTCGTAGCCCGGTTCGACGAGGAGGTACACCTTCGAGCGGCGGTAGGCGTCGGTGAAGAAGCCGTGGCGCTGTTTGAGGACGCCCTCCTCGCGCCGGATTCGCTCCTTCAGCGCCCACGCCTCCTCGACGAGTTCGTCGTCTCCCGTGTCGATGAGGCGGGTATCGACGGTGACGCTCACTGGCTACGCGTACGGAGGGACCGAATATAACTCCACCGCCGGCCTCCCGTAACCCTTTCGGCCGTCCGGTGGTAGGGAGTCGTCAATGCCGCCAGCGCCGGCCGGAAACGACCCCGAACGCTCGACCGCCGCTTCCGTCGACGGAACGAACGGACCCGAGAACGATGACAGGTGAGTTCGCCCTCCGGGAACACACCGCAGACGTCGCTATCGAGGCGACCGGCGACACCCTCGGAGCGGTCTTTGCCGCCGTCGCGGACGGCCTGACCGCCGCCCACTGCGAGTCGGTGCCCGCCGAGGGCGGCGACACCTTCGGCTTCGGCGTCGCCGCCGCCTCCCGGGAGGCGCTGCTCTTCGACTACCTCGACGAAATCATCTATCAGCGGGATGTCCGCGGCGTCCTCCCGACCGACCACGAGGTGGACGTCCACTGGAACGGCGAGTGGGTCGCCGAGGCCTACGCCCGCGGCGTCCCCTTCGAGGCCGTCGACGCCCGCGAAATCAAGGCCGTCACCTACTCCGAGATGGAACTGGTCGAGACCGACGACGGCTGGCGGGCCTACGTCGTCCTCGACGTTTAGCCGAGCGACCCCAGCAGGTCGACGCCGACGTCGAAGTACTCGACGGTCTTGAAGCCCAGATAGATGCCGACGATACCGAGCAGACCCGCCAGTTCCGGCGGCGCGGGGATGGGAACGCCGACGAAGGCGAAGGCGGCGCCTGCGATGAAACCGGTCAGAAGCGCAAGCACAGCGACGGCCGGTCCGTTCATACCAGCTACCCCGGCGGGTGCAGATAAATCGGTTGCGGTCCCGGGGGTCGGCGGGCGGGGAGTCGAGAGCGCGCCCGGGCGCGCTCACTCGGGGCCGCACTCCTGGGAGACCGCACGCTCGGCGCCGGTCCCCGACACCTGCTCGGCGGGCGACCCGGCGACGGTCGTCTCGGGCGGGACGGACTCGACGACGACCGACCCGGCCCCGACCGTCGCGTTCTCGCCGACGGTGATGTCGCCGAGCAGCGTCGCGTTGGCGCCGACGGTGACGCCGTCTTCGAGCGTCGGGTGTCGTTTCTCGCGGCGCATCGAGTCGCCGCCCAGCGTGACGCCGTGGTACATCAGCACGTCGTCACCGATTTCGGCAGTCTCGCCGATCACGACGGCGGCGCCGTGGTCGACGAACAGCCGTCGGCCGACGTCGGCGGCCGGGTGTATCTCGACGCCGGTGAACAGTCGGACCGCCTGCGAGAGCAGGCGAGCGGTGAACGTGAACCCCCGCTCCCACAGGGCGTGTGCGACGCGGTATCCCCAGACGGCGTGCAGGCCAGGGTAGAGCAGCGCGACGGTGACGGCACTGGTCGCTGCCGGGTCCTTTGCGAGCGCGGCGCGGACGTCCTCTCTGAGTCTGTCGAGTATCATGTCGTGGTGTGAGCCGGTCGGTCGGAGACGGGACGGGCAGCCGAAAGTCGGCCGTCACTGGCAGCGACGGCCGAAAAGAGCCTCAACAGCGACAGCGACACGCCGCACGGGAGAGCGAACGGGCAGTGTGCGAACCGACACCCGCGGCCGCGACGTGGTCGTGCGCCATACTATCACGTAGTTCCCCGACGAGCGGCTAAAACCTGTCGGTCGTGGGGCTACTGGGAGTAGTCCTCGCCGTAGATGTCCCGGACCTGCTCCTCGAAGCGATCGACGACCTTCCGGCGCTTGATCTTCATGGACGGCGTCAGCAGTTCGTTGTCGGCGGTCCACTCGAGAGGGACCAGTCGGAACTCCTTGATCTTCTCCGACTTCGAGAGCTGTTCGTTGACGGCGTCGACCTCCCTCTGGACGAACTCACGGACGCGGTCGTCGGCGCAGATGGCCGCCTGGTCGTCGGGCAGGTCGATGCCCTCGGCGTCGGCCCACGCCTCGATGGCCTCGAAGTTCGGGACGAAGAGCGCCGCGATGAACTTCTGGTTGTCGCCGATGACCATCGCCTGGTCGATCCGCTCGGAGGTGGCGAACTCGTCCTCGATGGGCTGTGGGGCGATGTTCTTGCCCGTGTCCAGGACGATGAGCTGTTTGAGGCGGTCGTGATAGATCAGGTAGCCGTCGGAGGTCTGCTCTATGATGTCGCCGCTGCGGAACCAGCCGTCCTCGGTGAACGCCTCCTCGGTCGCGCCCGGCCGGTTCCAGTAGCCCGGCGTGACGTTCGGCCCCTTGATGTGGAGTTCGCCGATGTCGCCCTCGACCTCCGCGCGGCGCTCGTCGTCGACGACCGACTCGTCGAGGCGGACGTCGACGTTGACGAGCGGCGGCCCGAGCGTCCCCGCACGGGAGTCCTCCGGGGGGTTGACCGAAACGACGGGCGACGTCTCGGTGAGACCGTAGCCCTCGTAGATGGGCAGTCCCATCCCCTCGAAGAGCTGCGAGAGCCGCTTCGAGAGGCTGCCGCCGCCGCTGATGAACGCCTCGATGTTGCCGCCCATCTGGTCGCGGACCTTCGAGAACACCAGCCGGTCGTAGACGGCGTGGCGAAGCCGGAGGATCGGTCCCGGCCTCTCGGTGGTGGCGTACTCGCGGGCGACGGCGACCGCCCGGTCGAAGATGGCGTCCGGCGCCTCAGAGCGCATGTTGTCGAAGATTCGCTCGTATACGCGAGGCACCGAGGAGGCGCCGGTCGGCTGGACGATCTGGATGTCGTCGGCGACCGTGTCCGGCGATTCGGCGTACGCGACCGTCGACCCCGCCCCGAACATCAGGAAGTGGCCGGCAACGCGCTCGAAGACGTGCGCGAGCGGGAGGAAGGACAGCGTCCGGTCGGTCTCGTCGAAGACCGGGAGGTCGGCGGGCTTGTCCGGGCGGGGACCGACCCGCTTGCGGATGCCGTTGATGTTCGACCGGAAGTTCCTGTGGGTCAGTTGGACCCCCTTCGGCTTGCCCGTCGTCCCCGAGGTGTAGATGAGCGACGCGAGGTCGTCGATGTCGCGCTCGGCGAGCCAGGACTCGTAGGAATCGATGTCGAAGGACTCCTGTCCGCGCTCGTAGAGTTCACGCAGCGTGAGCACGTCCTCGCGGTCGTCGTGGCCCTCGAACTCGTCCATGACCACGATGAACTCCAGTTCGAGATCGTCCTCGACTTCGAGGAGGCCATCGAGCAGTTCGCCGTTCTCGACGACGACCCCCTCTGCACCGGGGTCGTCCAGCAGGTACTGTGCACGACTCGGCGAGGACTCGGTGTAGACGGTCGTCACGACCGCCCCCGCGGCGAGCAGCCCGAAGTCCGCCTGGGCCCACTCCATGCGCGTGTTGGCGAAGATGCCGACTCGCGTGCCGCTCTCGACGCCGAGTTCGCGGAAGCCGGCCGCGAGGTTGTGGACGATGTCCTGCATCTCGGCGTAGGTCAGCGCCGCGAACTTGCCGGTCGGCGCCTCCGGCACCACCTCGGGTGCCAGCGACCGGTCGTAGACGCCCCCCTTGTACCACTGTGCCTCGCGGCTGGCGTGCCGCGAGGCGCTGGCCTCGAACATCCGCGACAGCGTGTTCTCGCCGATCACCTCGTCCTCGTACTCCGCCTCGGCCCGCAGCCAGTCCGGTTTTCTCGTGGACATGTCTACCTATGGGGCCAGTGACGAGCCACCTACATTAATGGGGAGGCTACGAAGGCACACGATACCGCTGGAACGCGTCTCTTTGATAATAAGCGGGTAATAGCGGGTACTGTCCGGTTATTTAAAATACCGCGTCGACAAGGAAACCCCCTTGGTGGTGGCCGAAAACGTCTACCCGTGTTCCCCTCCCTCCCCGACGTCGCACCCGGCGGGTGGCGCTACGCCGGCGTCGCCTTCGCCCTCGCCGTCCCTGCACTGCTAGTCGCGCTCCCGCTCGGCGTCGCGTGTCTCCTGGCCGGCGTCGCCGCGCTGTGGTTCCACCGCGACCCCGAACGGTCGCCCCCGCCCTCGGGCGTCGTCGCCCCCGCCGACGGCCGCGTCTCCGTCGTCCGCGAGGAGGGCAAGCGGGTCCGCGTCGCCGTCTTCATGAACGTCACCGACGTCCACGTCAACCGCGCGCCGGTCCCCTGTACCGTCGAATCCGTCACCCACACCCCCGGCGGCCACATGCCGGCCTTCTCCAAGGAATCCGAGCGCAACGAGCGGGTCACCTTCGACTGCGGCGACGTCGAGGTGACGCTCGTCGCCGGCGCCGTCGCCCGCCGCATCCACCCCTACGTCTCGCCCGGCGACGAACTCGACCGCGGGCAGCGACTCGGCCACATCTCCTTCGGGTCTCGGGCCGACGTCCTCCTTCCCCCCGAGTACGACCTCGACGACGTCCGGGTCGGCGAGGGCCAGCACGTCCGCGCCGGCGAGACCGTCATCGCCCCCTGACGGCGCAGGATTTTCTACGGCGTACCGCGTACACGGGACCGTGTCGTCCCGGGAAGCCACCGTCCAGGGGGAGTTCCACGCCGGCGCGACCGACGCCCGCGCGCTGCTCGAACGCGACGGCGGCCTCGAGTCCTACGACGCCGTCCTCGTCGAGGGGCGCTCGCCGACACTCGTCGTCCGGGAACTGACGCTCGGCTACGCGGCCTTCCTGATGGGGTACGTGACGCTCATGTGGGTCCAGGCCGCCGTCGCCCGCGTCCGGGGTCGGACCGAGGCCGGCGCCACCCTCCGGGAGGCCGCCGACCGCGCCGACGCCGCCTTCCACGACCGCATCGACGCCGACACCGCCACCGTCTACGAGATGGTGCCGACACCCGCCCGATACCTCTTCGGCGCCTGGCTGGTGAGCCTGCTCGCGGTGGCCGTCGTCGCCGGCCTCAACCGCCCGCTGCTCGTCGTCCTCTCGCTTTCGGTGCCGTACCTCTACACGACGCTGGCCATCGTCTTCGTCAAGGTCTCGGCCGACGCCAGGGCCAGTTACATGGCCGACCGCATCGACGACCTTGCGGCGGAACGCTCCTACGACCGCGTGGCCGTCCTCTGTGGCGACGCCCACCGCACCGCCGTCGGCGAGGCCCTCGAAGAACGGGAGTGGTCGGTCACGACCCACCGGACACGGCACCCGCTCGGGCGACTGTTCCGGTGGTGACCGCGAAGAATGCTCGCTAGGGGATTTGAACCCCTGTCATCGGCTGTCCTCGTCTCAAAGGGCCGTCCCTTTTAAGCACTCGAAAGGCCGATATGATTGGCCGGGCTACACCAAGCGAGCCTGTACCCGGATTTCTGCGTCGGCGTCGTATAAATCCTGCTCTTTGCGCCGCACCCCGTGAGGGAGCGTCACGGTGCACTACGGCGGTTCGAGCCCGGACTCGAAGGAGAGGTCGCCGTGGTCGGCCTTCGGGTGACACCGCTCACAGAGCGTCACGAGGTTGGATTCGTCGTGGGCGTCGCTCACGTCGGCGTCGGCTGCCTCGCGGAACTCCCGAACCGGGACGATGTGGTGGACTTCGAGCGTCGTCTCCCCGTCGCCTCGCCCGCAGTGCCGACACGCCTCGTCGCGTTCCAGCACCCGCTCCCGTGCCGTCGCCCACCCGGACCCGTACCGCTGGCTGTAGCCGCCCTGCCAGTTCGGGTTGTCCGGGCCGGCGGTGGACTCGCTCATGCGACGCCGGGTCTCCTCGGAGCGGGTGTGCCCACGTAAGGATTCGGCGATCTCCCGCCTGGTCGACTCGTCCACGGTCCGGCCCCGGTTCGCCTCGGCTATCCGCCGGCGGGTCTCCTCGGAGAACTCCCGCCCACTCATCGTCTCCGCGATCCGTTCTCTGACCCCCTCGTTCCTCGACTCCCCGTACAGCGGGTGGGTCTCGCCCTCCAGGTCCCGCGTCTCGACGTCGTGTCGGTGCATCCAGGTGCGGATGGTCCGCGGCGAGACGTCGCAGGCGTCGGCCATCTCCCGCTGGGTCCAGCCGTCCCCGTGGTAGCGGGCGACCAGCCACTCGGGGTCGCGGTAGTCCGGCGGCACGGTCGGGGGTAACGCCCGGCCGGATAAAAACTATTGCCGAACGGAGCGAAACTAAGTCTCACGAATCGTCGGAGGAATCCTACGCGATGTCGCGGCTGGTGTCGATGTCGACCTCGTCGGACAGTTCGAGTTTGATGATATCGGAGAGGGCCTGTCCGCCGCGGAACTTCGGGACGGCGAGGTGGTTCTCGATGCGGTCGCCCTTGACGGAGGTATCAAGTTGGAAGACGATGTCGGCCATGTGCTCGGTCGTGTCCCGGAGTTCGGGGACGCTGTGGCCGTCCAGACAGTGCAGGAGTGCGAGGCCGCCGGTGTTGTAGATGTGGTTCTGGAGTTCGTTGAGGAAGTTGCGGTAGCGGGTCGGCTCCTGTCGTTCGAGGACGTCGACGGGATCGATTATCAGGTTGGAGTCTTCGGGGAGCGCGGAGACGAGTTTGGCGGCGTTGTCCAGCGGCGCCTCGCCGGTGACGTCCCTGACGGTGGGGTCGCCGGTCTTCGTCTCGGCGTCGTCGATGCTGTTGGAGACGAAGTCGCCGGACCGGTCCAAAGAGAGGTACAGCGTGCCGCGGGTAGCGGTGAGTTCGTAGAGGAACAGTTCGGCCTGGCTGGCGGGATTGGCGGCGAGCACGACCACGCTTCCCGGCGGGATGCCTCCGTCGAGCTTCCGGTCGAGGACCTCGATGCCGGTACGGAGGCGGTCGCTCATCGGTGATTCCTCGGGACCGGAGCCGTTAAAGGTTTCTGGCGAGTCGGGTCCGGAAACTGTCTTTTTGCGGCGGCCGTCCGACGGTACGACGCCGGCTGTCACACGCGGTGAGCGGTCGGGGGATTCAAGAGCGTCCGTCGCGGGTGTTCCCCTAATGCGTCACGACCACCTGCTCAGCGCGAAACAGCTGTCGCGTGGCGACATCGAGGCGGTGCTGGACCGCGCCGCCGAGATGGCCGCCGACCCCGGTGCAGTCGCGGAGGCCCACGACGACCGGTTGCTGGGGCTGTGCTTCTTCGAGCCGAGCACCCGGACGAAGATGTCGTTCGACGCCGCGATGAAGCGGCTCGGTGGTGACACCATCGACATGGGCAGCGTCGAGTCCTCCTCGGTCAAGAAGGGCGAGAGCCTCGCCGACACCGTCCGGGTCATCGAGGGGTACGCCGACGCCCTGGTCCTCCGGCATCCGTCGGAGGGGTCGGCCAAACTCGCCAGCGAGTTCGTCGACGTGCCGGTGTTGAACGCGGGTGACGGCGCGGGCCAGCACCCGACACAGACGCTCTTGGACCTCTACACCATCCGCGAGAACGCGGGCTTCGAGGACCTCACGGTCGGCATCATGGGCGACCTGAAGTACGGTCGGACGGTCCACTCGCTGGCGCACGCGCTGACGAACTTCGACGCCAGCCAGCACTTCGTCAGCCCCGAGAGCCTCCGGCTGCCCCGGAGCGTCCGCTACGACCTCCACGAGGCGGGTGCGCAGGTCCGCGAGCACACCGACATCGAGGAGGTGCTGGAGACGCTGGACGTCCTCTACGTCACGCGCATCCAGCGCGAGCGGTTCCCCGACGAGAACGAGTACCGCCAGGTCGCCGGCGAGTACCGGATCGACGCCGAGTTGCTCGAGTCGGCCAGGGACGATCTGACCGTGATGCACCCGCTGCCCCGGGTCGACGAGATCGCGCCGGACGTCGACGAGACCGACCACGCGAGATACTTCGAACAGGCGCACAACGGCGTTCCCGTCCGAATGGCGCTGCTGGATCTGATGCTATGACAGACACAGAGCTCCGCGTTTCCAAGATCGAGAACGGCACCGTCATCGACCACATCACCGGCGGACAGGCGCTGAACGTCCTCGCCATTCTGGGCATCGACGGCACGTCCGGCGAGGAGGTCTCCGTGGGGATGAACGTCCCCTCCGACCGGCTGGGCCGCAAGGACATCGTGAAGGTCGAGGGCCGCGAGTTGAGCCAAAACGAGGTGGACGTCCTCTCGCTCATCGCGCCCGCCGCCACCATCAACATCGTCCGGGACTTCGACGTCGTCGAGAAACACCGCGTCTCCCGTCCCAGCGAGGTGACGGGCGTGCTGTCGTGCCCGAACGCAAACTGCATCACGACCGAGAGCGAGCCCGTCGAGTCCCGGTTCGAGGTGCTCGAGGAGGGGGTCCGCTGTACTTACTGCGACACCATCATCCGGGAGTCGATCGCGGCCCACATCAGCGTCGAGTAACACCCACTCGGTGACGGCCGGTAGTGACGGGCCCTCCCTGTCGCAGCGAGACGGGGACCCGCACCCTGACGCCGTCGCCCCTGACGGTCGTGCCGTCGTCGAACTCCGCGAGCGCACGGACCCGGTAGGTGAGGAGTCGGCGGAGCCGGACCGTGGCCTCGAACCGGCCCGAGCGGGTCAGCCGGCGCGCCGGCGTCGTCCGCCACCGCCGCCCGAACCGCCAGCGGTACTCGAAGCGGACGGTCGCGGCCTCGCCCTCGATGCGGGGTACCTGGCCCCGGAACGTCACTCGGCGGCCGTTCCGCTCCGGCGGGAGCGTCCGGACGGTCGGAACGAGCGCCGCCGCGGCGTCCACCAGGCCGCTGCCCTGCTCGTCGGCCGAAAGCGTTAGCGTCTCGGCGGTTTCGGCCAGCAGCGCCCGCGTCGCTGCCGCCGAGTGGCCGGCGCCGCGACACAGCGCCGCGGCGCCCGCGACGTGCGGCGCCGAGAAGGAGGTCCCGTTGACGGTGACGTACTGGCCGAGGCCGGTCGTGGTAATGGCAGCGCCCGGCGCCGCCAGTTCGGCCTCCGGCCCGGTCGCCGAGAACCGCGCGAAGTCGTCCTCTCTGGTGGTCGCGGTGACGGCGACCACCTCGGGGTGGGTCGACAGCGGGTTCAGACAGTCGGAACACGGCCCGACGTTGCCTGCGGAGGCGACGACGAGGACGTCGTGCTCGGCGGCGTGTCGGACCGCGTCCTCGTAGGCGCGGATGATCGGCCCGCTGATGGAGAGGTTGACGACCGAACAGCCGCGGTCGACGGCCCACCGGATGCCGGCAGCGACCAGCGAGACGCGGCCCGCCTTCTCGGCGTCGAGCACCTTCACCGGGTGGACGGTCGCACCGGGGGCGACGCCGAGGAGGTCGCCGGCGGCGGCGATGACGCCGGCACAGCCGGTCCCGTGGCCGGCATCGTCGGTCCACGGCGCCGAACAGCCATCGGTACAGTCGACGAAGGCGATCCCGTCGGCGAGGTTCGGCGCGATGTCTGGATGGGTTGCGACGCCGCTGTCGATGACGGCGACCCGGACGCCCTCACCGCGGTGGCCGGCCTCGTGGGCCGCCGGGGCGTCGATGCGATCCAGCGCCCACTGCCTGCGGCGCTGTCCTAGCGGGGCCGGGCGCCGCCCCGCGTCCGCGGCCGCGACCGGCAGGTCCGGTTCGACGTAGTCGACGGCCTCTGCCGTCGCCAGGTCGGCGGCCGCCGCCTCGTCCAGCGGTCCGACCACGAGCGTCCGCTGGGCCTCGAGGTCGATGACCCGCTCGTCGCCCGCGACCGCCTCGCAGGCCTCCGAGACTGCCGCCTCGTCTCTCGTCCCGACGATCCGCCGTTTCGGTTCTCCGTCCCGTCGCGCCCCCAACCCGAGGAGGCCGCCCGCGAGGAATCCGGCGGCGACGCCGCCGCCGAGCGCGAGCGTCTCCCGACGCGAGTAGTCCATAGCGTAAACTGGCGTCGCCGAGCGGAAAAATCTCGGGACCGGGGGAAAGGTTATGCCACCGGCGGCCGACGTATACGGCGTATGTCGAAGAAAGCAATCGCGGTTGTCCTCGTCGTCGTGGCAGTCCTGCTGTACGCGAAGAAACGGTAACCGCAGCGACCGTCAGGTACCGACCCCGAACCACTCCCCGCCGCCCTTCCGAACGACTTACGCTCGCGGAGTCCCGACTCCGGGTATGTACGGCGTCGTCACGCGCAACGAGGAGGAGACGCGGTGGCCGGAGTTCGACCGCGCGTTCTTCGAGGTCAAGGACGTCTCCGGGCGCTCGGCCGAACCCACCGAGACGGCGGTGAGCATGGTCTCCTGTTTCGGCGACAACGCCGCCGCCGAGGAGAACCCCGACATCGTTCCCGTGAACCCGGACGGACAGCCCGCCACCCGCGAGCGGACGTACTTCGACTGGGCCTACGTCTGTCCCACCCACGACGGCTACCGCGAGGGATTGCTGGAGATAATCGAGGACTGTGCGGCCGTCAACCCCGACGTTCGCCTCGACGACGTTGGCTTTCCCCGCCCGGAGTACTGCTACTGCCAGCGGTGCAACGAGCGATTCGAGACGTGGGTGGAGACCCGCCACGACGCCGGCGAGGGGGCGCCGCCCGACGAGACGGGCGTCGAGGACCGCCACGAGTGGCGCGCCGAGGTCATCACCGACTTCCTCGCCGAGGCCGCCGACCGGATTCCCGGCCGGACCTACATGACGCTGTACCCCGACCCCTACGAGGGCCACCTCTACGAGCGGGCCGGCATCGACCTCGAGGCGGTCGAACAGTTCGTCGACGAGTTCGTCGTCCCGCTGTACGACACCCACTACGGGACGACCTACTGGCTGGAGACCATCGCCAGCGGCTTCGAAGACCGGCTGGAGACGCCGGTCAGCGTCGAACTGTACGCCGTCGACGTCGACATCGACGACCTGATTCACGCGGCCGACGTCGCCGAGGCGTACGCCGAGTCGGTGCTGTTCGGCTACGAGGCGTCGAACGCGCGGGCGGCGCTGCGCCGGATGGACGCCGACGAACGGGACGGCGTCGAGTGGTAGGCCTCAGGCGACGGCGTTCGCGGCGGCGATGATGTCCTCGCGGTCCCGGGTGTCCTCGGGGACCGACTCGGGGGCGAACCAGCGCGCGGCGCCTATCTCATCGTCGGGGTCGGCGACGGTCAACTCGACCGCCTCCGCACGCGCCAGGAACACCGGCATCACGCCCCAGGTCTCGTGGTCGTCACAGGCGATCTCCACGCGGACGAGCATCGCCAGTCCCTCGTAACTGGCGCCGATGCCGGTCTCCTCGCGGAGTTCGCGGCGGGCGGCCTCGTGGAACGTCTCCGATCCCTCGAGGTCGCCGCCGGGGAGGACCCACTTGCCGACGCCCTCGTGGCGGACGAGGAGGAGTTCGCCGGAGGGTCGATAGACCAGCGTGTGGGCGCCGTAGGGGGCGCCGCTGTCGGTGATGCGCTCGGTGAGCGTCCGGAACCGGCCCCGGGAGACGTACTTCCGGTAGGTGCGCTCGAGGTACCCGCCGTCGTGGCGGTCGACGGTCCGATGGTAGGCCCGTTCGGCCCGCCGGGTCGCCTCGTCGGCGAGGTACCACAGGCCGTCGAAGGTCGTCATGCTGACACCGGCGGCGAGTCCGTCGGTCGGGGCGCACAGCGGGCGAAAGCGTCGGTCATGGCCGCTGATTGGTGCCGGTGGCGCAAAAAGCGTTCGAAGGCGAAACGACGGGCTTTTTTCCGGCGGGCGAAAAGCGCTGCCATGGCATTCGAGAAGGGAGACGCCGTTGTTCTCCACGACCAGCACAGCGAATACGACGGCGAGACGGGCGAGGTCACGCAGGTCTCCGAGACCATGTTCGGCGACAGCACCTACATCGTCCAGTTCGAGGAGGGCCAGGAGGCCGGCATCCCCGAGGACTCGCTGGAAGCCGCGGAGTGAGCGGATGAGCGCCGTCCCGTTCCACTACGTCGACCTCCGGACCTTCTGTTACGCGACGGAGGACGAAAAACGGGTCGAGGCGGCGCTGCGGACGTTCCTGCCCGAGGACGCCGAAATCGAGCGTCAGGAGACCGAGGGCCACAACGGCGACCGGATACTCGTCCTCTCGGTCCGTCTGGAGCGGGCCGATGAGGTCAGACACGTCCTTTCTCGACTGGCCGAAATCGACGACTTCGAGGGGCTTCTCGCGGAACTCGACCAGCGCATCGACGACAACTGCGCGTTCTTCCTCGGCCTCGACAAGCAGGCCGCCTACAAGGGGACGGTCGAACTCGGCGACGGCCTGATGCTGCGCGGGAAGGTCGAGGCCTACCCCGCCGACAGGGAGCGCGCCATCGAGACGGCCGAGGCGGCCCTCGAGGACCTCCACGCCGGCGAGACCCCGTAATCAATCGGCCTCGACCGTCGCCGCCATCGCCGCCCGTTCGGCCTTCCGGAGGTGCTCGGAGGCGGTCCCGGGCGCACAGTCCAGCCGTCGGGCGACCGCCTCGACGGAGCCCTGCCTCGGCACCTCGTAGTAGCCCACCTCCAGGGCCGCGGCCACCGCCTCCCGCTGTCTGTCCGTGAGGTCGACGCCCGGCGACGCCGGCGGGCCGCCGTACTCGCGGACCTTCTCGACGTCGGCCCGTGCGGCGGCCGGCACCGACTCCAGCGCCGTCTGCAGGGCGTCGGCCTCGCCGACGACGGTCAGTCGTGCGGTCCCGTCGCTGCGGAACTCCACCGGCGGCACCACGAGCAGGCCCGGCAACTCGAAGGCGCCCTGGAGTTCGGCGTCGAAGTCGCTGGCGTGCTCTCGGACGTAGGCGTAACAGGCCTCCTCGGTCAGCGGCGTCACCTCGTAGTCGACGACCCGGTCCGTCGACTCCAGCGCGTCGACGTAGGCCTCGCGGTCGCCCTCGACGTAGAACATGAGCGTGTCCGGCCCGTCGCCGGCCCGGTGGCCGTGCAACAGCGCGTCCCGGACCAGCGCGTCGTCGTTCGTCAGTCGCCGGTGGACGGGGTGCATCGCCGACTCGTCGATGTGGACGGTACAGCGGAGGGACTTCATACGACGGCGTTCGCCCGCATTTCATAAAAGACCTAGCTCGTGAGGCGACATTCACGGCCCGATGGCGGTTCACCTCCCGCGTATGTCGACCGACGCCGTCTACGAGGAGCGACCGGACCTGGGGGTACCGGAGGAACTCGCGGCCTTCGCCGTCGAGTACGAGGAGCACCTGAACGCGCCGGGGGTGGTCGTGCGCGCCGACGAGGTGGCCGACGCCCTCCGGGTGGCCCGCGACGAGCTGGGCTACGACCACTGCGCCTGCGTCACCGCCCAGGACTACGGGGACCGCTACGAGACGATTTACCACCTCCGGGCATACGACGACCCGACGGACGAGTTGAGCGTCGTCGTGCCGGTGCCGGCGTCCGACCCGACCAGCGAGTCGGCGGCGGGCGTCTACCGGACGGCCGACTGGCACGAGCGGGAGGCCTACGACCTCGTCGGCATCGAGTACGAGGGGCACCCCGACCCCCGGCGCATCCTCCTGCCCGAGACGTGGCAGGGCCACCCACTCTCGCAGGACTACGACCCCGAGAAGTCGCAGGTGGTCCCCTACCGGGAGCACGCCAACCCCCTGCAGGACGACCAGCGGCGCGGGGACACGATGCTCGTCAACATCGGCCCGCACCACCCGGCGACCCACGGCGTCCTGCACCTCCGGGTGACGCTCGACGGCGAGCAGACCGCCGACGTCGACCCGGACATCGGCTACATCCACCGCTGCGAGGAGCAGATGTGCCAGCAGGGCACCTACCGGCACCAGATCATGCCCTACCCCGACCGGTGGGACTGGGGCGGCGGCGGCATCCTCAACGAGTGGGCCTACGCCCGCACCGCCGAGGACCTCGCCGACATCGAGGTGCCCGAGTACGCGAAGGTCGTCCGGACGATGGCCGCCGAGTTGAGCCGCATCCTCTCGCACATGCTCGCGGTCGGCGCCTACGCCCTCGACGTCGTCGGCGACTTCAACGCCACCTGGCAGTACGCCTTCCGGGACCGCGAACTCGTCCAGGAAATCCTCGAGGACCTCACTGGCCAGCGGCTGATGTTCAACTACTTCCGTCTCGGTGGTGTCTCGTGGGACATCCCCGAACCGCGCGAGGAGTTCTTCGAGAAGGTGCGCTCGTTCGTCGACGGTCTCCCGCCGAAGATGGTCGAGTACCACGACCTGCTGACCTCCAACGAGATACTCCAGACCCGGACCGTCGGCGTCGGGGAACTGCCGCCCGAGACGGCCAAGCAGCACGGCTGCACCGGTCCCGTCGCCCGCGGGTCCGGCGTCGACTACGACCTCCGGCGGGACGACCCCTACGGCTACTACCCCGAACTCGACTGGGACGTCGTCACCGAGGACGGCTGTGACAACTTCGCCCGACTGCTGGTCCGGTTGCGCGAGGTCGAGGAGTCCGCGAAGATAATCGAGCAGTGCGTCGACCTGCTGGCCGAGTGGCCCGAGGACGACCGGACCATCCAGGCCAACGTCCCGCGGACGCTGAAGCCCGACCCCGACACCGAGATTTACCGCGCCGTCGAGGCCGCCAAGGGCGAACTCGGCATCTACATCCGCTCGGACGGCACGGACAAGCCCGCCCGGTTCAAGATTCGGGGACCCTCCTTCTCGCACGTCGGGGCGCTGCCGGCGATAGCCGAAGGCGAGTACATCCCCGACCTCATCGCGTCGCTGGGCAGCCTCGACACCATCATGGGCGAGGTCGACCGCTGACCTCCACCGGAGCGGACGAGCGCCCCCAGTACGTCACTCGACCGGGTCGCCGGACCGCCAGTACTCGATGACGTTCCGGAGCAGGTCGGTGTCGATTTCGCCGCCGCGCCAGTCGTCGACGGCCCGCCGGAGGCCGTCGGTGTCGACGACGCCGCTCGCGTCGGTGTAGGCGGCCGCCCCGGTGACGAGCGTCCCCGGCAGCACCGCCTCGACGTCCGTCTCGACGCCCAACGCTTTGGTCTCGCGGCTGCCGAACGCCGGTTCGACGACGACCCGGACCGCGTCCCCCTCCGTGAGGCCCGGCGTGGCGACCTGGCACGTCTCGAACGTCGCCGCCTCGGGCGCACCCGGCGGCACCGCCACGTCGCTGCTCCCGAGCGCCTCCCCGCTCGCCGCGTCGAGTACCCGGACGGTGCCGCGCCCCTCGCCGGGACCGCGGTTCGACAGCACCGCCTCCACGAACGTTTCGTCGTCGCGTCGGAAGCGCACCTCGCCGATTGCCAGCGACGGCCGGACCAGGTGGACCCGCCGCGTTCGGGTCGAGACGGCCGCCTCGGCGACCCCGCCGTCGGGTGCAATCGTCACCGTCTGTGGCTCGCTGCGGTCCAGCGCCGTCGGGTCCACCGTCGCCGTCACCGCCGTCTCCCCGCTGGCCGGCACGACGGCCGCGGTCGACTCGGCGATCCGACCGCCGGCGTCAGCGACCGCGACGGGCACGTCCTCGGCCGGCACGCCGCCCTCGTTGCGGACCCGGATTTCGACGGTCGCCTCGGTCTCGCTCTGGCGGGTGGCGGTCGTCTCGCCGACGGAGAGTGCCGGGCGTGCCGCGACCACCTCCGTCCGCGAGTCGGCCGCCGAGAGCGTCGGCTCGGCGGCCTCGACGGCCACCTCGAAGCGACCCGTCTCGTCGACCGCGACGGCCACGCTGTCGGTGCGGGACCCCGCGACTGCGAGCGGGTCGTAGCTTCGGCTGGCGACCGTCTCGCCGCCGCCGTTCCGCACCGCGACGGTCACGGACTCGGACCCCGCCGTGTCGCCCCGGTTCGCGAGGGTGTACTCGACGGTGCTCTCCTCGCCGACCGCCGCCTGCGTCGCCGTCGCCTCGACGGTGTAGGCGGGCGCGAACGGCTGGCGGGTGACGAACACGTCGTCGGTCGCACCGGGGTCCGGTTCGCCGACGGCGTAGGCCGTCAGGAACGTCTCGGCCGACGCGAACCGGGTCTCGGAGTACCACAGGTTCAGGTCCGTGGCCGGCCCGCCGGCGATGCGCCGGTCCCGAATCCAGCCGTCGCCCCGGTCGAGTCGGTAGACGAGGTCCCGGTTCGGGCTGTCGCGCCACTTCGCCCGGTAGGACAGCACGTAGTCGCCGGCGGCGCTGGACAGCGACAGTTCCGAGACGGTCGTCACGTCGTCGCGGACGGTCAACGCCGTTTTCGAGCCACCGCTCGCGGCCACGACCGTCGGGTCGCTCTCGCCGCTGCCGAGCGTCCACGCCAGTCGACCGTCGGCCGCCACGACGTCCCGGACGCCCGCGGCCGCGTACTGGTCGGTGCCGACGACGGTGCCGTCGTCGATGCGCTCGTGGGTGACGCCGGTGGTCGTCCCCGAGTCGACGGTGCAGTACGCGAGGTCGACGGCGCCGTCTTGGCGGGCCGCCACGTCGGGGTTGGCCGCGGCGGTCCTGGCGTCCAGTTCCGTCGTCGACCCGTCCGGGCGGACCCGTGCGACGCGGACGTCGGTCGCGGGCGCGTCGTCGTCGATCGACTGCCAGGCCAGCACCCACTCGTCGCCGGCGGCCGCGACGGTGGGGCGCTGCTGGGTCCGGGCCGTGTCGGTGAGCCGCTGGGGGTCGCTCCAGCCGTCGCCGTCGAAGACGCTGAAGGCGATCTCCGCCGAGTCGAAGAAGGCGTCGGCGTCGAACGCCTGTTCGGTCGCGTCGAAGGTGAACGTCGACCACGCCAGCAGGATGCGGCCGTCCGCCAGTGCGGTGGCGACGGGCGCGACGTCGGCGGTCGTGTCGTCGGTGATCCGGGTCGTCGAGACGGCCGACCCGCCCTCGAAGCGGCGCACGACGACGTCGCGGCCCGCCTCGGCGCTCTTGGCGTCGTCCTGGCTGCTCCAGGCGACGACGTGGGCGTTCTCGCCGAGCGGCGCGACCGTCGGCTGGGTGTCCTCGTAGGGCCGGTCGGTGAGCCGCGTGGTGGTCCGGACGTCGCCCTCCGCGAGGGCGGCAGCAGCCTCGCCGGACGGATTGGGTCCGCCGAACGGGGCCGCCTCGCCGGTGAGCGTCGCGCCCGTCGACTCGGCGTCGACGCCCTCGCCGAACTCCTCGTCGAGGAGGGTCCCGTCGAGGCTGAGGACGCCGACGACTGCGTCGAGGACGACCTCGCCGCTGAGGACGATTTCGCCCCCCAGGTTCCGGTCGGCGGTCCCGACGTCGAACTCCGCGGTGAAGTCGCCGGACCCGGTCACCTCCAGGCCGGCGCTGACGTAGCCGACGAAGGGGTCCTCTATCATGAGTCCGACGGTCACGTCGAGGTCGACGCTGGGCGTGACCGTGCCGTTCTGGAAGTCGAGTTCGTCGTCGAAGTTGAACTGGGCGGCGATTCCGGGCGCGACGGTGGGGACGATACCGATGGTCGAGTCGGTGCCCGGAACCGGGATGCTCAGTGGAATCGGCCCGACGCTCGGGATGTCGACCTCGGCGTCGGCGTCGAGACTGCCCGACGCGGCCACGAGTTCGAGGTCGGTCTCGACGGTGCCCGTAATCGTCGCGTCGGCGGTGACGGCCGCACGCATCAGGTCCGCCGAAACCTCGCCCTCGGCCTCGACGTCGGCCGTCCGGGCGCTCGGGTCGTAGCTGGCACCGAACCCGAGGTCGAACTCGGTCGATTGCTCCTGGTCTTTCTGGTCGGTCCCGCCGCCGAGTGCGTCGCTCGGCAACTGGAAACTGACGAGCAGGTCCTCCAGCGGGTCGTACACGAGCGAGACGTCGCCGCTCCGCAGCGAGACGTCGAGGCCGAGACCGCCGTTGACGAGGAAGTCGAGCCAGGCGGGCAGCGACAGCACGTCGACGTGGCGGGTGACCTCCCGGGTGGCACCGCTCTCGGTGACGGCCCGGACACGGAGCGTCCCGCCCGGCGCCGACAGCCCCTCCGTCCCGAAGGTGGCCGGATAGCTGCCGTCCTGCGGGGTGGTGACCGTCCGCTCGGTCCCGTCGAGGTCGAACTCGACGCGGTCGACGGCGCTGTCGCCATCCGTGGACACCTCCGCCTCGAAGGCCTCCTCCAGGGGGACGTTCGGGAGGAGCGTCCCGCCGATGTCGCGGTCGACGGCGTCGACGTCGACGGGGGCCGCCTCGACGGTCAGTTCCTGCTGGGAGTTGCCGGCCCCGCTGTCGAGAGTGACCGTGTAGGTGCCGGCATCGGCGTACTCGTGGGTGACCTGAAAGCCACTCGCGGTCCCGCCGTCCCCGAAGTTCCACTCCGGCGGGGTGTCGACGTCCGACGGGCCGAGACCGGTCGAGAACGACACCGAATCGCCCGCCGTCGGGGTCGAGGGGTTGGTGCCGATGGACGGGCCGGTCGAATCGTCGGCGTAGACGTCGAGGGTCGCCTCGATGACGTCGACGGTGTCCGCCCCCTGGTCGGCCACCCGCAGTTCGACCTCGTAGGTGCCGGCCGCGTCGAAGGCGTGGGTGACGGTCCGGCCCGTGGCGGTGGTACCGTCGTCGAACTCCCACTCGTAGCTGTCGATGGCGCCGCTGGCGAGGCCGGCGTCGAAGGTGACCGTCTCCTCGGGAGTCGGAATCGCGGGCGCGTAGTCGAAGGCCGCGGTGACGCCGGCGTCGCCGTCGTCGTCGTACTCGGCGACCGACACCGTCCGGCTGACCTGTTCGGCTTCACCACCGGATTCGACGGTGAGGACGACGTCGTAGTCGCCGACGGCGGCGTAGGTGTGGTCGACGGTCGACCCCGTGGCGGTGGTGCCGTCCCCGAACTCCCACTGGTAGCTGTCGCCGGCCGTCGCGGCGGCGTCGAAGGTGACCGTCTCGTTGATACGGGGCGTCGTCGGGGTCAGCGTGAACGCGGTCCCGCCGCCGGCCTCGTTGGCCCAGTCCCGGTGGTGTCCGAGCGTTCCGAGCGAGACCCGGGAGCCGTCGCTGGCGTCGGGGACGCCGGCGCCTATCGCGTAGAGACCGCCGTCGTTGCTCCCGACGAAGACGGTGCCGTCGACGACGGTCGGCGAGGAGTCGACGCGTCTGCCGGTCTCGAAGCGCCACTTCTCGTCGCCCGTCGCCGCGTCCAGGGCGTACACGTTGTCGTCGCCGCTCCCGTAGAAGACGGTGTCGTCGGCCACCGTCGGCGACGAACTCGTGAAGTAGTTCGAGCCCCCGCTCCACTGTTCGGTGCCGTCGTCGGCGTCGAGCGCGTGCACCGAGGTGTCCGCGACGTAGAGGGTGCCGTCGAGGACGGTCGGCGACGACCGGACGAGGTAGCCCACGCCGGAGCGCCACTGTTCCTCCCCGGTGGCCGCGTCCACCGCGTAGACGTTGCGGTCGTCGCTGCCGACGAAGACGGTGCCGTCGGCCACCGTCGGCGAGGAGATGACCTCGCCGTCGGTCCCGAGGCGCCACAGTTCGTCGCCGGTGGCCGCGTCCACCGCGTAGAGTCGACCGTCGTTGCTCCCGACGAAGACGGTGCCGTCGGCCACCGTCGGCGACGACCGGACGGTGTCACCCGTCTCGAAGCGCCACTGCTCGTCGCCGAAGGCCGCGTCCACCGCGTAGAGGTTGTCGTCCCAGCTCCCGACGAAGACCAGGCCGTCGGAGACCGTCGGTGCGGACTCGATCTGTGCCCCGGTCTCGAATCGCCACAGTTCGTCGCCGGTGGCCGCGTCCAGGGCGTACAGGCGGCTGTCGTTGCTCCCGACGAAGACGACCCCCTCGACGACCGTCGGCGAGGAGCTGACCTCGCCGTCGGTCGAGAAGCGCCACTGCTCGTCGCCCGTGGCCACATCGACGGCGTAGACGTTGTTGTCCCAGCTACCGACGAAGGCGGTGCCGTCGACGACCGTCGGCGACGACTGCACCCCGCTGGACGTGTCGTCGGTCTGGAACCGCCAGCGCTGCTCGCCGGCGGCGGTCCCCGCGGCCGCCCGGTCCGCGAGCGCCGGCGTGCCCAGGACGCCGGCACCGGTCGTCCGCAGGACGGTACGGCGGTCCAGCGGCCACTCGCGGTCGGTCACGCCCCGACCACGCCTCCCGGAACGGAGGGCCGCCCCGACGACCGGGGCAGCCGGCCGGTGAGACCGTGGTGTCGCGTTCCGTTCCGTCCGCCGTCGCGTCCTGCCTGTCGAGTCCTCTGTCGAGGTGTCGCGCGTCGCCCCCCACTCATGTTGCCCGTGGACGACTCCTGGGTCGCGGACACAGTTACAAATACCGGTCGCTTCAGGTGATGTCGGGTGGGGACGCGTTTATGTGTCCGCGGCGACCTACTGGAACCGAATGACCGACGAGGAGGCCACGGCAGAGGGGCTGACCGCCGAGGACGCCTTCGGACTGCTGGGCAACGAACTCCGCGCCGAGATAATGCGGGTGCTCGGAGAGTCGCCACACGAGGGACTCTCCTTCTCGGAACTGCGGACCCGCGTCGACGAGGGCGTCGACAGCGGCCAGTTCAACTACCACCTCCAGAAGCTCGTCGGCCCGTTCGTCGAGAACACCGATGACGGATACGTGCTGCGTGCGCCGGGGCTGGCGCTGTACCGCGCCATCCGCTCGGGCGCGTTCAACCGCCGGGTCACGGTCGAGCCGTTCGATGCCGGCTTCGACTGCTACTTCTGTTCGACCCCTGTGGAGGCGTCCTACGACGACGGCTCCTTCCGGCTGGTCTGTCCCGGCTGCGACCACCTCTTTGCGAGCACGATGCTGCCGCCGAGTGCTGTCTCGGAGGCCGACGAGACGGAACTGCTGGCCCGGGTCGACCAGTACAACCGCCACCAGATGCTGGTCGCCTCCCGCGGGGTCTGTCCGATCTGCGTCAACCCGATGGAACTGGAGTTCGTGCCGTCCGAGGAAGTGTGGTCGGAGGGATCCGAACGGCTCGACGTCTTCGTCCACTGGGGGTGTGACCACTGCGGCCGGCAACAGTACATGACCGTCGGGCTCGCGCTTCTGTACCACCCCGCGTTGATCTCCTTTTTCTACGAGCACGGCGTCGATCTGACCTCCGTCAACCACTGGGAACTGGAGTTCGTCCTCTCGGACGAACACACGACGGTCCGCTCGCGGGATCCCTGGGAGGTCGCCGTCGCGGTCACGCTCGAGGGGCTGACGCTGGAACTCGTCGTCGACGAGGAACTGAACGTGATCGAGACGAACCGGTACTGACGGTGGTCGCCGGGGACGCTACAGGAGGTCGACCGTCCGCTTGACGCGCCGGTGCACCTGCCGCTCCAGCAGCGAGCGACCCCGCATCGCCGTGTCCAGCACCGGCTGCGAGGGCGTCTCCTCCGCGGGGAACAGGTGGGTCGTCTCCACGTCGGCGGCGGCGTCGCCCAACATTCCGAACATCGGGGCGTAGCGGAGCCGTCGCACGCGGTTGCCCTCGAAGGCGAGGTCGCCGCTCAGGACGGCCGACGATGACGGCCGGCCGTCGACTATCGACCGCCAGACGTCGTAGGAGCCACGGAGGACGAACCCCGCCTCGCGCTCGTCGGGCGATTCGAGTACCTCGACGTCGGTACAGCGGCCGTCCTCCAGGCCGACGTGGGCGTGCACCGTCCCGTCGACGGCGTACCGTTCCAGCTGGTCGAGCCTGTCGACCACGTCGTCGGGCAGCCCCTCCCGGATGGGGTCGAACGCGGCCGGCGCCTCCGCCAGCGGAACGTCGGCGACCCGCTCGCGGACGTGGTCGGGCAGTCCATCGAGGACGCCCGGCGGGAGGTCCCCGAGCGTCGTCGTCTCGACCGGCAGGTCGGTGATGACGTAGCGGACGTCGCCGTCGAAGCCGCGGGCCCACCCGGCCCCGAGGTCGGCGAACGCCTCGCTGTCGTTCAGTCGTCGCCTGTACGCCTCCAGCCACGCCTCGGTCGGGAAGTACGGCATCGGTTCTGTCGGTACCCTCGTGGTGGGTCAGAATAAGCCGGCTGCCTCGTATGGGCGGCCGGTGGGGGCCGACGGACGCGTCCGTTCGTCCCTCAGTCGCCGCGCAGTTCGTTCATGTGGTCGATGCGGGCCTGCAGCAGTTCGGCCGTCCCGATGTCGTGACGGACGCGAAGCCCCTCCTCGCCGGCCCGCTGCAGCGCGTCCTCGGCGATGGCCTCCGCCTCGGTGATGGTCCCGGCGCGGCCGACGACGGCGAAGGAGCGGGAGGTGGTCGTGTAGACGCCGTCCTCGCGAGCGTCGACGCTGGCGTAGAACAGGAGCGCCTCGCCCGCCGAGTCGGGGTCGATGTTCACCCTCGCGCCGGCGGTGGGGTCGGTCGGGTAGCCGTCGGGGACGGCGTACTTGCAGACGGTCGCCTGATTCGAGAACTCCAGTTCCGGCAGGTCCTCGCCCTCACGGGCCGCCCGCAGCACCGACACGAAGTCCGTCTCCAGGACGGGCAGCGTGTTCATCGCCTCGGGGTCACCGAAGCGGGCGTTGAACTCGACGACCTTCGGTCCCTCGGCGGTCAGCATGAACTGGCCGTAGAGGATGCCCTTGTAGTCGTCCATCGCCCCGACGACGGCGTCGATAATCTCGACGGCCGCGGTGTAGTCGTCCTCGGTCATGAACGGCAACTCGAAGGTGGCGTCCGAGTACGACCCCATCCCGCCGGTGTTGGGGCCCTCGTCGCCCTCGTAGGCGCGCTTGTGGTCCTGGACGGCCGGCGAGACGCGGTACTGGCCGTCGGCGACGAAGGCCTGAATCGTGAACTCCTCGCCGACGAGTCGCTCCTCGAGGACGTACTCCTCGTAGTCGCTCTCGAGGACGTACTCGACACCCTCCTCGGCCGTAATCTGGTCGCCGATGACGCGGACGCCCTTGCCGCCGGTGAGTCCGCGCGGCTTGATGGCCAGGTCGCCGTCGTACTCGCGGATGTAGTCGGCGGCGGCCTCCGGGTCGTCGAAAATCTCGTAGTCGGGACAGCCGGGAATCGCGTTGTCGGCCATGAACTCCCGCTGGAAGGCCTTGTCGGTCTCGATGCGTGCCTGTTCGGCGCGCGGGCCGAAGGCGTAGACGCCGGCGTCGTCGAGGGCGTCGGCGACGCCGGCCTCCAGCGCCGACTCGGGACCGATGACCGCAAGCGTCGCGCCGACCGCCTCGGCGTAGGCGACGATTGCGTCGGCGTCGGTCTCCTCGACCGTCTCGAAGCCCTCGGCCAGCGAGTCGATGCCGGGATTGCGGTTCGAGGCGCAGGCGTACAGTTCCGCGTCGGCCGAATCGTCAACCGCGCGGGCGATGGCGTGCTCCCGTCCGCCGCCGCCCACGAGGAGAACCGTCTCGGTCATACGCGAGTTCGGGACGCAAGGATGCCTAAACGTTGCCCTTCCGGGGGGAAAGCGTGTACACGAACGTGGTTACACTGGGTCGGTTTCACACCCGGTCGACGCGCCGGTAGCCGCCCCCGACGCTCCAGCCGAGGTCGTACTCGCCGGACCGTTCGACCTCGCAGACGCCGTTGGCCGACTGGACGCCGTCGACGCCGCCGGACCACTCGACGACGTAGTGGCCGTCGGCCTCGGTCCGGGCGGCGGTCCCGACCGAATCCGTCGTCTCGTAGAGCGGGAACCGGCCGACGGTCTCCGTGTCGCCCCCATCGACGGGAACGTCGACGGTCGCTATACCCCCGTCCCAGTTTCCGGTCGGGGTGGCGTCGCCGTCCCTGGCGACGGCCGCGGCCCTCGTGACCGTCCCGTCGCGGACGGAGACGCCCGTCGAGAGCACCGTCGCGTCGGCGTCGGTCGGGAAGGTGTCGTTGCGCACGTCGACGGCGGCCCACAGCCAGTAGCGGTACGTCGAGTCGCCGAGGCCGTACATCGAGACGGCCGCGTCGAGGATCGGGTGCCCGTCCTCGCGGTCGATCTCGTCGGGCGACAGCGTCGGCTGGTCGCCGCCCGGCTGGCCCGACGACTCCCGGACGATCGGGAGCCGCTGGGCGTAGGCGGCCTCGAAGTCGGCGGCTTCGGGGTCGACGAGTCCCCAGACGCCGCTGTCGCCGTAGACGTTGGCCATCTCCTCGACGTAGGCTTCGAACGCCGAGGCGTCGAGTTCCTCGCCGGCCCCGGGGTCGAGGTCCCAGGTGGTCGAGCTTTCGACGTTGGTTTCCCGCCGCGTCACCCGGCGTTCGACACAGCCCGCCAGCCCGCCGCCGGCGAGCAGTCCACCGGCGGCACGGAGGGCGCCCCTTCGGGAGAGCTTCATGGTGGATCACTCCAGCGGACCCCTCAAATAACCCGCTATCACGATCCGCGAGACCGGCGTCGGGGGCGGGACGGGCGTTAAGACCGTGGCGGTCCCACGTCGGGTATGGAGAACCGCCTCGACGAGGCCGCCTCGCCGTACCTCGCCCAGCACGCCGACAACCCCGTCGCCTGGCAGCCCTGGGACGAGGCCGCCCTCGAACTCGCACGGGAGCGCGACGTGCCGATATTCCTCTCTATCGGCTACGCCGCCTGCCACTGGTGTCACGTAATGGAGGAAGAGAGCTTCGAGGACCCCGCAGTCGCCGAACGGCTCAACGAGAACTTCGTCCCCATCAAGGTCGACCGCGAGGAGCGGCCGGACGTCGACAGCGTCTACATGAGCGTCTGTCAGATGGTCCGCGGACAGGGCGGGTGGCCGCTGTCGGTGTTCCTCACGCCCGAGGGCGAGCCGTTCCACGTCGGCACCTACTTCCCGCCGGAACCGAAGCGGGGCATGCCCGGGTTCGGGGGGCTGCTGGACGACATCGCCGCCTCCTGGAACGACCCCGAGGAGCGCGCCGAAATCGAGCAGCGCGCCGAGCAGTGGACCGACGCCGTGACCGGCGAACTCGAGGACACCCCGGAGACGCCGGGCGAGGCGCCCGACGCCGAGTTCCTCGACGCCGCCGCGTCGTCGGCGCTCCGGGGCGCCGACCGCGAGCACGGCGGCTGGGGTCGCGGCCAGAAGTTCCCACAGCCCGGCCGGATTCACGTCCTCCTGCGCGCCCACGACCGGACCGGCCGCGATGAGTACCTCGACGTGGCGACGACGACGCTCGACGCCATGTGTGCCGGCGGTCTCTACGACCACGTCGGCGGCGGCTTCCACCGCTACTGCGTCGACCGCGACTGGACCGTCCCGCACTTCGAGAAGATGCTGTACGACAACGCCGAGATTCCGCGGGCGCTGCTGGCGGGCTACCAGGTCACCGGCGAGAAGCGGTACGCCGACGCCGTCCGGGGCACCTTCGCGTTCGTCGAGCGCGAGATGACCCACCCCGACGGGGGCTTCTACTCGACGCTCGACGCCGAGAGCGAGACGGCCGACGGCGAGCGCGAGGAGGGCGCCTTCTACGTGTGGACGCCCGAGGAGGTCCACGAGGCCGTCGACGACGCGGACGCCGACCTGTTCTGCGACCGCTACGGCGTCACCGCGGCCGGCAACTTCGAGAACGGGACGACGGTCCTCACCGAATCGACGAGTATCGAGGCACTGGCCGACGAGTACGGCGAGTCCGTGACGTCGGTCGAGGAACGTCTCGAACGCGCCCGCGAGCGGGCCTTCGAGGCCCGTAGCGAGCGCCCCCGGCCGCCGCGCGACGAGAAGGTGCTTGCCGGCTGGAACGGCCTGATGGTGTCGGCGCTGGCCGAGGGTGCGCTCGTCCTCGATTCGTCGTACGCCGACGCCGCGACCGAGGCGCTGGACTTCTGTCGGCAGCACCTCTGGGACGCCGACGAGCGCCGGCTGAACCGCCGGTTCAAGGACGGCGATGTCGGCATCCCGGGCTACCTCGAGGACTACGCCTTCCTCGGGCGCGGCGCCATCCACCTCTACGAGGCGACCGGCGACGTCGAGCACCTGGCGTTCGCGCTGGAACTCGGCCGGGTCGTCCGGGACGCCTTCTTCGACGAGAGCGAGGGGACGCTGTACTTCACGCCCGCGGACGGCGAGAAGCTGCTGGCGAGGCCACAGGAACTGACGGACGCCTCGACGCCGGCCAGCACCGGCGTCGCCGTCCAGTTGCTCTCGACGCTGGACGCCGTCGCGCCCGACGAGGGGTTCGGCGACGTCGCGGAGACGGTGCTGGAGACCCACGCCGGGACGCTGGAGTCGAACCCGCTGTCGCACGCCTCGCTTTCGCTCGCGGCCGACGACCGGGCCGTCGGTCACCTGGAATTGACGGTGGCCGCCGACGGCCTGCCCGAGGCCGTCCGCGCCGAGGTGGGGTCGACGTACCTGCCGACGCGGTTTCTGAGCGTCCGGCCGCCCGAGGAGGCCGGCGTCGAGGAGTGGGCCGGGCGCCTGGGGCTGGACGAAGTGCCGCCCGTCTGGGCGAACCGCGAGGTCCGGGACGGCGAGCCGACCGTCTACGCGTGCCGGGACTTCACCTGCTCGCCACCGAAGCACGACGTGAGCGAGGCGCTGGCGTGGGCTCGCTCGGAGTTCTGAGCGGCGCTACTCGGCGCGCGACGCCAGCCGCTCGGCGAGGTAGACGGCGATCGGAACGTCCTCCTCCTCGACGAACCGGGCGAGTTCCTCGCCGGTGGCGGCGTCCTCGACGACGACGGTCGGGATGAGTTCGATGCCGTACTCGTCGACCTTCGGGCCGACCTTCGAGCCGTCGTCGGCCTTCTCGACGGGGTAGTGCTCGACGGCGTCGACGCCGGCGGCGTCGAGCGCCGCCCCGAAGTCCGGCAACTGCGAGCGGCAGTCCTTGCACCAGTCGCCGCCCCACACCTTGACGACGATGTCGTCGGCCAGCGACTCGAAGACGGCGACGGCGTCGTCGTAGGATTCGGCGTCGAAGACCGGGTTGGGCCGCATCGTCTCCAGTTCCATGCCAGTGGGTTCGGTGCGAGCGGCTTAAACGTGGTCGGTGTGCGGGCGTCGGGCAGGCTTCGTCGCGTCAGTCCACGACCGGACACCGGTAGCGGCCGAGACGGCGCCGTTCCGTCGGGGTCGGGCCCTCGAAGCGGACCGATTCGGTGACGTACTCGATGTCGACCGTCTCGACGCGCTCGCCGTAGCGGTCCTCCCCCCACCGACAGAGGTAGTCGGCGAAGTACCGCCGAACCAGCGGGTCCCGCCGGACCTCGGTGAGGTACTTGCGCCACCGCGTCGTGGGATACGTTGCCGCGCTGTCCGCCGGTGGCCCGTCGCTCGTGTTCGCGTGCAGGTAGAGGTCGACGGTCGCTCCCGACGAGAGACCGCCGGTGACGACGAACCAGCCGTCGGCCGTCGGTGGGTGCGGCGCGAACAGTTTCCAGCTATGTTCGGCCGGGTCGACGGGCGTCTCGGCGGGCGCGGCGACGTAGCCGACCGCCACACCCTGCCAGAGGAGTCCGACGACCAGCACCGTCGCCGTCACGGCCGGGGCGAGGCGGGCCGCCACATCCCGGACCCCCAGAGGCAGCAACGGTCCCGAGTGGACGAACGGCGAGTTCCCGACTCGCGCCCGCAGCGACCGCTCGACCGGTGCGACGGCCCGCTCCGTGCGGTCCCAGACGGACGGCGGCACGAAGAGGAGCAGGCAGGCCACCATGGCGTGCGGGAAGAGACCGAGGTCCATCGTCAGCCACATCCCGAGGTGTGCGGTCCCGAAGGCCGCCACGAGGGCCGTCCGGGCGCGGCCCGTCGCAACCACGAGCAGCGGCGAGGCGACGAGCATGGCGAGCCACGTCCAGTTGACGGCGACCAGAAGCGCCGGCACCTCCGCCAGCAGGTCGCCGAAGCGGACGGTAAAGCGGTCGACGGCGAAGACGTACCGGACCGCCGTGCCGTTCGTCCAGGCGTCGCTGCGGAGCTTGAACACCGCGTTCGTCGCGTAGATGAGCGTCACCTGCGACAGCAGCGCGGCCGACGCGAAGCCGGCGACCCGCGAGCGGGGCCGACCCTCGCGCCGGTCGGCCACGGCGTCCAGCGACCACCGCTCGCCGAGGGGCAGAAACAGCGCGAGGAACAGCGCGACGAGCAGGACGGTGTCGCCGCCGTTGAGGACGACGTAGTTGCGGAACTGCAACGACGCGAGCAGGACCCACGAGCCGGCGGCGGTGATGCGGGTCCGGTAGCCGACGGTCAGCAGGACGGCCAGGGTGCCGCCGACGGCGAAGAGGAGCCACTGGAGCCACGCCGCCCCCGACAGGCCGTGAATCGACAGCGCCGACAGCGTCGGGTACAGTTCGGCGCTGGCGGCCCGCGGCAGGACGCCCCCGTCGGTGTAGAAGACGCCGAGGTTCCGGCTCCGGTACAGCAGGTCGACGACGAGGAGACTGCCGACCGCGATGCGGAAGGCCGCGAGCGCGCGGGCGTCGATACCGAGCCGTCGTCGGAGCGCGGCCCGGGCCGACGGAAGGAGGGCGGTGTCGCGTCCGGGGACCATATCTAAACCCGATCCGCCGGCCGCCGTAAATGTCTTGTCGAGCGACGCGACCACCGTCGTGAGGAAAATCACGACGGCCGAACCGACGGTGCGACGATCGGAACGAGGAGACCGGCTCCCCCGCCGGGGCGACTCCCCGGGCGGTCGACACCGGCCGCGGCATTCCCTCCCGCCTCCAGCGGGGTTTTATACCACCGCGCACAACCCACCGCCAATGGAACGGGGCATCCTCGGAACCCTCGGGTCGCCACTCGTGCAGGTCGAGTCGCCCCGTGGGTCGGTCGTCGCGGCGAAGGTGGAGTCGAAGAACCCCGGCGGGTCCGCGAAGGACCGGCCGGCGGTGGCGATGGTCGAGGCCGCAGAGCGGTCCGGCGAACTCGGTCCCGGCGACCGCATCGTCGAGCCTACGTCCGGCAACACCGGCATCGGGCTCTCCATGGTCGCCGCCGCGAAGGGCTACGACATCACGGTCGTCATGCCAGCCTCGAAGTCGCCCGAGCGACGGCGGATAATGGAGGCCTACGGCGCGGACCTGGAACTCGTCGAGGGGGACATCTCCGACGCCAAAGAGCGCGCCGACGAACTGACCGACTCGGAGGGGGCGGTCCAGGTCCGGCAGTTCGAGAACCCGGCCAACCCCGAATCGCACTACCGGACGACCGGTTCGGAGATACTCGAGGCGGTCGGCGACCGGACGGTCGACGCCCTGGTGGCCGGCATCGGCACCGGCGGCACGATAACCGGCGTCGGCCGCCGCCTCCGGGAGGCGTTCCCCGAGATAGAGGTCGTCGGCGTCGAACCCGAGGGCAACGAGGTGCTGACGGGCGGCGAGACGGGCGAGGACGCCTTCCAGGGGATGGGGCCCGGGTTCGTCTCGCCGAACCTCGACCGCGAACTGCTCGACGACGTGGAGGTGGTCGGTCTCGACGCCGCGGAGACGGCGTGTCGCCGCCTCGCCCGCGAGGAGGGCGTCCTCGTCGGCCAGTCCTCGGGGGCGTCGCTGGTCGCCGCCAGACGGGTCGCCGAGCGCCTCGTCGAGGAGCGCGGCGTCGACGCCGAGGCCCCCACGCCGGACAACAAGGTGGGAATCCTCGACGACGAGCCGCCGGCACGCGAGCCGATTCCCGAGGAGTGTCCGCTCGTCGTCACGGTCTTCTGGGACTCCGGGGAGCGCTACATGTCGACCGGGATGTTCGATTGAGGCGGTGACGGCGGAGCCGTCGATACCCCTCAGCGTCATTCGAGGTGGAGCCTCCGACCTCAAGGAGCGAGCGTAGCGAGCGAGCAGGTCGGAGAGGACAGCGAGGCGCTACGCGCCTCGGGCCGTGCAAACGGGCCTTCGGCCCGTGAGCAGAAACCGACACGGTCCTACACCAACCACGCTCGATGGCTGGTCGACTCCCCCACCTAACCATTACTAATTTGAGCTACCCACGGCTAAAGCCGTGGGATTCAGCGTGGACTCCCGTTCTGGCCCCATCAGGGGCAGGAGAATAGCCTCCGTTCACGTTCAACGTCCCGCTGTTCAAGCGCACGCCCAAGGGTGCGCCTCCATCGCCCCCAGTTTGGTGGCGACGGAGATGCCGTACCCCGATGTTTTTCGCGGCGTTGTAGTCGGCGTGGTTCTCGTAGCCACACTTTTGACACTCAAAGGCGTCGCTCTCACGGTTGTCTGGGTGGGTGAATCCACAGTGAGAACATCGCCGCGACGTGTTCTCCGGGTCTACCTGCACTACCTCGATGTCGTACTCGACGGCTTTGTATTCGACGTACTCGTAGAGTCGGTTGAACGCCCACTTGTGTCCCCACGACGCGCCGAGGCGCTCGCGAATGCCGGTCAAGTCCTCGAAGGCAATCACCGAACACCTGTGGTCGCGGGCCTCCTCGATCAACTCGTTGCTGATTCGATGGAGCGTCTGCTTGAATCGGCCGTCTTCTTTGCGACCTACTGATTGGATGTTCTCGTGTGCCCATCGGGTGCCATGCTCCTGTAAGTCGCCGCGTCGCTTCTCGTACTCCCTGCGTCAGTGGTCGAACTCGCTGCCCGTCCAGAACGTGCCTGTCGAGGTCACGGCGAGGTTGTTCACGCCGAGGTCAACCCCGAGAACCGTTCCGTTCTCGGTGGTCGCCTGTTCCGACGTGTCGGACTCCACGTCCATCTTGCAGTGGACGTGAAGCACCCAGTCGCCGTCGTGGTAGTGCAGTTCCGCCCCCGTCGTTTCGTACTCGTCTGAAAACAGGTACTCCGAGTGCGGCGTGTCGCTATCCTCATCGGGCAGGACGTAGTCGGCTTCAATTCTGCCGTCTGTGGTGGCGAGGCTCACGTACTCGTCGTGAAACGTGGCGGTGCGTTTGTCGTAGACGACGTGCGGACTGGTGAAGCGTGGTTTCGAGGCTTTCTTGCCCTGTTTCCAGCGTGCGACGACGCTTTTGCAGGCTTCAGCGGCCTTGTTCCGAGCGGCTTGCACCAGTCCACCGTTGAATCCGTCCGTTTTCTCGCGCACGTCGTCGTAGGTTTCGTCATCCAGCGTGGTCTTGCTGGTGGTTACGTACTCGCCTTGGAAGGCGTGGTCGACGGCGTACTGTGCCGACCAGCGGAACGTGTCTACGGTGTCTTTGAGGAGTGCGGCGTCATCACTGTCCACGTCGAGCGCAACGGGGACGGTACGCCGCACCGCCATATCTTATATGTAGCTTGGGATATTATTAAAAATTGGGGGCGGCCTGCTACTGTAGCGTGGTTTGCTTTCCAGTTGTCGGCTTCATCCCACGGCTAAAGCCGTGGGTTTTCGCCTCGTACTTTCTATAAAGACATGAATCTACATCTGAAACACGGATGGAGGTACGTCGCACCATCCCCGTCAAACTCGACGTAGCCGACAGCGACGCTGACCTCCTCCACGAAACCATCTCCGAGTTCCTCTGGGCCGCCAACTACGTCGTAGACCACGCGTGGCAAGGTGAGTACAAGACCACAAGAAAATCCAAACTTCAACGCGAAACCTACGACGACGTGCGGGCCGAAACGAGGCTTCAAGCGAATCTCGTCCAGAACGCTCGCAACAAGGCCGCCGATGCCGTACAGAGCGTCGTCGCTCGGTGGAAGCACGGTGACTACGCGGGGAAGCCGCACTTCACTGCCCCGACGCTCGTCTACGACAAGCGATGTGCGACGTTCAACGACGACCACGCAACGCTCTCAACCGTCGAAGGACGCATCACCGCCGAGTACATCCTTCCCGACGAGGGCCGCGAGACCCCCCACTCGGAGTACCTATTCAACGACGATTACGAAGTGACGGGCGCAGAACTCCACTACCGCGACGGCGAGTTCTACCTTCACGTCCGAACAAAAACGGACGTGGAGTTCGAGACTGCCGACGACGGCAACGACGGGCACAGCACAGTCCTCGGCGTTGACCTCGGCATCGAAAACATCGCCGTCGCTTCTACGGGTACGTTCTGGAACGGGTCGGAGTTGAACCACTGGCATCGTGAGTTCGAGAAGCGACGTGGGTCGCTCCAACAGCGTGGAACGCGGGCCGCTCATGAAACCATCCAGTCGGTCGGACGGACCGAGACGGGCCGCTACAACCACTTCTTACACACCGTCTCGAAGGAACTCGTCGCGGAAGCCGTCGAACACGACTGTGATGTAATCGCGTTCGAGAACCTGACGGGAATTCGTGAGCGGATGCCGAACGCCAAGAAGTTCCACGCATGGGCGTTTCGCCGCCTGTTCGAGTACGTCGAGTACAAAGCCGAAGTGGTCGGCATCTCGGTCGAACAGGTGAGTCCTGCGTACACGAGCCAGCGGTGTTCCAAGTGCGGATTCACTCACGAGAACAACCGTTCAACCTCGGACGGGCAGGACGCATTCGAGTGTCTGAAGTGCGGGTACTCACCGCACGCGGACTACAACGCGGCGAAGAACATCGGTCTGAAGCATCTTCGCTCGGCGCAAAAGTCGTCGGGCGGAGGCGCACCCGTAAACGTGCGCTTGAATCGCGGGACGTTGAACGTGAACGGCGAGTATTCGCCTGCCGCCGAGGGTGGCCAGAACAGGAGTCCACGCGAAAGCCCCACCCTCAACGAAGCGAACGGCGATAGCGCGGAACGAAGTTCCGCGGACCATTCGAGCGGGCCTTCGGCCCGCGAGAAGAAGCCGTGAGCGAGTAGGGTGGGGTAGTTTACGCGCCGAACTCGGATTCGGTGACGCGGACGACGAGCGTCTCGTCGACCTCGTGGAGGTCGTAGTCGGGCAACTCCGGCCCGGTCCGGGTGACGAACATCGGCTCCAGCAACTCGTCGTCGGCGACGCCGAACACCTTCAGGAACCGGTCGGTCTCGTCGGGGGCCAGTTCCCCGTCCCGGACGGCCGCCGCCAGCCCCCTGGAGAGCCACTCCTCGTCGCTGACCGAGGGTTCGAAGACGAGCGCCTCGCTTGCGAAGCGGACCAGATACCAGTTGAGGTCGTTGAGAAGCGAGACGGCGCTCCCCAGCGAGACCGTCTCCAGCGCGACCGTGTTCCGGTACGGTTCGTAGAGGTCGTAGGTGGCGAGTGCGTCCCTGGCGGTCTCCCGGCTGACGAGTTCGTACCGCAACTCGACGTCGTCGTCGCCGACCAGACACACCCGCGTCATGGTCGGTGATGTGCGGCCCGGGAAATAGCGGTTACGGGTCGGCCCGGATCGCCGACGCGGCCGGCTACCGGCTAGCTCACGGAAGAAGTCAAGCATCCGATTAATAAGTCCCCGGCACGGACGGTCGTACGACGAGCCGTGGTCCGGGGGCTGTCGCCGGACGCGTCGGGAGCCCGTACCCGAGCCCCTGGCGGACCGCGGACGCGATACATAGGAACGACGCCAATGGATCACGACGACCCACTCGACGACCCGAACCGCGACGCCCGAGCCGTCTCCCCCGTCATCGGCGTCATCCTGATGGTGGCCGTCACGGTGGTACTGGCCGGGGTCGCGGGCGTTTTCGTCTTCGAGACCGGCGTCGTCGACGTGAGTCCCGCGCCGCAGACGCAGTTCACCGTCGATTACGACCAGTCGGCGACGTCCACGACAGGCTGTACCGACGGCTCCTTCGACAGCGCCAACGGCGAGTTGAAGATAAAGCACAACGCCGGGGAGACCATCCCGGTCGACGAACTCACCATCGTGGGGGCGGCCCCATCGAGGAAGGCCTTCCACGAGTGTTCGGCGCTCTCGCCGGACGACGACGTGACCGTCGAGGACGCCGCCTACATCGAGACCGCCCCGGACGACGTGGTTCGGCTGGTCTGGAAGGACGACGACGGGGAGACGAGCGACACGCTCGTCACCTGGAACGGAACCGCGGAGACCTAGAACGTCGAGAGTTCGCCGTCGATGACCCGCTGGGTGATGGAGGTCACGTCGGCGAGTTCCCGGTCGACGATGTCGGTGACGACCCCCTCGATGTCGCCGACCTCGACGCCCGGTTCGGTGACGAGGTTGGCGTCGGCGACGTGGGGCTGGTCGATGGGCTGGCCGATCTGGCTGAGCAGTCGAATCCGAATCTCGCGGATGCCGTCCACCTCGTCGACGACCGTCTCGGCGATGTCCGTCGACAGCAGGTTGTATATCTTCCCGATGTGGTTGACGGGGTTCTTCCCCGAGGTGGCCTCCATCGACATCGACCGGTTGGGGGTGATGAGGCCGTTGGCGCGGTTGCCGCGCCCGACGGAGCCGTCGTCGCCCTGTTCGGCGCTGGTGCCGGTGGTCGTGAGGTAGATGGAGCCGGCCTCGTAGTCGTCGGCGGTGTTGACGTGGACGTTCACCTCACGGTCGGTGAACCGCTCGGCGAGCCCCTGGACGAACTCGCCGACCCCGGTGATGGCGTCGTCGTACTCGTCGATGTCGGAGACGTGGCGGTCGACAACGGCGGCGGCGACGGTGACATCGATCCGGTCGCCCTCGCGTTTGCCCATCACCTTGACGTCCTCGCCGAGGGCGGGATTGTCGTCGCTGTAGTGGCCGTTCAGCTGCCGTTCCGACTCGAGGACGATCTTCTCGGTCTCGGTCAGCGGCGCGTGGCCGACACCGAAGGAGGTGTCGTTGGCCATCGGGACGCCGTCCTCGCCGAAGACCTCCTGAAGGTCGCCCGACCCCTCGCCGAGTTTCACGTCGGCGACGATGTCGGTCCCGAAGTCCACGAGCGGGAAGTTCTCCCGGAAGTACTCCCGGGCGGCCCGCAACGCGATGGTCTCGGCCGGTATCTTCGTGCCCTCGTACTCCTTGGTCGCCCGGCCGGTGATGAGCAGGTAGATGGGTTCGATGACCTCGCCGCCGTCGAAGGCCGGCGCCGACCGTCCGGCGACGAGTTGGGTCTCGTCAGTGTTGTAGTGGAGGACCTTCCCCACGCGGTCGACGTACTCGCGGGCGAGCGCCTGTGAGACGTGTTCGGCGATACCGTCGCAGATGGAGTCGGGATGTCCCAGTCCCTTCCGCTCGACGATCTCGACCTCCTGATCCTCGACCGCGCGGCCGACGACCGGCTCGACGCGGATGTTTCGCTCGCTCATTACCAGCCAGTACCTCTCGACCGGTTCTATAACTTACGGAAACCAAAACGGAAGCTATGATTACCCGAGAGCATCACTCGTCCCGAGATTCGAGCAGAAGTCCCAGATAGGAGGTCCGAACCTGCTCGCCCGGGTCGAGGTCGAGGTCGGTCATCAGCGCTACGGCACCCTCCCGTGCCGGCTCGATGTCCGCCGCCTCGGTTTCGACCTCGACGTACTCCCCCAGGCCGGCGACGGTGTCGAGGGTGACGGTGTATCCCTCGCATGCGAAGCGCTCGCGGCGCTTCTCGACGGCCTCGAACGGTTCGAACCCCAGCTCTTCGAGCATCCGTTCCATCGTCTCGCCGTCCTCGACGCCGGTCTCGAACTCCTCGCGGGTCTTGGAGCTCTCCTCGACGAGCGGCCCCTTGTAGGTCACCCGCGTCTCGGTTCCCTCGTCGTCCGTCTCCCGGCGGACCCTGAAGGCCTCGTCGGTCTCGCCGAAGTCCCGTACGGGATGTTCGTAGTAGGTGTCGACCTGTTCGACGGTGCCCAGAGGGTCGGCGCCGAGGGCCGTCAACCGCCGGCGAACCTCGTCGTGGTCGGCCTCGACCTTCAGTTCGACCTCGTACATAAGTGGCCTCTCGACCCCGGCTGGCAAAAGCCGTCCGACCGATCCACGGGGAACCGCCGGGCGTCCACAATCGGCGGCAACACCGGTTCCAGCGGCCGTCTCGGGTTGCGGCCGGGAAACGTGATTGTTAAGGGTGCGACGATTGTCCGTTCGACCATGAGTGACGAATCCGATGAGGTCGAGGAGACTGAAGCCGACACCGAGGCCGAGGAAGTGACCGACGCCGAGACCGAGGAGCAGGACGCCGAGGCCACCGACGCCGAAAGCGAGGAAGACGCGGCCGAAGCAGAAGAAGGACTTCAGGACGGCGACTTCGTCCGCATCGGCTACACCGCCCGCACCGTCGAGGGCGGCCAGCTCGTCGACACGACCGACGAAGAGGTCGCGGAAGAAGAGGGCGTCGACGACCAGGGCACCTTCGAGCCGCGCGTCATCGTTCTCGGGGAGGGACACCTCTTCCCCGAGGTCGAAGACGCGATCCGCGGCGGTGAGGTCGGCGACGAGGGCAGCGTCGTCGTCCCCGCTGCGGAGGCCTTCGGCGAGTACGACGAGGAGGAGGTCGAGACCGTCTCGGCCGACAAGATCGACGAGGACGACCGCTATCCCGGTGCACGCGTCCAGATCGAGGGCCAGCAGGGCGTCCTCGAGACCATCGTCGGCGGCCGCGCACGGGTCGACTTCAACCACCCGCTGGCCGGCGAGGACATCGAGTACGACTACGAGGTTCTCGGCGTCGTCGAGGACGACCTCGAGCAGGCCGAGGGCCTGCTGAACATGTTCCTCGACCTCGACCTGGAGATGTGGATCGAGACCGACGAGGTCGAGGAGACCCGCGTCGAGGAGCCCGACGAGGACGACGACGAGGACGCCGAACCCGAGACGATCACCGAGACGGTCGAGAAGCGGACCCTCTACGTCGAGTCCGACCCCCAGCTGGCGATGAACCAGCAGTGGATGATGCAGAAACAGCAGATCGCCCAGCAGATCATCGACCTCACGGACCTCGACCGCATCCTCATCCAGGAGATCCTCGACGGCTCCGGCATGGGCATGCCCGGCATGATGGGCGGTATGGGCGGCGGCGCCGGCGCCGGCGACGTCGACATCGAGGAGGCCCTCGAGGAGGCCGACATCGACGCCGACGAGATCGCAGACGAGTTATAAATCGTAGACGCGTCGACGAACTACGGGACGGAATCCACCGCTTTCTCGCCGAAGGACGGTCCAGGCCCCGTGTCGTCCGACCGACTACCAGTACGAATCGGGATTGCTGAGCCACCGGCCGTTCTTCGCCCCGACCGCGACGGCGGCGAGCAGTACCACGGCGAGGAACGCGAGCACGCCGGCGGCAGCAGCGACGTACTCGCCGGTTCCGAGCGTCGACCGGATCAATTCGACGGCGCCGCCGACGGCCAGGGCGGCGACGAGGACCGACAGCGAAAGCGACAGCGGTTTCGTCCACTCCATACCGACCTCTCCGCGTCGAGGAGTATAAAACTCAAGACCTTCCCGCGACACCTGACGGTATGACCACCGTCGCCGTCCTCTGTGACCCGCCGCGACCGGGCCTCGTCCTGCCGGACCTCGTCGATGCCACGTCGCTGTCGCCCACCGAAGCGGCCGACCTCTACACCGCCCTGACGAAGGACACCGTCCGCGCCGTCGTCGACAGCGGCGGGGAGTTGATAGTCAACTACCGGCCCGACGAGGCCCTCGACGGCGAGGGCGCCGAGACCGAGGTCCGGGAGGTCGTCGCCGACGTCGTCGACCCCGCCGAGGTCCGCTTCGAGAAGCAGGTCGGCGAGTCGTTCGCCGGGCGGGCGGGCAACACCGCCACGCACCTGCTGGAGACCGAGGAGGTGGCGTCGGTCGCCATCACCCGCCCCGAGGCGGCCTTCCTGGCCCGCCCGGAGATAGACGGCGCCGCGATGAAACTCCGCAGCACCGACGCCGTCATGGCACCGGCGCCGGGCGGCCGGGTCTACTTCGCGGCCTTCGGCGAACCCATCGACTTCGCGGACTGCTACGCCCCGCCGGCCTTCGAGACGCTGACGAACCGCGTGCTCGACGCCAGTCTCGACGTCCAGTTCCTCGAGACCAAGCCCTACCTCGAGACGGCGGCCGACCTCGCCGACGTCGTCACCAGCGTCCGGACCCGCCGGAAGGCCGGTGGACTGGTGCCGCGGGCGCTGGCCGAGTGGGTCGAAGACGCCGGCTTGGTCGTCGAGGTGACCGACGGCGGCCTCGCCGTGACGCGGTGATCGTGGCCCTCTACACGTCCGACGCCGCGCCGAAGGGACGGACTGCCCGTCAGTCGACCTCGAGTTGCCGTCCACACTCGGGACACGTCTCGTCGACGATGGTCACCGGTGCATCGCACTCCCGGCAGAACTCCCGATAGCAGGCACGGTCACCCATACCGGACGTTCGGCGCCCCGCGTCAAAACCGTGTCTCCCTCACGGGGGGCACCGGGACCGATAGGCCTTACAGGGAGCCACCAGTACCACGGGATGCGGTGAGATGACAGAGCGGCCCATTGTGCCTGCCTTGAGAGCAGGTGGCCGAGAGGCCTCCTGGGTTCGAATCCCAGTCTCACCGTCCTTTGGTTCGTTTATCCGACCAGAGAGTTAACTAATGGTTTTAACAGACAGGAAATTTATCAGTGCGGGTCGATAGCACCCGTCTATGAAGCGTCGAAGCTTCCTCGCAGCCTCAGCTGTCGCCCTCCTCGGAGGCTGTACGTTCGGAATCGGAGACGAGACGCCGACGAGAACGTCGACCAGGACTGCCACGCCGGTTTCATCGACGGATTCGACGCCGAGTCCGACGCCGGTGTCCGAGCCGGACGAACGGTCACCCGAAGAACGCCTCCGTGCGGCTGATAGTCTGGTCGAGTTCGAGACGGCCGACCTCACGGCGACGATGTTGGACGGCGGAGAAGGACATGTAACGGCGGACGGCCTCCTGACCCGGCACGCGCTGGTGGAGCCGCCGACGGCCGAATCGCCGGCGGTCGTGTGGGCGACCATTCGGAACACCCGCGACTACGAACAGACCTTCTATCCCGGGCGGTTGCCGGGGTTCGGATCGACGCCGGCTGGTCGCCGCGTCGGCAGTCAGGACCCCCGCGTCTTCGCCATCCTCGCCCCCACGAAGCAACACGACGGTATCGGCTACTCGGTCGCGGTGACACGCGACGAGGCGGGCCGCTGGCGGCTCGGCGTACGGACGGTCGATGGGTTCGGCGGTCGGCTGACACTGGCGCCCGGTGAGACGTACTTCGGTGAGTACCACCTCGTCGGACCCTACGACACCGAGATGCCGCCGATCATTCGGGGCCGGTACGACTTTGGGGTCGACAGTTACGGGTTCGCCATTTCCGTCTGGCCGACCGAGACCCCCGGTCCTGTTGAAGCGTCGACCTTCGAGAACCCGGACGTCCCGCCGCTCCCGGTGGATGGACCGACGGAGTGGTTCCACGAGGCCGGTGAAGACACCGGGGTGTACCTGTCGCCGTCCGCCGAGCAGGTGAGCGCGCCCGCTCGCGTCGAATACGAGCTACAGAACCGGTCGAAAACGACTCTCGATGGTAAGTCCAACCGCTGGGGGCTCTACAAGCTCGAATCCGGGGTGTGGCACTACGTGTTCACCCTCGGATATCCCCACACACCCAGCGGCCTTCAGCCCGGCGAGACCGACCGCTGGCGCCTCGGTCTCTACAACGGAGACGCCGTCAAGTGTGACGACTACCGCGCGGTCGGTCACCTCGGCGGCGGTCGATACGCCTTCCACGTCGGGTACTCCTACGACGGCGAGGTACACGGGGCCCTGCTCGATGTAGAGGCGCCGCCCGTCTCGCCCGAACCAACCGAAGCGGTCGACATCGAGTACGACGGCGACGAGGTCATCGTCACGACACCACACTGGGACGGTGGCGACGGCTGGCACGACAAACGGTTCGTCTTCGAACGGACCGACGCGGAGCCCGACCGGCGTCTCATACCCGAACAGCTCTACCGGCCGAAACTCCTCGGCTACCGGAACTCTCTCCCGCTGTTCGAGGACGGCGTTGAGCGGGTTCGCCTCCGGGTCGCCGGCGATGACGTCGCCGGGTATAACGTCCTCAAGAACGAACCGAAAGCAGTCGCCTACAGGGACGAGACTGTTCGGGTCGAGTGGGAGGGCGCGCCGCAGGAGTGACCACCCGTTGCGGGGCTGGAGGGGAGAACCGGTCTCGTACTCACCGAGGCGGTCGTCGAGCCGGTCGGAATCGATGCGGGCGCCAAACAGAAGGACCCGAGACCGAGTGACCGGCTCGCCGGGTGTGTAAAAGGGCCGTTTGACCGTTCACGAGACTTATTCCTAGCCCGATACGACGACCTTCCATGAAACGCCGTCGTTTCCTCGCGACGACCGGAATAGCCCTCCTCGGAGGCTGTACGTTCGGCGGTTCCGAGGAGACGCCGACAGCGACGCCGGTCTCGCCACCGGGAACGGGGACCGGAACGCCGACCGACGACCGGGGTGACGATGACAGGTCCCTGACCGCCGAGGACCTCCGCGAGCGGCGCGTGGTCGACTTCGAGACCGCGCCGCTCACCGTCGCGCTCTACGGTCGCCGCCGGATCAACGACCGCGTCACGACCACCTACGGCATCAGCGAACCGGCCACCGCCGACTCGCCCGCGGTCGTCCACGCGCTCGTCGAGAACCGCGGGAGCTTCGAGGAGACGTTCGAGCTCCGTCGGATTCCGGGCTTCTGGAACCCCCCGAGCGCGAGACGGGACGACGGGGACGGGACGATCTACCTGGCGCCGACCGAGAACTACGACCTCGCGGAGTCCGCACCCGAGGTGACGCGGGACGGGAACGGTCGCTGGCGACTCGCCGGCGGCGGCCGCGAGTGGCTGCCCGAACAGGTCACGCTCGCTCCCGACGAAGCCGTTCTCGGGGAGTACTACCTCGTCGGCAGCGACGACCCCGAGGAACCGCCGCTCGGCGTCGGCGAGTACGCCTTCAGTTACCAGGGAGAGGGGTTCACAGTCTCCGTCTGGGAGACGGACGCGCCGGGTCCGGAATCGGCCTCCGAGTTCGCCGACGCGGACGTGCCGTCGCTACCCGACGCCGAGGGGATGGCATGGTACCACGAGGCCGATACCTCGACGGCGGTCTACCTCCAGCCCGCCGCGGAGCGGGTCGAGGCGCCGACCTGCATCGAGTACGAACTCCGGAACCGGAGTCACGAACGCCTGAGCGGCAACCCGTACGACTGGACGCTGTACAAACTGGTCGACGGCGAGTGGTTCCGCATAGCGCCGTGGTTCATCAACCAGCCGCTCTCGTACATCCCGCCCGGCGACAGCGACGAGTCGGAGCTATCGCTGTTCCACGGCGAGCCCATCGACTGCCAGGACGGGCGCGGCGTCGGCCACCTCGGCGGCGGCCGGTACGCCTACAGGGTCGGCTTCAGCCGCGACAACGAGACCCACGCGGCCCTGGTCGACCTCGAAGCGCCAGATGTCGACCCGAAACCGGACGACGACGTCGAAATCGAGCGAGACGGCGAGGCGGTGACCGCCACGATGCCCGTCTGGGGTGACGACGAGCACCCGCCCGATGCCGAAATCGTCTTCGAGCGAACCGACGCGGAGCCCGACCGGCGGCTCGTCTCCGAACAGCTCTTCAGGCGGCCGATGCGTGGCTACCGGAACGCCCTGCCGCTGTTCGGAGAGGGCGTCGACCGAGTCGTCCTCCATGCGGACCGACACGTCGTCGGCGGCACCGTCGGCTACGAGGAACTCGAGAGGACCGTCGAGTACGACGGTGAGACCTTCCACGTCGAAGGTGAAGACCCGCTGGAGGAGTGACCGCGCCCGAACTATTCGTTGCGCGGACTGGAGGGGTGGTAGTCGGTGTCGTAGGCGCCGGGGCGGTCGTCCAGTCGGTCGGGGTTGATACGGCCGCCCAGGAGCATGAAGTCGAGGACGGTGACGTACAGCATCGCCTCGACGACGGGGACGGCCCGGGGCGGCAGCGACGGGTCGTGGCGACCGACGACCTGAACGTCCTTCTGTTCGCCGGTCTCCCAGTCGGCGGTCCGCTGTTCCTTCGGGATGGAGGTCGGCGCGTGCCAGGTCACCTCGCCGAAGACGGGTTCGCCGGTGGTGATGCCGCCCTGGAGGCCGCCGTGGTCGTTGCCGACGGGGACGGGGTCGCCCGCCTCGGCGACGGTGTCGGGCCGGGTGTCGCCGTCCTCGAAGGTCCAGTCCTCGTTGCGGTCGTGACCCGGCACGGACGCGGCGTCGGCGCCGAGACCGAACTCGAAGGCCGTCGTGGCCGGAATCGAGAACATGGCCTGCCCCAGCCGCGCCGGGAAGGCGTCGAACCTCGGGGCGCCGAGGCCGCGCGGGACGCCGCGGGCCTCGAAGTAGATTGAGCCGCCGACGGAGTCGCCCTGTGCTTGGAACTCCTCGAGCAACTCGCGCATCTCCTCGGCCGTCTCGGGGTCGGCACACCGCACCTCGTTTTCTTCGGTGTGTTCGAGCATCTCCTCGAAGGTCACATCGGGCGCCTCGATGTCGTGGAGCCGGTTGACGTGGGCCTTGATTCGGACGTCGTGGTCGGACTGTTCGAGGACCTGCTTTGCGACGGCGCCGGCGGCGACCCAGTTGACGGTCTCGCGGGCCGACGAGCGGCCGCCGCCGCCCCAGTTGCGCGTGCCGAACTTCGCGGAGTAGGTGTAGTCGCCGTGGGAGGGCCGCGGCGCCGTCACGAACGGCTCGTACTTGCCCGAGCGGGCGTCCTTGTTCTGGATGACCATCCCGATGGGCGTCCCCGTCGTGTAGCCGTCCTGGGTGCCGGACTTGATGGACACCTCGTCGGGTTCGCCCCGGGAGGTGGTGATCTGCGACTGGCCGGGCTTGCGGCGGTCGAGTTCGTACTGGACGGCCTCCTCGTCGAGTTCGACGCCCGCCGGACAGCCGGAGACGGTGACGCCCATCGCCTCGCCGTGGCTCTCGCCGAACGTCGTCAGCTGGAAGAGCCGACCGAAGCGGTTTCCGTTCATTGTCGGCCACTCGGGGCGCCGGGGGTTTAGGCTTGTTATTGCTGCAACGCCCGCCCACCGACGCGTTTATGTGAGCGTATCGGCTACGCTTGGAAGGTTTGCGTATGCCCTACGAAACGGGACTCTCGTACGACGACGTGTTGCTCGTACCCCAGCGGTCGCCGGTCGACAGTCGCGGCGAGGTCGACCTCTCGACGGAACTGGCCGACGGCGTCGAACTGTCCGTCCCGGTCACCACCGCGGCGATGGACACCGTCACGGAGGAATCGATGGCCGCCGCCGTCGCCGAGGCGGGCGGACTCGGCGTCGTCCACCGATTTCTGCCCGTCGACGAGCAGGCCGAGATGGTCCGGGAGGTCACCGACCAAGGACTGCGGACGGCCGCGGCCGTCGGCATCGCCGAGGACTACGTCGACCGTGCGGCCGCACTCGTCGAGGCCGGCGCCTGCATCCTCGTTCTCGACGTCGCGCACGGCCACATGGAGCGAGCGCTGGAGGCCACCGAGACGCTCGCCGAGCGGTTCCCCGACACGCCGCTCTGTGCGGGCAACGTCGTCACCCGGGAGGCGGTCGCCGACCTCGCGGCCGCGGGCGCCGACTGCGTCAAGGTCGGCGTCGGGCCCGGGTCCCACTGTACGACCCGCGAGGTGACGGGCTTCGGCGTGCCGCAGTTCACCGCCGTCGAGCGGTGTGCGGCGGCCGCCGACGAACACGGCGTGACGACCATCGCCGACGGCGGCATCACCTCCTCGGGCGACGCGGTGAAGGCCCTGCTCGCCGGCGCCGACGCCGTCATGATGGGCGGCTTCTTCGCCGGGTGTGCGGAGGCGCCCGGCGAAATCGTCGAAATCGACGGCCAGCGGTACAAGCGCTCGCGGGGCATGTCGACGGCGGCGGCCGCCGAGGACCGCGACGACAAAGAGGTCGACGTCGACGCCGACGAGGGCGTCGAGGCCGTCACCGATTTCACCGGCCCGGTCGGGCCGAGACTCGAGGAGTTCACCGCCGGCATCCGGTCGGGCCTCTCGTATGCCGGCGCACACGACCTCGAAACCGCCAGACACAACGCCGAGTTCATGGAGGTAAAGGGGACCGTCGAGCGTCGTAACGGCGCCCACGGGTTCGCACGGCGGGAGTAGCGCGGCCGCTGTCGGCCGTCGCCGTCCGGAAAACGGGGACCGGGCGTCCCCTGAGGTGTGGACCACTGCTGCGCCGGTCGAGGGACGCCGACCAACGCGGTCCGTCCGTTTCCACCTTGCGCTTTTGAAACTTCTGTCTCAGCCGTCGGTCGCCCGCCGGTCGACGGCGGCCCCCAGGTCCGACAGGACCTCGAAGAACGCCGGGAACGACACGTCGACGTGGTCGGCACCCTCGACCGTGGTCTCGCCGTCGGCAACGAGCCCAGCGACCGCGAGCGACATGACGATGCGATGGTCGTCGTGGCCGGCGACCGTCGCGGCCGACAGGTCGCCGCCGTGGACGACGAGTTCGTCCTCGTACTCCTCGACGTCGACGCCCATGCGTTCCAGTTCGGTCGCCATCGCGGCCACCCGGTCGGTCTCCTTCAGCCTGACGTGTTCACAGTCGGTGATTCGGGTCGTCCCGTCGGCGGCCGCTCCCAGGACGGCGATGGTGGGCAGGAGGTCCGGCGTGTCCGCGACGCCGACCTCGATGCCGGACAGCGAGGACTCGGCGACCCGGATGCGGCCGGCCTCGCGGTCCCACTCGATGTCGGCGCCCATCCGGTCGAGGACGTCCACGATGGCCGCGTCGCCCTGGGCGCTCGGACGGGCGCCCTCGACGACCAGGCCGTCGGGGGCTGCCAGCGCGCCCGCCGCCAGCAGGTACGACATCGAGGAGAAGTCGCCCGGGACGTGGTACTCGCCGCCCTCGGGCGCGTAGGACTGCCCGCCGGCGACGCGGAACCCCCCGGCGCCCGCCGACCGGACCACCGAGTCGTCGCCGCCGACCACCTCGGCGTCGACGCCGAACTCGTCCAGCACCTCAAGCGTGATGTCGACGTAGGGCGCCGACTTCAGTTCGGTCGTCAACTCGAGGTCGACGCCCCGCTCGGTCACCGCGCCGGCCATCAGCAGCGCGGTGACGTACTGCGAGGAGACGTCGCCCCGCATCGACACCTCGCGTTCCTCGAGACCGCCGCCGACGACGAGCGGCGCCTGCCCGTTCGCCCGCGTCGACTCCGCGCGGGCGCCCAGTTGCCCCAGCGCGTCGAGCAGCGGTCCCTGCGGGCGCGACCGCAGCGAGTCGTCGCCCGTGAGGACGGTCGCCCCGTCGACGAGGGCGCCGGCCGCCGCCGTCAGTCGCATCGTCGTCCCGCTGTTTGCGCAGTCGAGGACGTCGTCGGGCGTGACCGGAGCGCCGTCGAACCCCTCGACGTCGAGGTCGTCGTCGGTTCGAGTGACCGACCCGCCGTAGGCCTCGACGGCCCGGACCGTCGCGCGCGTGTCGGCGCTGAACAGGGGATTCCTGACGGTGGCCCCGTCGGCGTAGCCCGCCGCGAGGACGGCCCGGTGGGTGTAGCTCTTCGACGGCGGCGCGCGCGCGGTCCCCGAGAGCCGCGAGGGCGAGATGGTGACGTCCATACCGGCGGATTGCGGCGGCGCGAAAAGAGGCTACCGGCTCGCCCGGCCCGCCGCCCGTCGAACCCGAAGGTCCATACCGTCGCGGCGACGACGCCGCACACGATGGCGGACGACGACGGCGACGACCGGACCGAGTGGTGGGACAATGCCTACGAGGAGGGGGCGACTCCCTGGGAGACCGACCGTCCGCAGCCACAGGTCGTCGCCCTCGAACGGGCCGGCGACCTGGGTGGGCGGGTACTCGACGTGGGCTGTGGCACCGGTATCGAGGCGGCGCACCTCGCCGACGCGGGTCACGACGTCGTCGGCGTCGACTTCTCCGAACCCGCAATCGAGGGCGCCCGCGACAGGGCGGGCGAGTCGGTCACCTTCCACGTCGGGGACGCCGTGGCGCTGCCGGAACTGGACCTCGGGCGGTTCGACGCGGTGCTGGACTGCGGGATGTTGCACGCCCTCGAGACCGACGACCGCCGGGCGTACACGAGCGGGCTGGCGACGGTGCTAGGCGAAGGGGACCGCGTTTTCTGTCTGGAGTTCGGTCCCGACGCGCCGGAGAACGCGGGACCGACGCCCCTCTCGGAGCGCGCGATGCGGCGGGCCTTCGGGGACGGCTGGCGCGTCGAGACCCACGAGCCGGTCCCCTTCGAGACGACGTTCGGGGTGGTGCCGGGGATTCTCGGCGTCGTCGAGCGAGCGTCGTCGGAGTGACCCCGGCGGCCGGTCGTGCCCGCATGTCCCGAACGCACCACGAACTGCGGTAGCGGACCTGATAATTTACAGCTGTGGAGCGTACCCTTCGACGAGTTCCTGCAAATCGGACCCGCTATCCCCGGTTGCAGGCTCCTCCGATAACGGGGGCTCGGGGGCGAACAGTCGATCTCTATGCGACAACGAACAGATCAATCTCTCCAGACCGAACGTTCACGCGCAATTGTGAGGGCCGGTCGGGAGCCCAGCGTTTCGTAGCCGAGGCGGCGTCGGTTTCGAATTCGTAATCGAGGAGTTCGCCTCTCAACTCGGGCACTGTCACCTTCTTTTCGCCCTGTGAATCGAGCCGATACGACTCCTGGAACACGACAGACTCGGAATCGTCGGTCACGGTCATCGTCACCTCCTGAGTCCGAGTCACTTTGTTGTTGAACAAGAAATCCGCTCTGCGTTCCGAGCGATTCGGAGACCCCGACTCGGTGGTCTGCTTTCCGTCGGAACCACCATCCGTTTCAGTGGTCGTCTCGCTGGTCTGCTGTTCGTCTGAATTACCACCCGGTTCGTTCGTACACCCAGCGATAGCCGCCAGAGAGCCGACGTATGCGGCCTTCAATATTTTTCGTCTCCTCATAGTAATATCAGAGATGGTAATTTTTGAATATTTTGCGGTGAAAAGTGGTTTCGCGGTCCACTGCTGAAGAGACGGACGGCGCTGGGTGAGCAAGGAAGACGGTGAGTGATACGGCCGTATCGACGGGTGACCTGGAACGTTCGAACCAGGGCTCCGTCGATTCCGATGCTGGGGACGGGAGCTGAACCCCCTGACACGGGCCGGCGAGTGATGTATGTGCGCTGTCGAGGGCGACGACCACGTCGGGCGGAGCCGACGACAACCCCTAAGACGCCGCGGGCCGCCGTTCCCGTATGGACCCGGACCTCTCGCGACTGGACGCGTTCCTGGAGGAGGCGGGCGCGGACGCCTACCTCGTCCAGGCCGGCGGCGACGACTCCAACCAGCGGTACCTCTCGGGCTTTTCCGCCCCGGACCCGTTCGTGACGCTGTACACCGGCGAGGTTCGTCTGCTCGTCTCGACGCTGGAGTACGGTCGCGCGGCGCGGACCGCACGAGCAGAGAGCGTCGAGCGGCTCTCGGAGTACGGCCACCGCGAGAAAATCGACGAGTACGGCGAGGCCGAGGGAGGCCACCGGACGCTCGCGGCCTTCCTCGAGGCCCACGACGCCGCATCGGTGGTCGTCCCCGACGACTTCCCGGTGGGGACCGCCGACGGTCTGCGCGACCTCGGCTTCGAGGTGACCGCCGACGAGGAGGACGTGCTGGCCTCGATTCGCGCCACGAAGACCGACGAGGAAGTCGAGCACGTCCGCGAGGCCCAGCGCGCGAACGAGGCCGCGATGGCCCGCGCCGAGGAACTCATCGGCGGCGCCGACGTCGAGGACGGCACGCTCGTCCACGAGGGCGAGTCACTGACCTCGGAGTTCGTCAAGCAGGAGATCGAGATCACGCTGTTGCGGCACGGCTGTAACCTCGACGAGGCCATCGTGGCCTGCGGCGCCGACGCCGCCGACCCCCACGACCGCGGCTCCGGGCCGCTGTCGGCCGGCGAGCCCATCATCGTCGACATCTTCCCGCAGTCGAAGGCGACGGGCTACTTCGCGGACATGACCCGGACGTTCTGCGTCGGCGACCCCTCCGAGACGGTTCGGGAGTGGTACGACCTGACGCTCGAAGCACAGGAGGCCGCCCTGGAGACCATCGAGGCCGGCGTCTCCGGCAGCGACGTCCACGATGCCGTCTGCGACGTCTACGAGGACGCCGGCCTGCCGACGCTGCGGGCCGACGAGTCCGCCGAGACGGGCTTCATCCACACCACCGGCCACGGCGTCGGTCTCGACATCCACGAGTTCCCCCGCGTCTCCGAGCAGGACAACGAACTGCAGGCCGGCCACGTCGTCACCGTCGAGCCCGGCCTGTACGACCCCGAGGTCGGGGGCGTCCGCATCGAGGACCTCGTCGTCGTCACCGAGGAGGGCCACGAGAACCTCACCGACTACGAGAAACGGCTCCGGCTGTGAGTCGGTCGGCCCCCCTCGGGACCGGATGCCCCGTCTCCCCTAGTTCAACTGCCAGAACCGGTAGTTGAGGAAGAAGGCGAACGAGACCCACAGCAGGTAGGGAACGAGCAGCGCTGCCGCCCGGCGGTCGACGCGGTCGAAGGCGACGATGGTCACGGCGACGAGCACCCACAGCGCGCCGATGACGCCCAGCGCGACGAGCAGCGCCTCCCGTGCGAAGAAGACCGGCGTCCAGGCGACGTTGAATGCCATCTGGGCGGCGAACAGCGCGATAGCCACCTGGCGGCCCTCGGCGTCGCTCCCCCAGACGAGCCACAGCGCGACGCCCATGAGCGTGAACAGCGCGGTCCAGACGATGCCGAAGACGACGGGTGGCGGATACAGCGCCGGCTTCTCCAGCGCCTGGAACCACGCGCTGTCGGGACCGGCGAGCAGCGCCGGGGCCGCGCCCACGACGTTGACCAGCAGGACGAACCCGACGGCTCGGAGCGCGGCCTCGCGGGAGGGAAGCGTGACCATACGGACCGTTTGCGGGCCAGCACCGTAACAGTAGTTGGTGGCGGGTTCGTCGCCCGGAATCGAACCGGGACGGACGCGATGGTCGGGTATCCCCCCGACAATCGTTCTGCCGTTCGAGAGGACCGCACGCGTCGAACCAAAACGATTCACTCCCCGCGTGCGTTCACGATACGCTCGCCGGCGTCCAGCCCGCTCTCGACGGCCAGGTGGACGCGGCCGTCGCCGGCCACCCAGTCGCCGGCGAAGTACAGCCCGTGGCCCTCGGCTGCCCGGAGCGGCCCCGTGTCGACGCCGTCGTCCGGCAGCGCGTACCGCCAGCCCTGCCGGTCGGTCCAGTCGGGGTCCGCGAGGCGGTCGTCGTCCAGCAGGTCCGCGACGATGCTCGCGGCGTCGGCTTTGACCGCCTCGCTCGGGTCGTCGTACCGTCGAGTCGACCACGCGGGCGACATCTGTGCGACGAGCAGAGACTCGCCGTCGGGGACGTGACCGCGCTTGCACTCCTCGCGGGAGAGCCACCCGACCTCGTGTTCGCGGTCGTCGTTGACGAGCCCGTACCACGGGTAGTCGAGTTCGAAGGGGTAGTGCAGGAGTACCGAGTAGACGGTCCGGTAGGGGACGGCCTCGACGGTTGCCACCAGGTCCTCCCGAAGCGGATAGCTCCACGCGGTTTCGGCGAGCAACTCGGCCGTCTGGGGGGCCGGCGGCGTCAACACGACCGCGTCGAACCGGCCGAGTCTCTCGCCGTCGACGTCGAGGAGCCGCCAGCTGTCGTCGCGTTCGAGGCGGCCGACCCGCGTCTCGAAGGTCACCTCGGCGTCAGCCGCCTCGAACAGCCGCTTTGCGAGCTGTGTGATGCCGGCCTCGTAGCTCCACTTGTGGGCGTCGGGGCGGTCGCTCTCGGAGATTCGGCCCGCGGCGTCGAACGTCCAGACCGGCTCCTCGATGTCGACCAGTCCCGCCGTCGGCAGCGTCTCGGTGACCAGTTCCGTCACCCGGTCGCTGTCCGGTCGGACGTAGTTGGCGCCGTGGTCGTAGGTACAGTCCTCACGGCGCCGGGTGGCGCCCCGGCCGCAGACGCCCCGGGACTTCTCGAATACCGTGACGTCGTGGTCTGTGTCCCGGAGCGCGTAGGCGGTCGCGGCGCCGGCGGCGCCGGCACCGACGATTGCCAGGTCCATGGCAGCTGTACGGCCCCCGGCGGCAAAAGCGCGACCGCCGACTACAGTTCTGCCGCCAGTTCGCGCAGGACGGCGTCGGCGCCGCGGGCGACCGGCCGGCCGTGCCCGACGCAGGCGCACTGGAAGGACTCCCTCGCCACCCGGGCGATGCTGTGCCGTATCAGGTCGGTGTCGTAGGAGTCCAGCCACGGCGGGGCGACGAACCGGCCGTCCGACTCCCAGACGAGGTCCCCGAGCGCCGCCACGCCGAGGTCGTCGTGGAGGAAGACGGTGTGCCCGGGGTTGTGTCCGGGGGTGTGCACCGCCCGGAACCCGCCGATCCGGTCACCGTCGACGACCGGGTGGAGGTCCAGCCCCGACAGCGGGAACAGCCGGCGAATCACCCGATGGAACAGCCCCTTGTGGTGGAAGAGCGGCGGCGACCACGCACCCCTGACGAGGTCGGCGTCGGCCGATCCGATGAACACCGGCACGTCGTCCCCGAGGTGCCGGAGGCCGCCGACGTGGTCGATGTCGTAGTGGGTGACGAGGACGCGGTCGAGGTCGTCGGTCCCGTAGCCGGCCGCGGCCAGTTCCGCCGACAGCGGCCGGCGACCTATCGGCAGGCCCGCGTCCACGAGCGTCACGTCGCCGTCGTCGACGAGGTAGGCGTTGGCCCCCACCGGCTCCGGCCAGCCGACCTCGAGCAGGTGAACCCCCTCGGTGACCTCTCGCGCCACGGCGGGAGCTACGGGGCGGGCCCACATCAAACCGACCCACGGAGCGGCGCCGAGAGGCGAGGATTAATCCGGACGTCCGGCATAGTTGGGTGCATGACCGAAGCGTCCCCGGACGTGACCGTTCACGGACCGGGCGACCCCGAACTCGCCGTCGTCGGCGGCGTCCACGGCGACGAGCCGAGCGGCGTCCGGGCAGTCGAGCGACTCCGCGACGCCGACCTGTCGCTCCGGCGGGGCGTGAAGTTCGTCGTCGCCAACCCGCCGGCCGTCGAGGCCGGCCAGCGCTACCTCGAGACGGACCTCAACCGGTCGTTCCCCGGGGATTCCGACGGGAGCCTCGAGGAGCGACTGGCCGCGCGGCTCTGTGCGGAGACGGCCGGCCTGCCGACCCTGTCGCTGCACGCCACCCACTCGACGCCCGACCCCATCGCGCTGGTCGAACACACCCAGCCGGCCGCGTTCGACCTCGCCGGTCGCCTCCCGGTCCCGCACGTCGTCGACCACCACCGCGTGACCGACGGCTCCTTCACCGACTGCGGTACCGTCGTCACCGTCGAGGCCGGCTGTCAGGGCACCGACGCGGCGGCCGACGAGGCCGAACGCCAGGCGCGGGCCTTCCTCGCGGAGACGGGCGCCCTGCCGACCGCCGACCACGACGGGACCGACCCCAACTACTACGTCCTGGAGGACGCCGTCGAGAAACCGTCCGGCGTCGAGTACGAACTGCTCGCCGAGAACTTCACCCGCGTGGCGGCCGGCGCGGTGTTCGCCACCGCCGGCGAGGAGCGACTCGTCGCACACCGACCCTTCTACCCCGTCCTGATGTCGGAGTGCGGCTACGAGGAGATATTCGGGTATCGAGCGAGTCGACTCGGAACCTCGCCGGCGGGCGCGCTCGCGGTGCTCGGCGTCGACCCGGCGGCCGAGTAGGTCACTCCCGGGTTCCCTCGCGGTCCCGGTTGCGCTCGACGCGCTTCTCGGCGTGCTCCGGGCTGTCCGTCTCAAGGAGCGCCTCCAGTTTCCGTTCGAACTCCTCGTGTGTCAACTCGCCGCGGGCGTACCGCTCCCGGAGCGTCTCCAGGGCGTCGGTCCGGGAGTCGTCGGCCGACGCCCGTCCCTCGGGGTCCGCCGACGACGTCTCCCGCTCCTCGTCGTCGTCCCTCGAAAGCATCGCCGTCAGCGGGACAAGCCCCGCGTAGCCGACCACGAAGACGACCCAGAACCACTCCAGGCCCGCGAACAGCGCGCCGAGACCTGCCACGAGAACGAGCATCGAGACGACGCCCGCCGACCCCTCTGGAAGTACCTCCACCCCGGCCATACGCCAACTCCGCCGCTGGACCTCAAAAAACCACGGCCGGACGCGAGGGCACTACCGGAGCCGCGTCGAGACGTATGGGCCGTCCTGGTAGTAGCCCAGTTTCTCGCGGTAGTACTGGCGGACGCCGATGCCGGAGATGACCGACAGTTTCTCGTAACCGGCCTCGCGGGCCAGTTCCTCGGCCTTCGCCAGCAGGCGCCGGCCGTAGCCCTCGTGCTGGTGGTCCCCGTCACCCGCCTCCCCAACCCCGACCTCGTTACCGTAGACGTGCAGTTCCCGCACGAGCGCCGCCTCGTCGAGTTCCTCGCGGACGGGGTCGTCCGGGAACCGGAGCCGACAGAAGCCGACCAGCAGGTCCTTCTCGAAGTCCTCGAAGGCGATGAAGTGCTCCGTGCCGCCGGCGGCCTCGTAGGTGGTCACGTCCAACTCGACGGTCTCGGGTTCCTCGTCGTTCATGCCGACCTCCCGACAGCGGATGCAGTCGCAGGTCCAGCCGTGCTCGTCCATCCGCTTGCGCGCCAACTGTCGGAGGTTGGACTTCCAGACCCCGGCGTCGATGAAGTCCGCCGGGATGTCCCGCTGGACGCGCTGGAGCCGCGTGTAGCGCGGTATCATCGACTTGATTTCGGCGACGAGTTCGGCGGCCTCCTCGTTTGTCAGCGGCTCGTACTCCTCGCGGCGCCACATGTCGTAGGTGACGGTGTCCCGGACCACCAGCGTCGGGTAAATCTTCAGGTAGTCCGGACGCCAGTCCGTGTTCTTGAACAGTTCCCGGAAGTCCTGCAGGCACATCTCCCTGGACATCCCGGGCTGGCCGGGCATCATGTGGAAGCCGACCTTGAACGCCGAATCCCGGAGCCGTCGGTTGGCGTCGAGGCTGGCCTGGACGCCGTGGCCCCGGTGCATCTCGCGGTTGACCCGCTCGTAGGTCGTCTGGACGCCGACCTCGACCTTCGTGCCGCCGAGGCGGAGCATCCGGTCGATCTGCTCGGGGTCACACCAGTCCGGCTTCGTCTCGAAGGTCGTCCCGATGTTGCGGATGTCGCCCGTCTCGTTTTCGGCGACGACGTCCTCGAGGTACCGGAACTCGACGTCCTCGGGATCGGGTTTGAAGGACTCCGATTCGCTGGGTGAGGGCTCGGACTCGAGGTCGTAGTCGTTCATCGCCGCCAGGGCCCGCTTGACGAACCACTCCTGGTAGTCGTGGCTTCGGGCCGTCATCGTCCCGCCCATCAGGATGAGTTCCACCTTGTCGACGGGATGGCCGATCTTCCGCAACTGGTGGAGGCGAAGCGTCACCTGGCCGTAGGGGTCGTAGTCGTTCTGGACGCCGCGGGCCGCCGCCGGTTCCTCGCCCGTGTACGACTGTGAGGAGGAGAACTCCGAGGCGGGCCCGCCCGGACAGTAGAGGCACTTGCCGTGCGGGCAGGTGTGCGGCGAGGTCATGATGGCGACGGGCGAGACGCCCGAGGCCGTCCGCACCGGCTTCCGGCGCAGCACCGACTCCAGTTGTTCGCGGTGCTCGTCGGGGGCGAAGTCGAGCAACTCGGTGTTCTTCGGCACCTTCGGCGAGGAGTGCTCCCGGCAGGCGTCCATCTTGGCGCTCTCGAGGTCGTCGCGCTCGACGTCGCCGGCCAGGATGGACTCGACGAGCGACTCACAGACCCGCTGGAAGGCCTCCGACTCCGTGGGGTCGGCGTCGGTACTCATTCGCTGTCGGGTCAACGTACGCCTGCGGTAAGTGGGTAGCGGTCCGCCACGAGCGTCGAGTGAGAGTCCGGAGAAGGGGGTTCTCAGGCCGAGGCGGCCAGTGCCCGCTCGGCGACGGCGTCGACGACGGCGTCGAGGACGGCCTCCCGCTCGCCGGCGAGGAACTCGACTTTGGGCTCGCGGGCGCCGGGGTCGGAGACACCGGCGTCGGGCGCCTCGAGCTGGAGGGCGGCCACGAGCGCCTCCAGGTCGAGGGCGTCGTCGGTCCGGACGTGGAGTTCGTCCGTCCCGACGCCGATGACCACGTCGGCGTCGAGCCGCCGCCGCAGTTCGTCCAGGAGGAGTCGCGTCGGCGGGAAGTCGTACTGGTGGGTGTAGGCGTCGGTGTCCAGCACGGTCACCGTGGCGCCGTCGACGGTCCGCTCGTCGAGGTTGGCCGTCGCCGTGTCGATTTCGGCCTCCAGTTTCGTGCGGAACTGCTCGGCCACCTGTTCGGCGAGACCGGTCTGCTTTTCGAACAGGAGGTCGACGATGAGTTCGCGCTTGTCCTCGTAGGACTGGTAGAAGGCCTCCAGCGCGATAGCCTCCCGGAGGTCTTTGGCCGTCGCCTCGTCGACGCCCGCCTCGGCGGCCAGCTCCGCGTACGGCTCCGGTACCTCGTTCCAGTAGCTGACGGCGGGGAGGTGACCGAGGTCCTCGCGCACCTCGTCGTTGACCGCGCCCGCGACGTTGGCGGCGACGGTCGCGGCCGTCCGCGCCTCGGTCGTGACAAGCGAGTCGATCTCGGCGGCGACCGACTCGTCGGCCGGCCGGCCGTCCAGCACGACCCGCGGGGCGCCGTAGACGTCGAGCAGTTCGAGACCGTCCATCGAAGCGGCCGTCGACCCGGCGGCCGCGAAGACGAAAAGCGGCAGCTTCTCGTCGTGGCGCTCGCGGTCGCCCAGCATTCGGGTGACGTCCTTCGTCGCGTCGTTCATGTCGTAGACGCCGTCCTCGAGCGGGCGGCGGTCGAAGTAGTGATACACCGCATCGGCGGTGGCGTGCTCGGACTCGACGAGCGGCAGGACGGCCCGCTCGATTGCGGCGCCGGCGACGTAGCCGTCCGTCGTCGCGTCGTGGCGGACGACGACCGGCCGCGACTCCAGTACCGCCCGCCGGATGGTGGCCGCGGCGTCGGCCACCTCCTCGGCGACGGCGTCGAGCGCGTCATCGTCGCCCAGGAGTTCCGTCTCGTCGGGGCGGGCCCGGGCCTCCAGCGCCTCGTCCATCCGGGTCCGGACGGCCGCCTCGGCGTCACCCTCGAGTTCGACCAGCGACTCGGTCTCGACCTGGATTTCGTCGCGCCGGACGCGGACCTCGCCGTCGAGTCGGACCACGTCGTCGGCCTCGATGTCCGGGTACGCCCGGACGCCCGCCTCGACGAAGGCCGCACAGTCGACGACGCCCGTCTCGTCACGGAGTTCGAAGACGGTCGGGCCGGAGGTCTGGCGTGCGGAGACGACCTCTCCCTCGAGGCGGACGACGTCGCCGACGTGCTCGCGGAGGTCCTCGACGGCGATCCTGCCGATGTCGGCCGTCTCGGAGTCCTCTTGCCGTCCTGATTCCGGTTCGTTCGTCGCCGTCTCGGCCAGCTCCTCGTCGTCCGGCGTGCCGCCCGACTGCTCGTCTGCCGACGACTCCTGCTCGGGTTCGGGCTCGTACTCCGGTTCGGGTTCCGGTTCGGCCTCGGTCTCGGTGGTCTCTTCGGGGCTCCCGCCGGTCTGCTCGTCGGCCGCCCCCTCGTCGGCCGTCCCCTCGTCGCCGTCGTCGTGGTACTCGTCGGCCAGGTAGTCGCCGTCGGGGGAGTCGACGAGGACGCCCCGGAACTCCCGCTCGGACTGTCGGATCGACCATCCGAGGTCGATGTCGCCGTTGTCCCGGATGTTGTTCACCTGGACGAAGACGTCGTCGCCGACCTCCCAGTCGAGGCTCTCGAGGCGGCGGTCGAGCTTGCTCCGGTGGAGCAGCCCCGTGACGTTCCCGATGTCGACGAAGACGCCGAAGTCGGCGTAGCCGTCGACCCGGCCGCGGTAGTACCGCTCGGGCGTCAGCTGGGAGGGGTGGTCGCCTTCGAACTCGAACGCTACGTCCTCCTGGTGGACCTCGCAGATGGGTCCCTCCGTGGAGGTGCCGCAGATGATACAGTTGGCCATTGGCGGAGTCGAAGGGGCGGGGCTTAAAACGGTTGTCGGAATCTACCTGCCGCCGCGGTCGGCGGTCACCTCGAGCCCGGTCACCGCCTCGAAGGCGCCGATGCCGCCGAAGGCGAAGCCGAAGACGAACAGCGCTGGGACGGTCGCCGCGAGGGCCGCCCGCGGCGGCGAAGCACCGTGAACCACGGCGAAGCCGACCGCGAGCAAGAGAGCCCCGTAGGCTGCAGCGACGACCTGCACCGCCGGGAGCGGGACCGCGACGAAGACCCCCGGCGCCGCGGCGTAGGCGATGACCTGGACCGTCTCGCTGACGCCGGCACGGTCGTCGACGAGCGCCACGAGCGCAACCGTTCCCAGCGCCGCCGCCAGATGCAGCACCAGCGGCGCGACCAGAAAGCAGACCGCCCCGAGGACGACGACGGCCGTCAGATACGTGCTCCCGGTGGCCGCCGCGATGCGGCCGTACCCCGACAGCGTCTCCGGCGCGACGAGGAGGCGCCCGCCGACGAAAGCGAAGGCGACGACGATGGCGAACGTCAGCCCCGGCGCCTGGTCGCCGGGCGCGACCCCGTTCCGGAAGAACCGCCCCGGCCGGACCAGCACCTCGACCCACGCCCGGGCGATCCCCCGCGGCCCGCGCTCGCGGCCGCCACTGGGGTTTTCGACCCACTGTGTCACGGCTGTGCGTTCGTCGGGACGGGCCATGAGGCTTCCGAGGTCTATCGCTGGTGTTTTTAAGCGTGCGCCTCACCGACGGGTATGAACGGGCTGGACCGCCGCCGGTTTCTCGCCTCGCTCGGGGTCGCCGCCGCGGCCGCTTCGGCCGGCTGCTCGTCGGACTCCCTGCCCGGTGGAACCAACGGATCGACGCCGACGACGACGCCGACCGGCACCGACGTGCCGGAAGACCCCTACGTGACGGACGATGCCGTCGTCGACTATCCCGGGATGGTCGACGGGGCGGCGACGGTGAACGCCGGCGGCGACGCCTACACCATCGAGTACGCCGACCCAAAGCGGGAGTTCCTGCTGGACAGCGGGTTCGAGGGTGGGACCGACGACGCCGAGTTGCGCGTCAGCCGCGATATGTCGGTCGGCGCCCGCGCCGGATTCGTGGCCCCCCTCTACAACGAGTCGGCCGGCGAGTTCGTCTACCAGATATTCGCCAACGAGGCCTTCGTCGAGTACGCCGACTGGAACTTCGTCACCGTCGGCGACGACGGCCAGCCGACTACGGAAGGAGCGGTCCCGTTCGATCGGCTCCAGGGGTCGGTCTACGGCGCCGGGGTCTCGCCCGGCGAGATACGACGGCTGTTCGTCGTCGACGCCACCGCCGAGACCCTCCGATCCGGCGACGTCGGGAACCTCTCGGGTATCGTCCTGCTGGTCGGCCGATCCGAACGGCAGCCCGCCGCATCCGTGCCCCAGGTACGGTTCGCCTTCGAGTATGCTCCCGACGCGGGCGAGGTGACGATCACACACGAGGCAGGCGACAACATACCCGAGGAGGACGACCTGTTCGTCGAGACCAGCGACGCCCGGGGAGCGTGGGAGACACCCGTCAGCGCGGGCGACGCCCGGGCCGTGTCGGTCGAACCCGACGCCACGGTCCGGGTCGTCTGGGTGGCCGAGTCCGGCGACCGCTCGGCCACGCTGGCGGAGTGGACCGGACCGGACGCCTAGTCGTCGGCGCCGACGTTCTGTTTGGCCTCCAGCGTCCGCGGGTCAGGTTCGATGGTGGCGTACTCGACCATCCGGCGGCCGAGCGTGTCGACCCGGTCGGCGACGTCCTCGTCGAGGAGTTCTCCGTTGGCGAATGCCTCCCGCGCTCGCGGGATCGCGACCTGGTGGGGGACGACCCAGGCGTTGACCGCCCGCGCGACCGACCGGAGGTGGTCCAGCGTCGTCGTCGGGAAGGCCCCGCCCGCGACGCAGAGCAACCCCACCGTCGTCTCGTCGAACTCGTCGAAGCCGCAGTAGTCCAGCGCGTTCTTCAGCGCCGACGAGTAGGAGCCGTGATAGACCGGCGTGCCGAGGATCACCGAGTCGGCCGCCTGGACCCGACGGACCAGCTCGTCGGCGTCGCCGGCCGACCGGTCGTCGGCGTCGAAGACCGGCAACTCGAAGTCCCGGAGGTCGATCAGATCCGTCTCGACGCCCTCGTACCCCCCGGCTGCGGCCAGCGCTCGCTCGCACGCCAGCCGGCTGTAACTGTCCTCGCGGAGGCTGCCGACGACGGCAGCCACGCGTACGTCGCTCATGGGCGGCGTTCGGCGCCGACCGCCAAATGCGGTCCGGTCCGCGACGGCCCGGTGGAACGGAGGGCGATGGGGATGGGGACTACCGCCGGAGCCGGGCGACCGCCTCGCCGTCCCGTTCCTCGACGTCGACGAGCCCGTCGTCCGCCAGGTCATCCAGCAGGCCACGGAGCCACTCCCGGCCGTACTCGCCGTCGGGGGCGTAGTCCACCCGGACCCGCGGCCCGAGTTCGTCCAGCGGCAGGTCGTCGTGTTCGCCGAGCACCCGGACCACCCGCCCCCGCATCTGGCGGCGACTCCCCTCGAAGGACGGCTGGGTCGGCACGTCCGGCGCGGTGAAGTCGCCCGTCTCGTAGGCGTGACACCACGCTCGCCACGGACAGCCAGCCTCGTCACAGCGGGGCGTCTTCTCGCAGGCGACGCCGCCCAGTTCCATGATGGCGTTGTTCCAGACCCGCGACTCGCCGTCGGGCATCAGCGCGCCGGCCACGCGCTCGAAGGCGGCGTCGTCGTCCGGAACGTCGAAGGCGCGGTACAGCACCCGCTCGACGTTCGTGTCCACGACGGCGTCGCCGTTGTCGAACGCGAAGGAGGCGACGGCGTTTGCGGTGTAGGGACCGACGCCCATCAGTTCCTGGAGGCCGTCGGGCGTCTCGGGGAACTCGCCGTCGAACTCCTCGGTGACCTGCCGGGCCGCCTCGTGGAGGTACTTCGCGCGGTTGTTGTAGCCCAGCGAGTGGTCGGTCCAGAAAGCGACCACGTCGGCGCGGTCGGCGGCGGCCAGGGCCGCGACGGTCGGCCACGCCTCGAGGAAGTCCCGCCAGGCGTCGACGACGCGGTCGAGTTGCGTCTGCTGGCTCATCACCTCCGAGACGAGGATCGGGTAGGGGTCGGTCGTCTCCCGCCAGGGGTACTCGCGGTGGTCGGTCTCGTACCACTCGACGAGCGCCGACCGGACCGCCCCGACGTCGTCGGGCAGGTACTCGCCCGCGTCCGCGTCGGCGGTCTCCGGGCCGTCGGTCATCACACGGCCCTTCCGGTGGGTCGCGCTTGTGTGTGACGGTTCCGGCGGGCGGAACACGTATCCGACAGGCGGCCGCGGGGTGAGGTATGAGGGAGATTACGCAGGTGGTGGTCGCCGCCGTCGGACTCGCAGTCTTCCTGCCGCTCGTCACCGTAGCGGCGTTCCACCTCGACGTCGGTATCCCGTTCATCGCCGCGCTGTTTCTGTTCGTCTCCGTGTTCGTCCTCTTGTACGACCGCGTCGGTGGCGGCGGCGGTGGCCTCGGCACCGAGGAGTGACTCCAGCGGAGCGAAACCCACTTCCTTGCCCCCGACCGACCACCTGCATGGGACTGGACGACCTCTCGACCGACGTCGAGACGGCCTACGCCGACCTCGGCGAGGAGCTCTCGGTCGAACTCGACGCCGAGACGCGGAACGAACTGGCGATGCTCACGGCGGCCTACGGGCCGGACGATCCGGACGAACTCCTCCGGCGGGCGGTCCACATGCTGTTTCAGTCGGCCGTCGAGACGGGTAACCTCGACTTCCACCTCCGGAGCGGCTACGACGTCACCTACGACGAGTACCTCTCGGGGATGACCTACGACGAGATGACCGGTGGCGACGCCTTCCCGCAACCGGACACGAACGATGACCGGCGCTACCAGTTCTGAGCGGTCGCAGCTCTGCGGGTCCCGGTTGCAGCCGTAGGGCTCGGGATTCGGCGCTCCTCGGCGACCGTCCGGTCAGCCGTCCTCGGCGTCGGCCCGTTCGCGGAGAATCGTGTTCCTGAGCCGCGGCAGGTAGTGAGCGAGATCGGTCGTCGTCAGGATGCCGACGAGTTCCTCCCCGTCGAGGACCGGGAGCCGTCGAATCGAGCGGTCCCGCATCACGGCGGCGGCCTCGTGGATCTCCGCCCCGCTGGTCGTGGTGACGAGCGGCGCGGACATGAGCGTCTTCGCCCTGGTCGTCGTGAGGTCGGCCTCGTCGGCGACCGCCCGCATCACGTCCGACTGGGTCACGATTCCGAGCGGTGCGTCTCCGTCGGCCGCGACCACGAGGACCGACCCGATGCCGTGATCGGCGAACGTCCTCGCCACCTCGCAGGCGGTGATCTCCGGCGACACCGTCCGAACCGAACGCGTCATCACGCTCCCGACGGGCTGGTCGATCATTCTACGCTCCCCACCGCGGGACCGCCGGAAGCCCGTCGCTATCCATCCTCGCCGCCCCCGTCGAGGTCGATGTCGTTCCGTTCGAGCACTTCCGCCAGCACCGCTCGCCCGCGCCCCTCACCCACGTCGTCGATGAGACAGTCGAGAAAGCCGGCCAGGAGTTCGGGCCGGATGCGCAGGTCCAGGTAACTGACCCGGCCGTCGACGACCACGCAGTCGACGTCCCACTCCCCGGCCTCGGGGTTGGTCATCCGTACGTCGACCCACTCCTCGGTGGACTCCTCGGGTTCCGTGAATATCTCGTCTGCCATAACCTATAAGATAACGGAGAGGAGACGTATAAGTCTCGTCATTGGTGGAATCGCGTGTCACTGTCGTCGTCGTTGACCGCCGTCCTCCGGTTCCTCCGTGCACTACCCGTCGTCGATTATCGCCTCCGCCAGCAGCAGCGCGTAGTCCACCCACGGCTCCCGGCCGCTCGCCTCGCCCGCTTCGACACGACAGCGGTGGAGGTCCGCCCACACCAGCGCGAGGAGGAACGCCGCCTGGGCCCGGTAGAACCGCTCGTTTTCGACGTCGATGCCGGTTTCGGCCTCGTAGCGATCCATCAGCGCCCGCCGGTCCGGACTCCCCGGCTGGGCGGTGAACGGGGCCAGCCCCCGCTCGTTGGCCGCACGGAGTTCCTCGCGGGTGGACTCGTCGAGGCTCCCGTCGTCGAGGCGGTCCAGCGACGGGGTCGGATCGCCCTCGTCTCGCCACCGGAGGAGCAGGTAGCCGAGGTCCGTCAGCGGGTCGCCCAGACGCGCCGTCTCCCAGTCGAGGACGCCGGTCACCGTCGGCTCCTCGCCGGGCCCGAACAGCAGGTTCCCGGGCCGGAAGTCCCCGTGGACCAGGACCGTCTCGTCGGGGGTCGGGGCGTTGCGGCGGAGCCACTCGGCGACGGCCTCCAGCGCAACCGAGTCGTGGCCCGTGACGCTCCTCAGGGAGTCGAACCGCTCGGTGGCCCGGACCACCCGCTCCCGCGGCGTCACCCGGGCGCAGACCCCCTCGAATCGCCCGGTATCGAGGGTGTGAATCTCGGCTAGCGCGTCGACGAGACTCGTCGCCAGGCGGCCGCGAGCGTCCGGCGAGCGGAACCGCGAGGGTAGCCCGTCACCCAGCGGGACCACCTCGCCGTCGAGGTAGGTGACGACGACGAAGGGGCCACCGAGAACCGTCTCGTCGTCAGGATGCAGGACGGGCGCCGGCGCGGCGACGGGCGTCGGTTCGAGTCGCCGCAACAGTTCGAACTCCTCGTCCAGGGAGTGCATGTAGTAGGTGCCGCGAAGCTTGTTGGGTCGGCGGACGACGTACGCCGGCGCTGCCCCGGTCGTCGATACCGCGACGACGAGGTTGAGGCCGTTCTGGAGCACCTCGACGCCGGTCACCGTCTCGTCCAGTTCCCCCTCGAGATAGCCCCGGAGTGCGGTGAGGTCCGCCCCCGGCGCCGAATCGGTCATGCCGGTACGTGGGACCTGCGGCGAAAAAGTCTCCCGGCGGCGTGTGAGGGCGTCCCGGGCGCCGGCGGGCCGCCGGCGCCCGGGTACCGGTCGTCACTCGACGGTGACGGTAATCTCGTCAGTGGCGGGCAGCGCGAGGTGTTCGCCGTCGCCCATCTGGAGGAGGAGGTCGTGTTCGCCGGATTCTAGCTCTAACTCGGCGGACGTCGACCCGTCACCGAAGTGGAGGTGGCTGTCGTCGTTCGGGATGGCCTCGCCAACCTCGACGGCCTCGGTGTCCACCATGACGTGGAAGTGCCCACCGGTCTGGCTGAGTTCGCCAGCCTGCTCGACGGTCGCGCTGTCGGAGGCCTCGAACTCGGCGGCGACGGGGCTCTCGACGGTGGCACCGTCCTCGGGGGCGCCGAAGGACACCGACGCCTCCTCGACGGTCACCTCGACGGTGTCGGTCAGCGGGAGCGCGCGGTGCTTGCCGTCGCCGACCTGCAGCGTCAGTTCGTGGGTGCCCGGTTCGAGGTCCAGCACCGTCCGGGTCGAGCCGTCGCCGTAGTGCAGGTGACTGTCGTCGTTCGGTATCGTCTCGCCCGTCTCGACGGGGCCCTCGTCTATCACGATGTGGAAGTGGCCGCTGTTCTCGTTGACCTCGCCGGACGATTCGATGGTGAAGTTCTCGGCGGTCATCGAGACGGTGACGCCGTTTGCGGCCGTCGCGCCGTCCTCGGGCGTCCCGAAGGCTACGCTGGCGTCGCCGTCGTACTCGATGGGTGCGTCGCCGTCGCCCGAGGATTCGCCGTTTCCGCCGCCGTCGCCGTTACCGTTGCCCGAACCGTCCGACTGACATCCCGCCAGCGGAACCGTCGCCGCGCTGGCGGCCATCGCCGCGAACGTCCGCCGTGAAATGCTCTCTCGCATGTATCGTTCGGTGACTCGGAGGTAATTTAAACGGCGTGGTTTCCGAACGAATAGCGCCGCTCAGGCCGCCGCCTCGACGGCCTCGGACAGCACCTCGACGCCGATGGTTATCTCCCGCTCGCGGACGTCCAGCGGTGGCAGGAGTCGGAGCGTCTTGTGGCCACACCCGAGCGTCAGCAGTCCGCGCTTGACGGCCGCCTCCTCGACGTCGTCGCGCCGCTGTTTGGTGTCGAACTCGACGGCCTGCATGAGTCCCCGGCCCCGCACGTCGACGACGTTCGGGAGGTCGGCGGCCTCGATTTCGGCCCGCATCTGCTCGCCCCGGGTCTCGGCGTTGGCCATGAGGTTCTCCTCGCGGATGACGTCGATGGTGAGCGCACCCTGCATGGCGTCGACGATGTCGCCGGCCCCCCACGTCGAGGAGAGCCGCGACGTCTCCTCGGGGAAGACGTCGGCGCTGGCGATGGTCGCCCCGACGCGGGCACCCTTGGCCGCACAGATGACGTCCGGTTCGATGGGGAAGCCGTCGGAGGCCCAGAAGTCGCCGGTCCGTCCGATTCCCGACTGTATCTCGTCGGCGACGAGCAGGAGGTCGTGGCGGTCACAGAGGTCGGCCACCTCCGCCATGAACGCCTCGCTGGGGACGTGGTAGCCACCCTCGCCCTGTATCGGTTCGAGGATGAGATACGCTACCTCGTCGGGGTTGACGCGGCCGCGCTCGGGGTCCAGCATCCGGCGGAGCGCCGAGGTGTCGCCGGCGAAGAAGCCGCACTCGCAACTCGCCGGCGTGCAGTCGCCGTCCCGACAGAACGGCGCGTCGTGGATGGCGTGTATCTCGGGGAACTTCCGACGGTAGATCTCCTTCGAGCGGTTCAGCGAGAGCGTCCCGAGCGTCCGGCCGTGGAAGGCACCCTCGAAGGTGATGCCGTACTTGCCGGCGGTGTCGTCGTAGCATATCTTCAGGGCGTTCTCGACGGCCTCGGCCCCGGAGTTCGACAGGAAGACGGTGTCCATGCCGTCCGGCGACACCTCCGTCAGCCGCTCCATCAGTTCCGCTGGCCCCGGGAAGTCGGGGTCGGTCGGGTCGCCGGCCGTCGTGTAGAAGTCCTGGCCGGCTATCTTGACGGGGTCGATCATCTCGAAGGCCTCCATCCGCTCGAGCAGTTCGGGGTTGTTGTAGCCGAGCGGAGCGGCGCCGACGTGGGCGGTGAAGTCCATCAGGACGTTGCCGTCGGCGTCCGTACAGAACGGACCCGTGGCGGGTTCGGTGACGTCCCAGACGAACTCGTAGACGTAGGTGCTCGGCGCCGCGAGCGAGCCGTGGTACTCGGCCCGTTCGCGGGCGAGCGGACCTGGCATCTCGTCGACCTGCGGCGTGGCCGTCTCTCTGTCCATACCCTCCACTTCGGACAGTGCCGAATTAAATTTTGACGCTATCGAAAGCCGCCCCTCACAGGGCCACCAGCAGCACGGTCACCGCGCCAGCCGCGACGAGCAGCGCGGCGCTCCAGGCGGCGACCCCTCTCGCGAACCCCCGATTCGAGGAGAACGCACACAGGCCGGTCTTGACGGCGATGCTGGCGGCCGTCGCCAGCAGGACCGCGACCGTCGCCTCCAGGCTCGTGACGCTGCCGTTGCCGTAGAGGACGACCGCCGAGGCGGTGGCGCCCGCACTGGACACCAGTCCCGCGAGCAGCGCCGCGACGTAGAGTCCGCCGGTCCCGAAGCGGGCCTCGGCGAACCCACCGACCAGAAGCACGAGGAAGAACAGCGCGCCGACGCCGAGGGCGTACCGCAGCGTGAAGGGGCTGTCGAGGTCGAGGTCGATGGCGGCCGACCAGTCGGCGGTCACCGTGGCCGCGAGGAATCCCCCGAGGATGACGACGCCGAGCGGGACGACCGGTTCGAGCAGGACGCCGGATCCGACGGTGAAGGCGACGGCGATGGTCAGGTTCCGCAGCGCCATCGAGGCGTTTGCAAGCGCCACCGCCGCGACGCCGTAGTCCGCCGTCGCCGAGCGCTGGTCGACGTGGTCGAGAATGGCGCCGACGACCGCCGTCGAGGAGGCCAGGCCGCCGAAGAAGCCCGTGACTGCGATGCCGCGGCCGCCGTACAGCCGGACGATGGCGTAGTTGACGATACCGATGCCGGCGACGAAGACGACCATCAGCCACACGACCCGCGGCTCGAAGGCGACGCCGAGGTCCCCGACGGCGACGGTGCGCTCCCCGGGCGGCAGGAGTGGGTAGACGACGAACGCGAGGATGGCGAACTCGGTGCCGGCCCGGACCTCCTCGCGGGAGAGAGCGTCCGCGACGCCGTGCAGTTCCGCCCGCAGGACGAGCAGCAGCGAGGAGACGACGGCGACGGTGACCCCCTCCAGAACGAAGCCGGCGGCGACCAGTGCGCCGACGCCGTAGGCGACCAGAAGCGTCGTCGAGGTGGTCAAAGAGAGGCTGTCGGCCTGCCCCAGGAGGCCCTGGACGCCGAGGATGACGGCGACGACGACCACGAATGCGCCGCCGACGACGAGCAACAGCGGGCGCTCGAGGATGGTGAAGACGGCGGCCGCCAGGCTCACCAGCGCGAAGGTCCGGATGCCGGCCTTCTTGTCGGACCACTCCCGTTCGAGACCGAGGAACAGTCCCAGCGCCGCCGCGAGCGCGAGCGCGACCACGGTGTCGTCCAGTAGCGACGTTCCGGGTGCGGCCATCGGCGGGCCTTCAGACGGCGGCCGGTTAAGGCCGTCGGCGAGTCCAGCGGTAGCAACCCGGGAGCTTACTCCTCGCGGAGCCGTCGTCCGTCCCGCGGGCAGTACTCGAACTCCGACTCGCGGGTCCGAAACTCGCATTCGGGACAGGCCCGCGTCGGCGGCCGGTCGTCATCGTCCTCCCGCCGGAGCGACGAGGAGAACAGAAACGGGACGAACGGGACGAACAGAAACAGCAGCAGCGATCCGGTCTGCAGGTAGATGCCGACGCTGACCGCGAGGCTCACGAGCAGCCCCGCGAGCGCGGTGAGGGCGCGTGACCCGACCATCGACCGTCCGTAGGCGGCGACGGCCGTTGGGCGTTTCGGACCCGCCCCCGGCGACGTCGACGGCCGCTCCGACTCACGCTTCGATACGAGCGCGGTACTGGTTCGTGGTCTTTACCGGGAACGATACCTATCGGGACGTGTGGCCGCGGTCGTCGCACCGCGACTCGCCGCCCGCTCTCCAGCCATGATTCGGTGGTCGTCATCGCCCTTCGGGGATCGAGACAGGGGACTTTCCCCCGTAGTCGGTGGCGCGCTCCTCGTTGCCATCGTCATCCTCCTGAGCGTACTCGCCTCGGCGCTGGCGTTCGGTCTGCTGACGGAGTCGTCGCCCGCGCCGACGACCCGATTCGAACTCGACGACGGCACCTGTGGCCACGAACTCCGCCACGTCGCCGGCGACCGCATCGACGGCGACCGCATCGAACTCGACGGCGCCGACGACCCGGTCGTCCTGGCCGGCCGGAACCTGACCGCCGGCGATCGCCAGCGCATCGACGCCGTCGACGACGAGATAGCGGTCGTCTGGCGGGCCGAGGAGACCGACGACAGCTACGTCCTCGACCGGTTTGAGACCGACACCGACGCCGCCGACGGCCCGTGGGGCTGTCCGGGGACGGTCTACACCGCGAATACGGCCACCATCGACAGCGTCGACGGCGACGGCGGCGCCGTCGAGACGCTCTCGGCGACCGCCGACGCGCAGGCGCTCGGTCCGACGCTGGACCTGACCGCCGACGGCACCGCCGACGTCCCCTTCGTCGACGGCGACGGCGAACTGAAACTCACCAACTCGACGAACGGGACCACCACGCTCGCCGACGGCAGCACGATCCCGGGGGACATCGAACACGCCAAGACGAGACTCGGCGTCGGCTCCTGGGACGGCAGCGACCGGTCGGTCTTCTTCGTAAACGAGAACCACGACACCCTCTATCGGGTGACACCGTCGGGGACTCCCGTCGCGGTCGCCTCGCCGGGCAACGGCGTCCAGGCCATCAGCGGCATCGGCGACGTCGACGGCGACGGCACGGACGAACTGGTGTTCGCGGACGCGAGCCAGCAACTCCGCTACCTGGAGCCGGACGGGACCACGAAGAACGTCGACGACGGCCAGACGGGCTCGAACAACGGCATCGGCGCCGGCGCGCTCGCCGACATCGACGACGACGGTACCGTCAGCGTCGTCGTCGTCGACGGCAGCAACGACGTCAAGATAACGGGCGAGCCGACCGCCTCGGGCGGCGAGGGAACGACCACGCTCACGGCCCCGGACGCCGTGAAGGCGCCGCCGACGGTCGCCGACGTCGACGGCGACGGGGACGGCGAGATCGTCTACGTCGGGCTGGCCGACGGGAAACTGAAGTACGTCGACGACGTGCGCGACGGGAACGACGTCCGGTATCTCGAAGACGACGACGGGAACGAAATAGACGGTTCCGACAGCAGCGGACTGGTCTGAGCGGCCGTTCGGCCGACGGTCGCTCCGCGCGTTACTTCCCTTCGAACTCGGGCTCGCCGTCGCCCATGAAGGCGGTGATGCCCTCCATGAGGTCGTCGGTGTTGATGAGGTGGCCGAACGCCTGCGACTCGAGTTCGAGGCCGGCCTCGATGTCCCCGTAGCCGCGGAGCATCGCCCGCTTCGTGAGCTTCTGGGAGATGGGCGGCCCAGCTGCGAGGTCGGCGGCGAACTCGTGGGCGCGCTCCTCGAAGGACTCGTTGTCGACGACCTCGTTGACGACGTCGTAGTCGTACATCGTCTCGGGGTCGTACCGATCGGCGGTGAAGACGATCTCCTTGGCGCGGCCGAAGCCGGTGATCCGCATCAGTCGCTGGGTGCCGCCCCAGCCGGGCAGCAGGCCGAGGTTGTGCTCGGGGGTGCCGAGCTCGGACCGCTCGGATGCGAGCCGGAAGTCACAGCACAGCGCGAGCTCGAAGCCGCCGCCCAGCGCGAAGCCGTCGATGCCGGCCACGACCGGCATGTCGACCTCCTCGAGCTTGCCGAAGGTCTGCTGGCCCTTCCGGGAGAGCTCGATGGCCCCGAGCGGGTCGGCGTTGCTCGCCATCGAGGTGACGTCGGCGCCCGCGGAGAACGCGCGGTCGCCCTTGCCGGTGACGAGGATGGCCCGGACCTCGTCGTCGTCCTCCAGCAGGTCGATGGCCTCGGCGAGATCGTCCAGGAGCGCCGGGTTGATGGTGTTCATCCGGGCCTCGCGGTCCAGGACGATCTGACCGACCATGTCGCCGGGGTAGCGGACCTCGACGTTCGTGAACTCGACGCCGGCCTCGTCGTCGTCGCTGCCGTGGAAACCACCGGCGTCGGCGGCCTCCCGCAGTCCGTCGGAGACCTCGAAGCGCGGGTGACCCGTCTCGTCGTGGAGGTCCTCGAGCGTCTCGACCAGCGAGTCGAGCCCGTGGTCGTCGACCATCTTCGCCGGTCCCTCGGGGAAGCCGGCGCCGAGCATGACCGCCTCGTCGATGGCGTCGGGACCGGCCACGTCGCCGCCGACGAGGTTGCCGACCTCGTTGGCCATCGCCGCGAGGAACCGCTCGGCTATCTCGTCGCTGCCCGCGTCGGTCGGGATGTCCGGACCGTCGCCGTCCTCGTAGTCGTAGACGCCGCGCCCGGTCTTCTGGCCGTAGCGTTCCTCCTCGATGAGTTCCTGGAGGAACGGCGCCGGCTCGTAGGCCTGCCCGAGTTCCTCGTTCATGTAGTCGAGGACGTGGTGGGTGACGTCGTGGCCGGTCATGTCGCCGAGTTCGAAGACGCCCATCGGCAGCCCCATGTCGAACTTCGTCGTGGAGTCTACCTCGTCGGCCGTGGCGACATCCTCGCTGACCATCCAGCAGGCCTCGTTCATCAGCGGGACGAGGATGCGGTTGACGATGAATCCGGGCGAGTCCTTGTGGACGCGGACGGGCGTCTTGTCGAAGGCCTCGGCGAGCTCCTCGGTGGCCTCCAGCGTCGACTCGTCGGTGTGGGCGCCGGTGATGACCTCGACGAGCTGCATCCGCACCGGCGGGTTGAAGAAGTGCATCCCGCAGAACTGCTCGGGTCGCTCGGTGAACTCCGACAGATCCGTGATCGACAGCGAGGAGGTGTTGGTGGCGATGATGGCGTCCTCGGGCAGGTACTCCTCGACGTCGGCGTAGACGTCCTCCTTGATGTCCATCTTCTCGGGCACAGCCTCGATGACGAAGTCGGCGTCGCCGACGGCGGGCTCGATGTCGACGTACGGCGTCACGCGCTCCAGAGCGTCGTCGGCCTCGTCGTCGGTGATCTGTTCTTTCCCGGCGAGTTTCTCCAGCGACCACTCGATGTCGTCGTAGCCGCTCTGGACGAACTCCTCTTTGACGTCCCGCAGGTTGACCTCGTAGCCCGCGAGGGCGGCGATTTCCGCGATACCGTGGCCCATGTTGCCGGCGCCCAGCACCGCGACGGTCTCGATGTCGTCGAATTCCATTGTGACAGCCGAAGGGTCTGTCGGAACCCGTTTCAACGTTTCTGTCTCGCCCCGTATTCGGGGCGACCGGAACGACCGGGGCGAATTCGTTGGGATTGAGAAAGGTTTTGTGTCGGCGCCCCCGTGAAGAACCATGGACTTCGCCATATCGGACGAACAGGAGCAGATCAAAGAGGAGGTCCGCCGGTTCGCCGAAAACGAGGTTCGACCCCACGCCAAGGAGTACGACCGCGAGGAGAAGTTCCCCCACGACATCGTCGACGAGGCCGCCGAAATGGGGCTGTGCGGTGCGACCATCCCCATCGAGTACGGCGGCGCCGGCTACGACGCCGTCGATTCGGTGCTCATCGCCGAGGAGCTGTTCGCCGCCGACCCCGGCATCGCGCTGTCGATCCTGGCGACCAGTTTCGGGACCGAGGCCATCCTCGAGTACGGCACCGAAGAGCAGAAAGAGGAGTACCTCGAACCCGTCGCAAAGGGCGAGGCGATTTCCGGCGCCGCCATCTCCGAACCCGACACCGGGTCCGACGTTTCGAGCGTCAGCACGCGCGCCGAGAAGGACGGCGACGAGTGGGTCATCAACGGCAACAAGATGTGGATCACCAACGGGTCGATCGGTGACTTCTTCGTCACGCTGTGCAAGACCGACCCCGACGCCGACGGCCGGTACAACGGCTTCAGCCAGATCATCATCGAGTCCGACCGCGACGGCTTCGAGGCCGACAAGATAACGGGGAAGATGGGGATTCGCGCCTCGGACACCGCCGAACTCATCCTCGACGACGTGCGCGTGCCCGAGGAGAACCTCGTCGGCACCGAGGGCATGGGCTTCCTCCAGCAGATGCAGTTCTTCGACGCCACACGAACCGGCGTCGCCGCCCAGGGGATCGGCATCGCCAAGGGCGCCGCCGAGCGCGCGCTGGAGTACGCCCAGGAACGCGAGCAGTTCGGTCGTCCCATCGGCGACTTCCAGGCCATCCAGCACAAACTCGCCGACATGCACACCGAACTCGAGGCCGCCCGCAACCTCACCTACAAGTCGGCGTGGTCCGTCGACTCCGGCGGGTCCCCCAACACCAAGCTCGCCTCGATGGCCAAGGAGTTCGCCTCCCGCATCGCCGTTGACGCCGCCAACGAGTGCGTCCAGATTCACGGCGGCTCCGGCTACGTCGACGACTTCGACGCCGAACGCCTCTACCGCGACGCCAAGATTACCCAGATCTACGAGGGCACCACCGAAATCCAGAAGATGATTATCGCCCGCGAACTCCAGGGCAAGGGCTTCTAAAACCACTTTTTACACGGGCGGGCCGGTGGCCCGCCCGGCAAAAACGTGGGGAAAATATGCGCGCCCTCCTCCTGTCGCGGCCCTGCGGGCCGCGGTAGTCGTCGGGCGCTACGGCGACTCGACGGCTCCGCCGTCTCGTCGCCGCGAACCGCGCTCGCTCCGCTCGCGCGGATGCTCGTGCGACTCAGTCGGGACCGGCCGCCCGCTTTCGCCCCCGTTCTCGCCCCGGCCGACCGTACACTTATGTAGAGTCGCCCGCCTCTGTTGGCCGAACGTGTCGAACGACAAGCGGGGAGACGGAGGCGACGAAACGGGAGCCGAGAGCCGCGGCACCGAGACGGCGGACACGGAAGGACCGGACGACGACCGGCGCCGTCGCGTGCTGGTCTACGGTGGTCTCGCCGCGCTGGGCGCGACCGGCGTGGCCGGCGCGTGGTTCGGCACCCGCGGGGACCCGCCCGCCGGGGACGCGACCCCCACACCGACCGGGACGGACGGACCGACGCCCACCGGAACCGACGAGGACGCCCCGACCGAGACGCCCGACGAGACGGCCCCCGAACTCGTCCGGCGGTACGCGCCGGACCTCTACTTCGGCCGCCTCGAGAAGTGGTACCCGACCGACCCCAGAGAGTACGTCCCCAACGCCGAAGAGCCGGTACCGCTGGAGGGAATCGCCGCCCTCGAGGGCTACTCCGAGGACGCCCGTGCGAGCGACGGCCCACCGTTCCCGACGGTGTTCTACCGGGTGACCGAGGCCGCCGAGGGCGTCGACGCCGTCCAGTACTGGATGTACTCGGCGTTCGACCAGTTCACGGTCAACTTCCACTGGCACGACTGGGAACTGCTGCAGGTGTTCGTCGACGCCGAGGCCGGCGACCCGCTGTTGCTCTCCGCCAGCGCCCACTCCCGGAAGGTCCCGAACAACGAGGTCCTCGACCCGTCGGCCGGGACGGCCCGGCGGCCGGGCGTCCTCTCGGAGGTGGGCTCTCACTCCAGCGCGACCGACGTGAACGACGCCGTCCCGAGTTTCGAGCGGGTCGCGGATGGTGCCCTCCGGTCGGACGTGACCAACGACTTCCTCGAGGCCGCCTCCAGCCTCCGGGTACCGTTCGCCTACGGCCTCCCCCGCGACGAGGGCGCACGACTGCCGTTCGTCGTGCCGGAACTCGGCGGCCACCGCCTCGACGAACACCCCGACCTCGACCTCGAACGGAGCGACTTCGTCGACGAGGCCGTCACCGTCACCGACTGGAACGGCATCCCGACGCCACCCGAGGACCTCCCGCTGCGGGAACCGGGGCTGGTGTTGACCGCTCCCAACAGTCCGACGGCCGGCGACGACACCTACGCGCTGGAACCCATCGAGGCCGTCCGCGAGGAGATATCGTCGTTCGACGGACCCCAGTTGAGCTTCGAGTTCGGGATTCCAGGGTACGTCGAGGATCAGGTGGCGGGCCACATCACCACCGTCGGCATTCCCTGGGAGCAGCCCCGCTACGAGGACCCCCTCTCGGACGTGACCGACCCGGCTCACCGCGCCGAAATCGACGGCTCGCGGCCGGCCGGGCTCACGAACCGTGTGGTCGGACGGGTCCGACAGCTACGGAGCGGTGCCGACGGCACCCTCGACCGCGTCGTCGCGGCCTCGCGGGAGGCAATCGAGGACGTGGCCACCGTCTCCTTCGTCGGCCCGCCGACGGAACTGGCGACGCAACTGGCGAGCCAGGAGCCGGTCGCCACCGTCACGAACGCCGGGCTGTTCGGGTTCCTCAGGGTCGACCCCGGCGACCACCGCCTCGTCGTCGACGGTCCCGGCTACGCTCCCTTCGCCGAACGCTTCACCCACGACGGCGGCCTCGTCACCGCGGGGGCGGCGGGACGGGTCGGCGTCGTGGCGAACGCCGACGCCGCCCGAATCCGTGGCGACGGCCGGGCGACGACCGGCATCGAGCGCGTCCGCGTCGTCGAGGACTACGCCGGCCCGCTCTACGACGGCCGGCCGGTCGAGCCGGACCGCTTCGCCGTCGCCGTCCACCGGGCGGGCCGCTACACCGTCGACGTCGTCGATTCCGACGGCCGCCGCGGCAGCTATCGCGTCGGTCCCGACGACTTCGCGGAGGGAGGCGACGCCACCGTCGAACGCGTCGAGACCGGGAAGGCGAGTCTGACCCGTTCGCTGCGGGACCTGCTCGTCGATCTGCGGAATCTGGCGAGTCGACTCCAGGAGCGGGACGGCGCCGACAGCGGCGTCGTCGGCCGACTCGCCGAGGCCATCTCGGAACTGGACGCGGCAATCGAGGCCGCCGCCGTCGGCGAGGCCGCGGCCGCCGACGAGCGCCTGGGAAACGTCGTTCGACTGCTGGAGGGGGCCGTCGACGCCCTCCGGGCCGGCCGGAACGGGTACAGCGACGAATCGGCGACGCTTCTCGTCCGTCGGCTCAGGCGGGCGATAGGGCGGGCGGAGCGCGCCCGGGCGACCGAGGTGGCCTGAGACCGCTCGCCTCGCTCGCGTCAGGAGACGGGGTCGCCCGTCCGCCAGTAGTCCACCACGTCCCGCAGCAGGGCCGTCGAGATGTCGCCGGCCCGCCAGTCGTCGACGGCCGTCCGCAACCCCTCGTTGTCGACGACGCCCGACTCGTTCGCGTAGGCCGCCGCTCCCGTCGCTTCCGTACCGTTGCCCTCCAGCGCGACCGTGAGGGTCCCGGCGTCGGTGTCGTTGCTCGCTATCTCCAGGGTCGCGGCGTGGGGGCCCGCTGCCGTCGGCGCATAGTCGACCGCCACGTCGCGGGAGGCGCCCGGCGCCAGCACGAACGGCCCGCCGTCGGCCGCCGAGAAGTTCGCCGCGTCCGCGCCCGTCACCGACAGGTCGGTCACCTCCAGCGTCCCCGTCCCGCCGTTGGCGACCGTGACCGCACGGGTCTCGGCGTCGCCCGCCCGGACGTCACCGAAGTCGACCGCGAGCGGTTCGGCCGCGACCTCGGGGTCGGGCGCCGGCGACCCCGCGAACGTCGACAGCGAGGCCTCGTCGTCGCCCGGCCAGGTGTCCGTCTCGTTGGCCCTCGCGCTCGCGGTGACCGAGTACGACTCGTCGACCGTCACCGTCCCCTCGACGGTCATCTCGACGGTCTCGCCGGCCGCCAGCGGGCCCACCTCGCAGGCCAGCACGCCGCCGGCGAACGTACAGGTCGCTCCGGGCGCCGACACCTCGTCCAGTCGGACCTGGGACGGCACGTCGACGGTCTGGACGACTTCGGAGGCCGAATGGGAGCCCTCGTTGGTGAGCGTCGCCGTGTACTGGATGCTCCCGTTGTCGTGGGTACTCGGCCCCGCGAGGTCGACCACGAGGTCGACGTCGCCGGGGTCGCAGGCGTCACCGGCGCCATCGTCGTCGGCGTCGGCCTGGTCGGCGTTGGCCGTCGACGGGCAGTTGTCGGCCAGGTTCGAGACGCCGTCGTCGTCGAAGTCCGATTCGGCGGCCACCTGCTGGACCTCCTCGACGGTCCGCTCCTCCGCCGTCTCGCTCACCGGAATCGAGACGCCGCCGCCGACGGGACTCCCGGACGGAACGAGGTTCAGGTTCGCCCAGTCGTCGTGGCCCTCCACGACCTCGAAGCTACTGGCTTTCGTCCGGTTGAAGCTCTCGATGTCCTGTCGGACGGTTCCGGAGTCGATTTCGTCGTTGCCGTTCCAGTCGATGGGCGTGTCGTCGGCCCGCGTCCAGTTGATGCCGCCGCTGCTGTTGTAGAAGATGGGCCAGTTCCGGGAGGCGTTCACCCCCCGGGACTCGTCCAGCGCCGACTCGTTGAGCGAGCGGATCCGCTCGTCGGAGTAGTCCACCGGCCGGTCCGGCCACCGCCCGGTCAGCTGGTAGGTGTAGCTCATGACGCTCATGTAGTTCGGCTTGTAGTTGACGCCGTCACTGCCGCCGTGGGGGAGGCCGAGCTGGTGGCCGAACTCGTGCATCAGCGTGCCGGCCTGGTTCTCCGTGGAGCCGACGTTGTTCCTCCAGCCGCCGAGCGACATCACGAAGTAGCGGCTCCACGAGAGGCCGCTGGAGCCGGGGGCGTGGGTGTACTTGTGGATGGACATCGAGTAGTGGAAGACCCGCTCGCGGGCCGCGAGCAATTCGGCGCAGTTGTCGGCGTCGCGCTCGGCGGCGGTGCCGTTGACGCCGCCGCAGGGGTTGCTCCCGTCGCCGGTCCGCAGGTCGTCGAAGGTGGCGTTGGGCGACACCTTGTCGCCACCGCCGTGGAGTTTGAGGAACCGGTTCTCGGACACCTCGTCGTCCACGACGACGTGGAGGTCGATACCAGCCGTCCCGTCTGGATTTTGGACGGGAGCGTCCCGGAAGGCCGCGACGACATCGTCGACGGCCTCGGGGTCCGGGCGGTGACTATGGGTCGGGCTTTTCATGTAGTCGATCTCGAGGAAGAGGTCCCGGTGGTCGAGGCTGCTCCCCGCGGCAATCAGGTCCATGCCCGGGCCGGCGTTGGGGTTCGGCGGTGCCGGCGCGTCGGTTCGAATCGACGCGTTTGTCAGCGGTGCCGAATCGACCCGGAGTGCGTCCTCCCAGTTGTCACAGAGGCCGTCGCTGTCGGTGTCCTTGATGCCGTCGCCGTCGATGTCCTTGCAGGTGTCGAAGTCCGTCCCGTCGTAGTCGACGAGGTAGTAGGGGTCGTCGCAGACCCCGTCGCCGTCGGCGTCAGTACAGGTCTGGCTGAAGCCGGTGCCGTCCGGCTTCAGCCAGGCGTTGCCGGCGAGTCTGTCGCCGCCGAGTTCGTTCGAGCGGGTCGCCGGCTGGTGGCGCCTGAAGCGGAGGTAGCCGACGGCATCCGAGCGGTTGCCGGTCGAGACGGCCAGGTGCTCGGAGGTGTTGACGTAGTTGTCGTAGACGACGTATTGCTCCGCCGACGGCGAGGTGGCCGTCTCGGCGTCGAACGTGAGGATACGGAAGGCGGTGGTGCCGCCGACGATGCGGTTCGACCGGACGACGTTGTCCTGCGAGGTGGCCGCCGAACTGCTGCTCCGACCGAAGGCGACGCCGACGTCGTTGTTCAGAACGTCGTTCCGCTCGACAGCCGCCACTGTAGCGCCGTCGTCGACGATGCGGACGCCGCGGTCGTTGTTTGTGATGTTATTTTGCTCGATCGAGACGGCGGGGTTTTCGTGGCTTCCGGCGCCGGTCGGGGCCCGGATATCTACACCGGTAGTCCCGTCGCTGACGGTGCTCTCGGTCACGAGGACAGAACCGCTGTCACGGATTTCGATTCCCGATTCGCTGCTGTTCGTCGCAACGACCTCGTCGAGTTCGACGTTCTGGCTCGAGACGATTTCGTAACCAACGGCGTTCCCATCGGCCGTAGTATCGAAGAGGTCGTTCCCGGAAGTCCCATCCAGCCTGAACCCCGCACCGTCGTTCTCGTTGGCGGTGACGCCTGGTGTGATTTCGACGTTTGCTGCACCCGCAACGACGATGCCGCTTTCGGCGTTGTGGGTCGCATTGATGTCCTGAAGCGTTACCCCTACCGGCCCGCCGCTCCCCGAAACCACCACGCCGTTAGTGTTGTTCGCGGTCGTGTGGTTGCGAAGGTAGGTCGAATCGCTCTGGGTCACCCGGATGCCGGCCTTTGCGTTCCGCCGGACCGGCGCGTTCTCGTCGACGAACACGTCCGTAGACCCGCTGATGTGGATGCCATCTTCGGAGTTGTTTCGAACCGCGTTCCCGACCAGTTTGACTGGATAGTTTGGACCGCCCGACACCGGCGCGACGCCAAACATATAGACACCGTTCTCGCCGTTGTCGGCGGCCGTGTTGTTCTCGATGCGGAACTCCTGGAGGTCCTTGTCGACGTCGTCCCGGTAGCCCGCCACCCGGACGCCGTCCCGGTCGTTGCCGGAGACGTCGTTGTCGAGGACGTGGTTGTTTCCGGTCCGGTCGAGATAGACGCCGAACCGGTTGTGCGAGGCGTTGTTCCGCGCTATCGTGTTGTTCTGTGAGCCTTCGCCGACGTGGACCCCGTAGGTGTTGCCAGCGAGGCGGTTGTCGACGACGGTCTTGTCGTCGACGAAGATGGGGTTGCCGTCGTCGTTGACGAAGCCGAGGCGGACGCCGTACCAGTTGCCCGTCGCGGTGTTGTTCGCGACGGTGTTGTCGAACCTGGTCTTGAGCCAGATGCCGGCCTCGCCGTTGTCCCGGACGACGTTGTCCTCGATGGGACCGCCCGTCCCCACGACGACGATGCCGGCGTTCCCGTTGTCCGAAACCTCGTTTCGTCGGATCGACTCGCCACCCGCCGTCGAGAACCACCCCGACACCGTCATCCCGGTACCGGTACTGTTCGAAATCGTGTTGTTCCGGAGGTCGATGACACGTGAGGTAGCCTGCGATTGCACGAGGACGCCGTTGCTGTTGTGGGAGACGTTGTTGTCGGCTATCGTCGCGTTCGATCCCTCGTAGAACAGGCCCAGGTTCCGCGGACTGCCGACGTCACGGTCGGGGGAGACGCCGCTGTCCGAGATTCGGTTGCCCTCGAAGGTGTAGTTCGCCGCGCCGAGGACGAGCGACCTGACGACGACGCCCGATAGCTGGTTGTCCGCGACGGTGTTGCCCGAGAGCGTGACGTTCCGGCCGCCGTCGGCGTCGACACCGAACCCGTTGCTGTCGACGGTGACGTCGGTGACGGTCGTGTCGGTGACGTTGTAGAGGTAGAGGCCGTCGGTGTTGTTCCGGAGGGTGACGCCCTGCACCGTCGCGTCCGTGGTGTTGGCCAGCGCGACGACCCCGGGGGCGTCGGCCGCCGTGACCGAGACGCCCGACCCGCCGAACCGGTAGTAGACCGGGTCGCCGTCGACGGTGTTGGAGCCGTCGACGTCGAGCGTCCCGAATCGCGTCTCGGGGGCGAGTTCGGGGTGGTCCGGACTGAGGTGGAAGTTCTCGTCGTTGCCAGCCATCGCGTTGTCCCGGAGTCGGTGGCCGACGCCGCCGACCTGTATCCCGTGGGCGTTGTCCTCGACGGTGTTGTTCCGGACGACGTGATTGCGGCCGCCCACGTCGATGGCGTACTCGCTGTCGCCGTTGGCCCGGGTGTTCGACATGTCCCGGACGGTGTTGTCGACGACGGTGACGTTGTTGCCACCGACCCGGATGCCGTCGTGGACGCCCCCGACGACGGTGTTGTTCCGCACCGTCGGGTCGTCGTTGTACACCTCGATGGCCGTCCCCTGCGCCCGGACGGTGTTGTCGGCTATCGTGTTGTCCGCGCCCCGGTTTATCGAGAGCCCCTTGCCGACATCGCGGACGTCGTTGCCGACGTAGCGGTTGTTCGAGTGGGAGTCGTCCGAGGAGTATCCCGCGGAGACGCCGTGGACGTGCTTCTCGAGGCGGCTGTCCCGGACGGTCGTGTTCGACACCCGGGAGAGCCGTATCGCCATGAAGTTCCGGAAGTTCCAGGTGCCGTCGCGGTGGGAGACGGTGACGTCCTCGACGGTGACGTTCGTCGCGTTGACCGCCTCGACGCCCGTCTCCCAGTCGGTCAGGCGGACGTTCCGCACCGTGACGTTCCGGAGTCGGCCCGACCGGCCGTCGACGTCGACGCCCTTGATGCCGGTACCGTAGCCGTGGGCCTGCGGCTCCACCGAGTCGACCAGGTGGCCGCCGCCGTCGAAGACCACGTCGCTGGCGTTGATCTCGATACAGGAGCCGTCGGTCCCGCTGCCGACTCGCTGCGAGCCGTCGACCTGCACGAGGTCGGCCGCGAGCGTGTAGGTGCCGGGGCTGTCGATGACCCGACAGCCGGTGACGGTCGTCTCCGAGGTGGCCTGGGCAGCGACGGTAGCGTCGTCTCCGACCCCTGCCGCGCCGGGCGCGCCCGTCAGGACGGCAACCGCGGTGAGGGCCGCCACGCAGGCGATGGCGACGGCGACCGCCGGCGAGCGCGATTCAGCCACGGGCCGGGGTCTCCCGTTCGGCAGTGGGGACGCCCTCGGGACTCCCCCGCCCGGCCGCCGGGCCGCTCCCGGGACACCGCTCTCCGGTCACGCCGTCGCCGGGCGACCGTCTCCACGCTCCGATGCTACCCCGTCCGGGCGGTGCGTCCCGCCGGTTGCCCCCGTCCAGCACAATACCCTTACCATTCGGCAGTCGTCAATCAATCTTTATGAGAAAAGTTGACATTTGTTGTTTACGATGAGGTTCACGTCCCCGGTCGTCCGCGACTGTTCCATCGCAGCCGACCCGCCGTCGTCGGCGGCCGGGTCGTAACTTATTGGGTCGGGCGCGCGAAACCACCTACCATGACCACGTTCGAGGCGGGCGACATCACGTTACACAGGGTCCGCGAACACGTCTGGGAGATGCCGCCCGAGGGCGGGATGCGCGTGCCGGCCCGCGTCTTCGCCAGCGAGGCGCTCCTGGAGGAGATCGCAGACGACAGGACCCTCCAGCAGTTGCGCAACACCACCCATCTGCCCGGCATCGAGAAGTACGCCATCTGCATGCCCGACGGCCACCAGGGGTACGGCTTCCCCGTCGGCGGCGTGGCAGGCATCGACGCCGAAAACGGCTGTATTTCCCCCGGAGCGGTGGGGTACGACATCAACTGCCTCACCGGCGACGCGGACGTTCGGCTCTCGTTCGGCCGCAAGATGCCGATAGCCGAACTTCGAGAACGGTTCGAGGACGAGGAGGCCGTAGTGGCCGGGGACGAACTGACCGAATCCGAGCTCCGGCTGTTCACCGAATCCGGAGAACGTGAGGTCTTCGAGGTGGAGACGGAGACGGGGCGGACGCTCCGTTCGACCGGCGACCATCCGTTCCTGACACCGGACGGGATGGTCGAACTCGACGACATCGACGAGGGTGACACCGTCTACGTTCACCCCTTCGAGGGAATCGAGCACGAATCCCCCGAGGAGTTCACCGTCCTCACCGAGGATGACTTCGCCGACGAGGACCCACAGCTGGTCGCGTTCCTGAAGCGGCACGACCTGCTGCCGCTGAAATCGACGGACGAAGCGTTCAACCGTCTCCTGAAACTTGCGGGGTTCCACACGGGCGACGGCGCGTTCAGCGGGCCCCAGACCTGGTTCTACGCCGACTCCGGGGACCTCGAGACCATCCGCGAAGACGTTGCCGCGCTCGGGTTCACGCCGTCGAGAATCTATTCACGGGAGCGGGACCACGAGATAGACGGCAACGAGTTCACCCGAACCGAGTACAGCGTCAAGGTCGGCGCACACGGGTTCAAGCAACTGCTCCTCCGTCTGGGCGTCCCCGACGGGAGCAAGGTCGAATCGTCGTTCACTCTCCCGTCGTGGTTCGACCGCCTGGCCGACTGGCAGCGGGCGCTGTACCTGTCGGCGTTCTTCGGCGCCGAGATGAGCGAACCGTCGGCGGTGTCGAACACGAACTTCTACTGTCCGAAGGTCTCGCAGAACCGTCGTACCGAGGTGGCCGACGCGGGCGAGGAGTTCCTGCGCGGAATCGCGGAGGCACTCGATTCGATTGGCATCGGGACGAACGAAATCGAGCGGTTCGAGGCCGAGACGGACGAGACCGAACGTCTCAGGCTCGGCGTCCAAAGCGACGCGGAGAACCTCGTTCGGTTCTTCTCGACGGTCGGGTACAGTTACAGTCGGGAGAAGGAGCGAAAGGCGGCGCTCGCCGTGCAGTATCTCCGCAGGAAGGAACACGTCATCGACCGAAGGGCGGAGATAGCAAGCGAGGTCGAGACGCTCGCCGACGGCGGCACTCCGGTCTCCGAGCTGAAAGACCGATACGATATCAACGAGCGGTTCGTCGAGCGGAGCGCCTGGAGCGGCCGTTCCGGTCGCCCCCGACCACCGGCCGGTTTCCCGACGTTCGAGGAGTTCTGCGAGTCGACCGAGGTGCGCGAGAACCTGACGGTACCGGTCGAAGTCGAGTCGATAGAACCGGCCGGTGTCGAGCCGGTCTACGACATCGGGGTCGAGCACGACGCTCACAACTTCCTCGCGAACGGCATCGTCGTCTCGAACTGCGGCGTCCGGATGGTGAAAACTAATCTCACCTACGACGACGTTCGGGGCCGCGAGGAGGAACTCGTCGACGCGCTCTTCGAGGCCATCCCGTCGGGGCTGGGCGGCGGCGGCATCGTCGAGGGCAGCGGCGACACCGTCGAGGCCGCCCTCGAGCGGGGCGTCGACTGGTGTCTCGAGGAGGGCTACGCCGTCGAGTCGGACCTGGCCCACTGCGAGGACGAGGGGCGACGGCCCGACGCCGACGCGGCGGCCGTCTCGAAGAAGGCCAAGGACCGCGGCCGCAACCAGATGGGGTCGCTCGGCTCCGGCAACCACTTCCTGGAGGTCCAGCGGGTGACCGACGTGTTCGATTCGGCCGTCGGCGACGCCTACGGGCTCGAGGAGGACCAGGTCGTGGTGCTCGTTCACTGCGGGTCGCGGGGGCTGGGCCACCAGGTCTGCAACGACTACCTCCGGGACATCGAGGAGGCCCACAGCGGGCTGCTGTCGCAGTTGCCCGACAGGGAACTCGCGGCGGCACCGGCCGGCTCCCAGCTGGCGGAGGACTACTACGACGCGATGTGTGCGGCCATCAACTTCGCGTGGGTCAACCGACAGCTCATCACCCACCGGACGCGGGAGGTGTTCGCGGACGTCTTCGGCGAGCCGTGGGAGGACCTCGAGATGGAACTGCTCTACGACGTGGCGCACAACATCGCCAAGAAGGAGGTCCACGACGTCGACGGCGAGGACAGGGAACTGTACGTCCACCGGAAGGGCGCGACGCGTGCGTTCCCGGCCGGCCACCCCGAGGTGCCGAAGGCCTACCGCGACGTGGGTCAACCGGTCATCATCCCCGGGAGCATGGGGGCCGGTTCCTACGTCCTCTGTGGCGGCTCGGAGTCGATGAACGTCTCCTTCGGGTCGACGGCCCACGGCGCCGGCCGCCTGATGAGTCGCACGCAGGCAAAGGACGAGTTCTGGGGCGGCGACGTCCGGGACGACTTGCGGGACACCAATCAGATATACGTCAAGGCACAGAGCGGCGCGACCATCGCTGAGGAGGCGCCGGGCGTCTACAAGGACGTCGACGAGGTGGTCCGCGTCAGCGACGAACTCGGCATCGGGGACAAGGTGGCCCGCGTCTACCCGGTCTGCAACATCAAGGGCTGATCCGATGGCCGACTTCCAGGTGCCGCTCGGCGACGGAACGCTCGACGTGGCGCTGCCGGACTGTGCGGTGACCGTCGCCGACCCGCCGGGCGGCGAGGCGGTCGACGTCCGGGCGGCGGCAGAGGCGGCGCTGGCGGACCCCGCCGGACCGAAACTGACGGACCTGGTCTCGCCCGACGACACCGTCGCCATCGTCGTCACGGACGTCACGCGGGCGACGCCGGACGACGTCCTCGTCGACGCCCTCCTGTCGGAACTGCGGCGAGTCGGCGTCGTCCGCGAGCAGGTGACCGTCGTCATCGGCCTGGGGCTGCACCGCCCGATGACCGACGACGAACTGGCGGCGATGCTCGGCGAGCACGCCGACCTGGCGGTCAACCACGACCCCGACGACACCGTCGAGGTCGGCAGCGTCGACGGCACGCCGGTCGAGTTGCACCGCCGCGTCGCGCTGGCCGACACGGTGCTCTCGACGGGCATGGTCGAACCCCACCAGTACGCCGGCTTCTCGGGGGGCGCCAAGACCGTCGCCATCGGCGCCGGCGGCGAACCGCTCATCCGGGACACCCACGGGCCGGGGATGCTGGCCGACGAGGGGGTCCGGCTGGGCCGGATCGAGGACAACCCCTTCCGGGAGGCCGTCGACGAGGCGGGCGACGCCTGCGGCCTGGCGTTCTGTCTCAACGTCACGCACGGCCCGGAGGGCATCCTCGACGTGGCTGCGGGCGACCCTCGTCTCGTGGTGCGCGAACTGGCCGACAGCGCGCGCGAGGCGCTGTCCGTCGCGGTCGACGACGGGTTCGACGCCGTCGTCGCCGGCGTCGGCGCGCCGAAGGATGCCAACCTCTATCAGGCGACGCGAGCGGCGACCTACGTCGTCCTCGGGGCGCACGATCCCCTCCGCGAGGGCGGGCGGGTCGTGATTCCCGCCGAACTCCCGGAAGGGGCCGGCGAGGGAACCGGCGAGCGGCGCTTCTACGAGCGGCTCTCGGGCGCTGACAGCCCCGGGGCGCTGTACGACGAGATGCGTTCGGGCTACGAACCGGGCGCCCAGCGGGCGTTCGTCGTCGCACGGGCGCTCCGGGATCACCCGATCTACGTGACGAACAGCGGGGCGCCCGGTGTCGTCGAGGAGTGTCTGATGACGGCCCGCGACTCCGTCGAGGCGGCCGTCGACGCCGGCAGCGACGTGCTGGTCGTTCCGGACGCGCTGAACACGCTGCTGGTCTGAACTCAGTCCGAACTGGAGTTTGCGGTCGGGGCGTTCGCTTTCAGGCGGTCGTCTATCTCCTCTTTCAGTTCCTCGCGGCGGCGGCGGTCGGCGACCCGGCCGTGGACGAGTTCCAGCAGGTCGTACTCCGAGAGCAGGTCCCGTGCCGTCCTGCGGTCGACGTCGAGGTCGGTCTGGACGTCGTAGAGCGTGTCGGCCCCCTCGACGGCCTCCCGGAGAGTCGTCGCCGTCACCCCCTCCGGAAGCGAGTCGTCGACCGCCGGGAGCCGTGTCCGGTCGGCCGAGGCGTCCTCCGGGACCGCGGACGGTTCCGTCCCGTTCGTCCCAGCGGCCGGTTTCCCGCCGGCCGTCTCCTCGTCGGTCGGGTCGCCGTCGCTCGTCCCCTCGTCGGCCGGCGAACTGTTTCCGGGGTCGTGGATTCCCCGGTCCATCATCCACCGCCGGACCGACTGTGCGCTCACCTCGACGCCGAGCGCCTCGCGCATGTCGCCGAAGGAGTCGTGACTGTCGTACACCTCCCGCAGGACTTCGCGGTCGTAGTCGGGGCCCGCGGGACCGTGTGTCTTCGTCCGGTGGATTCGCATCCCGTGTTCGCTGTCGAAATCGGCATCGCATCCCTCGACATTACACACGACGGGGGCCGACCCCTCCGTCGCAGCGTCATCGTTTTCAGGCGAGTCACTGGACGCCGACCCGGAGATGGATGCACCGTCTTTCGTTCCGGCGTTCCCCTCGGTCGTAACATCCGTTGGCTCATCTCCCCGACGGTCTCGGATCGAAGAGTCGTCCGGGGTCGTGGTTTCGTCGGTATCCCTATCAGCGGCGTCCTCGTCGGTAGCCAAACCGGAGTCGGTTGCCGACTGGGACGAACCGATCTCGGCGCTCGGGTCAGCGGGTATCCGCACCCGGATATCGGCGACGAACTCCCCCGTTTCAAAACCGTTCGGCGTCGCTTCTACTACCTCGGCGCTCGTCCCCTCGATCTCGTCCACCACATCGGCCAGGTTCCGAAGTGAGTCCCCGACTTCCATCTTCGAGAGACAGTCTATGTTAGCAGGTGTATAACGCTATCGCCTAGCATAGATTTCCGTGTCAGTCATCGGTTCCGACGGGAACGCTCTCGTCGTCGATTTCGGCCATCACGCGGTCGTGGAACTCCTGGAGAACGGCGGACTCGTCCTCCGCGAGGACGACGTCGCTGGCCATCAGCGTCGCCAGGCCGAACGCCCGGGGGGTCGGCGAGTCGACCCGCTGGACGGCGACGTCGATGTCGCCGGCCGCGACGCCGGCGACGAACGTCTCGACGGCGCCGACGTCGAGTTTGTCCTCGAGTATCTCCCGGTAGGTCTCCTCTAACACCGAGAAGTCGGTCTTCTCCTCGGCGAACCCCAAGAGCATCTCGCTGGAGACCTGCTGCTGGCTGGCTGACTTCTCGTGGCCCTTGTACCGCTTCAGTATCATCAGCGCCCGCGTGGCGTTGATGCGGAAGTACCGCTTCAGGAGGTCGGTGCCGTCCAGCGCGGCCCGCAGGTCACCCCGGACCGCCGTGGGGTCGACGTCCTCGAGGAGTCCCCCGAGGTCGACCTTCCGGTTCAGCGGCATCGACAGCGTGAAGCCGTGGTCGGCGACGGCCACCTTCACGTTGGTGTTCGCCGCCTGCGCACAGCGGTACGCCAGGAGCCGCGAGAGACCGTCGTTGAACTGCCGGCCGTAGTTGGCGTGGACGTAGTAGTTGCGCCGGTAGGCCTCGCGGTCGAGTTCGACCTCGATGGCCAGCCGGCGGTCCGTCGAGACGCTCTCGGGACCGGCGTACCGGACCTGGGCGTCGAAGGCCCGGGTGATGGCGCGGACGGTGTTCTCGTCGAGCGGGAACTCCCGGAGCCACCGCCGGACCGCCGGCGGCCCGCCCGTGTCGAGACGATCCAGCAGTTCGCGCTGGAAGGACAGTATCTCGCGGCCGAGGTCGTACGACAGCGGCAGTCGCTCGGAGAACCACGACGGAACCGTCGGCCGGGCGCTGGTCGGGTCGACGTACACCTTCGACCCGCGCCGGTAGCGGTACTCGTAGCGGGCCCCCCCGAGGACGAACACGTCGCCGCTCTCTAAGGTGTCGAGGTACTCCTCGTCGAGCTGGCCGACCCACTCCTCGCCCGAGCGAGTGAACACGTCACAGCTGAACGAGTCGGGGATGGTCCCGATGTTGGTCATGTAGATGACGCGAGCCAGCCGGCCGCGCTTGCCGACCAGCGGCGTCCCGGGGTCGAAGTCGTCGTAGTGGTGCTCGCCGCCCGGCGGGTCGTTGTCATCGCGCCAGACCTTCGCGTAGACGTTCCGGTCCTCCATGCCCTCGTAGTCTGCGGTCAGGTACCGGAACAGCCGCTCGAAGTCGCCGTCGTCGTAGGTCCGGTAGGGGTAGGCCCGACGGAGAATGGCCCGAACCTCGGCCTCGGGTCGCGGACCGTTGATGGCCATCCCGTAGACGTGCTGTGTGGCGACGTCGTCGGCCTTCGCGGGGACGAACACGCGGTCGACGAACCCCTTCTCGGCCTTCCGAAGCATTACGGCACACTCGACGAGTTCGTCGCGGTCCAGCGCGACGACGCGACCCTTGACCGTCTCGCCGAGCTGGTGGCCGGCGCGGCCGACCCGCTGCAACAGTGCGGCGACGGACTTCGGGGAGCCGACCTGCACCACGCAGTCGATGTACGGCATGTCGATGCCGAGTTCCAGCGACGTCGAGGTAGTCACGACGTCGAGTTCGCCGGCCTTGAGCCCCTCCTCGATTTCGGTCCGGCGGGACTTCGACAGCGAGCCGTGGTGACAGCCCGAGTTCGACTCGTCGTACTCGCCGCGCTCCCGGAGGTTGTGCAGGACGCGCTCGGCGCCGGACCGCGTGTTCGTGAACACGAGGGTGTTGGTGTGGTCGGCGACCAGGTCCGTCAGTCGGTCGTAGAAGCGGTCGGTGACCACCTCCCGAGGCGTGTCGATCAGGTCGTCCGTGGGACAGGACAGCTCGACGTCGAACTCCCGGACGAACCGGGCGTCGACGACGTCGTAGTCGCGGGGCGTCCACTCGCCGTCCTCGCGGCGGCCGCCGACGAGGAACTCCCCCATCGTCTCCAGCGGCTCGACCGTCGCCGAACAGCCGATCCGGGTCGGCGACGTCTCGCACATCGCCTCCAGTCGCTCCAGCGAGACGGCGAGGTGGGTGCCGCGCTTGTTGTCGGCCAGCGAGTGTATCTCGTCGACGATGACGTACTCGACCGATTCGAGTTTGCGCTTGAACTTCGGGCTGTTGAGCAGGATGGCCAGCGTCTCCGGCGTCGTGTTGAGGATATGCGGCGTCTCCTCTAACATGCGCTGGCGGTCGCTGTCGCTGGTGTCGCCGTGCCGGATGGCGTGGCGGAGTTCGACGGACTCGTCGCGGGCCTCGAGTTTCTCGGTGATGCCCTCGAGCGGTTCGGACAGGTTCCGGTGGATGTCGTTGGCCAGCGACTTCAGCGGCGAGACGTACAGGCAGTAGACGCCGTTCTCGAGGCCATCCTCGCTCCGCGCCCGCTCGAAGAGGTCGTCGACGATGGCACAGAAACTGGCCTGGGTCTTCCCGCTGCCCGTCGGCGCACAGACGAGCGTGTTCGTCCCCTCGTCGATGCGAGGGATGGCGCCCTTCTGTGGCGGGGTGAACAGCCCGCCGTTCTCCGGGACGAACGCCCCGAACGTCTCCACCCACCACTCCCTGACGGCGGGCGAGAGCCGGCAGAACGCCTCGGCGTCGTCGAGTTCGACTGCGTCGGCGTCGTACTCGAAGTCCCGCCCCGAGAGCAGTTCCCGGACGGCGGCCTCGGCGTCCGCCGGCGTCCCCGAATCCATCGGCTGTAGGTTGGGGTCCCACCGGCAAGTGGGTTTGGCTCGCGGTCGTTTCGTTCCTGGCGGACCGATTCCGAAACCGTCTTTGTTGACTGACCAGTCAGTCAATGCAGTGACGGAACTGACCGACGATTCCGGGGGGACGGACGCTGCGGACGACGGCGACCGGACGGTTGTCGCCGCGGTCATCGCCAGCACCTTCTTCGTCGGTTTCGGCGGCGGCGTCGTCTTCCCGATCCTGCCGAACCTGGGTGCCGTCCTCGGTATCTCGCCGTTCCTCGTCGGCCTCATCCTCAGTGCCAACCGTTTCACCCGCCTGTTTGCGAACGCCCCGGCGGGGATCGTCGTCGACCGCGCCGGCACGCGGACCCCGTTCGTCGTCGGCCTGCTGATCCAGGGCGTTGCGACCGCGGGCTACATCGTGGCCGTCGACTCGGCGACGCCGGCGGCGTGGTTCCTGCTCGCCCGGTTCGCCTGGGGGGTCGGCAGCGCGCTCGTCTTTGCGACCGCCTACACCATCGCCGCCGACGTCAGCGACGGGGGCACCCGCGGCACCAACATGGGCCTGATCCGCGGCGGCGTCATCTTCGGGTTCCCCTCCGGGCTGGTCGTCGGCGGCGTCGTCAGCGAGTTCTACGGCACGGTCGCGGCGTTCGTGGTGGCGACGGTCTTCGCGCTGTTTGCGAGTCTGCTGGCGTATTTCGCCGTCCCGGAGACCCACCTCGACGGCGGCCCGCGCCGGTCGGTCAAGCCCTGGGATGTCGACACGTCGGTGCCCGCCGTGACCGTCGGGCTGGTCAACTTCACCGTCCTCTTTGCGTACATCGGCGTCATCTTCGCAACGCTCGTGCTCTTTCTGGATGTCAACGACCTCAGCGTCTTCGGGCTGGACGCCCAGGGCTCGTCGGGCGCCTTCATGGCGGTGACCGTCGTCTCCGCCGCCGTCTTCATGTTCCTCAGCGGCTACGCCAGCGACCGGCAGGGCTCGCGGATGCCCGCACTGCTGGCCTTCCTCCTGATAACGTTCGTCGGGCTGGTGCTGTTCGCGGCGGCCGACACGGTGCCGACGCTCGCGGTCGCCTGCGTGCTGGTCGGGGCGGGACAGGGCGGCACCAGCGGCCCCCTGATGGCGCTGTTGGCCGATCTGACCCCGGACGGCCGGATGGGCCGGGCGGTCGGCACGACCAACGTCTTCGGCGACATCGGTGGCGGTCTCGGGCCGATGATATCGCTGCCGCTGGTCGAGATCGTCGGTTTCTGGCCCGTCTACGCCGCCTGTGCCGTCCTGCCGCTCGTCGCCGGAGGCGTCCTCGTGGTCGGCGTCTACCGCGAAACCGGCGAGTTGCTGCCGGGCGTGGATTCGTCGCCCCCCGACGCCGAAGCCGGGGAATCGATCGACTGACCCCGTCGTCCGCCGGGATCAGTCCGTGGCGACGACCAACACGCAGGCGACCAGACTGGCGAGCGCGAACAGGTAGAGGCTCCGACTGACGACGGCTGGCGCACCCAGCGTCCCGGCGAGCGCCCGGCCGACGAGGGTCGCGATAGCGAGGACGAGCAGGCCGACGACCCGCCGCCGTGCCGATTCGGACATCGTCGTCATCCCGACCGACCTCGTCGTGCCATACCCGTTCGGTCTCCCCCCGCAGACACAACGCTTTCCCTTCGGTTCCCCGGCGCGGTACCGACGACCCCGTCGCGCCGTCGTTTGCCGGTGGAAGGTTTAACCGTCCGCTCCCACCACGTTGGCCCATGATTTCGGACCCGAGGTGGGCCCGGTGAGCGACCGACCGCTGAGCTTCTGGGCCTGGGGGTACGAGGACCGCCTCCCGGACGACGACGAGCGCCGCGAACTGGCCGACCGCATCGAGGGCATGCTGGGGTTCCCCGACCTGTCCCTCATGGAGTACCCGACGCTCGAAGACGTCGAGATGCCCGCTCCCTCCCTGGCGGCCCCATCGAGCCTGAGCGACGTGGTGACGGCCGACCGGCGCGCCCGGGCCAGCCACACATACGGGAAGGGGTACCGGGACATCGTCCGTGGGTTCCACGGCGACTTCGCTTCGGCCCCGGACCTCGTCGCCCGCCCGCGAGACGAGGCCGATGTCGAGGCCGTCATCGAGTGGGCAGCGAGCGAGGGGGTCGCGGTCGTCCCGTACGGCGGCGGAACGAGCGTCGTCGGCGGCGTCGAGTGCGGCGGCGACGGCTACGCCGGCGTCGTCTCGCTGGACACCCGCGAGATGAACCGCGTCCTCGAGGTCGATACCTACTCCCGGAGCGCGAAGATACAGGCGGGCGCCACCGGTCCCGAAATCCAGGCACAGCTGGCCGACCACGACCTCCAGCTACGGCACTACCCCCAGTCCTACGAGTTCTCCACGTTCGGCGGCTGGGTGGCGACACGGGCGGGCGGCCACTTCGCAACGCGGTACACCCACATCGACGACTTCGTCGAGTCCGTGCGGGCCGTCACGCCGGCCGGCGCGCTGGAGACACGTCGGCTCCCCGCCTCGGGTGCCGGCCCCGACCCGAACCGCTTCCTGCTGGGCAGCGAGGGTGCCTTCGGCGTCATCACGGAGGGGTGGACCCGGGTCCAGCCCCGGCCGCCGCACCGCGCCCGGGCGACCGTCCGGTTCGACGACTACTTCGACGCCGTCGAGGCGACCCGCGAGATCGTCCAGGCGCGGCTCTACCCCGCGAACTGCCGGCTGCTCGACAGCAACGAGGCGATGCTCAACGAACTGGCCTTCGACGGCAGCCACCTGCTCGTGCTCGGCTTCGAGTCGACCGACCACCCCGTCGCCGACGACCTCGACCGCGCGCTGGACATCGCCGCCGAGTACGGCGGTCGCTGTCCCGACGGCCCGACTATCGAGGACCGAACGAGCGGCGACACCGAGGAGAACCGCGAGGACACCGACGAGGGTTCCTGGCGGGACTCCTTCTTCGAGGGGCCGTACCTGTTCAACGCCCTGGTGTCGATGGGCGTGCTGGTCGACACCTTCGAGACGGCCGTCACCTGGGAGAAGTTCTCCGACCTCCACGAGGCGCTGCAGGAGAACGTCGTCGGAGCCATGCAGGAGGCGTGTGGCGCCGGCTTCATGTCCTGTCGCTTCACCCACGTCTACGAGGACGGACCGGCCCCCTACTACACGCTGGTCGCGCCCGCCGACGTGGGCAACGAACTCGAACAGTGGCGGGCCATCAAGCGGGCGGCCTCCGACACCCTGATGGAGCACGGCGCGACCATCACCCACCACCACGCCGTCGGCCGCGTCCACCGCGAACACTACCACGAGGAGGCGCCCGACGCCTACCTGGAGGCCCTGCGGTCGATGAAGCGGACGCTGGACCCCGAGGGCGTCATGAATCCCGGCGCGCTCCTGTGAGCGTAGGTTTACAACGCCCCGCTGGGAACCTCACCCCGAATGGAGGGCGTCCTGTGGTATCTGCTCGCCAGTTCCCGCGGCGGGTCGACGCGAGCCCGGATCATCCGCGCGCTCGAGGAGCGGCCACGGAACCCGAACCAGCTCGCCGAGAAGCTTGGAATGGACTACACGACCATCAGACACCACCTCGACGTCCTCGTCGAGAACAACGTCCTCCGGCGGTCCGGCGACGAGTACGCGGCCGTCTACCTGTTCACCGACCGGACCGAGGCGCACTGGGAGACCGTCGAGGAGGTCCTCGAGACCGTCGAGGGCGACGAGTAGGAATGTTGGACGAACTTTGGACAGGACATATACCGGCGGGGTCGCTATGGGGTGTCGATGGACGTCTGGCTCGGCGCCGCCCGCGCGGCGGCCGCCCTCAACGTGGTGCTCCTCGTGGGTCTCGGCTACGTCTGGCTGGACAATTACCGGGAGCACCGGGCCAGACATACGCTCGGACTGCTCGTCTTCGCGGTGCTGCTGTTCGTCCAGAACGTCCTGTGGCTGTACTTCTACGTCCTGCACCCCGACTTCATCGCGTGGTTCGTCAACTCCGGAACCGACGTCCGGGCCGGCGTGACGCTGCTGTGCGGACTCGAACTGGGCGCCCTCGTCTTCCTCGGCCGGATCACGTTCACCTGAGCCAGCGAATCTCGGACGAAGTTTGGACCCAGTTCGGAAAACCCTCATCACTCGACGAGCCGACGGGACGTTCATGCCACTCACACGACGGCGGCTCGTGGGCACGGCGGCGGCCGTCGCGGTCGCCGGCTGTCTCGGGAACGGAAGCGGCAACGGCGACGAGGAGCCGACCCCGACGGCGACACCGACAGACGCGTCCGGGGACCCGACGCCGACCGACGCCGCGGTACCGACCACGGTCGGGGTCCGGAGCCACGACGAGTTCGGCGACGTGCTCGTCGGCCCCGAGGGGATGACGCTGTACATGTTCGAGCAGGACACGCGCGGCGCCGGGGAAAGCACCTGCACGGGTGGGTGTGCGGACACCTGGCCGCCGTTCACGGCGACGGGCGGCGTCGAGGCCGGCGACGGCGTCACCGCCGACGTCACCACCTTCGAGCGGGAGAGCGGCGACCGACAGGTGGCGGCCGACGGCTGGCCGCTGTACTACTACGCCAGCGACGAGGAACCGGGCGACGCCAGCGGCCAGGGCGTCAGCGGCGTCTGGTGGGTACTCGCACCCGACGGGGCGGTGGTACGGCCCGACTCGACCTCGACGCCCTCCCCGACGCCGACCGCAACCGACGGCAACGACGGTGGCGATGGCGACGGCGGCGACGGCGACGGCGGGGGCATCTACGGCTACTGATCCGTCGCGGCGACCGCCAGTGACCAGATTCTTGTCAGTCGGATTCGAACTTCGGGGCGAGATGAGCCGTCCAGTCAGAATCCTCAGCGGACTGCTGCGAACCGTCGCAACGTTCCTCGTGTTGATACTGCTGGCCATCGTCGCCTTCTACGTGACCGTCTTCGTGGTCTCGACGGGCGCGGAACTGGCCGGCTACGACCCCAGTGGTGACTTCGTCGTCCTGTCGGCGGCACTGCTGGTCATCGCGGCGCTGTTCGGCGGGCTTCCCATCGCGCGACGGCCCCCGGAGGACCCCGAGACCGGCGACCAGGGCTACGGCTTCCAGTAGTCAGTCGAACCGGTCGAGGACGTCGCCGAGGTCGGCGCCCTCGCTCTCGCCCGGCAGGATGTCCCCGAGACCGGCGCCGAACGAGCCGGCGGTCCATACGACTGACACCCGACACACCGTCAGGAACGGTCGGGAGGCGTCGAGCCGTCCCCACAGCGCCATCGTCGCGGCGGCCATCAGGAACGCTATCGTCAGGACGCCGGTCAGCCGGCGCGGAACTACGCCGAAGAGGTACGTCACCTCGACGTCCCGGAACTCCGCGTAGTAGAGCAGACCCGCCGTCACGACGGTCACGAAGGCGACGTTGCCGAGGAAGTACACCGGCAGGCCGTAGACGAACCCGGTGGCGAAGTGCTCGCCGATGTCGAGGACGCCCCCCTCGACGACCAGGGGCAGCGAGAACAGCGTCGACCCGACGAACGCCTCGGCCACGTCCCTCGTGGTGTAGGAACGGATGTGCTCGCCGACGCCGCCGACGGCCCGCCGTTCGAGTCCGTACAGCCCCGCGCCGAGGCTTCGAATCCGGCTGGCTATCCGCCGTTCCTCCGGCGAGGAGACCGACGACTCGAGACGCTCGAGTTCCTCGACGACCTCGGCGGCGGTGGTCCCGCCGTCCCCTCCCTCCTCGTCGGCTTCGTCGGCCACGACCGGACATCGTGGACCGTCCGCTTAGGACTGTCGCCCCCTTTCGTGGACCACAACGCTTGAGCCGCTGCCGGTATCAGGTGCTGACATGGTACTGAAGTTCGCCCGCGAGCACCCGCTGGCGACGGTCGTCCTGGGCGGGGCCGGACTCGTCGGCGCCGCGACCCTCGTCGACTCCCGCATCGACCCCACCGAGTGGCACCCGCCGGAGCCGCCCGAGATGACCGGCGCGTTGGCGCCGAACCGGGAACTCGCCGGCGCCGAGACCGTCGTCACCTGCGAGGGCCCCGAGGACGTCGCCTTCGACGACGACGGCCGGCTCTACACCGGCACCGAGGACGACGATATCGTCCGAACCGTCGAGCCGGTCGACGCCACCACGACGGACGTCGACCTCGAGCGGTTCGCAACCGTCGACGGCCGGCCGCTCGGAATGACGTTCGACGGCGAGGACCTGCTGGTGTGTGCGACCGACGCCGGCCTGCAGTCCGTCGGGCCCGACGGCGAGGTGACCACGCTCTCGGCCCGGGCCGACGGCCAGTCCATCGCCTTCGCCGACGACCTCCACGTCACCGACGACGGCACCGTCTACTTCAGCGACGCGACCGTCCACGACATCTTCCAGGACGAACTGTTCGAGTTGCGTGACACCGGCCGGCTCCTGGCGTACCACCCCGACAGCGGCGAGACGACCGTCGAACTCGACGGACTCGGCTTCGCCAACGGCGTCTGTCCGCACGCCGACGGCGAGTCGCTGCTGGTGACCGAGACCTCCCGCTACCGGGTGACCCGGTACTGGTTCGACGGCGACCGCGCCGGCGACGCCGAGCGGTTCGCCGAGAACCTCCCCGGCTACCCGGACAACGTCGAGGTCGCGGACGACGGCACCCACTGGCTGGCGATTCCGACGCCGCGCGACGAGACCCTGGACGGTCTCCATCCCCGACCGTGGCTGAAGCGCCAGCTCGGCAAGCTCCCGACGGCCGCGATGGAGCAGATAAACGGCGACCCCTACGGACTCGTGTTGCGCCTCGACGAGAGCGGCGAGGTGATCGAGAGCCTCCACGACCCCGACGGCGGTGTCTTCGGCGTCACGTCGGCGACGCCACACGGGGGGGCGCTGTACCTCGGGTCGCTGTTCGGCCAGCGCGTCGTGCGGTACGACCTGGACTGACGGCCGGGACGCTCCAGTTTCACCCCGCTCTCGCAATCTTATAGACGGCGGCCCGCCAACGGCCGCCATGGCGCGGCTTCCGGGCGTCGAGACGCCCGACCGAGTGGTCTGTCACGTCGACGTGGACTGCTTCTACGCCGCCTGCGAGCGGCTCCGGGAGCCCGACCTGGCGGGCGAGCCGGTGGTCGTCGGGATGGGCTACGAGGCCGGCGAGGCACACGGAGCCGTCGCCACCGCCAGCTACGAGGCCCGCGAGTACGGTGTCGAGTCCGCGATGGCCATCTCGGAGGCGCTGGAACTGCTGCCGCGGCGGGCGACCGCCGACGACCCCGAAGACACCGGCGTCTACCGCCCCGTCGACATGGAGTACTACGAGTCCGTCAGCGAGGCGGTGCAGGCCGTCCTCGACGCGGCCGGCGAGACCGTCCGGAACGTCTCCATCGACGAGGCGTATCTCGATCTGGGCGACCTCGCGTGGGACGACGCGGCGGCGTTCGGCCGCCGACTGAAGGCCGACATCGAGGCGGCGGCCGGCGTCGTCGCCTCCGTCGGCATCGCGCCGAACATGACGACCGCGAAACTCGCCTCCGACGCCGAGAAACCGGACGGACTCGTCGTCGTCCCGCCCGGCGAGGTCCGGGCGTTCCTCGATCCGATGGACGTCGCGGACCTCCACGGCGTCGGCCCGGTCACCGCGCGCGAACTGCGGGCGATGGGCCTGGAGACGGCCGGCGACGTCGCCGCCGCCGACGAATCGGCGCTGGTCGACGCCTTCGGCGAGCGCGGCCGGGACGTCCACGCCCAGGCCCGCGGCGAGGACGACCGCGAGGTCGAGCCGACGGGCCGCTCGAAGAGCCTCTCCAGCGAGTCGGCCTTCGTCGAGGCGACCGACGACCCCGAGGAGAAACGCGAGCGGGTCCGGGCGCTGGCAGCGGAGGTGGCCGACCGCGCTACCGCGAAGGGCGCCCTCTACAAGACCATCGGCATCAAGGTCGTCGAACCGCCCTTCGACGTCAACACCCGGGCGCGGTCGCTGTCGGGGCCGGTCGACGACCCCGACCTCCTCGAGGGCGTCGCCCTCGATTTGCTCTCGGAGTTCGAGGAGACGACCGTGCGGAAACTCGGCGTCCGGGTGTCGAAGCTCTCCTTCGCCGACCGCCGGCAGGCCAGCCTCGACGCCTGGGAGGGCGAGAGCGACGGCGATTGCGAAGGGAGTGGCATCCGGCGGCGCTACCGCCGGGACTCCGGGGGGCAGGTCGACCTCACGGAGTTCGAGTAGCCTTTTGTCGCTGGCCCCCCAACCCCGGGTCGTGAACCACCTCGCCGTCGCGGGCGACGAGCGGTGGCGGCTCGCGCCGCACGCCCACGTCATCGTCCACGAGACCAGCGACGGCAACGAGTTCATCACCATCTACGACTGCGGGGCCGCCCAGAAGCCGCCCGCCGCGAAACTCATCGGCAACCTCGTCCGCGTCGACGCCGACCACGAACTGCTCGACCAGCCGACCGGCTACATCGCAAAACTCCGCGAGGAGTCCGTCCTGATACGGCAGGACGAGAACCACTGGGTCATCCGGGCGGACGGGTAGCGCGCCGGCCCGCCGGGCGACCGGGGGCCACAGCCTCATTACCGACCGCGGCGAGGCGCCGGCATGGGAATCGACGAGACCGCACGCCTCGAGAACTCGACCGTCGGCGACGCCGAAATCCGGGAGTACGTCACCGTCCACGACTCCGACGTCGACGACGGCGTCCGCATATACGAGCGGACCTCGGTGAAGAAGTCCGATATCGCGGGTCCGACCGACGTCAACGCCAACGCCTACGTCGAGAACGCACGCCTCGAACCGGAAGTGCAGGTCGGCCCGAACGCGGCCGTCGTCGGCGTCACTCACGACATCGACGAGGCGGGCATGGAGTTCCGCAACGACGTTTTCGACGAGGTCGTTCTCGAGGCGGGCGCGTTCGTCGGGGCCGGCGCTGTCGTACTGCCGGGGGTCACGGTCGGCGAGGACGCCGTCGTCGGTGCTGGCGTGACCGTCGAGGAGAACGTTCCGGCCGGGACCGTCGTCCGGGGGGGTCGACGAGACGACGGCGCATGACGACCGTCTGACTGACAACTATGTGCGGCGCGCCTCTCCAGTCCGCCAATGGGCGAGGACAAGGAGACGATTGCCATCGGTGAGGTGAGTCGCGGTGAGGACGCCGGCAGCCCGGTCGAACTCCCGGTCGTGGACGTACTGACCGGCCGCTCGTTCGTCACCGGCAAGAGCGGTAGCGGCAAGTCCAACTCCGCGAGCGTCATCTGCGAGAAGTTGCTCGACCAGGGGTACGGCATCCTCATCGTCGACATCGACGGCGAGTACTACGGGCTGAAGGAGGAGTACGAAATCCTCCACGTCGGCGCCGACGAGGAGTGCGACCTGCGGGTCAACGTCGAGCACGCCGAGAAGATTGCCGAGTTGGCGCTCGAACAGAACGTCCCCATCATCCTCGACGTCTCCAGTTTCCTCGACGAGTCCGAGGCGCGCGAACTGCTGACCGAGGTGACGAAACAGCTGTTCGCAAAGGAGAAGAAGCTGAAGCAGCCGTTCCTGATGCTCGTCGAGGAGGTCCACGAGTACATCCCCGAGGGCGGCGGCATGGACGAGTGCGGCCGGATGCTCATCAAGGTGGGCAAGCGGGGCCGCAAGCACGGCCTCGGCATCGTCGGCATCAGCCAGCGACCGGCGGACGTCAAGAAGGACTTCATCACGCAGTGCGACTGGCTCGTCTGGCACCGCCTGACCTGGAACAACGACACCAAGGTGGTCGGCCGCATCCTCGGCAGCGACTACGCCGACCACATCGAGGAGATGGACGACGGCGAGTGCTTCCTGCAGACCGACTGGGACGAGGCGGTCCGGGTCGTCCAGTTCGAGCGCAAGCGGACCTTCGACGCCGGCGCGACGCCCGGTCTCGACGACTTCGAGCGACCCGAACTCAAGAGCGTCAGCGGCGACCTGCTGGGCGAACTCGAGGAGATCACCGAGGCCCAGGAACAGCGGGAGAACCGCATCGCCGACCTGGAGCGGGAACTCGAGAAGAAAGAGGAGCGTATCCGCGACCTGGAACGACAGCTCTCGGAGGCCCGTGACCTCAAGCAGATGGCCGACCGCTTCTCGCGGGCGATGATGGAGCAGGTGACGGGCCGGCCGCTGTCGGCCGCCCCCGGCCGGCAGAGCGAACTCGAGGAGGCCGCGACCGGCCCGGTCCGCCGGGACCCCGAACTCGAGGCCGAACTGGAGGCCATCCAGAGCGGCGACCAGGAACCGGCGTCGACGCCGGTACCCGACGCGAGCGAGTCGTCGGGCGGAAACGAGGAGACGCCGGAGGAGACCGTCGAGGAAGCGACGGAGACTACCGACGAGACCGACGACGGGGACGACCTGCTGGACCAACTCGCCGGCGTCGACGGTCCCGACGTTGCGGAATCCTCCGAAGAACCCGAATCGTCGGTCGATTCGTCGTCCGACGCCTCGACGGGGCGCGATCCCGAGACCGACCCCGAACCGTCGACCTCGGCGACCGGCGAGGACGACGACGCGCCGCCCGTCGGCGAGTCCCTGACCGACCGGTTGCGGCGGGAAATCGCGGCCCTCGAGGACGTCGAGCGAGCGATGCTCAGACACTACCGCGAGTACGGGCCGGCGACGCCGCAGGCGGCCCACGCCGCGGCCGGCGGGTCCGGCGACCGCACGGCCGCGTACGCCGCCAACCGGTCGCTGCGGCGGCGCGGTCTCGTCGAACACGCCGCGACCGGCAGCCACGAGTACGCCCTGCCCGCGCTCGTCGCCGAGGAGTCCGTCGACCCGCTGTCCATGGACGATGGAATCTCCGAGACAGAGCGGGACCGCATCGTCCGGGCCGTCGAGGCGTCGTTCGTCGAGGACGTCGAGGCGCCGCTGTCGACGCCGGACGAGGAGACGGGCGGGACTGGCGATCCCGGGGAGACCGCCCCGGGCGACGAAAGCGAGGGCGCCGGCGCCTGGCCGGAGGCCTGAGGCGGGGCGCTACGCCAGCGGTTCGACCAGCGCTTCGAGAGCGGCGCGGGGATCGTCGGCCTTGGCGACGCCGGAGGCCAGCAGGACGCCCTCGGCGCCCAGTTCCGCCGCCGCCGCGAGGTCCTCCCCGGTCGAGATGCCCGCGCCACAGAGGACGGGCACGTCGCCGACGGCCGCCGCAGCCTCGACGGAGTCGGTGACGACCTCGGGGTCGGCCTTCGAGACGGGCGTGCCGGTGCCGATGAGTGCCGGCGGTTCGACGGCGACGGCGTCGGGTTCCAGCGCCGCCGACGCGGCGATCTGTTGGGGATTGTTCGCGCAGACGACCGTCTCCAGGCCGGCCCGCTCGGCCGCCCGGAGGCTACCGTCGATATCGGCGAGTTTGCGCCGGCGCTCGGAGTGGTTCAGGAGCGTCCCGGCGGCGCCTGCCTCGGCGGCCGCCTCCGCGAGCGTCGACCCCGTGTGAGAGCCGTGCTCGACGGGCGAGATGTCCTGGGCCCACGTCTCGACGCCGGTGTCGGCGACCGACGCGAGGTGGGCCGCCTGCGGCGCGACCGCGATGCGGACGCCGGTGTCGTTTGCGACCGCCGCCGCGGCGTCGGCGACCGCGACGGGGTCACAGGGGTACGCCTTCAGATTGACGAGGACGAACATGGGCGAGAGGCGTGGTCCCGGGGGGAAATAGCTACCCTTTCGGGACAACGTCTTTTATCCCGGGACCGACAGAAGGTGTGTGGACAGACGAACCGCCCTGACCGTGCTCGCCGGTGCCGCCGCGGCGACGGCCGGCTGTGGGTTCGTCGAGCCCGAACCGACCGGTGGCGGCGAGGAGACCCCGCCGCCGCCGGCCGAGGACCCCGACCGCCAGGTCGCCGACTCGGTGCCGGCGTCGCGCCGCTTCAGTCCCGCTGCGACCGCCGACAGCGGCCTGACGCTGGAGGCGCTCGGCTGGCACGGCCACGACCGCGTCCGGTACGCTCCCGACGACGGCGACGGCTTCAAGTTCTACGAACCGCCGGAAGGGTGGGTCCTCGCCTACGACTTCGCGCTCTCGAACCGCGGCGAGGAGCCGCTCGATGCCGTCACCGACTACGAGTTCGTTCTCCGGGTCGACGGCGCCGAGTACGACCACCGCCACGCCCTCGGCGACGTCTCGCTGTCGCAGGTCAACCAGCCCGACGGCGAGGCCGAGATTCGGCGGCTGACGTGGTACTCGGAACTCGACCCCGGCGAGCGCAAGCGCCTCCAGCTGGTCTTCGAGGCCTCGAAGGCCCCCGACGCAGCCCACTACCTGGTGTGGTACCACGGCGGGCAAATCGAGGGCGCGGACGCGCCGGCCTACCTGCTGCCGGAGGGGTAGTCAGCGTGCGTCCTCGAGGTCGACGAAGGCGTCGCTGTCGGCGCTCAGCCATGTCGACATCCGCGCGACGGAGGAGATTCCCGGCGGGTATATCGTCCGGCGGTCGGGGTCGCCGTCGTACCTGACGAGGCTGGATTCGAGCGTTATCGGTGGCCGGCGAGCGTCCGTCGCCGGTTCGTCGCCGGCGGCGTCCGCGTCCTCGCCCGTGGTTGTCATCGTCGGAGCGATGAATCGACCGGGGGAAAACCGTTGCTAGTGGCCGTCCGGGGGACTCCATAGGGCTCCCGAGACCTCACAACCACGTCGCCCGCATGGCGTCGAGCGAATCGGCGACCGTCTCCATGCCGTCGACGACGGCGTCGGCCTCGTGGAGGACGGCCCGGAGCGCCAGCGCCTCGGCGGTGGGAGCGTCGTCGAACGCCATCCGGAGGGCGGCCCGTCTGGTGTCGTCGCACTCGCTTTCGAGTTCGCGGACCCGCTCGATGGAGTCGACCCCGGCGTCGGTGTCGCCGCCGGTCGCCAGGGCCTCGACGTAGGCGGTCGTCGCGGCCGCCAGCGCGTCGAAAGCCCGGATTGCGGTCTCGGCCATCCGGCGGAGCGCCTCCCGGCACCGCGCGCTCAGTGCGGGCTCGATGGTCGCCAGTTCGGTGGCGACCCGCTCGGCCCGGTTAGCGACGCCGTCGATGGCCGCGACCAGCGAGAGGAACTGCCCCGCCGGGTAGAAGAACGCGTCGGCGGCCGCCGACTCGCTGACGGCGACCCGGAGTTCGCGCGCTGCCTCGTTGCAGACCGACTCCTGGGCCGCGAGACCCGCGACTCGCTCGGAGAAGACAGCCGGATCGGTCCGATAACTGTCGACGATGCTCGGTAGCGACTCGACGCACTCGCGTACCTCCGCCAGGAACAGTTCCGTCCGCCCCTGGACGACGGCGACGGCCGCCGGTTCGTGACCGGACATGGGCGTCCCGAGTCCGCGGACGACCATCACGGCTGCTATGAGCGGGTCGTTCGACGACGTTCGTGACTGTTTCTCACACCTATCCCGGCGGGGACCGACGCATACAGGGACGACGAGTCCCAAGCGGCGTCCATGACGGGACGCCGCGTCTGGGTGTCGGTCGAGGGCGAGCCACGGCTGGGAACGGTCGTCGAGCGGACCTACACGCCGAAGAAGGGGTCGGAGCTGCTGGCGGTCGAGTTGGACGAACCCGCGGACGGAACCGAGAAGGTGGTCGTCAATCCGGCCGTCGATGACGTGCTGTTCGAGAGCTAGTCCTTCCGCTTGACGACGTCGCCCAGCGTGGTGCCGCCGGTGGACGAGTCGCTCGACCACTCGCTGTCGTCGCCGCCGCCGCCCTCCGACAGCGAGATGCCAAGCGCCTTCTCGAGTTTCCGCTGGACCTTGTCGCTCGGGAGGACGTCGCCCCGCTCGAGTTTGCGGATGAGACTCGCCTTCTCGTTGAGCTGTTTGGCGAGTTCCTCCTGGGTGAGGCCCTCGCTCTCGCGGGCGTTGCGGATGCGCTGGTCGTAGTCGGGAACGACCTCGTCCATCTCGTCGAACATGTCGCGGCGACTCCCGCCGCCACCGCCACCGCCGCCAGTGCCGGACGAGCCGCCGCTCGAGGCGGACGAAGACGACGAGGACGAAGAGGAGGTCGAGTACTTCGTCGACGTCGACGAGGTGTCCTGCGTCTGGACCTCCGTGCCGAAGTCGGCGCAGTCGTCGCACACCTCGAGTTCCGCACCCTCGATTTTGACCGTCTTCGGCGACCCCGTTTCGGCGCCGCACATCTCACACTGGACCATGTCCGACCCTTGCCGCTCGGGCGCAAAAGGGTTTCCCCGACTACTCGACGGCGGCCATCGAGTAGTAGAACCGCTGCAGCGCGGTCAGGTGGCCGACGACGGCGAGGAAGACGAGCAGCCAGCCGACGAGCGACAGGCCGGCCAGCGGCTCCCGGTAGACAGCGGCGACGGCGGTGACGCCGCCGATGGCGGCCAGGCGGTCGGCCCGGCCGACGACGCCGCCGTAGACGCGGTCCAGCCCGACCGCCTGCGCCTGCGTCCCGAGGTAGGAGGTCATCAGGACGCCCGTGACGGCCAGGAACCCGAGCAGGTAGCGGCCCGTGCCGGCGGCCAGGCCGGCCACGACCACGATGTCGGCGTAGCGGTCGATGACGTGGTCGAGCAGGTCGCCTGCCTTCGAGTCGGTGCCCTGCCGGCGGGCGAGGGCGCCGTCCAGCAGGTCCATCCAGCCGTTCAGGAAGACGAAGACGGCGCCGACGAGGTACATGAGCGGGTCGGGGCCGAACCCGGCGACGGCCTGCCCCGCGAGCGCGTAGGCGGCGCCGGCGGCGACGGCGAACCCGAACGCGAGGACGCTGACGCCGTCCGGCGAGAGACCGACCCGGTCGGCGGCGGTCACGAACGGGTCCAGCGCGCGCTCGGCGACCGGGCGGAGTCTGTCCAGCGTCATAGGTGGTCGGTGAAATCCACCTCCCCGGCCGACGGCTCGCGGCGCCCGGCAATCGCGGCCTCCAGGTCGGCGGCGACCGCCTCGGGCGAGCGGTCCGTCGTGTCTATCTCGTAGACCGAATCGAGACCGTGGGCGTCGACCGCCTCCGAGAGGACGACGTCCAGCGCCTCGGCCTCGGCGTTCTCCGTGGCCTTGGCCTCGCTCTCGCCGCGGTCGAGCAGTCGCTCGCGCAGTTCGGCCGGGCGACACCGCAACACCACCACCCGGTCGACGGCGAGGTGATGGGCCAGGTGCGACTCGACGAGGACGTCCTCGCGGTCGGCGAGGCGTGTCTCGACCGCCTCCAGGTCGGCGACCAGACTGTCCCGCTCGTCGTCCTCGCCGGTCGCCAGACCCTCCTCCCGGATCAGTTCGTTGAGGTGGACGACGTCGAGGTCGGTGTCGGCCCGGTCGGTGGCCGTCGTCTTCCCCGTCCCCGGGGTGCCGGTGACGGCGACCCTCATGCGACGTCGTTCAACACCTCCACGGCGCGTCGGGTCCCCTCGCGGGTCCCGCAGGTGACCCGGACGCACTCCGGCAGGCCGAAGGAGGTGGTGTCCCGGACGATGACGCCCTCGCGCTTTGCGGCCTCGGCGACCGCGGTGCCGTCCCCGACCTCGCAGAGGACGAAGTTGCCGGCGCTGTCGTAGGTCGGACAGGCCAGGTGCTCGTCCATGTACTCCCGAGCCCAGCGTGCGGTCTCGACGGTCCTCTCGACGTGGTGCTCGTCGTCGAGGGCCGCGAGGCCGGCCCGACAGGAGATCTCGGAGGCCGCGAACGGCGTGTTCACCCGGGCGTAGGCGTCGGCCCACGCCTCCGGGACGATGGCGTAGCCCAGGCGGACCCCGGCGAGGCCGTAGGCCTTCGAGAACGTCCGCAGGACCGCCACATCGTCGCGCTCCTCTACGAGGCCGGTCGCGGAGGGCCGGTCGGAGAACTCGCCGTAGGCCTCGTCGACCACGACGAGAGTCTCCTCGTCGGTCTCCTCGGCAATCGTCTCGACGGTCGACAGCGTCACCTCGCTGCCGGTGGGGTTGTGGGGACTCGTCAGGTAGACGATGCGCTCGCCGTCGTAGTGGGGAAGCACCGTCTCGGGCGTCTGGGCGAACTCGTCGGCCTTCTCGAGGGGGTAGGACTCGACGACGCCGTGGTGGTAGCGGGCGCTCATCGCGTAGTAGGCGAACCCGGGGGCGGGGACCAGGACTGCCTCGCCCGGCAGCAGCATCGCGCGAGCGAGGTAGTCGAGGGCGCCGTCGCCGCCGTTGGCGAGCCATATCTGGGACGGCACGACCGCCCACTCGTCGGCCAGCCGTTCCCGGAGGTCGGTCGCCGCCGACTTGGGGTAGGTGTGGGCCGCCGCCGCCGTCTCGCGTATCGCCTCGACGGCCGCCGGGGCCGGGCCGAACGGGTTCTCGTTGGAGGAGAGTTTCACGAGTTCCCCGGGGTCGAGCCCCAGTTCGCGGGCGACCTCCTCGACGCCGCGGCCGGCCTCGTAGGCGACGTGCGCCGACAGGTCCCGTGGTTGCATACGCGACTCTCTGGGCACGGCGGCATAAGTAGGCGTCCATCTCCTGCGAGACGCGGTAACGCTTTTCACCGATTCGGCCCTCGGTGGACGGGATGACGGAGTCACCCGGCCCGACCGACGAGGGACCGACCGTTCGCGTGGCAGTCGGTGGCCCAGACGCGGAAATCGACGGTCCCGACCACGGCGGCACGCTCCTCGAAACCGCACGCCAGCGGTCTGACCGGACGGAAGTCGTCGAGACGGGACTGACGGGCGCCGCCGGCGGGCCGCACGTCTTCGTGTCGGTCGGCGGCCGAACGGCACTGCACGGCGCCGTCACCGACGCGACAGTAACACGCATCGTCGACGCCTGCGAGCGCGGCGACCTGCCGGAGGGAGGCGTCGTAGCGACCGCAGAGGACGGCGAAGTTCCGTGGCCGTCGGCGGGACCGCTGTCGGCCGGGTGCCGCCGCGTTCTCGACGGCTTCGGGTGGCACCCGCCGGACGCCGTGGCCGACCCCGTCGCCCCGCGGGTCCGGGAGGACCCCGAGGCGGCGCTTGCGACCGCCCGCAAGGTCGGGTTCCGGGGGCGTGGGCGGGCCGACGTCACCGCCGACGAGGCCGTCGCGGACGCCTGGGAACGCGCCCGGAGTGCGGACGGCGAGGCGGTCGTCGTCGTCCACGCCAACGACGCCGACCCCGCCGCCCGCGCCGACCGGCTCTGCTGTGCGGCCGCTCCCGGACGGGTCGCGGACGCCGCCGACGCCGTCGCCGAGATCGTCGGCGCCGAGGACGTGGTCGCCTTCGCGCCGGCGTCGGACGGGACGCTCCGGGACCGACTCGCGGCGGTCGACGGCTGGGAGATCGCGACCGCCGAGGGGTCGTTCCGCGTCGGCGAGCCGACGATGGCGCTGGAGGCGCTGGAGGGCGCCGACCGGGTCGAGGCTCGCCGGCGTCCCCCCGGTCCAGAGGAGTGGGGACTGTACGGCCGCCCGACGCTGGTGCACACGCCACGGACGCTGCTGGGGCTGGCGGAGTTGTGGCGCGACCCCGGCGCCTTCGACGCCGGCGCGGTCGACCCCGGGACCCGCCTGGTCTCCGTCGGCGGCGACGTGCCGGAACCGGCCGTCGTCGAGGTACCGACCGACGCCTCGCTGTCGGTCGCGCTCGGCGCCGTCAAGACGCCCGAATCCCCCCGGTTCGTCGTCGGCGGACGGTTCGGCGGGCTGACCCGCTCGCTCGACGTGCCCGCGAGCGGACCGGCGCTCGCCGCCGCCGGTCTCGGCACCGAGGGCGTCCTCGAGGCCCTCGACTCGGAGCGGTGTGTCGTCGCGGCGGTCGGCGAGCGGGCCGCGTTCGCCCGCGAGGAGAACTGCGGCCGGTGCGTCCCGTGTCGGGAGGGGTCGAAACAGCTCCACGAGGCGCTGCGGGCGGTCTACGACGGGTCGTTCGAGGCCGACGAAATCCGGGAGTTGAGCCGCGTGATGGCGACCACGAGCCTCTGTGACTTCGGCGAGACGGCCGCGCGCCCGGTCCGGACCGCGCTCGCGGAGTTCGAAAGCGAGTTCCGCGCCCACGCGGAGGGGCGCTGTCCCGCGGGTGCCTGCGAGGGGCTGACATGAGCGCAGACGACAGCCCGACGCCGGGCGTGCCGGACCTCGACGTCGAGGACCCGCGGCCGTCAACGCCGCTGACGGAGGACTTCCGGACCGGGACGGCCAACGACCCCCCTCGCTTCGACGGGGACGAAGCAGCCACCCTCACCGTTGACGGCGAGACGATTGCGGTCCCGCCCGGTGGGACGCTACTGGACGCCGTCGAGGCCGCGGGCCAGGAGGTGCCGGCGCTGTGTCACTACGACCGCGAGACCGAGGCCGGCGAGGAGATAGGTCCCCGCTCGACCTGCCGGACCTGCACGGTCGAAGCCGACGGCGAACTCGTCGCCGCCTGCTCGACGCCGGCCGTTGACGGTGCCGTCGTCCGGACCGACGCCCCCGACGCCGAGACCGCCCGGAGCGTCAACCTCGACTTGGTCCTGTCGAACCACAACCTCCGGTGTACGGCCTGCGGGAAGAACGGCCGCTGTGAACTGCAGGACGCCGCAATCGAGGCGGGCGTCACCCACCCCCGGTACGGCGTCTTCGACGACCGCGGGGCGTACGAACCGCTCGACGCCACCTCGCCCATCAACGTCGACCGCAACAAGTGCATCCTCTGTAACCGCTGCGTCGAGGCCTGCAACGACGTCCAGGTCGAGGGCGTCCTCCGCGTCGAGGGGAGCGGCGAGGACACCCGCATCGGTTTCCAGACGGACGCCGAGACGATGGCCGACTCTACCTGCGTGACCTGCGGCCACTGCGCGACGGTGTGTCCGACGGGCAGCCTCGTCGAGGAGGGACTGGTCGACGCCACCACGATGCCGCTGCCGGGATTCAGCCAGCGCAACTCGGTCGGGTCGGTTCTCGAACGCGAGTCGACGGGGGCCGCGACCGGCGAGGACGCCGACCCCGGCGTGTCGGGATTCATGCGGCGGGCGAAGCGGCGGGCCGCCGACGGCGCGAAAGACGCCGGCAGCCGTGCGCTGCGGGCCGGCGAACACCTCGCGGAGGACGTCGCCGCGGAGGTGCTCTCGGAGGGCATCCTCTTCGGGGTCGCAACGCGGGTGGCCGACGCCCGCAAGCGGCGCATCGAGACGACCGAGACCACCTGCGGCTACTGCGCCGTCGGCTGTCGGTTCGACGTCCACTCGCGGGGCGAGGAGATCCTGGGCGTCCGGGCGACCGACCCCGACGCAGCGCCCGCGAACGACTTCTCGACCTGCGTGAAGGGGAAGTTCGGCTACGGCTTCGTCGAGCGCGACGACCGCCTGGAGACGCCACTCGTCCGGGAGGACGGCGAGTTGCGCGAGGCGACCTGGGAGGAGGCCCTCGACCGGGTGGCCGCCGAGTTGGGACGCCTCCGGCGGACGGGCGGCGCCGACTCGGTCGCGGCCTTCGCGTCCTCGAAGTGCACGAACGAGGACGACTACCTGCTCCAGAAGTTCGCCCGGACCGTGCTGGAGACGCCGAACGTCGACAACTGCGCGCGACTGTGTCACTCCTCGACGGTGGCGGCACTGCTGCAGACGGTCGGCTACGGCGCGATGTCGAACAGCATCGAGGACGTGGCGAACGCCGACGCCTACCTGCTGTCGGGGACGAACACCACCGAGTCCCACCCGGTGCTGGCGACGAAGATCAAGCGCAACGTCCGGGACGGCGCCGACCTCGTCGTCGTCGACCCCCGGAAGGTCGGAATCGCGGAGCACGCCGACCAGTACCTCCGCTCGACGCCGGGCTACGACGTCGCCTGGCTCAACGGGATGGCCCGTCATATCGTCGAGAACGGGCTCCACGACGAGACCTTCGTCGACGAGCACGTCCACCACTTCGACGTACTCTGCGAGAAGGTCGAGCCGTTCACGCCCGCCGAGGTCGAGCGACTGACCGGCATCGAACCCGCCGAACTGAAGCGGGCCGCAGAAACCGTCGCGTCGGCGGAGTCCGTCGTCTTCGGCTGGGCGATGGGGCTGACACAGCACAGCCACGGCACGAACAACGTCCTGGCGATGGCGAACCTCGCGCTGCTGACGGGCAACGTCGGGAAGCCGAACGCGGGGCTGTCGCCGTTCCGCGGGCACAACAACGTCCAGGGCGGGGGCGGCGACATGGGGACGCTGCCGAACAAACTGCCGGGCTACGGCGACGTGACCGACCCGGCGGTCGTCGACCGCTACGAGGCCGAGTGGGGCGTCCGGCCGCCCGAGGAGGTGGGCCTGAAGGTGACGGAGGTGTTCGAGGCCATTCACGACGGCGACCTCGACGGGCTGTTCGTGATGGGCGAGAACCCGGCGCTGTCGGAGCCGGACGTCGACCACGCCGAGGAAGCCCTCGAGGAACTGGAGTTCCTCGCCGTCGTCGACATCTTCGAGACGGAGACGACGGCCCACGCCGACGTGGTCCTGCCGGCGGCCTCCTTCGCCGAGAAGCGCGGCACCTTCACCAACACCGAGCGCCGCGTCCAGTTGGTCGACAGAATCCGCGACCCGCCGGGCGAGGCCCGCCCGGACTGGCGGGTCGTCCAGGCGCTCGCAAACCGGATGGGCGCCGACTGGGACTACGCCGACCCCGCCGAAATCATGGAGGAAATCGCCCGCGTCGCACCCATCTACGGCGGCATCAGCCACGACCGCCTGAAACGGGAGGGCGGCCTCCAGTGGCCCTGCACCGACGCCGACGACCCCGGGACCCGGTTCCTCTACGAGGATGGCTTCAACTTCGATGACGGACGCGCCCGGTTCGTCCCCGCGGACATGGGTCAGCCGGGCGAGTTGCCCGACGAGGAGTACCCGCTGACGCTGACGACCGGTCGGGTGCTGTATCACTTCCACACCGGGACGCTCACCCGCCGCGTCGACGCCCTGACCGACCACGTCGGCGAGAGCTTCGTCGAAATCCACCCCGAGACGGCCGTCGACCTCGGCATCGCCGACGGCGACACCGTCAGCGTCGCCTCCCGGCGCGGCGAGATAACGGTCCGGGCGTGGGTCACAGACCGCCCGGGCGAGGGCGTCGTGTTCGTGCCGATGCACTTCGCGGAGGGGGCCGCGAACGAACTCACCGGCGAGCACTACGACCCGACCAGCGGCATCCCGGAGTACAAGGTGGCGAGCGTCCGGGTCCGGCCGGTCGACGGTGAGACGCCGGCGACGGTGGCGACCGATGACTGATCGGGCCGGCGTCGTCGTCGCGGGCGGCCGCTCGACGCGGATGGGCGACCGGGAGAAGGCGGTCCTCAAGGTGGGCGGCCGCCCGCTCGTCGCCCGCGTCGCCGACGCGCTGGCCGCCGTCGCCGACGAACTGGTCGTCAACTGCCGGGCCGACCAGCGCGAGGCGATAGCTGCGGTCCTGGCGGACCGCGACCCTGCCTTCGCCATCGACGCCGACCCGGACCGCGGCCCCGTCGCCGGCGTCGAAACGGGACTCCGGGCGACCGACGCCGACTACGCCGCCGTCGTCGCCTGCGACATGCCGTTCCTCGATCCGGGCCTGCTGAGATACCTCTTCGAGCGGGCGGCCGGGCACGAGGCGGCCGTCCCGAAGCCAGCCGAGTGGTTCGAACCGCTGCACGCGGTCTACCGGCCGGAGCAGATGGCAGCGGCCTGCGAGAACGCGCTCGCCGAGGGGGAGCCCCGCCTCGTCGAGCCGGTGTTCTCGCTGGACTTCGAGGTCGTCGAGCGGGCGGACCTGCTTGCTCACGGCACGCTGGCCAGTTTCGAGAGCGTCGACACGCCGGCGGACCTGCGGGACGCGGCCGACCGGCTGGAGTAGTCCCGACCCGCCGGGGCGGCCACAGACTCTTTGTGCCGGCGCGCTTCTCGGGAGTCATGTCACGAACCGCGGTCGTCGCCGGCGTCGGGCCGGGGCTGGGCGCGTCGGTGGCGGAGCGCTTCGCCGAGGAGGGCTGTTCGGTCGCACTGCTGGCCCGCTCGGAGGAGTACCTGACCGACCTGGCGGCGCGACTCCGCGAGGAGACACCGGGCGAGGCGCTGGCAGTGCCGACCGACCTCGCGGACCCGATGACCATCGATCACGCCTTCGACCGAATCGCCGAGACGTTCGGCCCCGTCGACGTGCTGGTCAACCACGCCAGCGCGGCGTCGTGGGACGGCCTGCTGGACGCCGACCCGGAGGCGTTCCGGCGGGCGCTGTCGGTCGGACCGGAGGCGGCGCTGCACTGCTCGCAGGCGGCCGTCGAGGACATGGTCGACGGCGACGGCGGGACCGTCATCTTCACCGGCGCGACCACATCGGTCCGGGGCCGGGAGGGCGCGGTCGGCTTCAGCGCCGCCAAGTTCGCCTGCCGCGGCATGGCCGAATCGATGGCGCGCGAACTCGGCCCCGAGGGCGTCCACGTCGCCCACGTCGTCGTCGATGGGATGATCCGGCCGCCGGAGGTCGACCCCGAGGAAGCCGGCGAGGAGTACCTCGACCCCGACGCCATCGCCGACGCCTACTGGAGCCTCGTCGAGCAGGATCGCTCGGCGTGGACGCTCGAACTGGACCTCCGGCCGCACGTCGAGGAGTTCTGAGCACGACCCCTACCAGCAGGGTTACGATGGTGCAGGGGTCTCCCTTGAGAGGAGGGCAGAGATCAGCCCGCCGATCCCAGCGAGAACGAACAGACCGGCGAGAAGGTACCACTCACCGTCGAGATACTGGAGCACCCCGATAGCGATAAAACTACCAAACGTGAGCGGCCGGTAGAGCCGGTGGCTACGGACCCCCTTCACTGCTGCCGATACCAGCAACAGTGGAACGAGGATTATCCAGAGAAGAAACGAGTACGGACTCGGTTCGGTAACCAGGAACTCGAAGTACGTAGCGCCCCCGACGAGGAGAACCACGACGATAAACGCACCCGGACGGATCCGGTCACGGAGGGTAGAGATGGACGACATGGAATACTCGGCGTTGGTCCGTCGGTGGCTTCAGCGTTCCGCTCCGGGTCGGTACTCGACACGCGACCGTATCGAGCGAACTCACCGCCCGTCGAGTCACGGTGAGGGGAAGATCGGGTGTCAGTCGGTCCAGCGTCGGTCACTCGACGACGTCGACGACCTTCCGGAGGTCCATCCGCCCGAGGACGACCGCCTCGACCCGCGGGTGGGCGACGACCTCTGCGGCTATCTCGCGCGCCGTCGCCTCCAGGTCGGCGTCGTCGACCATGTTCACGAGCGGGCGGACCGCGGCACCGTCGGGGACGCCCTTCAGGCCGCCCCGCTCGTGGGTCAGGACGGTCGCCACGTCGCCGGGGCGTATCTCCTCACCTGCCGCGAGGCCGGTCAGAGCGGCGATGCGTTCGGGCCGGTGGACCCGCTCGGCGTCGAGCGGTTCGCCGACGGCCCGGGCGCTCGCAACCGGCACGACGGTGCTCGCGGCGGCGGGCACCTGTGGCTCGTCGTCGGCGGGTGCCTTCAGCCAGCGGCGGCGGGCGCCGTCGGCCTTCACGAGCACGGGGGCGTCCGTCGCTTCGGCCAGGTCGTCCACGGTCGCCGTCCCGTAGCCGAGATAGCGGTCGCGGTCGCCGTCCCGCCCCGGGACGACGCCGAGCGGCCAGGCGTCGTTCGACTCGACGACCCCACCCGGCTCCCCGGTGACGGCCAGTCGCTCGACGTGGCCATCGAACGGCGGGATGCGGACCGTCGCGGTCAGGACCGCTCGGTCGAGGTCGGCCGCCAGCGCGTACAGCGTCGACTTCTTGCCGCCGGCGCCGACGACGGCGAGGAGGCCCTCGGCGGCGAACGCGTCGGCCAGTTCCATGCCCGACGGTCGACGCGGCGTCGGAAAACGCTGCCGACGGGCGTCGTCCGCGCTGCCGGATGTCGTGTCTATTAGTGGCTGCCGCCCGCGGCCTTCGGCATGGTCGTAGACACCGCGATGTACACCATCCACACGGCCTTCGCGGCCCTGTGGAGCGGGTCGGTGCTGTTCGTCGTCGCCGCCGTGCTACCGCTGGCGATGGACGGGGACATCTCGCCGGAGGCCTTCGGCAGCGTCGTCTCGAAACTCCAGTGGGTGACCCGAATCAGCGCCCTGCTGATGCTCGTCACTGGCGGGCACCTCGCCGGTACCGGGTACACCGTCGAGTCGCTCACCGGCAGTTCTCGGGGATACCTCGTCCTCGCGATGGTGGCGCTGTGGCTGGGGCTGGCCGCGACCGTCGAAATCGGCAGCGCGAAGGCGAGACGCGGCGTCGACGAGCGGAAGATACGGGAACCGGCCCGCAAGGCGCGACCCTTCTACCTGGCGGCCGCCCTGCTCGCGGTCGGTCTGCTCGTCGTTGCCGGCCTGCTGGGGCGAACGCCGGCGTTCCTGTAGGCCGCGGCTACTCCCGTCTGGCCTCGCGGACGCGCTCGCAGTTGCCGCAGACCTCGGCGTTTCGGTCCTCGAAGTACTCCACCGGGTCGGCGTCCTCGGGGAACGGCCGGACCGTCGGCGAAACGCCGGTCACCCGCGCCCCGCAGAGCGCCCGCTCGGGGTCGGCCGACTCACAGAGGTGAATCGGCGGCCGGAACCAGTAGAACATCAGGGAATTTCGACGTCGTTCCGCAGCGTCCCGACGCCCTCGACGGTCACCTCCACGGTGTCGCCGTCGGCCAGCGGGCCGACGCCCTCGGGCGTACCGGTCGAGACCACGTCGCCCGGTTCCAGCGTCATGTAGGTCGTTATCTCCTCGATCAACTCGGGGACGGAGAAGATGAACTCCGCGCGGGAGGAGTCCTGCCGGAGGTCGCCGTCGACGCGACACTGGACGGCGGCGTCTTCGGGCACCTCGTCGGGCGAGGCGACGACCGGCCCGATGGGGGCGGCGTCGTCGAAGGCCTTCCCCCGGACCCAGTTGGTCTCGACGGCCTGGTCGTCGCGGTTCGAGAGGTCGTTGACGCAGGTGTAGCCCGCGACGACGTCGGCGGCGTCGGCGGCGTCGACGTTCCGGCACCGCTCGCCGACGACGACGCCCAGTTCGGCCTCGAAGTCGAGTCGTTCCTTGCCGGCGGGCAACTCGACGGTCGAGTCGTGGCTGGCGACGGTGTTCGGCGGCTTGAGGAAGAGCAGCGGCCGGTCGGGAATCTCCTTGCCCTGTTCGGCGGCGTGATCGGCGTAGTTCAGGCCGACGCAGACGATTTTCGAAGGATCGCAGGCCGGCAGTATCTCGACCTCGTCGGCCGCGTAGAACTCCGGGGTGATCGAAAAGCGGTTCCCGTCGACCGGATCGGCGCGAATCTCGGCGTCTTCCTCGCCGGTCCACTCGCCGCCACGAACGTCGCCAGCGGGGTCGCGGAATCGGACGTGTCGCATACACCCCGCTCCGTCGGGGGGCCAAAAAAGGGTTCGTGCCGCCCGGTTGCTCTCCCCGCCGCCGCGGGGACGCGTACGAAAGCGCCCGTCGAGTTGCGCCTCGGCCGTGCCCCGGGGGAGGCGTCCGTCTACAGGTCCTTCCGCATCTCGCGGTGGGGGATGCCGGCGTCCTCAAAGGGCTCGCTTGTCACCTCGTAGCCCAACCGCTCGTAGAACTCGACGACTGGAACTTGGGCGTGGAGGACGACGGCCTCGTAGCCGTCCCCGATTGCCTGGGTCTCCACGGCGTCCATCAGTTCCCGGCCGAGACCCCGTCCGCGTTCGGACGCCAGCACCGCCACGCGTTCGACCTTCGCGGTCGCGTCGTCGTAGGCCCGGAGTCGAGCCGCTCCGACGGGTCGGTCGCCGTCGTAGGCGACGAAGTGCGTCGCCGCGTCGTCGCGGCCGTCCAGTTCCCTGTGTTCGGGGACGTCCTGCTCGTCGACGAACACCTCCCGGCGGACCGCGAGGGCGTCCGTCAGTTCGTCGTCGGTCTCGACGCGGCGTACGTCCATGTTCCCGCTAGTATTCCGGGACCGGATAACTCGCGCGGTAGCGGGCCGGAGCGGGTCCACTCGGGGGCGTCACCCACTCTTAATACGTCGACGCGAGTAGGTTCACGCGCTATGGAGCTAACCTGGCACGGACACTCGACGTGGCACGTCTCGGTGGACGACACGGACCTGCTCATCGACCCCTTCTTCGAGAACCCGAAGACCGACACCGACCCCGAGGAGCTGGACCCGGATTACGTCCTCCTGACGCACGGCCACGCCGACCACATCGGCGACGTCGACCGCTACGAGGGGAGCGGTCTGGTGGCGGTACCGGAGCTCGTCTCCTACCTCGAGGACAACTTCGGCGACTACGACGCCGTCGGCGGGATGGGGATGAACATCGGCGGGACCGTCGAGTGCGGCGACGCCTGGGTGACGATGACGCAGGCGGCCCACACGAACGGCATCGAAACCGACTACGGCGCCTCCGCCGGCGTCCCGGCGGGCTTCGTCGTCAGCGACAAGAAGCCAACCCAGGAGTCCGACCCCGACTGCACGTCCTTCTACCACGCCGGTGACACCAGCCTGCTGACCGAGATGCGCGATGTCATCGGGCCGTTCCTCGAACCGGACTTCGCGGCGCTGCCGGCCGGCGACCACTTCACGATGGGACCGGCCCAGGCCGCCATCGCCGCCGACTGGCTCGACGTCGACTACGCGGCCCCGATGCACTACGACACGTTCCCACCCATCGAGATGGACCCGGCGGACTTCGAGCGCGAACTGAAGGCGACCGGGACCGGTGCCGAGGCGGTCGTCCTCGCTGGCGACGAGAGCTTCGAACTCTGAGGGTCCGGTCCGACTACCTTTTTAACGTCGCCGGGCCAAGCCGAACCCGCAATGGCCGACATCGAAACCACCACCGTCAACGAGGAGAAGTTCCACGCACTGAGTCGCGCCGGCGATTTCGAGTTGAGCATCGACGCCACTGGCGCGGAGGGGCCGACACCCAACGAGGTGCTGGTCGCCGACTACGCCTCCTGTTTCACCTTCGCCTGCCGCGCCGGCGCCCAGCGCGAACTCGATGTCGAACTCGGGAAGGTCGAGACGGCCGCCGAGGCCGACCTGAACGACGACGACGACCTCACCTCGATCAGCTTCCAGATGCACATCGAGGCCGACCTCGACGACGACGAGGTGGCGGAACTCCTCGAACTCGGTGAGGACATCTGCCACGTCCACGACTCCCTCAAGGAGTCGCTACACGCCGACGTCGACGTGACGACCGACGCCTTGTAAACTACCCCACCCTACTCCCTCGGCGCATACGCGCCTCGGTCCTTGAGGGTGGGGCTTTGATGTGGACTCCCGGCAATCAGTCACCAGCAATAGGCCGGTGACTCTCGCCGTTCAACGTCCCACCATTCACACGCAGGTCTACTTCTGCGTCTCCGCTCCCCGACTTGGGCGAGGAACGGAGTCTGTGTGTCCGCTTTCGGGCGTACCGTAGCCCGATATTCTTCGCACCGTTGTAATCCGCGTTCACCTCGTAGCCGCACTTCTGGCAACAGAACTGTTCTCCGCGGCGGTTGTCCTCGTGCGTGAACCCACAATCCGTCCGAGAACAGCGTTGAGACGTGTGGTTCGGTTCGACTTGCTCCACGGAGATCCCCTGTTCGGGCGCTTTGTAGGAGACGTACTCGAACAGCCTGCGGAATGCCCAGACGTGGTGCCACTCCGCTTGCGGTAGCCGCTCTCGAATATCTGTCAACTCCTCGAACGCGATTACATCGCAGTCGTGTTTGACGGCTTCCGCGACAAGTTCGTTAGCGACCGTGTGGATGTACTGTTTCCGCCATGCTCTTTCACGCTTCCCGAGTCGGAGCAAAGCGTTGTGCGCGGATTGAGTGCCGCGCTGTTGCATCTCACCACGCCGCTTCTCGAACTCGCGGCACCAGTGGTCGTATTCGTCTCCCTGCCAGAACAAGCCGGTCGATGAGACGGCAAGGCTGTTGACCCCGAGGTCGATACCGAGGACCGTTTGGTCGGGGTGCCCGGTATCTGCCGAAACCTCTGCGTCGCCGTCTACCCGCCGCGTCGAGATGTTGAGGTAGAACTCGTCGGTTGCCGCGTCGTACCGAAGCGTACTCTCTCGGAACTCGTAGTCCTCGGAGAGTACGTACCGTTCGTGGGGCGTCGGGCTGTCTGCCGGGAGAACGAACGAGGGTTCGATTCGCCCCTCAACGGTTGACAGCGACACCTTGTTGCGGTAGAAGGTCGCGCTCCGCGTGTCGTAGTCCATCGTTTCGGCGGTGAACGTGGGGCAAGAGACGCGCTGTCCCTTCTTCCAGCGTCCGACACACGATTTGATGGCTTCGACGGCGCGTCGGATGGCGGCTTGGACGAATTGTGCCTGTAGGTCTGTCTCCTCTCGAAGTTCGGAGTAGAGCGCGTCCCGCACCTGCCGCTTGTTGGTCTTGCACTCGGTGAACGAGGTGCCGGACCAACAGTAGTCGGCGGTTCGGTTCGCGCAGTACGGGTATTGTTCGGCGGTTCGGTGGAGTGCGTCGCGTTGCTCGTTGGAAACGGCAAGCTTCACGGCGGCGGTTCGACGCACCTCCATGACTTCAGAGAACACCCGACGGTACTTAAATATTCGGGAGTCGGTCGCCGTATGCTGGTTGTGTCGTACCATGTCGGTTTCCTCTCCGGCCTACTCGCTCCCTTCGCTACGCTTCGGTCGCTCCTTGAGGCCGGAGGCTCCACCTCGAAAACGCTCGAACGCCTGCGTTTCGACCCCGAGCCGGAACCGAGCACTCAGCCCAGCACGCCCGCGCCGACGACCCCGCCGAGGACGACCCCGTAGACGAGGTGGAAGACGCCGAACATCGCCATCGTCTTCGGTGCGGCGTCCATCGCGAGGACGACGTTCATCCAGAAGACCATCCCGACGACGGTCAGCACGAGGGCGAAGACGACGCCGGCCGCGACCGCGGCGACCACCCCGTCCAGTCCGAACCCGATTGCGGGCACGGCGAGGACGAAGACCGCCCCCGCGCCGACCCCGTACAGCAGGTGCAGCACCATCCCGGGCATCACGTAGTCGTCCGCCGGGCCGTCGCCGACGTACTTCGCCCACAGCGCCGCCGTCGGCGGCGGCGAGTCGTCGCCGAGCGCCATCATGAACACCGTCATGACGATGGTTGCGAGCAATCCGCCTATCAGGCCGCTGAGTATCGTGACCATTCTCGGGTACCTCCGTCGGAGAGCCTCCGACCGACGCCGGCCGGAAGCTAACGGACACTTACCTGGTTGTGAGGAGTAACCATTAAAGGTTAGGAGAGTGATAGGTTACTCGGTTACGTCTCGGTAATCGGCGTGTCGGTGCCGGTCGTGCGAATTTTTCGCACGACGATACAGGTTACATATAGTAATCGGAACGACGTACCGACGTGAGCACACGGAACGGCACCGACGACGAGCGGACCGACGACTGCACGACGACGACCTCGTTCTCCGATCACGGACTCGGCGATGGCCGACGGCTCATCCGGGAGACGTACTACCGCCTGGTCGACGGCGGGACGGCCGAGTTCGCACCGACGGAGCGGTTCTTCGACCGTCTGGAGACGGCGTTCGTCTGGAGTTACATCGGCGCCACGGACGACAGCGGGGTCCCGCCCCACGTCGGGACCGCAATCGAGGACGCCCGCGCCCGGACGCGGGAGGCGTTCGCGGCGGACCCGGACGCGGACCTCCGAACCGAGGTGATTCCAGCCTTCTACCAGCGGGTCGCCGGCTTCCACTGCGTCTACCGGAACTGAGTCCGTTACCGGACACCGGTGGGTCGGTTGGGCGGTTCCCGTGGCGTTTTGCCGCCCGGTGAGTCCGGGGTAACCCAGTGTGTCCACCCTTACCTAGCGCTTATGGTTACTTGACGTTACCTGATAACTGTACATGTCCGAATCAGGCTCTCGCGACGGTGCCACGGCAAGGACGACGACGGACCCGGTGTCGGTCGACGTGCTCGTCTTCGGCGGCGGCGCCGCCAACAAGGTCGCCTCGGCGGCCGCGGCAGCAGGCAAGGAGACCGTCCTCGTCGAGAAGGGTCCGCTGGGCGGTACCTGTCTGAACCGCGGCTGTAACCCCTCGAAGATGCTGATCGCCCACGCCGACCGCGTCAACGCCGTCAGAGACGCCGACCGATTCCACGTCGACGCAGCGGTGCGCGGGGTCGACACCGAGACCATCGTCGAGGAGGTTCACGGCACGCTCGGCGGCGTCGCCGAGGGGATGGCCGACGCGAAACGAAGCGAGGAGAACCTCACCTTCGTCAACGCCGAGGGCGAGTTCGTCGACGACCGGACCGTCCGGGCCGGCGGCACCGAATACACCGCCGACGAACTCCTCGTCGCCGCGGGGACGCGACCGCTCGTCATCGACGCCATCGACGGCATCGCGTCGGTCGACTACCTCACCAGCGACGACGCGCTGCGGCTACGACACCCGCCCGAACGGCTGGTCGTTCTCGGCGGCGGCTACATCGCCGCCGAACTCGGCTACTACTTCGACGCCCTCGGGACGGAGGTCGCACTACTCGAGATGGAGGAGACGCTGCTGCCGCGGGAAGATGGCGAAATCGCCGAGCGATTCACCGCCGTCGCCGAACGGCGCCACGACGCCTACACCGGCTACCGGGTGACCGGGGTCGAAGAGACCGACGGCACGGTCACCGCCACCGCCGAGTCCGCCGACGGCGAGGTCGTCGAGGTGGCCGGTGACGAACTGCTCGTGGCGCTGGGTCGCCGGCCGAACACCGACCGCATCGGCATCGAGAACACCGCCATCGAGACCGACGACCGTGGCTTCGTCGAGGTCGACGACCGCCTCGAAACGAGCGTCGACGGCGTCTACGCTGCTGGCGACGTCATCGGTCAGCACCCGTTCAAACACGCCGCCGACCACGAGGTCGAGGTGGTCGCCGAGAACCTCCTCGGCGGCGACCGGACCGTCGACTACCGCGGCATCTCCCACGCCGTCTTCACGGAACCGCAGGTCGCGGGCGTCGGGAGGACGGAATCGCAACTACAAGAGGCGGGCACCGACTACGTGGTCGGTCGGGCCGAGTACGCCGACACAGCGATGGGCCGCGCGCTGAAACTGGACGAGGGGCTGGTGAAGGTGCTGGCCGCCCCCGACGGCGAGGTGCTCGGGACGCACCTCCTCGGTCACGAGGCGTCGATGCTGGTCCACGAGGCGACGCTCGCGGTCCGACACGGTCTCTCGGTCGCCGACGTCGCCGACACCATCCACGTCCACCCCTCGATGAACAAGGTCGTCGCGGCTGCCTTCGCCGACGCGGCCGCCGAACTGTAACGGAACCACCCGCGGGATGGAAAGCGTCCGAACCCCCTCCAAGACTCCTGACACATGCCCACAGACACGACGAAACCGGAATCGACGGACGAATCGACCTCGGCGCCCGAACTGACCGAGGGGGACGTCCTCCGAATCGACGACGAGCGGTTCGGCAGGGAGAACGTCGCACTCGTGACGGGCGCGGCGTCGGGTATCGGGCGGGCGACGACCATCGCGCTGGCGGTCAACGGCCTCACCGTCGTCGGCCTCGACGTCGACGAGGACGGCCTCGAGGAGGTAGCTACCACGGCCGAGTCCTTCGACGCCGACGGGCGGGTCGTCGCCGCGCCGACCGACCTGACCGACGACGACGAGTGCGAGGCCGCGGTCGAGGCAGCAAGCGAGGAGGGGCAAATCCGGTACCTCGCCAACGTCGCCGGGATGCAGCACATCGCCTCCCTCGCCGAGTTCCCGATGGAGCGATACGACCTCATGGGGGACCTGATGCTTCGAGCGCCGTTCCTACTGTCGAAACTCGTGATGCCGCACGTCCGGGCGACCGAGGACGGCGTCGGCGCCATCGGCAACATGTCGTCGGTTCACGGCCACTACGCCACGCGGGACAAGCCGGCCTACATCACCGTCAAACACGGACTGACCGGTCTCACCCGGGCCATCGCCGCGGAGGGCGACGGAACGCTCCGGGGTTTTTCCGTCAGTGTCGGCTACGTGCTGACGCCACTGATGGTCGACCAGATAGCCGACACCGCCGCCGAGCGCGACATTACCGAAGCGGAGGTCGTCGAGGACGTCATGCTGGGACAGGCCCGAACGAAGGAGATGATGACGCCGGCCGAGGTGGCCAACCTCTTCGTGTTCGGCTTCTCCTCGCACGCCCGCCACCTCAACGGGAGCGACCTGCTGTTCGACGGCGGCTACACCACCACCTATGAGTAGGGTCGCAATCGCCTGCCAGGGCGGCGGGAGCCACACCGCCTTCACGGCCGGCTTCCTCAGACACGTCTTCGAAAACTGGGACGACGAGGACGAACTCGTCGGTCTCTCGGGGACGTCGGGCGGCGCGCTCAACGCCGTCGCGGCGTGGTACGGGCTGGCGACCGAGGGCCGCGAGCGCGCCGTCGAGTTGCTGGACGCGGTCTGGGAGGACGTCGCCGCCGACGACCCCATCGACCGGGTGACGAACGCGACGGCGGTCTGGACCCGGCGCGTCGAGACGAGCGGCCTCCCGGTGCCGACGGTGAGTCCGTACCTCCTGCCCGCCACGGCGTGGGCCGAATCGGAGTTCCGGGCGCTCGTCGAACGGCACGTCGACTTCGAGACGATCCGGGCGCTGTGCGGTGACCCGGAACGGCCGTCGCTCGTCGTCGGGACGGTCAACGTCAACGCCGGCGAGTTCGAGACGTTCGTCGACGAGGAGGTAACCGCCGACGCGGTGCTGGCCTCGGCCGCTATCCCCGAACTGTTCCGGGCCGTCGAGATACACGGCCACTACCACTGGGACGGGCTCTTCAGCCAGAACCCGCCGGTCAAGGACCTGATGCGGGGCGACGGCGGCCGGAAACCCGAGGAGCTGTGGGTCGTCCAGATAAACCCACAGCAGCGGTCGGACCTTCCGAAGACCAACGAGGAGATATCCGACCGGCGGAACGAACTCGCCGGGAACATCTCCCTGAACCAGGAGATAGGCTTCATCGAGCGGGTCAACGACTGGATCGACGCGGGCTATCTCCCCGAATCGGAGTTCACGAAAGCGAGCGTCCACCGCATCGAGATGGGCGAGCAGTTCCACTGCTCGACGAAGGCCGACCGCTCGCCGGCGTTCATCGACGAACTGCTGGCCCTCGGCGAGCGCCGAGCCGAGGCGTTTCTCGCCGACCGGTAGCGGCCACCTTCGGGATCGCCGAGGAGTGGGTCGGCTCTCGCCGGGTCGCCCGACATTCCGCCGCCCGACGATGAGCGATCGGTAAGTCACGAACTCCGACGTTAGCGAACCTATATTCTGCTGGCCGTGGAGTATCAGCACGTCCGACCGTCCACCATGACTCTGACAGAACCACCCCTGCGCGTCGAGTTGTTCGTCCGTTCTCTGGCCCCGAGCGGCTCCCGCTTCGGCGAGGAGGTGGTCGTCGAGCGACTCCAGCGACTCGAAGCCGACGGCGTCGTCGACGACCTGACGGTCCACGTCACCGGCAAACAGGTCTGTCCGGGGACCGCAACCGCCGACACCGAACCGGGCCGGTTCCTCCTCGGCCGTCTGGCGGCCTTCGAGCGGTGGGCCGACCGGACCGGCCGCTCCCTGAAGCCGTTCTTCGAGCACGTCGAAGGCGCCGAGACCATCGACGGGACCGACTGCAGCGGCATCCGGTTTCCGGCCATCGCGCTTGCGACGTACCGCGGCGACGAACTGGTGGCGGTCGCGCCGGTCTCGGACGGCGCGGCGGTCGAGAGCGTTTCGGACCGACTCGACGCCCTGGAACGCGCCCGTGGGGACGCCACCGCGCCGCTGGCCGGCCGGGCGGAGTGAACACCGCCGCGACCGCCGGGTCCGGGGGTCGCCCGGTCCGGTCTCATCCCTCCTCGGTTCGGCGAATTCGGACGACGTACTCCTCGAACGGATTGCGGTACTGCACGTCGAGTTCCTCGTAGACCGCCGCCGGAATCCCGATGTCCCCGAGCAGGAGGTCGCCCGCGTTCGGTCCCAGCCCCGTCTTCGGGAGCGCCAGCGTCAGCGTCGCGTCGGCTTCGACGGCCGGGCCGGGGACCTCCCCCGTCGTCGCGTTCACGCCGGTCGGCACGTCCAGCGAGACGACCGTCGCTGCGTCGTTGCACGCCACGGCGAGTTCCGCGGCGCGTCCCCGTAGCGCCTCGGTGAGACCGTACCCGACGAGCGCGTCGACGGCGACGACCCCGGCGTCGCGGTCGTCGTCGGCACGCCGGACCGGCACCTCCATCGCGTCCAGAACCCGGTGCTGTGTGGCCGTCGCTCCCGAGAGCGACGCCGGGTCGCGGTCGAGGACGACGGCGACGGGAACGCCGCAGTTGTGGAGGTGGCGAGCGCAGGCGAGACCGCCACCGCCGTTGCCGCCGCCGCCGGCGAAGACGACGACGCGGCGACCCTCGCGGCGCTTTTCGACGACGCCGGCCAGGTTCCGGCCCGCGTTCTCCATCATCGACAGCAGCGGCAGACCGACCGTCTCGGTGGCGACCCGGTCGACGGCACGCATCTCCTCGGCCGTCACCGCCGTCAGTTCGACCCCGCCCGGCGTCTCGAAGGCGTTCGGCTCCACGACCAGTCGGGTCGCCCGCCGGCGTCTTGTATGCTCCGGCGACCCCGACGGGACGGTTCCGCCCGCCCCGGGACTCAGTACGTGATGACCTCGTAGCCGTCTTCGACGAGCGACCGGATGCTGGGGTGGCCACCGTGTTCGTCGAGCGTGACGACTCCGGCGTCGTCGACCGCCTCCTCGACGCCGAAGGCGCCGGAACAGTAGTCACAGACGCCGACATCGTCTCTCACCGCCGCGTAGAGGTCGTGCTGGTCGCTGTCGGGGTCCTCCAGCCGTTCGACCCACTGGGTGCCCGCGCCGTCGAAGATTACCTCGACGTCGTCGCCCGCCTCGACGAACTCCCGGGCCGTCTCGAGACCGTTGACGAGTCGACCGAGGTTCTCGTGGCCGTCGGTTCCTGCCAGGATTACGATTGCAGCTTTCGTCATTGCGACCCCGCGTACGGCCAACCGGGGAATAAAGACGGCCCGGTCGTGCACGGTGGGGACCGAACACCGGAACCGTCGCGGCCCCCGTCAGTGGTGGTGGTCGTGGTCGTCGGGCCGGCTGAACCGACCGGCGAAGGCCCGCTGGACGACCTCCGACAGCGCCGGGTGGACGTGTATCGACGCCCGGATGTCCCGGACGGTGCCCGACCCGGCCGTCATGGCGACGACGACCTCCTCGATCAGGGTCGAGGCGTCGGGTCCGACGATGTGACAGCCGAGGATCCCGCCATCGAGGTCGACGATGACCTTGACGAACCCCTCGACCTTCATCGCGCTGCCGCGGGCGGTCTCCTCGTAGGGGTACGTCCGGGTGGCGTACTGGACGCCGTCGGCCCGCAACTCGGACTCTCGGGCGCCGACGCCGGCGACCTCCGGGGAGGCGAAGACCGCAAAGGGCATCGCCGAGTAGTCGACCGGTTCCATCTCGTCGCCGAAGCAATTCCGGACGACCGCACGGGCCTCGTGGTTGGCGCTGTGTTTCAGCAGGTACTCGCCGACGATGTCGCCGAGCGCCCAGACGCCGTCGGTGGTGGTCCGGAGGTACTCGTCGGTCTCGACGAACCCCTGGGCGTCCGTCTCGACGCCCGCCGCTGCCACGTTCAACGTGTCGGTGTTGGGCACGCGCCCGGCCGCCAGGAGCAACGTATCGCCGGTGACCTCGACGCGGTCGGCCGCCTCGATGTCGCCCCCGCCGGCGGGCGTCCGGACGCTCCCGGCCTCGGCGTAGGGGCGGGCCTCGACGGTCACGGTGTCGCCGGACTGCTCGGCGGCGACCGCCTCGTAGCCCGTATACACGTCGAACCGCTCGGCGTAGCGGTCGGTGAAGGCCGCCGCGACCTCGTCGTCGGCCTCCGGCAGCAGGTCCGGCCGGCGCCCGACGATGGTGACGTCGCTGCCGAAGGTGCCGAAGAAGTGCGCGAGTTCGGCCGCGATGTAGCCGCCGCCGACGACGAGGAGGTGCTCCGGCGGTTCAGTCAGTTGCAGGGCCTCCGTGCTCGTCAGGTAGTCGACCGACCCGATGCCGTCGATGTCGGGGACGGCCGGGCGCGTGCCGGCCGCGACGAGGACGGTCTCGCCGCGAACCCGGGCGCCGTCGTCGGCCCCGCCCGACACCTCGACGGTCCGGTCGTCGACGAAGCGGGCCTCCCCCTCGTAGAGGTCGTGTTTCGGTGACGACTGCAGCCCCCGGCGGATGGAGTCGGCGTCGGCCGAGACCTCCTCGTTGACCTCCCGGACGATGTCGGCGAACTCGACGTCCTCGACCGTCGCGTGGATGCCGAACTCGTCGGCGCGCTCGACGGTCTCCAGCACCTCGGCGTGGTACAGGAGCATCTTCGAGGGGATACAGCCGCGGTTCAGGCAGGTGCCGCCGAGCGGGCCCTTCTCGACGATGGCGACGGATTTCTCGCGGTTGACCGCCGCGTTCGCCACGTCCAGTCCCGACCCCGAACCGACGACGAGGAAGTCGTACTCCTCCATACTCTACCCATTCGCTGCACGGCAATGAAACCACGTTCGCGGTCGTGTGACCGTTCAGCGCGACGACGGCCGAGAGCCGCAGTAACCGCTCGGTAACCGGGTTACCCGTCGCTCTGTTGTACGCTTATTGTGGTCGCCGTCGCAGGGTTACGTATGGTAACTATACTGGTCGCGCGACGCTCCGGGAGGGGTGTCGATGGGTAGTCGCCCGTACCGCCGCGTCCTCGCTGGGGTCCTCGTTGGGTCGGCGCTGGCCGCCGTCGGCGTCGCAAGCGGCACCGTCGGGGCGGGGTCGCTCTCGGCGCCTGCCGTCCAGGTCGCGCTCCCCTTCTCGGCGGCGCAGTTCCTCGACCACTGGTGGATATTCCCGGCCTCGGTCGCCTTCTCCTTCGTCGCTCTCGCGGCCGGCGTCTCGGGGGCGCTGTTCTTCAGCCCCTTCTTCATGCTCGTCGTTGGGCTGACGCCGGCCCAGGCCATCGGCGCGGGACTCCTGACCGAGGTGTTCGGGATGGGCAACGGCCTGGCAAACTACGTCAGACAGGGCGTGGTCGACTACGCGACCGCGAAGTGGCTACTTCTGGGGTCGGTCCCGGCCATCGTCGTCGGCGCCTTCGCCGCCCACCGCGTCGACCCGACGCTCCTGAAACTCGCCTTCGGGGTCGGACTGCTCGCGCTCGGCGGGTTCCTGGCGCTGTACCCCTCGGCGGAGGAGTGCGAACCCGGCGAGAGCGAGGGCGAGTACCTCCGCGAGCGGGCCCAGGGGAACCCCGAGACGGTCGTCGAGGCCGCCGACGGCGAGGTCTACCGGTACACGACGTGCTGGCGGGCCCCGGGCGTCGCGCTGTCGGGACTCGGCGGCTTCGTCACCGGCCTCATCAGCGCGGGTCTCCCCGAAATCGTCACCACACAGCTGGTCGTCCGGTGTCGACTCCCGCCGCGAGTGGCTATCGCGACCAGCGTGTTCGTGCTGGCCATCACCGCCGCCGTCGGCGCGGCCATCCACGCCCTGAGCGCGACGCCCGTCTGGTACGTCGTCGCCTGGTCGGTGCCGGGCGTCCTCGTCGGCGGCACCGTCGGCACCCGCGTCGGGAAGTACCTGCCCGAGGACCTCATGGAGACGGGTCTCGGCGTCGTCTTCGGCGTCGTCGGCGGCATCGTCCTCGCCGTCGAGTTGCTGGCGTAGTCGGGGTTTCGACGAACTCACGGAATTACTTGCCGGTTACGTCGTTACCGGGGGGTTGGCTTAGAGTAAATACGTAGCGAAAGAAACGGTCGGCCGTCACCAATGTCCAACTACAATAGACGAACGCTGCTCCACCTCGGCGGCGTAACGGCCGCCGCGGCACTCGCAGGCTGTTCCGGTGGACAGGACGACCAGGTGAATCCCACCGACACCTCCGGTGACGACCCGACGGCGACCGACGCCGGGGACTCGACGCCGGGCGCCGACGTGCTCGGCGGTCCCGATGACCTCCAGTCCTCGGCGACCGTGGAGGCGCTGTCGCTGGAGGAGGACCGGGGCGCCGGCCAGTTCGTCTTCTCGCCGGCTGTCGCCTGGGTCGAGTCGGGAAGCACGGTCACCTTTGAGGACATCTCCGGCAGCCACTCGGTGACGGCCTACCACTCCGGCAACGACAAGCCGAACCGGGTGCCGTCCGGCGCCGAGGCGTTCGACTCCGGCGTGATGAGCGAGGGCGACACCTTCGAGCACACCGTCTCCGAAACCGGCGTCTACAACTACTACTGCACGCCCCACGAGGGGCTCGGGATGGTCGGGCTCGTCGTCGTCGAGGAGCCGGCCGGCGGCCCCGGAACGGAACCACCGGAGAACCTCGAGAGCTCCTCGGCCGCCGAGAACCTCTCACGGCTGCTGGAGCTGGCCGGCGTCAGCGGCGGGCAGGCCTCGACCGGCTACACCTGGATAGACGCCACCTGGGACTCCTACTGGTACTCCCTGTACAACATGAGTACCAACATCGCGATGAGCGCCAACGGCGTGCTGTTCCCGCACAACGAGCAACAGCAGCAGGCCTTCGAGGAGCGGTTCCCGAAGATGCTCGAGGCTGCCGACACCGACGAACCGCCGGTAAAGAACCCCAACCTCAACATGGCCGCCTTCACCGAGGGCGACCCGGCCTTCACCGAGCAGCCGGTGCTGTCCGGCGAGGACGGTCGGCCCGACGCCTCGACGCTGCAGTGGGATAAATCGAAGTCCTCGGGCGTGGTCAGCCCCTCCTCGCTGGCGTGGACGCACCTGAAGGGCGTCACCTGGGCGAAGAACTTCGAGAACCACTTCGAGGCGCTGCCACCCGAGATGGCCGCGCAGTTCCGCTCGGAGGTGCTGACGACGCTGGCCCAGATCGGCATCCGCGCGACGCTCGTCGCGGGCGGGCCCGAGGGCAACGGCGCTCTCACGAAGGGCGACAGCCTCCGCCTGGTCTCGGGCTTCCGGCCGAGCGAGGGGGCGGTCGTCGACGAGACCTCCCGCCCCCACCACCACGCCGCGATGCTGTGGTTCCTCTCGGATCTGACAAGCCTCGCGCAGGGCGAGTGGTTCGGCTACGTCAATCCCGAGCCGCTCATCCCGCCGGGGAAGATACAGCAACTCACCGACGGGATGGCACAGACGACGATGGGGTTGTTCGGACCGAGCGACATCGTCGGGATGGAGTCGACCCGGAGTCTCGGCCTGATGCTCGGTGCTGTCGGCTGGTACGGCACCCACGCGGGCGACTCCGAACTCGAGGCGCGGGCCGGCGAGTACGCCAACGACCTCGCAGAGGCCGTCGAGTCGAACCTCGCGGGCGACGGCCGCGTCGAGAACGGCGCCGACAACCAGGCGGCGACCCAGGGCGTCGTCGGGCAGGGCCTGCTGTGGGCCTCCGAACTCGACGGGGTCGACCACGCCGACACCGCCGAGTCCGTCCTCGGCTACCTCACCGACGACCTCTGGGACGAGGAGGCCGGCGTCTACGCCTCCGGCACCGGCGACGACACCTACACCATCACGGCCCGGGACGCTGGCGACATCACCGGCGGTATCAATGCCGCGAACTTCCTCCTGGAGATGGACGTCCAGGAGAACTACGCCTCGTTCTTCAACCAGACGTTCAACCGGGGGCGGCTCCAGCGGGCCGAGCGACCACAGTCCCGCGACGAGAGCGCCGAGTACACGCTGCCGCTCCCGCCGGCGGCCGGCGGCGAGTTCGGACAGGCAGCCGTCTACAACGCCGCAGTCGAGTACGACACCGGCGCCGACGAGTGGTCAGTGGCCGACCGCACCTTCGACACAGAAGGGGCGCTGTACCTCGCTAATCAGGACATCTGGATCAGCCACTGGGGTGGGGACTTCTACCAGGGCCGCGGGGTCCCCGGCCGGAGCGACGAGCCGAAATAGCGGCGTCGACAGTGCCGTCCGCCGGTGTTCGTCCGCGATGCCAGACCGACGGGGATTGAAAAAACGAGCACGCGAAGTAACCGGTGATGGGAACGGAGTCGGAGGCCGGAGAAGGTAGACGAGTCTTCGAGGTCGGCTCGAACCTGGCGTCGGCGTTCGCCGAGTTGCTCTCCCAGGAGTTCGAGTTCTCCAGCGGGCACCTGACCGCTGTCCTGAACACCTGCCTCTTTGCGCCCTCGATTCTGACCTTCTGGTTCGTCAACGGCGTCGTCGACTTCTCGACGGCCGTCGTCCTCGGCAGCGTCGGGTCGACGGCCGGCCTCCTCGTCCGCCTCTACGCGTACCTGCTCGTCGTCCCGACGTTCCTCCTGTTGCGAGCGAGTTTCCACCTGGCGCATCCGGTCCACCGCCAGGAGGTGCTCTCGGGGTCCTGTCCGAGCACCCGCCACCTGAGCCTCGACTGGTTCACCGTGGGCATCCTGGCGACCGGGCTACCGCTGGCGCTGCAGGACCTCGGACCCTGGCTCGGTATGAACGCCGTCTTCCTCGTGGGGCTGTTCGTCGCCCCGCGCCCGCTGTCGCGGCGGGCGGGAACCCGGGTCAAGTTCCTCGCCATCCTGGTCGGATCGGGACTCTTCGCCTACGCGAAGTACGGCGGCCTTCTGACGACACTGCCGGCCCCGGCGGCGACCGTCGGTCCCGTGGCGACGCTCTCGCTCACCGAGGCGACGACCGCCTCGCTGATGGCGGTCGTCAACAGCCTCCTCGTCGGCCCGGTGGTCGTCGCGGCCTTCGGCGTCCTGATGAACCGCCTGCTCACCCGCCCGGAACTGACGGACGTTCCGTACGTCCGGCACACGCTGCCCCGGCGCGACCCGGACCGCGTCGTCGTCGTCAGCGCGGCGCTCGGGACGGTGTTCTACCTGCTCGTCGTCGCCGCGGCGACCGGGTCCCTCGTCGTCGTCCCGTAGACGGGCGGTTCAGACAATACCCAGCCCGCCGAGCACGAGTCGGACGCCGACGACCGTCAGGAGACCCAAAACGGCCGCCCGGCGACGGCGCTCGCTCACGGCGTCCCGGAGGCGGCTGCCGACCGCGACGCCGGCGACGGCCGGCAGGGCCGCCGCGGCCGAGGCCAGAAAGACCGTCGCGTTCGGATACAGCCCCAGCGCCCCCGCCGCGAGGACGCGAACGCCGTTGAGACCCAGAAACACCATGGCGACGACGCCGACGAACAGGCCGTGCGAGAGGTCGCAACTGCGGACGTAGGCGATGAACTGGACGCCGACGTTGGTTCCGCCGAAAAGCACCCCCGAGAGGCCGCCAACGGCGACCATCGCGGGCGTCGACTCCACGAAACAGCCCTCCTTGGCCCGTTCCACCCCCGGCACCGTGACCGCTTCCTGGGCGTTGACGACGAAGGCCAGCGAGACGACGCCGAGACCCACCCGGAGCGGCCCGGTCGGGACGACGTCCAGCGCCAGGAGACCGACGACGGTCCCGACCAGCGCCGCCGCCACCAGCGGCCCGAACCGGCGACCGCAGGTCCGCAACTGCGCGACCGAAAGCTCACGGACCAGGGCGAGGTTCACCGAGAGGATGGGGAGAATCATGAACACGACGGCCGTCGCGGGGTCGACGACCGTCGCCAGCGCCATCGTCCCCACGAGAGCGAACCCGAAGCCAGCGACGCCGTTGAGCGCACCAGCGACGAGGACCACGACGAAGACGGCACCGGCCAGAACCGGCGTGAGCGTCGGCGACACGGCCGACGGTTCCGTCCCCGACGGCATAAACCGTCCCTGCCCGTGCGCGACGGGGGCACACCTGTCCGCGCCTCGCTCTCGGGTCGGCGTCGGGGTTACCAACCGCTCACCGACTTACCCCCCGGTTCGGGAGGGCTTATTGATTACCAGGAGTAACCGGAAGGTGTGTGGTGACCAAGTATGACGACGAAATCACTCTGTCCGGACGGCGACTGCCCGACGGTCGGCGTCGACGCGACGCCGCTCGAACGGTTCCGGGACGTCGACACCGGCGACGGCGAGTGGCTGATATACGACCGCGACTGCGAGGGCGCCTGGATACAGTCGGACCTCTACGTGACCCGCGAGGCCAGCGTCTGACGCGCGGTCGTGTGCCGGACATCGGTCGTGGACGGGGGAGCAGCCATAGGTGACTAGACACAACCCAGTGAGGGGAAGTAACTATAAGATCGACGAGGCCGAACCGACGAGCATGAGCAAGCAGCGAAAGGAAGTCTGGTGTGCCGGCGAGGAGTGGTGCCCGATCACCACGACGTCGTCGCTCATCGGCAAGAAGTGGCACCCGGTCATCGTCCACCGCCTCCTGAACAACGGCCCGCTGGGGTTCAACGCGCTGAAGCGGGACGTCGACGGCATCTCGAGCAAGGTGCTGTCGGATTCGCTGGACGACCTGGAGGAAAACGATATCGTCGACCGGGAGATAGTCAACGAGAAGCCGGTCCGCGTCGAGTACTCCCTGACCGAGTTCGGGACGTCGCTGGAACCGGTCATCGTCTCGATGCGCGAGTGGGGCGACGAGTACCTCGCTCCCCCCGCCGAGACGGAGGAGTAGTTCGCTCGCCTCGGACTTTTATACCCGCGAGTCCGTACGGCGTGCCATGAGCGACTGGCAGGACATGATCGTCGGCGACCGGATGACCGTCGACGACGAGTTCTCCACGCAGGTGGACAACTCCCCGTTCTCGCGGCAGGAGTGGGGCCTCATCATGACGGCGACGAGTTTCGAAATCGAGAACCCCGACGACGGCGAGGCCGCCGAACTCGTCGCCGACACTTCCGATTTACCGAGCGTGTTGCCGGAACTGGAGAAGGTCGCAAACATGGGACCGATGGGACAGCCCCAGGAGTCCGACGCCGGCGGTGGTGGCGGCATCGTCGACTCGCTGCTGGACGCACTCGGTATCGGCGACGGCGGCAGCGACGACGGCGTCGAGGAGGAGAAACTCGAGGCGGCCGAGTCGATGGTCGCCGCCTACGCCGACGAACTCCAGGCGCACCTCGAGTCCGACGGCCGCTGGGAGGAGGTCCGGGCCGCGGCGGCCGAAGCCGATCGGGAGTGACTACAGTCGCTCGCGTATCGCAGCGGTGACGTCCTCGGTCGAGGCGTCGCCGCCCAGGTCGGGCGTCCGCGGGCCCTCGGCGAGCACGCCCTCGACGGCACCGCGCACGGCGGCCGCCTCCGCATCGTAGCCGAGGTGTTCCAGCAGCATCGCCCCCGACAGTACCGTCGCCGCGGGGTTTGCGACCCCCTGACCGGCGATGTCCGGCGCCGACCCGTGAACCGGTTCGAACAGCGCGTTCTCCGCGCCGACGTTGGCGCTCGGGAGCAGTCCGAGTCCCCCGACCAGACCGGCCGCGAGGTCCGACAGCATATCGCCGGCCAGGTTCGGACAGATGACGACACCGTACTCCTCGGGCCGGAGGAGGAGGTGCATCGCCAGGGCGTCCATCAGCGCCTCCTCGTAGTCGGCGCCCCGTTCGCCCGCGACGGTCTTCGCAGCGTCGAGGAACTGGCCGTCGGTCGTCCGCATCACGTTGGCCTTGTGGGCTATCGTCACGTCGTCGTAGCCGTTCTCGGCGGCGTACTCGAAGCCGTACTCGGCGATGCGGCGGGAGGCCTCCTCGGTGACGACGCGGGTCAGCGTCGTCACGCCCTCGGCCACCTCCGACTCGATGCCCGAGTAGACGCCCTCGGTGTTCTCCCGGACGAACACGAGGTCCGTCTCCGGGCGCAAGGCGTCGACGCCCGGGTACGCACGGGCAGGCCGGACGTTCGCAAAGGAGCCGACCGCCTCCCGCAGCGGGAGGATGACGTCGGCGGCCGTCTCGCCGGCTGCGCCGAAGAGCGTCGCGTCGGCCTCGCTGGCGCGCCGGTAGGTCTCCTCGGGGAGCGCCTCGCCCGTCTCGCGTTTCACATGATCGCCGGCCTCGGCGTGGAAGAACTCCAGGTCCGCGACGTCGGAGAGGACGTCGACGGCTGCCGGGACGACCTCCTGGCCGATGCCGTCGCCCGGCACGACCAGTACCGACTCAGTCATCGGCGCCGCCCCGTCCTCCCTCGGGCGCGTCGACGTACGGCAGCGACTCGGCGGTCCGCTCGACCGCGTCGGCGTTGGACTTCATCAGCGCCGTCGTGTCCCAGATGCCCTCCACCAGGGCCTTCCGCTGGGCGTCGTCGACCTCGACGTCGACCGTCCGGCCGCCGTAGGTGACCGTCTCGTCGGCGACGTCGACCTCAAGGTCGCCGTCGGGGTTCTCCTCGACCCACTCCTGCAGCGTCTCGACGGTGTCGGCGTCGGCGGTGACCGTCGGGACGCCCAGCGCGAGGCAGTTGCCCGCGAAGATCTCGGCGAAGGACTCCCCGACGATGGCGTCGATACCCCACCGGACCAGCGCCTGCGGCGCGTGCTCCCTCGAGGAGCCACAGCCGAAGTTGGCGTTGACGACCATGACGTTGGCGTCCTGGTACTGCTCCTCGTTGAACGGGTGGTCCTTCTCCGTATCGTCGTCGTGGAACCGCTGGTCGAAGAACGCGAACTCCCCGAGGCCGTCGAAGGTGACGACCTTCATGAACCGCGCGGGGATGATCTGGTCGGTGTCGATGTCGTTTCCGCGCACCGGAATCCCGGTGCCAGCGACGTACTCGACGCTCGGAATGTCGTCCGGCATCTACGCCTCCACCTCCGCCTTCGGCAACTCGCGGACGTCGGTTACCTCGCCGGTGACCGCGGCGGCGGCGACCATCTCGGGACTCATCAGGACGGTCCGGCCGTCCTTCGAGCCCTGCCGGCCGACGAAGTTCCGGTTCGAGGACGAAGCGGACGCCTCGTCGCCCTCCAACTGGTCGTCGTTCATGCCGAGACACATCGAACAGCCGGCGCCGCGCCACTCGAAGCCAGCCTCGCGGAAGATTTCGTCGAGGCCCTCCGCCTCGGCGGCGGCCTTCACGCGCTGGCTACCGGGAACGACCATCGCCCGCACGGAGTCGTCGACCTCGCGGCCGGCGACCACCTCGGCGGCCGCCCGCAGGTCCGGCAGCCGGGCGTTCGTACACGACCCCAAGAACGCGACGTCGATGTCGTAGCCGGCCATCGTCTCGCCGGGTTCGACGCGCATGTGCTCCTGGGCGCGTCGGGCGGTGTCCCGCTTGTCCGCCGGCAGGTCCTCGGGCGCCGGAATCTCCTCGCTGATACCGATGCCCTGACCGGGTGTGGTACCCCAGGTGACCATCGGCTCGATCGCCGACCCGTCGATGGTGACGACGTCGTCGTAGGTGGCGTCGTCGTCCGAGCGGACCGACTCCCAGTAGGGCTTCAGCGCCTCGAAGCGCTCGGGGTCGTCGGCGAAGGCGTCCGTCTCGGCCAGCCACTCGTAGGTCGTCTCGTCGGGGTTGACGTAGCCGGCGCGGGCGCCGCCCTCGATGGACATGTTGCAGATACTCATCCGGCCCTCCATGCCGAGTGACTCGATGGCCTCGCCGGCGTACTCGTAGACGTAGCCGACTCCGCCGTCGGTGCCGAGCCGACGGATGATGGTGAGGATGACGTCCTTCGCGGTGACGCCCTTTCCGAGTTCGCCCGTCACCTCGACCTTCCGGACGTCCTTCTTCTCCATGGCGACGGTCTGGGTTGCCAGCACGTCCCGGATCTGTGAGGTGCCGATGCCGAACGCGAGCGCGCCGAAGGCACCGTGCGTGGAGGTGTGGCTGTCGCCACAGACGATGGTCGTGCCGGGCTGTGTGAGGCCCTGCTCGGGCCCGATGACGTGGACGATGCCCTGGTCGCCCGTCGTCGGGTCGTCCAGTTCGATGCCGGCCGCCCGGACGTTCTCCTCCAGTTCGGCCATCATCTCCTCTGCGGCCTCGTTGTCGTAGGGACGGGAGCGGTCGTCGGTCGGGACGATGTGGTCGACGGTCGCGTGGGTCAGGTCCGGGCGGGCGACCTCGATGTCCCGCTCGCGCAGCATGCCGAACGCCTGCGGACTGGTCACCTCGTGGATGAGGTGCAGGCCGACGAACAGCTGGTCCTGGCCGTTCGGGAGCGTCGTCACCCGGTGGTTCTCCCACACCTTGTCGTACAGCGTCCCCTCACTCATGGCCTGCTCCGCGGTCGTAGGCCGCCTGGGCGCCCTCCGTCTCGCCCGGCGGCTCGTGGGCTACGTCCTCCATGGTCTCCTCGTCGACGTTTCGGCCCTCCTCGTCGTCGGACGCTTTCGCTTCCGACGAGGTTCGGCTCTCGGCGTTCGCCTCACCGCCGTCGGCGGCGACGGTCCGGCCGCGGTCGTAGGTCTGGGTGTCGCCGAAGGCCTCGCCCGTGTAGGGGTTGGTGTGGCTCACCGCCCCCAGCGTCGGTTTGTAGTCGGTGCGGTCGGTCTCGCGTGTGTCCTGGCTCATGGTGTCACTGTCCCGTGTCGGTTCGCTGTCTGTCATCGCGTTATTCCTCTCCCCACGCGAACAGCCCGCGCAGCTCTTCGCCGACGTCCTCGACGTCGTGGTTCTTCTCGGCGGCGCGCAACTGCTTGTAGCTCGGGCGGCCCGCCTGGTTCTCGGAGATCCACTCGCGGGCGAAGGTGCCGTCCTGTACCGCTTCGAGCACCTCCTCCATGTTCTCACGGGCCTGCTCGTCGACGACCATGTCGCCACGGGTGAGCCCGCCGTACTCGGCGGTGTCGGAGACAGAATCCCACATCTCGCCGAGCCCACCCTCGTACATCAGGTCGACGATGAGTTTCAGCTCGTTGAGGCACTCGAAGTAGGCCATTTCCCGGGAGTAGCCGGCGTCGACGAGCGTCTCGTAGCCCTGCTTGACCAGCGAGGTCACGCCGCCACAGAGGACGGCCTGCTCGCCGAAGAGGTCGGTTTCGGTCTCCTCGCGGAACGTCGTCTCGACGACACCCGCTCGCGTGCAGCCGATGGCCTTCGCGTAGGCGAGTCCGACGTCGTGGGCCTCGCCGGTGGGGTCCTGATACACCGCCAGCAGACCGGGCGTGCCCTCGTCGTTCTCGAAGTTGCGCCGCACCAGGTGGCCCGGCGACTTCGGTGCCACCATCGTGACGTTGACGTCCTCGTCGGGTTCGATCTGGCCGTAGTGGATGTTGAACCCGTGGGCGAACTGCAGCGTGTCGCCGGGTTCCAGCGCGCTCTCGATGGTCTCGTAGACGGCCGGCTGGACGGTGTCGGGCACCAGCACGCTCACCAGGTCGGCTCGTTCGGCGGCCTCGTACGGGGTCGCCACCTCGAGACCGTCGGCGACGGCAGCCTCCCGGGAACTGGAGCCCTCCCGCAGGCCGACCACGACGTCGACCCCCGAATCGTCGAGGTTCTGTGCGTGGGCGTGGCCCTGGCTGCCGTAGCCGAGGACGGCCACGGTCCGGTCGTCGAGTACGGTGCTGTCGGCGTCGTCGTCGTAGTAGATGTCTGCGCTCATGTGTGCGTCTCGTCGACCCGGGCGGTCTCGGCCTCGCCGCGCGCCAGCGCCGCCTGACCGGTCCGGGCTATCTCCCGGATGCCGAACTGCTCGTAGGCGTCCAGGGCGTCGTCTATCTTGCTCTCGTCGCCGGTTATCTGGACCGTGATGGTCCGCGGCCCGGCGTCCAGCGTCTCGCCGCCGTACATCTCGGTGATGGCCTGGACCTTGTCCGGCTCGTCGCCGTCGACCTTCAGGATGACCAGTTCGCGGGCGACCGGCTTCTCGTCCAGTTCCCGGACGTGCACGACCGGCAGCAGCTTGTTGAGCTGCTTTTTGGCCTGTTCGATGCCGGGGTCGGGTTCCTCGATGACCATCGTGATGCGGGAGTAGCCCTCGTTCTGCGTCGGCCCGACGGTCAGCGACTCGATGTTGAACTGCCGCCGGTGGAACAGTCCGGAGACCCGCGCCAGCACGCCGGGTTCGTCCGCGACGTACGCCGAGATGATGGTCCGGCGGGGCTCGTGTTCGACCTCGACCTCGGGGTCGACGCGGATGCCCTGTGAGTTCCGGCGGCCGACCGGCCGCTTTCGCTCCTCGGGTTCCGGTCCCTCCAGGCCGTCCCGTCGGACGTTCTGATTCCGGCTCACAGCTGGTCCTCCGCGAGGGCGAACAGGCCGTTGTCGCCGCCGCTGGGCACCATCGGGTAGACGTTCTCGCCGGGGTCGATGTGGGCGTCGACGACGCTGGGGCCGTCGTACTCCAGGGCCTCGGCGACGACGGACTCGACCTCGTCGTAGCTCTCGATGCGGAACCCGCGGGCGCCGAACGCCTCCGCGAGCGTGTCGAAGTCCGGCACCCAGGGGTACTCCGAGGCCATGTGGCGCTGGCCGAAGAAGGCGTCCTGCCACTGGCGGACCATGCCGATGGCGGCGTTGTTCAACACGACGATGGTGATGTCGAGTTCCTCCCGGACCGCGACGGAAAGCCCCTGACACGTCATCAAAAAGGAGCCGTCGCCGTCGAAGCAGACGACCTCCTGGTCGTCGTCGGCCGCAAGTTTCGCACCGATGGCGGAGGGGACGCCGTAGCCCATCGCGCCCAGGCCGTGCGAGGAGACCCACGTCCGGGGCTCGGTGTAGGTCCAGTACTGGCAGGCCCACATCTGGTGCTGGCCGACGCCGGTCGTCACGATGGTGTCGTCGGCCGTCGCGCTGTCGAAGGCCTCGACCACGTACTGCGGCTTGACGGGGTCGTCTTCGGGCGCGGCGTAGTCCATCGGGTACTCCTGTTTCCACTCCCGGCACTGCTCGCGCCACTCGTCGGCCTCCGGGGACCGCGGCATCGCCGTCGCTAGCTGCTCGAGGACGGCCTTCGCGTCGCCGAGCAGCGGGTAGTCGGCCTCGACGTTCTTCGATATCTCCGCGGCGTCGATGTCGACGTGGATTATCTCGGCGTCCGGAGCGAACGTCTCGACGCCGCCGGTCAGACGGTCGTCGAACCGCGTCCCGACCGCGAGCATGCAGTCCGTCATCGTGATGGCCATGTTGGCGTAGCCGGTGCCGTGCATGCCGGCCATCTCCAGGGAGAGTTCGTGGTCCTCCGGGAACGTGCCGATGGCGGGCATCGTCGTGACGACCGGAATCTCGTGTTCGACCGCGAACTCGCGTAGCTCCTCGCAGGCCTCGGCCTTGATGACGCCGCCGCCGGCCAGGATGACTGGCCGGTCGGCGGCCGCGAGGACGTCCGTCGCCTCGCTGACGGCCTCGGGGGCGGCAGTCTCCGGCGGACTGTACGTCGATGGGGTCCGCGGCTCGCCGGGGTCCTCGCTCGCCGCGCCCTTCGTCACGTCCTTCGGCAGGTCGACCAGCGTCGGCCCCTGGCGGCCGCGCTTAGCCAGCGCGAAGGCGGTGCCGACGTCGGTGCCGACCGACTCCGGGTCGTCGGAGAAGAAGTTGGCCTTCGTGATGGGGCCGGTGACGCCGACCGTGTCGGTCTCCTGGAAGGCGTCGCTGCCGACGAAGTCCGTCGGCACCTGCCCCGTCAGCGCGACGACGGGGTCCGAGTCCATGTTGGAGTCGGCCAGCCCGGTGACGAGGTTCGTCGCGCCCGGTCCCGACGTCGCCATACAGACGCCGGGGTCACCGCTGACGATGCCGTAGGCGTCCGCCGCGTGGGCGGCGCCCTGCTCGTGGGCCATCGTGACGTGGGTCATCTCCGAGCTGTACAGCGCGTCGTAGACGGGCATGATGGCGCCGCCCTGGACGCCGAAGAGGTGCTCGACGCCCGCGTTCTCGAGGGCGCGAACGACCGCGTCGGCGCCCGTCTCGACCTCCGTCGGCCCCGTCGCGGCCGCGTCGGACGCGTCGGCCTCCGCGGGTGCCTGTTTCGGTTCGCCGCTCATGGCGACTCACCGGTCGTGCGATACCGTCGGTTGGTGTCTCGTGTGTACATGGTCTGGGTGGAACTGTCCGAAATCGATGCGAACCGCAGCGACGAGAATGGTGGTGTCGGGGCTAGGCGGCCCCTACGATCGTGGCCGCGACGCTGGTCACGAACGCGAACGAGCGTCGTCCAGCGGTCGCGTCCCTCATCACGTCGTTCGTACTGCGGGGAACCATCATAAGCGTTCCGCGTCCTGCAAGCGTTGCCCGTGCGTCCGTGTCGGCCGTACACCTGTCGCTGGCTCGGGCGAAAGCCGTCCGCCGAGGGCATCCTATATGCGAACCTCCTCGCGTCGGACGCCCACGTCGCGGGCGAACTCCTTCAGCTGCTCGAAGGTGACCTGCTCCTTCGTGGCGCCGTGGTCCTTGACCCGGCGGGTCACCTCGCGGACCTCCCCCTCGGTCGGCTCGAAGCCGGCCTCCTCCAACCGCTGGCGGACGGAGTGGGTGCCGGTGTGCTTGCCGAGCACCAGCTCCCGGCTGGCGCCGACCATCTCCGGCGTCATGACGCCGGGCTCGAAGGTGTCGGCGTTCTCGATGACGCCGGCAGCGTGGATGCCCGACTCGTGGGAGAAGGCGTTGTCGCCCACGATGGGCTTGTTCGCCGGCACGTCGATGTCGCTTTTGCCCTCCACGATGCGGGCAAGCTCCGTGATGCGCTCGGTCTTGATGCCGGTGTCGACGTCGTACAGCGACTCCAGCGCCATCACGACCTCCTCGTAGGCGGCGTTGCCGGCCCGTTCGCCGATGCCGTTGACCGACACCTGCGACTGTGCGGCGCCGGCCTCGTAGCCCGAGAGGGCGTTGGCGGCCGCCAGCCCGAAGTCGTCGTGGGTGTGGACGTCCACGTCGGCCTCGGTGTGGGCGACGACGGTCTCGACCATGTCGTAGAACCGCCGCGGCGTCGCCACCCCGCAGGTGTCGGGGATGTTGATCCAGTCCGTCCCCGCCTCGGAGACGGCCTCGATGATGTCTATCAGGTACGATTCGTCGGTGCGCGTGGCGTCCATCGGCGAGAACATGCAGGTCGCACCGGCCTCGTGGACGCGCTCGACGGCCTCGACGGACCGTTCCAGCGCCTCCTCTCGGCTGGTGTGCATCGAATCCTGCAGTTGCACGTCGCTGGTCGAACAGAATACGTGCACCATCTCGACACCGGAATCGAGTGCGGCGTCGATGTCCCCCTCCACGACGCGGGCCAGCCCGCAGACCGTGGTCGACGTGGCCTCGGCGATGTCCCGTACCGCCTCGAACTCCGCCTCGGAGTTGACCGGGAACCCCGCCTCGATGACGTGGGTACCCATGTCGTCGAGGACGGCGGCTATCTCGCGTTTGTCCTCGTAGGAGAACGAGGTACGGGGTGACTGTTCGCCGTCGCGCAGCGTCGTGTCGAAAATCCGGGCCTCACTGATCTCTGAGGTACTATCTAGAGTGCCCTGGAAGAACTCGATCCGCCGGCGAAGCCGACGTATCCTCGTGCTGTGTCATTGCAACTCGTGGGAGGCGCCTCTACCTATTTAAAACTGTCCTTGAGACAGATGTTGCACGGCTCTCCGTCTCGCCCGGGCAGGGCTCTCCGAGGAAACCGCCCGACATAAACGCCTAGTACGTGTTCCATTCTCCTTGTACTGTGAGGTACGAGATCCGACGGTCGGACCATGACGGCAGGGATGATGAAGATTATTTCTCGATACAGGTGTGAAATAACCAATCACGAGCCTCGCGCGCGGTCCGGAAGTTGACGGACATTCAGTCTCGGGGCGGCCGGGCCGACCCGGATCGGGACCCGGACACAGGATTTATAATGGACGAAAATGTAGTTTTCGGAGCGTGGTATGTATGCACACACCAAACGAAGCAGGGGTCGGAGGGGAAAACGGGAGTCCACGCGATAACGAGTCGCCGGGTAGCGCGGTCTGGATGTGGCTCGAGGGTCTCGCGGGAGGGCTCATCGCAGCGGGTGGCCTCCTGATCGCGCTCCCGGTGTTGGCCGACCTGACGGACCCCCTGGGACTCCTGTCCTCGACCGTGGTGACGTTCGTCGCTATCGTCGCCTGGATCCTCGTTTGGGGTCTCGTCGGGACCGTTCGAGGACGGGTCAAGGGCGCGTTCAACTGAGTCAGCAGTGGAGCCAACTGCCCGGCCGGACGACGGCCCGCTTCTCCGAGGCGAACGCGTCACCAGCCACCGTTATCACCTCGGGGCGAGACGCCCCCGGTATGATACGTAGCTTCGACGGCGTCGAACCCGACATCCACGAGAGCGCCTACGTCGATCCCGCGGCGGTCGTCATCGGCGACGTGACCCTCGAGGCCGACGCCAGCGTCTGGCCCAACGTGACGCTGCGGGGCGATCACGGCGAGATCGTCCTGCGGGAGGGTGCGAACGTACAGGACAACGCCGTGGTCCACGAGGGCGCCGAGATCGGCCCCTACGCGACGGTGGGTCACACTGCCATCGTCCACAACGCCGAAATCGGAGAGCGCGGCCTCGTCGGGATGAGCGCGACCGTGCTGGACCGCTCGACCGTCGGCAGGGAGGCGATGGTCGGCGCCAACAGCCTCCTCACCGAGGGCACCGAGGTCGAGCCCTCGACGCTGTACGCCGGCGTTCCCGCCGAGAAGGTCAAGGAAGTCGAGGAGTCGCCGTGGGCCTACGCCGCCGACCAGTACGTCGAGCTGGCGCGGGAACACGCCGACAGCGAGCGACTGGAGTAGGCCGCCCCCGCCTCCGGCTACCCCGAACGCTTCCGGAAGTACGCCCGCGTCCGGCGCTTGCCCTCGACGACGAACTTCAGGCGGTCCAGCCACGTCTCGTTGCGCATCGAGAAGCTACTCGCCGGCTCGAAGGCGACCCGGTCGCCGGCCGGCCGACAGCGGCCCCGGAAGAGCCGCTGGCCGAGTTTCTCGACGCCGGGCGTGTGCCAGTGACACAGCAGACAGCCGGGCTGCCCCTCCTCGACGGACCCCGGAACGTCCAGCAGCGCGGCGTCGCCGTCGAGTTCGACGTCGGCGACCGTCCGCGTCGTCGGCCAGCCCTCGCCGTCGACGACGGTGAAGGCCAGCCGATCGTAGGAGCCGGCCTCGGCGGGGTCGACGCCCTGCTCGGGCCAGGCGGGGAGCCGTCCGGCGTCGGCGTCGACCGCCTCGACGGCGACCGGCTCTATCTCGACCACGACGCGGAGGGCGTACCATCCGAAGAAAAAGCGGCCGATCCGGGACTCCAGAAGCGACGACGTACCCGAGAAGGCGTCCTTCTTCGGCGAGTCGGGTTCGGCGGCGATGAGTTGCTGGACGTACTCTGCGTTGGCCTCGAGGTCGTCGTCGTGGACGGTACCCCGTCCTCGCAGCAGGAACGGCTCGCCTGCGTCGTAGAACAGTACGGAGAGTTGCGGGTTCTCGCGGACCGAGTCGACCTTTCCCGAGAAAGCCGGCGGCGACGTGACCACCACGGTGTCGTCGTCGCCGTCGTAGAAGGGACTGAGTGGGAACGTCTCGGGGCGGTTGCCGCTCGCGGTCGCTACCTCCGCGGCCGCGGAGTCGTAGACCGCACGGCGGAGGCGGTCGGCGTCGACTCGCCGGTCGGCCGTGGGGGTCATCGCGTCCTCACCGCGTGCATGTACCCGACGAGGGCGCGCGAGGAACTTAACAGGTCGGGCGCGCGAGCGACGAGCGAGAAATGCATCACCACCACGGCCCGGATGTAACTAAATTAGGCTTCTCAAATCTTATTTGTGGTCGGTGAAAGTTACACTCGTATGGACCGTCGGCGGTATCTTCAGGTACTCGGTGTCGGAGGGGCCCTCTCGATTGCCGGCTGTGCCGACAGTGACTCGGCGGACACCGACGCCACGGTGCGCGGGAAGACGCTGACGCTCGCAACGGCGACGACCGCACACGACAGCGGTCTCCTCGACGAGTTGAACCCGGAGGTCGAACGACTGTTCGGCGCGGGGGTGGACGCGGTCGTTCGCGGCACCGGCGCGTCCCTCCAGGTCGCCCGGGACGGCGATTGCGACGTCGTTTTGGTCCACGCCCGGCCGCTGGAGGACGAGTTCCTCCGGGCCGGCCACGGCATCAACCGCCGGTCGGTCATGGTCAACGACTTCCTCGTCGTGGGTCCGCCCGACGACCCGGCCGGGATAGCCGGCGAGGCGCCGCTGGCGGCCTTCGAGGCCATCGCCGACGCCGGGGCCCCGTTCGTCTCCCGGGGAGACCGCTCGGGAACGCACGTCCGGGAGCGCCGTCTGTGGGCCGAGGCGGGCATCGACCCCCGTGGAAAGTGGTACGCCGAGACCGGGCAGGGCATGGGCAAGACGCTGCTCGTGGCCGCCAACACCGGCGCCTACACCCTGACCGACCGCGGGACCTTCCTCAACGTTGCCGACGAGCGGCTACGGGCACACGTCGACTACGGTATCGAGGACCCACCGTCGCTGCTCCGCAACGAGTACGCCGTCATCCCGGTCAATCCCGCCCGCCACCGCACGAACTACTCGCTCGCGATGGCATACGTCGGGTATCTCACCGGACCGGGCCGCTCCGGCATCGAGTCGTTCCGAATCGACGGCAAGCGGGCTTTCCGTCCGCTCGGGCCGGGCGAGACGCCGTCCTTCGAGCAGTACGTGCCCCGGGATTGGCGGCGGGAGTGACCCGGACTCCCGGCGGGAGCCGTCGGCCCTTCCGTGCGGTCTCACCCGGTGCCGTCAGTCGTCGTCGGCCGCCGTCCCGTGGGCGTCGGGAACGTCGTCGAGCGCGTCCGACCGGTGGGTGCCGGTGGGCGGGAGGTTGGTCTCGGACGCCGGCGACGACCCGAGGTCGGTGCCGCCCTCGATGTCCGTCATCTCGCCGTCGGCCTCGCGGGCGTCCTGGTCGATGCGCATCGAACAGAACTCGACGCCGCACATCGAGCAGAAGCGTGCCTCCTTGTAGTTGTCGCCGGGGAGCGTCCGGTCGTGGTACTCGCGGGCCCGCTCGGGGTCCAGCGCCAGCTCGAACTGCCGGCGCCAGTCGAACTCGTAGCGTGCCTCCGAGAGGGCGTCGTCCCAGTCGCGGGCCCCGGGCAGGCCGTTGGCGACGTCGGCGGCGTGGGCGGCGATGCGGTAGGCGGCCAGCCCCTCGCGGACGTCCCCGGCGTCCGGCAGCCCGAGGTGCTCCTTCGGCGTGACGTAGCAGAGCATCGCCGCGCCGTGGCGGGCGGCCTCGGTCGCGCCGATGGCGCTCGTGACGTGGTCGTAGCCGGGCGCTACGTCCGTGACGAGCGGTCCCAGCACGTAGAACGGCGCGCCGTCACAGACCTCCCGCTGGCGCTCCATATTGTGCCGTATCTCGTCCAGCGGGACGTGTCCCGGCCCCTCGACCATCACCTGGACGCCGCGATTCCACGCGACGCGGGTGAGTTCGCCCAGCGTGTCCAGTTCCGCGAACTGGGCGTCGTCGGAGGCGTCCGCGAGCGACCCCGGCCGGAGGCCGTCACCGAGGCTGAACGTGACGTCGTGCTCGGCGAAGATGTCGCAGATCTCCTCGAACCGAGTGTAGAGTGGGTTCTGCTCGCCGTTCTCCTCCATCCACTGTGCGAGGATGGAGCCGCCGCGGGAGACGATGCCGGTCGTCCGGCCGTCCGTCAGCGGGAGGTGCTCGGCGAGCACGCCCGCGTGGACGGTCATGTAGTCGACGCCCTGCTCGGCCTGCTTCTCGATGACTTCGAGCAGCAACTCGGGGGTGAGGTCGGCCACGTCGTCGACGCGGGTAACCGCCTCGTAGATGGGGACGGTTCCGAGCGGCACCGGCGAGTGGGCGACGTTCCGCTCGCGTATCTCGTCGAGGTTCTCGCCGGTCGAGAGGTCCATCACCGTGTCCGCGCCGTAGTGGACCGCGGTGTGGAGTTTCTCCAGTTCCTCGTCGGCGTCGCTGGTCGTCTCGCTGTTGCCGATGTTGGCGTTGACCTTCGTCGAGAAGTCCCGACCGATTATCATCGGGTCCAGCGCCTCGTGAGCGTGGTTGTTCGGGACGACCGCCTGCCCGCCAGCGACCCGCTCGCGGACGAACTCCGGCTCCCGGTTCTCCCGTTCGGCCACCCGCTCCATCGCGGGCGTCACCTCGCCGTCGCGTGCGCGCTGTAACTGGGTTCTCGGCATCGATTCGCTAGTAATACAACTAGATAATAAACGTTGTGCCGGGCGGCGAGGTCGCGGGACGGGGACGACGGTCCGGCAGTCACAGCCTCGCGGCCACGGCGTCACGAGGAGAGCCAGGCGTACGTCTGGACGGCCCCGAAGGTGAGCGAGAGGGCGGCGTTCTCGACGACCAGCACCGTCCCGGCGTCGGGGTGTGCCCGTGCGGCGACGGCGAGGACGCCGAACAGCGTCGCCAGCAGGAGGTTGTACTTCGCCAGCGCTTTCCAGCACGACTGGTCCAGTTCGACGAGTCCGTCCGAGCCCATGGACGGACCTGTGAGCGAGCGGGCATAAGCGACGGGACAGGCGGCCGTCCACCGGGGTCGCCACGCCCGGTCCAGCTACCGGGGAGTCGGCGTGAACGGGAGCCACCCGTCCGGCTGTTCGGGGAGGCCCCGGCTCCGGAGTTCGGGATCGCCGTCGGTCTCGCGGACCTCGATGCGGCCGTTACAGAACTGCGAGAGCGTCCGGACGGTCTGTTCGTCGTGACTCGCGGGGTCGATGAGGAACACGCCGAGGCCGTCGACGCTGTCGATGCGACCCACGAGCGTGTGGACGAACCGCGAGACGGTCTGGAGGTCGCCGAAGGAAAGCAGCGTCGACAGCGAGAACAGCCCGGTCCGGACCCGCTCTATGTCGTCGCCCCTGAAGTCGACGTAGACGTCCGAGAAGCGCATCCCGATGCCGGTCAGATCCGAGGGACCGGCGACGGGGAGGACCCGGGCCGGCACCTCGGCGTCCTCGTCGCCGACGCAGTCGAGGATGGCGGTGTCGTCGTCGCTGACCTGGATGCCGATGCGCTCGCAGTCGTCGGCGATGCGCTCGGCGCGCTGGTTCGTCGTGATGACGATTGCGCCCTCGCCGGTGGGTCCCGCGAGGAGTTGCAGGCCGAGTTCGCGGGCGCCCTCGTGTCGCGGGCCGGTCAGCAGGACGGTCGTTCCCGGCCTGATGCCGGACAGCGGGAGGCGGTCGAACTCGTAGGGGACCTCATCCATCGGTCTGTCCCCCCTCGGTGTCCCGGAGGCGGTGCCGCAACTCCAGTTGCTCCATCGCCTCGTCGGCGTACAGCGACAGTAGCTCCCGGTCCCGCTCGGCCAGCGAACGCGCCTCGGAGTGGTGCAGGCAGAACACGCCGACCCGGTGGCCGTCCGTCGTCGTCATCGGGGCACCGGCGTAAAAGCGGATGCCGGCCGCCCGGACTTCCTCGTTGTCGCTGAATCGGGGGTCCTCGGCGGTGTCCTCGACGACGGTCACGTCCTCGTCGAGAATCGCGTACGTGCAGATGGTCTCCTCGCGTTCGAGGCTGTCGAGCGACGTGCCGTGACACGAGATGAACCGCTCCTCGTGACTCGCTATCAGGCCGACGGCGGCCGCGTCGACGTTGAACTGTTCGGCGGCGAGTTCCGTCAGCCGACCGAGCGACGCCGACAGCGACGCCGGGTCCTCGGCGTACCGTTCCAGCGCCGCCAGCCGCGCGTCCTCGTTTTCGGGCAGCGGGTAGGCCGTCTGACTCCTGAAGGCCAGACTGTGTTCGACGATGTCGACGAGTCGGTCGACGGCGTCCGGGTCGCCTTTCGGGACGTACTCCGCGATGACATCGCCGAACGCCGCCGTGTCTATCTCCTCGAGCGACCGGTCGGTGTAGAGGACGCACGCCGTGTCCGGCGCGGTCCGTCGGCTCTCCCGCAGCAATTCGAGACCGCTCCCGTCCGGGAGGTCGTACTCGGTGACCAGGCAGTCGACCGACTCCTCGTCGAGTTCCGTCCGGGCCGCCTCCAGGGAGTCGGCGCCGCGAGTCCGGAAGCCCCCCGCCTCGAGAGCGTCCCTTGTCCGGCCCAGTTCGTTCGTGTCGGAATCTATACAGAGTATCACACGCTCAGGTCGCACACCAGATATTAAAACACACGGATGGGTTCGACGACTGTACGGACCGTTACACGAGCGTGATGGCCCGACCCGCTCAGTCGTCGGCCGGCGCCGGGTCGTCGGCCAGCGCCCGCCGTGTCGCCGGCGCGAGCGAGGTCAGGACGGCTTCGCCGGCCCGCTTCCGCTCGACGAGGCCGCGCTCCGCCAGCCGCGAGAGGTGGTGTGAGACCGTCGATGCCGCCCGGTCGGTCGCCTCCGCCACGGCCGTCACCGAGGCGGGTTCCTCCGCCGCGACTGCCTCCAGCATCGCCGCCGTCGCGTCCGCCCGCAACGTCCCGGCCAGTTCGGCGTCGGTCCCCGCCGGCGCGAACCGGCGCGTCCCGGCGACGACCGTCCCCGCCACCAGCCCCGCCTCCCGGAGCACGTCGACGTGGTACTCGACCGTCGACTTGGTGACGCCGACCGCCGCGGCGATGGCCGAGAGGCTCCGTCCCGGCGCCGTCTCGATGGCCTCGTAGACCGCCGCACGCGTCGGCTGGTCGAGGACGCCCTCGGTGTCGGCACGACCGAGGTTCCCCGAGGACGCCGCCAGCCGGAGCGTGTCCAGCGAGGCGGCGCCGCCCGAACCGCCGCCCGCGCCGCTGGCCTGCATCGCCTGCTCGGACGTCGCTGCGGCGCCGCCGGCCTGGACCGGCACGACGAGCGCAAAAGCCAGACACACCACCAGCACCGCGACGACCGGCCGAACGTCCATACCGTCGCTGTGCGACCCGCCCGTGTATGTCTTGTGCTACGGCCGTCGAAACGGTGCCCGCACCGGCGAACTGCCAGGGGTAGAGAATATTTTGGTTTGGGGACAACCACACAATATAACCCGGCGGAAGACCAACCGGATCCCATGGTCCAGACGATATCCGCGACCCGACTCCGGGACTGGCTCGACGAGGACCGGGAGTTCGCGCTACTCGACACCCGGCCCGAGGAGAGCTACGAGGCCTGGCACATCGAGGGCGCCATCCAGTACACCTACAAGCCGGCCTTCGAGTTCGACGCCGCGGCGTTCCGCGACGCGACCGGTCTCGAACCGGACGACGACATCGTCACCATCTGTGCGAAGGGCGTCTCGTCGTTCGACATCGCCAAACGGCTGGAGGACGCCGGCTACGAGAACGTCACCGTCGTCGAGGACGGCATGGAGGGCTGGAGCCGGGTCTACGACGTCGTCGACGTGCCCACGAGCGGCGACCTCGAAATCGTCCAGTTCCAGCGCCGCGCGAAGGGCTGTCTGGGCTACCTGATCGGGGACCCCGCCGCCGAGGTCGCGGCCGTGGTCGACCCGACGCGACACGTCGAGACCTTCGCCGCCGAGGCCTCCGACCGCGGCTACTCCATCGAGTTCGTCCTCGACACCCACGTCCACGCCGACCACCTCTCCGGCGGCCGCGAGTTGGCCGAGTACGTCGGCGCGACCTACTACCTCGGCGCCGACGCCGCCGACCGCGGCGTGAGCTACGACTACCGGCCGCTGGCCCGCAACGAGATCGTCTCCGTCGGCGAAATCGACCTCAAGGCCGTCCCGACGCCGGGACACACCTCGGAGATGGTGAGCTACCTCGTCGACGGCGAGGCGGTCCTGACCGGCGACACGCTGTTCGTGGACAGCGTGGGCCGTACCGAACTCCAGTTCGGCGACGGCGACGCGGCCTCGGGCGCGGAGATGCTCTACGACTCGCTGCACCGGACGCTGCTTTCGCTGCCCGACGACGTGACGGTCCTGCCGGGGCACTTCTCGCTCGCGGCCGACGGTACGACCTCGGTCACCCTCGGCGAGCCGGTGGCGACCACCGTCGGGAGCGCACGCACCGGGCTGGACCTCCTGACTGTCGACCGCGAGACGTTCGTCGAGCGGCTCACCGGGTCGCTGCCGGCAAAACCCGCGAACTACGAGACGATAATCGCCATCAACGCCGGGCGCGAGGCGCCCGACGACGAGGAGTCGGCGGTCGAACTGGAACTCGGACCGAACAACTGCGCGGCGACCGGGGACTGACCCCGCCTGGCCCTCGCAGGCGGCCGGCTACTCGTCGTGGAACCCCTCGACGCCGTCCAGTTCCAGCACGAACTCGGGGGTGAAGGCCGCCGCCGGCGTCTCGAAGCCGACCTGGTCGCCCTCGAGGACGCGCTCGGCGGCCGTCGTCGCGGCGTCGACGGTCAGGGCGTACGTCTCGGGCGTCTTCAGCCGCGAGGTGACCGTCGTCTCGCCGTCGGTCGCCTCCCCCCAGACGTAGCAGGCGCCCCGTTCGCGCTGGCGGGCGGACGGTCCCGAGACTGTCAGTTGGGCGACCGATTGCAGCGTCCGCTTGACCGGTTCGACCTCCAGCAGCGGCAGCACCGGCCGGCCGAGCCGGAGCGCCCGCTCGGCCGCCTTCGGCATCGCCGTGTACACCTCGACGTTCCCGATGCCGGTCGTGTAGTAGGCCGTCGAAACGTCCCCCCACGGGATGGCGACGGCGTTGCGCTCGCCGCGCCCGAAGTCGATGCGGCGGCTCCGGTGGGCGCTCGGCACGTCGACGATGTCCCCGTTCCGGCGCACCTTCCCGCCCTGCCCGGCGTGTTCGATGGCGGACGCAAGCGTGCCCTTCGAGACGCTGCCGCTGGGGTCGAACCCCAAAGCGAGGTCGGTCGCCCCCGGGAGGCGGTCGTGGAGGTGGCCCGCCAGACAGTCCGTCGGCACCACGTCGAAGCCGACCCCGGGAAGCAGACAGACGTCGGCCTGCTCGGCCTCGCGGTCGCGTTCGGCGACGGCCTCGAAGACCGACAGTTCGCCGGTGATGTCGAGGTAGTCGGTGCCCGTCTCCAGACACGCCTCGACCATCGGCTCGTAGGTGTCGACGAACGGGCCGGCACAGTTGAGCACGGCGTCGACGTCCTCGAGGTGGTCGGGCGCCTCGCCGACGCCGAAGGACCGACTCTCACAGTCCAGCCGTCGGCCGAGGTGTTCGGTCCTGACCTCGTTGCGGCCGGCGACGACCGTCTCGACGCCCCGGTCGACCGCCTCCTCGGCGATAAGTTCGCCCGTGTAGCCGTAGGCACCGTATACGAGCAGCGTCATGTGAGAGCGTTCGTCGGCCCGACTCAAAAATCCCGCCGGGTACCCGGCAGGTCGCCGCAAGCTTATCGAGGTCGCGCTCGCAGAGCCCCCATGACCGAACGCGACGTCGTCGTCCCCGACGGGATGGACTCGCTGGACGCCATCGCCGACCTCGCCGTCCGGGCGGAGTCGCTGGACTACGATCGCCTGTCGGTGCCGGAGGTGACCGGCCGCGACGCGGTGACGGTGCTTGCGACGCTGGCCGAGCGGACCGACGACATCGGCCTCTCGAACGACGTTCTCTCGCCGTGGGGGCGCTCGCCCGCGATGCTCGGCCAGACCGGCGTCACGCTCCAGGAGGCGAGCGACGGCCGTTACCGGCTGGGGCTCGGCGCCTCCTCGCCCGACCTCACCGAGCGGTGGCACCTCGGCAGCTTCGAGCGGCCGCTGCGGCGCGTCCGGGAGACCATCGAAATCCTCAAGCAGGTGTCGGCCGGCGAGCAACTCGACTACGACGGCACCGTCTTCGATGGCGGCGGCCTCCGGCTTCGCGGCGTCGAACCGACCGAGGTATCGGTCGACCTCGCGGCGCTCGGCCCGAAGGCAACCGAACTCGCCGGTCGCTTCGCCGACGGCTGGGTGCCGCAACTGTTCACGCCCGACGCGCTGTCCGAGCGGATGGACGACCTCCGGCGCGGCGCGGACCTCGGCGACCGCGACCCCGCGGACCTCCGGGTCGCCGTCACCGTCCGCTCGTGTGCGCTGGCGGACGCCGACCGCGCCCGGAACGTCGCTCGCCGCCAGCTCGCGTTCATGATCGGCGCCTACGGACCCTACTACCGGCAGTCCATCGCCCGGCAGGGCTTCGACGGGGAGACCGACGCCGTCCACGACGCCTGGAGAGAGGGCGACCGCGAGGCGGCCGTCGACGCGGTCACCGACGAGATGGTCGACGGCCTCGTCGCCGCCGGGTCGCCCGATGCGGTCCGGGAGACCGTCCAGCGGTTCGAGGCCGTCGACGGCGTCGACGCCGTCCGGATCGGGTTCTTCGGGGAGATGACCGCCGAACAGCGCCGCCGGACGATGGACGTGCTGGCCTGAGCGCGGGGCATGGCGGGGACGAGGGCGGGAAGCGAAGACCGGAGAGCGGGCTGGCCACCGGATCGGCGGTTTCGGCAGGGTGGCCGGCCCCGAGGTTTAATCCGGGACGCCCGCGACGGACGTAGCTAAGTAGGGGGTACGATGCTGATTCGACCGTCGAAACTGGTGCTGGGGCTCGCGGTCGTCCTCGTCGGGGGAACGATCGTTGCGGCGTACACCGGCGTGGCCGAACCGTTTCTCACGCCGTCGACCATCCCGGGAACGCCCGTCCAGGGGTTCGTCGCGGTCGGCGTCGCCGCCCTCGTCGGGATAGCCGGTTCGGCCTACCTGGACCGGTCCGCCTGGAAGCGCACGGGGCGGCGTGCCGGCCTCGAACCCCAGGCGGCCGGACTGGTCGGAAACCCGCCCGAGGGGAACCGCCAACTCCTGCCGGCGCCGGTGCTCGAAGGCAGCGCCAGCGGTCGAGAGGTACGTGCGAGGACCTACACGGTGAGCACCGGCAGCGGCGACTCCGGGTCGTCGACGACCTACACAGTCGTCGAGACGGCACTTTCGACGCCGGTCGAGTGGACCGCGCTGTTCGGACACGGGCCGACGGTCCCGGGCGAAGGTCTCTCGAAACTCGGATCGATGGAGTCGACGACCGTCGACGGCGAGTACACCGTAGCGGGGGAGGTGCCGGCCGACGTTGGTCGGGAGATACTCGACGACCGCGTCCGGGAGGCGCTGGACGACCTCGAAGGGGGCGTCGCGGTCGGGGACGTCCAGAGCGCGACCGTCGACGCCATGCAGGAGTCCCTGGAGGGGGCGGACGACTCCGTGGCGGGCACGATTGCCCAGGGGATGTTGCGCCTGGCCGACGACGGCGAGGACGGTCCCTCCGAGTGGGTCCGGGTCCGGACCGAGGGACTCCTGCTCGATTCGACCGAACTCGAACGGCGGATCGAGGCCGTCGCCGCCGTCGCGGAGTCGGTGGAGCGTCACGAGGCGAGTCGCTGAGCGGGCTCGAGGGGCGACCTTCAACGACGCTGACACCACCGACAACAAAAGCGATATACGGAAGCTGTCCGCAATCGTTTCCACTGATGGTCCCTCCAACGCGACGCCGCCTCCTCCAGGCAGCGACGGCCGTAACCGCAGGCCTGGCCGGCTGTAGCGCCCTCTCCGGCGAGGAATCGACCGCGACCCGGACGGTCTCGGAAGACGACGGCCCGCGACCGCCGAACGGGGGTTCCGAGTCGGACCCCGACACCGTTCTGGTCCGCGCCGATACGAGGTATCCGCCCGTCCGGATTCCCGACGGCGACGGCGAGCCGACCGATCCAGCACGCCTGGAGCGGTTCCACCCCCGCCTCAAACACGAGATCGTCGATTCGGCATCACGCGCCGAGAAACTCACCGTCGCCGATGGCGTCGACGCCGAGCCGGTTTCGTCGTTCGTCTCCGCGACCGACTTCGACAGCGAGACGCTGTATCTCGAATCCAGCACCGTCGAGGCGTGTTTCCGGCTCCAACTGTGCAGCATCTCGTGGTCGACCGACGAGATACGGACCGACTACGCCCAGCAGGTCCGGCCCTACGACGATCGGTGTGCCGCCGACGAGTACGTCTTCGAGTCACGGCTCGTTCGGATCCCGGCCGCGCTCGACCGCGACGAGGTCAACTCCTACGGCTCGAGCGTCGGCGGTAGCGGCCGCTGCGACCGGGACGGGCCGGGCGGCGCGGAGGGAACGGCCGACAGCGGACAGGCCGTCGACACGGTGACGGCGGCCGTCGACGGGGGTGCGGAGTGATGGACCGCTCCTCGACGACGCGCCGGCGGTTCCTGCTGGCGGCCGGCGCCGCGAGCAGTGCGGCCCTCGCGGGCTGTAACGACCTCGGCGACCTCGGCGAGGGCTCCAGCGAGGAGATACCGCTCGGCGAGTTGCCGGAGGTCCCCGACGAGGGCGAGTCCGTGCCGGTCGTCGCCGACGCCGTCCCGGTCGACATCGAGCGGGCGAAGCTCCAGGCGACGGCGACCCGCGTGACCGACCTGCTGGAGACGCTCCCGCTGCCGCTCGGTGCTCGGGAGATCCCCAACGGCTACGTCCGCGGCCGACTCGTCGACGCGGCGGACGAGGCGACGACGTACCTCGACGAGGCCCGATCCGCGACGACCCGGCTGTCGGCGCTGCAGTCGCTCCGGTACGCACGGACCGAGGCCCGGTTCGCCGCCGAAGGGTGGGCCTTCGTCGAGGACGGACGGACGAAAGCGGAGCTACGCGAACGACACCGCGAGACGGTCGAGGACGCCGAGGCCTTCCGGTCGGCCCACGAGTACCGCGGCACCGACCCCGTCCGGGCCGTCGTCGTCCACGCCCACGTCGAGGCGAACGTCCGGCGGGTCCTCGCCGACCGCGAGCCGTCCGTCTACGAGGAGTCGGGAGATCTCCTGACCGTCGCCGAGTGGGGCGAATACGCCGAGTCGGCACGCACGCACCTCGAGGACGGTCGCTACCTCTACGAGCGGTTCACGGACTCGCTTTCGCCGGGCGCCGGCAGCCTCGAGGGGACGTTCGACTCGGCGGCCGACTCCCTGGTCACCGACGTTCGGCGCCGACGGGACGAACTCCCCCCCGAGGGGACGCCCGACGAGCGGGACCTCGGCTGGGAGCTCCAGTATCGACTCCGCAGCGACGCCGAGTCGAGCGCGAAAAACGTCGGCGACGGCGACGGCGCGGCCAGTACGGTGGTGGACGCCACCGGGGCGTTGACGGATCTGCTGGCCTACGAGCGAGTTCGGAACCGAGCCGAGGACGGCGAGCGATTCGGCGCCGAGACCGGCGCCGACGTCCGGGAGGCGCGGTCGACGGCGCTGGAGACCATCCGGGCGGCCCTGACCGAGGCCGAACGGCCGGCCCTGGCTCGCGGCGTGCTGGCCGACGCCGCCGTGCAGGTCACCTTCGCCGACGAGGAGCTGGCCCGGATTCGCCGTAGCGTCCGGCCGCGGCGCCTTGACGACCCGATGCGTCGGTACGTCACCGCGACCGTGCGGGCCCGGAGTGTCCCCGAGGCGACCCGGCAGGTCGTTGCGGCGCTGGAATCCTGAGCCAACTCGGGGACAGGTTTGTACTACCTGCGCCACACGGACCGGACGGGAAGGTCGACACGAGCATGACCGTCCGGAGACCACCAGTCAGGCAGGCACCCACTGGCGACGAACCGGCGGCGGGGGCCGGCCGGCGCATGCGAGACCGGTGCCGATGATCAGCGCGGGGTTCCGCATCCAGTTGCCGGAGCACCTGTGGGTCTCGGAACTCTCCCGGGAGTTCCCGGCCGGGGAGTTCCGCCTGCTGTCCGGCTACAAGCTCGACGATCACGCGCTAGAACTCGGCGAAGTCGTGGCCGACTCCGCCGGGGAGGCCGTGGCCGCGATGCGTTCTCACCCCGCAATACGGTCCTACGAACTGCTGGAATCGGAGCCGGGACGGGCACTCGGCAAGTACGAGACGACCCAGACGGACCTCTACGAGTTCGCCGAGCACTCGACGCTGGCCATCGAGTTCCCGGTCGTGGTGCGGAACGGCTGGTACAGTTTCGACCTCACGGGGACCCGCGAGGAACTCGACGACCTCCGGTCGGTCCTCGAGGCGTCACCGCTGTCGTACGAACTGGAGTCGCTCGTGTCCCGGACCGAGACCGACTCGCTTCTGACCGAGCGCCAGCGGGAGGTCCTCGAAACAGCGGTCCGTGAGGGGTACTACGCAGTTCCCCGCGAGTGCACCCTGACCGACCTCGCCGACGCGCTCGGCGTCGACAAGTCCTCGGTGAGCACGACGCTCCGTCGTGGCGAGGCGAAACTGGTCAGGTCGGCGCTCGTCGGTCCCGACACCGCGTAGCCGACGGGGGACGGCGAGAACGGTCGAACGTGCCCGGCGGGCGTCGCCGGTACCGGAGACCGACCGTCAGCCCGACGCCGGGGACCGTGCCCTCGCTGTGTCCAGCCCCGCGATCTCGAATCGGGCGCCGCCGGCATCGCTTTCGGTCACGTCGACGTTCCAGCCGTGTGCCTCGACGACGCTCTCGACGATGGCGAGGCCGTAGCCGGTGCCCTCCGCACGCGTCGTGTAGCCTTTCTCGAACACCGTCGGCCGTTCCTCGGGCGGAATCCCGGGACCGTCGTCGGCCACGTAGAGGCAGTCGCCCTCGATGCCGACTTCGATGGAGACGTCGTCGCCGCCGTACAGGATGGCGTTGCAAAACAGGTTCTCGAAGGCCCGTTTCAGGCCGCTCCTGTCGGCCCGGACCTCGAGGTCGCCGGTCGCTATCTCGACGGTCGCCGCGGGCGTCGCCGTCGCCGCCCACGCGTCCGCGAGCACCGCCGACAGCGTCACCGACTCCTCATCCCCGACGGTCTTGCCGGCCTCCGCCATCGTGCGCATCTCGTCGGTCAGTTCCTCGATGCGGTCGTGGGTCTCCTCCAGTTTCGCCAGGTGCGAGAGGTCGCCCGTCTCGCGGGCGAGTTCGGTCGTGCCGGCGGCGACGGCCAGGAGGTTCTTGATGTCGTGACTGAGGATAGACCCGAACTCGTCGAGCCGCTCGTTGTGTCGCTCGAGCTGTTGCTTGCGGGCGTAGGTGTCCGTGACGTCGGCGGCGATGGCGACGAACCCCGTCGTCGTCCCGGTCTCGTCGGTGATCGGTGCGATGGTCTGGTCGACGACGTAGGTCTCGCCCGACTTCCGGCGGTTGACGAGTTCGTCCCGCCAGACCTCCCCCGACGTGATCGTCTCCCACAGCCCCTCGTAGACGTCGGCGTCCTGTTCGCCGGACTTCAGCATCCGGGGCGTCTTGCCGATTGCCTCCTCGGCGGCGTAGCCGGTCATCTCCTCGAAGGCCGGGTTGACGTACCGGATGACGCCGTCGCGGTCGGTGACGTACACCGTGTGGCCCGCAGCTTCGATGGCCTCCCCGAGGAGCGCCGGGGGCACGTCGCCCGCGCTGGCGGACAGTTCCTCGCTCATCCCGACGGTCAGGCAGCCAGACGGTTCGATCCGGCGGACAGCGGGTGCGAGACGCCGGCCACCTCGTCGACGGCCGCCCGGAGTCGCTCGGGGTTCAGCGGCCACTCGAGGACGCGGCCGAAACTGTCCCCCTCGTAGTCGGCGACGACCCCGCCCTCCGAGAGGAGCACGACGTGGCAGTCGTGACCGTCGGCTCGAAGCCCCTCCAGCAGTTCCCCGGCACGCATGTCCGAGAGCTGTTGGGCGACGACCACGATGTCGGTGTCGTCGTCGACGTCGCCGAGGGCGCCGACCCCGGAGGTCGCCACCGAGGTCGAAAAGCAGTCGGACAGCCACTCGGACAGCATGACGGCGCGGGAGCGCTCGCTCTCGACGATCTGGACCGTGGGTCGGGTTGCTGACATCGTGACCGTACATCGGGTCCCCATCCCCAACGACGTACCTCCTATCGGAATAGCCACGACGTTCGCGCTCGACCCGGAGGGCCTATACTGAAAGGTAGTCGACCCGCCGGACGGGACGTGCGGGTCTCCCATCTGTCGGCGATGTCGCCGCCCTCGACGGGGGACGCGCCGACGAGGAGCGGTCAGTCGTACTGTTCACAGACGCGCCGGATTCCCTCGCGGAACTCGATTTCGGGCTCCCAGCCGGTCGCCTCGCGCATCTTCGAGGGGTCGGCGCAGGTGTCGTGAACGTACACCGAGTCGGGAATCGGGTTCTCGACGTACTCGGGGTCGACGTCGGCGCCCAGTTCCTCGTTCAGCAACTCGACGACGGTGTTGAACGAGTAGGCCTCGCCCGTGCCCAGATTGTAGATGCCGTCCAGTTCGTTCTCGGCGGCCCGTTCGAGTCCACGAACGATGTCGTCGACGTGGGTGAAATCGCGGGTCTGGGTGCCGTCGCCGTACAGGACGGGCGCCTCGCCGCTGGCGATGTCGTCGGCGAACTGCGCGATGACGTTCGCGTACTCGCCCTTGTGCGCCTCGGCGCCGCCGTAGCCCTGGTACACCGAGAAGAAGCGCATGCCCGCCATCGTCACGTCGTAGTGGTTCGAGAAGTACTCCGCGTAGCGCTCGCGGGCGAGTTTCGACGCCTCGTAGCCCGTGTTCACGGCGACCGGCATGTCCTCCGGGGAGGGCTCGGTTCGGCTGCCGTAAATCGAGGAGGTCGAGGCGTAGACGACCGTCTCACAGCCGTCCTCGCGGGCCTGTTCGACCGTGTTGACGAACCCCTCGACGTTCACGCGGGCGCCCGTGGCGGGGTCGTCCTCGTGCATCGCATAGGACGACAGCGCCGCCAGGTGAAACAGCACGTCGACGTTCGTGGGGAGGTCCTCTGCGAGGACGCTGGTCTCGTGGTACTCGACGGCGTCGTCGAGATTGTCGGGCGTTCCCAGGTAGCCGTCGTCGACCACCACGACGTCGTTGTCTACGGCCAGTGCGTTGGCGAGGTTCGAGCCGATAAAGCCCGCGCCGCCGGTGACGAGAACGCGCTTTCCCTGCATGTAGGCGGGACTGTCGCGCGAGGGGCCTATCAACTCTCGGGATTCGTCCGGGCCGGTCGAGTCCGCTCGCTCGTCGGCGTCTAGCATCCGCCCGGAACGACGAGGAACTGCCGTGTTCGGTCGGTTACTCTTCGCGCTACCTCGTTCGGGTAGCCGAAACGTACCACGCGTTGTGCGTCGATTGCCGCTATCTCACGTCGGGCGTTCGTCTCTTGGACACTTGGATCGATTGTACTCGACGACGGGGAGAGCAAGATGCCCGGTTAGGCAGGGTGTACACGGAAGTCGGCCGTTGGTTTCCGAAGAGGCGGTGGCGCAGAACTGTTCTCATAGCGTGATGGTTGGGCTGGCGACATCGTTTCCTCGATGGTGATTAGCGAGTGCAACGGCCAATCGAAGGCAAAGAGCGATGAAGACGTGTGCTTTGACGCGTACTCGGCCTCGGACCCGCGGGGTCCCGAGGCCGAGATCCTTGCAGACGCCAATCGCTGTTTCAACCCGTGAGCGTTCTGCATACGTCTCGTCGAGTTGGCGCTGCCAGAGACGAACTGTGTCGCTGTGTGCTTTGATTCGTTCTTCGACGCGGTATTCTATGTCTGGAGGATCGTCTGTATTCCGTGGGTTGTACGGTGATATCGGCACGACTGACTGCTCCAGCAGCCAGTCGTGCCACCCCAGCATATCGAACTCAGAATCACCGAGGAACCAGCGTGGCGTGTCGACGGCGAGCGCGTCACGCGTGACGCGCATCGCCGTCTCCTCATCGACCTTCTTCCCAGGAGTGAACGCCGCTGCAACCGGAATATTGTCTGCTGCAGTGACGACACAGCAACCGTAGCCGTAGTAGTAGGCGTCTTCTGCGTGATCGTAGTTCCAGTCAGCGTCCTCGTCACGGTGATCGACGGGGATGTCTGTGCCGTCGATGCGGAAGAGCTTGCCGAGCGGGACTTGCTCGGCAAGCTCGTGGACTAACTCGATGAATACGTCCTCGGCGACCAGTTCGAAGTCGGTGATGAATCTTGAGAGTGTCCGCCGGGACGGCGGACGCTCGAAGCCACACTGTCGCCAGACGTCCTCGTTGTGGAGTTCCCGTGCCATCGGACGAGGACCGTAGATATCGTGGTAGAAGCAGTGGAGGACACCTTTCAGGAGTTCTGGTGGGTCGTGCACCCGTGTTCGCCCCCTCGGATCGGGGGCGAACACGGGATAGTCGGTGAGAAACGAGACATCGAGGTGTTCGAACAGTGCCGTTGTCTCCGTCTCCAGTGCTTTGAAAACCTGTTCGACCGTATCGTTACTCGGTAGGACGGACTTGCTGCTGGACACATCAATTTCGTCCTACCGCTTCCTTGTGAGGACTTCTGCACCACCGCCTTCCGAAGAAAGTATTCCATCCCCGACCTATAGGAATACTTATGATTGTTCTGCTCCTCTAATATTTGATCATGAGTTCACGAAGACCTACCGGGACCCCGCGTGACGTGCCACACGATACCATCAGTCGCCGCCGCCTCCTCGCGGTAGGGGGCGTCGTCGGGGTCGGGTCGGTTGCTGGGTGTCTGAACCGGGGGGCGTCGGCCGTGACCAACACTGGGGCCTCTCCCGGGGCAGTGTTCGCGGGGCCGAGCGACGCTCGGTCCGACGACGACACCGACAGCAGCTTCGGCCAGTCGTTGAGCGAACCGCGCGTGACTCGACTGACGCCGACGTTGTCCGGTGGGTCCGGGTTGGTATCCGTGGAGGTCGAACTGGAGGCGTGGGTGACTTCGGTGGCGGTTTCGGCGGCGAACTACAACAATTCGCGGAGTAATCGGTCCACAATACGCGCCGTGAATATCCTCGGAGACGACCTCGACGAATCAGACGAGTCGTTCGAGGTCGCGCTGGATCTGGAGGCCCGGCTTCAAGCGGAGACGGAGGCGGCTGTCGCGTCGATCTCGAAGCGGAGTGCGCGGACGGGTCGAAACCCGGAGACTGGCAGGGAAATCACGTCGGATCTGGGTGACATGGACGGGACGCTCTCGGAGCTTCGGTCGGTGCTGGAGCGGTGCCCCGACGAGTCCTGTGTGGCGGCCCTGAAGAACGTTGGTCGCATGGAGGAAGCAGTTCGTCAGGCCAGAAACCACGTCGAGAACGAGGAATGGGAGTCGGCAATCGAAGTTCTGGGCGGGGACAACACGAGTCCGATTTACGAGGGGGATGCGGTTGGGGGTGAGTCCGCGATTCACCGGGGAGCCATCGCTCCCCCGAACGGACCGCTGGCTGCGGAAGAACGCGAGGACCTCGTCGAGTATTTCGATGGAGAGCCGATTATCGGTGAGCGATTCACCGTGTGTGTGCCCGATGCGGAGGTCCCGGGTGGGAACGGAAGTATCTCCGGAGAAGTGACGCCACAGCGGCTCGTCGACTACCTGACGGGCCGGTCTGACGGTGCCGGGCGAGTCTATTCGTGGGGAGACGCTGATTCGGACGGTGATGGGCTGGGGGACTGTGACGACGAGGACGGTGACGTTCGTCCCGGAACACTGTGTGGGACGACGCCCCATTTCGTGGCGGATATATCTGGTCCGATTGCGACGGGCGGGAGTCTCGAGGTCGCTCGGGAGAGTGACGGGATGGTGACGATTATCAACACGCCGCCGGAAACCGACGGCGGACCAGCGACGGTGTGTGCCGCTGTATCCGACGACGACCCCTGTGGACCCGGTGTGTGGGCGCGCACGACGAGGTCGGGGTCGACACCGGGAACGCTCGTCTATCAGGTGTTGGTGCAGCCACCGGAGTGTCCGCATCCGTTCCCTGCGTTGTTGTACACCCAACGGTGTCGGAGCGACGACCAGCTCGTCTACACGGGCGGGTGGGTAATCGACGAGGCGGCGCTCTACGCGGGTTCGTTGACGGTGTTGTCGATGACGACGGAGACGCAGGTGGTTCCCGTTGGGCTCGGCGACGTCGATGGAGATGGACTCGGAGACCTGGTGGAGCGGTCGGTGTCGGGTCCGCGTGCTCTGCGGGGAGCGCGGATAGATTCGGGAACAGTCGGTGCGTTGGTCGAGTCCGGAGTGCTCTCGAGTGGTGGGGCCGAGGGCATTCGGAAGCCGCCCGGGCGCCGGACGTACGGGGATATCGTTCTGAAGCACGTTGCGGTGGACGCGCCGGTACTTCACCTGGTGGGTGCGGCGCGTGCGTCTCGGGACGTGAAGTTCAAGGCGGGTGCGGAGCTCTCGAAGAGCGTGAACTGAGGGGGGCTCCGTTCAGCGGCTCTCGCGCTGGTCCACCTCGTTCGGCTTTGGACTGACGCAACGGATCCCGTGTACCTCGTCGCTTCCGCTCGCATGGCGGACCGATTACCGCTGGAGGCTATCGCCTTCGTCTGGTTATCTACCCGTTCGAGTAGCGACGAGAACGCCCACGGAGCCACTGACGATCTCCACGTCGGTGAGCGTGAAACCTGCATCGGCGAGCAGGTTCGCAACAGTCCCCATCCGCGGGAGTGTCTCGTAGTCGCCACGGGAGTCCGGTGGCCCGAAGAACATCTTGTCGGCAACGACGAGGTGACGGGGATTCAGCGACGAAATGCCCTCGATTGCGGCCCGTAGCTCCACCTTACCGCCCTCGTCGTACGCCATGTAGAGCGCGTAACTTGCGACGACGACATCCACCGCCTCGTCCACGTTCGGTTCCCGAAACGACCCACGGCCGAACGAGACGTTTTCGACGCCGTTCTCCGCTGTCTTCTTTCGGGCGTATCGAAGCCACTCCTCGTGGATGTCTCGACCGAGGACGCGTTCGCACTTCGATGCGAGTTCGAGCGCGACGGTTCCGGTTCCCGTACCTATATCGACCACCGTATCGTCGCGTCCGATCGGTGCGTGTTCGACGATGTACGACACGCACGTCTGGTACGCCTCGTCCGCCGCACTATCTTCGTCGTAGTCCACCGGCGTGTACCCGTGATAGCTGTCCTCCGGTTCGTTCATAGCTACTCAGCAGTAGCCTCGGTGGAAGATAAGGGTTCCAAGAGTTATCGCTGACAGGTCTGCGAAGGAGGGACGCGACGCCGTCTGGATGTCAAACGCTATCGAACATCACGGGTATCGCTACCGACTCTCGCGCTGTTCGACCTTGTTCAGGTCTCGGACTCCCGTTACAGATTTTGTCCATCTTGCTGCTTTCTTCGGAGTGTACTCAGTCATCGTCGGCGGTGTACGCACCACCACGGCGCTTGATTCGAGCAACCACGATGCGTCGTTCGTTCTGACGGAACGTCACGGCGAGCCGGAACCCTCCAACGCGCACTTTCTTCCGTTGACTGTTCTGCAGTGGTTCGCCGTAATCGGGTGGGTCGCGCCACGGCGACTCGACGATTTCGTCGAGTTTGTCGAGAATACGGTCTTGTTCGTGGGGGTCGAGCGCGGCGAGGTCGTTCTGAGCCTTCGATGAGAGTTCCCACGTCCAGTCGCCGTCACTCATCTCCGCCCGTACCGAACTGCTCGCGCGCCTCTTCGGCGCTCATGGTTCGCCCCTTGCGGATATCCTCTTCCGCTTCGAGGAGGGCCACGAGTTCGTCGCGGTCGAACGTCGGGAACTCGATTGCGTCGCGCAGCGTATACCGGATGAACTCGCTCCGACTGTTGAAGCCGCGTCCCTGCCACGTCCCGTCTATCTCGTCGAGAAACGACTGGGTGACTTTGAAGTTCACCGTGACGATTTCGTCCTCTTCGTCGTTTTCGGTGGTTGCTTCAGACATACGCTTGTGTTACTACCGTCTTACCAAGTTTGTTTCGCTGGCAGATACGACTCCTCATGAGAGGAACGAAGCGACGCCAGAATCGCTGGGCTGAAATCATGTCAGTCGTTGCGAGTCGGTGACTATCGAATAATCGTGGGATTCAACCAAAGCGAGAGGATCATATAAATAATCGCAGTAGGGACCCAGTCGTCAAGCTACAGCGCGCTTCCCTAAACAGAGAGATGCGAATCGGTCAATACAGCCCACTTTTTACAGGACCCGGCGGCATAGTCATTCGGGGAAGTTATTGAGGAAAACCGTCTTTTCGATGTAATGACTGGCCGTGAGAAAGAAGTTGTACGCCACCTGAGCGAGGAAGACCTGGATAGACTGCTCACGGAAACTGACGACGTGAAGCAACACGAACGGCTCGTGTTCATCAAACGGCTATACAAGGGAGCGACGCTCGCTGAAGCCGCTGATGACGTTGGGCGATCAGAGGGGACAGCTGACAACTGGGTCGAACGCTGGAATGAAGGAGGACTGGGCAAACTCACGCCGAACTTCGGGGGCGGCAGGCCCCCGAAGCTCGGCGAGGCCGAACAGCAGCGACTGATCGAGCGACTCCGTGAGGGCCAGCCCTGGAAAAAACAGGAGATTCAGCATCTCCTCAACGAGGAATTCAATATCGAGTATCATCCACACTATCTACCGACGTTTCTGGACAACCTCGGCCTCTCGTACGCTATTCCACGGACGAAACGTCCTGATCGACCAGACGACGCCGAAGGGATTCTCGACGAACGCGTCGAGTACGCGTTCGACGAGGATGCCGACGATCAGCCTCACAACAAACGAGAGAAAGATCAAGACGACGAAGACTGGGACCGTGACGAGGATATTCGAACAGATGGTGGCACAGTCATCGGGTTTTTCGACCTGTCACATCCACAGCCGTGGGACAATTCTCAGCGGATGTACACAGTTGATGACCCACACATCACCCGGCCGCTGGTGAAAATCGACACACCAGCGGCCGGGTTCTATGCACTCAACGGTGAGAGTGTACTGTCGTTTCCGCCGAACCAGGAGAAAGAACAGATCTGTGAGTGCTTCGAGACGATCCGCGAGCAGAATCCGCGTACCCGGATTCTGCTCGTTTTAGATAACTTCTCATCTCACATTTGCAAGTACACTCGCAAGCGTGCCCACGAACTAGGAATTGATCTCGTATTCCTTCCGGTTGGATCGCCGCATCTCAATCCAATCGAGCCAGTCTGGAAAAGTCTCAAGTGGGAGTCATCACCGCTGATTGTCGAAGATGAAGACGAGTACCGAACACTCCTTGACGATCTGTTCGAAGAACTGACCGAGCAACTGAGCTTCGCTGCATCGTGGATTGACAATCACCTCAGTGGATTCCTCAATAAGATCCGCTAATCACTAAGCCGCCGGGTCGGCAAAAACGTGGGGAAAATATGCGCGCGTACTCCTTCCGCGACGCCGGGGGCGTCGCGTCAGTCCGTGCGCGCTACGGCGGCGCTTCGCGCCGCCGCGAACCGCCTCGGGGGCCTTCTCCGAAGGCCCCGCTCGGCGGATGCCGGGCTCCGTGTACGTGGCGGGCTCGTTTCAGTTTCCAGGGAGTGAATCAGCCGCTCGATACGCAGACTCGACCGAGCGGCTAGTCAGGGCAATTTAACGTGAAAGAAAGGACTGCACAAAATCGTGTTGTGTGTTACCTAGACTCTCGCTGCTCCACCTTGTTCAGCTCGATGAGCAGCCGGAAGATGGCCTTCACCAGGTTGGCGTCGACGTCGAACTGCTCGGCGTTCTCGCCGGCCCGCTCCATGACCGCCTCCTCCTGGGACTCGTCGGTCGTCGGCATCCCCTGCTGGCGTTTGACCTCGGCGATGCTCTCGGCGACGTAGGTCCGCTGGGCGATTAGCTCGACTATCTCGCGGTCGATGGTCCGTATCTCCGTCCGGAGTTCGTCGAGACCCATCTCCTCGGCGGTGCGGGCGGCTGCTCCACTCTTCCCGCTCGCCCCTTCCGAGGCCTCCCGCTGGTCGGCCTCGCCGCTCGCGGGTCGCTCGCGCTCCCCGATCGCCACGTCCGAGGCCTCACTGCGTTCGGCCTCGCTTTCCTCGCTCACAGCGTCGTCGCTCCCGTGTGTTGTGTCGTTGTCAACCATGTGTGTCCCTCTCGCTTCTCCCAGACGTCGCGCAACTCGACCAGCGTCTCCCGGTCGCCGACGGCGGTGTAACTCGGCCCGGTGCCAGACAGCGACGCCGCCGCTTCGGGCATCGCCTCGACGATGGGGTCGGCCGGGTACCCCAGCGCCGCACAGAAGGCGAAGCCGTTGACGCCCATCGCCCGCTCGTAGTCGCCGTCGGCGGCGAGTTCGTAGACCACGTCGGCGGTCGGCGCGATTCGCTCGCACCGCGCGACGTCGGCGTCCGCTGAGAACGCCCGCTCGTCGGGCGTGTAGACCAGCACGTCCCAGTCGGGTTCGTCCCGCCGGAGCAGGGCGTCTTCGGTGTTGTCCGTGACGGTCACGCCGCCGAGCATCGACGCGGAGGCGTCGTCGAAGGCGCCCGTGACGGTGACGCCGACCTCGCGGGCGGCGTCGACGCCCAGCCGGCAGGCGTCCTCGCGGGCGATCTCGTCGGTCGCGTCCAGCGCCGACAGCGCCGCCAGCACCGCGGCGTTGGCGGCGGCGCTCGAGGACTTCAGTCCCGAGGCCATCGGCACGTCGCTCTCGGTGCGGACGTGGCCGCCTTCACCGTCGCCGAACTGCTCGACGACTACCTCGACGCAACGCTCGATCAGTCGCGTGTCGGCCTCCGGCGCGCCGGCTATCTCGCCGGTCACCTCGCCCGTCTCGTCGAGTTCGACGGTCGCCTCCGTGTGGGCGTCGATGGCGAAGGCGGCGCCGTAGCCGTTCGCCAGGGCGTTCAGCACGGTCCCTGCCGCGGGGGCGGCTGCGCGACCTTCCATCGTCCGCACCTCACCGTGGCGGCTACAAAGCGGTGGCGGTTAGCGCAACGGCTCCGTGACCCGTTGCTCCCGAACCGCGACCGACCGCCTTTTGAGAGCGTCGGTCCTACCGTCGGCCATGCCCCAGCGAAGCGACATCGCCCCCGAGACGCTCCGCGTCTCGCTCGAACCGGAGGGTGTCGAGGTGGAGTACCTCGACGACCGGTCGGTCTTCTACCACGGCGTTCCCGAGAAACGCGAGGGGTCGGTCGTCTGTGGCCCGGGCAAGGACGTGCACGTCCTCGTCACCTCGCCGGACGAACGGGAGGGGGTGATGGTGTACGTCAACGACCGCAACACCCACGACGAGATACTCGAGTCGACGGGCGTCGGCCGCGTCCTACTCGACGGCGGCGAGGAGACGTCGCTGTTCCCCGGCGTCGAGGCGGAGAACCACGGCTACCGAATCGAGGTGACGGCCGACCCCGAGGCCGCCCGCGGGCGCGTGTTCGTCTTCGCCGAGGACGAGATGGGAGAGGCTGCCTACGAGATAGTGGGCAGCGAGGCCGACCAGCGGGAGGTCTCGAACGGGGCGAGCGGGGAGCGCGAGCGACCCGCGAGCGGCGAGGGCGACGGGGAACCCAGCGAAGGGACCGACGAAGGGGGCGAGTGATGCCGCTGCGAAAGCCCTGGAAACCGCTTGAGCGGGCCACCGTCGACTCGGTTCCCGACAGCTACGGCATCTACGAACTCGGCGACGAGGCGGGTAACGTCGTCGCAGTCGAGGCGGGTCCGCTCCGGGACGAACTGAAGGAGGCCATCGCGTACGGCGACGGGTCGCAGGTCCGCTGGGAGGCGACCCCGAACCGCACCGCGGCCGAGCGACTCCTCGAAGAACACAGAGAGCGGCTGTAGCCGGGACTCAGTTGCCCGCCGGCGAGCGGGCGCCGCAGGCCTCACACCGCAGTACCTTCGCGCCGTTCTCCGTCTCCAGTCGCGTGTCCGGCAGCCCGCACTCCGAACAGAGGACGTAGGCGTCGGCGTACTCCTCCATGGCCTCCCGGACACGACTCGTGCGGAACTCGCCCGTCAGCCGGAGACGGCCCCGCTCGTCGATGTTCGCGCTGGTGCCGAGCTCGTTTTGGAGGTACTTCATGACGTGGGTGTCCTCGCGGTCCAGCGTGTCCAGCGTCGACTGGAAGTTCTCGTAGACCGTGACGTTGCCCTCCTGTCGGACGTTCGGCTCCGGGAGCGAGAACCGACTCTCCGAGCCCTCGATGTCCGGTGACGACTCGATCGCACGGTCGAGTTGCTCCTCGTAATCCATACCAGGCCGTTGGTAAGCGGACAGCAAAAACCTTTCAGCCACCGCGACGGTCACGCTCATCCCGAATCTCATGATAACGTGTGTCAGGGGCCGTCTACCGCAGGTACGTGTTAACCAGTGTCAGGATAGTTCTATAAGCCCCGAGTTGTTACGCGAAGGTGACCATGAAGAAGCAGGAGCTCATTCATCTCCACGGCCTGCTTGCAGAGGTTTGCGAGCATTACGAGCAGATGGCGGAGTGCGAGGTAGAGCACGCCAAGTACACCGAACTCGGTATTCGACCGACATCGATCCACAAATCGAAGACCGACCACAAGGCGGCTGTTTTTGCGCTGGCCGACGGGATCACCGAAGAGATGGAACGCGAAGCCGAGGCTCCGGTCTCGGCCGCTGCCGACTGATAGCGGACGGACGAACGGTTCTCACGGACGCGACGTTTCCAGCGTCAGCTACTCGTCCATCAGATCCTCGAACTCCGGCAGAACCTCCTCGTCGTCCTGGCTCTCGGTCGCCTCCGGCTCGTCGACGGCGTCCCCGTCGTCGTCCTCTTCTTCGAGCACTTCGACCTCGACCACCTCCAGCGGGATGTTCGTGAGCCGCTGGCCGATCTCCTTGCGGGCCACCCGCGAGGCGTGTTCGTCGCGCTCGACGTTGAAGACGGTCATCTCGAGTTCGAGGGCGACCAGCCCCTCGTCGGCGGCGATAAAGGCCGGCTCCCGTTCGTCGCCGCAGTTCGGACAGGTCCGCTCGCCCATGTTGATCTCGACGTAGTTGAGGTCGGGGTTGAGCATCTCACCGGTCTTCGAAATCGCGATGCGGACGGCTTCGTCGGCCGTCTCGACGTCGTACACGGGAACGGCAGCCTCTACGACGACCCGGCAGTCCATGGTAAGACATTGCAATCCTATCGCAAAGAAGGTTCGCCCCACCGGTCGAACGCCGCTGACACCGCCCCGATGTCCCGGCCGCCCCGGACTCGAAAGGCCGAAGCCCCGCGCCCGCATGGGACCGGTATGGACACGGGGAGTCGTGCGGTCGCGGCGCTCGACGGCGGGTTCGACCTACAGGCGACCGTCGAGAGCGGGCAGTCCTACCTGTGGCGGCGGGCCGACGGCCGCATGTACGAGACGGCCGACGCCGCCGGCGGCGACGCCTGGTACCACACCGTCCTGCCGTCGACGGCGACGGAAACCAACGAACCCGAGGTGCTCCGGGTCCGGCAACGCGACGGCCGAATCGAGTGGGCAGCCTCGACGCCGAACGCCTACGCCCGACTCGAGGAGCTACTCCGCCTCGACGACGACCTCGACGCCATCGTCGCCGCGACCCCCTCCGACCCGCTCCTGGAGCGCGCCTACGACGCCTACGGGGGAATGCGACTGGTCCGGGACCCGCCCTTCCCCTCGCTGATCTCCTTCATCTGCTCGGCACAGATGCGGGTCGCCCGCATCCACGGCATGCAGGTCGCCCTGGCGGACCGCTACGGTGAGCGCGTCGAGTTCGACGGCGAATCCTACGCCGCGTTCCCGACGCCCGACCGCCTGGCGGCGGCCACCGAGTCGGAACTCCGTGACCTCTCGCTGGGCTACCGGGCGCCGTACGTCAAGCGGACCGCCGAGATGGTCGCCGGCGGCGAGGCCCGCCCCGGGGAGGCCCGCGGCCTCGACTACGAGGACGCCCGGGCGTCGCTCACCCGGTTCGTCGGCGTCGGCCAGAAGGTCGCCGACTGCGTGCTGCTGTTCTCGCTTGGCTACCTGCAGGCGGTCCCGCTGGACACCTGGATCCGGACCGCAATCGAGGAGCACTACCCCGACTGCGAGCGCGGGGGGTACGAGGCCACTTCACGGGCGATACGCGAGCGGTTCGGCGGCGAGTACGCCGGCTACGCACAGACGTACGTGTTCCACTACCTCCGCGAGTCCTGACCCGCCCGCTCGCGGGCGGTTTCGAGCCGGTCGAGCACCCGGCTCCGGGGCGTCCCGCCGATGGTCCGGACGAACTCGACGTAGCGCTCCAGGACCGAAACCTCGGCAGCCTCGCGGCCCGCCTCCCGGTAGAGGTCCGCGAGCGCCTCGTAGTGGGCCGGTGGCACGTCCATGAAGTACTCGGCGGCGGCCTCGGCCTCCGCGTAGTCGAGACACCACTCGAAGAGTGCCTCCGCCCGCTCCGGCCGGCCGTTGTCCCGGTGGCGTCGGGCGGCCGACGCCGCCTCGGTGTGGTGGGTGTAGGGGAACTCGGCCGCACGGTCCCACCCGCCGACCGACCCTCGCCGCACCGCCTCGACGTTCGGCGTCAGCGCCGCCCTGAGCGTCTCCAGCATCCGGCGACCGTTGGAACGGGAGCATCAAAAGCCGACCGTTCGGCCCTGCTCCCGGACGGCCCGGCGGAACCGACCCTTTAGAGCCTTCGTCCACAACCGCCGTCCATGGGCGAGCGAACTCGCGCACACGTTTTCGTCTCCGGGACGGTACAGGGCGTCTACTACCGCGCGAACACCCGCGATACGGCCCGTGAGAAGGGCGTCGACGGCTGGGTCCGGAACCTCGACGACGGCCGCGTCGAGGCCGTCTTCGAGGGCGATGCGGCGGCCGTCGAGGCGATGGTCGAGTGGTGTCACACCGGCAGCCAGCGGGCCGTCGTCGAGGACGTCGAGGTGGAGTACACGGACCCCAAGGGCGAATCGGGCTTCGAGATACGGTACTGAACCGCGGCCGCGGTCCGGCGTGGTCCGACAGGAACCATTAACGGCTCGCCGGCCGAACCCGCGGCCATGATATCGAGCGAGGAGATGGCCGTCGTCGACGCGAACGCGGCCGCGCTCGGCGTCCCCCGCAAGCAGTTGATGGAGTCGTCGGGCAACGCCGTCGCCCGGGTCGTCCGCGAGGTGGCCGACCCGGGTGACGCCGTGGCGCTGGTCTGCGGTCGGGGCAACAACGGCGGCGACGCCTTCGTGACCGCCCGCTTCCTCTCGGCGTTCGACGTCACCGTCCACCTACTGGGACGCGCGGAGACCATCTCGACGACCATCGCACGCGAGAACTGGGACGCACTGCAGTCGGCCGAACTGGACGCCCGCGAGGTGACCGACTCGGCGGCGCTCTCGCTCGGCGACCCCGACGTCGTGGTCGACGCCATGCTCGGCACCGGCGTGACGGGCGCGCTCCGGGAACCCGAAGCGACCGCCGCCCGGACGATGAACGACGTGGACGCCACCGTCGTCTCCGTGGACGTCCCCTCGGGCGTCGACGCCGATACGGGCGAGGCGGCCGGCGTCGCCGTCGATGCCGACCACGTCGTCACCTTCCACGACGAGAAACCGGGGCTGGAGTCCGTCGACGCCGCGGTGACCGTCGCAGACATCGGCATCCCGGCGGCCGCCGAGCGGTTCGTCGAACGGGGCGACCTGCTACGGCTCTCGCGGGACCCGACCGCACACAAGGGCGACTTCGGCGAGGTCCGGGTCGTCGGCGGCGGTCCCTACACCGGCGCGCCAGCGCTCACCGCGCAGGCCGCGCTCCGGGCCGGCGCCGACCTCGCGTACGTCTCCTGTCCCGAGGGCGTCGCCGGCGAGGTGCAGGGGTACAGCGAGAACCTCATCGTCGACCCGCTTTCGGGCGACCGACTCGCGCCGAACCACGTCGAGGGCCTGCTCGCGGCCGCCGGGGACGCCGACTGCGTCGTCCTCGGCCCGGGCCTCGGCGACCACGAGGGAACGCTCGCCGCCGTCCGCGAGTTCCTCGCCGGCTTCGACGGCACGGCCGTCGTCGACGCCGACGCGCTGCAGGTCGTCCCCGACGTCGACACCGACGCGACCCTGCTGTGTACGCCCCACCAGGGCGAACTCCGGAAGATGGGCGGCGAGACGGCCGACGACCCCGGCGAGCGGGCCGCCCTCGTCGAGGCCTTCGCCGCCGACCTGGGCGCGACGCTGCTGGTCAAGGGCGCCTACGACGTCGTCTCCGACGGCGAGACCACGCGGCTCAACCGGACCGGCAACCCCGGCATGACCGTCGGCGGGACCGGCGACGTCCTCGCGGGTGTCGGCGGGGCGATGGCCTGCGTCCTCGACCCGGCCGGGGCGGGCGCCGTGGCCGCCTACGCCAACGGCCGCGCGGGCGACCTCGTCGTCGAGGAGTACGGCTACGGCCTCACGGCGACCGACCTGCTGGAGGCGGTCCCGCGGGCGCTGTGGCCCGACGACTGACCGCGGCGCCGCAGGTTTCTTCGCCGTCCCGCCGAGAGAGGCGAGTATGAGCGACGAGTCGGACCTCACCCACGTCACCGACGACGGTGACGCCCGGATGGTCGACGTCGGGAACAAGCCGGTCACGGAGCGGCGCGCGGTCGCCCGCGGCGAGATACGGCTCCGCCCCTCGACGGTCGAGGCGATAGCGGAAAACGGCATCGAGAAGGGCGACGTCCTCGCCGTCGCGCGGGTCGGCGCCATCCAGGCCGTCAAGCACACCTGGGAGTCGGTGCCGATGTGCCACCAGATTCCCGTCACGAACGTCGATGTCGACTTTTCGGTCGGCGACGACCGGGTCGGAATCGAGGTGGCCGTCGAGACCACCGGCACGACCGGGTGCGAGATGGAGGCCCTGGAGGGCGTCACGACCGGCCTGAATGTCGTCTGGGACATGGTCAAGGCCGCCGAGAAGGACGAAAACGGACAGTACCCCGAGACCCGCATCACCGACGTGGCGGTCGTCTCGAAGGAAAAGAGAGACCCCTGACGGTCGAGGGCGGACGACGCGGCCGAATTTGGGACGGAACACGGCCTAGCGTTTTACGTCACGGCGTGAATCCCGGACCATGGCCGAGGGAATCCACCTGCCGACCGCCGCGGGCACCCTCGTCGGACTCGCCGGCGCCATGCACGTCGCCGTCGGCGTCGACGCCCTGGCGACCGAGGTGACGCCGCTTTCGCTGCTTCTGGTCGCGTGGGGCGCGGTCGCGCTGGCCGGCGTCGCGGCGACCGGTCTCGGCGCCGTCTCCCGCCGGACCGCCTACCTCGGCGGAATCGCGCTCCTTCTCGTCTCGCTGGTCGCCTACGTCGACGTCTACGCGCTGGGGCTCTCCGAGTCCGCACTCGGACTCGACTGGCAGCCGCCGGAGGCGAGTCACTCCCACGGCGAGGCGGCCGGCGGCCACACCCACGGCTGGGACACGGAGAGTACGGAACCGACCTTCCTCGAACGGCTGGCGTCGGGCCACTTCGCGCTGCCGTCGAAAATCGTCGAACTCGTCGCGCTCGGACTGCTGGCGGCGCTTCTCGTCCGGGACTCCGGCGACGCTACTCCGCGGGCGCGACGGTGAGGTCGCTGGCCTTCGCTCTGGCCTGCTCGACGACCGCTGGCCGGGCCTCGAAGTCGATGGTGACCTGCTCCCCGTAGTCGACGTCCTCGACCGCGGCGTGGTCGTGGACCCACGAGACGAAGCTCATCGTGTCGTCGGTCATCGGGACGACAAGCCGCTCGCGGCGCCAGTCGGGCAACTCGCGGTCGATGCGCTCCCGGAGCGCGTCGACGGCGTCGCCCTCCTTCGCGCTGATGGCGACGGGGTTCGGCGCCAGCGCCGACAGCGCCTCCCGCTTGCGCTCCAGTTCCTCGTCGTCGACGGCGTCGATTTTGTTGAGGACGGTGACGATGGGCGCCTCGTTGCGCTCGTAGAGCGTGTCGTGACACGTCACCAGTTTCTCGCGTATCTCCTCGATGGGGTCGGAGACGTCGACGACCAGGAGAACGAGGTCGGCCCGGTACACCTCCGAGAGCGTCGACTTGAACGACTCGACGAGCCAGTGAGGCAAATCGGAGATGAACCCGACGGTGTCGGTCACGAGCACGTTCCGGCGGTCGAACGCCGCCCGGCGGGTGGTCGTCCCGAGCGTGGTGAACAGCCGGTCTTCGGACTCGGCCGTCGAGTCGAGGTCCGGATGCAGTCCCTCGTTCTCGTCGATGTCGACGTCTTCGGCCAGGCGGCGCAGCAGCGTCGACTTGCCGGCGTTGGTGTAGCCGGCCAGCGCCACGAGGTCGAACCCCGACTCCCGGCGCTGCTCGCGGCGGTGCTGTTCGGTCTCCTCGATGCGTTCCAGTTCGTCGCTGATGCGGCTTATCTGGGCCTTGATGTCCCGCTCGCGGGACTCGTCGTACTCGCCCAGCCCCATGAACCCCGGGCGCTCGTCCCGCTTGGCGAGCGATGCCTTCGCCTCCGCCCGCGGGAGTTCGTACCGGAGTTCGGCCAGTTCGACCTGTAACTGGGCCTTCTTCGTCCGGGCGCGCTGCCCGAAGATGTCGAGGATGAGCCGGAACCGGTCGACCACCTCGACGCCCGTCGGTAGCTTCGTCCCCAGGTTGTAGGTCTGGTAGGGACCGAGCCGGTTGTCGAATATCACGGCCGTCGCGTCCGTCGCGGCGACGCGGTCGGCCAGCTCGGCAACCTTGCCCTCCCCGAGACAGAGCGCGGGATCCTCCGTCCGCGTCTGCGTCACCTCGCCGGCGACGGTGTAGCCGGCCGCCCGCGCCAGATCACGTATCTCCTCGGTGTCCGGGTGGCCGTCGTCGACCCGTTTGGCGACGACCGCCCTGCCGTTTGTCCCTGTCACTCGTCGTCGACTAGGCGGTCGGGATATTTAAGCGTCGGGCAACGCCGTCGACAGTTGACATGCCGGGCGGCGTCACCGCGTCCCAATCTCGTCCTCGTCCTTGACGACGCGGGTCTCGGCCTCGCCGCTGGTGTGTTCGTTGACGAGGTCGTAGAACTCGTTTTGCAGGCCCGCGGGGAACTTCAGGACGCCGACCCACGAACCGTCGGACTGCCACTCCTCATCCTGCAGGTCGCCGAACTGCCGGATTTGCGCCTGTGCACTGCCGGCGTAGTCGGCCGGTACCTGCACCGCCATCACCACCTCGTCGAACCGGATGGGGATGACGGGCCGCAGCGCATCCAGGGCGTCGTCGACCTGGTTCTCGACGGGTTCCATCGGGTCGACCTGGAAGCCGGCCTCCTCCAGGGCGCGCTCGATGCGCTCGGGCGGGTGCGGCGCGTCGTCCATCTGGGGGTTGACCGCGTTGCGGGCGATCTGGTTGATGAGCTGTTTGTGCTTCTGTTCCTGCATCTCGCGGCGCTGCTCGGCCGTGATCTGTATCTCGCCGCGCTCGATGACCTCCGGGATGATCTCCAGCGGCTCGGTGGTCCCGAACACCTCCTCGAGAGCGCTCTCGGGCGGGCGGTCACCGCTGGAGGCGTCTTCGAAGACGTCCTCGGCGGCGATGACCTCCTCGAGGTCGCCGTCGAACTCGCCGCGCTTGATGGCGAGGGCCGCGTCCGGGTCGACCAGTACCTCGAACCGCTCGCCGTGCGATTCCAGGCGGGCGGTCACCGCCTCGTCGAGTGATATCATACACGCCGCTACGAGCGGGCGGGGTTAAAAGCTGTTTACGTCGGGCGTCACGCGTTACTGCTCCGTCGAGACGACGGTGTCGGCCGCACGCCGCCGACGGTCCCGCCGCTCCGGTGGCGGGCGTCGAGCGGCAGAATCGTCGAAGGGCGAATACGACCGTTCCTCGGAGTGGGGTCGCGCTTGCGGTCGGCGGCGACCGGCTTACTCCTCGTCGGTATCCAGCAGGTCGTTGGCCTCGAGGTACTCGCGGGTCTCCTCGTCGGAGAGTTCCTCGAAGGTCGCGGTTTCGGTGGGGATGGTGGCGACGCCGATGCCCTCCGGGGCGAGTCCGCCGTCGTTGACCGACGCCAGCGCCGCCAGCGCCAGCCCGACGCCCTCCTCCAGCGTCATCTCGGCCTCGTAGTTGGCCTCGAGGTAGTCCTCGATTTCGCCGCGGTCGGCGCCGACCGCGAGCGCCTGCCACTCGTAGGGCGTCCCCGAGGGGTCCGTCTCGTAGAGGCGCGGCTCGCCGTCCTCGATGCCGCCGATGATGAGCGCGACACCGAACGGTCGGGCGCCGCCGACCTGGGTGTACTGCTGGATGTGGTCGGTGACGGCCTTCGTCAGCGTCTCGACGCCGATCGGCTCGCCGTAGCGAAGCTGGTTGACCTGCGCCTGCCGCCGCGCGAAGTCGATGAGCTGGCGGGCGTCGGCGACGTGGCCGGCGCTGGCGATGCCGACGTGGTCGTCGGCCTTGTGGATCTTCTCGACGCTCGTCCGCTCCATCAGCGGGCTACGGATGCGCTTGTCGACCGCAAGCACCACGCCCTCGGGCGTTCGAATGCCGATGGACGCCGTGCCTCGTTTTACCGCCTCTCGTGCGTACTCGACCTGGTACAGGCGGCCGTCCGGCGAGAAGATGGTTATCCCCCGGTCGTACGCCTGCTGCTGCGATTGTCCCTGCATTGTTAGTTGTCGCGGATATCGAGTGCCGTCGCGCCCACATGGCCGCCGCCGACGTCGGCGTCGACCCGGTCGCCCCGGACGACGGCGTGCCGGTCGGCACCAGCGAACACGACGTTTCTCTCCTCGGAAACTTCCGCCGGGCCTCGTATATACTTTTCCTCACAGGCCCGCACCGTTCCGCTGACGCCCCGGACGACGACGCCCACGTCGTCGCCGTCGACGGCGTCGACCGTCGCCAGCACGGCACGCAACCGCTCGACCTCCCCGCGGCGAGCGCGGACGACCGCCTCGCCGGCCCCGTCCTCGAACCGGAACGTCAGCACCGACCCGTCGAGGTCGGCGCTGCCGGCGTCGCCCAGCAAATTCTGGGCGGCGAACCACAGCGCCCGCTGGAAGCTACGGCGGTCGACGTCCGCCTCGGGCCACGACTCCAGCCCGACCGCCAGATACCGCCACCGCGGACGGAGGTGCTTCGGGAGGTGCTTCACGGATTCGTCGACGGCGCCCACGGACATATCTCCGGCGGTCGAGTGCCGGTCCTGCTCGACCGAGGACCCCGGGATTGAAGGCGAGAGGTGCGCATCGGACCCACATGCGAGACGGACCACGACGAGGGGACCGAAACCGGACCGCGAACGCGACCGCAGGAGGGCGCCGCCGATGACGGACTTCGCCGACGCCGAACTGCGGAAGGCACGCGAGGCGCTCGACGACGCCCAGAAACTCCGGGAAGCCGACGGCTCGACGGCCGGTGTCGTCAACCGGACCTACTTCGCGGCCTTCCACGCCGCCCAGGCCGTCCTCTCCGTCCGCGGGACGCTGCCCGACGACGAGGACCACGTCCCCGCGCAGTTCGCCGAGGATGTCGTCATCGCCGAGGAGACGTCCATGGAGGACGCCCAGTTCCTCAACGGCCTGCGCGCCTACCGCAAGAAGGCCGACTACGAACACGAGGACGTCGAGATGGACCTCGACGCCAAACTGGTGCGCGCCGAGCGGTTCGTCGAGGACATGGAAGACTTCTGCTAACCGACCTTTTTCTGCGTCGGGTGCGCTCGCTCCGCTCGCGCACCACTCCTTGAAAAACGTCGATGAAAAAACCGCCGTCACGCGGGCCTCGCCCTCGGAATCGTTCGAAGGACCGCACGCGCGGTCTTTCGTCGATGGGAGAGCCTCGCACTCCCGAACCAAAACGCCTCGCTTCGTTCGGCGTATGCTCGCCCGGGTATCGACCGCCGCCCGCCCCCAAGAGAGAACTCTGCTCTCGTTGAAATCATCCGGTGGTGCCAGGCACGCCAGTCCTGCCGAACGGGGCGCTGTTCCCACCCTCTCACGACAGCGTCCACTACACCAGTAGCAGGGTTACGGCCAGCCGTCCGGCAGTTCGTCCTCGTGGTCGCTCATCAATCTGAGGAGCGGTTCGATTTCCTCGAACCGCGGCCCGCGGGTGATGACCCCGGAATCGCGGTTCCAGTCGATGAATCCCGCCTCGGCCAGTTTGGGGAGGTGGGCGTGGTAGAGTTGCTGCTGTACCGAGTCGAGCGCCTCGTCGTCGCCACGCTCGTCCCTCTCCGCGACCGATTCCGATGCGATGTCCTCGTCGTCCTGCGGGTTTTGTCGTCCAACGGCCACGAGCACGCGACGGCGATGTCCGTGGCTGAGCATCTCGAACAGTTCGTTCAGCGAGCCTCCGACCTCAATCTCTTTTGTTGACATTTTATATGTCTCTCGTTGCGAAACGCGCCGCCTCGTAAATACTTACGTATATTCAGGATTTCGAGAACCCGTTCGACGGGCCGGACTGGACGGGGTTTTGGAGGGGTTCCAGACGTCTCCTGATATGTCTCTCAGTAGGGGTATCGGGGGCAGGAGGTCGAGAAAAACGGATCTACGACGGTTCCGCGAACCTCAGTAACTGCGGACCTTCGGCTCGTACTCCTTGTTCTCGCCTTCGAGGATGACGGGCTTGTAGTAGAGGTCGGGGGTGCCGCCGTCCCAGGCGATCATGGTGTGCTTGAGCCACTCGTCGTCCTTCCGCTCCTGGTGTTCCTGCCGCCAGTGGGCGCCGCGGAACTCATCGCGGGCCAGTGCGCCGAGGGTGATGGTCTCGGCGATGTCGATGAGGTTCCGCGTCTCGATGGTGTGGATGAGGTCGGTGTTGAACGTCCGGGAGGGGTCGGCGACGGCGACGTCCTTGTACCGCTCGCGGCACTCCCGGATGGTCTCCAGGGCCGTCTTCAGGCCCTCCTCGTTGCGGAAGACGTTGACGTTGCGCGTCATCGCCTTCTGGAGGTCCTCGCGGATTTCGGCGTGGTTGGTGCCGTCTCGTTCGAGCATGTCCTCCACGCGTGCGCGCTCCATCTCGACGGCGTGGTCGACGACCTCGGCGGGTTCGACGAGGGCGCCGTCGGCCGCGACATCGCCGTCGGTCTCGAGGGCACCGGGGTCGACCGGGGTGTCGAGGTCGGTCTCGTCCTCGCTGCGGGCGGAGGGACCCGTCGGCACCTCGGCGGTCCCGAGGTCCGTCCCGGCGGCGTGGCGGCCGGCGCGGGCGCCGAAGACGATGAGTTCCGGCAGGGCGTTGCCGCCCAGGCGGTTCGAACCGTGGACCGAGGCACACGCACACTCGCCGGCGGCGTACAGGCCGTCGATGCAGGTCTGGCCGTGCTCGTTGGTCTCGACGCCGCCCATGTGGTAGTGCTGGCCGGGTTTGACCGGCATCGGTTCCTCGACGGGGTCGACGCCCTCGAAGTCCTCCGCGAGGTGGATGATGTTCTCCAGGCGGTCATAGATGCGCTCCTCGCCGAGATGCCGCATGTCGAGGTGGACGTACTCGTCCTCGATGCCGCGGCCCTGGTTGACCTCGGTCAACTCCGCGCGGGCGACGACGTCCCGGGAGGCCAGTTCGCCGGCGTTGTTCGCGTAGCCGTACTCGAACATGAACCGCTCGCCGTTGCCGTTGTAGAGGATGCCGCCCTCGCCGCGGACGCCCTCGGAGATGAGCACGCCCGTCGACGGCAGCGTCGTCGGGTGGAACTGGACGAACTCCATGTCCTCGACGGGGACGCCGGCCCGGTAGGCCATCGCCGGCCCGTCGCCGGTGTTCGCGACGGCGTTGGTCGTGTGGTCGAAGACCTGTCCGTCGCCGCCGGTCGCGAGGATGACGCCGTTGGTGGCCCGGAAGCCGACGATGTCGCCCGACTTGATGTCGTAGGCGACGACGCCGTGACACTCGCGGTCCTCGGGGTCGTCGTGGTCCGTCACGGCGAGTCGGGAGACGTAGAACTCGTCGTAGACCGTGATGCCCCGCTTTACGACCTGCTCGTACATCGTGTGCAGCAGGTGGTGGCCGGTCTCGGCGCCCGCGTAGGTGGTCCGCGGGAAGGACAGGCCGCCGAAGGGCCGCTGGGAGACCCGGCCGTCGTCCTCCCGGGAGAAGGGCATCCCCCAGTGCTCGAGTTGGACGACCTCCTCGGGGGCGTCCTGTGCCAGTTTCTCGATTGCGGGGGCGTCGCCGAGGTAGTCCGACCCCTTCATCGTGTCGTACGCGTGCAGTTCCCAGTCGTCGCCGTCCCGCAGGGCGGCGTTGATGCCGCCCTCCGCGGCGCCGGTGTGCGACCGGACCGGGTGTAACTTCGTGACCATGGCGACGTCGGCGCCCTCCTCGTGGGCCGCGATGGCCGCACGGAGACCCGCTCCGCCGGCGCCGACGACGATGACGTCGTGTTCGTGCATTGGTGATGTGTTTGGACTGAACTCTCTTTAGCGTGTTTCTACCAGAACTTCAGGTTGCTCTTGACCGCCTCGCGCTTCAGTTCCTGGATGTGCTCGGTCAGCGGGATGTCCTTCGGACACACCTCGGTACAGGAGAACTGGGTCTGGCACCGCCAGACGCCGTGCTCCTGCTCGATGATGTTGAGGCGGTGTTCCTGCATGTCCTCGCCCTCGCGTTCGTCCATGGCGAAGCGGTAGGCCTTGTTGATGGCCGCCGGCCCGAGGTACTCGTTGTCGCCCGCCGCGATGTTGCACGACGACATGCAGGCGCCACACCAGATGCATCGCGTCGACATCTTGATCTTCTCGCGGTTGGCGCGGTCCTGCCGTTGCTCCTCGAGTTCGCCCGACGGCAGGTCGTTGGTCTGGAAGTACGGCTCGACGGACTCCATCTGGTCGTAGAAGTGCTCCATGTCGACGACGAGGTCCTTGACCACCTCGGCGTGCGGGAGCGGTTCGATGCGGACCGGCCAGTCCAGGTCCGACATCTGTGTCTTGCAGCCGAGTCGCTGGCGGCCGTTGATGAACAGCGCGTCGGACCCACAGATGGCCTGCCGACAGGAGTGTCGGAAGGTCAGCGAGGAGTCGAAGTGGTCGCGGGCGAAGATGAGCGCGTCCAGCACCGTCATCCCCTTCGTGAAGGGGACCCGGAACGTGTCGAACCGGGGGTCGGACTTGCCCTCGACCTCCGGGTCGTAGCGGAACACCTTCAGCTTCACCGTCTCGTCGGTCTCGGACAGTTCCGCCTCGGCGCGCTGCCGCATGTCGGCGCGGTCGTGTTTGGCCGTCAGTCGGCGCTGCTGGTGAGTCGATTCGGCCTCGGTCTCCACGTCGGCCTCGGCTTCCGTCTCGGCTTCGGACTCTTGTTCTATTTGCGTACTCATGGTTACACCAGGTTGGTCATCGCCAGCGAGACGCGGATGCCCTGGACGACCAGCATGACGCTGGCGCCGACGAGCAGCCACTTGACGGCCGTCTTCGGGGTTCCCTCCAGCCCCTGGTTGACGAGGGCGTTGTAGACGCCGTTGACGCCGTGGAACGTCGCCGTCACGAGGAACAGCACCATCGTCGAGAAGTACCCGACCTGGCTCATCCGCGCGGTCGTGCCGGCGAAGGTTATCTCGGCTGCGTGGTTGACGAAGTGCAACAGCAGGAAGTGATACGCCAGGACCACCACGAGGAACGCGGCGGTGATGCGCTGGAGCAGCCAGCGCGTGCCCTTCGGCTCGAACGAGGAGTAGTAGTCCGCCATCTCAGAACCCTCCCAGGAAGGTCGGAACGCTGGCGACCGTGATGGCAGCCGTGATTATCAGTGCGGCGTAGAACGCCTTGTCCTGTGCCTCCAGCCCCACACCGAGGTCGACGAACAGCAGTCGGACGCCGTTCAGGATGTGAAAGACCGCGACGGCCAGCAGGCCGACCTCGAGGAACCGCACGACGAGCAGTTCCTCCAGCCCCTGCAGCGTCGTGGTGTAGGTGGTCCCGTCCACCGTCGCCGTGCTCAACACGGCGATGTGTGTAAACAGGTAGCCGATGAGTACCCAGCCGGTGAACTTGTGGAACACCCAGGCCCACATCCCGGCGGAGAACTCCCGCCACCGCCCGAAGTCCTCTATCAGACCCCGGTCGTACGATTGACTCATGCACGGTAGCGTCAGTTCCCCGCCGGTATAGTAGTTACCTTCCGGGAACGTGTCACAGGGGTCTCCGGGGTCGTGGACGGGCGCCCGCCTCGAAACGTGGAGTGGCAACCGCGAACGGCGGGCGGAAAAACGGTGCGTCGGCTACCGCGACGTCAGCCCTCGATGGGGATGGGCTCGCCGCGGGGCTCGATGCCCTCCTGGATGGGGAGGGTCACCTCGAGGACGCCGTTGGTGTACGACGCGGAGATGGCGTCGGTCTCGACGTCCTTCGGGAACCGGAACCGTCGGTGGTAGGTGCGCTTCCGGCCGCGGTCCTCGTCGACGTGCTCGGCGGCGACGTTGAGGACACCGCCGTCCCAGGTCAGGTCGATGTCCTCGCGCTCGAAGCCGGGCGCGTCGATGCTGAGGACGAACTCACCGTCCTCCTCGTACAGTTCGTAGTCGTTACCACCGGTGAACCCCTCGCCGAAGAGCCGGCTCGGGAGGTCGAGGCTCTGTCGCCAGCTGCTCGGGGTCGTTGGCTCGAGCATGGGTCTGTCACCTCGAGTGCATCGGACGATTGTTCGTGGTTCGTAAAAAATCTTTCTAATCTTGCTAGCAAACACCACAATACCGACTCGAACCGACTGAACGGCCAGTTATTCGCGGAGCGAGGCGTGGTGGGCCTCGAACGCCCGGCGCGTCTGTTCGTCCAGCGCGACCAGGTGACACAGCGGGTTGCCGGGATAGACGAGCGGGTTCTCCAGAACGCCGACCAGCAGGCCGGTGAACGGTGCCTCGACGACCACCGACTCGGTCTTGAAGGGGTTGGTGATGGTACAGATGGGATCGCCGGTCTCGACCAGCGACCCGCGGTCGGCGTGCATCTCGACGAGACCGCCGGCGTCGGCCCGGAGCCAGGTCTTCTCGTCGGCGCCCTCGATGACGGTCCGCCAGCCCGGCCACTTGACCCGCTCGGTCTCGCGCATTCCCAACTCCGCCATCACCGAGAGGACGCCCTCGAGTGCCGCGTCGATGAGCGGGCGCTGGAACCGGTGGGCCTCGCCCAGTTCGACGGTGATGGTCGGCGTCCCGGCCTCCGTGGCCGCCCCGCGGAGCGTTCCCTCCGGCCCTTCGCTGGAGATGACGACGTTCGAGGCGAAGGCTTTCGCCAGCCGTTCGACCCCCTCGTGGTCGGTGTCGGCCCGGACGTGGAGTACGTTCGTCCGGCCCCGCGTCGAGGTGTGGAAGTCGACGCCGAAGTCGCACGGTTCGAGGAAGTTCCGGAAGACCCGGCCAGCGATGCGGTCGGCGCTGGTACCCGTCTCCGTCCCGGGAAACGAGCGGTTGAGGTCCCGGTCGTAGATCGGGAGGTACCGTTGCTGGGCGATGAAGCCGGGGACGTTGAGGACCGGCAGACAGACCAGGGTGCCCGCGAGATCGGTGTGGTCCCACTCTTGGGCCACCTCGCGGACGATTTCGATGCCGTTGAGTTCGTCGCCGTGGGTCGCCGCCGAGAGGAACAGGGTCGGTCCCTCGCGCTCGCCGTTGACGATGGTCACGGGAACGCGCACGGGGTCCCCGAGATAGGTCTCGCTCACGGTGTAGCGGAGGTCCGCCGTCTCGCCGGGCCGGACGACCCCGCCGTCGTACGTGAATGCACCGCACATACGGGTTCCAGGTGCGGACACGGTATAAACCCGTCCGGCGCCGACCGTGGTGACCGCCATCGTTTTGCTCTGCGGCGTTCCACGTTCTATACTATGGAAACGGACCTCACCGTCGGCGTCCTCAGCCTCCACAGCTCCAAGGAGTCGAAGGCCATCCTCAACGCCGCCGACGACCTCGGCTTCGGGACCGAGTGGCTCCGCGCGGAGAACACCGTCGTCGAGGTCGACGACGGCGAGGTGACGCTGGAACCCGACGTCGACATCGTCATCAATCGGCTGCTGCTGTCGAAGGAAGAACAGCCGGCGGAGGCGCTGGGGCTGGCGACGATGCTCGACCGGGCACGGCCGATGCTGAACACGCCGACCGCGACCATGACGGCGATGCACAAGTTCGCCACCGGGGTCGCACTCGCCGAGGCCGGCGTCTCGGTCCCGGACGCGCTGCTCGCGCTGTCGGGCGAGACGCTGAACGCCCGCCGGGAGCGGTTCGGCCCGGAGTTCGTCTACAAGACCGCCATCGGCACCCACGGCGGCGGGGCCTGGAAGCTGGACACCGACGACCAGCTCAACCCGATGGTCGGCTCCAGGCAAGCGTTCCTCCAGGAGCTGATCGAGCACGACGAACAGCGGCACCACGACCTCCGCATCTACGTCGTCGGTGACCGCATCGTCGGCGCGATGAACCGCTACGCTCCGGAGGGCGAGTGGCGGACGAACGTGGCCCTGGGCGGCGAGGTCGAGGACGCCACGGACGACCTCCCCGAGGAGGTCGTCACGATGGCGAAACGCGCGACCGACGTGGTCGGGCTGGACTACTCCGGCGTCGACATCGTCCAGGGCGAGGAGGGCTACTACGTCCTCGAGGTCAACCCCACCGCCGGGTTCCGGGGGCTGTTCAAGGCGACCGGACGGTCGCCCGCCCCGCACATCGTCAGACTCGCCGTCGAACGCGCCGGCGGTGAGGTCGACGAGGAGCGGGTGTACGAGCTGTCGGCGAACCTCGACGATTCGCGGCCGGCGTGTATGCCGAGAAAGCAGGCCAAATCCCCGGTCGAACCCCTCGTCATCGGCTACATCGAGGAGGTCGCCGTCATGGGAACGACCGGACAGCAGACCGTCCTGGCGAAGTCCGACACCGGCGCGACCCGGACGAGCATCGACGCCCAGCTCGCCGCCGACATCGGCACCGGCCCGATCAAGGACATCGTCAAGGTTCGCTCCGGGAGCGTCAAGGCCGGAAAGTCCCGGCCCGTCGTCGACCTGGTGGTCGGCATCGGCGGGACCCAGCACACCGTCACGGCGAGCGTGGAGGACCGCAGCCACATGGACTACCCGATCCTGCTCGGCCGGGACATCCTCCAGCACTACCACGTCGACGTCCGCGAGCGCGCCGACGAGGCCGAACCCCCCGCGCTGTCCGACACCGAAGAGGAGGAGTGACCCGGACTGCGGCGTCCGTCGGCGGGACGGTGCGCCAGGACCGACGAACCCCGGCCGCTTTTCCCGTTCGGCGGCGACGGGCGCCACATGCAGGCTGTCATCCTCGCTGCGGGCGAAGGAACCCGGATGCGACCGCTGACGGAGACGGTTCCGAAGCCGATGCTGCCGGTGGCCGACCGGCCGCTGTGTGCCCACACCGCCGACGCCGCCGTCGCCGCCGGCGCCTCCGAACTCGTCTTCGTCGTCGGTTACGAGGCCGACGCCGTCCGCGAGCACTTCGGCGACGCCTACCGCGGCGTGCCCGTCACCTACGCGGTCCAGTCCGAACAGCTCGGCACCGCCCACGCCGTCGGCGCCGCGACCGACCACCTCGACGGCGACTTCGCCGTCCTGAACGGCGACGACATCTACGACGAGGCGGCCATCGAGGCGCTGTTCGAGGCGACGCCCGCCGTCGGCGCCTACACCGTCGACGACCCCCGGCCGTACGGCGTCTTCTCGCTCGACGGCGACCGAATCGTCGACGTGACCGAGAAGCCCGACGACCCGCCCAGCAACCGCGTCAACGTCGGCGCCTACGGCTTCCCCGCCGAGGCGACCGACTGGTTCGACGACGTCGAGATGAGCGAGCGCGGCGAGTACGAGATAACCGACGTCGTCGAGCGCCTCCTCGCCGAGCGCGACGTGCGGGCGGTGCCGGTCGAGCGATGGCTCGGCGTCGGCCGCCCGTGGGAACTGCTCGCGGCAAACGAGTGGAAACTCGACGGTCTCGACCGCCGCGTCGACGGCGACGTCCGCGGCGACGCCGAGTTGCGCGGCCCCGTCGTTGTCGAGGAGGGCGCCACGATAGAACCGGGGGTCACAATCGAGGGGCCCGCCCTCGTCCGCTCGGGCGCCGAAATCGGCCCGAACGCCTACGTCCGTGGTGCCACGCTCGTCGGCGAGGGCTGCAAGGTCGGCCACGGCGTCGAGGTGAAGAACTCGGTGCTGATGGCCGGCGCCGCCGTCCCGCACGTCTCCTACGTCGGCGACAGCCTGCTCGGTCCCGACGTGAACCTCGGGGCCGGCACGCAGGTGGCGAACCTCAGACACGACGACGGCAACGTGAAACAGACCGTCAAGGGCGAGCGCGTCTCGACCGGCCGCCGCAAGTACGGCGTCGTCGCCGGCCCCGGCGCGAAGACGGGCATCAACACCAGCCTCGCCCCCGGCGTCGTGCTGTCGGCCGGTGCGACGACGGCGCCGGGCGAGTCCGTCACGCGGGACCGGTGAACCGGGTCGGACTGCTCCTCTTCGAACTCGGAACGGACCGCCGAGCCGTCCGTCAGTTCAGATATATTTCTGCGGGTGCTCGTTGAATCGGAATCGGGGATCTGCTGCAGTACGAGGGCGTCAGTGCGTCTTCAAGTGGCGTTCACAGCAAGAACAGGAACACCGGGTACGACGCGGCCACCGCGAGCGAGGGCGTCAGGACCCACATCGTCACGATGCGCTTGGCCGCCGCCGGGTCGAAGAGGCTCTTCCTGTCGAGGTCGACCGGCCCCTTCTCGCCGACCTCCGGTACGTCCGGCACCTCGTCCGGCCTTTCGGCCGGTTCCTCGTGTCGGGCGATGTCCCCGATGGTCGGGCTGGTGGGCACGTCCTCGCCCCGCGACGCGGCCAGCGCCCCCGTGGCGATGTCCACGTCGGCCGCCGTCGGCTCGGATGCCGGCGTCGCCAGTTCCGCCAGCGTCGCCGCACGACTCGCCCGGCCCCAGCCGAGGCCGATTATCGTCGAGGTCGTACTCACCGCGAGACTGGCGGGGATGCCGAGGTAGGACAGTATCGTGATGACCGTCCCGCCGACGATGGAGACGACGAGCGACGCGAGGATGGGGAGTTCGGTGATATCGTCGCCGACCGTCTCCAGCGTCCGGCGGGCGATGGTGAAACTGCCCAGTCCGAAGGCCGCCACGGCGAGCAGGACGCCCTGGTCGACGGTCAGCGACCCGCCGGCGCCGACGAGCGGGGCAACGGCGTTTGCCGCGTTCGAGGCGCCCGCGGAGAATGCCATGTAACAGGCAATGAGGATGACCGAGAGCGACCCAACGACGTCCTGCGGTGACGCGTTCCGGTTCAGGTACGGGCGCGGAATCGTCCGCGAGCGGTCGAGCTGGACGAAATGGAGGTCGAACTTCGTGAACGCGACGTAGCGGTCGAGATACGGGTACACGTACCGCCCGATGACGATGCCGACGGCGAAACTCAACAGCGGTGCGACGATCCACGCCGAGACGATGACGAACATCAGTGCCTGGTTGAGCGTCCCCGATGCGAGGCCCAGTCCGGCGATAGCTCCGACCGCCGTCATCGAGGTAGAGGCCGGAACGCCGTACAGATTCGAGATCAACAGTGAGAGCCCAGTGAAGAACAGGACGGCAACACTCGCAGCGGGCGTGAATTGAACAGCCGGGACGATGCTGCTGCTCATCGTTGCGATGACGTTCCGTCCGACGGTCCACGCGCCGAGGAACGCGAACCCGACGAACAGCGCCGCAGCAGTCGTTTTGCGGACGAGACGCGAGCCGACCGCCGGACCGAACGCCACTCCTGTCGACGAGCCACCGATGTTGAACCCAACGAACACCGCTACGGCGATCCCAGCGACCAGTAAAATTGAGACCATCCCTTCTCTGAGCAGTCGGACGCCGCCCGGATATAGTATACGTCGAAAAATCGACCCGGCCGAGCCGCATAACAGGGTGTAGAGCTTCGTCATCCGTCGCTTTCCCAGGAGAGGATGGTGTGTCCTATCGACGGCACACCCCGTGCTCAGCACGCCCCGCCTGACAACAGGCTATGGCGGTCGGCTGTCTCTCGTTCGTGCTCCCGGTAGTGCCCGTCTCGGACGTGCGCTTGCGAATCCAGCCCAACGTTGCCGGACGACCCGGATTTAATACCCGCCCCGCGAATGGGTGGGCCATGACGCTCGAGAAACCGGACCTCTCCGGACGGACCGCCTTCATCACCGGCACGACCCGCGGCATCGGCAAGGCGCTGGCGCTGGCACTCGCAGAGCAGGGCTGTAACATCGTCTCGACCGGGAAGACCAGCGAGAACGACGACTACGGCGAGGACAGGGACCTCGAGGGCAGCATCGAGGAGACCGCCCGCGAGTGCGAGGAGTTGGGCGTCGAGGCGCTGCCCATCCAGTTGAACGTCCGCAACGAGGCTGAAGTCGAGGCGGCCGCCCAGGAGGCCATCGGCCACTTCGGCGAGGTCGGCATCGTCATCAACAACGCCAGCGCCATCCAGATAGCCAACGTCGAGGACCTCCCCGCGAACCGCTTCGACCTGCTGAACGACGTGAACGTCCGGGGGACCTACCTCACCTCGCGGGCCTTCCTCGACCACCTCAAGGAGGTCGACGACGCCTGGCTGCTGGCGAACGCGCCGCCGGTCACCGTCGACCGCGCGCCCGGCGAGGCACCGTACGCCTGGTCGAAGATGGGGATGTCGTTCATCACGCTGTCGCTTTCGACGGAACTCAGCGGCCACGGCGTCGGCTGTAACTCCTTCTGGCCGGTCACCGCCATCGACACCCGCGCGACGCGCTACTTCGGGATGGGAACAGAGGACGACTGGCGCACGCCGGAAATCGTCAGCGACACCGTCCTCGAGATGCTGAGCCGCGACCCCTCGTCGTTCAACGGCAACGCCGTCTACGACGAGGAACTCCTCCGGGAGGCCGGCGTCGAGGACTTCTCGAAGTACAACCTCACGGAGGGCGACCCGGCACCGATGTCCGCCCAGATGTTCGACCCGAGCTACGAGCGCCCGGAGTGAACCCCGCGCCGGCACCGCCTGTGGGAACATAATCGTTCATATGCGTGCCTCCTAACCGTACGGTAAGATGGTCGACCCTACTTCGGACCTCGGTGAGGACGTCACCGAGGAGGACGCGCCGAGATGCGATGCCTGCGGGGAACCGATAGTGAACGAGGCCACACACCGGGTCATCACTTGGATAGAGGACGACAGCGTCCAGTCGGCGCACTTCTGTGACGAGGCGTGTCGCGCCGAGTGGGAGCCCTGATCGAACCGCGACCCGACTTCGGTCCCCTCCACCGTCGTGCCGTTTCGTCGCTGTCGTTTTTGCGGCTCAGTTCTCTATCGAGCATGGCGGCGCTCGCATCGCCGTGTTTCCCCGGAATCAGCCCTTATTGACTCGAATCTCGACGTTGTCGGTCTCCCGGTCGATTCACCACGAACGGACCAGCGTTTCGTTTTCTCTTTTCAGTGAGATTTTAATGCAATCCGTACGGTAGATGAGTATAATCAATGCGACGACGCCGCCTCCTCCAGACGATTGGTGTCGGCCTCACGGCAGGGGTCGCCGGCTGCAACCGCCTCGGTTCCGACGGCGAGGACACCCCCACCGCCACTCCGACCCCGACCCCGACCGCGACGGAGACAGAAACCCCGACGGAAACGGAGACGGATACCCGGGACTACGCCCCGGCGAACCTCACCATCCCCAGCTACATCGAGCTGCTGCCCCAGAAGCACCTCCGCGGCACCGACCGGACGAGCAACTCCAATTTCGTCCGTGTCGACTGGGAGTGGTACGTTCGGATGATAGACGAGGAGATGGAGTTCGGGGCGGCCAGCGGCGAAGACTGGACGCTGGCTCCCAACGAAGGCAACCTGTTCCGCCCGCCGAAGTACGACCTCATCCATATGCCTATTGGAGCCGCAATCCAGAACGCAGAGGTCATAGCCAATGTCATCGACGCCTTCCCGAACGCGGGGCCGGAGATGGTCAAGCAGGCTGGTCTCGATGCGGAGCCGGGCGAGCGGGAGGCAGCCCGCGAAGTCGACGAAGTCATCGGATACGCGGAGCCCGGTGTCACCATGTTCGTCGGCGCGGACCTCTCGTCGTTCCGGGACGCTGTCGCAGACAATTCCTCGTCAGAATACGATGGATACCCGGATACAGTCGTTTACTCGGGTGTCGATAATGCCTCTGGGCGGAACATCATCGTGAGTGAGGCGCGAGAGCGCGACATCATCGCGTTCGAGTCCGGCGACGAGGAGCCTGAAGCCCTGACCCCGACGTTCGGCCGGCTAGCGAAGGAGGGTGAGAGCGTGGCGGTCGAGGAGTCGGTGCAGTGGTGTCTATCGCAGTTGGTGCCGGCGGTGCCGGTCGTGCTGGGCGAGATTAACGGCGGGCGTCGGCAGTTTGGTGAGAGTCCGTATTCCAACCGGGAGGTGCAGCGGTTGCCGTCGTTCGATTCGATTTTCTACGGGTTCGACACCAACGGGTTCACGGCGACGGGGCAGGCGGTGACGTCGCGGGTCGACGGGGAGCCGCCGGGCGACGCCGAGTTGCGCGAGGTGTACGGTTCCGAGGATGGGTCGGTCAGCACGACGGCCGGCGAGAACGTCTCGGAGATCTCGGTCGCCTGGGAGTGACCTGAGGGCGATGGACCGACGGAGGCTGCTTGCTCGCACCTGAAGCTTGCGAACAGCCCGGCAACGACGGACAGGGGTATCCCCGCTCCGATGCGTTTCTCTGGAGGAATCAGAGGGTCCTCCGGGAGTACCGTGACCGGCCTGACGCGCCGATCACCCCGTTCCCGGTTCCCACCAAAAGGCAAAGTTGCGTCAACGCCAACGTCAACGCAACATGGGAATCGCGGACGAACAGATTCGAGTGAGCGCGACGGTGAAGCGAGCAATCGAACGGCGTCGGCGGGAGGGCGAGAGTTACAACGACGTGCTGGAGCGCATCCTCGACGAGGAGGACGCCGGCGACTTCTACGACGGGTTCGGCCGCTGGTCCGACGAGGAGGCCGAGCGGGTCCGGGAGGGTCGGCGGAAGTCGAAGGACGAGCGGAAGCGTCGGATGCGCGAGCGGGCCGAGGACACCGCATGAAGGTCCTCGACGCGACCTTTCTGATCGACTACCTGGACGGCGTCGAGGCGACCCGGGAGTTCTACGAGGAGCACGGCGGTGGCCGGACCCGATGGGTCGTCCCCGTCCCGGCGTTCGCCGAGGTCCTCGTCGGCGAGGGGAACCTCCCGAACGGGGACATCGACGGGGCCCGCGCGGACCTGGCGTGGGTCGACGTTCGTCCGGTCGACGAGCGAACGGCCGCCACTGCAGGGCACATCGCGGACGAGATAGCGCCGGACGGGCCGTATCTGGACGGGGTCGATGCACTGGTCGCTGCGGTCGGCCGTGAACTCGACGTGCCGGTGGTCTCGGGAGACGGCGACCTCACTCACGAGGAAACGAAGAGGGTCGTCGACGTCGAGGAGTACTGACCGCCGGCGAGTCCGTTCGGCCGTTCTGATGCGACTCACGGGCGTATCGGAGAATACCTCGGGTGTGCCCCGGCAGTGAACGGATCCGGTTCGGCCTCGGCACGGCCTGTTTCGACCGGCGGCGACCCTGACGGCACGGCGGCCAGCGGCCTCAGGCCACGTTCCGCGAGGTGTCCACCCGCACGTTGTCGGTCAACTCGAGGGTGATGGGTTCGGTCAGGGCGCGGCCGCCGCGGAACTTCGAGACGACGAGGGTGGACTCGACGGCGTCGGGGGTGACGGTCTGGTCGAGTCTGCGCACCACGTCGGCGATGCCGAGCGTGACCTCCCGGCCCAGGTCGTCGCCGACGGTGTGGCAGTGGACGACCGCGATGCTGCCGGTGCGGCGGATGTAGGTGTGCAGGCGGTTGAGGAACTGCTGGTAGACCTGCGGGTCCCACCGCTCGAGGGGGTTCGCGGGGTCGATGATGGGGTTTTGCTCGGCACCGACCCGGCTGATGGTGCTGCCGACGTCGTCGAGGTCGGCGTCGGGGTCAGCGTAGGCAATCATCGAGTCCTCGATGTCGAGGTCGGCGCGGTGAAAGGCGTCCCGGACGCTCTCCTCGTTCCGCCGGGTCGACAGGTACAGCGTCGGCCGCTGGGCAGCGAGGTTGACACCAGGAGTTCGCTCTGCGTGGCGGGCGGGGCGACGACGGCCATGATGGTGCCAGAGGGGAGGCCACCGTCGAGGTGTTCGTCGACCACCTATACCCCGGTCGCCAGCCGTTCGTGTGACATGGCTTGACACGGTTTCTGGGTGGGGACGTATTAATCGAACCGTCCGTTTCCAGCCTCGAACCCGGGGCCGCCCCGTCCGTCGGTTCTCCGGTAACACGCGGCCGACGGGACTCCCGGTGACTCGCTCTTCGGGCGCACACAGTCGGGGGAGGGGCGGAAATCAGTCGGGCGAGTCGCCGTCGGTGGCGTCCGCCGTCCCGTCCCGCCTGTCGGTGTCGTCGACCGGTTCGGCGGGCACGCCGGCCCACGTCTCGCCCGGTGGCACGTCCTCTGCGACCAGCGAGTTCGCGGCCACCTGTGCGTCGGCGCCGATTTCGACACCCGGCAACACGACTGCGCCGGCACCGATCATCGCCCGCTCGCCGACCCGCACCTCGCCGGTGCGGTACTCGTCCTGGAGGAACTCGTGACACAGCAGCGTCGCGTCGTAGCCGACGATGGCGTCGTCGCCGACCGTGATCAGTTCGGGCCAGAAGACGTCCGGCGTCGACTCCAGGCCCCACGAGACGCCGGATCCGACGGAGACGCCGATTCGCCGGAGGAGCCAGTTCTTCAGCCGGAGGCTCGGGGAGTGTCGCGCCGCGACGATGAACGCGTAGTTGAACGCGACCCGGAGGGGGTGCTTTGCGTCGGTCCACGACTGCAGGGAGTTGCCAGGGCCGGGCGTCGGATGCCGGGTCACCCGGCCGTATCGCCCCGTGTCGCCGTCGTCGTCGCGGTCGGTCACGGTCCCGACATCGGGGCCGGGCCGTTTGAACTTACTCCTCGGCGTCGGTCCCGGCGGCCGGCGCCCTGCCGGCCACCCGTTCGCCGTCGAAGGCGGACGGCTCGCCCTCCCGGACGCGGACGCCGCGGGCGGCGAGGTGTCGCGTGCGCTGTCGGGCGAACTCCTCCTCGCGGGTGCCGAGAGTCGCCAGCACGTACATCCTGGCCTTGCCGACGGGCCGCATCGTCCGACCGGCCCGCTGGGCACCCTGTCGGCGCGACCCGCCCAGTCCGGAGGCGGCGACGGCCACCTCGGCGTCCGGCAGGTCGATGCCCTCGTCGCCGACCCGGGAGACGACGACGGTGTCCAGCGCCCCGGACCGGAACCGGTCGAACAGCCGGCTCCGCCGGGCGTGGGGCGTCTCGCCGCTGATGAAGGGAACGCCGAGCGCCTCGGCGATGGACTCGCCCTGGTCGAGGTACTCGACGAAGACGATGGCCTTCGACCCCGGGTGCTCGCGGAGGAGGGCCGCTATCTCCTGGCTCTTGGCGGGGTTCGTCGCCGCCAGCTGGCGTTTCTCCCGCCCCTCGCTGGCGCCGTACTCGTTTTTGTGCGTCTCGGAGGCCCACGGCAGATACCGGAGTTCGACCTCCGGTTCGGCCACGTAGCCCGCCTCGAATAGCGCCTCCCAGTCCGTGCCGATGGGCGGCCCGACGAGCGTGTATATCTGCTCCTCCAGGTCGTCTTCCCGGATGGGCGTCGCCGTGAGACCGAGCCGGTGCTTGGTCTGGAGGTCGGCGCTGCGGCGACTGACGGGCGAGGGGATGCGCTGGCACTCGTCGTAGACGATGAGTCCCCACTTGCGGGAGTCGAACAGCGAGCGGTGGCGGTCCATCCCGGCCGTCTGGTAGGTGGCGATGGTGACGGGCCGTATCTCCTTTACGCCGCCGTGGTACTCGCCGACCTGGTCGGCGGTGAGCGTCGTGTCGGCGAGGATTCGCTCGCGCCACTGGCCCGCCAGTTCCCGCGACGGGACGAGTATCAGCGTCTCGCCCTCGACATCGGCCATGACACCGAGCGCGGCGACGGTCTTGCCGGACCCGGGCGGGCCGACGAGGACCCCGGAGTTCGCGTCGGCGAACCGGGCGACCCAGTCGGCCTGGTAGGGGCGCAACGACAGTTCGAGTTCGACGGGCAGGTCGTCGCCCGTCTCCAGTTCGCGGTGGTCCTGGACCGGGTAGCCGGCCTCGTAGAGCGTGCGCTTGATCTCGGCGGTGCGGTCGGCGTCGACCCAGGCGGTCTCGTCGTCGATGCGGGCCCGGACGAGGCCGTCATCGAGGTGCTGCTCGGCGACGTTGCCCAGGAGGTCCGCGCTCTCGGCTTCGAGGACGACGTAGCCGTCCTCGTGAGTCCGCAGCCGGAACCTGTGGGCCCGCTCCCACTGGTCCTCGATCCACTCCTCGAGGGCTTCGTATCGGCCACCCAGCGCCGACCGGACCGTCGTCAGGAGGTCCGCGAGCGTCTCGGCGGGCGCGCTCCAGACGTCCTGCTCGCGGACGGTGTAGCGGTAGGCCCCCTCACGGTTCGTCTCCTCGAGGCGGGCGAACTGCGACAGTTGCGCCCGGGTGAACTGGACGGGCTGGTCGGCGACTATCTCCCGGCGGTCAGGGAACACCGAGACCCGCTCGCGGGCGGCAGTCTCGCGGTAGTCAGTCGGGAACCACACCACGGGGTCGCTGTCGACGTTTAGCCGCTCGATCCGGCCGTCGGCGACCAGGCCCTCGAGCGCCTCGACGGCCGCTGCCTGCGAGCAGTCCGCCACGCGTGCCACCTCCGTCGCCGTGACGACGGGGCGGGTCCGGTCCTCGAGGGCGTCGTAGAAGGCGTCGACGTCGACCGCCGGCTCGTCCGCGTTCTCGGTCACTACCCCCCGGTAGGCGACGGGCGGATAAAAGCGCCCCGCGTCGGGACGGCCGCACCGACGACCGACGGAGGAACCGTTTACTCGCTGGGGTGCGAAGCGACGGTCGTGCTCAATCTGAACGTCGATTCCTTCATGGTCGAGTTCAAGGACGGAAGCATCGAGAACGTCGGCGCCCCGAACAAGTCGGCGTCGGCCAAACTGTTCGACGTGGAGGACGTCGAGGCCAGGGCGTTCGGCGACAGCCAGGTCAAACTCGTCGCGTCCGACGCCGACGGTAACGAGGTTCAGGTCGCGCTGTTCCCGGAGCAGGCCGAGGCCGTCGTCGAGGACGTCGAGGCGCTGCGGGAGGAGGGCCCCGTCTTCGAGTGACGGCGACGCCACTCGCCGTCTCGAAACGGGTGACGCGGCCCGCACGGCCCGAGTTCGGGCCACGGACCACGCCTGAACGGGAGCGTTAAGGTGAGGTGGGGTGGGGAACGGGTCGGGAACGGGGTTCCCGGTAGGGCGCTGGCGAGAGTTCGTCGCCGAGTGTCAGAGGCTCGTGTCAATGGGCATCGACCAGTCGTCGTCCCAGCGCATCCGCCCCTACCGACCGTTGGGGGTTGTGCCTGGTGCCTAACTGATTAGGCGGACGCGGGTGTGTCGGCTCCGAGGCCGGCAGGCTTTTTCTCCAGGGGGGTGGAGAATCGGGTATGAGCGACCTGGACCTCGACCTGCAGACCGCCGAGGGGGAACTCGACGAACCGGACCCGAGCGGCCGGGTCGTCCTCGGCGTTCTGGACGGCTCGACCGACGACGAGGAGTGGATCGAGCACGTCGAGAACGACGACGTGCTCGTGTTGAACGTCGAAGGGGACCTCAACGAGCTCGCCGCAGGCTTCGCCCGCGAGGTCCGCGACATGGGCGGGGAACTGATGCACTTCAGGGACTTCCTGGTCATCTCGCCGCCCGGCCGCGACATCGACACCGACCGGCTCAGCTGAGGAGCGTCAGGTAGTGGCCGTCGGGATCGCGGATGCGGATACCGTCCTCGACGCGCTCGCGTTTCGTCACCCGCGCAGCGACGCTGTCGGCGACCGTCTCCGGGTCGTCGGCCGTCAGGCCCACGTCGACGTGGACGCCGCCGCGTGCGTCCGCCAGTCCCAGGTGTGGCTCCCACAGTTCGATGTCGAACGGCCCGGTCGTCAGCCGGGTCCGCCTGCGGTCCTCCCCCCGGTCGACCACCTCGAAGCCCAGGTCGGTGTAGAACTGCTCCGATTCGGGGAGGTCCTCGACCTCGAAGACCACTTCGAAGACGCCCTCCAGCCTCCGTTCCGTGGCGTCGGACTCGCCCGCACCGGCTATCTCGACGCAGTTGCCCTCCGGGTCGTAGAAGTACAGCGAGCGCATCCCGCCGAAGTCCACCTCCTGGAGGTCGAAGGCGCTCTCGAGGTGGTCCCACCAGGCGTCGTAGGCGCCGGCCGGACAGGCCAGCGCGTAGTGTGTGTGGAGCCCACCGCGGGGAACCCCGTCGGGGCGGCGAAGCCGGAGTTGCCCGCCCGTCCCGACGTCGAGGGCTACCTCCCGGTCCGTGTCCCACGCGACCGGAACGTCGAGGTGCTCCCGGTAGAAGTCGACCACCGGGTCGACGCGCTTGACCTCGAGGGCCAGCCAGCGACACGCTCGAAGCATGCTTCGATATCGTCGTCGCCCCCGATAAAGCCCGGGCACGCCGAACTGCCGGCACTGCGGAATTTAAGCCGTCGGGACACGAACCGGAGCGCATGGGAATGAAAGGCAGCGGAGCGGCCGAGTTGACCGAGATCGACCGCTTCGAGGGCGGCGTCGGCTGGCTCGCCTACCCCGGGGAGACGATGCAGCGGGCCTCCCACGCCGTCGAGAGCGGCGGGAAACTGTGGGTGATCGACCCGGTCGACGCCGACGGCGTCGACGACCTGCTCGCCGAGTACGGCGATGTCGGCGGCGTCGTGGTCCTGCTGGACCGTCACAAGCGGGACTCGGCGGCGGTCGCCGACCGCCACGACGTGCCCGTCTACGTCCCGGAGTGGATGAGCGGCGTCGAGTCCGACATCGACGCACCCGTCGTCCGGTTCGAGGAGGGTGTCGGCGAGTTCGCCCTCGACATCGTCGTCGACAACCCATTCTGGCAGGAGGGGGCGCTGTTCGACGGCGAGACGCTCGTCGTCCCGGAGGCGCTGGGGACGGTGTCGTACTTCCGGGCACCGGGCGAGCGACTCGGCGTCCACCCGATGCTGCGTGCGGTGCCGCCCCGGTCGCTGCTGGAGTACGACGCCGACCGCTTGCTCGTCGGGCACGGCGAAGGCGTCTTCGAGGACGTCCGGGGCGTCATCCGGGAGGCTATCGACGGCTCGCGCAGGAAGATGGTGCCGCTGTACCTCGACAACCTCCGCGGATTCATCGGTCTCTGATAAAGTAGTACAGCCCGATAGGTTTTTCTTCCTGATAGTTTTCAGTGCATGCATGGCCGTCGGTGACGGACGAGTGAGCGGCGACGCAGCCAGGGTCTCCGTCGAGACGCCCCCGGAGGGCGGTGTCCGTATCAACGACCGCATCGACCGGCGAAACTACACGATACGAACCGGCGGCGGGGTCTCGCCCGTCCCGGCGGACGGCGACCGATTCCGGTACCCCACGGACGTCACCATCGCCCTCTCGACGGACCATCTGGAGTTCGTTCCGACGGGTGCGTCGTTCGTTCACGGGCCCGACAACATGACCGAGGTGGAGCTGTTCGGCCACGAGGCGTTCCCGGCGGGGACCTACACCGTCGAACTGTCCGGGCCGCTGAAGCTCTACGCCGAAGTGCCCGGCCCCTTCGAGGTCGAAAACCGGGTCGACAACGTGTTGATCGACCTTCCGGAGCCGCGGACGGTCGTCGTCGGGGCCCGCTCGCACCACGAACGACCGGCCGCCACCGTCACGACCACCGAGGACCCCTGCGACGTGATGCGCGCGGTGTCGACGTTCGGGACCGAACTCAAGACCCGAGGCAGCAAGCGCTCGTATCCGACGCTCCGTGGCCATCCGCCCGCAATCGAGGTCGGCGGGGAGCTTTCGATCCCGTCCGGGCTCGAATCGCCCGAGGGGAACGTACGCCTCGAGGTACCGCCCGAACTCGAGTACGTGCTGCCCGCGGCGCCGCTGTCGTACTACCTCGAAGCGCCGGTCCGACAGTCGGACACCCCTGCGCTGGTCGTCGAGGGGACGCGCCACCGACTCGACGGCGGCGACGGGTTCGAGCGGGCCGTCGAGCGGACCCTCAAGCGGAGTTTCTTCCTGGACTGCCTCGTCAGGACCGAAGGGCAGCGGGACGTCATGCTGTTCGAACGGGAGGTCCTCGACGGAACCCTCGGCGTGGACATCGAGACCCTCCACGGTCGGCCCCCGGCCGAACGCCTCGAGGCGTACCTCGACGTTCCCTACGGGACCATCGAGGAGCACCTCCCCGACTGGAATCTGACGGCCCACGTCCAGCCGAGTCGGCAGGGCATCGAGGCGATACCCTTCCTCGCAAACGACCTCGCAGTGGTACGAACCCACGACGGGCCGACGCCCCGCGGCGACGCGCCGGAGGGGGAGAGCGAGACAGCCGACGGGTGTGCGAGCGTGGTCCGACCACCGGGTGCGGACTCGCTGGCACAGGCCTGGGTCGGGCCGGGCGTCCCCATCGGCGCCAGCAAGGCGACGCCGCAGGCCTACCGGAACTGGATGGAGCGCGAGCCGGCCGACGACGAGGTCCAGGTGGCGGTCGTCTGTAACGACGAGGAGATGCTAGAGGAGGGCGACACGGCCCGTGGCGCCTACGGGTCGAACCTGAACCTGCCGTTCGAGGTTACCTTCCACGACGACCTCGACACCGAGAGCCTCCGTCTCGTCTTCGAGTCCGACCTCGATTACGTCCACTACGTCGGTCACGTCGGCGAGGGCGGATTCGAGTGCGCCGACGGCGCCCTCGACATCGCGGCACTGGAGGAGGTGGGCGTCGACATCGCGTTCCTGAACGCGTGTCGGTCCTACGAACAGGGGTACAGACTCATAGAGAAGGGCGCCGTCGCAAGCGTCGTGACGTTCGACGAGGTGCTCGACGAGGGGGCGCTCCGTATCGGGAAGACGATGGCCCGCCTCCTCAACCGGGGGTTTCCCCTGTACGGGGCACTTGCCATCGCCAGACGGTGCAGCATCGTCGGCTCACAGTACCTCGTCGTCGGCGACGGCAACGCCGACATCGCACAGCCGAGGGGACTCATCCCGTGGGTCGCCGAAGTCGAGTCGGTCGGGGCCGACGAGTACCGGGTGCAGGTCACGCCGCACCTCTCGGGGTCGGGCGGGATGGGCGCGCAGTTCCGCCCGGGCGTCGGCGAGGATCCGTCGGTGTTTCTCGTCCCCAAGGATCTGCCCGAAGTGCGGACGACCGCCGACCGACTCCGGGAGTACCTCGAATCGGCCTCCTTCCCCGTCTTCGTCGACGGGGAGTTCGTCTGGAGTAGCGACGCAGCCGAACGGTTCTGAAGCCGGATCAGGGCCCGCCGTGCCCGTCGCCGTTGGCGATGACAGTCCCGACCTGGGACAACAACAGCATCAGCGTAAACAGGGCGCTGGTCAGCCTCGGGTGGTCGGCCAGGAACTGTTTGATCGCCTTTTTCGACATATTCGATTCAGTCCCGTGTCGAAGCAATAAGCTTTTTGTAGCCCTTTCTCCCGTTGTCATCGTTTCGCACAACAAACGAACGGCTGGTCGCCGTTCAAGTTAATACAGTAAATTTTTTCCCGCAAGGAAACCGACAGCGTTAGGGACGACAGGTCCGAACGGACGGTGTGGTCTACATCACACGCGGCCTGCTGACGGCACTCCTGGATCTGGGGGCCGACAGGGACCCCTCCTCGGTGACCGTCTCGCTGGCGGTGACGGCGGCCGGCGAACTCGACGCCGACCTCCCGGCGGAGGCGTCGGTGTTCACCGACATGTACCTGCCCGATACGGGCGAGTCGGTGACTGCGGTCTTCGGGATGGATCTCTCGACGCCCGGCTCGGCGGGGCGGTTCGTCACGCATCCGGAGGGTCCGCTGGCGCTGACCAAGCGGGACGACCTCCACGAAGTCGTCTTCGTCGCCGTCCCGCCGTACGACGACGACTGCGTCGGTGCCTTCGACCGCTCCGGCGAGCAGCTGCCGATAGACGTCCTCGACGTGGCCCCACCCCACGGGACCATCGAGGACTACTCGAGGTAACCGAGATCCTGTAGCTGGTCGGTTATCTCCTCGAACTCCGCCTCCGTCAGTTCGCCGGACTGCTGGTGCTGGATGACGATGCTCCGCAGCAGGAACCGCACCAGATCGCTGGTCGACGAGAAGCTGGTCCCCTCGATGGTCTCCTCGACGCGGTCGGCGAGGTCCTTCGGAATCGAGACGGTCGTGTAATCCGTCATACCGGCCGGGAGGGGCGCCGTCGGCATAGACGTTGGCAAGTCGTGTGCCTTTACGGTGGTGAACGTCCAAGGAGACGGAAATGGGAGTCCGACCACCGCAGCAGGACGACGGCGACGACATAGACACCATCGCCTTCGGCATCGCGGCCCTCGACGAGCATCTGGACCGGGACGAGATCGTCTTCCCGACGACGGCCTCGGCCCTCGTCGACCGTCTCGACGACCCCGCGATTCCCTACGACGCCAAGGGCAACGAGATGTCGCTGTCGGCGGCGCTGGAGGAAACCCACGCCGACGAGTTCGAGACCAGACAGGACCTGATGAACGCGCTGCACCCCGTCTTCGAGGCCAGGCGCGACCGCGCGAACAACAGCATCGTCGGACAGCTCCGCTCGCTTTTGCCCTTCTAGTCCTCGAACTCCCGGAGTCGGTCGGACAGCTCCTCCAGGCGGCGCGTCTGCTCGCGGTTGACCGAGACGATGATGTCCGAGAGCACGCCGAACATGAACAGCTGCATCGACAGCAGGATGACGAAGACGCCGAGCAGGGCGATGACCTCGTGGGAGATGCCGTTGATAACGTAGTCGTAGACGACGTAGCTGCCGAGGCCGAGCCCCAGCAGGGTGCCGACGGCCGCGACGAAGCCGAAGTAGAAGATTGGGTTGTTCGTCTTCGTGAGCGTGTACAGCGTCAGGATGATCCGGCCGCCGTCCTTCAGCGGGTGGAGGTTCGTCTCCGAACCGCCCGGCCGCCGCTCGTAGCGGATGGGGACGACCTCGGTGGCGACGCCGTTGCGGACGCACTCGACGGCCAGTTCCGTCTCGATGCCGAACCCCTCGGCGTCCAGCTGGAACCGCTCGAAGGACTCGCGGGTGAACGCCCGGTACCCCGAGAGGATGTCCTCCATGTCCCGGCCGTGGACGGCCGCGAACAGGCGGTTGATGATCCGGTTGCCGACGGTGTTCAGCCGGGTCATCGCGCCCTCCTCCATGTCGGCAAAGCGGTTGCCGACGACGTGGTCCGCCCGCCCCTCGAACAGCGGTTCCAGCATCGCGCCGGCGTCCTCGGGGCGGTAGGTGCCGTCGCCGTCGGCCATCAGGACGTACTCCCGGTCGATGCTTGCGATCCCCTCCCGGACCGCCTGGCCCTTCCCCGACCCCGACTGGGTGATGACCCGGGCGCCGTGTTCGCGTGCGATGTCCCGCGTGCCGTCCGTCGAGTGGCCGTCGACGACCAGGACGTGCTCGAAGCCCGCCTCGCGGAAGCCGTCGACCACCTCGCCGATGGTCTCAGCCTCTTCGAGGGTCGGCAGGAGTACACAGACGTCCGAGCGGTCGGGCATTGGCGGTGCCTGCGGCACCGAGCGACAAAAAGACTGAGCTTTCGCGGTCGGCGGTTCGCCGCCCCCGTTTCGACGACCAATGGAAAAGGCTTATGCGCGTTTTGACAGTTGTTGGGGGCAATGAGTCAGCGGTGGGATCAGGTCGAGGAGCGACTCGACGACTACGAGTCGCAGCTCGACTCCGTATACCGACTGTACCACATCCCCGTTCTCGCAGCCCTGATGCTCTTCATGCTGTGGATCCGGGTGCGACACTACGGGCGGATGATCGGCGAGGGCGGCGAGCCGCTCTACCGCGGGAACGACCCCTACTACCACCGCCGGACGACCGACTACGTCATCCAGAACTACCCGTTCAACATGCCCTACGAGGTCTGGAGCGGGTTCGACACCGGCACCCAGGTCGGCCAGTTCGGTACCATCTTCGACCAGATCGTGGCGACGGTCGCGCTCGTTGTCGGCCTCGGATCGCCCTCGCAGTCGACGGTCACGCTGGTCACCGTCCTGACGCCGCCGGTCATCGCGGTCCTGTGTGTCCCGCCGATGTACTACGTCGGCAAGCGCCTCGGCGGGCGCCTCGGCGGTATCATCGGCGTCCTCGTGCTCGCGCTCACGCCCGGACAGTTCCTCTCCCGGAGCGTCGCCGGCGTCTACGACCACCACATCGCCGAGGTGCTGGCGACGCTTCTCGTGCTGTCGATCGGCATGACCATGCTCACCGTCGCCCAGCGGGAAAAGCCCATCTACGAGTTCGTCGAGACCCGGGAGTTGGGCCTGCTGAAGGAGCCGGTCGCCTGGGGTGCCGCCCTCGGCGTCGCGCTCACGCTGACGATGCTCGTGTGGCCGCCCGCGGTGTTCCTCCTCGGCATCTACGCCATCTTCCTGTTTTTCCACCTCTCCGTGGAGTTCGTCCGCGGCCACAGTCCCGATCACGTCGTCATCCCGTCGGTGGTCGCGGCGCTGGTCGCCGCCGTCCTCCTGCTCCCGTTCCTGACGGCGTTCTCGCTGGAGACGACCGAGCTATCGCTGCTACAGCCGCTGCTGGCAGTTCTGGTCGCCGGCGGCGCACTCTTCATGGCGGCCGTCGCACGGCTCTGGGAGAACCGCGACCTCCCGCGGAACGCCTACCCGATCGGCGTCGCCGGGATCGGTGCCATCGCGGCCGCCGTCCTCGCCGTCGTCGCGCCCGACACGTTCGGCTTCCTCCTCCGGCAGGTCGAACGGGTCGCCGGTCTCGGCTCGACCGACACCGCAGCCACCGTCGGCGAGGCCCAGGCGCTCGACAACCCCGTCCAGTTCTTCTTCACGAGCTACGGGCTGGCGTTCTACACCGCCATGATCGGCGTCCTCGTTGTGGCGGTGCGTGCAGTCTTCGCCCAACGTCCCCGCGCCGAACAGCTCCTGGTCGCCACGTTCACGGCGCTTATGGTGATCTTCACCATGACGCAGTTGCGGTTCGACTACTACCTCGCTATCGGCGTCGCCGCGGGCAACGCATACCTCGTCGGGCAGGTGTTCTCCTTCATCGACCTCGACGATGTTCGGGCGGACGTCACGAAAGTCGAGCCGTACCAGGTGCTCATCGTCGTCGCCATCCTGTTCGTCGTCGCCGGGCCGCTCGTGGCCACTGCGGCGCCGATGCGTGCGTCCGACAGCGCGACGAACCCCGGCGAGTACGAGGACTGGCAGGGCAGCCTCGAGTGGCTCTCCGAGGAGACACCCGACGTCGGCGAGTACGGCGGTAGCGGTCCTCGAGACCTGGCGTACTACGGCAGCTACGGGCCAACGGACGACTTCGAGTACACGGACGGCGAGTACGGCGTCATGGCGTGGTGGGACTACGGCCACTACATCACCTACGGCGGCGAGCGGATCCCGGTCGCCAACCCCTTCCAGCAGCACGCCGATCAGGCCGCCGACTTCCTGCTGGCGGGCAACGAGACCGAGGCCAACGACATTCTCGCCGAGGACAGCGGCGAGGGCGAGGGAACGAGGTACGTCATGGTCGACTACCAGCTCGGCTACGCTGGGACCACGAAGTACAACGCTCCGACGGCCTTCGAGACGCGCCACGGGCTCAACACCAGCGACCTCGGCCTGTCGGTTGCGAGCCCCCGGGCGCTCCAGCGGGGACAGTACGTCCCGCTGTGGGGGATTCACACCCAGCGCGCCTACGAGAGCATGCGGGTCCGGCTCTACCAGTTCCACGGCAGCGCCCGCGAACCCGCGAGCTTCGTCAGTCGATTCCGGCGGGGTCCGGGAGGGATCCCGGTACCGCCGGAGGACGGCGCCCCGATCCAGCAGTTCGACAGCCCCGAGCAGGCCCGCGAGGCCGCCCAGAGCGACCCCACCGCGATACACGGCGGGCTGCTCGGACAGCCCGGCGAGCGGGTCGGCGCGCTCGAACACTACCGGCTCGTCCACGCCAGCGAGCAGGCACGGCCGTCGCCGCTGTACAGCAACCTCCGGGTGCAGGATCCGCCCGTCGAGTCCGAGGTCAAGACCTTCGAGCGCGTCGAGGGCGCGACGATAGAGGGAACCGGCCCCGCCAACACGGAGGTCGAGGCATCCGTCACGATGGAGATCCCGACCACGGATCAGACGTTCACCTACCGGCAGTTCGCACGGACCGACGACCAGGGCAACTTCGAGATGACGGTGCCGTACTCGACGACGGGCTACGACGAGTACGGCACCGAGGCCGGCTACACGAACGTCAGCGTCCGGGCCAACAGCAGCTACCGGTTCCTCGCGCTGGCGGACAACGGCTCGCGGATCTTCGTCGGCGGGGCCGACGTGACCGAGGGGCAGGTCCTCGGCGAGAACGACACCGTCACGCAGGTCGAGTTGCAGGAACAGACCACCTCGGACAACGAGACGGCGGGCGACGAGACGACGAACGACGCGACGAACGGTACCGCCACGAGCGGTAACGAGACGAGCAGCGACGCCGGTGGTGGGACGAACGCGACGGCCACGGCGACCCCACAGCAGCAGCGCGGCGTCAGGGCGTCCTGAATGTCCGACTCCGTCGGCGTCCGGGGGTGGCTCGTCGTCTACCTCAAGGGCGCCTGCATGGGGGCGGCCGACACCGTGCCGGGCGTCTCCGGCGGCACCATCGCGGTCATCGTCGGCGTCTACGAGCAGCTCATAACCGCGCTCACCTCCGTCGATCCGCGGGTGGTCCGACACCTCCTCTCGCTTCACACGACCGACGGACGGGCCGCCCTCGCCGAGGACCTCCTGCGGATGGACGTACCCTTCCTGCTCGTACTCGGGGCGGGCGTGCTGTCGGCGGCGGCGACGATAGCGACGGCGATGAACGTCGCCGTCACCGAGTACCCCGCCCCGACCTACGCGTTCTTCTTTGGGCTCATCGCAGCCTCGGCGGTCGTGCTGTACCGGTACGTCGACGCGACGACGCCCCGGCGGGCGATCGTCGCCGCCGTCGGGTTCGTCGTGGCGTTCGTGGTCACGGACCCCTCGCTATCGGGGCCGACCTCCTCGTCGACGCCGCTGGTGCTGTTCGTCGCCGGCGCAATCGCCATCTCGGCGATGGTGCTACCCGGCATCTCCGGGTCGTTCCTGCTGCTGGTGATGGGCCAGTACGAGACGGTCACCGAGATTCCGAGCGACGTCGTGAACGGCCTCCTCGCGGCCGTCGGCGGTGACACCGCGTCGCTCGCCGAGGCGCTGGTGCCGTTCGGGGCGTTCATGGCCGGCGCGCTGGTCGGCGTCTTCTCGATCGCCTACGCGGTGCGGGCGGCCCTGCAACGCTATCGGGAGGCGACGCTCGTCTTCCTCGTGAGTCTCATGGTCGGCGCGCTCCGGCTGCCGGTCTTCGAGGTGCGGACGAACGTCGAGGGGTCGCCCGCGGTGGTGGCGGCCGTCGTCGCCGTTCCCGTCGTCGTCGGCGCCGGCCTCGTCTTCGTCCTCGACAACTACACCGACGACCTGGAGTACTGACGATGGGCGACAGGCCGACCCTGACGACGCTGTGTCTCTTCGCCGTGGTGTTCGCGGTCCAGGCGTTCGACGGGGCGCTCGGCGTCGACCCGGCGGTGTTCGTCCTGCGGTGGCCGCTGACGAAACATCCCTCGGCCACCCTGGTGAGCGTCTACGCCCACGGGAGCCTCCAGCACCTGGCGGCCAACACGCTCGCGCTGGCCGTCGTCGGCCCGCTCGTCGCCTACGTGACCTCGCCGATACGGTTCCACCTGTTCTTCGTCGTCTCGGGTGCGCTCTCGGGCATCGCGCAGGTGCTCGTGACGGTCCCGTTCGGGGGCGCGGGCGTCCTCGGCGGGAGCGGCGCCATCTTCGCGCTGATGGGGTACTTCCTGGTCGGCAACCGGGCCTCGACGCGCGCGCTGTCGTGGCTCCCGCTCGGGACCGCGGGGTCGCTGTTGCTATTCGGCGTGCTGGCGGCCGTCGTGACGCTTGCGACGGCCGCACCCGGCGTCGCCCTGGTGGCGCACTTCACCGGCTTCCTGGTCGGCGCCGTCGCCGGTCGGGGTCGGCTGTTGCACGTCGGGTCCGATGCGTCGCCGCAGGCCGACGCGTGAGTCGAGACGCAACACCAAAGGCGCGGCCGCCACGAAGGACGGTCATGTACGAGGGCGTCCACGCACACCCCGACGGCGAGGCGACGGTCGCCCGCCTGGCGACGACGGCCGCCGACTACGGCTACGAGGGGGTGGTGGTCCGGAACCACGGCGACGCCCAGGGCGACTACGACGCCAAGACCGTCGCCGCCGAATACGGTCTCGACGTCGTCTCCGGCATCGAGATACGGACCGACGACGTCGGCCAGGCCAGCGGCCTCGTCGGCAACTACCGCTCGAAGCGGGACGTCGTCTGCGTCCACGGCGGGCCGCTGAACCGCTTCGCGGTCGAGCAGCCGAAGGTCGACGTGCTCGCCCACCCGATGGCCGACGGCGACGTGAACCACGTACTGGCGAAGGCCGCCGCCGAGAACGGCGTCCACCTCGAGTTCAACTTCGGGCGCGTCCTCCGGGCCGACGGCGGCCGGCGGGTGCAGGCTATCCAGGGCCTCCGGAAACTCCGCGAACTGGTCGAGGCCTACGACGCCCCGTTCGTGGTCTCGGCGGACCCGCGCTCGCACCTCCAGTTGCGGGCGCCGCGGGAACTGTACGCCGTCGGGGAGGTCGTCGGCTTCGACCGGGAGGCTATCGAGGCGGGCCTTCGCGCCTGGGGCGACATCGCCGCCCGGAACAGAAAGCGGCGCTCCGGGACGTTCATAGAGCCGGGCGTCCGTATCGACGAGCATGAAGAAGAGCCATGAGGAGCACGCCGCCCGGTTCGACGAGAAGGCCGAAGAGTACGACGACGACAAGCGCGAGGAGTACCGCGCGGCCGTCTCGCTCGTCGTCGAGTACGCCGACCCCGGTCCCGGCGACGTCGTCCTCGATCTGGGTTGCGGCACCGGCGCCATCGGACTCCGACTCGCGGCGGACGCAGCACGGGTCCTCGGCCGCGACATCAGCGAGGGGATGATGGCCGAGGCCCGCCGGAAGGCCGAGGAACGCGGCCTCGAAAACGTCACCGTCGGCGAGGGCACCTTCCGGGAGCCGAACGTCAAGCGGGCGGACGTCGTCGTCTCGAACTTCGCCATGCATCACCTCTCGGACGCCGAGAAGCGCGAGGCCATCGAGGTCATCGCCGACCTCGACCCGCTCCGGTTCGTCCTCGGGGACGTGATGTTCTTCGGCGAACCCGACCCCGCGGAACCGTTCTACAGCCCCGAGGTGGACGACCCGGCGACGGTCGGGGTGCTCGCGGACGCGCTGACAGCGGCCGGCTTCTCGCTGACCGCCGTCGAGATGGTCCACGAACAGGTGGGCGTCCTCGTCGCCGAGCGGACCCCCTGACGGCTCGTACTGCCGGCTGTAATTACGTGAATAGTTACAGCCGGCAGTATCAGAAGACGTGGTACAGCATCGAATAGATGGCCAGCCCCATCGTGAAGGAGACGAGCCACAGCGCCGCCGCGACCCGGCCCGCCGTCCGGTGGCGCGTCTCGTATATCTCCGCAGTCGGGCGGGTCCCGGCGACCAACAGGGCGTAGAAGACGAAGGGGACACAGACGATGGCCAGCGCGATGTGGACGAACAGGACCGGGAAGTAGACGTACGTGCGGACGAAGGCGGGTCCGGTGAACTCGGTCGGTCCGAGGACGGCGACCCGGTAGAGGTACAGCGCGAGAAAGAGCGCGAACAGGCCGAAACTGGAAAGCATGAGCGCCCGGTGTCGCTCGACCTCGCCGCGGCGGATGGCGCGGACCCCGGCGGTTATCGTGCCGATGGCCGCGAGGCTGAGGACGGCGTTGACGTGCGGTATCGCCGCCAGAAGCCCCTCGGGACTCGGGAGCGCCCCGACGGGGAGCATCTGGAGGGCAGCGCCGAAGACCAGCGTCAGTGACACGACGGTCAGAACCGCCGTCAGTGCCGGTACGTGCTCTCTGGCCCACGTCCGGGTCTGCATGCGCTTCGCTACGAGCGGACGGTGGATAGATGTTGGTGATTCGGGACCGGAAACGCCCGTCCGTCTACCTTCCGAGAGTCATGATAACAGTTATCATACTCAGACACGTACGGTTCCACAGTATGCGCGGGACACAACCGGAGGGAGACACCCTCTACGAGTGTATGGACTGCGGTGACCGCCAGCGGGACCCGGAGGGGCGGCTCTGCGCCTGTGGCGGCTACCTGAAGAACATCGGTATCGAACGGTCCCTCTAGGTTTTTTGCGGGACGCCGGAGCAACAGCGGCAGCAACGCCGACGGCCGCACGGCTCGCGGCCGGTACCTCGGGAGAATTTGCGTGGGTGCTGTCTGCGAGCACCCGCACTGACCTCGCCGCGTTGCGAGTTGGCAGTGCGTGGGACCGGATTTGAACCGGCGGACCTCTACAGGACAGCGCCCTCAACGCTGCGCCGTTGGCCTAGCTTGGCTACCCACGCACGCTGTGTCTTCCGCACGCTTGCCTCGGAGTCGTTCCGTTTTAACCCTTTCCGTTCACCAGCCGTGTGGCACCCGCTGGCGATTCCGGGCGGGCGACGCGGTGTCGGCGGACGGCCGCGGGAGCGGCGGACGGCCGCACTGGCGAGGAACGCGGGGTTGAAGTACGTACCAGCAGTGAACTCCCGTATGGCCAAATACTCGACCGGCGGTGTCGGGGGCGACTCCAGCGGCGCCTGCGAGCTCTGCGGCGCCGAGGACCGCGACCTCGAGACCGCGACGGTCGCCGGCGCGAAACTGGAGGTCTGCGGGGAGTGTGCCAGACACGGCGAGAACGGCGGCGACTCTGGCGGCGACGAGAGCCGAAACGAGGAGCGCGAGCGGCGCAAGAAGGCCGCACAGAACGCCGCCCGACTGGACGACGCCCGCAAGGCCGACACCGACTTCGAGGAGGGGACCGACTACGAGGACGATCCGCTGCCCTACCTCGTGGCCGGCTACGGCGAAGTCGTCGAGGACGCCCGCCAGGCGGCCGGTCTCCAGCCCGACGAACTCGCCGCGGAACTCGGCATCGACGTGGAGGACCTCGTCGCCGTCGAACAGGGCCGGGCCGCCCGCGCCAACGTCGGCGGTTCCCTCATCGAAGCCCTGGAGGAACGGCTCGGCGTCGAACTCGCCGAGGAGTAGCCCGCTTTCGACCCGCTTTTGTCGCCGCCGGCTCACCGGGCAGCCATGGTGAACTCCCTTGCATCCGACGACCCCGAGACGCTCGCCTTCGAGGCCACCGTCGAGTCCGGTGGCAGCGGGGTCGTCCTCTCGGAGACGTACTTCTACCCGGAGGGCGGCGGCCAGCCCGCCGACCGCGGTACCCTCGGCGGCCACGAGGTCCTCGATGTCCAGGAGTGCGACGGCGAGGTCGTCCACGTCCTCGACGGCGAACTCGAGGCCGGCCGGACCGTCGAGGCCGCAATCGACCCCGAGTTCCGCCGGTACTGCGCCCGCGCTCACACGGCGAGTCACGCGCTGTACGGCGCCGGTCGCCGGCTCTTCGAGGACGTCGGCTACGGCGGCTTCGACATCGGCGCTGCCCCGCGGGGGCAGCGAGCGAACGGCGCAGCAGCGAGCACCGACGAGAAGGTCCGCGTCGATTTCACCACCTCGACGGACGTCGACGACGCGACGCTCCTCGAGTTGGAGCGACTGGTCAACCGCTGCGTCTGGGAGAGCCGCCCGGTCACCTGGGAGCGACTCGACCGCGAGGAGGCGCTCGCACGGGAAGACGTCGCGTTCAACACGAAAACGGAGGAGGGCATCGCGGGAGACACCGTGCGGATCGTCGAAATCGACGGCTGGGACGTCGCCGCCTGCGGCGGGACTCACGTCCGGAACACCCGAGAGATCGGTCCCGTGACGGTGCTGGGACGCTCGAACCCCGGCGAGGGGCTGACCCGCGTGGAGTTCGCCGTCGGGCCGGCGGGCATCGACCGCCGCGTCGCCGAGAAGGGCGCCGCCCTCGAGGCGGCCGCGACGCTCGGCACCAACGTCGAGTCGTTGCCGGACGAAGTCGCGCGCCTGCAGGACGACGTGGCGGCGCTGGAGGCCGAACGCGACGATCTCAGGGGGCAGGTCCTCGACGCCGCCGTCGCCGAGGCCGGCGACGACGGCTTCCAGCGGGACGGCCGCCGGTGGGCCGCGGCCGTCGTCGACGCCGACGCCAACGCCCTCGCCGAACGGGTCCGGGAGCGCCCAGACGGCGTCGACGTGCTCGTCCTGGTGTCGTCGTCGGGTAGCCTCGCGGTCGGGACCGGCGGCACGCCCGACGCCGGCGAGGTGGTCGAGGAACTCACGGACGAGTTCGGCGGCGGGGGCGGCGGCTCCCCGACCGTCGCCCCGGCCGGTGGACTCGACGCCGACGGCGAGACGGTCGTCTCGTATCTGCGGGCGACGGACGAGGACCGCTGAGGCGAGGCGGCGCCCGACGAGCGGACGATTTTTGCCGGTCGCGGCCGACGACCGGACATGGAGCTTTCGCCGGAGCAGGAGGCCATCCGGGAAACCGTCCGGGAGTTCGCCGAGGCGGAGATACGCCCGACGGCCCGCGAGGCCGACGAGACGGAGACGTTCCCCGAGGCGGTGTGGGACGGGCTGGCCGACATCGGGGTGACGGCGATGACCGTCCCCGAGGCGTACGGCGGTCTCGACGTCGAGGGGCTGACCTACGCCCTCGTCAACGAGGAGGTCGCGTACGGTCAACTGGCGGTGGCGACGGCGCTGTCGGTTCACTGTCTGGCCACCTCCTGTATCGCCGAGTTCGGCGACGAGAGACAGAAGGATCGGTGGCTGCCGGAGATGGTCGATGGCCGGCCGGTCGGCGCGTTCGCGCTGTCGGAGCCGCACGCCGGCTCCAACCCTGCCGAGATGTCCACCGAGGCCCGCAAGGAGGGCGACGAGTACGTCATCAACGGCACGAAACAGTGGATAACCAACGGCGAGCGAAGCGGCGTCGTCGTCCTCTTTGCGAAGACCGACCGCGACGACCCGCGGACGGTGACGCAGTTCGTCGTCCCGAAGGACGCCGACGGCCTCGAGGTGGGCAAGAAGGAGGAGAAACTGGGGCTCCGGGCCAGCGACACGACGACGCTCGTCTTCGACGACGTCCGCATCCCCGAGTCCTACCGGCTGACCGAGGAGGGCCGCGGGCTATCCGCGGCGCTGTCCATCCTCACCGGCGGGCGGGTCGGTATCGCCGCCCAGTCGGTCGGCCTCGCCCAGTCCGCGCTGGACCTGGCCGTCGAGTACGCAGGGGAGCGCGAGCAGTTCGGCGACCCCATCGCCGACATCCAGTCGATACGGCAGAAACTCGCGGAGATGCACGCCAAAACCCAGGCGGGCCGCATGCTGACCTACGAGGCCGCCCGTGGACTCGACGAGGGGTCGCCGCCGTCGATGGCCGCCAGCACCGCGAAGTACTTCGCCAGCGAGGCGGCGATGGACGTGACCAACGAGGCGGTCCAGGTTCACGGCGGCTACGGCTACACCACCGATTTCCCCGTCGAGCGGCTCTACCGCGACGCGAAGATAACGACCATCTACGAGGGGACGACCCAGATACAGAAGAAGGTCATCGCCCGTGAACTGCTGGACTGACCGCTTCGGGGGACCGACGCGATGAGCGCCGCCGACAGCACCGACCACGACACGCTGGTCTTCGACCTCGACGGCACGCTGGTCCGTCTCGTGGTCGACTGGGAGGCGGTGGCCGACGCCGTCGCCGAGACGCTCCGAGAGCGGGGCGTCTCGCCGCCCGACGACCTCTGGACGATGCTTTCGGCCGCCGACCGCTCCGGCAACCGCGAGGCCGTCGAATCCGTCATCGCGGAGTTCGAGCGCGAGGGCGCACGCGCTTCCGAGCGGTTGCCCGCGGCGGGGACCGTCCCCGACGGGACCGTCGGCGTCTGTTCGCTGAACTGCGAGGCCGCCTGCCGCATCGCGCTGTCGGAGCACGGCATCGACGGGGTCGGCGCCGTCGTCGGCCGCGACACCGTCGGGACGGAGAAACCCGACCCCGAACCGCTCCTGGAGACCGTCCGGCGCCTCGACGGCGACCCCGACGGGACGCTGTTCGTCGGCGACAGCGAACGAGACGCCCGGACCGCAGACCAGGCCGGCACCGACTACCTCGACGTCTCCGAGTGGCTCCGGGCGTACGCGTAGACGGGGACGCCGATGCAGAGCCACACGACGGCGCCGACCCGGACCGCGAACTCCGCCCGCTCGCCCCACGTCGAGAGGGTCACGAACGCCGACAGCGCCGCGACGACGGGCGCGCCGACGACGATGGTGAGGACGAACGTGGTCTGCATCACCCACCCGTAGTCGACGCCCTCGGGGTCGGTCGTCTCGACGCGCTCCGGCATACCCCGCTCTGGGGCGCTCTCCGGGTAAGCGGTTACGGTTCGGGTCTCGACCGCCGGTGGGCCCGCTCGTCTTCGAATCCCGCCGCCGCTGTCGAAGCGACAGCGTTTAGCACACCCCCGACGGAGTTTGGGACATGCGCGCGAAGGACATCCGCGAGAGGGCCGGCGAGGAGCCGGTGACGATGCTGACGGCCTACGACGCGCCGACGGCCCGCCTGGTCGACGAGACCGGCGTCGACATGATTCTCGTCGGCGACTCGGTCGGCAACACACGGCTCGGGTACGACTCGACGCTCCCGGTCACCGTCGAGGAGATGGCCAGTCACACCGCCGCCGTCGCACGGGCGACCGAGGAGGCGCTGGTCATCGCCGACATGCCCTTTCTCTCGTACGGCGCCGACGAGGGCGACGCCGTCGAGAACTGCGGCCGGATGCTCAAGGAGGCCGACGCCGACGCGGTCAAACTCGAGTCCGGTCCCCACACCGTCGAGTTGACCCGGACGCTGACCGAGTTGGGCATCCCGGTGCAGGCCCACCTCGGACTGACGCCACAGCGGGAAAACGAGACGGGATTGTTCCGGCAGGGCACCGACGCCGAGTCCGCCCGCCGCATCGTCGACCTCGCCCGCGAACACGAGAACGCCGGCGCCTTCTCGCTCGTCCTCGAACACGTCCCCGCGAACCTCGCACGGAAGGTGACCGAGGCCATCTCGATTCCGACCATCGGCATCGGCGCCGGCCCGCACTGCGACGGCCAGGTGCTCGTCATCGACGAGGTCATCGGTCTCTCAGAGGGGACGGCGCCGTTCTCGAAGGCCTTTGGCGACGTCCGTGGCGAGATGACCGACGCCATCGAGGCCTACGTTAGCGAGGTCGAGAACGGCGAGTACCCGGCCGAGAAGCACAGCCACTACGAAGAGGAACTCGACGACGTGTACTGAGACCGGTCGGGACGAGGTGGGACCTCGTCAGAACGAACGACGAGCGAAGCGAGCCACGAGCGGCGGGCGAGAAACCCCGAGCGACGAGGGGCCTAGAAGTGCGTCGCGTCGATGTCCATGATCTCGGCGGCTTCCTCGGGCGTTGCGGGTTCGCGGCCGACGTTCCGCGTCAACTCAGCGGCCTTGGCGACCAGTTCGGGGTTCGTCGACATCTCACCGTTCGGGAGGTAGAAGTTGTCCTCGAGGCCGACGCGGATGTTGCCGCCCATCGAGAGGGCGCCGGCGGCCAGTTGCCACTGGTCGCGGGAGATGCCGATGACCTGCCAGTTGGCGTCGTCGGGCACCTGCCGGACCTGGTGGGCGAGGTTCTCGATGCTCGGGGGGATGCCGCCCAGCACGCCCATGATGAGCGAGAAGTTCAGCGGCGACTCGAGGTCGCCGGACTTCAGGAACGGCCGGATGTTGCCGACGTGGCCGGTGTCGAAACACTCCAGTTCGGGCTTGACACCGTTGTCGTTCATCGCCTGCAGGAACTCCCGGATCTCGTTGAACGGGTTGTCGAACACCATGTCGAACACGAAGTCGTCGCGGTTCTCGCTGTACTTCGCGTAGTTCATCGACCCCATGTTGAGGGCGGCGATGTCGGGCTGGACACCCTCGACGTACTCGATGCGGGAGTCGACGGGTTCGTGCAGCGCCCCCGTCGAGAAGTTGATGAGAATGTCCGTGCGGGCCCGAACCTCGTCGTAAATCTCCTGGTACACCTCCTCGTCGAAGGTCGGCGAGCCGTTCTCGGTCCGGGCGTGGATGTGTGCGATTGCGGCGCCGTTCTCGCGGGCTTCGGCGGCGTCCTCGGCGATTTCCTCGGGCGTGTACGGGATGGCCTCACACTGGTCGCGGGTCGTCAGCGCGCCGGTTAGCGCCGCGCTGATGACTGCCTTCTCGGGGTCGTTGCCTTTGACGGATTCTTGTTCGATTGTCATGGGTAGTGGGTCGTCTTCGTCGGTCCTCGTGTCGGTCGGCGGGCTATGCGTCCGGGTCGTCGGGGCGGCCCTTCCAGTCCGGTTCGGAGTCGGTGAGGAAGGAGTTGAACCCCTCCTCGGCGTCGTCGCTCATCGCCAGCATCGTCACCATCTCGCGCATGTAGTCCAGCGCCTCGTCGAAGCCCATCTCCCGCTGGTTGTAGAAGGACTCCTTGCCGATCTCGATCATGAACCCGGAGGGCGTGACCAGACCGTCGACGAGGTCGTCCAGTTCCGCCTCGAACTCGTCGGCGGGCACGACGTCGGTCGTGAAGCCGATGTCGTGAGCAGTCTCGGCGTCGAAATGCTCGCCGGTGAAGAGGTACTTGAACGCCTGCTTCTCGTTGACGGTCCGCATGACGGGAACGAGCGCCTGTGCGGGGAAGATACCGATGTCGACCTCGGGGGTGCCGAAGGTGGCTTCGTCGCTGGCGAGGACGACGTCGCAGGCGCCGGCCAGGCCCATCCCGCCGGCCAGACAGTAGCCCTCGACGGCGGCGACGGTCAGGGCCGCGGTGTCGACGGCGGCCTCGACGAGGTTCTTCATCCCGGCGAACCCTTCCCGGTAGGCCTGCGACCCCTGGCCGACGGCGCCGGCCATCGACTTGATGTCCCCGCCGGCACAGAAGGTGCCACCGGCACCGCGAATCACGACCACGCGGGCCTCGCCGTCGTCGGCGTACTCGAAGACGTCGAGCAGGCCGCCGATGACGTTCTGGTTCAGGGCGTTGCGGTCCTCCTCGCGGTCGATGGTGGCACGGACGACGAGGTCGTCGTCGGCCACCGCCACCTCCAGGTCCTCGTTGCCGAGTTCGTCGCTCGTGACCATCCTGTCGTAGGGATACAGGGGGCGGCCCATCATGATTTCGGACGGAAATAAACGAACAACTCGTTTAATCCAAAACTGTCGGCGAGCCGTTTCGACGGCTGCGGCAACGGTGGGGTTTATCCGGTCCTACACGAACGAATACGTATGACTGCGGACCCGATACCGTACGGTGACTACGAGGAGGGCCGGAACTGCAACTACTGGGCGCTGGACCCGACACTGCAGTTCGAGGCCCGGCGCGTCTACCCGGACGACGAGTTCGAGTGGGCCGAACCCGTCCTGGAGGAGTTCGGCGAGGCGCTGGGCCACCGGCTGGCCGACACCGCCGACCGCATCGACGAAGCGGGCCACGAACTCGAGTCATTCGACAAGTACGGCGACCGGCTCAACGAGGTTCAGTACCACCCGCTCGTCCACGAGCAGGAGGAGGTCGTCTACGAGGAGTTCGGCGTCACCCACGACGCCTTCCACGCACCGCCGGGACGCGACGAACCGGTCGGGCTGACCCACCCGCTGATGATGCAGGCGCTGCTTTCCTACGTCGACGCCGGCTTCACCTGCCCGGTGTCGATGACCAACGGCGCCGCCATCGTCCTCGAGAAGTTCGACGACGGCGCCCTCGAGGAGTACTTTCAGGGGCTGACCGCCCGAAACCTCGAGGAGCACATCGAGGGCGCGATGTTCCTCACCGAGGAGCAGGGCGGCTCCGACGTCGGCGCCAACGAGGTTCGTGCCGAGCCCACCGAGAAAGACGACGTGTACGAACTGTACGGCGAGAAGTGGTTCTGTTCGAACATCGACGCCCAGGGCGCGCTGGCGCTGGCCCGGACGCCCGACGCCCCCGACGGCGTCGAGGGGCTGTCGCTGTTTCTCGTCCCGCGGACGACGCCCGACGGCGAGGTCAACGACGCCCACTTCCGGCGGCTGAAGGACAAGCTCGGCACCATCTCGGTCCCGACCGGCGAAATCGACTACCAGGGCGCCGAGGCCTACCTCGTCGGAGAGGAGGGCGGGGGGTTCCGGTACATGGCGGAGATGATGAACTTCGAGCGACTGACGAACGCCACGGGCGCAATCGGCGTGATGGGCCGGGCGCTCCTGGAGGCGAAGGTCCGGGCGGCCCGCCGGGAGGCTTTCGGTGACACCATCGACGAGTACCCGCTGATGCGCCGGGACCTGGTGGACATGACCGTCGACTACGAGGCGGCGGCCGCCTTCTCCTTCGAGGCGGCGAGGTTGCTCGACGAGCGTGAACGGAAGGGCGACGATTCGGCGGCATACCAGCTGATGCGGCTGTTCATCCCCGTCGTCAAGTACAAGACCGCCCGGATGTCCGTCGAGACGACGTCGTACGCGATGGAGATACTGGGCGGCAACGGCTACGTGCGCGAGCACACGACGGAGCGCCTGCTACGGGACGCCCAGGTGCTGCCCATCTGGGAGGGCCCCTCGAACATCCTGGCACTGGACACACTGCGGGCGCTGAACCGCGAGAACGCCCACGAGGCGCTGATCCCCTACGTGCAGGAGCGCCTCGACGGCGTCGAGCACCCGCTACTCGAGGAACTGGCCGACACCGTCGAGGACGAGTTCCTCGAGTTGCAGAACGCGCTGGCGACGCTGGCCACCGAGGACGGCGACTACGCCCAGTACCACGCGAAGCGGCTGGCTGACCTAATCTTCGACGTCGTCACGGCGGCGCTGCTGCTCGACGAGGCCCAGACCGCCGTCGACGAGGACGGCGACGGCCGGAAGGCACTGGTTGCCCGCCGGTTCGTCGAGACGCGGTTCGAGGAGGGCGAGGCCTACGGCGTCACATCCGGCGACCGCCTCGCCATGGAGGACGACGCCTTCGCGGCCATCGCCCACTACGCCGGCGTCGAACCGGCGTCGCTGGTCGAGACCGCGCCCGCCGACGACTGACGCCGCCGGCGACCAGCGGGCCGTTCCAGTAGGGGTAAGTCGCCCCGCCCCGAAGACCGTGCATGGACGCCGAGGCCACCGTCCGGGCGTACTACGACGGGCTCCGTGCTGGCGAACCGCTGTACCCGTTCTTCGCCCCCGCAGAGACGACGGTCAAGTTCGGCATCGGGGAGCGACTGACGGGGTACGAGGAGGTACGGGAGGGACTGCGGGCACAGACCGAGACGACCGAGGAGTGGACGGTCGACTCCGAACGGCTCGTCGTCGACGGCGACGACGAGTGTGCGTGGTTCTCCGACGACGTGTTCATGGCCTGGACCGACGTCGAGCGGGACCACCGCCACGAGTTCGACACCCGCTGGAGCGGCACGCTCGTGCGGCGGGCCGACGACGCCGACATCGGGACGGCCTGGCGCTTCGCCGGGATGCACGTCAGCACAGCGGGTGACACCCGATGACGGGTCCCATCTCCGACGAGGACCGCGAGCGGACGATGACCCGTCTGAAGGTCGGCGTCGTCCTCCTCGTGGGACTTTCGGCCGGCCTCATCACCTCCCAGGGCGACGCCTCGCTCGTGGTCGTCCTCGGTGCGGTCGCGGCCGGCCTCCTCGTCGGCGCGGCGCTCGTGTGGTACCTCTTTCCGAGCGTCGAACAGCTCTCGCCCGCCTCGAACCGCGAGTACCGAAAATAAGCCTGCCGCTATCGGTCGCGTTATTAGTGGCACCCTTGCATATCGGCCTATGGCACGAGCCGCGGTCGTCGGCGCTGGCATGACGAAGTTCGGCGTCCACGACACACCACTGCAGGAGCTGTTCGGCGAGGCAGCCTTCGACGCGCTGGACGACGCCGGGATCGGACCGTCGGACGTCGAGGCGCTGTACTTCGGCAACGCGATGAGCGGACAGGCCGAAAACGAGACCCACCTCGGACCGAAAGTCGCCTCCTACGTCGGGATGGCGGGGATTCCGGTCCAGCGCTTCGAGGACGCCTGCGCCACCTCGGCGAACGCGTTCAAGAACGCCGTCGCGGCCGTCGAGGCCGGCGTCCACGATGTCGTCGTGGTCGGCGGCGTCGAGCGCTGCACCCCCGAGACCGGCAAGGACACCGACGAAATGACGCGCATCTTCGCGTCGGCCTCCCACCGCCAGTACGAACAGCCGGCGGGGCTGACCTTCCCGGGCGTCTTCGCCCTCCTGACGAAACGACACATGCACGAGTACGGCACGACCGAGGAACAACTCGCCCACGTCGCGGTGAAGAACCACGGCAACGGCGCCCTGAACCCCCGGGCGCACTTCGGCAAGGAGACGACCGTCGAAGAGGCGCTGGACGGCCCCGTCGTCGCCGACCCGTTCCGGCTGATGGACTGCTGTCCGTTCTCGGACGGCGCCAGCGCCCTCGTCGTCACCAGCGAGGCGTACGCCGACTCCTACGACGCGCCCGTCGACGTCGCGGGCGTCGGTCACGCCACCGACGTGGTGCCCATCGCCGACAAGACGACGCCGCACGTCACACAGGCGGCCCGCGACGCCGCGGGCGAGGCCTACGAGCAGGCCGGCACCGGCGCCGACGAGATGGACTTCGCGGAGGTCCACGACTGCTTCACCGGCGCCGAAATTCTCGCCAGCGAGGCGCTCGGTCTCGTCGCCGACGGCGAGGGCGGCCCCGCCGCCGAGGAGGGCCGGACCGCCCGCGACGGCGACGTCCCCATCAACCCCTCCGGCGGACTGAAGGCGAAGGGCCACCCCATCGGCGCGACCGGCGCCGCACAGATCGTCGAACTGGTCGAGCATCTCCGCGGGGAGGCCGGCGAACGGCAGATACCGGACGCCGAACGCGCGGTCGCGCACAACCTCGGCGGCGACGCCGCGACGACCGTCGTCAGCGTCATGGAGGCCCACCGATGAGCGACGGACTCACCCACGCGGCCTGGACCGATGCGGTCCGGGATGGCAGGCTACTCGGCGGCAGTTGCGGGCAGTGCGATACGACCGTCGGCACGCCGAAGGCCGCTTGCCCACACTGCGGGGCACGCGACCTCGAGACGGTCGACCTCCCGACGGAGGGCGTCGTCTACACGGAAACGACGATCAACGTCCCGCCGGAAGGAATCGAGGAGCGCGGCTACCAGGTCGCTATCGTCGACCTCGGGGACGCCCGCCTGCTCGGCCGCGTCGACGGTGAGACCGTCGGCGTGGGCGACGACGTCGCACTCTCGGGGTACACCGAGGACGAGCAGGGCTACACCGCACCGCGGTTCGAGGCCGTCTGAGCGGCGTCAGCTGCCGAGCTGTTTTCGGCCGTCCGGGCCGGTCGCGGAAGTGACGCCGCTGGAAAGATCCGCGATGCACCGGCGGCAGAACCGGTAACTCGGATCGTTCGGCGCGCCACAGGTCGGACAGGCGACCCGGTCCTCGCCAGTTCCCGGCGCCCGTTCGCCGGACTCCTGTCTCGGGACGTACTCGGAGGCCGACTCGCCCTCGCTCGCAGAGGCGGCCCGATAGAGGTACGCCGCCACCGCTACGTGCAGGAGGACGAACAGGGTCGCCGCGGCACCCAGCCAGAGCAGCCCCTCCATGTGTCGTGTGAACATACGGGACGACGACACTTAGAGGTTCCCCGGGTTCGGGGCTACGCCGAGCGGGGGCCGACCCGGGCGAGCCAGGCGTCGGGGTCGTCGAGTTCCTCGTCGGTCGGGAGGTTGCCGGGGGCGTCCCAGACGACGGCGGCGCCGGCGACGCCGCGGGCCTCGGCGACGGCGTCGAAGAACGCCTTCCCTCGCTCGTACTGCCGGCGCTTCCTGCCCAGTCCGAGCAGTCGACGCAGAAGCATCGAGATGGGGCCGGCGCTGCCGCGTCGTGCGTCGAGCTTCTCCCGGAGGTCGGCGTACTCCCGGTCGAAAGCCCGGTCCATGACGAGCTCGGCGTACCCCTCGACCGCGGTCATCGTGACGTCGAGTTCGCCGAGCGCCTCCCGGTCGACGTTGCCGTCGGCCAGCTCGGAGACGGCCTCCCTGACGGCCGTCTCGAGTCGGTCGGAGAGCCACGGTGCGGCCCCGAACTCGGCGGCGTGGGCGACCTCGTGGAAGGCGATCCAGCGCCGGAACCGATTGCGGTCGACGTCGAGCGCCGCCGCGACCGTCTCGATGTTCGGGTGGACGAAGTAGAGCCCGTGGTCGCCGTCGCTCAACAACAGCGGGTCGTACTGCCCGAGGACGTTGTTTGCGAGGAAACCGAGCGTGACCGCCATCGATCCGGTGTTGGCCGACCGGGCCAGCGAGGGCGCGAGAACCGTCCGCTCCTCCAGCGGCGCGAGCAGGCGCTCGAAGGTCACGAGATTGGCGTCGATCCAGTGGTGGCGGTTCTGGACCTGCACGTTCTCGGGGAGGTCGAACTCGAGGCCAGCGGTCTCGCGGATGGCGTCGCGGGCGTCCCCGACGTCGTCGGCGTACCCGCGGCGTTCGGCCTCCGAGAGCGTCAGGTCGCCGGCGTCGGTCCCCTCCCTGGCGGCGGTGCCGACGGCGGCCCAGTCGACCGGCCCGTCCCCCTCGGAGTCGGCGACGGCGCGGACGGCGCGATAGAGACTCACGGTTGTGGTAGCCAGTGCCGGGACAAAGGGCTTCCGGGAGCGCGCTGGCGGCGGATCGGGCTCCGTCCGACTGTCGACGGCCGTCGATAGCTACACCTCGACGTCGAACTCCTCGTCGAACTCCTCATCATCGTCGTCGAGGAACCGCCGCTTTGCGACGTAGGCGACGGCGACCAGAAAGACGAGACCGACGACGGCCGCAAGCGCCGCCCCCGTCTTCGAGCCGTCCTCGCGGTCGGGGATCTCCTCGCCGGCCTCGACGTCCTTCTCGCCGAACTCGTACGGCGCACTCGCGGTGGCGGTGAAGTCCGAGTCGTCGACGTGGATCTCCAGGAAAGTGAACTTGACCATGCTCGACGTTGGAGTCTCGCGTACTTATTGGTGACGAGGGGCCGCTACGACCGACCAACCGCAGGCGGTCCGATCCCACCTCGTAGCGCCCTCACCCGGCGGTATCGGGATAGTATGCCGGTGCGTTTATACTGCCGGCGCGTGCGGTCACTCGTATGACAGACCGACCCCTCGACGTCCTCGAAGCCACGCTGGGTTCGGAAGTGAACGTCACCCTCAAGGGCGGCGAGATGTACGACGGCGTCCTCGCCGGCTACGACCAGCACATGAACCTCGTCCTCGAGGAAGGCGACAACGTAACCATTATCCGCGGCGATAACGTCGTCTCGATACAACCATGACCGGAGCAGGGACCCCGAGCCAGGGCAAGAAGAACAAGACGACACACGTCAAGTGCCGTCGCTGCGGCGAGAAGTCCTACCACTCCAAGAAGAAGGTCTGTGCCTCCTGTGGCTTCGGCAAGACCGCAAAGCGCCGCGACTACGAGTGGCAGTCCAAGCAGAACGAGTAGCCGCCGCGTTTCTCCCGATTTCCGCCGACCGGACAGCGACCGCTGGCGGCCGTCGACCGGGGACCTCCGGTCCGGGTCGCCGGCCGGGATCGAACGACTCTCGACGCCGGCAGCGACGAGCGGCCGACCCGAGCGCGTTCGCCGATATATGCACTATCATGCATATACACAGTCTTGTCGTCCCCGCCAACACGCACGATGGAGTGAATTTTTACCCCTGCGCGACGGAGCCCCATCCATGCCAGATGGGCGGCACCCGGAGGGGCCGACGGAGAAGTGCGGCGTCGTCGGCGTTTCGCTCGACGGTCGGGCGGCGGCACGACCGTTGTACTACTCGCTGTACGCGCTCCAGCACCGCGGCCAGGAGTCGGCGGGCATCGTCACCCACGACGGCTTCCAGCAGCACAGCCACGTCGAGATGGGGCTGGTCGGCGACGCCTTCGAGCCCGACGACATCGAGTCGCTGAACGGCTCCAACGGCATCGGCCACGTCCGCTACCCGACCGCCGGGAGCGTCGACTCCTGCTGTGCACAGCCGTTCTCCGTCTCGTTCAAGTCCGGGTCGCTCGGGCTGAGCCACAACGGCAACCTCGTCAACACCGACGAGGTGCGCGAGGAACTGGCCGCGAAGGGCCACGCATTCACCAGCGACGGCGACACGGAGGTCATCGCCCACGACCTCGCGCGCAACCTGCTGGAGTCCGACCTCGTCCGCGCCGTCAAGCGGACGATGGGGCGCATCCACGGCTCGTACTCGCTGACCATCACCCACGACGACACCGTCCTCGGGGTCCGGGACCCGCAGGGCAACCGCCCGCTCTGTATCGGGAAACTGGAGGACGGCTACATGCTCGCCTCCGAGTCGGCCGCCATCGACGTCCTCAACGGCGAACTCGTCCGCGACGTGAACCCCGGCGAACTCGTCGTCCTCCAGCCGGACGGCGAGGGCTTCGACACCTACCAGCTCGTCGACACCGACAACAGCGCCCACTGCTTCTTCGAACACGTCTACTTCGCCCGGCCCGACTCCCGCATCGACGGCAACCTCGTCTACGACGTCCGGCGCGAACTCGGGCGGAAGCTCTGGGAGGAAAGCGGCGTCGACACCGACGTCGTCCTCCCGGTGCCGGACTCCGGGCGCGCGTTCGCCTCCGGCTACGCCGACGCCGCCGCCGAGGACGGCGCCGACGTCGAGTTCGCCGAGGGCCTGATGAAGAACCGCTACGTCGGCCGCACGTTCATCATGCCCACCCAGGACGCCCGCGAGCGGGCCGTTCGGCTGAAGCTCAACCCCATCAAGGACGTCGTCCAGGGCCGGACCGTCACCGTCATCGACGACTCCATCGTCCGCGGCACCACCTCGACGCAACTCGTCCAGCTACTGCGGGACGTCGGCGCCGAGGAGGTCCACATGCGCATCGGCGCCCCGCCCATCGTCGCCCCCTGCTACATGGGCATCGACATGGCCTCCCGCGAGGAGCTCATCGCCGCCGGCCGCGACGTCGGCGAGATACGCGAGGAGATCGAGGCCGACTCGCTTTCGTACCTCTCCATCGACGCCGTCGCCGAGGCACTGGAGGAGTCCCGTGCGGACCTCTGTCTGGGCTGTGTGACCGGCGAGTACCCCTACGACATCGACGGCGAGGCGACCGACCGCGAGGTGGTCCGGCCCGACATCGACGGCGCACAGGCCGGCCTCGCCGACGACTGACCTACACCAGCGGCCCTTCTCGCTCGCCGAGGTAGTCCAGCACCGATCCCAGCCCGAAGCCGTAGGCGACGTGCCCGACCAGCGTCGCGGCGGCGTACAGCGGCAACTGGATTCCGGAGTAACCCGTGTAGAACGCCAGCACGAATCCGGTCCAGAGAATGAACCCGTAGAAGACGCCCGCCTTGGCGAACGTGTCCCCGGGGAGGTACTGGCCCAGCGAGGCGAAGAGCAGCGGCCACGTCACCATCCCGCCGAGCAGGAAGATGACGTAACCGATGGCGTTGGCGTAGGCCGGGGCCAGCGCCGCCAGACCGCTCATCTCCGCCAGGATGGTAAAGGAGGTGAGGTCGAACGCGCCGAGCGTCGAGGCCGCCATGAACACGAGCGTCATCAGTCCGGTCCCGACCGCGCCGCCGACGGCGCCGATGACCCCGTCGACGACGATGCCCGAAAGCGAGTTCGTGTCCCGCTCGTCGAGTTCCGACACGCCGACCGTCGCATCGTTCTCTGCCATACGTTACCACAACGAAGGGGGGCCTCAAAAGAGTTGACGCCGCGAGCGCGAAACGAACCGCGAGGTCGGGACGTTTCGACCGGCACCCCGGCGCCGACGAGTCCTCACTCGGCGTCCGGCGTCGGCCGTCCGGCCGCCCCCGACTCGCTGGCCGGGGCCGTGCGCCCCTCGGCCGAGGCGACGGCCGCCTCGCCGGAGCGAACGACCTCGAAGTCCTCTCGCTCGAACCGGTCGGCGTGAACCATCTGCCCCGTCCGGAACGCTATCCAGTCGTCGTCGACGTCGGCGACCTCGAACCTGTACTCCTTGTTCAGTTTGCTCGTGTAGACGACGGTGTCGCCCGCGCGGACGCTGTCCGCCGGGCGTCGTCGGTGCTGTGCTGCCGTCTCGTCGTCCGGTGGCTCTTCGAACATGTCTTCGTCCCCGTAGCTGTCTCCCTGGACAACCGTCTCGGCCCACTCACCTCCCCCTGGTAGTAATGTGTCCGCTACTGGCGGTAGTGGATGCCTACCGACCCCGGCGGTTCGGCCGAAATGGACCGCGAGTCCACTGGGACGGCACGGCCATCCAGTCGCAACGACGAGGGACTCCCTACCGGTCGTCCCTCGCCGCTCGCGGGTCGTTTCACTCCCCGCTCACCACAACGTGAGCCTCACTCGCGTTCGGCTCACGCCCCTCGCGGCTCCTCGCGTCGCCGCTCGCAATACCGAGACCCTCGCTATCGCTCGGGCCTCGCTGCCCACTCCAGCATCCGCTCGTAGAACGGCACGCTGCGGAGCGCACCCTCGTCGCCGACCAGCGCGAGCGCCCGCTTGGCCCTCGTCAGCGCGACGTTGACCCGGCGGTGGTCCTCGAAGATCGGACTATCGAGGTCCCCGGTGGCCACGAAGGAGACGACGATAACCTCCTTGGCGGAGCCCTGGAAGCGGTCGACGGTGTCGACGGCCACGTCCGGCAGCCGGCGGGAGATTTCGGCCACCTGTGCCCGGAACGGCGCGATGACGCCGATGTCGTCGGCGTCGACGCCGGCCTCGCGGTAGGCCGCGACGATCTCGGCGACCCGGTCGGCTTCCGCCGGATTGGAGTTGCCCGTCGCCGTCCCGTCCGGGTCGACGAAGGAGACGGGGTCACGGAGCTCCGGCGGCAGGACGTCGGCGTCGACGCCCGGCAGGTCCGCGAGCCGCCGGGCCGCAACCTCCCCGGAGGCCGGCCGCAACGCCCCGTCGTAGAACTCCCGGCTGGAGAAGTACTGGACCCGCTGGCTCATCCGGTACTGTCGGTCGAGCATCACGCCCGCGTCGGGATAGGTCTCGATGAGCCGCTCGAACAGCGACTCTTGGAGGTCGTTCTCGGCGCGAACCACGGGCGGCAACTGCTCGTGGTCGCCGACGAGGACGAACCGGTCGGCGAGGTTCGCCGCGAGGAAGGTCCCCGGCTCGGTCAGTTGGCCGGCCTCGTCGACGACGGCGACATCGAACGACTGGGCCTTCAGCGCCCGCGACCCGCAGGCGGCGGTCGTCGCCGCAATCACCCGCGCCTCCCGGAGCGCGCCGGCCCGCTCCTCGGGGTCGCCCGACCGCTCCAGGCGGTACTCCTGCATGTCCTCGCGGACGCCGGACTCCGAACCCCACCGGACGACGTCGGTGAAGCCCTGCTCTTCGAGAGCTTCGATGGCGTTGTCGACCGCGCGGTTCGTGAACGCCGACAGCAGGACCCGCTCGCCGTCTTCGACCAGCGCCCGGACCGTCCGGGCCAGCGTGTAGGTCTTGCCCGTCCCCGGCGGCCCGTGGACCAGTGCGAAGTCCTCGGCGGTGACGGCGCGGTTGACCGCCTCGTTCTGGGCGGCGTTGTTGTCGATGTAGGTCCGCTCGTCGCCGTCGAAGGCGGGGTCGCGCCGCCCGAAGAGGACGTCCTTCCGGTCGGGGTCGCCCCGCAGGACGGCGTCGTGCAGCCCCGAGAGCCGGCGGTCGACGCCGATTTCGGACGGGTAGACGTCGACCCGCCGGAGGTCCAGCGGCTCGTCGGCGACCACGACCACCTCCTCGCCGAGCGACTCGACGGTGGCGAGTTCGGCCGTCCCGCGGGTCGGGTGGCCGTCGCTGGCCAGCACGCGGTCGCCCTCGCGTATCTTCGAGACGGCGTCGCTCGTTCGGCGGGCCGACAGCCGCCAGCGACCGCCGGAGACGCCCTCCCGGCCGAGCGGTTCGAGGTCGATCAGCGCGCGGTCGTCGTCGGCCCGCTCCGCCGCGGACTGCTCCCACAGTTTCCGGTACTCGGCGTGGACCTCGCGGCGCTCGGCCTCGATGGCGCGGTAGAACCGCTCGAAGTAGGCCCGTTCCTCGTCCGGCAGGGGCTCGCCGATTTGCCCCGCCTTCGACTCCTGGTCGAGGCGGCCGGCGACGACCATGCAGGTGTCCTGCTCGAAGCAGTACTCGCACTTGGCGTCCGCCTCGTAGCCGGTCGGGACCGTCAGGTCGTACTCGGCGGCCGCTATCTCGTTGCGCTGCCGGAGGACGAACTGCAGAAAGCCCGGACCGATGGAGAAGTCCTTGGCCGGCGAGAGGTCGCCCGAGGCCTCGCTCCTGTCCAGGGCCGTGTTCTTCGTGTACAGCAGCGTCCCCGTGTCCGGCGCCTCGGCGACGTCGTCGGCCAGGAGGAGCGCGTAGCAGGCCGCCTGGACCTTGTCCTGGAATCGGGGGTCCCGGCTCGTGTTCTTGCCGGTCTTGAGTTCGACTGGCGTCCCCCGGCGGACGGCGTCGGCCCGACCCTTGATGCCGAACCGCTCGGAGAGGAGCGTCTGCTCGGAGCGCCAGGAGTCGGTCTCGCCGAGGGCGCCCTGCTGGAGCCACCCCTGGATTGCGGCGGCGTTCTGTCTGACGTCCTCGGCGACGGCGTCGGCCGTCTCGCCCAGGAGTCCGATGTCGAGTGCGGCCTCCGCGACCCGCTCGTCGATGCTCTGCGCGAGGTCCCGGCCCCGCAGCAGGTCGTCGAACACCTCGTGGACGACCGTCCCCTTGACGACGGGGTACTTCAGCGGGACGCCCGAGAGCTTGTTCAGGTAGTAGATTCGGGGACACTGTACCCACCCGCGGATGTCGGTCACGTCGACGAGGAAGTCCGGTTCGACGACGACGGCCGACTCGCCCGTGGTCGCGTACTGCGTCTCGCCGCGGAACTCCCCTTTCTCGACGTCGGTGACCAGCAGTTCCATCCCGGCTTCGAGCAGGTCGGCCGTCTCGGTCCACTTGCCCCACAGCGTCACCTGGACGGGGTCGCCCGCGCCACGCTCCGGCCGGACGAGCACCTCCGCCAGTTCCGAAGTGCCGCGGCTCGTCTCGACGGTTCGGGCGTCACGAGCCTCGACGACGGGGCCCCGTACGTTCACGTCACCTACCAGCGCCCTCGCCGGAAAAACGCTATCGGTCGGACCGTCGTTCGACGTCCCCGCCCGGTCGCGGAAGCCGACAGGTTCATTCCGGTCACGGACCACGGTACGGGTATGCGCGTCCGCGACTGGCAGGACATCCTCGAAGACGTCGTCGAATCAGGCGCCGACGCCGGCGACTGGCGTGCCGTCGCCGGCGACCGGCGGGGCGGCCCCGGCGAGGACATGTACCTCGGCCACCCCTCCGGCGGCGTCTTTCAGCTGAAGACCTTCGCCAAGAACCCCTACGAGGTCCGGGGCGTCGGCTCCCGGGTCGCCCGGAAGGTCGACGAGGACCTCGAACCGCTGTTCCCGGCCGAAGAGGCCGGCGGTCGATTCGGCGTCAACGACGGCGTCGACGACGAAAGCGACGCCGAGAAGAAGGCCAAGAACCTCGAAACCGTTCTGGAGACCCACGCCGACGCGCCGACGACGCCGGACGCCCTCTTCGAGGACGTGATGGACGCTCTTGACAGCCCCGCCTTCGGTCCCATGGAGTACGACATGTACGACCGGCCCGACGAACTCGACGACCTCTCGGACACCTTCGAGGAGGCCGAGGAGCTACTGTCGAAGGAACTGGACGACCTCGTCGAGGACAGCGACGTCGGCCGGGGCTTTCACTGAGGCGCCTACCCGAGGAAGTCCCGCAGGACCGCTCCGAACCCGGCGGCGCCGATGCCGAACGTGACGATGCCGCCGATGCCGGTCAGCGTCAGACCGCCGTTTATCGCCGCGCCGACCAACAGCGGCTTCGTCCAGCCGTCCTCGTGACCGACGAGTCGGTCGCCGACGGCGAGGAAGGCGATGGACGCGCCGACGGCCCAGGCAAGATACGCCACGAGGAGGAGCGGTACCGCAATGAAGATGCCGATGATGTTGACTTCCTCCCACGGCTAAAGCCGTGGGATTCCTCCGTGGGCAATCCGGCCAGCCGATTGCCCCGGCTGTGAACTTGCGGGTTCGCTGAGGCTGGTTTGGTCGGGCGACCGCGACTGTTCCCGAAATACTGTGGGTCTCCAGCCGTGGTCGTCCCACTCCCAGTACGCCCCGTCAGCGGGTGCGTCCCTGCCGCGTCCAACAGACAGGGCAGCAGGCCGAGCCATCGGCCCTACTTCGTCTTGCAGCAGATTCCACGCCCCAGCTACATCGCTGTGAGCGTCTAAGTCACACACGTAGCAGCGGAACGAGTCACCAGCACGGTGAACGTCCTCCGACCCACACGCCGGGCACTCGCTACTTGAATCCGCCTCGTTCACTTCTTTGACGGTGATTCCAACGTCTCCGAGCGTGAGTTCGAGCCGGTCGGTGAGCTGCCCGTGACTCCAAAATGCGTGCGTTTTCTCGTTCACCGTAGCGGACCAGTGCGTGGACAGTACGTCGGAAAGGTCGCCGACGTACACCGTGTCTACGTTCCGTTCCAGCAGCCACTCAGCAGCGTGCTTCACCGCCGCGTTCCGGCTGTGGTCACGCTTTCGCGTTCGCTCGTCGTACAACCGCTGAATCCGAGGACTCGAATACCGCTCCTCGGGCAGTTCAGATTGCCGACGGGCGATTTTCGCCGAATACTGCCGGAACTGCTTGAATTGGGGACGAGCGTGGTAGACGGCGGTTTCGCCGGTGGTGGTGACGATGGCGAGGGTGTTGTTCGCGCCGACGTCGATGGCGGCCGAGTGCGTCGCGTTCTCCGGGTGGAGTGTGTGAGTGAAGGCATCCAGTCGCTGCTCCTGCAATTGGTCTGGCCGAATGCGAACCGGATGCTTGACGCGAACCGTGTCGGCCGCCTCGTCGTAGGTGAGTTCCAACCTCGAATCGTCACCGTTCCACTGCGGGTCACCACGGGCTTCGAGCGTGACGCGCTCTTGATACTCGAAGTCGTACTTGTCTTCTAACACGTCACCGACGCCAAATTCCAGCGTACTCGTGTCCTCGTTCCAGTCGAAGGTGTAGAGGTCGTTGCGGACGAGGCCGTGCAGGTCGTACCCGTCGTTTCGGTTGCCCCAGTAGCCAGGCGGACTGGGTTTCTCCGTCACGCTGGGGTCGTCACCGTGGTATTTGTCGAGGAGTCGGAAGAACGACCGCCACGCTTCGCTATTCTTCCGGGCGACCTGCTGGCACGTTGCTGTCCCGAGGACGGGTGCGTACTCGTCGTACAAGTCGTCGTATGCTACGTCCCAGACGTCTTTGTCGTCGTCGAAGTAGGCTTGGCGGCGTCGGTAGGTGATCTGATTCCACAGGGGGGCGTGGGCGGCCAACCACTCGAACAAGCACTCCCGATACCGGTCACTGATTGGTTCGGCGGTGTACTCGTTCGTTCGCTGTGGTCGTCCACTCACCAGTGGTAATATGTCACTGGCCGACACTAAACGTTGGGATTGCAGGCAGGCATTCGACCGTGGACTGTCCCCGCTTTGTCGGCTTCATCCCACGGCTAAAACCGTGGGCTTTCGCCTTGCAGTTCTGTAATGACGAGCACGAGGATCACCAGCCCGAGGAAGACGAGACAGATCAGCCCGTAGAGGAACGATCCCAGCGGTTCCTCGACGACGGTCGCCATCTTCCCGAGGGTGTACTCCTCCGCGACCGCGATCAGGATGGCGCCGACGACGAGCGTCGTCAGAAACGCCCCGACGGCGCTGCCGAGCAGGTTCACCAGCGGGCGGCCGGCCGACGGCGCCGGGTCGGCCGACACCTGGACGAGGAGGGCAAGGTCGATCGATGCGAGGAGCGACATCGTATCCCCGAATCGTCGGCCGCTTCGATAAATCCCGGGGGCAGCCCCGACCGAACCGCCCGCTCCGGCCGGACCGACCCCCTACCGCGGCGTCTCGGTGCCCCACTTCTCGAGGGCGGTCGCCAGTTCGGGCACCGTCTCGGCCCGCGATTCGAGCGACTCGCCGTCGACGTGCGCCTCGACGGCCGCCCGGAGGGCACGGGCCCCGGCCTCGGTGCCGTTGGGGTGGCCGTGGACGCCGCCGCCGGCCTGAACCATCACGTCCGTGCCGAGCGCCGCGAGCAGGTCGTCGACGATGCCGGGATGGAGACCGCCGGAGGCGACCGGCAGGACGTCCCGGAGGCCGTGGAACTCGCCGCGGAGCCACTCGTTGATGCCCGCGGTGTCCTCGTTTTCCAGTTTGCCGAGGCCAGCCGTCCCGGTGTGAATGTGGTCGACGCCGGCCAGGCGGGCGAACTGGGCGAGACAGCGCATCGAGACGCCGTGTTGCGGCAGGCGGTCTAAGGCGGCGTGCATCGCGCGGTGGGCGTGGATGGCCAAATCGAGGTCCTCGGTCCGCCGTCGGACGGTCTGGACGGCGCTCCAGCCCGTCGTGACGACGTCGACCATGACGAACGAGCCGCCCTGGTCGGCGACGTACTCGGCCCTGCGGACCATCTCGTCGGTCTCTGCGGTGACGTTGACGAGGTAGTCCTTCCGCTCGCCGGTCTCGGACTCGGCGCGGTCGCGCATCTCCAGGGACTCGCTCACGCGGCGCTCGAAGGGGTTGAAGTCCTGGTCGGTGAGGTTCTCGTCGTCCTTCAGGAGGTCGAGACCGCCGACCCACGCCTCGTAGCCGACCCGAGCGTGTTCGGCCGTCGAGAGGCCGACCTTCGGTTTCGGCACCGTCGCCAGCGGCGGCCGGTCGCCGGCGTCCAGCAGTTCCGACCGGACCGCCGACCCGAACTGCGGGCCGGGGAACGACCGCGCCAGCCCCGCGGGCCACTCGCAGTCCAGCAGCCGGATGGTCTCGACCGCCTTCATCCCCAGGATGTTGCCCGCGATGCAGGACAGCACCTGCGCCAGACTCCCGTCCTCGAAGAGCGCCTCGGGGTAGGCGACGGTCACCTCGGTCCCGTGGTCGCCCGCCGGCCCGATGTCGCAGGCCACCGCCGAGTACTGTGCGACGTCCGACTCCGGCGCGAGGGTCGCCCAGGTGCCGTTGGAACTCTCGGAGGCGACCCGGGCGGCGGCCTCCCCGACGGAGAGGCCCGCGCCCGGCACGAGGCGGAACGTACAGACGAGGTCCGCCTCGTCGGGTTCGTACGTCTCGTCGAGGAAATCAGCGTACTCCATACCTCGTTCGTTCGTCGTCCCGGCCCTTATATCTCGCCGCCGGACCGGGTCGTCGGGAGGGACGCGGCCGGACGAAGCAGCCGCTATCGGTGGTCGAAACACCGAAAGCGAGGAATCGCTCGTCGAACGGTGCGCGTCTCGGAGCGGCCGATGGCCGCGACCGCCCCGGGGGCCGACGCCGCGTCGGCCCGGATGTTCACGCCTCGTCGCTGGTGTAGCGCCTGTAGCTCATCGCCGACCCGTCGACGATGACCGTATCGAGGCCGTGCTGCCGTTCGTGAGCCGGGTCCTCGCCGATCGCTTCGGTCTCCGCGTCGCCGTAGTCGTATGGTGTGTGATCGTTCACCATGATAGAGGGTCGGAAGCCCTTCTATATAAATCCTTGTCAGACGTTACCATCCGACTCGGTCGCGTCGAGGGCGTCGACGACGACGGCGGTGGCGGCCGTCCGATCCTCGGCGGTGAACGGCTCGTGGCGGCCCTCGTAGAGGTGGACGCGTTCGGGCGGGACCCGCTCGCCGACGCCCTGCAGGCCGACGACGGTGTCCGAAAGCGAGACACAGACGCGTGCGCCGTCGGCTATCGGCGGTAGCTCCGCCTGCGCTCGGCGTATCTCGCGGACGAAGGCCGGCGAGACGCGGTCGGGGACCCGCTCCCAGCCCCGGTCGGTCACCCGTGGGCCGACCTCCTCGCGGTCGAAGTCGATGGGGACCACGGGCGTCTCGATGGGAAGCTTCGAGCCCCACTCGAGCAGACTGCCCCGTATCTTCTCGCCGTAGAACGCCCACCACGGGCTGACGTAGACGACTCGCTCCGGCTGGAGGTGCGCCGCAACGAGTCCGCCCGTGCTGTGGCCGACGACGACCGGCGAGTCGAGTCCGTCCCGGACGTCGGCGACGGGCGCGAGGGACTCCCTCTCGAAGTCGGTGGGGTTCGTCGGCAGTTCCACGAGCGTCACGCGGTAGCCCGCCTCGGCCAGTTGCGTGGCGAACCACCGCTCGTTGGTCCCGTCGACGCGGTTGCCCCACCCCATCACGAACAGCAGGTCGTCGCCGCTCCCGAGTTCGTCCGTCTTCACGTCCCTCGTTCGTGCAGCCGATACATAAAACACCCCTCAGCTACGGGGTACGAAACTTCTACGAAGAGACGCACCCTCGGGTATGAGACGCAGAAGCTTCCTCGGGGCTGCAGGGGCAGCCGCGGGGCTGGTCGGAAGCGGGCAGGTGACTGCAACGACGCTCCAGGGGCAGGAGGACGGACCGCTCGAGGAGGTCGAAATTCTCACCGACGAGTACGGGGTCAGTCACGTCTACGCCGACGACGTGTACTCGCTGGCGTACGGCAACGGCTACGTCCAGGCGCGGGACCGACTCTTCCAGATGGACGCCCTCCGGCTCGTCGGCAGGGGCGAAAGCGCCGAGTGGCTCGGCCCCGCACAGTTGCCCTCCGACATCGAGGTCCGGCGGGACCTCTACAGCCGCGACCGGATAAACCAGCAGTGGGAAGACGCGAGCGAGACCACGAGAGCGGCGCTGCGGGGGTTCAGCGACGGCGTCAACCGGAAGATCGTCGAACGCATCGCCGAGGGGGAGCTTCCGGGGGAGTTCGCCGCGCTCGGTCGCCCCATCGAGCCCTGGAAGCCCGAGGACTCCATCGCGTGGATCAACTACGCGCTGGGCTTCTTCGGCGTCAACGGCGGCGCGGAACTGTCGAACGCCCGGACGCTCGCGGAGATGTTCGAGAACTTCGAGTCCGAGCGGGACGCCTGGGCGGCCTACGACGACCTCAACAACGTCGTCGTCCCCGAGGAACACTACGGGTCGGTGCTGTCCAGCGAGGTCGACGACACCGACGAGCGCGCTCTCGAGTACGACGAACTCTCCGAGGACCAACTCGACGCCATCAGGGCGGCCAGGGACGCGGTTCCGTGGGGCATCGACGAGGGGCTCCCGGTACCGGACGGTCTCACCGAGGGGCTCCGGGAGGCTCGCGGTATGCTCAACGGGTTCAGGTTCGGCTCCAACGCCGTCATCGTCGGCGAGGAACACACCGCAGGCGAGAAACCACTCCTGGGCGCCGGGCCGCAGATGGGGCTGTTCAAGCCACCCATCCCCTACGAGGTCGGGATTCACGGCGCCGGCTTCGACATCGTCGGGATGGGCGTCGTCGCCGCGCCGGCGCTGGTCATCGGTCGGACGCCCGATATCGCCTGGACGGTGACGACCTCCCAGGACGAGATGATAGACACCATCGCGGTCGAACTCGACCCCGAGGACCGACACCGCTACCGCTGGAACGGCGAGTGGCACGAGATGGCCACCCAGCAGGTGCGACACTACACGAACCCCGTCGGCGGCGCGGCCCAGGGCCAGACGAGTCCCGGCGAGTACACGGTCGTCCGCCAGGAGGTCGCCCGCGTCGAACAGGAGGGAACCTCGATGCCGGTCATCGCGTGGAACCCCGAGGAGAACGTCGCCTACTGCCAGCGGATAACGTCCCGGATGGACGAGCTAGACGGCGCCTTCCAGTGGGCCGAGGTTGGCCGCGCCAACAGCATCGACGAGTTCGAATCGTACATCTCGGAGTTCCCGTTCGGGTTCAATTTCCACGTCGTCAGCGACGACGAGATAGCCTACTTCCGGACGGGAAAGCTGCCGGACCGACGGGGAGATGGCGACCCACGGATGCCGAAGCCCCAGGCCGAACACGACTGGGGCGGCTTCGAGTTCGGCACCAGCGTCGCCAGCGTCCGCAACCCCGAGCGGGGTTACGTGGTCAACTGGAACAACGCGCCCGCACCGGGCTGGCGGGCCGGTAGCTCCGAACAGCAGTGGGGCACCGTCCACAGGGTCGACGTGATGGACCGGCTGATCCGGGAGGCCATAGCGCGGACCGGCGGCGAGTTGACCCGTCAGGACGTCGAGGACATCGTCGAGGACTGCAGCGTCGAACACCCCTACGCCCCCCGCTCGGTGCCGGCCATGCTGGAGGCGGTCGCACCGGGGTTCGTCGACGACCAGCTGACGGCGATGGGCGAGGAGCTCGAAACGTGGGCAGCGACGGACTACTCGTTCCGGCCCGGCTCGAACGGCACCTACGACAACGGCGGGATGGCCATCTGGGAGGAAACGCGAAAGGAGCTCCAGGAACTGGTCTTCCGGGACGAACTCGGCGAGCAGACGCCGACGCTGAACTACGACCCGACGAACGCCGACGGGATGGGCGGCGGCGACCCCCACGCCGCCGACCACGGCGCGACCGTAAACGAGGACGTCACGCTGGTGGCCGCCATCGACGGCGACACCGAGTACCGCTGGTTCGGGAGTCCGGGGGACGACGCCGACGGGTCCACGCAAAGCGAGGTGATCCGGAAGGCGATGCAGCGGGCGGCCGACACCCTCGAAGAGCGGTACGGCAGCCCCGACCCCGCCGACTGGCTGCTGGAGAACCGGCAAAGCGAGTTCTCCCCGCTGGGCGCCGCCAACGCCGACCGGGTGCCGATGACGAACCGGTCGAGCTTCCCGCAGTCGTACGTCGTCGGGGAGGGACTGGAAAACGGCGCGTCGCTGCCGCCGAGCAACTCCGGTCACCAGAACGTCGTCGAACTGCTGGGAACGCTGGCGGGCAACGAGCCCGACCGCCTGACGAACCAGCTGGACCTCTACGAAAACTTCGAGTACAAGCCGCTGCCGCTGGCCCGCGAGGGCGTCGAGGAGCGGGCGACCGCACAGGAGACGCTGCGGACCCAAAGCGAGGAAATAGCCGACGCCGGACGGCCGGTGACGGACCTGGCCGTAAAGCTCTTCTCGGTTCCCGGCGGCGGCCTCCGGGCGGTCCGCGACCTCACCGGCCAGCTCGACCGGAGCGTCAACGGCATCCTCGACGACATCGGGGGTGCGGCCGCGACCGACGTCGACTCCGGCGAAGAAGACGAGACGGAAGACGAGACGGAAGACGGTCCCGGCGTGACGATTCCGGGATTCGACGGTCTCTCACTCGGGGAGCGCTGACGGCAGGTCCTCGAGCGAGTCGACGACGTGGTCGGGCGAGACGTCGCTGGTCTCGAGGTCCGCGTCGGTCGTCACGCCGGTCCGGACGAGCACCGTCGTCATGCCGGCCCGCTCGCCGAGCGCGATGTCCGTGTCGAGGCGGTCGCCGGCCACGAAACACCGCTCCGCCGGTACATCGAGTGCGTCGAGAGCGGCCCGCCGAGCCTCCGTCGACGGCTTGCCGATGATTCTGTCGGGCTCTCGTCCGAGGACGCCGCCGACGGCGTTGATGACCGCGCCCGACCCCGGAATCATCCCGCCGTCGGCCGGTATCAGCATGTCGGGGTCCGTACCGTAGAACCTCGCGCCGGCCTCCAGAGCGCGGTAGCCGGCCAGCATGTCGCCGTAGCCGAACTCCCGCGCGTAGGAGACCACGAGCACGTCCGCGTCGGTGGCGTCCGCCACGAAGTCCAGTCCCGCCGTCTCGAACTGGCGTTTCAGGCCGGGCGACCCGATCAGAAACACCGCGTCGTCGGCGTGTTCGTCGGCGAGGAACCGGGTCGTGACCGTCCCCGCCGACAGCACCTCCTCGGGGCGGGCCTCGATACCGAGGGAGTCGAGTCGTTCGACGTACTCCGCCCGCGACTTCGTCGGGTTGTTCGAGAAGAACAGCGTCCGAACGCCGGCTGCCCGGAGTCGCTCGACCGCCGCGCCCGCCCCGGGGAGCAGTCGGTCGCCGCGATAAACCGTCCCGTCCAGGTCCAGCACCGCCCCCTCGTAGTCCATACGGGCCGTAGGTGCTCGGCCCGATTAAGCCCCGCTACTCCTCGGCGAGTTCGATCCCCTCGACGACGCGGCGCTCGTCGTCGCCGTCCGGGTCGTACCGATAGACGACCCCGTCGGTCTCGTCCTCGGTTCGCCTGTGAGAGCCGTCACAGAGGGGCTGTTTCGCCGAAAGTCCGCAGCGACAGACGTACAGTTTCCCGTCGTCGCCCAGGTCGTCGGCGTCGAGAATCGCCGGGTCGGTCGCCTCGTGTCGCACCTCGCGTGCCATACCGGGCGTGAGAGCCGCGGCCCCAAGAGCCTTGACCGTCTCAGCCCTCGGCCGCCCGGTCGTACCACTCGGGGCGGGTCACCGTCTCGGCGTTCACGTCCTCGACGAGGGCGACGGCAGCCAGTTCGGAGCCGTTCTCGGTGACGACGATGTATCGCGCGCCCCGGACGTACCCGTCCTCGTGGACGACGAGCTGGACCGTGAAGCTCGCTATCTCGGCTTCGGTCGCGTTGCCCGGGAGTATCGCGTCGGGGTCGGTGACGTTCTCGCTGCGATAGCGGTGGAGGGTCCCGTTGTCGGTATCGACGGTCTCGGGCGTACCGTACTCGACGTGCTCGAACAGCGGGCCGAGATACTGGCTGCCGGTGAACTGCTCGGGGACGAACTCGGTGTCCGTCGCGTTGTACTGCTCGTCTCCGTCGACCACGAGTCTGAGGTAGAGACGGTCGTTCTCGTAGTACTGGTAGCGGGTCGCGTCGCCGTCGTCACGTATCTCCAGGGCCGTCTCGTTGGCCTGGTCGACCGAGAGGAGGTAGACGAAGGCGTCCTCGGTCCCGTTGCCGGAGCCGACGCCGACGTCGAATCGGAACCGGTAGCTGTCGGCCCCGACGAGCGCGTCGACGTGGGTCCGGGCCGCGGCGTCGGGGTCCTCGATGCCGTCGGGACCGTAGCCGTCGGGGTAGTCGACGTTCGCCGGGTCCTGCGGCGTCGGCGTCGCGGTCGGCGTCGGGGTCGCCGAGGGTGTCGTGGTCGCGGTCGGCGAGGGCGTCGCGGCCGGCGTCTGGTCCTGGTCGAAAGCGGGGAGAGCCGAACAGCCGGCGAGCGACAGCACGACGACGACGGCGACCGTGGCGACGACCCGGCGGTCCATGAGCGGACGTGCCGGCGAGAACCTATAAGAGCTGTGACCGATTCAGGCCTCGTCGACCCACGCGGGGCGCTCGACCGACGTGTCGCCGACCGCCGACAGCGAGTACTCCACCGAGAGCGTCCGTTGCTGGCCGTCGACGGTGTAGGTCATCTCGTAGTCGGCCGACCGGACGACCCCATCGGAGTCGACGGCCATCGTCCCCGAGAACGACGAGATGTTCGCCGAGTCTTGGACGCCGTAGAAGGAGTCGACGCCCTCGCTGCTGGTCTTCTCGTAGACGACGACCGTCGTGCCGTTCCGCTCGACGACCGAGGAGTCGTACGCGGAGATGTTCAACAGTAGCGGGCGAACGGGGTCCAGCGCCGTGACGTTCTCGGCGACGAACGTCCGGTCCTGGGACTGGACACTCGATTGGTTGTTGAACTCCGAGCGCCGGTACCGCGTGTCGCTGTTGCGGTAGACCTCGACCACGCTCGTCGACTGCGGCGTGTCCACGTCGACCCGCTGGTAGTTCTCCTCGGACTCGAAGTCGACGCGGCTCTCGACGTTCACGGCGGTCGTCTCGTTGTTGGCCTCGACCTCGTACGTGTAGGTCCCGGTGAAACTCCCTCCGTCGATGAGCGACGACTGGTGGCTCTCGACGGCCACCGACCCGTCGGTGACGCCGTCGGGACCGTAGCCGTCGGCGTACTCGAACCCGGCGGGGTCGCTCGGGCCGTCCCCGTCGGTCGCGTTGCCGTTGCCGCCACCGTCCAGTACCGCAGAGCAACCGGAGAGCAGCGTCAGAACGACCACGAGCGACACCGCCAGCGTCGAACGCTTCACCATACAGTTCCGTGGTGTCGAGCGGATTAAAAGTGTAGTGGCCCGACCGGACCGGGAGCGTCGGCGACCGCTGGCGGGCGTCTCAGGCGGTCGGCTCGGCCGGTCCCGACTCGATGGATCGGATACGCTCGCGTCGTCGCTGTCGGCGGCGGCGCACGAGCGACTCCTGGAGGCGGTCGGCGACCTCCTCGCGGAGTTCCGCAGCCACGTCGGCGTCGATGTCCAGCGCCCGTGGCTGGCCGCCGGTCAGGCCGCTGGAGCCGGCGGTGTCGACGACAAGCGTCGCCAGCCGCCGGCGTCGCTGGAAGACCGTCCTCGAGTCCACGACGTTCTGGACCCGGTAGTACGGCACGACGGTTATCGTCCGCGTCCAGAATCCCTCCCGGAGGACGACGTACTCCGACTGGACGTCGTAGCCGAGGTTGACCCACTTGAGGTGGGCAGCGACCGGCGCGACCGGGAGGAGAACGCCCGTCCAGTACCAGGCGAAGGGGAGCGCCGTGAAGCGATTGACCGCAAAGACCGCCGCGACGGCGAGAACGGCGACGGCGCCGTACCGGACGACGTACCGCTGACGGGCGCGTTTCGGCGGACGTTCGAAGGAGACGTCGTCGAAGGCCTCCACCGAACCCGCGAGGTCGAACACCCGGTCCCGTTCGGCCAGCGGGATGGCCGACTGCGAGCCGGCGTCGCCGGGCGCGTAGCCGGCCGTCTCGACGGCCAGCGAGGCGTAACCGAGCCGGCGAGCGATGACGTTCTCCGAGATGGAAAGCGTCTGGACCTTCTCCAGCGGGATGGTGCCGCTGAACCGCTGGAGCAGTCCCCGCTCGTAGTGCAGTTCGTCCGAGCGGCGGGACAGCCGGAACCCGTAGTAGTTCGTCACCGCCAGGGCGCCGCTGATGGCGGCCACGGCGGCGACGATGAGGAGGGCCGCGAGCGGCGCCGTCACCGCCAGCCCGACCAGCGGATCGGCGAACCGCTCGCGCAGCGACGGCGCGACGACCGGCAACACGACGGTCACGATGGAGAGCAGCCGGAGGTCGATGCCGACGACGCCCAGGAGGACCAGTTCCTTCGTCGTTATCTCGAAGAGTTCGCGGCTCTCCGGCGCCGTCGCTTCCTCGAGAGACCCCTCCTCGCCGCGCTTCAGGCGACCGATCTCGGCCTGGAGCCGCTCGGCCTCCGCCTCGCTGACGCACTTCAGGGAGGCCTCCGTCGAGGAGCCACCCGCGGTCTCGAGGTTGATCTCCGAGAGCCCGAGCAGCCGCTGGACGACGTTCCGACTGATGTCGACGTTCTGGATGCGGCCGACCGGTATCTCGCGGTTCCGCCGGGAGACGACGCCGGAGGCGATGTCCAGCGAGTCGCCCGTGAGTTCGTACTCGAATCGCTGGTAGTAGACGACCTGATAGCCCAGGGCGACCACGAACCACGCGACGACGAGCAGTGCGGCGCCAGCGACGCCCTCGAACGGCGATCCGATGAAGACGAAGACCAGCACCCAGGCCAGTCGGAGGACGGATTCGCCCGTCCGGTACGGGATCGACAGCGGGTCCAGTTTCATCAGACGGCGTCCTCGCCCTCGGCCGCGATGGCCAGCTGTTTCAGTCGGGCCTGGAGGTCGTCGGCCCGCTCCGGCGACAGCCCCGGAATCGAGACGTCCGCGCCGCGGGAGCCGGCGGTGTAGACGACGGTCGTCGCCAGCCCGAACGCCCGTTCTATCGGCCCCCGGCTCGCGTCGACGTGCTGGATGCGGACGTAGGGAACGACCGTCCGCACGTTGGTGACGACGCCCCGCTCGAGGTACAGCGAGTCCTCCCGGACCTCGTAGGACCACGACCGATACCGCAGCACCGCGAAGACGGCCGAGACGACGAAGACCGCAGCGGCGACGACCACGCCCATCCACGGCGCCCCGACGGGGAGGAAGGCCAGCGCGACCGCGACCAGGCCTCCCAGCACCAGCGACGGGACGACCGCCTGCAGGAGCCAGACCTGCTGGATGGTCGGGTCGAGCGTCCGCCGGGGACCGACGAGTTCCTCGACCGGTGGGGCGGCGTCGGCGCCGTCCGCCGCGCCGTCGTCGACCGGCCGGACCGCCGGGGTCAGCCGTTCGTCGAACGGACCGTCGTCGCCCCGCTCGGTGTCCGTGTCCATTGGGTGTCCCTGTGAGCGCGTGGTATTTAGTTGGCCGCCTCCCGGACCGACGCCCGGTGGACCCGGCCGGCCGTCACGTCGATGGGCGCCGCGAAGTGCAACAGGGGGTCGCCGGCCGGCCGCTGGAACCCGTTGGCCTCAAAACAGGTGCGTCTCGACGACATCGACCAGCGGCGGGACGGGTTCCGCCGGGTCGACTCCCAGGAAGACCCCGGTGGAGCCGGCGTACAGCCGCACCACCTTCACCGAGTCCAGGCAGGTCGTCATGTACTGGACCGATCCGGAGCCGGAAAACAGGACGTCGGTGAAGAGCGCCTTCTCCGCGAAGTCGATGCCGACGTAGTCGAAGATCCGCTCGAAGTGCTCGAACATGGCGTCGTCGGTCGGATACATCTCGTATGTCTCCTCGCCGACGTACAGCACCTCGAAGTCGTCGGGGTCGAACCGGACGACGCTGTACAGCGATCCGTCCGTCCGGCGTCGGAGCGCGTCGATTCCCGGCCCGGGATCGCCGTCGCCCGGACCAGCCGTACCCGGCATATCCGCCACTGGTGGAAGAACAGTGAAAAATCCGAGGGTCGTGTCGATCCGCGAGCCATTTTTGATGGTGGCCGGGCAAGCCCGAGCATGGAGTTCCGAGTGATCCAGGGGGACATCGCGGCACAGTCGGCCGACGCCCTCGTCAACGCGGCCGGGACGAGCCTGGAGATGGGTTCCGGCGTCGCCGGCGCGCTCCGGCGCCGCGGCGGCGAGCAGCTCAACGAGGCGGCGACCGCGCTCGGGCCGGTCGACCTCGGGGCGGTTGCGGTGACGGACGCCTTCGACCTCGAGGCGGAGTACGTCGTCCACGCGGCGGCGATGCCGCACTACGGCGACGGCCGGGCGACCGCCGAGAGCATCCGGACGGCGACCAGAAACGCGCTCGCCGCCGCCGACCAGCGGGGCTGTACCTCGATCGTGATACCGGCGCTGGGCTGCGGCGTCGCCGGCTTCGATCTCGAAGACGGCGCTCGGATCATCGCGGAAACCATCGCCGATTTCGACCCCGAGAGCCTCGAGGACGTCCGCGTCATCGCCTACAGCGACGAGGAGTTCGAGACGATACGGCGAACCGCCGACGACATCCGAAGCGAGTGACGACGGGGTGCAGACTTAAGACCGCCGGCGTACTGCGGCGATACCGTCACGTACATTCGGAACGACCCTATTTTTACGTCCATGAGTCGACCCGCGTACGTCTACGCGCTGGCCATCGTCGGCATCTTCACCGCGCTGGGTGCCGGTCTCGGGCTGGCGGCCAACTTCACGCTCGGGTTCTTCATCGAGCAGTTCGTCGATCCCGGGACCGACCCGCTGGACTCGACGCAGGTCGGTATCATGTTCCTCGTCTCCATCTTCTTCGTCTACGCCGTCGGCCCGATAGCGGCGGGCGTCGCCGGCATCGGCGTCGGGGTGGCGCTCCCGGAGCGGGACGGGACCGCGGCCGTCGTCGCCGGCGTCGGCAGTTTCGTCGGCTTCTTCCTCTTTGCCGGACTCGGGCTGTTTCTCACGGTCTCGGTGCTCGCGGAGTACGGGGCCGGTGCCGGTGGGGGCGGCGGGGGCGGGGGCGGGGGCGGCGGACCCATCGAGCCGTCGGCACTGGGGACGCTGATGTTCCAGGTGAGCCTGCCGGTCGGACTGGTCGGCCTCGCCAGCGCCTACATCACGAGCCGTCTCACCCGACCTCTCGATCAGTGAGCGATCTCCGAGAGCATCCGCGCCTCTATCTTCCGGAGGTGTTCGCCGACCGTCGTCGTCGAGAGGTCGAGGTCGTCGGCGATGTCCTGGTGGGTCGCCTGCCGCGGCACCTCGTAGTAGCCCAGTTCGGTCGCGGTGTCGAGGATCTCCTGCTGGCGGCCGGTCAGCAGCGAGGACAGTTCGCGTAGCTCCGGGTCGTAGTCCGACAGTTGCTGGAGTTCGACCCGTATCTCCTCGGGGACGTCCTCGATGGCACGGCGGACGGTCTCCTCGCGCCCGATGACGGCGACCTTCAGCCCCCCGTCGGGACCGTACTCGATGGGCATATCGAGAACGAACTCGTGTTCCTGTTCGAGTTCCAGGAGGGCAGAGGCCGACTCGGTCGGTTCGGTGTGGACGTACGCCTGCAGACCGTCCCGGAGCGTCGATACGTTGTGGGAGATTACCTCCCCGGAGTCCTCGAGAATCCCCTCGAGCGTCTCTTTGTCCCCGCGTATCTGGGTGAGCAGGACGGCGGTACCGTCGTTGAGGCGACTGATGTGGAGTATCGACTCCCGGGTCAGCGAGGGGTGGGCCTCGATGTCCTCGCCGACCGGGTCGATGTCGCCGCCGGTCGGGATGAGCGAGACTTTGACGTACCGCATCGCCCCACCGTTAGTAGCCGGGGTATAAACCTCCAATGGTCGTTTCGGATATGAAGGGACCGACGATTGACGGCGACAGCCGTAACGGACTGAAGCGACGACGAGTATACAACAGATGAGGCCGAATCGTGGTTTCGTCGCGGCACTCGTGGCGGGGCTGGCGCTGGCGTTGTTGGCCGGTGCGGCCGTGCCCCCCACCGTCGGGGTCGCCGGGGCGAGTCACGGTCCCCAGCAGGCCAACTTCACCGTCGTCCCGCTCGACGACCGCAGTCCCGGCGCCGAGAACGTCAGGTACGGCCAGCAGGTCGTCGCCAGGGGCGGCACCGACCTGCGGACCCTCGAACGGACCACCGCGACCTACGAGGAGGGGAGCTTCAGCAGTTGCGGACCCTCCAACAGCGAGACGTTCGGCATCGACCGCGGGGAGACCCTGGAGGGCTATCAGATCGACGAGAGCCTCCAGTCGAACGTGAAGTCGTTCACCGCCGGGGAGGACGTCTTCCAGGTCGAGTACTACGGCGAGAACGACTTCGGCGGCTCGACGTACTTCGACGACGGCGACGAGTTCATCTCCGTCGCCAACTGCATCGACAACCCCGATCAGCCGGGCTGGTACCGGATAACCGGGACGACCACGGGTGTCACCGAAGGCGGCGAGCGGGCCACCTTCGGCAGCGAGTCCCACTACTTCTGGATCTGTAACTGCGAGAACGAGGCCGCGGCCCGCGAAAAGCTCGGGCCGCCGCCGTCGGAGCCCCAGGCGACGCCGACGCCCACTCCCCGGTCCACCCCCACGACGACCGGTACCGGCAGCGACGGCGGCGATGGCGGCACCCCGGAGCCGCGGTCGACGACCGCCGACCAGACGCCGACCGAGGCGGCGTCGACCGGCCCACAGCCGACCGCGACGAGTCGGACGACCGCGACGCCGACCACGACGCCGATCGAGACGGCCGACAGCGTCTCGACGGTTGCCGACGACGGGGCCGCGACCCCGACCGAGGGGTGGGACGACCACGTCCTGCAGACGCCGACCGCAAGCGAAGGCCCCGGCTTCGGGCCGGTTCCCGCGGTGCTGTCTCTCCTCGGTGCGGTCTACTTAGTCCGGCGGCGGTGCTGACCTCACTCGTGGCCCGACACCGACACCGGCTCGTAGGGCTCTTCGAGGTACTCGACGTCGCTGTCCGACAGCGTTATCTCCAGGGCCTCGACGGCGTCCTCGAGGTGTTCGATTTTCGAGGCGCCGATGATGGGCGCGTCGACCCACTCGTTGTGCAGCAGCCACGACAGCGATAACTGTGCCATCGAGACGCCTTTCTCTTCGGCGAGTTCCTGCACCCGCTCGTTGATTTCGCGGCCGCCCCCGTCCGCGTAGGGGTGGGCCTGCGCGTAGTCGTCGGTCTCGGCTCGCTTCGTGGACATGTACTCCTCGTGGGGTCGGGTAAGGTAGCCGCGCGCCATCGGCGACCACGGCACCACGCCCAGCCCCTCCTTCTCGCAGAGCGGCAGCGTCTCGCGTTCCTCCTCGCGGTAGACGAGGTTGTAGTGGTTCTGCATCGTCGCAAAGCGCTCGAGTCCGAGGCGGTCGCTGGTGTGCAGGGCGTCGGCGAGCTGGTGGGCCCACATCGAGGAGGCGCCGACGTGGCGGGCATTCCCCCGGCGGACGGCGTCGTCGAGCGCCCGAAGCGTCGTCTCGACGGGGGTGTCGTAGTCCCAGCGGTGGGTCTGGTAGAGGTCGACGGTGTCCATCCCCAGTCGTTCGAGCGAGGCGTCCAGTTCCTGTTCGATCGTCTTCCGGGAGAGGCCGCCGGAGTTGGGGTCGTCGTCCCGCATCTGGAAGTAGACCTTGGTGGCGACGACGCTCTCATCGCGGTGGCCTTCCAGGGCCTCGCCGAGGACCCGCTCGCTCTCGCCGCGAGAGTACATGTTCGCGGTGTCGAAGAAGTTGATGCCCAGATCGAGGGCTCGCTCGACGAGTTCGTGACCGAACTCCTCGCCGCGGACCCACTCGCGCCAGTCGGAATCGCCGAAGCTCATGCAGCCGAGACAGATGCGCGACACCTCGATGCCGGTCGAACCGAGCGTGGTGTACTCCATGCCCGTACCCTCGCAGCGCCCCGTCAAAAAGTCGCCGGCAGGTCGGCGGCCGCGGCGTCACCCGAACCGTTCCGGCGAGATGCCGGCCGCGTAGCGCCGGACCGCGAGGACGGCGACGGCGGCACCCACGACGTAGCCCGCGAGGTGCAGGTGGGTGCCGGTGGTCGCGCTGCCGATGGCGAGACGGGCGACGGTCGTGGCGGGGTGTTCGGGCAGCGCGGCCGCGGCCGCAAACGCCGCGAGCGCGCCCAGCGAGTAGGTCAACTGCGCCCGCTGTCGGACGGGGATGGCGACGGCGAGCGCGGCGGCGAAGGCGACGGCGACAACCGCGAGCGCGCTCGCGAGGACGGCCAGCAGCGCGACGTTCGCTATCGCGATGTCGTTGAACTCCAGCAGGGCGACCCACGCGAGCACCTGCAGCGGCGCGAGCGCGGCCAGCAGGCCGGCCTTCCCGTCGACGATGCCGACGACGGAGACGGGCGCGACCCGGAGTAACTCCAGGGTGCCGCGTTCGATCTCCTCGGTGAGCGAGTCGACGACGACCGCGCCGCTTATGAACACCGGCAGGAAGACGAGCAGCGGAAGCAGGACGGTGTAGGAGAACCCGAAGTAGGGGCTGGCGTCGATCGAGGGTGGCAGCGGCAGCGGGTCGAACTCGAGGTGGGCGTCGCGGTCGGCCCGCTCGTCGCGCTCGAGTTCCTCCAGGACCGCCCGCAACTGGACGACGACGAGCGTCTTCCGGAGGCTCGACTGCGGGACGTCGGCGGTGACGGCGACCCGGCCGTCGCTCGACTCCGCGCGTACCACCGCCGAGACGCGATTCCGCTGGAAGGCGGACCTCGCGGCCGCCCGGTCCTCGTAGGTCACCAGCTCCACCCCCTCGACCTCGGCCGAGGCGGCCACCAGCGCGTCGGCCTCCTCGCCGGTGACCGCCACCTCGACGTTCTCGCTGGCGGCGCCGGGATCGTACAGCGAGGTGAGACCGACCACCAGAAACGACGAAAAGCCCGCGATGACCAGTTGGATGAGGATGGCGAGGACGATGGTCTTCTCCCGGGAGAGCGACCCCAGTTCCCGGCGCGCGATGGCGACTCTAGACAAGGCGACTCACCACCGCGACGTTGTACGCGAGGTGCAGCAGGATTGCCGCCGCGAGGCTCACGGCGAAGGCGGTCCGGCCTCGGCTCGCGCCGACCGCCGACACCGTCGCCGTGACGACGTGCAGCGCCAGCGGCGCCACGGCCAAAAGCGCGACGACGGCCGGGCTGTTCGTCCCGAGCCCGGTCTGGAAGGCCGCGTCGGCGACGGCCGTCCCCGGTAGCCCGACCACCTGGACGAGGACGGAGAGCTTCTCGGCGAGGAAAAATCCGACGCCGGCCGACCCGCCGGCCGCGACGGCGGCTCCGAGCGTCCGTCCGTAGCGGCCGGCGAGGAAGCCGGCATAAATCGGCAGCCCCTTCGCCAGTTCCTCGATGACGGCGATGGTGCCGAACACGAGCGGTATCGAGAGGCCGACCGGGAGGGCAAAGAGCAGCGCGACGGCCAGCAGTTCCGCGACGAAGACGAACGGGACGAGCAGCGCGACCACGAGCGCGAGGCTCCGGGGGCGGCGGATCCGCCCGGCGAGGGCGTCCAGTGCCTTGCGGTGGACCGGCCGCTGGGTGAAGAGGTCCTCCTCGCGGTAGACGCCGAGACCGAGCAGAAAGCAGACGCCGGCCACGAGCGTCGCCGGGGCGGTCGCAAAGAGGAACTGTCCGGGCGAGACGCCGGCACCCGTCAGGTCCCGGACGGCGACGGTGAGCGGCGAGACGAACGCCACCGGACTCGTCCCCGTGAAGATGGCCGGCACGAACGCGTAGGTCGTCAGGAGCGTGCTGACGGTGACGGAGACGAAGGTGAGTTCCTTGAACGACCGGGCGAACATCGCCCCGAGGAACGTCGTCGACAGGAAGAGCAGCGCCAGCGGGACGACCGCCAGCACCGACAGCGGGCCCGCCTGCCCGCCGAGGACCCACAGCCCCGCGACGATGGTCGCCGCGATTGCCATCGCGGCCGCGAAGTACGGCAGCGTCTTCCCGAAGACGATTTCGGTGGGGCTGACGGGCGAAACGAGCAGCAACTCGCCGCGGCGGTCGAGTCGCTCCGACAGCATCGAACTCCCGTAGGCCTGGATGACGAAGTTCAACGGCAGCACGAAGAGGAAGGCCAACACGAGCGACTGGAAGGGGAAGGGCGGGGAGATGTCCGACGGCGACCCGGAGGTGCCGGCCGTCCCGAAGAGGTCGAAGGCGCCGAGCGAGGGCGCCCCCACCTGGCCGCCGTCGTCGCCGGTGCCGCCCGTCGAGGGCAGGCCGCCACTGCCGCCGTCGCCGCCACCGGTGCCGTCACCTCCGCCACCGCCGCCGTTGCCGTCGCCGCCATCGTCGCCGGTGCCGGCGCCGGCGGTCCCACCGACACCGTCCCGCTCGACGAACTCCAGGGAGACGACGACGGGGAAGGCGGCCGTCTCGTTGTCCTCCAGGCGCATCCGTCCCTCGTTGTACTGCGCGACGGCCTCCCGGAAGGCGGCAACTGCGGCGCGACTCTTGTCGGTCGGTTCGCCGCCGCGTCTGGCGAGGTAGATTCGCGTCCGGTCGGACCTGCTTGCGATGTAGATGTCGTACCCCTCGTCGACCCGGAGTCGGCCGTCCGCAATCGCCTCGGGGTCGGGGTCGCGCACCGCGAAGGTGGGATCCTCGGCGACGGGGTCGTGGAAGGGGCTGTCCTCGTCAACGCCGACCCGGTAGATGCCGTCCTCGATGGCGACACCTCCGACCAGGCCGACGACGCCGAACGCGACGACGAAGGCGGCCGCGGCCACGACCACGGCGACGGCGCCGCGGTCGAAGCCGCCGACGCCCTTGGTCGTCTCCCAGCGGGCGATGCGGAGGAGCTTTCGCGGCCGCATCAGGCCTCCGTCCGTCCGGCCCGCTCGCCGGTCTCGGCGAGGTCCAAGAAGAGCCGTTCGAGACTCGGTTCGACGGTCCGGATGTCGGCTATCTCGCCGCCCCGTTCGGCCGCCGCCGCCTCGATTTCCCGCACCGCGTCCATCCCCTCGACGACGCGCCGGTAGCGGCCGTTCTCCGCAACGGACTCCGGCACCTCGACGGTGGTGTAGACGTGGTACTCGGTGCTACCGTACTCGCCACGGAGGTCCTCGAGGGCACCCTTGGCGACGACGCGGCCCTCGTTCATGATGGCGACGCGGTCACAGACCTCCTCGACATGGTAGAGGTTGTGCGCCGAGAAGACGACCGTCCGGCCCTCCTCGGCGAGTTCCCGCGTGAACTCGACGATGTAGTTAGTGGTCAGAGGGTCGAGTCCCGAGGCGGGTTCGTCGTAGACGACCACGTCGGGGTCGTTGACCAGCGAGCGGACGATGGCTACCTTCCGGGTCATCCCCTTGGACATGTCCCCGATGGGGCGCTCGCGGTGGTCGAGTTCAAGTCGGTCCAGCGCCTCGTGGATGCGCTCGTCCGCCACGTCGCGGGGGACGTCGTAGAGGTCGGCGAAAAACCGGAGGTACGAAAGCGCGGTCATCTCCTCGTACAGCGGCGACTCCTCCGGGAGGAAGCCGAGACGACGGCGGGTCTCGCGGGCGTCGGCGGGCGCGCCATCGACCTCGACGGTGCCGTCAGTGGGTTCGACGAGGCCGGCGAGCGTCTTCAGCGTCGTCGTCTTGCCGGCGCCGTTCGGGCCGACGATGCCGAACACCTCCCCCGAGTCGGCGCCGAAGGAGACGCCGTCGACGGCCACGAACCCCCCGTACTCCTTCCGGAGGTCACGTACGTCTATCACGCCCGTCGAGTCGGACGGGGAGGACAAAAAGCCGGGCGCCGTATCGAGGCGCATGGAACTCCGACGGACGAGCGCTGGCCGACGCTGGGTCGTCGGCGCCGACATCGCGGCGCCCGCCGACCGGGTCTGGGAACTGCTGGTCGACACCGAGCGGTGGCCGGAGTGGGGACCGACGGTGGCGGCCGTCGAGTCACCGACCCGGCGCATCGAGGCGGGGACGACCGGCCACGTTCGCATCCGGGGCATCGGAGCCAGGGTACCCTTCGAGATACGGTGCTTCGACGCCGAGGCGATGCGGTGGCGCTGGGACGTCGCCGGCGTGCCGGCGACCGGCCACCGCGTCGCGGCGTCGGGCGACGGCTGCCGCGTCGAGTTCGAGATACCGTTCGCGGCCGCCGGCTACGCGCCGGTCTGCCGGCGGGCCTGCCGGAAAATAAAGCGACTGGCCGAGAACTGAGTGGCGGTCCGGGGCACACCCGGGCGACCCTATTCGGCGCGGGAGGCGACGCTGAAGTCCCGTACCGGGTGGAGATCCTCCTCGAGACCGGACCCCTCGCAGTCCTCGCTGGGGCAGGCGTAGTGCCAGCCGTCCTTCGTCGCCCGTCGCTCCGAGAACTGCTCGCCGCAGCGCTCGCAGATGAGCGCCTCCGCCGAGCAGGTGTCCCGGTGGAGTTCGTACTGGAGTTTGCTCGAGAACGTCCGCTTGCAGTTCCGGCAGGTGTGAGTCATGTGCTGACGTGGGCGGTCATCCGTAATAGAAGTGCCCCTTCGTTTGTCGACCAACGAGACGGCGCAAGACGTCGTTTCGCGGCGTTTGAGTCCGCAAGTGAACGTTCGTTCACGCCGGGCGGCAGAAACGGTCCGACGGCCGCAGGTCAGAGACCGACGTTCGCCGCGAGCGGCCACGACGCGCCCGCGAGCGCCAGGAACACCAGCGCACCGGCCGAGAGGCTCACGTTCTTGAGGAACTGCGTCATCTCGGTCTGGGCGTCCTCGCCTTCCGCGTTCCAGAAGTCGTGCATCGTCACCGCGGAGACGAGGAGGAAGACGGCGAGTGCCCCGGCCCCGACCGTCGGCAGGACGCCGGCGAGTATCGAGAGTCCGCCGAACACCAGCAGTCCGCCGGAGAACAGTACCGACGCGGTCGGCGCCGGAATACCCTTGAACGCCGCGTACTCCGCCATCTCGTCGCCGTTCTGGAAGTGGTTCAGCCCCATGAAGGCGAGCACGCCCCCGAAGACGACCCGCGCGAGCAGGAAGGCGACGTCGGCGCCGGCGGTCTCGAACATCATCGCCCCTCCGTCGTCACGGTCGGTCGAGCGTCGATACCGTCGAAACTGCGGTTCACAGCCATCACGGTCGTGGATAGCACAGTCGCGTTTATATCATTTCCCGGACACGAGTGTTACCGGGTGACACCGGTGTTACTGGCGCGGCACGTCGATGAGATATTTATTCGGCGCCCTCGTATCGCTCGCATGGCACAGGCGCCCCAGGAGCCGGAGTCGGTCTGTCCCGTCGTCGAGTCCATCGAACAGCTCGGGTCGAAGTGGCGACTGCTGGTGCTGCACGCCCTGCAGGACGGCGAACGGCGGTTCAACGAACTGAAACGGGAGACGGACGCCAACGCACGGACGCTGTCCCGCGTGCTCGACGACCTGGAGGGGACGGGCTTCGTCGAACGCCGCCTCGAGGAGGACGCCCCCGTCGCGACGTACTACTCGCTGACTCCGAAGGGGCGGTCGCTGTGTCCGGTCTTCGACGAGATCGAAGCGTGGGCCGACGAGTGGCTCGAGACCTAATCGACCACAGCGCCGGCCAAAGACCCTTGTAGGACGCCGCTGGTGTTCCGGTATGGCACTCGGACTCGACCGTGAAAAGCTCCTCTACGTCGTCGGCATCCTCCTCGGGGTCGCCGCGGCGGCGTACTTCGGATTCCAGCTCTTCGAGGGCGTCTCACCGGCCACGACGGCCACCCTGCTGTTCGCCGGCTTCCTCTGCTTTCTGCTCGTCGGCGTCGGCTTCGACGTCGAGACCCTGGATATCGTCGCGTACGCGCTCGCCGCAGGCTGCTATCTCGTCTTCGTCGCGTACGTCCTCTCGCGATTCGACGTCGGCGACGGCGGCACGTTCCTGCTCCTCGCGGGGTCGTCGGCGCTTTTCATCGCGCTCGGCTATCTCGCCCAGCGGGACAGCCTGACGCTCGGACGGCGGCGGGCGGCGGTTGCCGTCGTCGCGGTGCTCCTGGCGTCCGTCGCACTCGTCGGCGTCGACCTCGCCGGGCCGCAGCCGACGACCACCGCCGAGTTCGAGGAGTCGGTCGAGATACCCGACGTCCGCGACCGGGCCACGGTCGGCACGGTAACGGTCACGAACGGCTTCTTCCTCCCCCGGCGTGCGGACATCGACCGGTACCACGCCTGCGTCTACGGTCCGGAGTACCGGCCGGCGCCGCTGGAGTACAGACCCTCGCTCGGTTCGCCGCTGCTGGGCGGTGGCGAGTCCCGAAGCTACGAGCTCGCGCTCCCCGGGTTCGTCTTCTACGACGACAACGGGACCCGCCGCGAGGGGTTCCAGGACCTGGAGTCGATCCCCGTCGAGACCGCCGCGGAGTGTCCCGAGCGCAGCGACGAACCGAAGGTGGTGGTCGTCCAGCGACCGACGCCGCCCCGGCGGTGAGTTCCGACTGCGGCGGCGCGGCCGACCCCTCGTTCGTCAGGCGTACTTCTCGGGGTAGGCGTCCGCCAGCAGTTCCGGCGCCTCGAGCAACCGTTCTCGAACCGGTTCGATGACCTCGGCGATTGCCTCGGCGGCCGCCGGCTTGAGGTCGGCCGGGTGGAGTTCGCCGGAGACGAAGTCGGACTCGAGGGCCTCGTAGTCGGCGTAGACGAGGTCCCCGCCGTACTCCTCGGGTCGCTCGACGAGGAACTCCTCGCCGCGCTCGGCCAACACCGGGAACACGAGAAAGCGGAGGTACTCGAGGACACCGTTGTCCTCGACGTCGCCGGCGGGACAGTAGGCGCTCTCTATCTTCTCGGCGACCGCCTCGTCGTCGTCGGTGAGGTTGATCTTCGAGCCCGCCTCCGAGGCGGACATCTTGCCGCCGGTCAGCCCCGACAGCAGCGGCGCGAAGACGCAGGCGGGCTTGTCGTACCCCTGCTCGGGCAACTGCTCGCGGGCCAGCATGTAGATGCCACGCTGGTCGATGCCGCCGTAGGCGATGTCGGCCTCCAGCGCCGCCACGTCCAGCGACTGCATCAGCGTGTAGACGAGTCCGCCCAGTTTCGGGTTCTCCGACTGGCGGACCACCTCGCTGCCCGCCCGCTGGGCGCGCGAGAGCGTCGTCTCCGCGAGCATCCGGTACAGCTCCAGGGTGTAGGGCTCTTCGAGCTGGTAGTCCGTCCCCCGGACGAACTCGACGCCATCGGGGTCGGCGCCGGCGGCCTCGATCATCGCCTCGATTGCGGCCTGGTAGTACGCCGAGCGGGCGTCCAGCAGTTCGAAGGGGCTCTTCGCGTCGTCGAGGTGGGCGTGCAGGTCGGCGACCAGCACCGTCACGTCGAGGCCGGCCTCGATGAAGTCCGCGAGCTTCCGGATCGTCGTGAAGTGCCCGATGTGCATCTCGCCGGTCGGGGCGTAGCCGATGTAGGCGCTCGGCGACTCCCGCTCCTCGAACAGCGCCTCGATCTCGGCTTCGGTGACGACCTCCTCGGTGTACCGCGTGACCAGGTCGGTCCGCTCGGCCGCGTCCATGGACCTGCTACCGTGAGGCGGCCGATAAAACGTTCGGGTATCCGCCTCGTCGCCAACGCCTCGCACACGAGAACCCACAGGAATCCCCGGAGACCGTACGGCCATGCCCCTCCGGGACCTACTCCGGGGCATGTACACCGGGCGTACCGAGAAGCCCTGCTGTCTCTGTGGCCGCCCCGAGACCGACCACCGGGTCGACATCCCGCCCCGGGCCGTCCAGTTGCTGAAACACGCCGGCCCGATAGCCTGGCGGGACATCGAGGGCGAGGTCTCGCTGTACTTCTGTGCCGACGACTGGGCGACCGTCCGGGAACTCGTCCTCGAGACCGGGATGAGTCCGCTGTCTCGCTGCAACGCCGGCCGGGCGTCGTTCGTCCTCCGGGAGGACTTCGAGGCGCTCCTGAACGCCACCCGCGAGGAACCGGACCAGGCGCCGCTGGAGGCGGAGATGCGCGAGTCCGCCCGCTCGGTCCTCGACCGATACGAGAACGGCGACGACAACGTCGAGACCCGCGACCTCGTCGAGGCCCGCATCGTCCAGTGGGCGCTCGAGGACCTCGGCCCGCTGGAACGCTCGACCGCCTGAAGCCGCCTCTACCCGACCCGGAACGGGGCGTCGACGACCGCGACGTCGCTAGCGGAGCCCGTCGTCGACCCTCGGGAAACCTACGACCAGAATCCGCCCGAAATTATATATAGTGGAACGGTATTAAATCCGTCCCAAGAAATATGAAAAGATATGTCGCTCTCGTCCTCGTGGCCTCGCTTCTGGCGGGAACCCTCGGCGTCGCCGCCGCCGACTCCGGTCCGCTGGCCGACGCCGGCCTCGACCAGGAGGTCACCGTCGACACGACCGTCCAACTGGACGGCACCGGTTCCTCGCACCCCGACGGCACCATCGACAGCTACGAGTGGTCGATAGAGACGCCCAACGGCGGCCAGATCACGCCGGACTGTGCCGATTGCGCCCGGACCCACTTCACGCCCGACGACCCCGGTCGCTACGACGTGACGCTGACCGTCACCGACGGCGAGGGCCGCTCCGACAGCGACACCCTCTACGTCTACGTCGAGGGTGCCGGCCCGTCCGTCGAACTGGACGGCCCGACCGATCCGCCGGCCGACGAGCCGACTCCCTACGAAGCCACGGCGGAGACCACCAACGCCGAACTGGAGGAGATCACCTGGCGCGTCGACGACGCAACCGTCGCCGAGGGATCGCTTTCGGGGGCTGCCGACACCGACGAACGTCCGCTGACCTTCTCCGATCCCGGTACCCACCGCATCGAGGTCGTCGTTCGGGACTCGTCGGGCCGCACCGCCCGCGACACGCTCCTCGTCGAACCACAGGCGTTCGATTCCGACGACGACTCCGACACGGGCGGTTCGGTCGACGCCGGGTCCGACTCCCAGGACGGTTTCGAGACGGGTAACTCCGAATGTGACCTCGCGGGGGGACCCGCCACCGCCGGCTACACCTGCGTCGGGGACCCGACGGACGGTGACACCGGCTCCGTGACGAGCGGGTACAACAGCGCCTGTGACGACAACGACTGCGCCAGCGGCCCCGGCAGCGGCAACGACGATAAAGGCGATGACCCAGAAGAAGGCGATGGCGACAATGGCGCCAACGATAGCGGGAACGATTTCCCCGACGAAGGTGGAGAAAACGGGTCCAGTGATGGAGGAGGTGGGTCTGGGTTTTCCAGTGATGGTTCGGGGTATAGGGGGAACGATTCAGGGTATATCCAACCGTAGCCCCAGCCCAAGGCAGATTTCCGGTCAGGTTCATCCGCGGTTGACGAGATGTTCAGGACGTGGCACCACCACAGATATATTTACGTATAGTTCTGAAGAGGAATTATATGATGCGACGGCGGCGGCTGCTCCAAACGATCAGTGTTGGCCTCACAGCTGGAACAGCGGGCTGTAACCGCCTCGAATCCGACACCACTACTCCCACGGAGACGCCGAGCCCGACGGCGACAGACACAGCAACTCCGACAGTAACAGAATCCCGAGAGTACGCGCCTGAGGACCTCACGATTCCAAACTACATGGAACTCTTGCCACAGAAGCATCTCCGCGGTGAACAGCGGACGAACAACTCGAATTTCGTCCGAATCGACTGGGAATGGTACATCCGCATGATCAATGCCGAAATGACGTTCGGAGCCACGAAAACCGAGGACTGGACACTCGCTCCGGACAAAGGCAACCTGTTCCGCCCTCCGAAATACGACCTCATCCACACCCCCCTCGGAGCAACAATCGATATCGCTGAAATCATTACCGATCCGATCGGTGAGGGGTTCCCGAACGTTGGCCCGGAGCTCCTCAAACAGACCGGGCTCGCTGCGGAGTCAGAACAGCAGGAATCAGCCCGTGAGGTGGATGAGGTTATTGGATACTCTTCGCCTGGCATAATCATGTTCGTTGGTGCGAACCTGTCGTCGTTTCATGAGGCCGTCGCAGACAACCCCTCGACGAAAGACGATAGGTACCCCGATACAGTCGTGTATTCGGGTGTGGAGCATGCCTCTAGCCGGAACATCATCGTGAGTGAGGCGCGAGACCGCGATATCATCGCCGTCGAGTCCGGCGATGAAGACCCTGAAGCCCTCCACCCGTTAATCCTCCGGCTTGCTGGTGAGGGTGAGAGTGTGGTGGGTGAGGAGTCAGTCCAGTGGTGTCTCTCAAAGCTCCGACCGGGAATGCCGATGGTCGTGGGCGAGATCAGGGATGGGCGGGTGCAGTTTGATGACAGTCCGTATTCGAATCGGGAGGTCCAGCGGTTACCGGAGTTTGATGCGATCTTCTATGGGTTCGACACCAACGGCGAAACGGGGATGGGGCAGGCGGTGACGTCCCGCATCAAGGGGTCGCCGCCGAGTGAGGCCGAACTCCGGGAGGTGTATGGCTCGCCAGACGGTCAGGTGACGACCTCCGCTAACGACAACGTCTCCGAAATCACGGTGACATGGGGCCCCCAGCAGCTCTCTCGGCCGGTCAAGGCATTGAGCGATAACCAGCTGTAGAGATGTACGACAGTTGAATAATCCACACGGGGATTGGTGTCGATATGTCACCTCGTTGTGACATAAAATTACAGGTCGATTTGAGCATACAACCAGGTCCGGCGGTGAACGCCCTGCCGCTCAGGCCTCGATGTAATCGTCGTTGAAGACCCACTCGCCGTCGTCGTCGCGGATCATGTACTCGCCGTAGTAGGGCACGCGGTTCTCGACGGTTTCGCGGAACGCCTCCCGGATCTCGGGTTTCGTCATCTCGCCCATGCTCTTGAGGTCGTCGTTGCGGTTGAGACAGCCCTTCAGGTAGCCCTCGTGGGTGACGCGCACGCGGTGGCAGTTGGCACAGAAGGTGGGGTTCTCGACGGGATCGACGATCTCGACCATGCCCGTCTCCGTCTCGGCCGAGTCGTCGGGACCGACCCAGTAGCGGCGGCGGTCGTGCATCTCGCGGTGCTCGACGCGGTCGGCCCGTTCTTCGAGCCAGCCGTGGACCCGGTCGATGTCGACCGCCCAGTCGGGCCGGCCGGCGAGTTCGGGCATGTACTCGATGAGCTGGAGCTGCAGGCCCTCGTTGTCGGCGACGTGGTCGACCATCTCGGGGACGTACCCCGCGGTCTGCTCGAAGACGACCATGTTGAGCTTGACCGGGTCGAGACCGGCCTCCAGCGCGGCGTCGACCCCGGCCATCACGTCGTCGTAGGCGCTACTCTTGGTGACCTGTTTGAACGTCTCGGGCGAGAGGGCGTCCTGGGAGACGTTGACGCGTTCGAGGCCGGCGTCGACGAGCCCGTCGGCGCGGTCGGGGAGGAAGGTCCCGTTGGTGGTGAGCGAGGTCTCCATCGAATCGGGCGTCCGGCGGACGATCTCCTCGAGGTCCTGCCGGAGCATTGGCTCGCCGCCGGTGAACTTCACGGCGTCGACATCGAACTCGGCGGCTACCTCGAGAAAGCGGACGACATCGTCGGTGTCCATCTCGTCGTCGGCGGGTTCCATCGGGCCGCGGGTGTCGCCCAGCCCCTCGTTGTGGCAGTAGACGCAGTCGAAGTTACACCGGTCGGTGAGCGAGACCCGGACGCCCGTGACCTCCCTCCCGAACCCGTCCTCGAGCATATCCGAGAGTTCGTGTTCATGTGCTTAAAATCGATGCCACCAGCCGGTCGCCAGTAACTGTATTCGGTTACGCCAGAGCGGTCTCCCGGTCGCCGTTCACAACCCTTATCGTCGTCTCGCGGCCTATCCGGACGTATGGACGAAAACGCGATACTCGACCGACTCTCGGCGGTCAAGGACCCCGACCTCGGGGACGACATCGTCTCGCTGGGGCTGGTCAACGACGTGACCGTCGACGACGGTACCGTGGCAATCGACCTCGCACTGGGGGCGCCGTACTCGCCGACGGAGACGGCGATGGCCGGGGCGGTCCGGGAGGAACTGGCCGACCTGGACCGCGAACTCGAGCTGTCGGCGAGCGTCGACGCCGGGCCGTCCGCCGACGAGTCGGTGCTGCCGGGCGTCGAGAACATCATCGCCGTCGCCTCGGGAAAGGGTGGGGTCGGGAAGTCGACGGTGGCGGTGAACCTCGCCGCGGGGCTGTCGGAGATGGGTGCCAGCGTTGGCCTGTTCGACGCCGACATCTACGGGCCGAACGTCCCGCGGATGATCGAGGCCGACGAGCGACCGAAGGCGACCCACGAGGAGACCATCATCCCGCCGGAACGGTACGGGATGGAGCTGATGAGCATGGACTTCCTCGTCGGCGAGGACGACCCCGTCATCTGGCGGGGGCCGATGGTCCACAAGGTACTGACCCAGCTGTGGGAGGACGTCGAGTGGGGGCGCCTCGACTACATGGTCGTCGACCTGCCACCGGGAACGGGCGACACGCAGTTGACGCTGTTGCAGTCCGTCCCGGTGTCGGGGGCCGTCATCGTGACCACGCCGCAGGAGGTCGCCATCGACGACGCCCGGAAGGGCCTGCGGATGTTCGGGAAGCACGACACGCCGGTGCTGGGCATCGTCGAGAACATGTCGGGCTTCGTCTGTCCGGACTGCGGTGGGGAACACGACATCTTCGGCAGCGGCGGCGGCCGCGAGTTCGCCGACGACAACGACATGCCGTTCCTCGGCGAGGTTCCGCTTGACACGTCCGTTCGGGAGGGCGGCGACTCCGGGGCGCCCATCGTCCTCGAGACGGACAGCGAGGCGGGCGCGGCCTTCCGGGAGTTCGCCGACGAGACGGCGAACATGCAGGGCATCGTCCGTCGGCGGCAGGCCAGCGAGCGCAGGTGACGATGCCGGGAAGCGAGGACGAAGAGCGGGTCGAGAGCGACCCCGAGCGGGCGGCGCTGTTGCGGGAGGTCGCCGCGGAGGTGCGCGGCGACAGTTCCGAGAGCGAGCAGGTCGCGGCGATGCTGTACCGGGTCTCGGACCTCTACGACCCCGACGAGGAGACGACGCCGGCGGAAATCTACCGGAACGTCCGGACCATCCTCGACGTCAAGGAGCGCGGCGGCCGCCCGGAGCGGGACGGCTGACGCCGATGGGACCTTTTTTGTCGCCGTCGCCCTCCACGACCCGTATGGACGCGCTGTTGCACACGGGTATCGATCACCCGAACGTCTGGTGGATCGTCGTTCCGAGCATGCTGTCGTTCCTCGTGGGACTGGTGGCGTTCGTCTTCTCGGCCCGCATCCGGGCGTTCCTGGGGCTCGAGGAACCGGTCGCGGAGTGATCGGTCGAGGGCCGTGTGACCGTCTCACGCCCCAGCACCGCCGTCGCCGGGCGTATCGTTGTGCTTAAGTACGGTCGCGGGGTAGCGGAGGACGCAATCGATGCAGGGGCCCCGGCCCCGAGTCCGAGAAACCCCGAACGAGAGTTCAGGGACGCACGGAACGTAGTTCCGTGAGGGCGAGGATAGGCGCACGCGAGTCGTGGTAGCCAAGCATGGCCCAAGGCGCAGGGTTGCTAACTCTGTGGCGCAAGCCTCCGGGGTTCAAATCCCCGCCACGACGCTAATCCAACCCACACATGAGTGCAGAAGAACCCACGGCGGACGAGGAAGACGAGGACATTCAGTACTTCGTCCGTATCGGACAGACCGACCTCGACGGGACGAAGAGCGTCGAGCGGGCGCTGACCGACATGAACGGCATCGGTCGGCGCGTCGCTCGCATCATCGCGGACAGAGCGGACATCGACCGCCGGGAACTGCTCGGCGGTCTCGACGAGGACGACATCGACGAACTCGTCGACCTCGTGGAGGGGTACGCCGACGAGGTCCCCGAGTGGCTCACCAACCACCAGAAGGACTTCTTCGACGGCGAGACCACCCACGAGATCGGCAACGACCTCGAGATGACCCGCCGGCAGGACATCAACCGCATGAAGATGATAGACTCCTACAAGGGGGTCCGTCACAAGCGCGGCCAGAAGGTCCGCGGTCAGCGGACCAAGTCCACCGGCCGGACCGAGGGCACCATCGGCGTCAACGTCGAAGCCATCAAAGAGGAGATGGACGAGGAAGAGGGAGGTGACGAGGAGTAATGGCGCTCGGTAGCAACACCAAGTTCTACGAGACGCCGAACCACCCCTTCCAGGGCGAGCGCATCGCCGCGGAGGGCGACCTCCTCTCGCGGTACGGCCTCGCCAACAAGGAGGAACTGTGGCGCGCCCAGTCCGAACTGCGCGACTACCGCCGGGAGGCCCGCCGTCTCCTCGGGGAAGCGCAGGGCGACGCCGAGGCCGCCGGCGAGGCGGGCAGCGAGTTCATGGCCCGCCTGAAGCGCATCGGCGTCCTCGACGACGAGGAGGGTCTCGACGACGTCCTGTCGCTGGACGTCACCGACATCCTCGAGCGGCGACTCCAGACGGTCGCCTACCGGCAGGGGCTCGGCAACACCGTCAAGCAGGCTCGCCAGTTCATCGTCCACGGCCACGTCACCGTCGAGGGCGCTCGCGTGAACGCGCCCTCGTACAAGGTCGACGTCGCCCAGGAGGACCGCATCGAGTTCGACGACACGAGCCCGCTGGCCGACGAACTCCACCCGGAACGTGCGGAGGAACAATAACATGGCAGACGACAAGACCTGGGGCATCGCGCATGTGTATGCCTCGTTCAACAACACGATCATCACCGTAACGGACCTGACCGGCGCCGAGACGATTACGAAGTCCTCCGGCGGCACGGTCGTGAAGCAGAACCGCGACGAGGCGTCGCCGTACGCCGCCATGCAGATGGCGGAGGTCGTCGCCGAGGAGGTCCAAGACGCCGGCGTCGAGGGCGTCCATGTCCGGGTGCGCGGTCCGGGCGGCAACCAGCAGACCAACCCCGGACCGGGCGCGCAGGCGACCATCCGTGCGCTTGCCCGTGCCGGCCTGGAAATCGGCCGCATCGAGGACGTGACTCCCATCCCGCACGACGGCACGCGGGGCCCGAAGAACGCAGGGTTCTAACGATGGCAGAGGAGTACGACGTAACGTTCATCGACCGCGACGACCGGAGTGCGCGGTTCCTCGTCCGCGGCGTGACGCCCGCGTTCGCCAACGGGGTCCGGCGGGCGATCCTCGCCGACGTGCCGACGCTCTCGATCGACTCCGTGCGCGTCATCGAGAACTCGTCGGTCATGTTCGACGAGCAGATCGCGCTCCGGCTCGGTCTCGTCCCGCTGACGACGCCGGACGACTACCGGCCGGACGACGAGGTCACGCTGGCCATCGACGTCGAGGGGCCGGCCACCGCCTACTCGGGCGACCTGGTGTCGACCGACGACCAGGTCCAGCCCGCCGAGGAGAACGTTCCCATCATCGAACTGAAGGAGGGCCAGCGGCTCGAACTCGAGGCCGACGCGACCCTCGGCGTCGGCAAGGACCACGCCAAACACCAGGGCGGCGTGGCGGTCGGCTACCGGCACCTCCAGCGCGTCGAGGTCGTCGGCGAGAAAGGCGAGTTCGAGGACGACGACCCCGAGATCATCCGGGGCGTCATAGAAGCCGACGGCGAACTCGTCCCGACCGAGGAGTTCGACAACGACCTCAGCCAGCGGTACCCCGGCAAGGACGTCGAGGTCGAGGACGTGCCGAACGCCTTCGTCTTCAGCGTCGAGAGCGACGGGTCGATCCCGGTCGAGGAACTCGTCCTGGACGCCGTCGAGACGCTGGAGGCACGCGCGGACGAACTCGAAGAAGCGGTCCAACTGTAACCAACGATGTACCCACACACCCGGACTCGGACGATGGCTCGACGCGACGGCCCGGCCCGCGTCGGCAGCGGCGGAGCAGCCGCGCGCTCGCCGGCGGGGTCGCCGGCCACGAGCCCGGGGACCGAAAGCGGCTTTAGTGGGGCACGAAAACGAAACGGTGCGAGCAGGGATAGCCAAGTCAGGCCAACGGCGCAGCGTTCAGGGCGCTGTCCTGTAGAGGTCCGCAGGTTCAAATCCTGCTCCCTGCATCCACTTCTCAGGAGCAATAAACGATGAGTAGCAAGACGAACCCGAGGCTGACCAGTCTCATCGCGGACCTGAAGTCGACCGCCCGCAACGGCGGCAGCGAGGTCTGGAACGATGTGGCCGAGCGCCTCGAGAAGCCCCGGCGCACGCACGCGGAGGTCAACCTGGGCCGCATCGAGCGGTACGCCCAGGAGGACGAGACCGTCATCGTGCCCGGCAAGGTGCTCGGGTCCGGCGCCCTCCGGAAGGAGGTCACCGTCGCCGCCGTCGACTTCTCGTCGACGGCCCAGACGAAGATCGACCAGGTCGGCGAAGCAATCGAACTCGAACAGGCACTCGAAGACAACCCCGACGGCTCGAACGTGCGGGTGATTCGATGAGTTACGCGGAGTTCGACGCCGACATCGTCGTCGACGCCCGCGACTGTATCATGGGCCGCGTCGCCTCGCAGGTCGCCCAGCGCGCGCTGGACGGCGAGCGGGTCGCCGTGGTCAACGCAGAAAGCGCCGTCATCACGGGCAGCGAGGAGGACGTGATGTCGGTGTACCGGCAGCGGGACGCGGTCGGTTCCGACCAGGGACCGAACTACCCCAAGCGACCGGACCGCATCTTCAAGCGGTCGGTTCGCGGGATGGTCCCCTACAAGGAGACACGCGGCCGGGAGGCGCTCGGCCGGGTCCGCGTCTACGTCGGGAACCCGTACGAAGAAGCGGAGGTTCTCGAGGATACCTCGCTGGACCGACTGTCGAATATCAAGTTCGTCTCGCTCGGCGACGTGAGCGAGAACCTGGGTGCTAACGTCACATGGTAACCAACACGTCAGGCAAGAAGAAGACCGCCATCGCCCGCGCGACGGTGCAGGACGGCTCCGGCCGGGTCCGGATCAACTCCGAGCCCGTCGAGCTGTTCGACCCCGAGCAGGCGCGGCTGAAGATGCTCGAACCGTTCCGCGTCGCCGACGAGGAGCTTCGAGACGACGTCGACGTCGACGTCACCGTCTCCGGCGGCGGCTTCGCGGGTCAGGCCGACGCGGTCCGGACGGCCATCGCCCGCGGCCTCGTCGAGCACACCAACGACGCGGAACTGCGGGACGCGTTCATGTCCTTCGACCGCTCGCTGCTGGTCAACGACGTCCGGCAGTCCGAACCGAAGAAGTGGGGCGGCCCCGGTGCGCGGGCCCGCTACCAGAAGTCCTACCGGTGAGGTGAGAAGGCATGATGGTACCGGTCCGGTGTTTCACATGCGGTAACGTCGTCGGCGAACACTGGGAGGAGTTCAAGGCCCGCGCCCGCGAGGGCGAGGAGGACCCCGCCGAGGTGCTGGACGAGCTCGGCGTCGAGCGCGCCTGCTGTCGGCGCATGCTCGTCTCCCACAAGGACCTCGTCGACATCGTCTCCCCCTACCAATGAGAGGTACGAACCGATACGAGAAGGCGCGCATCCTCGGGGCGCGAGCCCTGCAGGTGTCCTACGGAGCGCCGGTGCTCATCGAGACCGACCAGACCGAGCCCATCCTCGTCGCCGCCGAGGAGTACGACGCCGACGTGCTCCCCTTCACCGTCCGGCGGGGTGAGGAGTAGATGACGCTCATCACGGAGGTCCGGCTGCGCCGGATTCTCGACAGTCGCGGAAACCCGACGGTCGAGGCCGAGGTCAGGACCGAGAGCGGCGGCTTCGGCCGCGGCGCGGCCCCCTCCGGTGCGTCCACGGGCGAGTACGAGGCCGTCGAGCGGCCGGCGAGCGAGGCCATCACGAAGGCCCGCGAACTCGCCGTCCCCCGGCTCGAGGGGCAGGTGTACGCCGGCGACCAGCGCGGCGTCGACTCGACGCTGCGGGCGGCCGACGGCACCGACGACTTCTCGGAAATCGGCGCCAACTCGGCGGTCGCCATCTCGATGGCCGCCGCCAAGGCCGCCGCGGACGTGCTGGGTGCGCCGCTCTACCAGCACCTCGGCGGCGCGTTCCGGGGACGGGACTTCCCGATCCCGCTCGGGAACGTCGTCGGCGGTGGCGAGCACGCCGCCGACGCGACCCACATCCAGGAGTTCCTCGCCGCGCCGGTCGGCGCACCCTCCGTGACGGACGCGGTCTTCGCCAACGCCCGGGTCCACGGCGAGGTCGGCGACCGCCTCGCCGAGCGAGGGATCGCCGCCGGCAAGGGCGACGAGGGTGCGTGGGCCCCCTCCATCGACGACGCCGAGGCGTTCGAAATCGTCGACGAGGCCGTCGAGACGGTCGCCGACGAGGTCGGCTTCGAGGTCGGGTTCGGTCTCGACGTGGCCGGCGCCGAACTCTACGAGGACGGCGCCTACCGCTACGGCGACCGGACGCGGAGTCCCGACGAGCAGATAGCGTACGTCGCCGACCTCGTCGACGAGTACGGCCTCGTCTACGTGGAGGACCCCCTCGACGAGGACGACTACGAGGGGTTCGCCGAGTTGACCGACCGGGTCGGCTCGGAGACGCTGGTCTGTGGCGACGACCTGTTCGTCACCAACACGGACCGCATCGAGGCGGGCATCGAGCAGGGCGCGGCCAACAGCGTCCTGGTCAAGCCCAACCAGATCGGGACGCTGTCGGACGCCTTCGACGCCATCGAACTGGCCGTCTCGAACGGCTACGCTCCCGTCGTCTCCCACCGGAGCGGCGAGACGGAGGACACGACCATCGCACACCTCGCCGTCGCCACCGACGCCCCGTACGTCAAGACGGGCGCTGTCGGCGGCGAGCGCACCGCCAAGCTGAACGAACTCATCAGAATCGAGGCAAACGCATGAGCGACAACGAAGAGGGGTTCGACGCCTCCGAACTGGACGAGGAGCTCGACGAGCTCGAAGAGGAGCTCGACGAGGAACTCGACGAGGAGGCTACGGCCGAGGAGGCCGCCCCCACAGACGACGAACAGCCCGCCGAGGCCGACGACGACGAGGCCGACGACGCCGAACCGACCGACGACGAACCCGCCGAGGAGGAACCGGTCCTCGACGAGGACGTCATGCCGGACGACGAGGCGGACCTCCTCATCCCGGTCGAGGACTACCTGGCCGCCGGGGTCCACATCGGGACCCAGCAGAAGACGAAGTCCATGGAGCGGTTCATCCACCGCGTCCGGACGGACGGACTCTACGTGCTGGACGTCTCGACGACCGACCAGCGCATCCGGACGGCCGCGTCGTTCCTGGCGAACTACCAGCCCGAGCAGATCCTGGTGGCGTCGAGCCGCCAGTACGGTCGCTTCCCGGCCGAGAAGTTCGCCGACGCCGTCGGCGCCCGTGCCCGGACCGGCCGGTTCATTCCGGGGACGCTGACGAACCCCGACTACGAGGGCTACATCGAGCCCGACGTCGTCGTGGTCACCGACCCCATCGGGGATTCCCAGGCCGTCAAGGAGGCCATCACGGTCGGCATCCCCGTCATCGCGATGTGTGACTCCAACAACACGACGTCGAACGTCGACCTCGTGGTGCCGACGAACAACAAGGGGCGGAAGGCCCTCAGCGTCATCTACTGGCTCCTGGCCAACGAGACGCTGGACCGCCGCGGCGCCGAGCCCGGCTACGCCCTCGAGGACTTCGAGACCGAACTGTAGACCCGTTTTCGCTATTTCGACACGTCATTCCGACAGCGATAGCTCCGCGAGTTCCTCGTAGACGACCTCCTCCGGAACCGACTCCGTCCACCCGACCTCGGCGACGCCGGGACCGGCCGCGGGAGGTCCGTCCGTCCGACGACCCTCGAAGACGAGATACGGGTTCGGGACGGCCAGCCGGTCGGTCCGGTCGTCCATGTAGAGCAGGTGGACCTGCGAGAGCCCCGTGAGGTCGGCCTCGACGCCAGCGGCATCCCGGAGCGCGCGGTTGGCACACTCCCGGTAGGACTCCCCGGGCCGGCGGGCGTCACCGGGGTCGACCCAGCCGTCGCCGTCCTCGTAGCGGACGAGGAGGACGCCGTCGTCGCCGCGAACGCGGACGCCCGCGCCGCCGACGACGCCGAACGACTCGAACGTCTCGACGAGGGCGTCGCGGTCGTCGGGGTCGCAGTCGAGACGGCGGCCGACGAGGTCGATCTCGCCGTGTTCGGCGGCCAGGTCGGCCACGAGGGCGTTGACGTGCCGGAGCAACTCGACGGACACACCTGCCCTGGGACGGCCAGCGGCTTGGGCGTTACTGACCGCGTGGTTGCCCGACCGGCAGCACACGCGGCACCAACCATATTGCCGGAGCGTCCGAACACCGAATATGTCCGAAACGGAGCACATCGAGACGATACGAGCGTCGGTTTCTCGGCACAACGATCCCGAGACCCGCGAGCAGTACCTCGACGACTACGCCGACGAGTTCGAACTGCACGGCGCCGACGCCGACGGACTGGAGGAGTTGCGCGCCTTCTACCGGAGGGTGTGGGAGGCGATCCCGGACCTGACGGTCACCGTCGAGAGCGTGCTGGCCGACGGCGACGAGGTGGCCGTCCGGTACTCCTGGGAGGGGACCCACGCGGTGACCGGCGAGACGGTCTCGCTGGACGACGGTCTGACCTGGTACCGGTTCGAAGACGGCGAAATCGTCGAGCGGTGGGTGGCGCCGGGTACCGGAGCGACGATTCGGAACATCGTCGAGCCCTGAACCGCGAGGCTATCGGATACGCTTTTTATCGGGCGGCCTGACCGTCGAGTATGACCACTTCGAGCGCCCCCGGGAAGGTCTACCTCTTCGGCGAACACGCCGTCGTGTACGGCGAACCGGCCGTGCCCTGTGCGATAGAGCGGCGGGCGCGGGTGACCGTCGAGGCCAGAGCGGACGACCGGCTTCAGGTCCAGGCGAACGACCTCACGCTCGACGGCTTCACCGTCACCTGGGGTGGCGACGCCGACGATCGCCCCGACGTGGACGTCCCGGCACCGCTGGTCGAGGCCGCGATGGGGTACATCGACGGCGCCGTCGAGCAGGCCCGCGAGGCCGCCGACGCTCCCGAGGCGGGCTTCGACGTCACCATCGAGAGCGAGATTCCGCTGGGCGCGGGGCTGGGCTCCTCGGCTGCGGTCGTCGTCGCCTGCATCGACGCCGCGACCAGGGAACTCGGCGTCGAACTCGACGCCGCGACGATAGCCGACCGCGCCTTTCAGGTCGAGTACGAGGTCCAGGACGGCGAGGCGTCGCGGGCGGACACGTTCTGCTCGGCGATGGGCGGTGCCGTTCACGTCCAGGGCGACGACTGCCGGCGGCTGACCGACGTGCCGAACCTGCCCTTCGTCGTCGGGTACGACGGCGGGACGGGCGACACGGGCGAACTCGTCGCCGGCGTCCGGGCGCTCAGAGAGGAGTACGGCTTCGCCGCCGACACCGTCGCGGCCATCGGTGACATCGTCCGCCGGGGGAAAGGAGCCCTCGACGAGGACGACGTCGAGGAGGTGGGCCGGCTGATGGACTTCAACCACGGCCTGCTGTCGGCACTCGGCGTCTCCTCGCGGTCGCTGGACGCGATGGTGTGGGCCGCGAGGGAGGCCGACGCGCTGGGCGCAAAACTCACCGGGGCCGGCGGCGGCGGCTGTGTCGTCGCCCTCGACCGGACCGAGCAGACGCTCACCGCCCTTGAGTACACGCCGGGCTGCGAGGAGGCGTTCCGGGCCGAACTCGACACCGACGGCGTCCGGGCCGAGCGATGACGACGGTTCTGAAACTCGGGGGCAGCGTCCTCACCGAGAAGGACGAACCGGAGACGGTCGACGAGGCGGCCCTCGAGCGGGCCGCCGCGGCGCTGGCCGGACGCGATGACCTCGTCGTCGTCCACGGCGGCGGCAGTTTCGGCCACCACCACGCGGACCGCTACGGCGTCTCGACGACGGCGGGAACCCACGACGCCGAGGCGGTCCGTGCCATCCACGGCGCGATGAAACGGCTCAACGCCGCGGTCGTCGACGCGCTGGCCGACGTCGACGTGCCGCCACTGCCGGTCCACCCGATGTCGGCCGCCCACAGGGACGAATCGGGTACGTTGACGCTCCCGACCGGGCAGGTCCGCACGATGCTCGCCGAGGGGTTCGTCCCAGTCCTCCACGGCGATTGTGTGGTCCACGCCGGCGCGGGCGCGACGGTCCTCTCCGGTGACGAACTCGTCGTCGCGGTGGCCGACGCCGTGGGCGCCGACCGCGTCGGCGTCTGTTCTGCGGTCCCGGGCGTCTACGACGAGTCCGGCGACGTCGTCGAGCACATCGACTCCTTCGAGGCCGTCGCCGACGCCCTCGGCGCGAGCGAGGCGACAGACGTGAGCGGCGGCATGGCCGGGAAGGTGCGGGAACTGCTCGACCTCGCGGCACCAGCCTACGTGTTCGACCTCGACGGTCTCGAGGCGTTCCTCGACGGCGAGAACCCCGGGACGAGAATCGACTGAAGGTTTTTGTACGAACGGGAGGCCAGACCGCTCGTGCTCGAGCGAGCCGCCGGACGCGAGACGCGGGAGCGCGGTGCAGCGCGTCCGGTTCCGACCGTCCCCCGTCCGGCCGTGCACCGCCTGTCAGCCCCACTCGACGTCCTCGGCGAGGGATTCCTTGTCGATCTTCTGGCTTCCGGTCCGCGGGAACGAGTCGACTAACGTGACCCGGCGTGGCTTCTCGTAGCCTGCCAGTCCGTCGTGGTCATCGCAGAACGCCTCGATGTCGGCCTCGGTCAATGAGTCCGCGCCGACGACCGCCGCGGTCACCGCCTCCCCCAGCCGGTCGTGCGGCGTGCCGAACACCGCCGCCGACTCGACGCCGTCCATCTCCGCGAGGACGCTCTCGACCCGGGAGGGAGCGACCTTCTCGCCACCGGAGAGGACGATGTCGTCCAGTCGGTCGACGAAGTAGAGGACGCCGGACTCGCGCCGAACGACGTCGCCGGTCCGGAACCACCGGCGGCCATCGTCGGATTCCTCGAACGCCGTCTCGGTCAGCGCCGGCGCCTCCCAGTAGCGCGGCATCACGCTGTCGCCCCGCAGCCACAGTTCGCCCTCCTCGGCGTCGGCGCCGGAGTCGGGGTCGACGACCCGTGCCTCGGCGCTGCCGACCGTCTCGCCGAGGGCCCCCTCCGTCCGGGGCGTCTCCGGCGTCCCCGCGACGGTCAGGCCGGCGGCCTCCGTCTGTCCGTAGTAGTTCAACAGTTCGTCCACCTCGAAAGCGGATGCGAACGCCTCGAGGGTCGACTCGGCGGCGGGACTCCCGCCGTAGAAGCACATCCGCAACGTCGACGTGTCGTGCTCGCGGGCCGCGTCGGTGCCGAGGACGTCGACCATCATGGCCGGGACCAGCCCGGAGATGGTCGCCCCGGTGGCCTCCACCAGCCGCGCCCACTCGACCGGTCCCCACGCCGGGTGGATGGCGACCGACCCGCCGGTGAAAAGTCCCATCAGCGTCGCGCCGTGGAAGCCGCCGACGTGGAACAGGGGAACCGAGACGACAGCCGTGTCGTCTGCCGAGACGTCGTACGTCGAGACGCCGGCGTCGACCTGTGCACCGACGTTGCGGTGCGTCTGGACCACCCCCTTCGGGTCCCCCGTGGTACCCGAAGTGTGCATCACGACCGCCGGGTCGTCGTCGAGCCGCGTGACCGTGTCGGGGGCGTCCTCGGGCGGACCGAACGCGTCCCAATCGAAAGACCCGGCGTGACCGTGGACGAGCGCCTCCTCGAGACCGACCGCGGTCGCGGCCTCCGAGGCCGTGCTCGCAAAGACCGAGTCGTGGACCACGAGGGCGGGGTCGACGTCCTCGAGGACGTAGGCGACCTCGTCGGGGCCGAACCGGTAGTTCACGGGCGTGAACGCACAGCCGGCCCGCCAGGCGCCCAGTGCGACCGCGACGACCGTCGGGTTGTCGAGCATGAACACCGCGACGCGGTCGCCGGGGTCGGTCCGACCCTCAAGGAACGAGGCGACCGACGCCGCGCGCCGCCGCAGGTCGGCGTATGCGACGTCCTCCCCGTCGGGGTCGACGATGGCCGGCGCCTCGGGCCGGTCCCGCACCTGCCGCGCGAACCGCTCGTAGAGGTTCATGGCGCCCGACTGGGCGGCGTCGAGTATAAGCGTGCGGCCTGCCGCCGGACCATCGTTTTTAATCGCTGGGCGACGACTGGCGGACGATGGAGTACGAACGGCACGAGTTCACCCAGCCGCTGTACGGCGGGGTCAACGTCCTCCGAATCGGGGACACGCTCGTCGACACCGGTCACGTCGCGCCGGTGTGTCGGGACGCCGTCCGGGAGGCGCTCGACGGTCCGCTCTCGGGCGTCGAGCAGGTCCTGCACACCCACGCGCACATCGACCACGTCGGCGGGTCACAGACAATCGACGCCCTCGCCGAGTTGCCCCACGTCGTCCCGGAGGGCCAACCGGAGTTCCTCTACGACTACGCCTCGTACCTCCGGCGTGCCCGCGAGGAGATGACGCGGCTGCTCGCAGGGTTCGACCCCGACCCCTCGACGTGGGACACATACTTCCCGATTCGGGAGTACGCCGAGGACGCCATCGACGTGACGCGGACCGTCGGCGACGGTGACACCGTCGAGATGGGTGACGAAGCGTTCGTCGCCGTCTCGACGCCGGGGCACGCCGACCCGCACCTGGCCTTTCATCACGAACCCAGCGGGACGGTCCTGTCGGGGGACCTCGTCGACCCCGACGGCCGGTTCCAGTACGGCCCGCTGCTCGGCGATATCGGCAATTACAAGGACTCGCTCCGGCGACTTCGGGACCTCGACCCGGACCGACTCGTGCCGATGCATGGTCCCGAACTGTCGAACCCACGGGAGCGAATCGACGGGTCGCTTTCGAACGCCGAACGGACCGAAGCGCGGTTGCTGTCGTTTCTCGAGGAGCGGGAGGCGTGTTTCGCCCGCGAGTTCGTCACCGACGAACTCGGCGTCGGCGGCGCCCGGACACCGTTCCTGACGCTCGTCGTCTACGAGTACTGTCGGTATCTCGAGGACCGGGGCGAGCTATCGGTCGACGTGACCAGCGAGGGGATACGGTTGCGGCCGCTAGAGGTCGAGTAGCTCCTTGGCGATGATGTTGCGCTGAATCTCGCTTGCTCCCTCGCCGATCTGGTAGATCTTCGTGTGCCGGTAGTGTCGCTCGACGGGGTAATCCCGGGTGTAGCCGTTACCGCCGTGGAGCTGGATGGCGTCGCTTGCGACCTCCTCGGCGATCTCGGAGGCGTAGAGCTTCGCCATCGAGGCGAGTTTCGTCGGCTTCTCGTCGGCGTCCACGCGGGCCGCGGCGTCGTAGACCAGTCGCCGGGCGAGTTCGACATTCGTCGCCATATCGGCGACCTTGTGCTGGACGGCCTGGAACTGCCGGAGTTCGCGGTCGAACTGCTCGCGCTGTTTGACGTAGTCGACCGTCTCCTCGAGACAGCCCTGGGCGATGCCCAGCGCCTGGGCGGCGATGCCGACCCGCTCCTCCTCGAAGAACTCCATGAGCTGGTAGAAGCCGGCGTCCTCGTAGCCGACGAGGTTTTCCTCGGGGACGCGAACGCCGTCGTACCGGAGCTGTGCGGTCTCGCTGGCGTTCCAGCCGAGTTTGTGAATCTCGGACTCGACCTCGAAGCCGTCCCGGTCGGTCTCGACGATGATCGCGGAGATGCCGCTGTGCCCCTCGTCGCCGGTGCGGCACATCGTCAGCACGTAGTCGGCGATTGTACCGTGAGTGATGAACGTCTTGACGCCGTCGATGACGTACTCGTCTCCCTCCTTCCGTGCGGTCGTCTCGATGGAGGCGGCGTCGGAGCCGTGATCGGGTTCGGTGTTGCCCAGCGCGCCGATGAGGTCGCCCTCGGCGACGCCGCGGAGGATCCACTCCTTCTGTTCGTCGGTGCCGTACTCGCGGATCATCCGGGTGCCGAACTCCGTACCGATTGCCGCGAGCATCCCGGCGTCGACGCGGCATATCTCCTCCATGAACAGGCAGGTCTCGACCTGCGAGAGTCCGGCGCCGCCGTACTCCTCGGGGATGGTGCCACCGACCAGGCCGGCGTCGACGGCCTTCTCCCACACCTCCTCGGGCCACTCGCCGGCCTCCTCGTGGTGTCTGGCAACGGGGGCGATCTCGTTCTCCGCGAACTCGCGGGCGGTCCGCCGGACGGCTCGTTCCTCCTCCGAGAAGCCGAACTCGACCATGGGAGCAGGTTACACACGCGCCTCAAATAGGTGCTGCCTCGCATTGCCGGGAAGCAGGTGCCGCCGAGCGCGGGCTTCCGATTTGGGACCCACGTATTAACGGACCACGACGAGGAGGCAGGGGATTAACGTGGTCCCGACGAGTGACCACTTCGCATGCCCGACGACTGGCCCGAGACGCCACCGAGTACCGACATCTTCGCCGACGATCTGCTGGCGGGCGAGACCGCCCTCGTCACCGGGGGCGGCACCGGGATCGGCGAGGAGATGGCGCTGGCCTTTGCGGACCACGGCGCCGACGTCGCCGTCGCCTCCCGCAACATGGACCACCTCGAGCCCGTCGCCGAGGCCATCGAGGCGACGGGACAGGACGCCTGTGCGACGACGGTCGACATCCGCGAGAAAGAGGAGGTGGACGCGATGCGGGACACGGTGCTGGACGAACTCGGCGACATCACGGTCCTCGTGAACAACGCCGGGGCGAACTTCCTGACCCCGCTGGAAGACCTCTCGGCGAACGGGTGGCGGGCCGTCGTCGGAACCATCCTCGACGGCACCGCCTACTGCACGATGAGCGTCGGCGACCACATGATCGAGAACGGCGGCGGGTCGATCATCTCGATGGGAGCGACGAACTCGGTTCACGGCGGCCCGTTTCACGCCCACTCGGGGGCGGGGAAGGCCGGCGTCCACAACCTGATGCAGACCGTCGCAAGCGAGTGGGCCAAGTACGGCATCCGCGCCAACACCATCGCGCCGGGCATCATCGAGACGGAGGGCGTCGCCGAGGCGAGCGGCGGTGCCCTACCCGAGCAGATACTCGACCACGTTCCCGTCGACCGCTTCGGGACGCCGGGGGACTGCGTGCCGCTCGCGGTCTTTCTGGCCTCCGACGCCTCGGCGTACGTCACCGGTTCGTACTACCCGGTCGACGGCGGCCACCTACTCCTTCCCTCGCCGTACTGAACCGCCTGGATTGAAGCCGGCAGCCGTTCCAGACCGAAGCATGTCGCCCTCCATTCGAGGTGCGGGCCGGTGAGCAGCATTGGTACGATACTCGGCGTTCTCGTCGCTGTCGGGGGGCTGGTCAGTGCCGGGTACGGGTATCGCCGCCGTCGACGTCGGGACGCCATCGCCGCCGTCGAGACGACCGATGCACTGCGGGTGACGCCCGGTCCGACCGAACTGTACGGGACCGCAGAACCGGCAGATGGGGGTGCGATGCGGGCGCCGTTCTCCGAGGAGGACTGCGTGCTGGCGGAGTGGAAAATCGAGGAGTGGGAAGAGTCCGGCAAACACTCCAGCTGGCGGACGGAGGGCAGCGGGACGCTCGCGGCGCCGTTCTACCTCGACGACGGGACCGACCAGGTGCTGGTCCGGCCGGACGAGGCGAGCGTGGAGCTTTCGGGCGGCTGGGGGACGACCGAGGTCGGCGTCGACGAGACGCCACCGGAGCCGATACAGGCGTTTATCGATCTCGACGCGACACCCGGCGAACCGAACGAGGCGCTCGTCAAGTCGCTTGACTGGGGGACGCAGGTCGGCGACCGCCGGTACCGCCAGCGGACGCTCGCTTCTGGCGAGGAGGTTTACGTCCACGGGACCGCGACCCGGGTGGGTGCCGAGACCTTCGGCGGCAACGACTTCGAAGTCGTCGCCGCGGCCGACGACGGCCACCCCGACGCGGACCTCTTTCTCGTCGCCGACAGCCCCGAATCGAAACTGCTCGAGCGTCGTCGGGACTGGGTCCTCTACCTCGGCGCGGGCGTCGTCGGCGTCGTCGCCGGGGGCGGACTCCTGGTCTCGTCACTCCTCTGAGATGCCGAACCCACGTACTTTTTAACCCCAGAGGGGAAACGACTAGCCAACCGAGCAACGGTCGCCCCGGACACGGGTGGGCGACCGGCAGCCGCCGGCGGGAGACGGTCCGTCGGGGCAACGGCGTGGGGACGGACTCCCCGCGAACGCCTCGATCGGGTCCGGCCGCCGGCCGACCGACCTCGCGTCGGTGTCGCAGCCGTCACAGACGGCCGTGCACATCGCCGGTCGCCGAATCGTGTGTCCGGAGAGCGGTCTCTCGGATGCAAACTATGGAAGTCGAAATCGCAACCATTGGCGGATACGAAGCAGTCGGACGGCAGATGACCGCCGTCCGAGCCGGTGACGACGTCGTCATCTTCGACATGGGCCTGAACCTGTCGAAGGTCCTGATCCACGACAACGTCGAGACAGAGCGGATGCACAGCCTGGACCTCATCGACATGGGGGCCATCCCGGACGACCGCGTCATGTCCGACATCGAGGGCGACGTGCAGGCCATCGTGCCCACCCACGGCCACCTCGACCACATCGGCGCCATCTCGAAGCTCGCCCACCGGTACGACGCGCCCATCGTGGCGACGCCGTTCACCATCGAACTGGTCAAACAGCAGATCGAGAGCGAGGAGAAGTTCGGCGTCCAGAACGACCTCGTGAAGATGGAGGCCGGCGGCACGATGTCCATCGGCGAGAAGACCGAACTCGAGTTCGTCAACGTCACTCACTCCATCATCGACGCGATCAACCCCGTCCTGCACACGCCGGAGGGCGCCGTCGTCTACGGGCTGGACAAGCGGATGGACCACACGCCCGTCCTTGGCGACCCCATCGACATGGAGCGGTTCCGCGAGATCGGCCGCGAGGGCGTCCTGGCGTACATCGAGGACTGCACGAACGCCGGCAAGAAGGGCCGGACGCCCTCCGAGTCCGTCGCGCGCAGACATCTCAAGGACGTCATCTACTCGCTGGAGGACTACGACGGCGGCATCGTCGCAACGACGTTCTCCAGTCACATCGCCCGCGTCACCAGCCTCGTCGAGTTCGCCGAGGACATCGGCCGGCAGCCGGTGTTGCTCGGCCGCTCGATGGAGAAGTACAGCGGTACCGCGGAGCGGCTCGGCTTCGTCGACTTCCCGGACGATCTGGGAATGTACGGCCACCGCAAGTCCGTCGATCGGACGTTCAAGCGCATCATGGAGGAGGGCAAGGAGAACTACCTCCCGGTCGTGACGGGCCACCAGGGCGAGCCACGCGCGATGCTCACCCGGATGGGCCGCGGCGAGACGCCCTACGAACTCGATCAGGGCGACAAGGTCATCTTCAGCGCCCGCGTCATCCCCGAACCGACCAACGAGGGCCAGCGCTACCAGTCCGAGAAGCTACTCGGCATGCAGGGTGCCCGCATCTACGACGACATCCACGTCTCGGGCCACCTCAACAAGGAGGGCCACTACGAGATGCTCGACGCGCTACAGCCGAAGAACGTCATCCCGGCCCACCAGGACATGAGCGGCTACTCGGATTACGTCAACCTCTGTGAGAACGAGGGCTACAAGGTCGGCCGTGATCTCCACATTTCCCGGAACGGAAACATCATCCAGATTACGGAATGACCACCTCAGAGCGCGTCGAGGCCGCCATCGCGGACCGCCGCGAGATCGTCAACGACGCGATCACCGAACAGCTTCCAGTGAAGAGCCCGGAACGGCTCTACAGCGCCTCCCGGTACCTGCTGGACGCGGGCGGCAAACGCCTCCGGCCGACCATCCTGCTGTTGACGGCCGAGGCCGTTTCCGAGGTCGAGCCGATGGACGGCGATTACCGTACCTTCCCCTCGCCGGCCGGCGGCGAGGTGGACGTGCTCACGGCCGCCGTCGCCATCGAGGTCATCCAGTCGTTCACGCTCATCCACGACGACATCATGGACGACGACGACCTCCGGCGTGGCGTGCCGGCGGTCCACCGCGAGTACGACCTCGAGACCGCAATCCTGGCCGGCGACACGCTGTACTCGAAGGCCTTCGAGTACATGCTGGACACCGGCGCCCCCGCCGACCGGAGCGTCCGGGCGCTCGACGAACTCGCAACGACCTGTACCGAGATCTGCGAGGGCCAGGCGCTGGACGTCGACTTCGAGGGCCGCGACGGCGTGACGACCGACGAGTACCTCGAGATGGTTGAGTTCAAGACGGCGGTTCTCTATGCGGCCGCGTCGTCGATTCCGGCCATCCTGCTGGGTTCCGACGACGAGACCGTCGACGCGCTCCACGGCTACGGCCTCGACATCGGGCGGGCCTTCCAGATCCAGGACGACCTCCTCGATCTGACGGTCCCGAGCGACACCCTCGGCAAGCAGCGCGGGTCGGACCTCATCGAGGGTAAACAGACCATCATCACGCTGCACGCGCGCAGCCAGGGCGTCGACGTCGACGGTCTCGTCGGCGAGGACCCGACCGACGCGGAGATAGAGGCCGCGGTCGAACGCCTCGAAGCCGCCGGTAGCATCGAGTACGCCCGCGGGATGGCGGCCGATCTCGTCGAAAGCGGGAAGGGCAGACTCGACGTCCTTCCCGAAGGCGAGTCGCGGAACCTACTCTCCGACATCGCGGACTTCCTCGTCGAGCGGGGCTACTGACGGGTACCGAGAGAGCGACCGCGTGCGGTCCCGTCGCGCCGACGGTCGATCTCGACCGCGGCTGACAGGTCGTGCAAAACGTTTTGACGCCGCTGGTAGATATTCGGAGCCGGGATACTATGAAGCGGGAAATGCGCACCACGGACTTTCTGGATCGAGCCGTCGACCTCTACGACGACGTGACCGGCGTCGTCGCCCACGACGGAACCGAGTACACGTACGCGGAACTGGACGCCCGCGTCAACCGGCTGGCGAACGCCCTGGCGGAACGGGGGATCGAGCAGGGCGACCGGGTTGCGCTCCTGGCGCCGAACACCCACTACTTCATCGAGACACTGTACGCGACGAACAAGCTCGGCGGCGTCTTCGTGCCGATGAACTACCGTCTGACGGCCGGCGAACTCGAGTACATCCTGAACGACTGTGCGGCCGACATCGTCATTGCCGATTACGACTTCGCCGACAACGTCGAACCCATCCGCGAGGAGGTACCCGCCGAACACTTCGTCGGCTACGAGGCCGACCGCATCGACGGCGAGTGGCGCGACTACGAGGCGGTGCTCTCGGGCCAGTCGACCGCGGAACCGTCCCGCCCCGACATCTCCGAGGACGACGACGCCAGCATCAACTACACCTCCGGGACGACCGGCGACCCGAAGGGCGTCGTCCGGACCCACCGGACCGAACACTGGCACGCGCTGGTGTTGAACCAGCACATGGAGATCCGCGACGACGACACGTACCTGTGGACGCTGCCGATGTTCCACTGCAACGGCTGGGGCCACACCTACGCGATCACCGGAACCGGTGGCACCCACGTTTGCCAGCGGACCTTCGATGCCGAAGACACCTTCCGTCGCGTCCGCGAGTACGACGTCAGCTTCCTGTGCGGCGCGCCGACGGTGCTGAACAACCTCATCCAGTACCACGAGGACAACGACGTCGTGACGACCGGCGACCGGGAGGTCCGCATCGCAACGGCGGGGAGCGCGCCGGCGACGGCGACCATCGAGACGGTCGAAGACGAGTTCGGCTGGCGCATTATCCACATCTACGGGCTGACAGAGACGGCGCCAATCATCACGACGAGTAACTCCCCGCGCCGCCTCGCCGAGCGGGGGCGCGCACTGAAGGTCAAGCAGGGCGCCGAGACGCTCTGTACCGACGTCCGGGTCGTCGACGAGGACGGCAACGACGTCCCCCGCGACGGGATGACCGTCGGCGAGATCGTCGTTCGCGGCAATCAGGTCATGGACCGCTATCTCGACAAGCCCGAGGCGACGCGGACGGCGTTCAACGATCGCATCGAGGGCTACTTCCACACCGGCGACCTGGCGACCATCGACGAGGACGGCATGGTCGCCATCCAGGACCGCAAGAAGGACATCATCATCTCGGGCGGCGAGAACATCTCCTCGATCGAGGTCGAGGACGCCCTCTTCGACCACGAGGGCGTCCTCAAGGCGGCCGTCATCCCCGTCCCCAGCGAGGAGTGGGGCGAGACGCCGAAGGCGCTGGTCGTCGAACAGGAGGGCGCCGACCTGACCGAGACCGACCTCATCGAGTTCGTCAAGGGGCGGCTGGCGAACTACAAGGCGCCCACCAGCGTCGACTTCGTCGAGGACTTCCCCGAGACGGCCACCGGGAAGGTCCAGAAGTACGAACTCCGCGACCGCTACTGGGAGGACGAAGAGCGGATGGTCGGCCAGGGGTAGCCGTTCGGTCCCGGCACCGTCGGGTCGTGAGGTCCCGGGCCGACGCCGTCGCCGGCGGGAACCCCGGTAGGTTTTGTCCCTGCCGGCGGTAGCAGTCGGTAATGGACGACGACCTCCGCGAGCGAATCGAACGCGAGGCCGAGACGGCCGCGCTGTTCAACGCCCTAAAGCACGACAGCGACGCACAGGTCGGTGCCATCATGGGCCCGATGATGGGCGAGAACCCGGAGTTCCGCGAGCACGGCGACGAGATTCCGGCGGTCATCGGCCCCGTCATCGACGAAGTCAACGGTCTCTCGGCCGACGAGAAGCGCGAGCGACTGGCGGAACTGGACCCCGAGGCCGTCGCCGAGTTGGAGGCCGACGACGAGGGCGACGACCGGACGCTGTCGGACCTCCCGAACGTCGACGCCTACGAGGAGGTTCGGATGCGCGTCGCGCCGAACCCGAACGGACCGTGGCACCTCGGCCACGCCCGGATGCCGGCCGTCATCGGGACGTACAAGGAGCGGTACGACGGGTGGATGCTGTGCCGGTTCGACGACACCGATCCCGAGACGAAGCGTCCCGACCTCGACGCCTACGGCGCCATCCTCGACGCCATCGAGTATCTCGGTTTCGAACCCGACGAGGTCGTGAAGGCCTCCGACCGCGTCGAGACCTACTACGAGCACGCCCGGAACCTCATCGACGCCGGCGGCGCCTACACCTGTAGCTGCGGCGGCGAGGAGTTCTCGGCGCTGAAGAACGACGGCGAGCCCTGCCCGCACCGCGAGAAGGACCCCGGGACGACTCACGAGGAGTTCGATCGGATGGTCGCTGGCGAGTACGACGCCGGCGAGATGGTCCTCCGGGTCCGGACGGACATCGAGCACAAGAACCCGGCGCTGCGGGACTGGGTCGCCTTCCGGATGGTCGATACGCCGCATCCCCGAGAGGCGGCCGCCGAGTACCGCTGCTGGCCCATGCTGGACTTCCAGTCGGGGATCGACGACCACCTGTTCGGCATCACTCACATCGTCCGGGGTATCGACCTGCAGGATTCGGCGAAGCGGCAACGGTTCGTCTACGACTACTTCGACTGGGAGTACCCCGAGGTCGTCCACTGGGGCCACGTCCAGGTCGACGCCTACGACGTGAAGATGTCCACCTCGACGATCAAGGAAAAGATCGATGCCGGCGAACTCGACGGCTGGGACGACCCCCGGGCGCCGACGCTCGCCAGCCTCCGTCGGCGCGGCATCCGCGGCGAGGCTATCGTCGAGGCGATGACGGAACTGGGCACGTCGACCTCGAACGTCGACCTGGCGATGTCGTCGGTCTACTCGAAGAACCGCGAGTTGATCGACGACGGGGCGGACCGGCGGTTCTTCGTCCGCGACGGCGTCGAGAAGACGCTCATCGGCGGGCCGGAGACGGCCGAACCGCCGCTGCACCCGGACCACGAGGAGCGCGGCGTCCGGGAGATTCCGGTCGGCGGCGCCGTCCGCGTCGAACCCGACGACGTCCCGCCGAACGGCAAGCGCGTGTGGCTGAAGGGCCTCGGCCCGGTCAGACACACCCGCGACGCCTTCGAGTTCACCGGCGAGGACATCGGCATCGTCCGCGATGGCGACGTCGACGTCGTCCACTGGGTGCCGGCCGACGAGAGCGTCCCGCTGCGTCTGCGCACGATGGAGGGCGACGAGTCCGGTCACGCCGAACCCGGTCTCGTGGCGTACGAGACCGACGACGTGGTGCAGTTCGAGCGCATCGGCTTCGCTCGACTCGACCGGATCGGCGACGGCGAGAGCGTCGCGTACTTCGCACATCGCTGACGCGGCGCGAACGTTTAAGTTGGCGCCCCATCTGGTAAGAGGTAGCAATGGCCATCGACCCGAACTTCGAGGAGAACAGAGAGAACGAGGGCCAAGAACACGGCGTCGACGTCTGGGGACCGACCGAGCCCCCGGAGAAACTCGGCATCCGCGGCACCCACGTCGCCGTCGACTTCGACATCTGTATCGCGGACGGCGCGTGTCTCGAGGACTGTCCGGTCGATGTCTTCGAGTGGGTCGACACGCCGGACCACCCCGAAAGCGAGATCAAGGCAAACCCGACCAGCGAGGACCAGTGCATCGACTGCATGCTGTGCGTCGACGTCTGTCCGGTCGACGCCATCGACGTCGACCCGGGACGAGCCGGACGCATCTGACCGACCGGGGGTAGTCGACCGCCAGCCCCCGCGCGCTCTCCATCCGTCCAGCGACCGCTGTGCCGTTCCCACTCCACGGTTTCGTGATAAAAACTATTAGTCGCTGGTGGTACTCCATAACACGAGAAGGAATGACGATTGACACACTCGTACTGACGAAAGGCGTCCCCGACTTCCGGGAGGGGCAGGTATCCTTCGACGAGGACGGTCACCTCGAGCGGGGGAAGACGCCGACGGTGATGAACCCGAACGACAAGCACGCGCTACGTGCGGCCCTACAGACGAAGGTTCGTCACGGCGGCAACGTCTCGCTTATGAGCATGGGCCCGCCGGGATACGCCGAAATCCTCCAGGAGGGCATGCGGGACGTCTACGCCGACGACCTCTATCTGCTCTCGGACCGCGAGATGGGCGCGGCCGACACCTGGGCGACGGCGATGACCGTCTCGACGGGCATCCAGTACCTCGAGGAACCGCCGGACCTGCTGTTTGCGGGGTTCAAGACCGCCGACGGCGAGACGGGCCACACCGGTCCCCAGACCGAGTGGTGTCTGAGCCTCAACGACGAGTTGCCGGACTACCCGCTCGTCACCCACGTCGTCGCCATCGACATCGCCGAAGACGAGGGCGTCGTCCGGACGAAACGGCTGGTGGAGGGCGACGTCTCCGAGATCGAGACCGTCGAGACCGAACTCCCGGCCTTCATCGTGGCCGACCCCGAGTTCGAACCCACCTACCGGAAGGCCGACCACCGCCTCCGACACAAGGACTTCCGGGCCGAGACCCGCAAGCGCGCGGCGGAATTCGGCGAGCACCTCGACGACGACACCGACAAGGAGCCGACGGACTACGAGGACTTCCACATGTGGAACCACGAGTACCTCAACCTCGACCCGGACTACATCGGGCTGGACGGGTCGCCGACCATCGTGGCCGGCGTCGACCCCATCCCGAAGGCGCCCTCCGAGCGCGAGGCGACGGTCGTCGAACCGGACGACGAAGCGGAGATGGAAGCGGTCTTCGAGGAAATCGCGGCCTACGCCGGAGGTGACTAGATGCCGGAGATAGACCCGACAGAACACGACATCGCGGAACTGGGACCGAAGATCAAGGACGTCGACGACGAGCAGGAACTCGAGGAGATGCTGGCCCTCGAGAAGGGCGGCGAGGACCGTGCCCCCGTCGTGACGCTCATCGAGGACCGCCTGGAGAAGGTCGGCGGCGAGGAGGAGGAAGTCGACCCGGAGACGGTCGACCTCTCGGAGTTGACCGTCGCCGACGTTGCCAACATGATCCGCGACATCGAGGACGTGGAGGTCCTCCGGGACGTCCTCGAGCGCGAAAAGGAAGGCAAGGACCGCAAGGGTGCCAAATCCCAGATCGAGAAGAAGATAAACAACCTCGAGGAGGACGACGGCGAGGAGACCGAAGTCGAGTACGTCCCGCCGGAGGAGAAGTACCCGGAACTGGACCACCCGACGAACGACAAGCGGTACGTCGAGGGGACCGTCGGCGGCGAGTACCGGGACATGTGGGTGTACTGTGAGACCCAGCAGGGCGGACTCATCGACGTCTCCCGGGAGATGCTCGGCAAGGCCCGGGAGCTGATGGACGGGTACAACGACGACTACGACGAGGACGAGCAGGTGATCGCGGTGCTCATCGGCGACGGGGTCGAAGAGCTCGCCGAGGAGTGTCTCGCCTACGGCGCCGACCGCGTCGTCTACCACGAGGACGAACAGCTCGACCGGTTCCGGCACCGGCCGTACACCGAAATCTTCTGTCACATGTGCCGCGACTGGGAGGCCGACTGGCGGGACTACCACGAGCCCCGCTACACGGTCTTCCCGGCGACGAACAACGGCCGGGACCTCTCGGCGCTCGTCCAGGGGGAACTCGACTCGGGGCTGGCCTCGGACTGTTCGGGGCTGTACATCGACGCGGCCGACATCTCGAACCCGGCCAAGACCGGCACGCCGGGCGAGTCCAAGACATTCGAGAAGGTGCTGCACATGAAGCGGCCGGACTTCTCGGGCTTCGAGTACTCGACCATCCTCTGTATCGACAAGCCCCACCGGGACTTCCACCCGCAGGGCGCGTCGGTCATCCCGGGCAGTTTCGAGATTCCGGAGGCCGAACCGGAACCCGAAGGCGAGGTCGTCGAGCACGACCTCGACCTGCCGGCGGAGTGGTTCCACGTCAACGTGACCGACCACGACCAGCTGGACGGCGGGGTCGACCTCACCGGCAACGAGGTGGTCGTTGCGCTGGGGCGCGGCATCGGCGAGGACCCGACGAAGGGGATGGAACTGGGACTCGACCTCGTCGACGCCTTCGAGGAGGCCGACCTCGGTCTCTCGCGGGGCGTCATCACCGCCTCCTACCAGTTCGACGGCCACGTCGAGGACTACGTGGCCGAGGAGCGCCAGATAGGCGAGTCCGGCCAGGTCGTCGAGCCGGAGCTGTACATCGCCGCCGGCATCTCGGGGGCCGTCCAGCACAAGGTCGGCATGGACGAATCGGACACCATCGTCGCCATCAACACCGAGGCCGACGCCGACATCAAGGACTTCTCGGACTACTACATCCAGGGGGACCTCTTCGAGGTGCTGCCGCGGCTGACGGAGGCGCTGGAGGCCGGCGAGTTCTCGCGTGCGGTCGCGGAGGTGAGCGATGACTGACGACTACGAGCACTACGAGGCGATAGTCGTCGGCGCCGGGCCGGGCGGGGCCGCCGCGGCGGCGACGCTGGCCGACCAGGGCGTCGAGACGCTCGTCCTCGAGCGTGGCGTCGACGCCGGCTCGAAGAACGTCTCGGGCGGCCTCATCTACGCCGAGGAGTCGGCGCCCTACACCATCGACTCGCTGTTCGATGGGTTCCGCGAGGAGGCAGCCGAGCGGCCGATCTCGGAGTACTACATCCACAACCTGGCCGGCGAGAAGGTCAAGACGTTCGACCTCCACGACATCCACCACCACGACACCGAGTGGTGCGACGCGGTGCTGCGCCGGCACATGGACTCGTGGCTCGCCGAGCGGGTCCACGAGAAGACCCGCGAGACCGGCGGCGGGCTGTTGACGGAGGTCCGGGTCAACGGCCTGCTGCGGGAGGGCGGTGAGATCGTCGGCGTCACCTGCGACGAGATCGACCCGATAACGGCCGACGTCATCATCGCCGCCGACGGCGTCAACTCCGAACTGGCACGGGACGCCGGCCTGATGGACTGGGAAGAACCGGACGAGTGGTTCCAGGGCGTCAAGGCCGTCGTCGACATGGAGCCCGACGTCGTCAACGAGCAGTTCGACGTGGCGCCGGACGACGGCGTCGCCCACCTCTTCTCGGGGGACCTCTTCCAGGGCGTCCGCGGCGGCGGGTTCCTCTACACGAACGAGGACTCGCTGTCCATCGGGACGGTGTTCCACCTCGACTCGCTGGCCGAAGAGCGGGCCGAACCCCACGAGTTGCTCGACGCGCTGTTGACGCACCCACTGCTCGACCAGTGGTTCGACGGCGAGTACCACGAACGGGAGTACTCGGCGAAACTCGTCCCCGACTCGAAGAAGGCGGCCCACCCCTCGCCCCACGAGGGCCGGCTGCTCTTGGTCGGCGACGCCGCCGGCCAGATGCAGGCCCAGGGGCCGATAATCAAGGGCATGAACCACGCCGTGAGCGCCGGCGGGCTAGCCGCCGAAGCCTTCGCGGAGGCCAAGTCCCGCGGGAATCCGGGGGCGGCCGGCGGTCTCTACGAGCGGAAGCTCGTCGACGAGGGCGTGATGGGCAAACTGCGCCCGAAGCGCTACCGGATGACCCGTGCGCTCTCCGAGAGCGACCTCGTGACGAAGGTAGGCAGCGGTCTCGTCGACTCCGCCGTCGGGCGGGCCGGCGTGAAACTGTTCGACGGCGCCATCGAGCGGGCGTTCAACTCCCCGTTCCTGCTGGGGATGATCCCGGACACCCGAACGTCGTACGTGACGGTGCCGCGGGTGGTCGCCGAGACGCTCGGCGAACCGGTCGACGGCGAGAGCACCATCGAGCCGCCGGAACTGGACGACCGCATCGGCGACCTGACGTACGACGTGGGCGACCCCCACATCGAACTCGTCGACAACAGCTACGACGCCAGCGGGACGGCGGTGACGGCCTGTCCGGTCAGTGCCCGTGACTTCGGCGGCGGTTGCTACCGCGAGGAGACGGTCAAGACCAACGGCAGCGAAGAGCAGGTCGTCAGCCTCGACACCCAGCCCTGCGTCGAGTGCGGCACCTGCGCCATCGTCGCCGACACGGAGTGGGAACACCCTGCCGGCGGCAAGGGCGTCGAGTTCAGGGACGGATGAGCGACGTTCCGGGACGTATCGCCGAGCTCTCGGAACGCGCGCGTCGGGACCGAGAGACCTTCGATCCGCCCCCGGACCCGCCGGACGAGGAGGCGGCCCTGGGGTACCTCACGGACGGCGTCGGCAAGGTCGTCGCCCTCTACATCGAGGCCCGCACCGGCGAGAACTTCCGGTTCGACGACGCCGAGTTCGCCCTGCTGGAGCGTGCGCTCAACGACTGGCTCGAACTGTACGCGGCCTGCTACGGGTCCGATCTGGAGGGGACCTACACGGTCCGGGAGGCGGCCGAACTGCTCGTCGACACCCACAGCATCCGCGAGACGGCCGTGATGCTGACGCACGTCCCGGAGCGGGACCACCGCGAGACCTGGTCGCACTACTGAGCGGCCGGCGGGCCGGCCGGAAGTAATCGAGCTACCGGTTGCGGCAATAATTTTATGTAGTGGTTGGTGTTACCGGGTGACATGCAGTTCTCCGACGAACTCGAGTTCAGTCACCGGGACCGCAAGGACATCTACGAGTACATCGAGCGGTACGGGACCGTCGACTACGAGGACGCGCGCCGGGCGCTGAACATGAGTCCGGAGGCGTTCGGCCACCACGTCGCCGTCCTCCGGCGGGACGGCGTCGTCTCGCGGACCGAAGCGGACGACCTGCAGGTCGCCTTCGAGGACGATAGCGAGGAGACGTTCGTCGACGAGGGACTGGAGGTGACCATCCGGCAGGCCCGCGAGGACGACCTGACGGGGCTGGTCGGCGCCATCCGGGAGGCGCTCTCGGAGGAGACATACATCGAGGGCGAGACCATCGCCGACGTCGTCGAGAGCGAGGACGTCCTGCTGCGGCACAACGAGGTCCAGTCGCGGGTCTTCTTCGTCGCGACGGTCCACGGCGACGTGGTCGGGTGGGTCCACGTCAACGCGCCGGAGATAGAGAAACTCGCCCACACCGCCGAGTTGACCGTCGGCGTCATCGACGAGTACCGGGAGCACGGCATCGGGACGAAACTGCTGGACCGCGGCGTCGACTGGGCGCTGGACAACGACTTCGAGAAACTGTACAACAGCGTCCCGTCGACGAACGGGGAGGCCATCGAGTTCCTGGAGGAGCGCGGCTGGGACACCGAGGCCGTCCGTGAGGACCACTACAAGATCGGCGCGGAGTACGTCGACGAGGTGATGCTGGCCAAGCGACTCGGCTAGGGGAGTTCCTCGTCGGCCGACTCGAGCGGGTCGGCGACGATGCCGTCCTTCTGTGCGTACACTCTGGCGTGACCCGTACAGACGACCCTGTTTTCGTCCCACGGGACGTGGAGCCGGACCGCCGCCGGCTCCGAACAGCCCTCCTCGGTACACTCCATGGCGGCCCTACGGCGGGCCGACTAACAGCCGTTGCGGTCAGACGACGAGCAGGAACCCGGCCAGCACCGTCGCGGTCAGGAGTACCTGCATGACCGTCGAGACGAGGATGCCGGCGGTCGCGTAGGCGGCGGTCCGGGCGCCGCCCTCGACGTCGCCGTGGCGGCGGTACTCCAGGGCGAAGACGACGGCGAAGACGCCGAGGACGACGCCGATGGGGCCGAGCACGAACGCCAGGAGGAGGCCGCCGACGGCCGCGGCCGCCGTCGTCCCGAGGGAGGCGCCGCCGACGCGGGCGGAGATGGCGCCGCCGAGCCAGTCGACGACCACCGTGAACAGCCCGAGCGTGACGAGGAGGACGACGACGAGGACCGCCGGCTCGCCGGTCGCCCACCAGTAGTAGAGGACGCCGGCCGTCGAGAGCAGGCCGCCGGGGACCAGCGGCAGGACGCTCCCGATGACGCCGGCGACGAGAAGGAGGAGCGCGACGAGGAACGGGTCTCCGTGGAACACGGATACGGGTTCGGGCGAGCGGTGAAAACGGTGGGGGTTCGGACGCGACCGGACGCGGCGTCACCGCTCGCGGACGGTCGCCCGCACGGGGTCGGAGGGCCGAAGCGTTATCGCCATGTCCAACTCCGGGTCCGGGTCGGAGACCAGTTCGAACTCCACGCGCTGGAGGACGGTCGGGACGACAGTCTTCAGTTCCTGCATCGCAAAGCGCATCCCGATGCAGTGGCGAGGGCCGCCGCCGAACGGGAAGTAGGCGTACTCCGGCAGCGAGTCCTCGAAGCCGTCGGTCCAGCGGTCGGGGTCGAACGTGCCGGGGTCGTCGTACCAGCGCTCGTCGGTGTGGACGAAGAACTGCGGCAGCGTCACGTTCGTCCCCGCGGGAATCCGGTAGCCGCCGAGTTCGACGTCCTCGCGAGCCGTCCGGAAGAGGATGTAGGCGGGCGGGTACAGCCGGAGCGTCTCGTCGACGACCCGCCCGGTGTACTCGAGGTCGGGGAGGTCCTCGACGGCGGGGCGACGGCCGCCGAGGACGGTCGCGTACTCCTCGTCGAGGCAGTCCCGGACGTCGTCGTGCTGGGCGACCAGGAGGACGAGGTACGTCAGCGCCAGCGAGGTCGTCTCGTGCCCCGCGAAGAGGAACGTCGCCATGCTGTCTCTGAGTTCGGCCTCGGAGAGGTCCCCGCCGTCCTCGCGGGCCGCCATCAGGGACGCCAGCAGGTCGTCGTAGGCGTCGGTCGACCCGCGGCGCTCCGCGACGAGGTCGTCGACGAACTCCTCGAAGGTCGATGCCGCCCGCCGGAACCGGCGGTTCCGGGGCGTCGGCACCCACATCGGGACGAACGTCGACACCCCGTCGAGGTCGCCCCGGTCGTTGATGGCTGCCGCCATCTCGGTGACGACCTCGGCGTCCGCGGCCAACTCGAGGTCGAACAGCGACCGAGAGAGGATTCGCAGCGTCAGCCGCGAGAACGCGCGGTCGAGTTCGACCACGTCGCCGTCGGTCCAGCCGTCGACCATCTCCTCGGCGTACCGGCCCATCGCCTCGCCGTAGGTGCGGATTCGCTCCGGCGTGAAGGCTTCCTGGGCGGCCAGTCGCTGACGCTGCCACTGCTCGCCCTCCGCCAGGAGCAGCCCCTCGCTCATGAAGTCGCCGCCGAGGTCCTCGAACCCGAACTTCTCGAAGGCGTCGTTGTCGGTCACCAGCACGCGCTCTACGAGTTCCGGGTGCAGCACGGTGCAGAAGTCCATGCGAGGGACGCTGTAGCTCACGACGTCGCCGTACTCGCTCATCTCCTCGTAGAACCCGCGGGGGTCGGCGACCAGGTCCCGGACGTTCCCGAGCACCGGCAGTCCGTCGGGACCCGGCGGCGTCTCCGAGGGGAGTTCCGCGTCGGCGCCGTCCGCCTCGCGGCCGTTCGCCGTGCGTCGGGCCATACCGGTCGTTCGGTCCCGCTCGCGGTGTCGCTTGTCCCGATATTCCTAGGCTTCTTTTGAATGCGGGTCCAGGACCGGGTATGCGGTACGTGCGAATCCGGCTCGACCAGCCCGCGTGGATGCGGCACCCGATGCAGGAGTTCCTCGCGACCTCCGAGGCGATGCAGCGCGAGGAGATGCTGGCCTGGAACCTCTCGCGGGACGACGTCCAGTTCCTCCTGTTCTACGTGGAGGGCGACGTCGACGCCTACCGCGAGCGCGTCGCCGAGGTGGAGCAGGTCCGGTGGTGCGAGCTTTCCGTCGTCGACGAGGCGTCGTTTTACGCCTACGCCTGCGAGGAGTACACCGAATCACAGACGGCGTTCTTCGAGCCGTTCGCGGAGTTGCGGCTCGTGGTCGTGCCGCCCGTCGTCTTCGACGGGAACGGGGACCTCCTGATGACCGTCGTCGGTCGGCCGACCGGGCTGACGACGCTGGTCGAGGACCTTCGCGCGGTGGCCGACGTCGGGGTCGAGGTGCGCCGCGTCGGAAGCTACGACCGACGCCACCAGCGCGCCCTCGGCGCGGTTACCGACCGCCAGCGGGAGGCACTGGCGACGGCGACGGAACTGGGGTACTACGGGTCGCCCCGCGAGGCATCGCTCGCCGACGTCGCCGCCGCGCTCGGCGTCGCGGCCGGGACGGCCTCGGAACTGCTCCGGGAGGCCGAAGCGAACGTGATGGCACGGCTGGTCGGGGACGACGACGGAGCCTGAAACGGGACCGTTCAGCGGTACCTGTCGGCCTCCTCGCGTGCGACCGCGGTCCCGTAGCGGTCCACGAGCGGCCGGTAGGCGTCACCGAGCGCGCGCATGCAGGTCCGCTCGGAGACGTAGCCGAGTTCGTCGGCGGTCTCGCTCCAGGGCCGCGCCTGCAGCACCTTCCGGACGAGCAGGCGCTCCTCGTCGTCGTCGAGGGCGCCGTCGAGGAGCGCCCGCAACGCCAGTCGCCGGAAGGGCCGGGGCGCGACGTCGTAGAGACCGGGACCGTAGGCGGCGCTGGCGACGAGGCGCCACTCGGCGTCCGTGAGGTCGAGCGGAACGATTCCGTCGGTGGCGGCGAGGGCGGCCCGCACGACGTCGGGGTCGGCGTCGTCGAGGGCGTCGGCCAGCACGCTCCCGACCCGCCGGCGGAACCACGCGGCGTGGCGGTCGGCGAGGTCCTCGCCGACCGCCGACAGCGGCCGGACCATCAGCGCCGAGTACTCGCCGCTCTCGTCGTTGCGGGTCGTCGAGAGGTGAACCGTCCGGTAGCCGTTGTCGGCCCAGAACTCCAGCAGACCGGGCGTGGCGCCGTAGCCGACGCCGAGGTAGTCGACGGCGTCGGCGTCGAAGCGGCCCCCGGCAGGGCGGTCGGCGTCGGCGTCGAACTCCGCGGCGACGGCGTCCAGCAGGCGAGAGCCGAATCCCCGCGAGCGGGCCGCCCGGTGGGTGGCGATGCGCATCACGCGGAGACCGACCGGGGCGGCCGCCTCGGGGTCCCGTAGCTGGCTCGTCAGCACGTCGGGAAGCATGTTCCCCCGGACGCGCGCGCCCCCGTACATCTCGCGGCGCGTCTCCGCCGGGAGGCCGCCCTCGCGGGCCAAAAGTGCGACCGAGACGAGGTGACCGTCGACCGACAGCGCCCGCAGCGCGATGTTGGGTGCGTCCAGCATCCGGGCGAGGTCGTCGGGTTCGGTCCGGTAGTGGGCCTCGACCAGCAGGCCGAACGCCTCCCGGAGGCGGTTCTCGTCGGCCGCGAGTTCGGCGGGGTCGAGTCGTTCGTAGGTGGCCGCCCCGGGCCTGGCATCGGCGACCAGCGGTTCGACGGCCGGCCGGGCATCCAAGAGCAGCGCCCGGAACAGCCACACTTCGACTGGGTCGGCCGCCGCGTACCGGATGGGGTCCCCGAGCGAAACGTCGGTCACGTCGCGGGCCGTCGCGAGGCGGTCCCGGAATCGGACGTCGAATCCCCGTCCGGCCCCCTCGTAGCCGTGGACGGTCGTCGCAAAGCAGGCCGACGGCGCGACCTCGAGCAGCGCCTCCAGCAGGCCGACCGGGAGCGCGGCCGACTCGTCGACGACGAGGACGTCGGCGTCGTCCTCGACCGCCTCGGGTGGCTTCCGGAACCGGACCCGGCCGCCGCCGTCGGCGAGGAGTTCGTGGGCGGCGTCGGTCTCGCGTCGGTCCGCCGCGAGCGCACCGAGCGTCTCAAGGGACTCGGCGGCCCGGTCGAAGACCGCCGCGGCGTTGCGGTAGCCCGGCGCGGTAACCAGCACGTCCCGGCCCTCCGCCGCGAGTGCGGCGGCCGCCAGCCCCGCTGCGCTGGATTTCCCACGCCCGCGGTCGGCTTCGAGGACGACGGCGGTGCCGGACTCGCGGAGTCGCTCGCAGGCGGCGACGGCGTCGCGCTGATCCGCGGTCAGGCAGGCGTCGTAGACGGCGCGGGGAAAGGCGGGCGAGTCGGGTGGGGCGACCGGCGACGACAGCCGCCGGGGTGCCGGGTCCGTCAGGCCGCTCCGCTCGACCGTCCCGGCGTCGACGTCGACGACGGCGACGCCGCGGTGGGCACGGAGCGTCCCGACGAGGCGCCGCCGGAAGACGCCGTCGACGTCGTCGAGTTCGAACGGCGGTACCGCGAGCGTCTCGTCGAAGCCGTCGCGGGTCGCCGGCCACGCATCGAGCGGCGGCGTCACGAACAGGAGCAGGCCGCCCCCGTCGACGGCGCCGGCGGCCCGTCCGAGCGCGTTCGGCCGGCAGGCGTCGTGGCAATCGACGACGACGCAGTCGTGGGTCTCCCCGAGCAGGTCGCCGGCCCGGTCCGGCGAGAGGCGCTCGCCGACCACGTCGCGCTCCGACAGCGACACCGCCGTCAGGTCGGCCGCCTCGCAGGCCGCACGGGCGGCCCGGTAGCCGGTCTCGCGGCCGCCGGCGAGGACGAGCAACCGGCGCTCGTCGGTCGCGTCGGCCTCGGCCCGGAGGTCACGGGCCGTCGCACGCACAGCGTCCATACCGACGGGTCGGCGCGAACTCGCAAGGGTCCACCGGTTGGGGACCGCTTTTGTGTGACGGCAGCGAGAGGGAAGCATGGGGAACCGAGCCGACACGAACCGGCAGTGGTTGCTTGCGAGTCGTCCGTCCGGCGAACCGACGATGGAGAACTTCGAGATGGTCGAGACGGACGTCCCGACCCCGGGAGCCCACGAGGTACTGGTCCGGACCCTCTACATGTCCGTCGATCCGTACATGCGCGGGCGGATGCGAGACGCCGAATCCTACGCGGAACCGTGGGACGTCGGCGACCCGATGCGGGCGGGCGTCGTCGGCGAGGTCGTCGAGTCGAACCACCCGGACTTCGAGGCCGACGACGTGGTGACGGGCGACCTGCGGTGGGCCGACTACGCCGTCTGCGAGGGGCGCGACCTGCGGACGGTCGACCCCGACCGGGGACCGATATCGGCGGCGCTGGGCGTCCTCGGGATGCCCGGTGTGACGGCCTACTTCGGGACGACGGACGTGGCCGAACCGACGCCGGGCGACACCGTCGTCGTCAGCGCCGCCGCAGGCGCGGTCGGCAGCGTCGTCGGGCAGATAGCCGCCCTCTCCGGGGCTCGCGTCGTCGGCATCGCGGGCGCCGACGAGAAGGTCGAGTGGCTCGAGTCGGTCGGCTTCGACGCCGCCATCAACTACGACGACGGCGACGTCTCGACGGCGCTGGAAGAGACCTGTCCGGAGGGCGTCGACGTCTACTTCGACAACGTCGGGGGGCCGATAACGGACGCCGTCTGGCCGCTGTTGAACGTCCGGTCGCGGGTCGCAGTCTGCGGACAGATCGCGCTCTACAACGCGACCGAACTGCCGACCGGTCCGCGGAAACTCGGCAAACTCGTCGAGACGCGGGGCACCGTCGAGGGGTTCCTTGTCCGCGACTACGAGGGGCGGTGGGGCGAGGCGCTCGACCGCCTCTCGACGTGGGTCGCCGACGGGGACGTCCAGTACCGCGAGAACGTCGTCGAGGGGCTTGAGAACGCCCCCGAGGCGTTCCTGGGCCTGTTCGAGGGGACCAAGATCGGCAAGCAACTCGTCAGGGTGGGCGAACGGTCGGCGTGACCACTCCCCGGGTCCCGGAGGGGTGTCGCGGCCAGCGCGTCCGGGCGGTATTGTAAGAGTTAAATGTCGCGGCGACCCACCACGAGATATGAGTAGCGAGAGTGCCCAACGGAGGGAGCGCAAGTGCATCTCCTGCGGGATCAACATCTCGGGGACGAACGCGGCGAAGTTCAAGTGTCCCGACTGCGGACACCTGATCTACCGCTGTGCGAAGTGTCGCAAGCAGAGCAACCTCTACGAGTGCCCGGACTGCGGGTTCATGGGGCCGTAATCATGGGCAAGGTCGCAGCCAAGATGAAGGTCATGCCGGAGAGCCCCGACGTGGACCTGGACGCCCTCCAGGACCGCCTCGAGAACGCCCTGCCGGAGGGCGCGAAGATCAGCCGCGTCGACCGCGAGGACGTCGCGTTCGGTCTCATCGCGCTGTTCCCGACGGTCATCATCCCCGACGAGGGCGGCGGCACCGACGCCGTCGAGGACGCCTTCGGGAGCGTCGAGGGCGTCGAGAGCGTCGACGTCGACGAAGTCGGCCGCATCTGAGGCCCCTTCTCCGCGTTCGACCGTCGACGGCGGCGGGATCGACCGCTCGTGTCCGTTACTTTGATAGTTCGTAGTGTGGATACTTCGCACGCGGCCGCAGCGGGCCCGCAGCGAGCGGGCGCTCGGGGAAGGAGCGCGGCCGGAACGCACCTTTTATGTGTGGGACCTGATTAGGTCCCTTCAAGAATGCCCAGTTCCAACGGACCTCGGCAGGCGACGCGGAACAAGCTACGAAACAACCCCAGAGAGCGGGGCACCTCCCCGCCGCAGCGGTCCGTCGAGCGCTACGAGGACGGCGAGAAAGTCCACCTCAAGCTCGACCCCTCGGTCCCGGACGGCCAGTTCCACCCCCGGTTCAACGGCCGAACCGGCACCGTCGTCGGCCAGCAGGGCAACGCGTTCCAGGTCGAGATCGTCGACGGCGGCGTGACAAAGACCGTCATCGCCGCCGCCGCACACCTCCGCCGGCAAGAGGAATGACGATATTCAAGGAGGTCCTCGACGAGGAGTATCTCACCACGCCCGAGGCGAAGGAACTGCTCGCCGAGATCGAAAACGAGCGCGCCCTCGACGAGGATCGGGAGATGCGGTACGAACTCGCCCGCGCCATCGAGCACGTCAACCGCTTTGCCTTCCTGAACGTCGAGGAGTCCCGGGAACTGGTGGAGGAACTGCTGGCTATCGAGAAGGTCGACGAGGCGACCGCCTACAAGATAGCGAACCTCCTTCCCGAGGACCGCGACGAACTCCGTTCGGTGTTCGCCCAGGAGCGGTACTCGCTGTCGGGGGATGAACTCGACGAGGTTCTCGACGTCGTCGCCAAGTACGCCTGATACGGGTTGTTGTAGTCTTTTACCGGTGATCGCCCGTGCGGGATCGGCGATCACCGGTAAATCGTTACGACGATCCGTATGAGTCGGCACCCGTTTTAAATACCGCCTCCCCGTACCTACGGCGTATGAGCGATTCCGGAGCCGACACCGAACCCACGACGGCCATCGTCGTGGACTTCCTGCCGCGAGGGAGCCCGTCAGACGACCGGCCCCAGTACGAGAAGTCGCCGGTCGCGTTCGCGCTCGGCGAGACGGATTTCCGTCTGGTCGAGATCGCTCTGACCGACGACGCCGGCGTCAACATCGGCGACCGGGTACAGATCGACCCGCCCGGCGACGACGTCAAGGACCTCCACGACGTCGAGTACGCCGATCTCACCAGCACGGCCGAATCGGAGATCAAGCACGCGATAAACGAGATCATCGACGCCGACGCCAGGCGGTTCGTCGACTTCTACAACGACGCCCAGCCGATCACGACCCGGCTGCACATCCTGAACCTGCTGCCCGGCATCGGCAAGAAACTGCGGAACAACGTCCTCGACGAGCGCAAGCGCAAGCCCTTCGAGAGCTTCGAGGAGATAGAGGAGCGGGTCTCGGGACTGCACAACCCGCGGGACGTGCTCGTCGAACGCATCCTCGAGGAGCTCCGCGAAGAAGACCTCAAGTACCGGATCTTCGCTCGCCGGTCCGACGAGTAGACCGCCGTGCGGCCAGGAGCACCGAATGGTGAACCATATACGGCCCCCCGGCGTAGGACCGGGAAAGATGCGGGACCCCGACGCACTCCTCGCCCGTGCCGGCGTCCGCGGCGACCCCGACCGCGACCAGCACTTCCTCGTCGACGACCGGGTCCTCGACCGGCTGCCGGGCTACCTACCCGACGACGCCGACACCGCCCACCTGCTGGAGATCGGCGCCGGTACCGGCGCACTCACCGACCGCCTGCTTGGGGCCGCCGACCGCCTGACCGTCGTCGAGCGGGACCCGACGCTCGCTACATTCCTCGAGACGGAGTTCGCCGACGCCGTCGCTGACGGAACGCTGACCGTCATCGAGGGCGACGCCCTGGAGGTCGAGTTGCCGGACTTCACCGCCTCGGTGTCGAACCTCCCGTACGGCGTCTCCTCGGAGATAGCGTTCCGGCTGCTCCCCGAGGAGCGACCGACGGTGCTGATGTTCCAAAAGGAGTTCGCCGAGCGGATGGCGGCCGAGCCGGGGACCGACGAGTACGGCCGGCTGTCGGTGACCGCGGGCCACTACGCCGACATCGAAATCGTCGAGCCGGTGCCGAAGGAGGCCTTCTCGCCGCCGCCGGCCGTCGAGAGCGCAGTGGTCCGGACGACGCCGAGCGAACCCGAATACGAAGTACCCGACGACGAGCGGTTCGAGGCCGTGGTGCGGGCAGTCTTCACGCAGCGACGGAAGACGATGCGGAACGCGATCCGCAACACGACCCACATCTCGGGCATCGAGGAGCCCGAGGCCGTGGTTGAGGCGGCCGACGAGTCACTCATGAGCAAGCGGGCCGGCGAGGTGCCGCCGGCGGCGTTCGCCCGCCTGACCCGGACCGTCGTGGAGGTCCAGCGCGCATGACCGAGAGCCGACCCCACACGCTCGGATAGCCGCCATGTCAGCGACGCCAACGCTCCTGATACCCTGGTACTGGCGGTGGGTCCAGCGGCTCCAGGGCGTCATCGACACCCGGCCGAAACAGTACCTCGCGACGCTCGCCATCCCCGTCGGGTTCGTCGGCGCCGTCTTCCTGATATACCTCGGCGGCAAGCCGCTGAAGCGACGGTTCACGTCCGAGCTCGTCGAGATCGCGCGCACACTGACCATCATGGGCGTGGCGCTGGTCGACGCCGTGCTGTTCGTCATCATCTGGCGGCGGTTCGGCGACGCCATCACCGAACTCGACAGCTTCGGGAGCCGACTGGTCCCGGGAACCCAGACGGCGGTGAACCTCTACATCGGCTTCATCGCACTCCTGGGGACGTACATGCTGACGCGGGTGACCAAACGGGTCATCCGCTACTGGTCGGAGGGCGGTCGCATCTCCCCCCACCAGCGGGAACTGTCCCACCACCTCGTCCAGATGTCGCTTTTCTTCGTCGCTGCGCTTTTCATCTTCGGGCTGTTCGGCCTGGATCCCGCCGACCTCTTTCTGGGGGCCGGCGTGCTCGGCGTCGTGTTGGGCCTCGCCGCCCGGAAGACGCTCGCCAACGTGCTCTCGGGGATGATCATCCTCTTCGGCCGGCCCTTCGAGGCCGGCGACTGGATAACCGTCGGCGAACAGGAGGGCATCGTCACCGACATCACCGTCTTCAACACCCAGGTGCGGACGTTCAACGAGGAGCACCTCCTCATCCCGAACGACCTCATCACCGACAAGGAGGTCATCAACTACTCGAAGACCGAGCGACTGCGGCTGATCACGGAGGTCGGCATCGACTACGACGACGACATCTCGGAGGCCGCGACCATCGCAAAGCGGACGATGGAGTCCTGTGAGGCGGTCGCCGACTCGCCGAACCCGGACGTCGTCCTCGAGTCCTTCGGCGACTCCTCGGTGGTGCTCCGACTCCGCTACTGGATCGACCGCCCGACCATCCAGCGGAAGCTCAGCGCCCAAAACGAGGTCATCGAGGCGGTCAAGGCCGCCTTCGAGGCCGAGGACATCAGGATACCGTTCCCCCAGCGGGAACTCATGGGTCGCTCCGAGACCGACGGCCTGAAAGTTTCGACCTCGGGCGACGGCTCGGTGGACGGGCGCGTCGAGCGAGCGGTCCGCCCGGCGTCGACGGGGGGAACCGACACCTCGACCGCCGTCAGGGAGCCGGTCGAAGACGAGTACGGCGGCGGCGGCGACCCCGACGGGGACGAAGACGACACCGACGACGGCGACGGCGAGGCGGATGACGACCTCGAGAGCGCAGCACAGCTCGTCGAGGACGGGGAGGCGGACGTGTCGAGTCCGCACCCGCGTCGGGAGGGCTCGGAGGTGTACCCGGCCACCGAGGACGACACCCTGACCGAACCCGTCGAGGACGAGCACGGGAAACGCAGCCGGCCGGGGGTAGAGAGCGACGACCAGTCCGGCGCTTCGGAGTCCGACGACTCCGAAGACGACGGGGAACCGAACTCGTGACCCTCTCGGACCGACGGGAGATGCCGACGGTGTACGAACCGGCCGAGGACTCCCGGCTCCTGGCCGACGTGGCGGTCGAAGAGGTAGACGGCGACGACTCGGTACTGGAGGTCGGCGTCGGCTCGGGCTACGTCGCGGCGCGGATCACCGAGGAGACCGGCGCCCGCGTCCTCGGTAGCGACATCAACCCCGACGCCTGCGCGGCCGCCCGCGAGGCCGGCGTCGAGACGGTCCGGGCGAACCTGCTGGACCCGTTCGTCGACGGGAGCTTCGACGTCGTGGTCTGTAACCCACCGTACCTGCCGACGCCGCCGGAACGCGAGTGGGACGACCCGCTGGAGCACGCCCTCTCGGGTGGCGAGGACGGCCGCCGCGTCGTCCGGCCGTTCCTCCGGGACGTGGGACGCGTCCTCGCGCCGGGCGGCCGCGCCTACCTCCTGGTCTCGACGCTGACGGACCTGGAGGCGGTCTCGGAACTGGCGGCGGCCGCCGGACTCTCGACGCGGGAACTGGCCGACGAATCGTTCCCCTTCGAGCGGCTGGTCGTCCTCGAAATAACCATAGATAATACCTGAGTAGGAAATATTAAACTCCGTCATTCCGTAGCGACGGGTAATGACGGAGGTAATCGCGACGACGCCCGGGTTGTTCCCGCTGCCCGACTGGGCGAAAGAGGAGCTTTCGGACCTGAAGGGTCACCAGAAGGACGACCTGATATCCGGCGACGAAGGCGAGGCGGTCCTCGAGGCCTACGACCGCGCACGCAACGAGGTCGTCGAGACCCAAGAGGCGGCCGGCCTGGACCGCATCGTCGAGGGGCAGTTGCGGTGGGACGACATGCTCGCCCATCCCCTGGTCGTCCACGACAACGTCGAGACCCGCGGTATCGTCCGCTACTACGACAACAACAACTTCTACCGGGAGCCGGTGGTCACCGGCGAGTTGAGCTACGACGGCGACGTCGCCGCGGAACTCGACGCCGCCGGCGCCGTCGACCAGGCCGTCCTGCCGGGACCGTACTCGCTGTCGGAGCTTGCGACCGACGAACACTACGGCGACGAGGCCGCGTTCCTCGACGGCGTCGCGGAGTTCCTGGCCGGCGAAACCGAGGCCCTGCCCGAGGTCGAGACGCTGTTTCTGCTCGAACCGTCGCTGGTGACTGACCCACCGGGAGACGGCGAGGACAGGCGGGCCAGCGCCGCAATCGACCGCGTCGCCGCGGCCGCCGACGCCGACACCGACGTCGTCGTCCACACCTACTGGGGCGCCATCCCGGAGAAGCCCTACGCCCACCTGATGGACGCCGACGTCGACGCCATCGGCTTCGACTTCGTCAACGACCACGAGGAAAACGTCTACAACATCCAGGAGTACGGGACCAAGGAGTCGATAGCGGTCGGCGTCGTCGACGGGCAGAACACGCTCGTCGAGACGCCCGCCGAAATCGCCGAGCGCGTCGAGTGGGTCGAAGAGAACGTCCCCGCTCAGTCATTCGAGACGGTGTACGCGACGGCCAACACCGAACTGTTCTACCTGCCGGTCAACAGGTTCGAGGCCAAACTGGAGGCGCTGGCCGCCGCCCCCGCGGAGGTGTCCCGATGAGCGACCTTCCCGACACCCGCGAGCAGTTCCGCCCGCCGGAACACCCGACCGACCACTTCCTGATGACGACGGTCGTCGGCTCCTACCCCAAGCCGAAGTGGCTCAACCGGGCGAAGGAACTGGCCGAGGACGACGACCACGACTTCGACGACGAGGACCTCGCCGAAGCGCTGGACGACGCCGCCCGCCTCATCACCGACGAACACGTCCGGGCAGGTCTGGACGTCGTCGTCGACGGCGAGATGCGGCGCAACGAGATGGTCGAGTACTTCGCCGACCGCATCGACGGCTACGAGTTCAACGGCCCCGTCAAGGTGTGGGGTCACAACTACTTCGACAAGCCCTCCGTCGTCGAGGAGGTCGGCTACGACGAGCCGTGGCTCGTCGACGAGTTCGAGTTCACCACCGGCGTCGCCACCCGACCCGTGAAGGTCCCGATCACCGGGCCCTACACGCTGGCGTCGTGGTCGTTCAACGAACAGTACGACACCGAGGAGGAACTGGCCTACGAACTGGCCGACCTGGTCAACGAGGAGATCAACCGCCTCGTCGAGGCCGGCGCGCGCTACATCCAGATCGACGAGCCCGCGCTGGCGACGACGCCGGACGACCACGCCATCGTCGGAGAGTGTCTCGAACACATCGCCGACGGCGTCCCCGAGGACGTCCGGCTCGGACTGCACGTCTGCTACGGCGACTACTCCCGCATCTACCCCGAGATCCTGGACATGCCCGTCCACGAGTACGACCTCGAACTCGCAAACGGCGACTACGAACAGCTCGACGTCTTCAAAGAGCCCGAGTTCACCAAGGACCTCGCATTGGGCGTCGTCGACGTCCACGATTCGGAGGTCGAGTCCGTCGAGGAGATAAAGGAGAACATCGTGCGGGGCTTCGAGGTCGTCCCGCCGGAGCGGCTGACCGTCTCGCCGGACTGCGGCGTGAAACTGCTGCCCCGCGAGGTCGCCTACCGGAAGATGGAGAACATGGTCCAGGCCGCCCGTGAGGTCGAGGCCGAACTCGACGCCGGCGAGATAGACGTCGCGTAACACCCGCTTTTTGCACCTCCGTCGGGCCGCTTCGCAGCCCCCGGTCGGGGAAAACGGAGGGAAAAGCCGTGTCCCGTTCCTGCCGCGTGCCGCCGGCGCGTCGGTCACTCGTCGCTACCTGCGCTCGGTGACCGCGTAGCGGAGTGCGAACCTCGCTCCGCGAACGCCGTTCCGTACCTGTTACGACGAGTGGTGTCCGCGCGGCCCGGAGGGGTGCGCGAGGACACCCGATGAACTAAAAGCGGGTGTTACTCGTAGAGCCAGGTCTCGTCGATGCGCTCGTAGTCGAGCAGTTCCTCGTCGTCGAAGAACAGCCCGATTTCGCGCTCGGCGGAGCCGGGCTCGGTGTCGGAGCCGTGAATGACGTTGCGGCCGAGGTCCAGCCCGAAGTCGCCCCGGATGGTGCCCGGGTCGGACTCGGCGGGGTCGGTCTCGCCCATCATGGTCCGGACCTGCGCGACGGCGTCGGCGCCCTCCCAGACCATCGCAAACACCGGGCCGGCAGTGATGAACGACTTGAGGTCCTCGAAGAACGGCTTGTCGACGTGCTCGGCGTAGTGCTCGCGGGCCAGCTCGTCGTCGATGCGCATGAACTTCCCGGCGACCAGCTTCAGACCGCGGTCCTCGAACCGGGAGATTATCTCCCCGATCAGACCGCGCTGGACGCCGTCCGGCTTGACCATCACGAAGGTACGTTCGGTCTCGGCCATCAGGCCTCGACCTCCTCGTCGTCGGTCTCGGCGTCGTCCTCCGTGTCGTCTTCCGTGTCGTCGGCCTCGGTATCGGCCTCGTCGTCACCGTCGGGTTCGTCGTCTGCGGCCGCAGCCTCGTCCTCCTCGTCGGCGTCCGCTTCCGTCTCGTCGTCGACCGCCTCGGTCTCGGACTCCTCGGCTGCCTCGAGGTCGGGCGTCTCGGCCTCGGTGGTGGTCTCGGCTTCGGCGTCCTCGTCGGCCTCGTCGGCCGTCTCGGCCGCCGGAGCGCCGGCACCGGCCTCGGTCCACTCGACGTCCCGGGGCTCGCGGTTCAGGTCGGCGTTCTTCTCGCACTTGGCCGAACAGTAGTGCGTGATGGTGCCGTCGTTGGCGACGAACATCGTCCCGGTACCGGGCTCGATGTCGGCCCCGCAGTAGTCGCAGGCTCTGGTCTGTGGCATCGTTACTGACCTCCGATGGAGTCGGCCTCGCGAGCGGTCTCGCGAAGTTGCAGGATGTCGCCGACGCGCACCGGCCCGAGGACGTTCCGGGCGATGATGCGGCCCTGGTTTTCGCCCTCCTTGATCCGGCACTTGACCTGCATGGCTTCGCCGTGCATGCCGGTCTTGCCGACGACTTCGATCACTTCGGCAGGGGTCGCGCCGCCCCCTTCTTCTTCAGCGCTCATCCTCGGTCACCTACCGGAGCTCCTCGAGCTTCTCGGCGATGTCCTCGACGTCCGCGGAGGCCTCGCCGGCGTCGACGATGGCCGCCGCAGCGCTACCGACCTCGAGACCGGCCGCGTGACCGATATCGTCCTGCGTCTCGATGAAGACGTACGGCGTCTCCTTCTCGTCGGCTATCTCCGGGAGGTGCATGACGACCTCCTCGGGACTGACGTCCTCGGCGATGAAGACGAGTTCGGCGTTGCCGCGCTCGACGGCTTTCGTCGTCTCGTTGGTCCCTTTCTTCACGGTACCCGTGTCCCGGGCGACCTCGAGCGCCTCGATGGCGTCGTCCTCGAGGTCGGCCGGCACGTCGAAATCTACGTACACTGACATTGTCTGTAGTTGCTCCTCCCACGCGCGGGCTCGCGCTCCCCCGCCGTCGAACGCCGCGCGGCACCGGTGCCGCGGGCGGTTCTCGCGCCCCGACGGACGCGTTTGTCCTGAATCCGGCTAGGAGCATCACAACCCCGCGTAGGCTGTACTCCTTCGTACTGCATCACTGCATAAAAGAGCTTTTGAACGGACGCGGGCGTGCGAAAGCTCCGCAGGGCCGAGTCGCGCGAGTCGGGACCGGACGGCCGCCGGCCGACTGCCCGTACCGTCCGGTGAGACGACATGATTTTCATAGATACTGATGAATATTTTTGGATAGCCAAAAACTCTTTATCAAGACGGGAAGGTTTAAGTTGGTTGCGCACCTACTTTCACCCGTATGAGCACCCAGGAAACCGTCCGTCGTCAGGCCGGTAGTGTCGAGGAGAGCGAGGCGCTCCGAATCGACGAGGACAAGGCCGAACAGATCGTCGACGCACTGAACACCGACCTCGCCGCGAGCTACGTGCTGTACCACCAGCTCAAGAAGCACCACTGGAACGTCGAGGGCGCGGAGTTCCTCGAACTCCACGAGTACCTCGGCGACGTCGCCGAGGACGTCGAACTCGCCGCCGACCTGTTCGCCGAGCGCGCCCAGGCCATCGGCGGCGTCCCGCTGTCGGGCGGTTCGACCTTCGAGGAGCACGCCCCCGTCGAACCGGAGGGCGACGACGTCTACGACATCCGGACCTCGCTGGCCAACGACTTGGAGATGATGGGCACGATGATCGAGACGATGCGGGACCACATCGCCCTGGTACGTGACCTCGGCGACTACACGACCGAGGAGATCCTCCGCGACGAACTCGAGACGCTCGAGGACCACGCTCACCACCTCGAACACTACCTCGAGGACGACACCCTGGTCCTCGAGTCGGCAACGCACTGAGAGCGACCTCCTTTCCTGTGCGACGCGTACGCTACGCCTATTCGGTTCGGTACTCGACGGCCGACAGCGCAGAGACTCGGGGCCGAGTCCGGTAGGAAAGAGAGGTCTCCGCGCGGTCGACGGCTACCGCTCGATATCGACAGTGTAGTCCGTCGCTATCCACCCGTCGCTGTTGTCGGGTTCAGTGAAGACCGTCCGCTCCGGCGACGTGGAGTGCGCTTGAAGCCCGACCGTCCGTTCGTCCCGTTCCGGGGTAGCTGCCATTACCGGATACTCTGCCCCGAGATGTCTAAAGCGTTTTGGTAGACCTAAACCTCGACCCACTCGGAGGTGTCCGTCTCGTCGGGGAATCGCCACCGCTGGTGGGTGGTCCCCCCCCGTCGTCGCACCTCGACGACGGCGTCGACGGCCTCGAAGAGCGTCCGTGGGACCGCCTCCGGCATGGCCGGGAGGTGGAAGTGGACGACAGTTCCGGTGTCGCGGGCGGCCTCCCGGATCGACTCCAGTGCCGAGGACAGCGTCGGTCCGTCGCTCGTGTCGACGAACGGTCGGAGCGAGTCGAAACAGACCCGCGGCGTCTCGGCGTCCCCGGCCCGCCTTCGGATCGCCGCTTCCAGATCCCCGGCCAGCGAGGTGATTCCGGGCGTCGCGCCGGAGCCCCCGGCCGACGCGGAACTGCGGGTGGTGAACGGCCGTTCTATGACCTCCGCCGCCTCCGCGTCGTCGTCGCGGACCGAGTTGTCGGTGTCGACGAAGACGCGCGCCCCCTCGCCGGCGAGGAACCGGTCGCAGACGTCTTCCTGTGCGTCGCTGGCGGCCCCCACCACCAGCACCGACCCACCCTCGCGCTTCAGCGATGCGAGCCCCTGTGCGACGCTCGCGTCTGCGGGAGGGCTCGAGTCGAATTTCATCGCTCTGAATGCTGAATAAATCTCCTAGATTATAAACGTTCCGGGCGATTCCGACCGTATCGTTTTGGGTCTCGACCGCCCAGGGCCGGTATGGACGACACCGACGACCTCCAGGCGTCCGTCCGCGAACTCTCGGCGACGCTCGAGGAGCTTCGAGCGGAGCTTCGCGGCCCGCCGACCGGTCCCCTCGGCCTCCCGAGGCCGCCGAAACCGGGGGAACTCCTCCGGCTGACCGAGGAGTACACCATCCCCGCGCTCGTCTCCGTGCTGGAGACGAACATTCGGCTACTGGAGTTGCTCGCCGCCGCCCTCCGCGTGGCCGACGGCCGTCCGCTGGCGGAGAGTTCCGGAAGCGACGCGCTCGCCGACGTCGGCGAGCGCTCCCTGGAGGGCGTCCGGCGAGGCGGAGAGGGACTGGCAGCCGCCAGCCGGGCGACCCTCCAGCGGCTGGACGACGCGTTGGCGGACCTCGAGAACGCCGCGGCTGGCGAACCAGCCGAGAACCCGGAGGTACGCCAGCTACTGTCGGAGGCACGGAACCTTCGAGCCGAGGTGGACGAGGGACTGGCCGCCGCCTCGAAGGATCGCCCCGATTCGACCGAGACCGACCACGAGCCGGTCGACATCGACGTCGACGAGGAGCTGGAGACCCTCCGTCGACAGGTCGACGGACCGGACGACGAACCCGGTGACGGAGGCGATGAAACTGGAAACGGAAGTTAAATTTATACGTCGCCCGGTGGTCCTGCCACCACATGTCGTCCGACGACGGTCCGTCCCTGGAGCTGTTCCTCCGGACGGACCCAGTGCCGGCGGTCGAATCCCAGCAACAGGAGATTCACTCGCGGGTGGCGGCCGTCGCCGAGGATGTCGCGGTCCGGTACCACCCGAAACGAGTGGCGTTCGACGCCGAACGGGACATCGTCGCACGCTTCGAGGCGGTCCGGGAGTGGGCCGACAGCGAGGGGTTCTCGCTGTCGCCGTTCTTCGAACAGCGCGAGGGCTACGACCCGGAGACCGGCCGGGTTCGGGAGCTACTCGTTTTGCCGGTCCTGTGGCTGGCCGTCGCCGACGGGGGGACTACCCGGGCGGCGTACCCCCACGTCGACGACGAGGTCCGAACCGTCTCCGAGGCCGTCTCCGGGCTCGAATCGACCGGACGGGTCGCCACCGCGGCTCAGACCGGCTCGAACCGGTAGCCGTCCCACGCCTGGCTCTCGGCGGCGCGGATGCCGGCCCCCGGGTCCCGCAGTTCCTCGCAGTGGACCGGCCGCACCTCGTCGCCCGTCTCGACGTCGCCCGTCGTCAACTGGCCGATGGCCCGGACCGGCGTCCCCTCGACGTCGAACTCGACGACAGCGAGGTGATTCGGCTCCCGCACGCCCGGCGGCGTCGCGTGCGACGTCGTCCACGTAATCACCTCGGCGGTGTACTCGCTCAAATCGACCGTCCCGACGGGTTCGCTGCCGTCCGGGCCGACGGGGTGTCCCGGGTAGGTGATGCTGCCGTCCTCGTACCGGTAGGCTTCCATCGTCATCGTGCCTCCAGGATGGTGGTCGTGACGCAGTTCCCGAAGCCCCCCACGTTGCAGGCCAGCCCCACGTCGGCGTCGACGCTCCGCTCGCCGGCATCCCCGGCGACCTGCTCGTATATCTCGTAGGCCTGGGCGACGCCGGTCGCCCCGAGCGGGTGGCCCTTCGACTTCAGGCCACCGGAGGTGTTGATCGGCAACTCGCCGTCCAGTTCGGTCGTTCCCGCCTCGATCTCCCGCCAGGCCTCGCCCTTCGGGGCGAAGCCGAGCCCCTCCATCTGGAGGAACTCGAGGATGGTGAACATGTCGTGGAGTTCGGCCACGTCGACGTCGTCGGGGTCCAGGCCCGCCATCGAGAAGGCGGCCTCGCCGGAGTCGACGACGGCGCCCATCGTCGTCGGATCCGCACGCTCGTGGACGACGTGGGTGTCAGTCGCGCCCGCGACCCCGGAGACGACGGCGTAGTCGTCGGCGTACTCGCGGGCCCGCTCTGCGGGGCAGAACAGAAGCGCCGCCGCCCCGTCGGTCACGGGACAGAAGTCGTAGAGTCGAAGCGGGTCGGCTATCATCGGCGACTCCATGGCCGTCTCGATGTCGATTTCCTTCCGGAACTGCGCGTGGGGGTTCAACGCGCCGTTCTCGTGGTTCTTGACGGCGACTTTCGCGAGGCTCTCGCGGGGCGCGTCGAACCGCTCGAGGTAGTGTCGCGCCGTCAGCCCCGCGAAGGACGGCAGCGTCACGCCGTGTTTGTACTCGACGGGGTGGGTCAGCGAGGCGATTACGTCCGTCGACTCGCCGGTGGTCCGGTGGGTCATCTTCTCGCCGCCGACCAGAAGCGTCATTTCGGAGGCGCCGCTGGCGACGGACTGCCAGGCGGCGTAGATGCCGCCCCCGCCGGAGGCGGACGTCTGGTCGATCCGCTGGGTGTAGGCGGGGGTGGCCGCCAGGTCGTGTGCGAGGGCGTTCGGCACGCCGGTCTGGCCCTCGAACTCGCCGCTGGCCATGTTGGCGACGTACAGGTGGTCGAGTTCGTGGGGTTCGACGGCGGCGTCCGCCAGACAGTCGATGGCGGCGTCGGCGAGCAACTCGCGTATCCAGGCGTCGCGCTGGCCGAACTGCGTCATCGATGCCCCGATGACGGCTACGTCGGTCATGGTTCCGACTCGCGTGGCACGCCCCTAAGCGTTCGGGGCCGCGCCGACTACCACTCCATGCCGCCGTTGACGGCGAGTATCTGGCCGGTCATGTAGCCGGCGTCCTCGCTGGCGACGAACCGGACGATGCCGGCGACGTCTTCGGGCGTGGCGAAGCGGTCCAGCGGGATGCGGCGGAGTATCTTCTCTTTGACCCGCTCGGGGACCGTCTCCAGCATGTCGGTCTCGACGAACCCGGGGGCGACGCAGTTGGCGGTCGACCCCTCGCTGGCCAGTTCCAGCGCCAGCGTCCGGGTGAAACCGAACAGACCCGACTTCGTCGTCGCGTAGTTGGCCTGCCCGTAGTTACCCTGCTGGCCGACCACGCTGGAGATGTTGATGAGCCGGCCGTCCTCGGCCGTCTTGATGTCCTCGAAGTAGGCGTTCGTGCAGTTGAACACGCCGCCGAGGTTCACGTCGATGACCTGCTGCCAGTCGGCGGGCGACATGTTCTCGAACTTCTTGTCGATGGTCATCCCGGCGTTGTTGACGAGGACGTCGGCCGGGCCGAACGCCTCGCGTGTCGCCTCGGCCATCGCTGCGACGGCCTCGGCGTCGGAGACGTCGGCCTGTGTCGAGACGGCGCTGCCGCCGGCCGCCTCGACGCGGTCGACCGTCTCCGCTGCCATCCCCTCCGATGACCGGTAGTTGACGACGACGTTCGCGCCGTGCCGACCGAACTCCTCGGCTATCGCGCGTCCGATGCCCCGGGATGCGCCGGTGACGACGCAGGTCCGGTCTTCCAGCGTCATGGGTTCCCCGCGCTCCGTTCGAGCGCGTCTCCAGATTCCGGTCTCGGCTCCATACATCAATGCTCCGATTCGAGCGTAAAACCGTTGTCCTTATTCTTCCTAATACTGTCCGAGCGGTGTCGGGAAACCGGACGCACCCCCGGAGGAGGCGACGGCGGAGAACCAAAGGTATTTTGGCTTGCCTAAAGAACGTTCCGACGATGGTTGTCGAACCGGCGAGCGAGTCGCGCTACGGTGGTGGGTGCCGTGTCTAGCGAGTCGCTACGGAGCACGGGCGTTGAGTTCGACACGGGGAGCGGCCGGGAGACCGTCCTTGAACTCGACGGCCTCCGGAAGACCTACGACGGGACTCGTGTGATCCGGGACCTCTCGCTTTCGGTGTACGACGGCGAACTGCTGACGCTTCTCGGACCCTCCGGGTGCGGGAAGACGACGACGCTGCGACTCATCGCCGGGCTAGAACGCCCGGACGGCGGGACCGTCCGGCTCGGCGGCGATGCCGTCTCCGGGAGCGAGTTCGTCGTCCCCGAGGAGCGCGACGTCGGCGTGGTCTTCCAGGAGTTCGCGCTCTTTCCGCACCTCACCGCCCGCGAGAACATCGCGTTCGGCATCGACGAGTGGAGCGAACCCGAGCGGAGCCGTCGGGTCGACGAGTTGCTGGCGCTCGTCGGCCTCGAGGAGCACGACGACAAACCGCCGGGGGAGCTCTCCGGCGGCCAACAGCAGCGCGTCGCGCTGGCCCGGTCGCTGGCGCCGGAGCCGAGCCTCCTGCTGCTCGACGAGCCGTTCTCGAGTCTCGACGTCGACACCCGCGTTCGGATGCGCGAGGAGGTCCGCGAGATCCTGAAGGAGGCCGGCGTCACCGCGGTCTCGGTCACCCACGACCAGGAGGAGGCGATGTCCATCTCCGACCGGGTCGCCGTGATGAGCGACGGCGAGATACAGCAGGTGGGAACCCCGGAAGCGGTCTTCCAGCAGCCGAAGTCCCGGTTCGTCGCGGGCTTTCTCGGCCACGCTTCGTTCGTCTCCGGCGAGGTCGCGGACGGCTGCGTCGAGTCGGCGCTCGGCTGTATCCCCTTCGAGCGCGTCAACGGCCTCAGCGAGGAGTACCGGGGAAGTGACATCGACCTGATGATCCGACCCGACGACGTCCGTGCCGAAGCGGCCGGCCCCGAGGCGGCAAACGGCGTCGTCGTCCACCGCCGGTACCTCGGTCCGACGGTTCTCTACCGGGTCGAACTGGACTCCGGGGACGTGATCGGCTGTATGCACAACCACGCCGACAAGGTCTCGCTGGACGACCACGTCCGGGTGCGCCTGAACGCGGACCACGATCTGGCCTGGTTCCCGCAGGACGAACGGATCGTCCCCGAGTCGGCGGGGTAACCGCCACGGCGGAACTCGGTTGCCGTCGGCTCTACCTGAGATCGGCGACGAACGGCTCTATTTCTTCCGAGCAGCGCGCGTAGTCGGTCGCGTGGTCGGTTGCCGGCGGACGGTCCAGCGGGCGGTCGGGGTCCCGCCGGCTTCCACCGTCGGTGCGGGCAGTCGGGGAGGTGGTCTCGGAGGTGGTCGGCGTGTACGGGACGAGCGGTGCGTCGTGGGTGTCTGGTGTCTGCATGGGTTGTGGGGCGAAATGCGGTCGAACGGCGATGCTACGTCGAGGGAGAATCAGTCGCGTACGCGTACGGGCGTTTCGAGCATCGCGTACCCCACCCTCGGGACGCATACATAATACACGTTCATGTTGGTGCGGCGTTCGCGGCATCGGTGCGCCGTATCCCTCGCAGGTCCGGTCACCGTGACCCTGCCTTCGTACTCGAAGCCGACCCGCGAGGGGGCCCCGAGGGGCGCGCCTCGGCGGTCGTTTCGACCCGGGACGAGCGGATGTATTGATATAGCAGTATGTAGTTTACGGGTTCGCGTTGCGACGCCCCCGAATCCGCTATCAGCCCCAGTCCGACGACGAAAGCGACCAGACGCCGGGCAGCAGGCAACGGTCGACGCCCAGCGAGACACTCCCGTAATGGATGCGTGCCCCCTCGTGAAGGTCGTGAGAGCCCTGAGCCCCTGCCATGCAGCCACCCCCCAGGGAGCCCGAGAGCCGCCCCACGACAGTACCCCCACGCACGATACGATGTTACACCAGGGTCGAGGCTACCCGCGCCGGACTATCGACTGCGTTCCCCCACCGGCGCGAACGGCACCCTCGGCGTGTCGATACCGACGCCGGACGGCCCGGACTCGCGTCAGACGATATATCGGTCGATATGAAGCCAACCTCGGAAATATGAATCACTTTCGTCGATATACTACTGGCAACCGCCACCTGAGAGAATTATTCTGGTCGATAAAAGCCTTTATCGAGTTGTCTGACGTACTTTGATGTGGAACCCGCTTGTGGCCGCAAACATGAGCGAGACCGACCGCGTCTCCGTCCAGACGTACGTGCCGGCCACACAGCGGGAACGGTGGCGGGCGGAGGCCGACGAACTCGACATGAGTCAGGCGGAATACGTCAGGGCGATGGTCCAGGCGGGAAGGCGGGGGTTCGAACTCGGGGACGCCGGGACAGGAAACGGCGTCGAAGCCGATCCTCCGGACGCTACCCCTGGGGGCGACGGCCTGAAAGACCGGGTCCTCGACGTTCTCGACGAGTCGGAGGTCGCCGGCTGGGACGAACTCCTGGCGGGCGTGACCGACGACATCGAGGAACGACTCGACGACGCCCTCGAAGAGCTGCAGGCCGAAGACCGGATCCGCTACAGCGGGCGGCGCGGTGGATACACGGTGGTCGACGATGGGCGTTGAGGATCGCACCGGATCGCCGGCGCCCGACGACCCCGTGGGGTACTTCCTGCAGGACATGACGTTTCACGGCCGCAGCGACCGGACGAAGAGCGCCTACGAGCGAGTTCTCCGGGAGTTCGAGGCGTTCGTCGGAACGCGCGGCACGGACCTCGAGACTGCCACACAGCGAGAATGCATGGCCTGGGTCCACTCGATACGGGACGAACACGCACCCAGTACCGTCGCCTCCTACGCCTCCTACGTCCACCGGTTCTACGCGTACATGACCCAGGTCGGCGCCTTCGAGTCGAACCCGATGGCACTGGTCACCGAGGAGATGGACGAATCCATCGATTCGGACCCCGCACGGCGGGAGATATCCGTCCCGGAGATGCGCTCGTTCGTCGCGGGAGTGGGTCACCCGCTCGAACGGGCGATCATCGGGACGCTCCTGAAGACCGGTATGCGGGTCGGCGAGTGCTGCAACCTGGACCTCCGAGACATCCACCTCGACGATTCCGAGGTACGGGAGGCGTACCCGACGGACCCACGGGGGTCACTCGACGGACGGCCGGACTCGGTGTTCGTCGCCAGCGAACCCACCAGGGGCGACGTCTACAACGACGAGGAGCGAACCGCATCCAACAAGCGAAAACGGGACACCGTCGTTCCGATCGACGACGAACTGAAGCACCTTTTAAAATCGTGGCTGGCGATACGCCCCGACAGCGACAGCCCGGCGCTGTTCTGTTCGACGAGCGAGTGGGGCAAGCGCGCCACCCCCTCGATGGTCCGGTCGTTCGTCGCCGAGCGGGCCGCCGAGCGGGGGTGGTACCGTGCTGGCGGCGACGCCGCCGAGAACGTCACCCCACATTACTTCCGGCACTTCTTCACGACCCACCTGCGGGACAGGACGGGCGACCGGGGGATCGTGAAGTACCTGCGCGGCGACGTTGCCGCCGACATCATCGACACCTACACCCACAACTGGGGCGACAGGGTGCGAGAGGTCTACGAGGCCAACGTCTACCGGCTGCTGTAGCCGGCTCGGACCTCGCGTTTTTCCGGAATCTCCGTTTTCCGACCCAGGAGATCGGTCGTAATTCAGTCGCCCGGCCGACTCGTAAACTGTATGTTGCTATATCAAATTGGCGTCCTCGGGGACGGGCTACGGTGGGTTTTACAGCGTGGATTCGGACGAACGAGCGTTACTACGGCGGGTCGACTAGTCGTCTGCGACGGCCGGAGCGTTCGGCGTTTCCGGGGGCGCTTCGGTCCGTTCGGTCACCGGCGTCCACTCCAGAGACTCCTCGTAGTGGAAGGCGCGGTTGTCCCGAGTCGGATCGATCACCGTCAGTGACAGCCAGTCGTTGTCAAGAATTTCGGTCAGGCCCTCGTGGTCGGCCAAAACGTCGGTTACCCGCTCGACCGGCGCGTGGACGACCGTCGAGAGGCGGAGCGGCTGGTGGTGCGGTTCGTCGTCTGCGGCCATCAGCGACTGGAGCGGGAGTCCGGCCATCAGGTCGCCGCCGTTGCCCTGGTAGACGCCGACGTTGCCGACCGGGTTCTGGGTCACCTTCGACCCGCTGCCGTAGACGGCGTTGTCGACCGTCGAGAAGTAGTACTGGGTGTTGATCCACTGGGTGACCACCATGGGACCGGTGAGGATGGCCTCCAGCGCGTCCCCGTCGGGATCGGTCGACCAATCGTACGAGTGGAGGAAGGCGCGGCCGTCGAGGTCACAGCCGCTCGTCAACTCGCGGGGGCCGATGACGAAACCGGCGTTGCCGGCCAGTCCCCACTCGGGGCGCGTCTCGGCCCAGTCGGCGGCACGGCGTTCCGTCTCGCCGACGCCGTCCGACCCGTCGGTCCCCATCACCTCGGCGCGCTCGGCAGCCGCGCTCTCACGAGCAGTAGCGAGGTCCCTGCGCAACTGATCGAGGTCGTCCGCGTGGCTCTCGGGCACGTCGTCCGCGAACAGTTCCAATTCGTCGGTCGTCGTGTTGTGCTGGCCGGCGACGAAGACCGTGTCCTCTGGGATGTCGAACCCGCGGTCGCGGAGTTCGGCCGTGACAGCCTCGTCGTTACAGATCGTCGCGAGAACGCGGGCGCTCGGGCCACCGGGATTGCCGGCACAGGCACCGCAGTCCAGACTCGAGTCGTAGGGGTTGTTTGCCGTCTCGCTGGCGTGGCCGGTGAAGACGACGAGGCGACCGAACTCCTCGAAACCCATCAACTCGAAGGCGGTCGCAGCGTACTCGACCTTCTCCTCGGTGGTCAACCCCACCGGCAGGTCGCCGGAGTAGGTGTGCTGGTGGTGGACGAGCGGCTCACAGAACTCGTGCTCGTCGGGCACCAGCTCGGCAGCGGCGTCGAGCAGGTCGTGGACACGCCCGGGGACGAGCGTCCGGGCCGCAAGCGAGAGACCGTAGCCGCTCCCGGCGGTCTCGACGTAGCCGTAGGCGGTCGCGGCGTTGGCCTCCAGTATCTCGATTACTTCGTCGGCGGCCGCCCGGACGCCCGACCAGCGATCGTGGCGTGCCTGGGTCTCGTCGTCGGTCGGAAAGTCGGTGATGTGATGCTGCGGATCGAGGATCGGCGGGCAGGCATCGACCGCCACATCGGTGTCGTATCCCCGATACTCCATCGGGATGCCGAAGAAGCCGGCGTACCCGTGAGTCTCGTAGTCGCCCGTCGCCTCGATGTGACGACGGATGATCTCCGAGCGGGTGTCGATACAGAAGACCAACTGGGCGTCCGGCCGCCCGGACGTACCGTCGTCGTCTATCGACCGGCTCCCTGCTGCGACGGTCCCGACGAGGTCGTCGCGGTAGGTCGCTTCCCACGCGCGAAGGAAGGCCCGAGCGAGTTCGTCGGCCGGGGTCACGTCGACGGCGTCGTCGGCCGGCTCGATGTCGGCGCCGACGGCGTCCAGCAGTGCCAGCCGTACCGCGAGGTACCCCTCCAGCGAGATCGGATACGTCGACTGCCACACGCCGCCGTCCTCGGCGCGACGCTTGACGAACCCGGACCAGCCCGGAAGCGCGGCCAGTTGCTCCTCGAAGATGGACACCCACTGGCTCTCCGGGTACGATTTCAGGACCGCCTCGATAGCTTCGGTCGCCGCCTCGGGTAGGTCGGCGACGACCCCATCGTCGGGGATCTCGCTGTCGTATTCGGCCATTCCCCGGAAGGCGGTGTAGAACCCCGCCTCGCGGTTCGGCATCATCCAGTGGGCGCTCCCCTCGTCGAGGAAGGCCGACAGCCACTTCGTCAGCACCCGGTCGACGTGGTCGGTGGCGGTGTCCGCGTCGTCCTCGGCATCGACGACGTCGGCCGCGTCGGCCATGCGGTCGAGCAGCGTCTCGGGGTCGTCCACGTAGCCTGCCTCGGCGAGCTCCGCTTCGAGGATCTCCGGGTCTATCTGGCCGCGTTCCAGCGCCGTCCGGAACGTCTCGGCGCTGGGGTAGCCACGCCCGCCCCACAGGGTCGCTGCCCGCTCGACGGCCTCCTCGAAGGGCCGGTCCTCGAACCCCGAGAGGGGGTTGGCGGTCACGAACGAGTGAATGGGCCACAGGGAGCCGACGGTCGTCGCCGCTTCGTCGATGCTGTCGCGGACGGCGGTTTCAGTACTCATTGTACTCCTCCTTGGAGGTCAACAGGGTATCCGACGACGGTTGGGTGGCGTTCAGTAGTGTCACGTAGAGACGCTGGCTCTGCTCGTGGACGCCGGTCTCGATGGCGACGTAGATGCCGACGAAGCCGACGGCGATGACGCCGTGGAGTAGGGTCAGTTCGGTCGTTGCCGTACTGACCGTCAGGAGGCCCGAGACACCTTCGTAGACCACGGCGTAGACGACGATGGCCGGGAAGAACACCAGGGGAACGGCTCCGTAGCGGGCTGGCGCCGGAAGTGAGGTTTGCTGGATCGCGCTGCGGGCCGCATGGAGCGTGGTGAAGACGACAAAGAAGGTCAAAAGGAGGCCGCTGTCGACGTTGGCTCCCTTCCCGGTCAGCACCGTAAACACCACGCCGCCGGCGAGACCGGTCACCAGCGCCACGAGGAAGCCAACGGCACTCGTCGTACGGCCGATCGTGTGCTCCGTGGTCTCGCTCGGAGTCGCGTGTTCGATCTGTTCGCCCGAACTGAGGAACTGGTAGGCCTTGTAGAAACCGTGCAGGACGAGGTGGGTGATCGCGGCCCCGAAGAAGCCGAGTCCGGCCTGCATGATCATAAAGCCCATCTGGCCGACCGTCGAGCAGCCGAGTTTGCCCTTGATGTCCGTCTGGACCGACTTCAGGAGCTTTCCGCCGCCAGCACTCGCCGCGCCGAGGGCGACTACCGCGAGCATGAGCGTGGAGTCGACGGTGATGACCGGGGCGAAACGGGCCAGCAGGATGCCGCCCGCATTGACGAAGCCGGCGTGCATCAGCGCGGACGCCGGTGTCGGGGCGGTCATCGAGGAGAGCAGCCAGCCGTGAAACGGTATCAGGGCGGACTGGATCATCGCCGCGAGCACGAGCGCGCCGGCGGCGATCAGCCACACCGGACCGCCGACCGTGTCGGTGGCCGCACCGATCCCGGAGACCGTCGTCGCGCCGGTCGTCCACCACAGTGCCGTCAACGCGACGCCCAGCAGCGCGCTACTGGCGAGGAAGTACTTGCGGGCGACCGCCGCGGCCGCCCGTGCCTGTTTCCAGCCCTCGTTGATACCGATGAGTTCCGCCATCAGCAGGCCCATCGCCACCCACAGGAACCCGAACAGTGCGACGTGATCGGCTGCGACGAGCGCCATCACGGATGTGGTGAACCCGAACGTAGCGAGGAAGAACCTCGTTTTGTGGGTGCTTCCCGCCATGTAGCGGCGCGAGTAGCTGTGGACGATACCGCTGAAGAAGGTAACCACCACCCACATCAGGACGGTCAGGCCGTCGACGGCTACCAGACCGGGGAGTTCCCACCCCACGCCGAATCGGACGCTTACGATCAGGACGGCGATGCTCGCGGCGAACAGCGACCACACGAGCCACGTTAGTGCGACGGGCACGAACGGCGACTCGGCCGTCGTGTCCGGAAGTGATCCAACCGTCGTCGATGAACTGTGTCCTGACATCGTTCGGCTCTCTAACGGGGTCCCGTGACCGTGGACCCCGGTATACCGCTTCTGGTCGTCTCTACCCAGTATACGAACAGACTGATTAATAAATCTATCTATATTCACATTCTGTTCCCAAATAATTGGTGATGGAACATTATGTTTCCGCGCCGGTGAGCGAGGGTGCCCCGTACGGCGAGGCCCGACGCGGGGACTCGCACACCGAAGGTGCGTCTCCGCTCGGCGACGGGTGGGCTGCTCCCGCTCACGCGGGCCGGGGTTCGGAACCCGCTGGGGGGATTGGGCCGGGGGACCGGTGGAACAGCCCGGACGCCGAGCGGGGTCTCAGTTACCGAAGTGTTCGCTATTCGAGGCGGAAAAAGCATATCGGTATCGGATTCCGAACGCCGGTATGGAAGAAGTCGCGGGAACCGTTCTCGCCGGCCGGTCGTTCGAGCCGATCCGTGGCCACGTCGTCGTCGAGGACGGCCGGATTCAGGCCATAGAGGAGACGGAGACGGAGTCGACGGACATCGTGCTGCCGGCGTTCGTCAACGCCCACACGCACCTCGGGGACTCGGTCGCGAAGGAGGCTGCCGTCGGGCTGTCGCTCGATGAGGCCGTGGCACCGCCGGACAGCCTGAAACACCGCCAGCTCGCGGCTGCGGACCGGTCCGAACTCGTGGGGGCGATGCGCCGGACGCTCCGATTCGCGCGGCGAACCGGTACGGTGTCCTGTCTGGACTTCCGCGAGTCCGGGACCGACGGGGCGAACGCGCTCCGTGAGGCGGCGCGGACCGTGGACGTCGACCCGTTCATCTTCGGGAGCGAGAGCCCGTCCGTCCTCGACGTCGCCGACGGGTACGGAGCCTCCGGTGCGAACGACGACGATTTCACCGAAGAGCGTGCTGCGTGCGAGCGCCGCGGGGTCCCCTTCGCCATCCACGCTGGTGAACCGGACGCGACCGACATCCATCCCGCACTCGATCTGGAGCCGGACCTGCTCGTCCACATGGTACACGCCGAACGGGAACACCTCGACCGGGTCAGGTCCCAGTCGGTCCCGGTCGCGGTCTGTCCGCGTGCGAACACCGTCCTCGACGTGGGGCGGCCCCCGGTCCGGGAACTGGTCGATCACACGACTGTCGCACTCGGCACGGACAACGTGATGCTGAATCCCCCCTCGATGTTCCGCGAGATGGCGTACACGGCGAAGCGGTTCGACGTGACCCCACGGGAGGTGTTGCGGATGGCGACGACCGCGGGAGCCGAGATCGCCGGGCTCGACTGCGGTGTCATCGCTCCCGGCCGGCGGGCGGCACTCACCGTTCTCGACGGCGACTCGGACAATCTGGCCGACTCGGTGGATCCGGTGAGGGCGGTCGTCCGGCGAGCGACCGCGCTCGACGTCGAACGCGTCGTCGGTTAGTTCCCGTTCCCGGAATCGAACTTGCCGAAGGGCGTCGTCTCGTGGCTCCGAACGAGGACCTCGTCCGCGACGGTGAGCCCCATATCGAGGAGTTCCTGTGCGACGGGCGTAATATCGCTGTCCGACTCGCCGACGACGGTGACCAGGAGGTTCTGCTCGCCGGTGACCAACTCCTGGACCGACACCACGCCGTCGATATCCAGAATATCGGGGAGGAGGTCGCCGCGTTCGGGTATCGACGCGGTACAGAAAAGCAGCATTCGGAGCGGATACCCCGATTTCTGATAATCGACGCTGGCGCTGTACCCCTTGATCACGCCGTCGGATTCGAGACGCTGAATCCGCTTGCGGACGGTACTGTCCGAGGTGCCGGTCCGCTCGGCGATGTCGCCGGACGACATGTTTCGAGCGTCCTCTTGGAGTGCGTACAGGATCGCCTTGTCCACGTCGTCGATTTCCTCGTCGGCCATACCACCGTGTCCGCGACAGAGCCACTTTACCTTTTGATGTCGGTGGGTTACCCCGCCGAGTTCCCTGCCCGTCTTCGCGGGAGTCGTGGGCGAAGGACGACCCGCGCCCCCGGTGAGAGAGCCGCCGGCGTCGACGATTCGAGCAAAGAGGGCCGACAGTTCTCGGGGGCTCCACGTCGCAGGCGGGGCGGCTCAGAGCCCCGTGAACTTGTCCCGCCGGAAGAGATCGAGTTCGCTCACCATCGAGGGGGACCGCTCGGCCGCGAAGACGACCGCTTCGGCGACCTCCTCGGGTTCGGTCACCTCCCCCTCCTCGAAACGACCTGCGAAACTCTCGCCCTCCTCGGAGCCGAACTCCGTGCGGACCTCGGAGGGGTTGACGACCGTCACGGCCACCTCCTCGCCGGCCTGCGCCGAGAGGCTCTTTGCGAACCCCCGCGTCCACCACTTCGTCGCCGCGTAGACCGGGTTGAACGAGCGGGGGTACTGCCCGGCGAAGCTACCGATGAACACCGCCGTTCCCGCCGACTCCCGGAGGTGCGGCAGCGCCGCACGCGTCGTGAAGAACATCCCGTCGACGTTCGTCTCCATCATCTGCCGGTAGTCGGCCGTCGAGAGGTCCTCGACGGAACTACCCAGTCCCAGTCCCGCGTTGTTGACGAGAGTGTCGACCCCGCCGAAGGTCTCGACGGTGCGCTCGACGAGCGTCTCGACGTCGCGTTCGTCTCTCACGTCGGTCGGGACCGCGATGGCGTCCGTGCCGAGGTCGTCGGCCAGCGCCGTGATGCGGTCCTCGCTGCGGGCCGCGAGCACGATTCGGGCGCCGGCATCCGACAGCGCCGACGCCGTCGCCCGCCCGATGCCGCTGCTCGCGCCGGTGACGATAGCCGCCGTTCCCTCGAGGTCTCCGGGCATACACCGGACGTGGAGCGCCGTGGTAATAGCCGCTCGCCCTACCGGTCCAGCAGCGTCGCCAGCAGGTCCGTCGCCAGCCGTTTGTCGAGGGGGTCGTTGGCGTTGCCGCAGTGCGGCGACTGCACGCAGGCCGGACAGCCGTCCTCGCAGGGACAGCCCCGGAGCATCTCCAGCGTCGTCCCCGCGAGCGACGCGAACCTCTCGTAGCCGGTCCGGGCCAGCGCGACCCCGCCCGGGTAGCCGTCGTAGACGAAAATCGTCGGCGCGCCCGTCTCCGGGTGCAGCGGCGTCGACAGCCCCCCGACGTCCCGGCGGTCACACAGCACCGTCGCCGGGAACATCGAGATGAGAGCGTGTTCGGCGGCGTGGATGCCGCCCGGCAGGTCGCCACCGGCCTCCAGGGCGGCCGTCGCGTCGTCGGGGAGCGCGAAGAACAGCCCCCGCGTTTCGAGGCTCGTCTCGGGCAGGTCCAGCGCTTCGGTGCCGAGCGACTCGCCCGACGAGGCGTCGAACCGCTGGAATCCCGTGATTTGCTTCCGCATCTCGACGTCCGCGAAGGTGATTCGCACGTCCGGGCGGGTCGACAGCGCCTTCGAGTCCAGTCGCTCGGCGACCATTATCGCCTTCTCGTGGAGCACGCGGGTGAAGTAGTCCGCCCAGGTCGTCTGCAACTGCGCGACCCCCGCCCGCAGGTCGAGGTCCGTCACCTCGTAACTGCGGCCCTGGTGGTGGTAGATAGCGCCGGGGTGAGCGTCACGCAGGGCGTCGTCGAACGGGAGTTCCGCCACGAGTTCGCCGTCCGGGCCGCGAAGCCGGACCTGCCGGTCGCCGATGTCTCGCAGGCTCACGTTCCCGTGGGGGTCGGCCCCGTCGTGGAGCCACCGAACCCCGTCGTCGGTCTCGCGCCGCGAGAGCGCGCCCGCCTCGGTCAACTCCGCGACGACCGAGGGAAACCGGTCACCGAAGTGGCGGTCGTCGTCGGGGCAGAGCCACGACTCGTCGGCCGCCGCGCGGACGTGACCCGGCAGGAGCCGCTCGTTTTCCGGGTTCGTGACCGCCCGCTCGGGGTCGCCCTCGAAGAACGCGTCCGGGTTCCGCACGACGTACTGGTCGAGTTGGTCCTCGCCGGCGACGACGGCCACGAGCGAGGGGTCGGTCCCGCGGCCGGCGCGGCCGGCCTGCTGGCGGGCCGCCATCCGGGTGCCCGGATAGCCGTCCAGGACGACCGCGTCGAGACCGCCGATGTCGACGCCGAGTTCGAGCGCGTTCGTGCTCCAGACCCCGCGCACCTCGCCGGCCTTGAGACCCGCCTCTATCTCCCGGCGTCGCTCGTCGGTTAACGCCGCCTGGTAGGCCTCGACGGCGCCCGCCAGGTCGTGTTCGCCCCGCTCGCGGAGCCGACCCGCGCTCTCGGAGGCGTACCGTTCTGCGGTCTGCCGGGACGAGGTGAACACGAGCGTCTGGTAGCCCCGGGCGAGGAGGTCACAGAACAGCCGCTCGGTCTCGGTGTGACTCGACCGCCGGCGGCCCCCGCCGGCGCCCTCGCCCCAGCCGTCGCCGTCGTACTCCGGCGGGTTCCACAGCAGCCAGTGGGTCGGCCCCGACTCGCTGTCGTCGCCGTCCACGAGTCGGACGCCGTCGGGGTCGCGGCCGGTGACCGTCGCAGCGTGCTCGACCGGGTTCCCGATGGTCGCCGAACAGCAGACGAACTCGGGGTCGGCGCCGAACTCCCCACAGAGGCGGGCCAGCCGCCGGAAGACGAGGGCGACGTGGCTTCCGAAGACGCCGCGGTACTCGTGAACCTCGTCGACGACGACGGTTTCGAGGCGCTCGAAGAACCACGACCAGAGCCGTCGCGCGTGCGGCAACAGCCCGTAGTGTAGCATGTCGGGCGTACAGCACAGCACCGTCGGCTGTCGGTCCCGTATCGCCGCCTTCTCCGACCGGGACTGTCGCCCGGTGTACTGTGCCACCTCGACGCCGCTCCCGAACCCCAGTTCGCCGGCCAGCGCCGACAGCGTCTCGGTCTGGTCGTCGACGAGCGCGACCTGCGGGGCGAGGTACAGCGCCGTCGCCCGGTCGTCGAGCGCCCGCTCGAAGGCCGGCACGGTGTAGGCGAGGCTCTTGCCGCTGGCCGTCGGCGTCGCCACCACGACGTCCTCGCCGCCCCGGACCGCCTCGATTGCCCGCGTCTGGTGGGTGTAGAGCCGGTCGATACCTCGCGCCTCCAGCGCCGACTCGAGTCGTGGGTCGAGGTCGAGTGCCTCGAAACGCGCCCCGCCGCCGCTTTCGACCTCGTGGACCCGTAACTGTCCCTCGTAGTACGGTCGGTCGCGGAGCCAGGCGACGGTCTCGTCCACGCGGTGGCTTGCCGCCGCGACGGCCTAACGGTTCCGCCCGTGGTCGGCGTCGACGCCGACGACGGTACCGTCCGCGGGAGCCTCCACCGGGTCGACCAGCCTCGCGGCCAGGTCCTCGGCCGGCCCGTCGGCCTCGGCGGGGTTCTCCAGCAGGACGGTCTCGCTGGGGAACAGTTCCTCGCCGACCCGGAGGCCGTGGTCGCGGGCCGTCGAGCCGGTGACCGTCAGGTACACCCCCAGCCCGACGGAGGCGATGGCAGCCTCCTCCTCGCGGTCGTCGGGGTAGCGGAACTCGACGCCGTCCATCGCGTGGGTTCCCAGCACCGCCCGCACGAGTCGCTCGTAGCGCGGCGAGATGGAGAGCGGGCCCTCGTAGTCGGCGACGAACGCCCGCGTCGGATTCTCGGCGAGGTCCGGCGTCGACAGCAGCGTGTGCTGGACGATGTCGCCGAGACCGCCAACGACCCGGACGTCCGTGTCCTTGGGGTCGATCCGGTCGTTGAGTTCCGACAGCGAGGACAGCGGCTCCGGCTCCAGGCGGACGACCTCCTCCAGCACCAGGTCCGCGCTGTCGAACCCGAGCGCGAACTCGTGTTTCCGGAGCGCGCGGAACGGCTCCTCGCGGCCGACGAGGTGGATTTCGTGGTCGCCGGCGTCGACGAGGAGGCTGTCGAAGACGACCCGGCGGGGCATCCCGGGTCGGCCGTCCCGCAGTAGCGTGAACTCCGGGGCGTGGCCGTCGGTGCTGCTGTAGTCGGCCAGCCGCTCGTAGACCGGCGACTCCGGCGTCTGTTCGCCCTTCGTGACGGCCTTCTCGTACCGGAGCGTCGAGGCCACCTCGTCGGCGACGGCCTCGACGCCGGCCACCGCCGCCACGCGTTCGAGGACGGCCTCCAGGGGCCGGCCCTTCCGCGGAACGGCGACGCGGAGCGTCGTCATTGTATGGGCCTGTCCCTCGATGGATAAAACCGCCGCGGTTCGAGTGTCCGGCCGGGCTACTCGTCGCCGTCCTCGAGTTCGATCTCCGGGTCGTCCGCCTCGTCGTCGGCCGCCTCCTCGTCGGTACCGTCGTCGTCCGTCTCGGCACCGCCTCCGGTTGCGATCCCTCCCAGTGCGGTCGCGAGTCGGTCGCGCATCTCGGCGACGTCGGCCAGTTCCGCCTCGAGTTCCTCGACGTCCTCCTCGAGAGCCTCGATCCGCTCGGAGGTCTCGGCCTCGATTTCGTCCTCGACGGCCTCGATGTCCTCCCGAACCGCCTCGAGTTCCTCGTCGACACCCTCGTCGACCGCCGCCCACAGCTCCTCGAGTTCGGATTCGATCTCCTCGAACCGCTCGGTCGTCTCCTGCAGTTCTTCGCGGAGGTCACCGATGAGCGTCTGTGCGTCGCCCTCCTCGTCGAGGAACTCCTCGAGGGCGTCCGTGTACGCCTGGAGGTCGGCCACCTCCGACTGGAGGTGCTCGATTCTGGCCTCGGTGCTGTCGTCGGCCGTCACGCCGAGCGCGTCGCGCAACTCCTCGAGGTCCTCGTCGTCGACGTCGCCGGCGCGAACCTCCTCGGCGAGGGCGGCCGCGAGCGATCCCTCGGCCACTCCAGGGGCGGCCGCGGCCGGCGCCGCGGCACTCCCCTCGGAGGCCTCCGCCTCGGCGCCGTCGTCCGTCTCGGCGTCCGATTCCTCCTCCGGTTCCGGGAGGTCGATGTCGAGGTCGGTCTCGTCTTCCTCGCCGGCGTCGTCGACGCCGACCTCGGTCACCGCGCTCTCGACGCCGTCGCCGGCCGGGGCCGGCTCCTCACCGTCCGACTCGTCGATGACGTCGCGGACGACGTCCCCGGAATCGCCGTCCAGGGGATCGACCGACTCGAGCGTCGGCTCGGTCAGGAACCGCTCGACGTCGGCGGCGTCCTTCCCCCGGAGTCCGTAGACCGTCACGTACTCCTCGTTCGGTTCGAACTCCCGGGTGAAGACGATCGTCTCGTCCTCGACGTCCCAGAACTCCGCGCCGTACTTGGGATGAAAGCCGATGTCCTCGGTCGGGACGTCGTCGGGGACGGTGTCGACCAGTCGGACGGAGATCGCCTCGTCACGCTCCGAACGGACGGTAAAGGCGATGGCTGGGACGGGGAAGTCGTCCGGTTCGAACGATTTCTCCACCGTGACCCCCTCGTTCGATGCGACGACCTCCTCGGACTCTGCGTCGGCCATACCCTTCGGTGTTGGCTTATCTTCATAAATCTATCCGAAGGTTTCGACCGCTCACAGATCCGTCGCGTCGCCTATCTCGAGGATCTCCAGATGCCGGGGGTGCTCGTAGCTCCTGACGTGGGGGCCCAGTGCAGAGGGGTCCGCCGTCAGCCCCTTCCACATGTCCCAGTGGGTTGGGACCAGCCGGTCGAGTTCCAGCTGTGCGGCGGCCTCCGCGGCGTCGTTCTCGTCGGCGTACCACGCCGTGTAGGTCGGTTCACGGGTCTCCTTGTCGAGTATCATGCCGGCCGAGCCGAACGCCACGACCCCCAGGTCGATGTCGTAGCGGTCGCCGACGTCGTCGAAGGCGTCGCTCGGTCGAGCGTCGCCGCCGTGGAAGAAGGTCCCGGCTTCGTGTTCGAAGACGTAGGCGACCGGGTGCTCGGCGTCCGGGTCGTGGGCCGCCTCGACGTGGACCTCGAAGGAGCCGACCTCGAAGGAGTCGCCCTCCGAAATCTCGGCGAGAGCGTCGTCGTCGAGGTCGTACTCGTCGGTCCAGGGACGGGCCGCCTCGACGGACGCCGACGGGCCGTAGAAGGTCGCGTCCGTGCGCTCGAGGATGGGCGCCTGGGATGGCGCGTGGACGTGGTCGGTGTGCTCGTGGGTCGCTACCACCGCGTCGGCCGCCGCGACGTCGGCCGGGTCGAACGGGACGGGTATCATCCGGACGGTCCGGGGCGGGTCGCCGGTCCCGAGGTACGGGTCGACGAAGACGGTCGTCCCGTCGGCGGCCTTCAGGACGACGCCGTTGCAGCCGAGATACCACAGCCGGACGCCGTCGGGGTCGGCGTCGGCGACCGCGGTCGGGAGCCAGTCGCCCCAGTCGGAGTGGACGGTCATGCCCGAGGGTGACGCGCCGCGGACAAAAAGGAACGCGATTTACCGGATCGGTGCCGCCGGCCCTCAGTCCTCACAGCAGCCGCCCGCGGTCTGGCCGAAGTCGACGGCCAGCGGCTCGGAGACGAGTTCGTTGAGCTCCTGCAGCCGCAGTTCCAGTTCCGACTGGGCCTGCAGGAACGCCTCCATCTTCGGCTTCTCGTGGAGTTCCTGCTGGGTCTGCTGGAGTTCCCGCAGGTCGTCGTTGGTGGCGTCGCCGGCCTGCCGGGCCATCATGAACTCCTCGCGGAGGCGCTCGAAGGCCTGGATTTCCTTCTGGAGGTCCTCGTCGCTCTCGACGGTCTCCTTGGCCTCGAGGTACTCCCGGTAGACCGGGAGGTCGGTGATGGCCTCGCCGAGTTCGGCGGCGAGTTCGTCGACGTCTTCGGTGAGGTCGGTCTCGGCTTCGGTTTCGACGCTCATTGTTCGCGCTTCGGGCCTCGGACGTTTAGAGGTGCCGGAAGCACGCAGGCGTGCCGTCTCCGGCCGAGAAGCGCGGGCGTTTTACGCGCCCGCCCACAATCGAACGCTAATGAGCCAGGAACCGGACGCCGAGTACACCGACGGCGACCTGCGGAACACGGGGATGTCGCTGAAGCACGACCGGACGTGGGACTACGAACTCGACCGCATCGTCGAGGCGGTCGACGAGCGGGACGCCTCGACGGTCGGCCTGCAGTTCCCCGAGGGCCTCAAGCGCCGGGGACCGCGCGTCGCCGACGACCTGCGGGCTGCGCTGCCCGACGGCGCCGACGTGATGATATCGGGCAAGCCCTGCTACGGCGCCTGCGATCTGGACACCTACCTGATGCGCCGGACCGACGTCTTCGTCCACTTCGGCCACTCGCCGATGAAGGAGTCGGAGAAGATCATCTACGTCCCGCTGTTCTCGAACGTCGAGGTGACGCCCATCATGGAGGAGTCGCTAGCGGAGCTGCCCGACGCCGACGCCGAGGCCACAGACCGGCCGGCGGTCGGCCTCGTCACGACTGCCCAGCACATGAACAAGTTCGACGAGATGCGGTCGTGGCTCGAGGAACGGGGCTACGAGGTCGAGACCCGCCGCGGCGACGAGCGACTGACCCACGAGGGACAGGTGCTCGGGTGCAACTACGCCTCGGCGGACGTCGACGCCGACCACGTCCTCTACGTCGGCGGCGGGAAGTTCCACCCGCTCGGACTGGCGATGGAACACCCCGACAAGAAGGTCGTCATCGCCGACCCGGTCAACAACGTCGTCACCGTCGCGGACACGGAGAAGTTCATGAAACAGCGCTACGCCGCGGTCCACAAGGCGATGGACGCCGAGGAGTGGGGCGTCATCTTCTGTACGAAAATCGGCCAGGGCCGCTGGGAGACCGCCCAGGAGATCGTCGAGGACAACGACGACGCCTACCTCATCACGATGGACGAGGTGACGCCGGACCGCCTGACGAACTTCGGGCTGGACGCCTACGTCAACACCGGCTGTCCGCGGATCACGACCGACGACGGCCCGCAGTTCAAGCAGCCGATGCTGACCCCCCAGGAGTACCGCATCGCCATCGGCGAGGAGGACCTGGAGGCCCTGGAGTTCGACACCTTCCACGGCACCTGGTGATTTCTCGCTGGGAGCGGTAGAAATAATACGCTGGCGGAACCGCTCGCCGGTATGCTGCGCCCTCCAGGCGGTCGCTCGGTTCCGGTCGTCGCGTCCGTCGTCGCGGCGTTCGTTGCCGTCGACCCCGCCGCCGCACAGACGACGAACCCCGAAGCCGTCGGTACCTCGATCGTCCTGAACGCTATCGTGTCGGGGGTGTTCGGCCTCGTCGTCGCGGGCGGCATCGTCGCGCTTGCACCCGACTACGCCGAGCGGACGACCGACCGGATCCGCACGAACCCCGGCGGCACGTTCCTCTACGGTCTCGCCATCGGCATCGCGGCAGTGATCGTCGGATTCCTCCTCGCGCTCACCATCGTCGGCATTCTGGTCGCCGTCCCGATGTTCATCGTCCTCGGTGTCGTCGGCTACCTCGGCCACCTCGCGGCCGGCCGCTCGGTCAGCGACGACTGGGGCGTTGCGGTACTCGTCGCGGTCGTCCTGGCGGTCGTCACCGGTGCGATCCCCATACTCGGTGGTCTCCTCGGGTTCGTCCTCTCGAGTCTCGGCATCGGTGCCGCCTACCTCGACTACAAGGACGACGGACGTTCCGGTCGCGGGCGAAAGTCCCGGAACCACGGCGGGCGCGACCGCCGTGTGCGGGACCGCGGTGACGACGATCGCCGGCCGATCGGGAACCACGACCGGTCGGGGACCGACGGCGAGGACGACCCCGGCGGGCCGCGCTGAACCTCGCTCCGACCGCGCCGTCGGTCACCGGAAGACGTTTTCCGCCCGAACCGGAACTGCGAGTACGATGTCCTCCAGCCGTCGTCGGTTCCTCGCCGCCGTCGGGGCCGCGCTCGTCGCGGGCTGTAACGAGTCGAGTCGGCCGACCAGGGAGCGGACGGTGACGCCGGTCGACGTACCGCGGTCGGAGGACGGCGCCCTCGAGGCGGCGGCCGAGATACCGGTTCCGTCGGTGCCGCCCGCGGCCGTCGTCGACGGCGACCACCGGGAGGCGGTCGTCGCGGCCGCCGAGGAACTCCTCGAGAGGGCCGAGCGCGAACTCGAGGCCGCAGCGGGGATCGACCTCGCCGAGATCGACGCCCCGCTGCGGGATCCGGAGGACCCCTTCGAGGCAGCCCGTCGAGCGCTCGACGAACTCCGGGAAGGCCCCGATCCCAGGAACTTTCGGCGCTTCGACCGCGCGTTCGCGGACGCGGGTACCGTCCTCGGTTACGTCCGTGCGGAGGCCGACAGCCTCGACGCCGGGGCGGTCCGGGCGGCGGTCCGAAGGGAGCGTGACGGCTACGAGGGCCTGCAAGCGGACGTCGAGTACCGCCTGACGACACCCGTCGTCCAGTACCTGCCGACGGTGGCCGTCGCCGAGTCCGCCCTCGGACACGCTGGCAACCGCCTCGACACCGTCGAGAACCGGGTCGGGGGTCTCGACGAGACGTCCGGGACGCCGTCTTCCTCGGAGATAGCCGCCGCGTGGCGTCGGGTCGAACAGTTCCGGCTGGCGAGGACGAACGCGGCCGGCTTCCTCGGGACCGGGACGGAGCCGTCGGCTGCCCCCCGACGGGACGCCATCGAGAGCGCGGTCGAGCGACAGCTGAGCGCGCTCCGATCGCTGTCGGTGCCGGAGGCACCGGGTTCGGAGGCGGGAGCGGGACCGGAACGGGTACGGACGATCCTCTCGACGATCGGGTCCCGCCGCTCGGATCTCCTCGACGGGACCGGGCGCGACGTTTCGGAGGGCCCACGCCGGGTCGTGGAACTCCTGGAAGCGGTACGCGTTCGTGGGGAACTGGAGGCGTTCGGGACCGCCGCGGCGGTGACCGCCGACCGGATGGACCGCGGTCGGCTCCCTGCGGAGCTACTCGTCGAGGAAAAGCGACGTGCCACCGACCGCCTCGAGACCCTCTCGGCGGCCGCGCCCCTCCAGCGGCGGGTCGGCGCGCTCGCAGTGGACATGGTGACCTACGGCGACAGGCTACGGTCGGAACAGGGGACGAATCCCACCGCGACCGCCCACTTCATGTACGTCGGAGGGCGGGCGTTCGCCGACCGGGCGCTGACGCGGGGCGAGGCTCTGGCGGACGCACTGGAGGACCCGGACGGCCCCCGGAAGTGATATTACTATAGAACATACGAAAAGTTATAACAATTCCTGGCAAGTATTGTGTCACGATGACAGACGGGAACACGGGGGCGACGCGGCGGCGACTGGCACAGGAGCTGGCCGTCGTCGCGGGGTTTGACGACCCGCGGGCGCCGCTGGAGCAGTACCACACGCCGCCTGAGCTTGCGGCCCACATCGTCCACGTCGCCGACCTCCAGGGCGACGTCGAGGGGCGGACCGTCCTCGACCTGGGATGCGGCACCGGAATGCTCGCGCTGGGTGCGGCTCTGCGCGGACCCGACCGGGTCGTCGGTCTCGACGTCGACCCGGCGCCGCTGTCGACGGCGACGGAGAACGAGCGCCGTGTCGGCGCGACGGCCGACGTCTCGTGGGTCCGGGGCGACGCGACGCGGGTGCCGCTGTGTCCCGCCGGGGAGGTCACGGTCCTGATGAACCCGCCGTTCGGCGCCCAGTCGGGCAACGAGGGCGCCGACCGCGCCTTCCTCGAGACCGCCGCCGAAGTCGCGTCCGTCTCGTACTCGGTACACAACGCGGGCAGCGAGTCGTTCGTCGAGGCCTTCGCGGCCGACAACGGCGGGGAGGTAACCCACGCCTTCGCCGCCGAGTTCGACCTCCCGCGGCAGTTCGACCACCACACCGAGGAGACCCGGACCATCGACGCCGAGGTCTTCCGGATCGAGTGGGTCTAGCTCGACCGCCTGGCTATCCTGACCCGCGTCTCGCCGCGCTCGACGTAGAGGTTCCGCTGTTCGCGCCGGAGTCGTAGCCCGCCGGCGGCCGTCTCGTTGCCGGCCGACGGCAGCGTCGCCCGTCCGAGCGTCTCGTTGTTCCGGGTCACGACGGCCGCGAAGGCGTCGCCCGACGGCTCGATGGTGACGTTCCGGCCGTCGACGCGTGGGCCGGCAGTGGTGTTGCCGCTCCGGTAGACGACGCGGCCTTCGCCGCGGTCGCGGGCCAGGCGGACGTGATAGACCGGCGGACCGCCGGCGACGTTCCACCCGTTCCGGGTGACGTGGACGTTCTCGGTCCAGGTGAGGCCGCCGAGACGGACGGTGCCGCGGTTCCTGGAGGCGAGACGGCCCTTCGAGAACACCTCCCACCAGATGTTGCGCCGCTCGGAGACGACGATAACGCCGCTGGCCTCGATGCCCTCCGTCGAGGCGTCGTTGCCCGGGATGGGAACCGCCGGGATGTACTGGTTCTGCACCCCCTCGGCGTAGAACACGGTGTAGTCGCGGACCTCGACGGCGTCGGCCGTCTCGAACCCTGCGGCGGGGTCGTCGACGACGAAGAGGTTGAAGGGGACGGCGACGACGGCGACGGCCACGAGTACGGCGAGCAGGAGACCGTAGGCCGCCTCCCGGCGCGAGAGGTCGATACTCGACAGCAGCGTGCGGTCGGAGGCGGTCGCGCCGACGGCGACCGCGGCCGAAAGCAGGAAGACCAGCGCCGTCCCGAGCGCCCTGAACAGCCGGAACCGGTCGGAGCCCTCGATGGTGTAGACGGCCCACAGCCCCCGGTCGACGGCGACCAGCAGCGCCGCCAGCCAGACGTGGGTCGGGTTCGGCCGGACCCCCCGACGGTACAGCACCGCGATTCCGGCGACGATGCCGACGAATAGCCCGAGGGCGTGTCCCTGAATGGCGACGTCGGACCACCACGGCGTCACGAACGTCTCGCGTGCGGTGCGGGCGATCTCGGGGTAGCGGAGCGCCCGGTAGACGAGGTCGACGACGCCCGTGGCCACGAGGCCGACGACCGCCGCCAGCGGGTACCGGACCAGGGCGAAGCCGACGAACGCGAAGACGACCCCGGAGAAGCCGACGACCGGGCCGAGCGCGAACAGGCCGGTGAGGAGACCGGTGACGAAGACGGCGACCGTCCAGGCGGCGATGCGGGCGAAGGGGTTGGTCGAGAGCGAGGAAAACGAGGCGCTGCCCCGCTCGCGCGGGAAGTGACTCCAGGCGTACTCGGCGACCGAGCCGAACAGGAGCGTCCCGACGACGTTGCCGACGAGGTGGTTCAGCCCGCTGTGCGCGAAGGCGGCCGTGGCGATGCCGGTCGGGTAGAAGTACCCCCACGCGCGGAACGGGACGACGACCGGGTCCCGCGGATGGACGAGACCGCGCTGGACGAACAGGTAGAACCCGACGATTCCGACGACGGCCACGAACGTCCCCCACGGGACGCCCGCGACGAGTCGCCTGCGGGCGAGCAGGCCCCAGCGTCCGCCCGGGCGCGAGAGAACGGCGACGGCGACAAGCGAGACGACGATACCGCTCGCCACGAGTAGCTGCCAGCCGACCGCCGGAACCTCCATGCCGACGGCCAGGGGCGGGACCGACAAATAAGCCGACGGTTCCGACCCTCCGCCCGGCGTCAGGCGCCCGGTTCGACGACGAGTTTGCCGAAGGCGTCCCGCCGGAGCATCTCGTCGAAGGCCTCGCCCGTCTCAGCCAGCGCGTAGGTCCCCCCGACGGGCGGGTCGAAGGCCCCATCCGCGAGCAGCTCGACGAGCGTCGCCAGTTCGGGCTGGGTACCCATCGTCGAGCCGACGATCTCCTCGTGTCGCAGGAAGAAGGGCCCGAGTTCGAACTCCGAGGTGGGAGCGGCCGTCCGCCCGCAAATGACCATCGTCCCGCCGCGCCGCATGACCTCGAGACCGGCCTGCGTGAACTCGCCGCCGAGGTGGTTGACGACGGCATCGGGCTGGCCGACCGCCCGCACCGCCCGGACCAGTTCCTCGGGGTCGGCCGACTCGACGGTGTGGGCACAGCCCAGTTCCTCGAGGCGCTTTAGTTTGCGCTCGGAGGTGGAGGTGCCGACGGCCTCGGCACCGAGTACGTCCGAGAGCTGGACGGCGGCGACGCCGACGCCGCCCGTGGCGCCGGGGACGAACACGAGGTCCGTCGGGCCGACGTCGGCGACCTTCAGCATCCGCCAGGCGGTGAGGTAGGCCGTCGGTAGCGCCGCCGCCTCCGGGAAGCCGACGCTCTCGGGGAGCGGAATCAACCGGTCGGCTTCGACGAGCGCCTGTTCGGCCAGCGCGCCGTGGTACAGCCTGAACGCCTCACAGAGCGTCTCCGGGCCCTCACGGCAGTACTCGCAGGTCCCGCAGGTCTCGTTGGGACACAGAAGCACCCGGTCTCCGGCCTCGACCGCGGCACCCTCGCCGGCCGCCCGGACGACGCCGGCGGCGTCCAGCCCCGAGACGAAGGGGAGCGCCCCTTCCGAGACCAGCGCGGAGTCGCCCTGCAGGATCCAGAGGTCGTGGCGGTTGATGGAACAGGCCTCGACGTCGACGACGGCCTCGCCGGGACCGGGGTCGGGGTCGGGTCGTTCGCGTATCGCTACCTCGTCGCCGTCGCCGAAACCGGTGAACGCTGCGACGCGCATACCGTCGCCTCGGGCGGCCCCGAGTTAGGTGTTTGCCAGCCCCTGGCTCACGCCCAGGCCGCCTGTCGAGCCCCGTCGACGAGGACGACACAGTCGCTGGTCACCGTCACCTCGTGGTCCGGCAGTTCGAACGAGAGCGTCCAGGTGGCATCGTCGTGGGCGGCCAGCAGCCGGATGGCGTCGGTGTCGACGTGGTCCTGGAGCGACATCTCCATCTCGTTCGGGTCGACCCCCTTGGCGTCGGCGACGGCCTCGACCACCGGCAGGACGGGAGGGGCATTCATGACGACCCTTTGGAATCGCCCATACAAATTATTTTCCTAGCGGTTTCACGAATCGAAAACGCCGGTCGCCTCGAACCCGGCGTCGGGCGTCGAGCCGTCACAGCCCCATCTCCCCGTCGATTATCATCTTCGCCTGCTCGGCCAGTGCGGGGACGCCCTCGCGCATCTTCGGGTACATCGGATCGTCGGAGTTGCCCTCCAGGTACCGTCGGAAGAACATCTCGCCGAGGCCCGCCAGTTTGTAGACCGCCAGCGCCCAGTAGAACCGCGGATTGTCGAACTCGAAGCCGGTCTTGCGCTCGTAGCGGTCGATCAGCTCCCGTCGGGTCGGGTAGCCCTCCCGCTCCATGAACGTCGAGGCCAGCGTCGGCGTCGGCGGCTCCGGGTCCTTCGGCTCCCGCCAGTACGAGAGCATCCACCCGAGGTCGGTGAAGGGATCCCCGAGCGTCGACATCTCCCAGTCGAAGATGGCCGCGATCTCGGGGTCGTCGCCGGGGCCGAACATCACGTTGTCCAGCTTGTAGTCGCCGTGAACGAGCGTCGAGGGGTACTCGTCGTCGTCGGGGACGTTGTCGTACAGCCAGTTCATCACGTCGTACAGCGCGTCGACCTCCCGCTCCTCGGCGGTGACCTCGAAGGCCCAGGTGAGCTGTTCGGACCACCGACGGACCTGTCGCTGGGTGAACCCCGGCGGGTAGCCGAAGTCGCCGTGTTCGAGGCCGACCGCGTCGTAGTCGACCTCGTGGATCTCGACGAGGCGGTCGACCATCTCGTGACCGATGGTCTCGCGGGCCTGGGGGTTCCCGAAGCGGTCGGGCTCCTCGTCGCGCAACACGTCGCCGTCCTCGCGTTCCATCGCGTAGAAGTCGCTGCCGAGGACCGCGTGGTCCTCGCAGGCCAGCACGGTCGTCGGGACCCTGACCGCGGTGTCCTGCAGGGCGTCGATGACGCGGTACTCCCGGAGGACGTCGTGGGCGTTCTCGGCGGTCTCGCCCGGCGGCGGCCGCCGGACGACGAGTTCGCGGTCGCCCCAGGTGACGAACAGTGTCTCGTTGGAGTGGCCCTCCTGGTGGTGGGCGACCTCGAAACGGTCGGCCGGCCCGAGCTCGTCGGCCAGATACGACTGCAGCGACCGCTCGTCGACGATGCGGTCGAAGTACTCCGAGTCAGGGTCCGTCATCGACCCGCCCCTCCGAACCTACTAACATTGTAAGCGAACGTGTTCACCCAGACGTATATATCCGCCGCTACATCTCGGTGACCGGACAGCTATCCGCCGGTCCTTTTACAATGTTGTGCGCCGAACCCCGGTCATGGAGTACCACGACTCCGAGACGGCCGAGGCGCTGGCCGCACGGGCCCGGGAGTTCGTCGACGAGGTAGTCATCCCCACCGAGCGCGAACACCTCGGCGGCGGTCCCGTCGGCGAGGACGTCGTCGCCGAGTTGCGCGAGGAGGCACGAAAGCGGGACGTTTACTGCCCGCAGATCGACGAGGAACACGGCGGGATGGGCCACGACCTCCGGGACGTGCTGCCGCTGTTCGAGGAGGCCGGTCGGTCGCTGCTCGGCGCGGCCGCGATGCGCGTCGACGCCCCCGACGAGGGCAACATGCACACGCTGGAACTGGTCGGCACCGAGGAACAGAAAGACGAGTGGCTCGAACCGCTCGTCGCCGGCGAGATCCGGTCGGCCTTCGGGATGACCGAACCCCGCCAGGGCGCCGGGTCGGACCCGAAGATGCTGGCCACCACCGCCGAGAAGGACGGCGACGAGTACGTCATCGACGGCCACAAGTGGTGGACCACGCAGGGCAGCCACGCCGACGTCATCCTGTTGATGGCCGTCACGGACCCCGACGTCCACCCCTACAAGGGCGCCTCGATCGTCCTCGTGCCGACCGACGCCGACGGCGTCGAGATGGTCCGGGACATCCCGCATCTCGGCCCCGACATGGACGGCCACGGCCACGCCGAGTTCCGCTTCGACGGCGTTCGCGTCCCACAGGAGAACCTGCTGGGCCAGGAGAACATGGGCTTCGCCATCGCCCAGCAACGGCTCGGTCCCGCCCGGCTGACCCACTGTATGCGCTTTTCGGGGATGGCTCGCCGGGCGCTCACCATCGCCAAGGCCTACATGAGCGACCGTGAGGCGTTCGGGTCGACGCTCGACGAGAAGCAGTCGCTCCGCTACGACATCGCGGACAAGGAGACCGAACTCCACGCCGCCCGGACGATGGTGCGACACGCCGCCGAGGAGATCGCCCGCGGCGAGCAGGCCCGCGTCCCCGTCTCGATGTCGAAGGTGTTCGCCGCCAACGTCACCCAGGAGGCCATCGACCTCGCCGTCCAGTGCTGCGGCGGCGCCGGCATCTCTCGGGACCTCCCGCTGGCGGACTTCTACGAGGGTGTCCGGGCGTTCCGCATCGTCGACGGCGCCGACGAGGTCCACCAGCGGGTCATCGCCCGCGACGCCTTCGAGGATGCCGACGAGCACACACACGAACTGGAGAACGTTCCGACGTTCTGAAGCCCCTCTCGTGGGTTCAGGTCGCCGTCCACCCGCCGTCGACGGTGAAGACGCTCCCCGTGCAGTAGGCGGAGGCGTCGCTGGCCAGGAAGACGGCGATGCCCTTGAGATCGTCCGGTTCGCCGAGGCGACCCAGCAGGGTCTCGTCGGCCATCTGCTCGTGCATCTCGTCAAGGCCGCTGTCCTTCCGGAAGGCGCCGCCGCCGATGTTCGTGTGGGTCCACCCCGGCGCGACGGCGTTGACGCGAATCTCTGGCGCGAGGTCGGCGGCGGCCTGTTTCGTCAACTGGACGACGCCGCCCTTCGAGGCGACGTAGGCGGCGACGCCGGGCCAGTCGGAGGCCACGTCGCCGAGCACCGAGGCCGTCGTGACGATGCTGCCGCCGTCCTCCATCGCGGCGGCGGCCTCCCGGACGGTGTAGAAGACGCCGTCGAGGTTGACGTCGAGTACCACGTCCCACTCCTCCAGGGGATAGCGATCCAGCGGGAGGCTCAATCGTCCGATGCCGGCGTTGGCGAAGACGACGTCCAGGCCGCCGAACGCCGCTTTCGTCTCCTGGACCATCGCCGCGACCTGCTCGGGGTCGGAGACGTCGGCCTCGACGGTGGTCGTCTCGGCGTCGAGATCCGCGGCGACGTCCGCCAGCCCATCGCCGTCGACGTCCGCCAGCGCGAGGTCGGCACCGACATCCGCACAGGCCTCCGCGTACCCTCTCCCGATGCCGGATGCCGCGCCCGTAATCAGTACCACGTCGTCGTCGAGCCTGAAGCGGTCGAGTACGCCCATGGACGCCAACAGTGGCCGGGGGGATTTGGCCGTTGTCCCGGTCGCGGAGCGTGGGGCCCGCCACCGGAAGACTTTCGGCCGGATGGCCGCATCTACGGCGCATGCGTCGCCGTCAGTTCCTCGCGAGTGGAACCGCCCTCCTCGCCGGCGCAGTCGCCGGCTGTGCCCATCCCGACGTCGTGCTGGACCTCGAGGCGGCCGACGCCTCGGACGTCGCCAGCGAGGTGTCGATAGCGCCCGACCCCGAGTCCGAAGAGTACCGCGTCGTCGCGTCGGCCGTCGAGAACGGGTCGGCGACCCGGAGCGGCCGGGGGGAGCTCTTCGACGACGGCGAGACCGTCCGGGTCGGGGACGCCTTCTACGAGGTCTCCGAGACCCGCACCGAGCAAAACGAGGTGACCGTCTACGCGGTCCGGATCGACTTCGACCCGGCGGACACGACGGCCGACCTCGGCGAGATCGCATTCGAGGACCTCCCCGAAGCGGACCGCGAACGACTGGGTCGGCTGGTGTCGGAGGAGGACCCGCCGGACGGGGAGGGCTACGACGTCGGCGTCGGCTACGGGACCGCCGAAGAAGCCGGCGACTCCGTCTTCGTCCCCGAACAGCAGTACGACATCCTGGTCTACGAGGGGAACCGCTATCGGGTCGGCGTCGAGTCCCGGCCGGCCGAGTCCGGCGAGTACCGCTACGAGGTCACCGAACGCGCCGGGAGCGTCGAGGCCTTCGCCGACCAGGTCCGGGACCGGTACCTGTTCACCCTCTCGGGGCTGTCCGAGGCCGAACGCGAGGTCGTCGAGGCGTCCATCGACGGCGCGCACTTCGAGGACACCAACGCGTTCCGGTCGGTGGTCGACCGGCTCCGGGACCACGAGGGTATCGACGTGCAGGATTTCTACGGGACCTGGCTGCTGGAGTACGAGAGCGACGAGTACATCGCCTACGCCGAGTGGTAGCTCGGAGTTCAGGCCTCCTCGATCCGCTGTTGCATCCGCTCGCCGATGGTGGGGTCGTCGTCGTCGCTGATCGTGACGCCGCTCGTGATGATGGCCTGTAGCCCCTCGTCGACGCCGACGTCGATGTCGTGGACACGGTCGCGGGAGACGTAGATGACGAACCCGCCCATGACGGGGTTGGGTCCCATCGGGAGAAAGAGGCTCATCATGCCCTCCTCGTCGTGGTCGACGCTCCGCTCGAGGTGGTCGGGCGCGTCGGCGGTCACGAAAGCCATGGTGTAGGAGCCCTCGCTGGGGTACTCGACGAGTTTCACGTCGCGGAAGCTCTCCTCGCCGTTGGCGACGGTCTCGCTCATCTCCCGGAACCCACCGTAGACGTCGCCGACGCCGGGAATCGTCTCGACGGCACCGTGGAAGTACTCGGCGGCCACGGATCCGCGCGGGGCCGTCTCGACGGCGGCGCCGAGAAGCACCACGACGGCGAGCGCCAGCACGAGCGTGAGCAGATCGGCCGGCGTCCCGCCGACGCCGGTGTAGGTCTCGATGGTCGAGGAGACCGGCGCGAGGTATCCCGAGAGGAACTGGAGGACGAAGGCCGCGATGCCGACCGTCAGAAGCGTCGGTACCACGAGAACGGCACCGGTCACGAAGTAGCTCTTGAGCTGCTGTCGTGTCGTTCGGTCGTCGATGAACGGGTCGTTCATGGGTTCGCTCCCGTGCGCCCGGATAATAATTCGAGGGGGATTCGCCGTCGGACGGTGCCCGACCCCACGGCGTCAGAAACTGAAGAGGTCGATGCCGCCGGTGACGCCGATGACCTGTCCGGTGACGTAGTTGGACTGCTCGCTGGCGAGGTAGGCGACGAGGTTGGCGACGTCCTCCTCCTTGCCGAGCTGTCGCATCGGAGTGGCCTTGGCGATGCGGGCGAAGTGCTCGTCGACCTGTTCGAGCTGTTCGATGGGGAGGTCGGCGAGCTGGCCGACGACGATGCTCGGCGTGATGATGTTCGAGGTGACGCCGTGCTGGGCACCCTCCAGGGCGAGCGTCTTCCCGAAGCCGATGAGGGCGGCCTTCGTCGCCGAGTACGATAGCTGGCCGAAGCCGCCCTGCCAGCCGGCCATCGAGGACATGTTGACGATGCGGCCCCACTCCCGTTCCTTCATGTTGGGGTAGACCTCGCGGGTGATGTTGTAGGCGCCGGTGAGGTTGACTGCGATGTCGCGGTCCCAGATGTCGTCGTCGAAGTCCTCGACCTTGTCCCGGGCGTCGACCATCCCGGCGTTGTTCACCAGCACGTCGATGCCGCCAGTCTCCTCCTCGAGGGCGGCGACGGTGTCGGCGACGTCCTCGCGGTCGGTGAGGTCACACTCGACGGCGTGGGCGGTGCCGCCGTAGTCGTCCTCGACTTCGTCCGCCACGTTCTCGGCCTTCTCGAGGGCGACGTCGAGGATGACGACCTCGGCACCCTCCTCGGCGAGTACGCGACAGTCTTCGCTCCCGATGCGTCCGGCCCCGCCCGTCACGAGGGCGGTCTTGTCGTCGAGTCCCAGATCCATTGCATTGCGGGTATCCGCTGGTTACAGGATAAGGGTTCCGACGGGCATACGAGGGTCGTTTAGTAGGCGTCCGTCAGCGCCGGACGCCGACCACGTCGACGAGCTCCGGCAGGGCCGTAATCTCGTGGGTCGCCTCCGGCCCCCAGGCGTCCTCGCCGTAGCCGGCGGCCGCGAGGCCGACCGCGGCCGCGCCCGCGACGTCGTGCTCGTAGCGGTCCCCGACCATCACCGTCGCGGCCGGGTCGACGCCGGTCCCCTCCAGGGCGTCGCGGAACATCCGCTCGTCGGGCTTGGTGTAGCCGACGGCCTCGGAGGTCGTGACGTGCTCGAAGCAGTCCCGGATACCGAACGTCGACAGCATGTTCTCGGCCTCGCGGGTGTCGATGTCGGAGACGACGGCCTGGGTGACGCCAGCCTCGGAGAGCGCCTCGACGGTGTCGACGGCGCCGTTTTCGGCCCGGAGGGTCCCGCTCGTCGCCTCGTCGAGGGTCCGCTCCCAGCCGTCCGGCGGATCGCCGTCGAACAGCGCCGCGGTCGCCTTCCGGTAGCCCTCGCGGGCGGTGCGGTACTCCGTGCCCTCGCGGCCGCGGAAGTGCTCGCCGAGGGCCGACTTCCACGCCTCGAGGGCGGGGTCGGGCTCGAGATCGTGTTCGGCCGCGAGTTCGCCGACGAAGGCGGCGTACCCCTCCCGGACGGAGGATAGCTCGACGATGACGCCGCCGATGTCCCAGAAGACGGCCTCGTACCGACGCGACGCGTCGCTCATACGCTGTAGTGTCGGACGCCGTCGGTGGGTTCGGCCGACACCTCGCCGGTCCGCTCGAGGTGGGACAGCGCGCTCATCGTCTCGGGGATGAGATACTTGATGTCCCGCTCGCCCGCGAGCGTCATGGCGACGCCGGGCGCCGTCGAGTAGCCGTCGGCGACGAGCTCTCGGACCTGCCGGAGACGGTCGTCGAGGCTCCGTCGGTCCCGCTCGACGGAGCCCGCGAGGTCGGTGTGGACGGGCCCGTGGCCGGGGTAGACCCGGGCGACCTCGAGCGCGGCCAGGCGGTCGAGAGCGGTGTAGAAGGCGTCGAACGCCTCGCGGTGGCCGTCGTCGAGACCGTCGTGCAGGAGGACCGGTCGGAGCGGCTCCATCGCCATGTCGCCGGAGAACAGGACGCGATCGCCGTCGATCTCGGCGGAGTAGCTCAGGTGGTCGGCCTGGTGCCCCGGGACGTGGACCGCCCCGACCTCGAGGCCGCCGACGTCGGTGGTGTCTCCGGGGTCGATCCAGCGGTCGACGGCCCCGGGGTCGAGCAGTTCCGCGTTCCGCTCCAGTGACTCGACGGCCATCTCGACGGCCGTCTCGCACTGTTCTTCGGGGAAGCCCGCCTCGGTGCAGTTGCGACGGACGCGCGTCTCCACGTCGTCGGGATCGCGTGCCAGTCGTTCGCGGACGCTCGCCGGCGCGTACACGGTCGGATCGCCATCCTCCAGCACCGTCGGTACCTGCCCGATGTGGTCGACATGCGGGTGGGTGACGACGAGGTGCTCGATGTCACCCGGTTCGTAGCCGTGTCCCGCGAGACGGTCGCGGAACGCCGCGTCGTTGTCGGGCGTGGCGGCGTCGACGAGAACCGGCTCCGGTCCCTCGAGGAGGTAGCAGGCGACGTCGCCGGGCGGCCAGTCCACCTCGAAGGCGAGCCGGTGGACGCGGCCCAGTGTGCTTCGAGACTCCATTCGCCGGAAGGACGCCACCCGCAAATATAAGACTTCGTTTTGAAACGTCCGATTTTTACTTTCCATTGTTAGATACAAACTCCTCGTACTTACCTTTATTAACACACGCGCAGAAGCACCAGCCGAACATGACAGCGACATCGAACTGCGTCGCCGCGGCGCGTGGGCGACGATGCTAGAGCAGTACAGCGTCGAAGGCAAGACGGCCATCGTCACCGGATCGAGCCAGGGCATCGGCGAGGTGACCGCGAAACGGTTCGCCGACGGCGGCGCCGACGTCGTCGTCACCTCTCGCTCGCAGGAGAAGATCGACGAGGTCGCCGCCGACATCAACGACAGCGACCGGCCGGGCGAGGCCATCGCCGTCGAGTGCGATGTCCGCGACCGGGACGCCGTCGAGGCCCTCGTCGACGCCACCGTCGAGGAGTTCGGCGGTCTCGACACGATGGTCAACAACGCCGGCGCCTCGTTCATGGCCGGGTTCGACGACATCTCCGAGAACGGCTGGAAGACCATCGTTGACATCAACCTCCACGGCACGTTCCATTGCTCGCAGGTCGCCGGCCAGCGGATGCAGGACGGCGACGGCGGCACCATCATCAACTTCGCCTCGGTCGCGGGGACCGACGGATCGCCGTACATGAGCCACTACGGGGCCGCCAAGGCCGGCGTTGTCAACCTGACGCGGACGCTGGCCTACGAGTACGCCGACCACGGCATCAGGGTCAACTGCATCGCACCGGGGTTCGTCGCCACGCCGGGCGTCGCCTCCCAGATGGGCGTCTCCGCCGACGAGGTCGACCGCAGCGAGGTGAAACGTCGGATGGGCGTCTCCGAGGAGATCGCCGACATCGTCCAGTTCCTCGCCACCGAGGCCTCCTCCTACATCGTCGGCGAAACTATCACGGCGAAAGGCTTACCGAGCATCGAGGAGAGCCCGGACGTATGAGCCGACTCCGGAGGTCGAACCCGTGACCGAACGCGACGTCTCGCTCCCGGTGGCCGCCCAGCCGAGCGTCGACGCACTCGTCGAACAGGCCCAACTCGGGGAGTCACTCGGCTACGACACGGCGTGGCTCCCCGAGTCGTGGGGACGAAACACCGTGTCGACGCTCTCCTGTATCGCACGCGACACCGACGAGATCGACATCGGGAGCTCCATCCTGCCGGTGTACTCGCGGTCGCCGGCGCTGCTCGGTCAGTCGGCCGCGACGCTGCAAGAGGTCTCCGACGGCCGATTCCGGCTCGGACTCGGTCCCTCGGGACCGATCGTCATCGAGAACTGGCACGGCGTGGAGTTCGGGAACCCGCTGCGGCGGACCCGCGAGACAGTCGAGATCGTCAAGCAGGTCACGAGCGGCGAGACGGTCGACTACGACGGCGAGTACTTCGACCTCGAGGGGTTCCGGCTGCGGTGTGCCCCACCCGACCCGGCGCCGCCGGTCGAGGTCGCCGCGATGGGTCCGAAAGCCGTCGAGTTGGCCGGCCGGTTCGCCGACGGCTGGCACGGGGTCATGCTGACCCGGGACGGTATCGAGGACCGACTCGAGGACTTCGAGCGCGGCGCCGACCTCGGCGACCGGGACCGCAGCACCCAGCGCGTGACCCTGTCGCTGACCTGCTGTGCGCTCGATGACGCCGAGCGCGCAAAGCGGCTGGTCAAGCAGCACGCTGCCTTCTACATCGGCGGGATGGGCACCTACTACCGCGACAACCTCGCCCGGCAGGGTCACGAGGAGATTGCCCACGAGATATACGACGACTGGCAGGCCGGCGACCAGGAGGCGGCCGTCGCGGCGTTCCCCGAGGACCTGCTCGAGGAACTGGCCGCCTGGGGGACGCCCGAAGAGGCCCGCGAGCGCTTCGAGCGGTTCGCCGAAATCGACGGCGTCGACGCCGTCTCGGTGTCGTTCCCGCGGGCCGCCGACCTCGATGCCATCGAGTCGACGATGCGGGCGCTGGCGCCCGAGTGAGCGCCACCGGGAACGGCCAGCCCGTCCCGGCGACCCCGGATGGATGAACTATTTATCGGTGGCACCGGCAGGGAACCTCATGACGGACGCCTACACGGGCGCGGACCTGTTCGTCGACGCGCTCGAGCAGTACGGGGTCGAACACGTCTTCGGTAATCCCGGTACGACGGAGCTACCCATCATGAACGCCCTCGCGGACAGCGACGTCGAGTACGTTCTCGGTCTCCAGGAGGACATCGCCACCGGGATGGCCGCCGGCTACGCCTCCACGCGGCGCTACCACGCCGACGGCGACCCGTCGGTCAACCCGCTGGGCGTCGTGAACCTCCACATCACCCCCGGCCTGGCCCACGGTCTCGGCAACGTCTTCGGCGCGATGTACGGCGGCGCGCCGGTGCTCGTGACCGCGGGCAACCACGAACTCGACTTCCGGCACGAGGAACCGCTACTGACCGGCGACCTCGAGGAGATGGTGAGTCAGTTCTGCAAGTACTCCGCGGAGGTGACCCACGTCGACGCGCTGCCGACGCTGCTGCGTCGGGCCGCCCGAATCGCGCTGACCCCGCCGACCGGTCCGGTCTTCCTCTCGTTGCCCGCTGACGTGATGCAGACCGAGACCGACGCCGACCCCGAACGGCTCGGGTCGATCCCCGACGCCGGGTCGGGCGACCCCGACAACGTCGAGGCCGCCGCCGACTACCTCGTCGAGGCCGATCAGCCGGTCCTCGTCGTCGGCGACCACGTCGCCCGCGCCGGCACCGACGCCGTCGAGGCCGCCGTCAGACTCGCAGAGGCGGCCGGCGCCCGCGTCCACGGCGAAATCCTGGCCTGCGAGGTCAACTACCCCACCGAGCACGACCAGTGGATCTCCTTTATCGGCCCCGACGAGGACATCGCCTCGATGCTGATGGACACCGACACGCTGGCGCTGGTCGGCTGTTCGACCAACACGACGCTTCTGCGCCACGAGAACCCCCTCGTCTCGGAGGACACGACGATCGTCCAGGCGTCCAGCGACGCCCACGAGGTGGGCAAGAACCAGCCGGCCGACGCGGCCGTCGTCGGCGACCCCGGTCGCGTGATGGACGCCATCGCCGAGCGCGTCGAGGAGCGCCTCGACGAGGCCGAACGCCAGGAGCGCATCCAGTACGTCCAGACGATGAAGGCCGGCCTCGAGTCCACGATGAAGCAGATGGGCGAAGACGAGAAACCCGAGGGCGACACCCGATCGTCGAAAGCCGAACTCGTGGACAACATGAAGGCCGTCGACCCGGACACCTACATCGTCGACGAGGGCGTCACCTCGAAGTTCGCGCTTCTGACCCGCTTTCCCTTCGAGGCCGAGCAGTACCTCTCCAACAAGGGCGGTGGCCTCGGCTACGGGCTCCCCGCCGCCGTCGGCGCCGCCATCGCCGAGTCGATGCGGGACGACCCCAGGACCGTCGTCGGCTACATCGGTGACGGCTCCTATCTGTACTACCCCAACACCATCTACTCGGCGGTCCGCCACGACGTCGACTTGACCGTCGTCGTCCCCGACAACCGCAACTACCGCATCCTCAAGGACAACACGGTGAAGATGATGGGCGGCGAGGACGACGACTACGAGTTCGTCGGCATGGACTTCGACCCGCACGTCGACATCCCGGCCAACGCCGAGAGCCACGGCGCCCGCGGCCACCTCGTCGAGACGCCCGAGGAGTTCCCCGAGGTGTACGAGGCGGCGCTCTCATCCAGCGGCACCGACATCATCGACGTGCTCGTCCACGACTGACGCCCGCGGTTTCCGCCCGGGTCTCGGGCCCATCATTTAAATACCGACACGGGGCCAGACGGTCCGTGCTCTGAGGAATCGCTGACGGGCCGCCGAGGCGGGAGATTGGTGACGGGAGTCACCGGAACGTGAGCGGCGAGCGGGCCGCGAGCGCGACCCACGGCCGGTCAGTACCGGAGGTCGCCTGTTCGCAAGCCAACACGAGGAGCGTCGAAACGGCAACGGTTTCACGGGGCCGCGCGACCGTTCGGTCGTGTCCCGGCTGTCCGCTACCGCGCTGTTCGTGACCCTCGCGACGATGTGGGGGCTGTCCTTCCCCGCGATCTCGGTGGGTCTGGAGTACCTCCCGCCGCTGCTGTTCGCGGCGTTCCGCTACGACACCGCCGCGTTGCTGTTGCTCGGCTACGCCGTCGTCGCGACGGATAGCTGGCGCCCAGTCGGCCGGAACAACCTCGAGGCCGTCCTGTGGGGCGGACTGTTCCTCGTCGCCGGCAACGGCCTGCTGTTCATCGGCCAGCAGACCGTCTCGAGCGGCGTGGCGGCCATCCTGCAGGCACTCGTCCCCATCGTGACGGCGCTGTTCGCGCTGGCACTGCTGGACGAGCGGCTCTCGGCGGTCGGGAGCGTCGGCGTCGCCCTCGGCTTCCTCGGTATCGGCCTCATCGTCCAGCCGGACCCGAACAACCTCCTGGCCGGCGACACCGTCGGCCGGCTCATCGTCCTCGGGCAGGTCGTCAGCGTCGCGCTCGGCGGCGTCCTCGTCGACCGGGCCGCCCCGTCGATGGAGCGGGTCGCCATGACCGGCTGGGCGATGCTCGTCGGCGGCGTCGTTCTCCACTTGCTGAGTCTCGGCGCCGGCGAACGGGTGCCGGCGACCCTGGCGGCTCCGCCCGCCCTCGGCGCCGTGATCTATCTCGGCGTCTTCTCGACCGCGCTGGCGTTCCTCATCTACTTCACGATCCTCGAGGAGCGCGGTGCCTTCGAGACCAGCCTCGTGGCGTATCTCGTTCCGCTCGTCGCAACCGCCGCCGGCATCTTCCTCCTGGGGGAGTCGGTCGGCCTCCTCTCTATCGTCGGATTCGTCGTCGTCTTCGCGGGGTTCGCGCTCCTGAAACGCCACGCGCTCGTCGACCTGGTCGCCGCCGGCGTCAGTTGACGACGCCCGCCTCCCGAAGCCGTTCGAGGTCGCTCTCGTCGACTCCGGCCGCCGCCAGAACCTCCTCGGTGTGTTCGCCGTGGGCCGGCGCCTCGTCGGTGCCATCCCTGGAGACGTCGGTGCCGCATACCGGAATCCCCACCCGTGGCGCTCCGTCCTCGGGGCGCTCGATGTACCCGCGGGCCTCGATCTGGGGGTGCTCGAACGTCTCCGTTGGGGTGTAGACGCCGTCGACCGCCGCGTCGACGTCGGCCATCGCCTCTGCCCACTCGTCGCGGGTTCTCGACCGGAATATCTCGGTCAACTCCTCGCGGAGCGCCTCGCGTTCGGCCGGGTCGCTCGTCATGTGCTTGCCGGCGAGGTCCGGGCGGTCGATCGCCTCACAGAAGGCCGCCCAGAACTTGGGTTCGAGCGCGCCGAGCGTGACGTATCGGCCGTCGGCGGCCTCGTAGACGTCGTACCAGGGAAACGCCCCGGTGAGCGGCGTCTCGCCGGGGCGGGGGTCACCGTCGCCGAGCGCCTCGGGTGCGATCGCCTGCGAGAACGAAACCACGGCGTCGGTCAGTGCCACGTCGAGATACTCGCCGCCGGTGTTGCCGAGTTCGCGCGACAGGAGCGCCGAACAGATCGAGAAGGCCGCGAGCAGTCCGCCGGCCATGTCGGCGATCTGGTACCCAGGCATCTGCGGAGCCTCGTCGACGTCCGTCCGGGTCATGTCGAGCAGACCCGCGAGACCGACGTAGTTGACGTCGTGGCCGGGCCGGTCGGCGTAGGGACCGCTCTGCCCGTAGCCCGTGAGCGAACAGTAGACCAGATCCTCCCGATAGTCGGTCAGCGTGTCGTAATCGACGCCGAGACGTTCGGTCACGCCGGGCCGGAAGCTCTCGATGACGACGTCGGCGTCGGCGACGAGATCGTAGAACGCGTCGCGGCCGGCGTCGTCCTTGAGGTCGATAGCGACGCTTCGCTTGCCCCGGTTGACCGCGTCGAAGACGGCGCCGACGCCGTCGTCGGTCGCCGGAGGCATGTGCCGGGCGTAGTCGCCCGCGCCGGTGTCTTCGATTTTCACCACGTCCGCGCCCGCGTCGGCGAGCAACTGGGTCGCGTACGGTCCGGGGAGCAGTCGCGTGAGGTCAAGCACGCGAACGCCGTCGAGTCGCATGGGTGGCGGTGTTCGCCTCGTCACATAAGCCTGCCGTCGGGCGGGAACCGACCCCGCGTGGAACGTTTAAACGTTCCGGCGTGACGGCGCACAGGGTTCAAGAGGCGGCCGTCGTATGTGAGGGTATGGCAACGCAGGAGGCCCAACAGGCGGGCATCAACTTCGAGACGGACGAAGAGACGAACCTCATTCTCTCCAGCCTCGAAGAGTTCATCGAGCGAGAGGTCGAGCCGCTCGAGGACGAGTTGGGCGAGACGTGGTCGAATCCACGGAAGCGACACGAAGACGACGGCCGGCTCGTCCCCGAAGTGCAGGAGGCTATCCAGAAGGTCCGCGAGGCCAGCGGCGAGGCCGGCTTCTACGCGATGAACCTCCCCGAGGAGGTCGGGGGGGAGGGCGTCTCCAACGTCACCTGGTACCGGGCGATAAAGCACGTCGCCTCGACCGGGCCGGGGCTGTCGGAGTACGTTCTGGCCGGGCCGGAGGGACCGAAGCCACTGCTGGCACAGGCCGAGGGCGAGCAAATCGAGGAGTACCTGAAGCCCTGCGTCCGCGGCGAGAAGTCGACCGCCTTCGCACAGACGGAGCCCGGCGTCGGCTCGGACTCGCCGAACATGTCGACGACCGCCGAGAAGGACGGCGACGAGTGGGTGCTCGACGGCCGCAAGCAGTGGATAACCAACGCGCCGTACGCCGACTTCGTGCAGGTGTTCGCCCGGACCTCGCCCATCGAGGAGATGGGGCGGTACGGCGGCATCACCTGCTTCATCGTCGAGGACGACGAGTACGAGGTGGCCTCGCTGAACAACGCCGTCGGGATGACGGGCATGCAGGGCGAAATCGCCCTCGACGGGGTGCGGATTCCCGACGACCGGGTGCTCGGTACGGAGGACGGCGCCTTCTACGACGCCATGGAGTTCCTCTCGCTCGGACGACTCGAGATCGGCGGACGGGCGCTCGGACACGCCGAGTTCCTCATAGAGCAAGGCGTCGAGTACGCAAACGAGCGGGAGGCGTTCGGCCGACCCATCGGCAAGTTCCAGGGAATCTCGCACAAACTCGCCCGCGCTCGGGCCAACGCCTTCGCCGCGGACGCCGCCGCGCTCCGGCTCGCGTGGCTGATGGACAACGGCGAACAGGCCATCCAGGAGTCCTCCATCGTGAAGTACCTCGCCTCGAACGTCATGTTCGACATCGCGGACGACGTCGTCCAGGTTCACGGCGGTAACGGCCTCTCCGAGGACAACCCCTTCATGGACGAACTCCAGACCGCCCGCATCCTCCGCATCGTCGAGGGGACCGACGAGATCCAGCTGAACACCATCGCCAAGGAACTCGGCGTGAACTGAGATGTCGCTCCGGTCCGCCGCTCCGCCGTGGCCGCGAACCGTCCGTGCGGAACTGGCGGCGACCGACTGGGACCGCCACCCCGTCGTCGACGTGGTCACGTTCGCGCCAGCCACCTCCCGCGGCCTGGAGGGAGACCGCCAGCGAATCGAGGTGTACCGCTACCGCGAGGCGCCCGAACTCGCCGTCTACGAGAACGACGAGCGGACCTTCCACGTCGAGCGGCTGACCCGCCCGCTGTACGAGCGTCTCGCGGACGGTCCGGCGGCGGCCGGAACCGATTAGTTCCCCGTCGTCGTCGGGCCGACCATGCTGGGACTGCTCAGGGGCGTCGTGCGCGGCGCGGTCGCGTGGCTGGTCGGCTGGGCGCTCACCTTCGCGGCTGTCGTCGTCGGCGTCGTCGACAGGAGCGGGGTCGACGGCGCGGCCGCGGCCTACGTTCGCGCCCACGCCGTGCCGCCGGAGGCGACCGCCGGCGTCGCTATCCCCGTCGTCGCGGTCGGCGTCGCAGGCCTCCGTGCCGGACGCAGCACCCGATCCGGCGTGACCGGCCGGGTCCGGTCGCTCGTCCAGTCGGTCCGCGGGACCGAGCGCAACCGGGCGAAGACCGCCGCCGTCGCCGGCGGCCTGCTGGCGGTCGGGTACGCGGTCGTCGGCGTCGCCCTCTCCCTCGTCGTCGGTGGCGCGGTCGGCGGCGCTCTCGTCGGCGGTATCGCGTACGGACTGGCCGTCGGCGTGCCGACCGCCGTCGTCGGCGCCTTTTACTGAGCGGGCAGGTCCTCGACGGCCGTCTCTATCTCCTCGCGGGGCACCGGATGAATCCACTCGTCGGTGTCCCAGGCGTGCCGGACGACGCCCTCGCCGTCGAGGACGAATATCGCTCGGCGGGGCGTTCTCGTGCCAGCCATCCCCTCGCGCTCGACGAGGAGGTCGTACGCCGAGGCGACGTCGCCCTCGAGGTCGGAGAAAATCGAGAAGGGGCTGTCGAGTTGCCTGAGGAACTCGTTGATCGAGTAGGGACCGTCCCGGACGACGCCGGAGACGGTGACGCCGTCGAAGGCGTCCCAGTCGGCCTTCTCGTAGCGAATCCACCAGTTCTGTGCGATGGCCGAGAAGACGAAGCCGTCGAAGACGAGGACCGCCCCCCGCTCGCCGATGCGGTCGGCCAACGCCGTCGCCCTGAACGTCTCGCCGTCACACAGCAGTGCCTCGAACGCCGGAGCCCGCTCGCCGACTGACGGTGGCATACGGCCACATCCGACCGTCGGAACTTAAACACGGTGTCCGTGGGCGGCGCCGGATTTTTGCCCCGGCGGCCGAAGGTGTGGGTATGTCCATCACGCTCTACCGGCTGGAGGGCTGTCCGTTCTGCGAGTTCGTCGTCGACAAACTGGACGAACTGGACCTCGAGTACGACAGCGTCTGGGTCGAGGGTCCCCACTCGAAGCGCGACGAGGTGAAGGCCATCACCGGCCAGCGACAGGTGCCGGTCGTGGTCGACGACGACTACGGCGTCTCGATGAGCCAGTCGTCGCGCATCTTCGAGTTCCTCGAGACGACCTACGGCGACGCCGACTCGCCCGAGGAGGTCGAGGCGGCGTTCTGACTCCGGCAGGACCGTCGCGGCCGCTCACTCGTCTATATCGTGGGGGTTGAGCCCGGGGTCCTCGACCGGCGGCGCGCCGACCGAGAGGACGACCCCTCGGTCGTCGCCGGTGTAGCGGTGGCCGTGGCCGATCTTCGGGCCGGCAGCCCACAGCGCCCCCTCCTCGACGTCGACGTACTCCTCCTCGCCGGAGCGACCGAGTTTCAGCGAGAACTCCCCCTCGACGACGTAGTAGAGCTCCTCCTGCTCGCTGTGAGCGTGGTACTGTATCTCCTCTCCCGGCTCGAAGTACCACACCGTCACCCGCATCTCCTCGAGCCCCAGCAGGTCGCCGACGGGCTTTATGTCCAGGTCCGGCGGTAGGGCCTCTATCTCCGAAAGGTCGGTCACGGGCGCCTCCTCGAGGTCGATCACTTCGTACTCCATGGCGGGTTGCCGAACGCTCCCGACCTACAAAAAGGTACGCTCGGGGTACGTTCGCCGGCATCCTCACGCTCGGACGGCTTGTGCTCCCGAGCTACGGAGGGGTACCTCGGGGGCTACTCCAGGACCGCGTCCGCCAGCCGGGGCAGCGCCTCGGTGACGTCCGCCCGGAAGTCGTACTCGGCGCGGTCGGAGATGGCCGTCTCCTCGAGGTTGACGACGACGATGGTGGCGCCCCGCTCGGCCGCCGTCCGCGGCAGCGAGGCGGCGGGCTCGACGGCGAGCGAGGAGCCGACGACGAGGTAGGTGTCGGCGGACTCCGAGAGCGACTGCGCCCGGAACAGCGCATGGTCGGGTAACTGCTCGCCGAAGAGGACGACGTCGGGTTTCAGCACCTCGTCGCAGTGGTCGCAGGTCGGCGGGACGGTCCCCTCCCGGACCCGCTTGAAGACGGGGTCAGCGTCCTGACGGCGGTTACAGCCCGTACAGACGACGCGGCGGCCGTTGCCGTGGATCTCGACGGGGTCCTCGCTACCGGCCGCCTGGTGGAGCCCGTCGACGTTCTGCGTGACGAGGCCGTCGAGAACGCCGCCGGTCTCGAGCCGTGCGAGCGCCTCGTGGGCGGCGTTTGGCTCGACGCCGTCGCCGAACATCTCCTCGACGAGTTCCGCGCGGTCGCGCCAGAAGCCCTCCGGGTCCGCCCGGAACCGCGAGACGTGGAACTCCTGGGGGTCGTACTCCGTCCAGAGGCCGTCCTCCGAGCGGAAGTCGGGGAGGCCGGAGGCCGTCGAGACGCCGGCGCCGGTCATCGCAACGACGGAGTCGGCGTCGCGGATGGCCCCGGCCGCGAACTCGAGTTCCCGCTGGTCCATGCCCGCCGTTCAGCGCCGACGTAGAAAAGCGAACCGCCTCTCGTGTCCCCCGGGGCCGGGATTCGCCGCCGGTGACCCCGAGGGACCTCACTTGTAGGCGCTCACGCCGGTCAGCTCCTTGCCGACGACGAGCTTCTGGATGTCCGTCGTGCCGTCGGGAATCGTCATCGTGCGGGCGTCGCGGTAGTACCGTTCGAGGGGGTACTCCTCGGAGAGGCCGTTGCCGCCGTGGACCTGCAGCGCCGTGTCGGTCACGTCGACGCTCTTCTCGCAGACCCACCCCTTCGCCAGCGAGGAGAACATCCGCGCCTCGGGGTCGCCCTCGCCGACCTTCCGGGCCGTCTCGTAGGTGAGCAGCCGGCCGGTCTCCAGCCCCGCGCGAATCTCGTACAGTTTCTCCTGGACGAGCTGGTGGCCGCCGATGGGCCCGCCGAACACCTCCCGCTCCTTGGCGTAGTTGAGGGCGTCCTCGTAGGCGGCCTGCATGATGCCGACCGACATCGCCGCCATCCCCGTCCGCATGTAGGAGAACATCGCGTTCAGCGGGTTCTGCGTCTGGAACATCTCGTTGTCCGTGATGTCCGACTCCCCGGAGGCGACCATGTTCGTGACGGCGTTCATCAGTTTGTTGTCCTCGGAAACGCGCACCTCGTCGAAGAATATCTGGCCCGTCGGCGAGCCGTTCCAGCCGAGTTTGTGGAGTTCGCGCGTCTCGACGTCGTTGGTGACGCAGTCGACGATGAAGAAGTCCCGCTGGCCCAGTTCCTCGTCGTGAGCGACGACCAGCGCCATGTCCGCGATGGGGGCGTTCGATACCCACGTCTTCTCGCCGTCGATGACGTACTCGTCGCCGTCCTTCTCGGCGGTCGTGGCGGGACTGCGCGTGTCGCTGCCGCCGTCCGGCTCCGTGACCGCCATGCAGCCGATACACGAGCCGTCGTCGAGTTTGTCACCGAGCGCGTCCTGGGTTTCCTCGCCGGCGTATGCGGCGAACAGCGTCGGGAAGGACATGTTCAGCGTGACGTTGAGCGAGGGCCAGATACGGGAGATCTCCTCGCTCGTGACGGCGTAGGTGAGCGGGTCGGCGAACCCGTCGCCCTCGACGTCGCCCGGCCCGATGCCGAGTTCGCCAAGCATCTGCTGGTACTGGATAGCCTCGTCCTTGCTCATCGGCTCGCGGTCGGCCTCCGGCAGGTCCGGCGCGATTTCGGCCTCGAGGAACTCCCGCAGGGAGTCCCGTATCATCTCGTGTTCCTCGTCGAGGTGGGCGTGTCGCATACCACGGTGTTGCGGCACGACCGGCTAAGCGGTTTACCGTCGCATGGGAGGGCGTTTATTGGTCGGGACCGGTGTCACGACGCCAGCGGCCGAGCGACCGATGCAGCGCACTCGACGCAACGATTACGGGGCGGCGTGTCGAGCGGCCCACATGGTCGAAAACGCGATCGAGACGGTCGCGGCCGTCGAGGCCGGCGTGCGCGACCCCGAGGTCGTCAGGGTGACCGATCGAACGTACTTCTGTCCGCTGTTCAGCGGCGTCACCGCCTTCGAGACGGACGCCGGGCTCGTCCTCGTGGACACCGGTCTCGAGCGGCTCGCCCCGCACATCGCCGAAGCGTTCCGCGAGTACACCGACGCGCCCGTCCACACCGCCGTCTACACGCACGGCCACGTCGATCACGCCTACGGCCTGGCGCCGTACCTCCTCGAGGGTCAGTCTGATCCCGAGGTGGTCGCACACGAGGCCGTCGCCGAGCGGTTCGCGCGCTACGCCCGGACGCGGGACCACAACGAGGCCATCAACGCCCGCCAGTTCGGCGGCACGGTCGAGCTGGCCGACACGATGTACGAGGAGGGGTCGCCGTTCGGCTGGCCCGACTACCCGCCGACCACCGAGTACCGCGACGACCTCGTCCTCACGGTCGGCGGCGAGCGGTTCGAACTCCACCACGCCCGCGGCGAGACCGACGACCACACCTGGCTGTACTGCCCGGACCGCGAGGTGCTCTGCCCCGGGGACTTCTCGATCGGCGCCTGCCCGAACGCGGGCAACCCGCAGAAGGTCCAGCGGTATCCGGACGAGTGGATCGACGCGCTCCGCGAGATGGCCGCAGAGGACGCGCGGCACCTCTGTCCGGGTCACGGCGACCCGATCGTCGACGACCCGGACGCGATCCGGACGCGCCTCGTCCGGACCGCGGCCTATCTCGAGGCGCTGGTCGAGGACGCGCTCGCGGCCCTGAACGACGGCTCGCCACCCCACGTCGACATCGTCCACGACGTGGACTACCCCGAGACCGACGCCGAGTGGCTCGCCCCACAGTACGACGACCCGGAGTTCGTCGTTCGCTCGGTGATCCGCCGCTACGGTGGCTGGTGGAGCGGTCGGCCGTCGGAGTTACAGCCGGCACGACGCGCGGCCCTCGCCTCGGAGGTCGCGTCGCTCGGGGGCGGCGCCGAGGCCCTGGCCGCCCGCGCGGAGGAACTCGCGGACGCGGGCGAGTTCCGGCTCGCCGGCCACCTCGCCGATTTCGCGCTGGAGGCCGCCCCGGAGGACGAGTCGGTCGCGCCCGCCGTCAACCGCGTGTACGCGGCGCGAGCAGAGCAGGCCGCCAGCCTGATGGCCGAGAACCTCTACCGGTCGGCCGCGTCGTACGCCGCCGACCGGCGCCCGTTCCGCTGACGCGTTCGCGGGGTCGCCGCAGTCGGGGGCGCCTCGGTCGGGTCGACGTGCGTCACCTGGCGTCCGCGAGACCGATGACCACTCCGGGGTCCGGCATCATCCCGATGGCGGTCGGGCGGCTGGCGACGCCGGCCCGCGCCACCGGGTCCTGCATCGGGACTATCGGCCCGGTAACTCGACGCGGCCGCCCTCCGTCTCCGTCTCCGGGAACATCTTGCCCGGGTTGAGGATGTCGTTGGGGTCGAGCGCGCCCTTCACGGCGCGCATCGCCTGGACGCCGCCCTTGCCGTGTTCGAGTTCGAGGAACTTGCGCTTGCCCATGCCGATGCCGTGTTCGCCCGTCGCCGTGCCGCCCCACTCGATGGCCCGCTCGACGATGCTGTCGTAGACGTCCTCGGCGCGGGCCTCGGCCTCGGCGTCGTCGGGGTCGACGAGGGCGGCGTAGTGGACGTTGCCGTCGCCGGCGTGTCCGAAGCAGGGCAAGAGGAGGTCCCGCTCGTCGGCGAGGTCCTTGGCGTAGCGGACGATGTCGGGGTACCTGCTGATTGGGACGGTGACGTCGCCGGGATGGCGGGGTTCGAGGTCGGGGTCGTACTGCTGGACGGCGAAGGCGAGTTCGTCCCGGGCGCGCCATATCTCGTCCATCCGGTCGTCGCTGGCAATCTCGAACTCGGCGACGTCGTGGGCCTCGAGGATAGTCTCGAAGAAGTCGATCTCCTCGTCGATGCCGTGGTTGGCGTGGAACTCGAAGAAGATCATCGCCCCCTCGGGGAGGCCGGTGTCGAAGTAGTCGTTCGCCATCTCCGCCGCGAGCGGGTCGATGAGCTCGATTTTCGCGGTGTCGACGCCGGAGCGGACGGCGTCGTAGACGGCCTCGGCGGCGTCGTCCATCGACTCGAAGACGGCGCGGCCGCCCTTGATCTGCTCGGGACGGCCCTCCAGTTCCAGCGTCGCGCGGGTGACGACGCCGAGCGTGCCCTCGCTGCCGACGACGAGGTCCTTGAGGTTGTAGCCCGAGGAGGTCTTGACGGCCTTGCTGCCGGCCTCGAGGACGGTGCCGTCGGCGAGCACGACCTCCAGTTCGAGCACCCAGTCGGCGACCTCGCCGTACTTGACGGTCTTCTGGCCGGAGGCGTCGTTGACGATCATCCCGCCGACAGTCGAGAGGTTCGCCGACGACGGCATCGGCGGGAAGAACATCCCGTGTTCGGCGACCGTGTCGTCGACGACGTTGCCCATCACGCCCGGTTCGACGTCGATCTGGAAGTCGTCGGGCCGGACATCGAGGACGTCGTTCATCCGCGTCATGTCCATGCTGACTCCCCGGAACAGCGGGACGGCGTTGCCCTCCAGCGACGTGCCGGCGGCGTAGGGGGTGACCGGCACCTCGCGCTCGCTGGCGGCCTCGAGGACGGCCGAGACGTCGGCAGTCGAGGCCGGCCAGACGACGGCGTCGGGGGTGACGCCCAGGCCGGCCTCCTGTGCCACCCAGTCGGCGGCGTGGCTCTCGCGGGCCGACTCGTCGAACGAGACCGCACCGTCGAGGTCCAGGTCGGACAGGAACGAACAGTCGTGCGTCATACCGACACACCACGCCCGTATCGGCTTAAATGTATACGGAGCGACCGGTCGACGCGGCGGGCGACTGCTGTGTCTTTTCTATTCCCCTTATTCACACCTATTACAGTATTGAGTGTACGAACATGTGGTGTAGAAAGATTTAAATTCGATATACCACACCATTGTGGCGTGTTTAAAGAACAAATGTCCGTAGAATCCGACGCGACTGGAACGGCCGATTTCGACCACCCGGTGCTGCACGTCTCGACCGACGACCACCGGGAATGATAACCTCGGTCGAGGAGATCCCGGAACTCGCTTTCCGCACCGAGGAAAGCGAACTGGAGACGCTCCGTGCGGAGATCGTGTCGTTCCTCCGGGACCAGGTCGACGGGGCGGACGCCGACGGCGTCGTCGTCCCGGTGAGCGGAGGCATCGACTCGACGCTCTCGGCGCATCTCTGCGTCGAGGCTCTCGGCCCGGAGGCGGTGACGGCGCTCGTGTTGCCGTGTACGCTGACGGACGCGGAGAACACCATCGACGCCCAGTCGGTCGTCGAGCGCCTCGGTGTCGAGCCGACGAAGATCCAACTCCAGCCGATGCTCGACATGTTCGAGGACGCGGTGGCGCCGGAGATATCCGAGCAGGCGGACCGCCGGGCCATCGGCAACGTCATCGCCCGCCTGCGGATGGTCGTGGCCTACTACGCCGCGAACGTGACCGGCCGGCTGGTCTGTGGCACCTCGAACCGGACGGAACTCCTGCTCGGGTACTTCACGAAGCACGGTGACGGCGCCGCCGACATACGTCCCATCGCCGGTCTCTACAAGACCGAGGTCCGTGCGCTGGCGCGGCACCTCGACGTGCCGACCGACATCGTCGAGAAGACGCCGACTGCGGGACTGTGGGCCGGACAGACCGACCGAAGGGAACTGGGCGCCCCGTACGGCCTGCTCGACGTTATCCTCCACGAACTCGTCGAGAACGACCTCGGCGTCGAGGGCACCGCCGCCACGCTGGGCGTCGACGAGTCGTTCGTCGCTCGCTACGCCCACCGCGTCCTCGAGAACGGCCACAAGCGCGAGCCGGTGCCGACCCCGAACGGCGACCGAACCGGCGGCGACGCCCTCTTCTGCGAACTCGAGGGACGGGCCTGAGCGGCACCCTCCCGGGACGGAGACGGTCCCCGGCGTCGCCGGGTGGCTTTAACACTCTTTGTTCATCTCCGTCGGCTTGCTTACATTGATAAGGTCGGGGGCCGCAGGTCCGTCCATGTCGATGCGAGCCATCGAGGTCACGGAGTACGGCGACGCCGACGCGCTGACGGTATCGGAAGCGGAGGTACCGGACCCCGGCGAGGGCCAGGTCCGTATCGAGGTCCGGGCGGCCGGCATCAACTTCGCCGACATCATGCAGCGCCGCGGCCACTACCAGGGCGGTCCGAAGCCGCCCTACGTCCCCGGTATGGAGGTCGCAGGCGTCGTCGACGCCGTCGGCGAGGGGGTCAACCGCGAGGAGGGCGAGGCCGTCGTCTCGCTCGTCGAGGGGCGCGGGTACGCCGAGTACGCGCTGGCCGACGCGCGCGGCCTGCTCGATATTCCCGGCGACATGAGCTTCGAGGAGGCCGCCGGCTTCCCCGTCCAGTGGCTCACCGCCCACAACTGCCTCCACGAGTGGGGCGGCCTCGAGGAAGGCGAGACGGTCCTCGTCCACGCCGCAGCGGGCGGTGTCGGCTCCGCGGCGGTCCAGTTGGCCGACGACGCCGGCGCGACGGTGCTCGGCACCGCCTCAACCCCCGAGAAACTCGAGATGGCCGCGGACCTGGGGATGGATCACGGCATCCGCTACACCGAGGAGGACTTCGTCGAACGGGTCGACGACATCACGGACGGCGAGGGTGTCGACCTCGTACTGGACGGCATCGGCGGCGAGACGACCGACCGGAGCCTCGACGCCCTGACATCCTTCGGCCGGATGGTCTCGTTCGGCGCGGCCGCCGGCGAACCCGGCCGGCCCAACACCGCCGACCTGCTGTTCGGCAACAAGACCGTCATCGGCTACCACCTCGGGCGCGCCATCGCCGAGAAGCCGATGCGCGTGATGGGCGCGGTGCCGGAGCTAACCCAGTTGCTCGGGGACGGCACCCTCGCGGTCCAGGTCGGCCACACCTTCGACCTCGAGGCCGCCGCCGAGGCCCACGAGTTCATCGAGGACCGCAACTCCTCCGGCAAGGTCGTGCTGATCCCGTAGCGGCCGTCGGTGGGGGTCGCCGGCGCTGCCGGGGGGACCGGGATGGTCGGTACTGCGAGCGCGCTGCACTTCCAGACCACGGCCGCGGCGGAAGTGACCAGCGACTCGAGTTCCGACGCCTGGCGTGAAAACGACTGCATCACCAGCCACGAGTTCAAAGTCGATTCGGATAACAGTTCTACGAGCATCGATTTCTGTGAACCCAACAGCGGCATATACCCATCCGAGAACGGTAAAGAAGTCGAAATCAATTGGGATGCTGTGGCGCAATCGCGGTGGACACGCTGGCGGCTGCCATCGAGCAACCGATCGATATCCTGATAACTGCCGCAGCTATCGTGGACCTCTCGGACTACCAGGGTAACGGGACGGCCACCGCCACGATGAGTCACAACCGGCGGACAGCCGACAACAGCCACCAGCGGTCAAAAACGAAGGTCCAGGGTACCTTCGAACTGAACGTCCCCGGAGGCGAAGACTGCACCCTCGACATCACGTCTAGCACCTCGATATACGACCCCTGTGACCGGGTCGGCGACCAAACGGATCCCGACGAATGGACCCAGGCACAGACCTACCGCATATACGCAGACGACGACAGTGTGCAGCAACGGTACTGGTAGGACACGACTGCCAACTGCCGGACACCCGTCAGGCGATTCCGAGTGAGGGGGGCGTATATCCAAAGTGTTTTCTCCGGGCGAGTCCCCGATTCGTGTATGGATGGCGGCGGCTCTACGGACATGACGCTCGCGTTCGAACTCGAGGCGCTCAAGCGGCTGGCGCGGCCGGAGGAGGTGTTCTCCGACGCCCGCACCTGGAGCGAGTACGTCGGGGTGGTCTCGGAGAAGCCGACCTACGTCGTGACGAACTTCACCCGGAAGAACCGGATCCGACAGGACTTCTTCTCGGGGCCCCGGGGCCGCGAGGAGAGCCTCGAGAACGTCAAGACCCAGTTCGACACCGAGCGGCACGTCTTCGTCGGCGTCGACGACGGCGACGAGACCCTCGCCGAGGAGGTCGGATGGGAGTTCCTGCCGGTCGAGCGAGCAGCCGAGGCCGCCGGGTGGGAACTGGGCGATCCCGAGACCGACGACGAGACGGTCGACGACGAGGGCCGCGACGACTGGCCCTGAGGATCGGCCGTCGGTGACGCGTAGCACTACCGGGGCGGCGTACGGACGTTTTTAAGTAGTGGGCGAGCGGTGGGTCGGATATGTCGCTGGATATCGGCGAGGCGTTCGGCGAGGGGCTCTCGCGGCTCTCCACCCGAGCCGGCCTCTCGCTCGCCGTCGTCTTCGCCCTCGTGGCGCTCGTGTCGGCCGTCCTCTCGCAGACGCTCCAGATCGAGGCCCTGGAGGCGATGCTGGAGACGTTCCGGGCAGCATCGCCGGAGCAACTCGACCTGACCCAGGCGGAGTACGACCGACAGATAGAGGTCCTCGAGACGCAACTCCAGACGGTCAGAGAGACGTCCCCGCTGGCGCTGGGAGTGCCGCTCTCGGTCGCCGCCGGGGGGCTGCTCGTGGTCGCGTTTCTCGCGGAGGCGGTCTCGATCGTCGCGGTCCGGGCGTTTGCGGCCGACGACCCCGAAGCCGTCGCCCTCGGGGACGCCACTGGCGGTCTCGGGCTGGCGACGCTGAACGGCTTCGTCGGCGGTATCGTCGTCTGGGGGCTCATCGCGGTCGGCTCCGTGTTCCTCCTGGTCCCCGGGCTCTTCTTCGCCGTCGTGTTTTACTTCCTCCGGCAGCGGATCGCCCTCGAAGACGAGAACTTCGTCGACGCCCTGGCGGCCTCCTGGCGCCTGACGAAGGGCAACCGGCTCAACGTGTTCGCGCTCGGGTTGCTCGTGGTCGTCGTCTCGCAGATCGATCTGATGGCCAGCCTGGTCCTCGCGCCGGTGTCGGCCGTCGCCGCGACCGTCGTCTCGGCCGCCATCGGCGGCGTGCTCGCGGCCTTCGGAGCCGCCGCCGTCACCCGCGGCTACCTACAGTTGACCGAGCGAGAGCCACCGGACGAGGCCGAGAGGACGGCGGGCGACCCCTACGACGGCGCGCTCGGACCCGAGGACATCCCCGAGTAGTCCGACCACAGCGCTATTGATCCGGTAGGACGAACGTTCGGGGGTATGACTGACACCGAACTCGACGTGGAGATAGAAGTCGAGGTAGAGGTCGACGGCGACGAACTCGAGATAGCGGTCGGCGACACCGAGGAAGCCGAGGCGGAACTGTCGACGGACGGTCTCGAGATAGAGATCGAAGCCGAAATCGAGGCCGTGGCAGTCGACGACGACGAACACGAAGAGCCGCGGGAGGACGACGAGGAAATCAGCGACGACAGCGACAGTGACGAAGAGGAAGAAGAAGATGACGAGGACGACGCGGACGAAGGGGAAGGGGACGAGGACGACGAGGACCGAGAAGACGAAGAGGACGAAGGGGAAGGGGACGAAGACGAGTAGCCGGGCCGGTCAGTCGGTGGACTCCTCGCCACCGTCGGGCTGGCCCATGGGGGCCGGCTCGGTGTCGGGGGCGCGCCCGGGGAGCCAGTCGCCGATGTTGGCAGCGACGTAGTCCCGGCCGCCGAGCCCGAACGCGATGCCGATAGCGAGCGCGACACCGGCGGCCAGGCCCCACGCGGCGGCCTGCGCGAACGTGTTGAGGATTCGGACGTCGACGCCCATCGTCCCCAGCCCGATGACGGTCACGACGAAGTAGAGAAAGACGCGCAGTCCGTCGGCGAAGACATCGGTGTAGCTGGTTTCCGTGACGGTCTCGGTGTGTGCGACGACGTCGGCGACGAAGTCCGCGAGGACGAACCCGACGACGATGATGAGCGCGCCGGCGACGAACGCCGGCAGGTACGAGACCGCGGCCGAGATCCACTCCGAGAGGAGTTCGACCGCGAGGGCGTCCGCCGCCGCGAGTAGCGCCAGCGCGTACACGAAGTACCCCCGACGCGACCGAGGCTCCGCGACACCGCCTTCTCGCTGCCACCCAGGGCGCCGCCGAGTGGCGTCTTCATGACGAGTCGGTCGAGTTCGGTCCGGTTCCGTACGGCCCGGACAACCCTCGCTCGATGCCCGGCCACCACGACCGACGGGGACGACGACCACCACGGCCACGACGACGGGAGTGACGAGTCCCCCGACGGGGGGTCGGGCGGGAACGCTGTTTTTAACCGGGTTCGACGCCGAGTGGCGGTATGGCAGAACCGCGCGTGCCCGGCGGCGGCTCCGGGAGCCTGGAACTTCCCTGTGGCGAGACGATTCACGCCCACGACCTCGACATGGGGATGCGCGAAATCCGGTGTGACTGCGGGGAGCGCCACGCCGTCGTCGTGGACGTCCACCCCGTCTCGCGGTTCGTTCCCGAGTCCATCGTGGACGTGCTCCGGGAGACCGTCGAGACCGACGACGAGTTCCCGGAGTTCGGGACGCCGCATGTGATGGGCATCGTTCTCGAGGAGTTCCCCGAGGAGGTCGCCGTCGCCGACGTCGCCGAGGACGGCCACGTCGGCTACGCGCTGCTGTGGGTGACCGGCTTCGACTCCCGTCGCCTCCACGAAATCGTCGTCGAGTTGCTCGTCGAGCTGATGGAGCACGCGGTCAGTCACGGCGACGAGTCGACCGCCACCGAGTTCGAAGAGCAGATGCTGGAGTTCGACGTCGAGACCTTCGTCGAGGAGTACCGCGCCGAGCGGGACTTCGAGTCCGAGGTCGACACGCCGGTGTAGACGTGTCACGGTGTAACACAGTTTTGCGGCGAATTGTCAGACGTTCCCACGCGAGCGACCAGCGTCCCGTCTCCCGGTTTTCGTCAGTCGGGCGTCCGACGATTGTCTGACGGGGTGTTATGGTACGCCGGCCCATGCGTAAGAACATGCGCATACGCCGGGGTGAGTTCGAGCGGATACGGTCCGTACTCTCGGAGGCGGACCCCGAGGAGCCGCTGACGGCCCGGGAGATACTGAACCTGCTCGAGGAGCACGGCGAGGAGTTCGACAGCGCTCACCGCGTTGCGACCGTCCTCGGTCGGGAGGCCGAGGCCGGCGAGGTCGAGGTCATCGACGGCCAGCCGTACCGCTACCGACTCGGCGAAGGTAGCTGAGGGTCGGCGGCACGGGAGCGGGTGGCCGTATCCGTCGCTCTGGTCCAGCAGTGCGAACCTCGTAACCCGAGGTCGCGTTTTCCGAACGCTCGTCAGCCCTGCGGCCGGAGTTCGTCCGGTTCCGGCCCGCTTCCGGCGAGGCTCGCACGATTCGAAATTCGTACTTGCGCTACGAAATCCGCATCTTTTCGCCGGGCTTATTACGATGTGCGAACTCGATGGGGGTAATGACCGACGACGAGGACCGCACCATCCTGCTCATCGGCAGTGGACCGATCCAGATCGGACAGGCCGCGGAGTTCGACTACTCCGGCGCACAGGCGTGCCGGGCGCTCCAGGAGGAGGGCGCCCGGGTCGTCCTCGTCAACTCCAACCCCGCGACCATCATGACCGACCCCGAGATGGCCGACAAGGTGTACGTCGAACCCATCACGCCAGAGGCCATCGCCGAGGTCGTCCGCGAGGAAAAGCCCGACGGCGTCATCGCGGGACTGGGCGGCCAGACCGGGCTGAACGTCACCGCCGAACTCGCCGAACAGGGCGTCCTCGACGAGCACGACGTCGACATCATGGGGACGCCGCTGGACACCATCTACGCCACCGAGGACCGCGAACTGTTCCGCGAGCGGATGCGGAAGATCGACGAACCGGTCTGTCGCTCCGAGACCATCGAGTCCATGGACGAACTCGAAGAGGCGGTCGAGGCCGTCGGCGGCCTCCCCGTCATCGCCCGCACCGCCTACACGCTGGGCGGCTCCGGCTCCGGCGTCGTCGACGACATGGACGAACTCCGCGAAATCGTCCGCAAGGGCTTCCAGCTCTCCCGGAACCACGAGGTCCAGATCACCGAGTCCATCGCCGGCTGGGTCGAACTGGAGTACGAGGTGATGCGGGACGCCGACGACTCCTGTATCATCATCTGCAACATGGAGAACATCGACCCGATGGGCATCCACACCGGCGAGTCGACGGTCGTCACCCCGTCGCAGGTCATCCCCGACGAGGCCCACCAGGAGATGCGGGACTCGGCGCTGAAGGTCATCCGCGAACTCGGCATCCAGGGCGGCTGTAATATCCAGCACGCCTGGCGCGACGACGGGACGCCCTCCGGCGAGTACCGCGTCGTCGAGGTCAACCCCCGCGTCTCCCGCTCGTCGGCTTTGGCCTCGAAGGCGACCGGGTATCCCATCGCCCGCGTCACCGCCAAGGTGGCGATGGGCAAGCGCCTCCACGAGATAGACAACGAGATTACCGGCGAGACCACCGCCGCCTTCGAACCCGCCATCGACTACGTGGTCACGAAGGTGCCGCGGTGGCCCAAGGACAAGTTCTCCGACGTCGAGTTCGAGTTGGGCCCGGCGATGAAGTCGACGGGCGAGGCGATGTCCATCGGCCGGACCTTCGAGGAGTCGCTGCTGAAGGCGCTGCGCTCCTCGGAGTACGACCCGGCCGTCGACTGGACGACCGTCGACGACGAGGAACTCGAGTCGGCGTACCTCGAGACGCCGACGCCGGACCGCCCGTACGCGATGTTCGAGGCCTTCGACCGCGGCTACTCCGTCGAGGAGGTCGTCGAGTCGACCGGGATCTACGAGTGGTACGTCGAGCGGTTCAAGCGCATCGCCGAGGCCGCCGACGCCGCACAGGACGGCGACTTCCAGACCGCCGCCGACGCCGGCTTCACGAACCAGGAGGTCACCGCCATCGCCGGCGGGGAGTTCAACGACACCCACGCCTCCTGGATACCCTCGGAGGTCGACGACGGCGACGACGAGGAGGGCCAGCGCCTCGAACCCGACGGCGGCGAGGCGGGCGGGGTCGCGTCCGGCGACGTCACCGTCGACGACGTCGAGGACGCGACCTCCCGGCGGACGTACAAACAGGTCGACACCTGCGCCGGCGAGTTCCGCGCCTCCACGCCGTACTACTACTCGGCGCGTGAACCGCCGACGGGCCAGGGCGCGAGCGAGGTCCAGGTCGACCGCGACGTCGAGTCGGTCGTGGTGGTCGGCGGCGGTCCCATCCGCATCGGGCAGGGCGTCGAGTTCGACTACTGTGCCGTCCACGCCGTCCGTGCCCTCCGGGAGGTCGGCATCGACGCCCACGTCGTCAACAACAACCCCGAGACGGTCTCGACGGACTACGACACCTCCGACGGCCTGTTCTTCGAGCCCATCACCGCCGAGGAGGTCGCCGACATCGTCGAGGAGACCGACGCCGACGGGGTGATGGTCCAGTTCGGCGGCCAGACCTCCGTCAACGTCGGCGAACCGCTCGAGGACGAACTCCGGCGCCGCGACCTCGACTGTGAAATCATGGGCACCTCAGTCGAGGCGATGGACCTCGCGGAGGACCGCGACCGGTTCAACGAACTGATGGACGAGCTTGGAATCAGCCAGCCGGAGGGCGGCACCGCGACCAGCGAGAGCGAGGCGCTGGAGCTGGCCCACGACATCGGCTATCCCGTCCTCGTCCGGCCCTCCTACGTGCTGGGCGGCCGCGCGATGGACGTCGTCTACTCCGACGAGGAACTGCAGGAGTACATCGAGGAGGCGGTTCGCGTCGCGCCGGACAAGCCCATCCTCGTCGACGAGTTCCTCGCCGACGCCGTCGAACTCGACGTCGACGCGGTGGCCGACGGCGACGACGTCCTCATCGGCGGCATCATGGAGCACGTCGAGGCCGCCGGCGTCCACTCCGGCGACTCCGCGTGCATGATTCCGCCGCGGTCGCTGTCACAGGAGACGCTGGAGCGCGTCCGCGAGGTGACCCTCGAAATCGCGCGCGCGCTGGACACCGTCGGCCTGCTGAACGTCCAGCTGGCCGTGCGTGACGGCGAGGTGTACGTCCTGGAGGCCAACCCCCGTTCCTCGCGGACCGTCCCGTTCGTCTCGAAGGCGACTGGCGTCCCCATCGCCAAACTGGCAGCGAAGGTGATGGCCGGCCAGACGCTCGACGAACTCCGCGTCCACGAGCAGGTCCCCGAGCACGTCTCCGTCAAGGAGGTCGTGCTCCCGTTCGACCGCCTGCCGGGGTCGGACCCCCGGCTCGGTCCCGAGATGAAGTCCACCGGCGAGGTGATGGGCACCGCCCGCTCGTTCGGCAAGGCCTACCTGAAGGCGCAGTCGTCGACCGGCAAGCCCATCCCGACGGAGGGCACCGCCGTCGTCGACCTCGAGACGCTGCGCGGGATGTCCCAGAAGAACGAGGACATCTCCGACATCCGGGAGGGCGCCGAACGCCACTTCGACGTCTACGAGAAAGAGGACTTCGAGGACCTGCCCCAGGCGCTCCGGGACGGCGAGGTCGATGTCATCTTCTCGCGTGACCGCGACGTGCTGGAGGTCGCCGTCGAGGAGACCATCACCTACTTCTCGACGGTGCCGAGCGCCCGCGCCGCCATCGAGGCCATCGAGACGCAGGACGAACCGCTCGACGTGATGGCGCTGTCCGAGCGGCCGACCGAGCGGCGCAACTGGGGCGAGTAGGCCCGGGGGCGGCCGCCCCGGTCGGACGGCTATCTGTCGCCGAACACCAGCGTCGACGCCAGCACCAGCGCCGCCGCCGCGAACCCGGCGAACAGCAGGAAGACGGTGGCGGGGGTGCTGTAGGTGAGGACGACCCCCGCGAGCGACGCGCCGAGGGCGCCGACGCCGAAGATTGCCAGGTACGTGTAGCCAAAGGAGAGGCCGCGCCGGTCCGGCGGCGAGTACGCCGCGATGGTGGCCTGGCTGAGCGGCTGGAGACCGAACAGCGTGAAGCCGAGGGCGGCGCTGACGGCGACGAGCGACCAGGCCGCGCCGGCGGCGGGGACGAACAGCAGCGCGACGGCGACGAGTACGGCCAGCATCCCGGCGAGTCCCCGCTCCGGTTCGACGGCGTCGGTGAGCCGACCGCCGACGTACTGGCCGGCGACGCCGACCACGAGAAGCCCGGTGAACAGGTACCGGGAGAGGCCGAGTTCGGCCGCCGCCGGCCCGGCCGACAGCGGACCGACGGCGGGCGTCTCGCCGCCGACGAGCGGCGCCAGGAACCCGCCGAGCAGTTCCGGCAGGAAGGTCAGCACGCCGCGGTAGTAGAGCCCGTTGAACAGGACGATGCCGAGCACCGTCAGGAAGCCGGCGGTGAACAGCCCCCGGGAGGCCGCCACGAAGTCGCGGAGCGACTCGACCTCGGTCGTGGGTGCCTCGCCGCCGTCGGCTATCTCCGCCGTCCGGTGTTCCTCGAGGTCGACGCGGAGGCCGGCGACGCCCGCCACCACGCCGGGGACGGCCAGGACGAGGACGGCCGTCCGCCAGTCGAACGGCACGAGCAGCAGCGCCACGACGAACGGCCCGCCGGCGATGCCGACGTTGCCGGCCATGCCGTGATAGGCGAAGGCGGCGCCCCGCTCGTCGACGCCGTTGCTGATGAGCGCCAGGCCCGCGGGGTGGTAGACGCTGGCCGCCAGCCCCCACGCGCCGAGGGCGACGACGACACCGCCGACGCCCGGTGCGAGACTCAACAGCGCGAAGGACAGCCCCATCCCCAGCAGGCAGGCGGCGATGAGCCGTCGTGAGCCGAACCTGTCGGCGAGCACGCCGCCGGGGATGGCGCCGGCACCGAACAGCGCGTACCCGACGGAGACGGCGGCGCCGAGCGTCGCCGCCGTGACCGAGAACTCGACCAGCCAGACGGTCACCAGTATCGGTACGGCCAGTTCGTAGGTGTGGACGAGTCCGTGACCGACCATCGTGAACCCGGTGATGCGACGGTCGTTCCGGTTCATCGGTTCCCGTCCTGTGAGCCCGCCTTGGTCGCGGGACGGCGGACGGCACCCGCCGCCACTCGTCCGGCGCTTCCGGCGCGTCCGTTCATCGAGTGAACCAACGGACCCACTATTCAATGCGGTTTCCATTGATTTTCCTGGGTCCAGCGGGCCACTCGCTTCGGTTTCCGAACCGTCCCGTCGCCAGCCGGCCGGCGCCATCCACGGGTCGCGGCCCGGCCGACCCGAATTGGACGATCGAGAGCCGCTGTGGAGCGTTCTCGACGCGTGACTTCCGCCGTCCCGTTCGGATTCGAAACCCCGGAACGGGCGGTCGCCTCCGGGTCGACGCCGATCCCACGGAAAGAATTAGAACGGTGTCGTGCGACGCCACACCGGATGAGCGAGGACCCTCTCGATGACGGCGTGATCACGCCGGAACGGCTCGGACAGCTGGCGCTCGTCGGGAACGTCCCGATATTCGCCTACCTCGGCCGCCTCCTCTTCGAGGACGTGCTGTTCGGTGGCGTCGTGGGCCTGCTCGTCGGCGTCGGGACGCTGTTGCACCTCCCGTACTTCCTGTACCGCTCGACGCCGACGGCCGCCGACGTCGACGGGGCGTACGCCCGCCGCGGTGCCGCCGGGATGGCGCTGGACGCCGGCGGCGTCGTCGCCTTCGGGAGCCGGTTCGTCGTCGAGAGCGCGGCCCTCGCGCTGGCCGTCGGGGGTCTCGTGGCCCTCGTCGTCTTCGTCCCGCTCCAGTACGCCCTGCCGCCGGTGGGCGCCGGGACGGCGGCCTGACGCCCGGTGCGTTCCCACAGCGTTTAGCCGGCGGCGGCCGTTTCGGCCGCATGGACATCGAGGGAGTGTTTCCCGAAATCGAGAGCATCGAGGACGACAGCCTGCGGACCGGCGTGGCGACGGCCTGGACGACCGCGGCGGGCGTCAACGGGCTGGACGTCGAGGAGTTGCCCCAGCAGCCGTGGCTGCCGCCCGAAGCGCGGCCGGAGGAGGCCGAGCCGTTCGGACTCGTCGAGCACGTCCGCGACGTGACCGCCTGTGCGGTCGGGCTGGCGGAGTCGCTGTTGCAGCGGCACCCCGACTTCGAAATCGACCTCGATACCGTCCTCGCGGGGGCGCTGATTCACGACGTCTCGAAGCTCTACGAGTTCGATGCGACCGACCGAACGGAACTCGGCGAGTTGCTCGGCCACCCCTACTACGGCGTCGCGGTCGTCTCGCAGGCGAACCTGCCGGTCGAGATGGCCCACGTCGTGCTCTCGCACTCGCCGAAGACGACCGTCGAGCCGGCGACCCTGGAGGCGAGGCTGGTCCGTCGGGCCGACGAGGCGGCCGCGGCGGCGGCCCGCGCGAGCGCCGGGGCGAGCGCCGGTCAGGAGTGACCGTCGGGGGTAAACCCTAACTCGGCCGTGCCGAACCGTCGGGCATGAGCGACGAGACGGCGTCCGGCGAGACGGACGAACGGCAGCGAAAGCAGCTTCGACGGGTCGGCTACGGCATCGCCGTCTCGGGCATCCTGACGGCGCTCGTCGCCCTCGTCAGCACGAATCCGGGACCCATCGTCCTCTACGGTCTCCTCGCGGTGGCGATTGGAACGTTCGTCCTGGAGTCCATCGAGGGCGGTTCCGCCGGTGGGCTCTCGCTCGGCCTGCTCGTCGGCTCCTTCGGCGGCTGGCTGTGGCCGAGGATCGACGGCGGCAGCTACCTCGCGCTGGGTGGCACGCTCGTCGTCGTCGGTCTCGTCAACGCCGCGGTGACGCCGTATTTCCGGGAACTCGGCGAGCGGCTGGCCGGGCGGTGACGGCCGTCCGGTCGGCCCCTGGTTCCTCGAGGCTCCACAACGGCTTTACCTGGCTCCTCCCAATCGCGTGCAATGGCAGACTGGACGGAGCAATCGGCCAACTCGTGTGTATGACGTACACGAGAGGCGTCAACCGGCTCAGTACACGGAGGTTTATGTTGGAACCCGCCCTATCCTCGAGTGATGGCCGAAATCGTCCGAACCGACGACGTGCTCGGTGGGGACCCCCGCATCGAGGGAACGCGGGTGGGCGTCCTCCACGTCTACGAGCTGGTAGTGGAAGGCGAACACTCTCCCGTCGACGTCGCTGACCAGCTCGATCTCTCACTAGGCGAAGTGTACTCGGCCCTCGCGTACTACCACGAGCATCCCGACGAGATGCGAGAGGTTCGACGTTCGCAGGAGGACGCCGAGGTCAGCCTCGCGGAGGCGTCCCTGTCTCCCCCGGAACCGGCGAAGTAGCCGTGTCCGTTCTCACCGACGAACACGTTCCCAGCGTATTCATCACGACCCTTCGGTCGAACGGACACGGGGTCGTCAAAGCCAGGGAAGCATTCGGAGAGGCTACCGACGACGAGCAGTTACTCCGTTTCTGCGGTGAGAACGGTCTCCCGTTCATCACGCACGACAGGAAGGACTTCGCGGGAAGTCTCGCCGACACCGTAGACCACGCGGGAATCGTGATATACACCGACGCGAACTATCTTCGAGACGACCCCGAGAGTGCCGTCCGCACCCTCGAACGAATCTTCGCTCACTATCCGCTCGACGAACTGAGGAACGAACTCGTCTGGCTCGACCAGTGGCGTCGGTAGCACCGCTCCGCAACCACTAAACGCACCCCAGCCAACCACCTGCTAATGGTCGATTGGACCGAGACGTACCGCCCGACGACGCTGTCGGAGGTGCGGGGCAACGACAAGGCCCGCGACGCCCTGAAGGAGTGGGCCGAGACGTGGGACGAGCACGGCGAGGCGGTCGTCCTCCACGGCTCGCCGGGCGTCGGCAAGACCTCGGCGGCCCACGCGCTGGCCAACGACATGGGCTGGCCCGTCCTCGAGATGAACGCCTCCGACGCCCGCACCGCCGACGAGATAGAGCGGTTCGCGGGCCGGGCGGCCTCGAACACGACGCTCGGCAGCGAGCGCCAGCTCGTCATCCTCGACGAGGCGGACAACCTCCACCACCACAAGGACCGCGGCGGCGCCGCCGCGATGACGCGGCTGGTCAAGGAGGCCACCCAGCCGATCGTCCTCATCGCCAACGACTACTACGAGATGTCCTCCGGCCTCCGGAGCGCCTGCCGTGACATCGAGTTCCGGGATATCTCTTCGCGCTCTATCGTGCCGGTCCTGCGGGACATCTGCCGGCGGGAGGACGTCACCTTCGAGGAGTCGGTGCTGGAGACCATCGCCGACCGGAACCGCGGCGACCTCCGGGGCGCCATCAAGGACCTCCAGTCCCGCGTGAAGGACGGCGCGGTGCTGGCCGAGGCCACCGAGGGCGAGCGCGACCGGACCGAGGACATCTTCACGTTCCTCGACGCCGTCCTCAAGGAGGAATCGGCCGAGGAGGCCCTCCAGACGGCCTACAACGTCGACGAGACGCCCGACGACCTGCTGCTGTGGATCGAGGACAAGGTCCCGAAGGTGTACGAGGGGGCCGAACTGGCCGACGCCTACGAGCACCTGGCGGACGCCGACGTCTGGCTGGGCCGGGTCCGGGCGACCCAGAACTACACCTACTGGCGGTACGCGACCGACAACGTGGCCGCGGGCGTGGCGTCGGTCCGCCGCTCCGAGCGCGGCGGGTGGACCCGCTACGGCGGCGCCCCCTACCGCTCCTCGCGGGACTCGACGCGGGACTACGTCGCCGAGCGAATCGCAAAGACTGCCGGCGTCTCGACGGGCACCGCTCGCCGCGAAATCGTGCCCTACCTCGCGGCGATGACCCACCACTGCAAGAACCGGGAGTTGACCGTCCGGATGACCGCCCGCTACGAACTGGAGGCCGAACACGTCGCCTTCGTCACCGGGTCCGGGAAGACCACGAACAAGGTCCAGGGCATCGTCGAGGAGGCCGAGGAGCGGCGCGAGGTCGAGGCGGTCGAACACTCCGGCGGCGCCTTCGCGGCCGTCGAGGGGAGCGCCGCGGAAGCGGAGTCGGGCGAGGACGACGACGGCGACGACGCCGGGGGGACGCTGGCGGACTTCGGTGCGACCGACGGGACGGCGGCCGAGACAGACGAGGGTACCGCGAACGACGGGGACGACGAGGCAGCCGAATCCGACGACGGGCAGGCCGGTCTCTCCGATTTCATGTAGTCAGTCGCGCTCGCCGGGACTGCCGACGCCGGGAATCGAGACGCGCGCCTCGAAGCGGCTCATCGCCACCGACAGCGTCAGCACCAGCGCCAGGTAGAGTATCGCGACCCACAGGTAGATGTCGATGACCCGTATCGTGTCCGAGGCGATGCTGTCGGCGCGTTTGAACAGTTCCGTGACCGCGATGAACGCCGCCAGCGAGGAGTACTTGACGAGGTAGACGAGTTCGTTCGTCCACCCCGGGATGGCGTAGCGGAGTCCCTGCGGCAGGATGACGTGACGGATGCTCTCCAGGCGGGAGAGTCCGACCGACCTGGCGGCGGTCATCTGCCCCGACTCGACGGACTGCAGCGCCGACCGGATGTACTCGGCCTGGTAGGCGCTGCTGTTGATGGTGAACCCGATGACGGCGACCCAGACGGCGGCACGCGGGACGATTCCGGTGCCGACGCCGGGCACGAGACGGACGACCTGCGAAGTCGGCAGCCCGAAGTACAGCACGAACAGCTGTGCGAGAAGCGGCGTCCCACGGAGGAGTTCGGTGTAGGTCAGCGCAACCCACCGCGAGACCGCGCCGCCGTAGGTCCGGGCGACCGCGAGCGGGACGGCGATGACCAGCCCCAGCAGTATCGACAGCACGGTCAACAGGACGGTGAGCCTGGCGCCGGTGGCGAGTTCCGGCATGACGCTCATCCCGAAGGCGAGGAAGTCGAAGAGACCCGCGAGCGTGCCGTAGACGCCGGCCAGCGGCCCGCCGCCGGCCGCCAGTTTCTCCAGGCTGGCGGCGCCATTCGCGAATATCTCCGGCGGGACGAACGGCTCGCGGTCGCTGGTGTTGACGCCGGGCGCGACGAAGAGGTCGTGGGTCCAGCGAACCAGGAGCCATCCCCAGAAGACGACGCCGACGGCGAACAACAGCAGCCGTCGCGTGCCCGGAATCTCGCCCAACTCGACGCCGCGGACCGTCCGCTCGCTCATGCGTCCAACTCGCCGAGGAACTGGCGGGTTCGTTCGTTCTCCGGGCGCTCGAAGAGCTGTTCGGGCGGTCCCCGCTCGGCGACGACGCCGTCGTCGAGGAAGGTGATGGTGTCGGCGACCGACCGGGCGAAACTCATCTCGTGGGTGACGACGAGCATCGTCATGCCCTCGTCGGCCAGGTCGAACATCACGTCGAGCACCTCGCCGATGAGTTCGGGGTCGAGCGCGCTCGTCGGCTCGTCGAACAGGAGCAGTTCCGGCTCCATCGCCAGCGCCCGGGCGATGCCGACGCGCTGTTTCTGCCCGCCCGACAGCTCCGCCGGGTAGGAGTCGGCCTGCTCGGCCATGCCGACCCGGGCGAGGTTCTCCTCGGCGAGCGAACGGGCCGCCTCCGCACCCATCCCCCGGACCTTCCGGAGACCGAGCGTCACGTTACCCAGCGCCGTGCGGTGGGCGAACAGGTTGAACCCCTGGAACACCATCCCGACGCGCCGCCGAAGGTCGTCGACGTCCATCTCGTAGACGGACTCGCCGTCCAGGCGGATGTCGCCGTCGTCGATGTCGGTGAGCCGGTTGACACACCGGAGCAGCGTCGACTTGCCGCTCCCGCTGGGGCCGACCACCACCTCGACGTCGGTGCGGTCCATCCCGTAGCTGATGCCCTTGAGCACCTCCTCCTCCCCGAAGGACTTGTACACGTCGTCGAACTCGAGCAGTCGGCTCACGTCAGGACTCCCCCGTCGGTACCGCGTACCGCGCTTCGAGTCGGTCGAGCGCCCGGTTCGTCGTGAACGTCAGCACGAAGTAGATTGCGCTGATTGCGATGATGACCTCGGCGACGGCCTCCACGTCGGGGCGGAGGAACAGCTGGTACCCCCGGTACAGGAGCTCCCCGAGACCGATGGCGAAGGCGATGCTCGTGTCCTTCAGCACGATGGTGAACTCGTTTTGGAACCCCGGAATCGACCGCCGAAGCGCCTGCGGGAAGACGACGTGGCGGACCGCTTCGAGCTTCGAGAGTCCGACCGAGCGGGCGGCCTCGATTTGTCCCTCGTCGATGCTCTGGATGGCGCCACGGAACACCTGCGACTGGTAGGCGGCGCTCCGGAAACCCAGCGCGGCCGTCGCCGCCAGGAGCGCCTGGCCGTTGATTTCGAACCGGTCGACGAGCAGCCACCCACCGAGACCGACGCTCCCGATGTCGGGCCAGGGGATGCCGAAGAAGAACAGCACGATGAGGACGACGATGGGCGTCCCGCGGAGCAGCACGCCGGCACCGCGAACCAGCGAGTGGAGCAGACCGTCGCCGTACACCTCGGTGGCCCCGGCGGGGAACCCGGCCAGGAACCCGAGCGCGAGGCTCCCGACGGTGAGAAGCACCGTCACGTAGAGCCCCTGTGCGAGCACCCACCAGTTGTCGGCGACGACCGCCCAGTCGCTCGCCTGTAGCGGTGCGAACTCCATCGGGCGATTACCGCTGTGCGAAGTTCTCGGCGACGGGCACGTCGATGATGACGGCGTCGATGTTGCCGCTCTCGAGGTCGTTGACGGCGAGTTCGTAGTTGTCGTAGGTCCGCTTGTTGTCCTCGGCGATGATGCCGTCCTCGATGAGTTTGTCGACCTCGTCCTCGCCGGTGGTACCGCTCTGGGCGCCGACGACGCGGCCCTCCAGGTCCTCGCGGCTCTCCGGGCTGAAGTCCCCGTCCGACTGGACCAGGACGCCCTGGTTCGCCTCGTAGTAGGGGTTCGAGAAGTTTATCTGCTCGTCGCGCTCCTCGGTGATGGTCATCGCCGCCGCGATGAGGTCGATGTTGCCGTCCCGGAGCGCGGGGATGAGGCTGTTGAACTCGAAGGTCTCGAAGCCGCCGAACTCGTAGTCGGTCCGGGCGACGACCGCCTCGGTCAACTCCACGTCGAACCCGACCAGTTGTCCCTCGTCGTTGTTGAACTCGAAGGGCGCGAATCCGGGGGCGGTGCCGGCGACGATGGTGCCGGCACCGGTTCCGCCGTCGGCGCCCTCGGTGACGTCGCCGGCGTCCTCGCCGGAGCCGAAGTACTCCTCGATGAGCGAGTCGTAGACGCCGTCGTCCCGGACCGCCTGCAGGCCGGCGTTGACGGCCTCCAGTCTGGCGCTGTCGTCCTCGCGGACGCCGAGTCCGTACTGCTCGCCGGTCTGGATTGTGAAGGCGACTTCGACCCCACCGCCCCCGTTGCCGCCGTTGCCCATACAGCCAGCGATCCCGAGCGCCAGACCACCAGCGCCGACCGTCTTCAGGTACGCACGACGGTCCACGTCGAATTCGCGTGCCATACCCGTGTGCTTGGGTGAACTCCGTTTTAACCTTTCGACCGACGCCGGGCAAATGCGGCGGAACGGAACGACTCGGACGCTTTGTCGGTCGTTCGACCAGCGACTCGCAGCCGAACCGGACGAATGAAGAATATCGCCGGCGCTACTCGCCGTTCTGTGCGTCGACGACGGCGACGCCGGCGAGGTTGACGATGTCCTTCACTTCGTCGCCCCGCTGAAGGACGTGGACCGGTTTGTCCATACCGACGAGCATGGGGCCGATCGCCTCGGCGCCGCCGAGCCGCTGGAGCAGTTTGTAGGCGATGTTGCCCGCCTCCAGGTTCGGGAACACGAGGACGTTGGCCGGGTCGTCGAGCTCCGAGAAGGCGTAAGTTCCCTCCAGGGTCTCCTCGACGACGGCGGTGTCGGCCTGCATCTCGCCGTCGACCGGGAAGTCGACGGCCGGGTCCGAACGGAGCCGCTGGGCCGCCGCCCGGGGCTTGCGGGTGCCCTCGTTGTCGACGCTGCCGAAGTCCGAGTACGACAGAAGCGCCGCCCGCGGTTCGACGTTGAACCGGCGGGCCAGATCGGCCGTCTGGCGCGTGACCTCCTCGAGGACGTCCTCGTCGGGCGCCTGGTTGACGGTGGCGTCGGCAATGAAGATCACGCGGTTCTTGAACGTGAGCATGTAGACGCCGGCGGCGTACTCGGCGTCGTCGGCGGTGCCGACGACCTGCAACGGCGGCCGGAGCGCCGAGGGGTAGTGGTGCATCAGCCCCGTCAGCATCGCGTCGGCGTCGCCCATCTCGACCATCACGCTGCCGAGGTAGTTGCCGTCCTCGATGAGTTCGTCGGCCTCGCGGCGAGTGACGCCCTTCCGCTGGCGGAGTTCATAGAGCCGCTCGGCGTAGGGGTCCAGATTGCCGCTCTCAGGGTCGACGATCTCGGGGTCGAAGTCCAGTCCCAGCCGCTCGGCGTGGGCCCATATCTCCTCGTGGTCGCCGATGAGTACCGGCTCGGCGATGCCCTGATCGACCAGCTGGTAGGCCGCACGGACCATCTTCTCGTCGTCGCCCTCCGCCAAGACGAGCCGCTTGGGGTCGCTCTTGGCCTTGTTGAGGACGACCCGCATCATCTCGCGGGACTTGCCCAGCCGGGCCTCCAGCCGCTCGGCGTACTTCTCGAGGTCCAGATCCCGCCGCGCACAGTCGCTGTCCATCGCCGCCTCGGCGACGGCGGGCGCCACCTCGAACAGCACCCGGGGGTCCAGCGGCTTGGGGATGATGTACTCGGGACCGAACTGCAGCGGCTGGTCGCCGTAGGCCTTCACGACGGCGTCGGGGACGTCCTGTCGGGCGAGTTCCGCCAGCGCCGAGGCGGCGGCGACCTTCATCTCCTCGTTGATCTCGGTCGCTCGCACGTCCAGAGCCCCCCGGAAGATGAAGGGGAAGCCGAGGACGTTGTTGACCTGGTTGGGGTAGTCCGACCGCCCCGTCGCCATGATGACCGTGTCGTCGCGGGCGTTCTTGGCGGCCTCGTAGCCGATCTCGGGATCGGGATTGGCCATTGCGAAGATGATCGGGTCGTCGGCCATCGACCGGACCATCTCCTCGTCGACGATACCGCCGATGGAGAGGCCGACGAAGACGTCCGCGTCCTCCATCGCGTCGGCCAGGTCACCCTCGGGGCGGTCCTGTGCGAACTCCTTTTTGAACTCGTTGACATCGTCGGTCTCGGCCCGCTGTGCGGTGATGATGCCCGACGAGTCGCACATCGTGACGTTGTCGCGGTCGGCGCCCAGCGAGACGTAGAAGCGGGCGGTCGCAATCGCGGAGGCGCCGGCACCCGAGAAGACGATGTCCAGTTCCGAGAGGTCCTTGTCGGCGATGTCGGCGGCGTTGAGGAGGGCTGCCCCGGAGATGATGGCGGTGCCGTGCTGGTCGTCGTGGAAGACGGGGATGTCCATCTCCTCCCGCAGCGTCGACTCGATCTCGAAACACTCCGGCGCCTTGATGTCCTCGAGGTTGATGCCGCCGAAGGTGGGTTCCATCGCCTTCACCGAGGTGATGACCTCGCCGGGGTCGTCCTGGTCCAGTTCGATGTCGAAGACGTCGATGTCGGCGAACCGTTTGAACAGCACGCCCTTGCCCTCCATGACGGGCTTGGAGGCCTGGGCGCCGATGTCGCCCAGCCCCAGGACGGCCGTCCCGTTGGAGACGACGCCGACCATGTTGCCCTTCGTCGTGTACGTGAACGCCTCCTCGGGGTTCGCGGCTATCTCGTTGCACGGCGCCGCGACGCCCGGCGAGTACGCCAGAGAGAGGTCCCGCTGCGTGTTGGTCGGCTTCGTCGTCGAGATCTCGAGTTTCCCCGGCGGCTCGCGTCGGTGATACTCGAGTGAATCCTCGTCCAGTCCCATGTCCTAGGTCCCGTCCAGCGGCCCCAAAAAGCTACCCAACGGCGCAGCGTTGACGACAGCGCCCGGCCGGAACCGACCGTCGCGGCCCGGTGTGGAGAGGTGTCGCCGGCGAAGCAGTTAATAGCCGACCGGAACGCACCACGACCATGGACACCAAGGGGGTCGGAGCGGTGGGGGCGCTCCTGCTCGTCGGGGGAATCCTCGGCGTCATCGGCGTGGTCCCGACCGTCAGCCACCACATCGCAGTCCAGGAGAACCAGCCGACCGAGGCGACGATCCAGTCGACGGACATCGCCGTCAAGACCGACGACGACGGCGACCGGTCGTATCGGCCGGTCGTCACCTACGAGTACACGGTCGACGGGGAGACCTACACCAGCGACAACGTCTATCCGGGGGGATTCACCCGCTGGGACGACAGCCGGGGGCCGGCGGAGAACGTGGTCAGCCAGTACGACCCCGGCGACCAGGTGACCGTCCAGTACCGCCCCGGCGAACCCGGGAACGCCTACCTCCGCAACGACGGGATGCCGGGCGCCTGGCTCGCCGGCGTCGGCTGTGCGCTCGTCGTCGCGCTGGGCGGTCTGGGTCTCGTCAAGACCGGCTTCACCCGGCGGAAACAGCGGACGCTGATGCGGGACACCCCGACCGAGGACGTCGAGGCGCTGTCGGTCGGCCCCTCGGAGGTCAAGGGGTCGGCGCTGGCCGCCGACGGGCCGATACAGGCACCGTTCTCCGACGAGGAGTGCGTCGTCGCCGACTACGAGATCGAGGAGTACGACGACAACGACGACGATCCCGGGAACTGGCACACCGTCGAGTCCGGCGTCCTGCACACGCCGTTTCTCGTCGACGACGGGACCGGTCGGGTCCGCGTCGAACCGCACGACGAGGCGACCTACGAACTCGATCCAGACGACTGGACGACGACCTACGTCGACAGCGGCGACCGGGGACCGGCCCCGGTCCAGCAGTTCGTCGACGCCACCGAGGGACTCTCCTATCCCGCCGACGCCACCGGGAAGGACAACGACAGGCGGTACAAGCAGAACCTCGTCCGGGACAAGGAGAGCGTCTACGTCTTCGGCACCGCACAGCCCCGCGACGGTGACGTCGGTGGGAGCAACGCCGACCGCCTCGTCGTCCGGAAGGTCGGCGAGGACGACGCCCTCGAGGAGACGATGTTCCTCATCTCCGACGACGAGGAGGCCGACCTGGTCGACCGCCGCGAGTGGGCTGGCTGGCGGCTCCCGGTCGGCGGTCTCTTCACCGTCGCCGGCTTCGCCATCGCGCTGTTCCTCCTCGGTCCGCTCGCCGGCCTGGAGTTGCCGGTCGTGTTCTGACCGCCGGCGAGGGGCGTTCGGCCACCGGACCGGCCGCTTCCGCGGGGTATATACTCCCGGAGTTCCGACGCTCGACCATGGACTTCCGCCGGCTGTTGCTCGGGACGACCGTCGCCACCGCGGTCACGGCGCTCGTCGGGGTGGTGACCGCGACCGCCGGGGCCGGCCTGACCTGCGAGGCCCGGTGGCCGCTGTGTGACGGCGCCGTCTTCGGCCTCTTTCCCGCGAACTTCATGTCGTTCATCGAGTGGTCTCACCGGCTCGTGGCGATGATAACCGGATTCCTCATCGTCGGCTCGACGGTGGCTGCCTGGCGGGGCGGGCGACAGCGCCGCGTCCGGCTTGCGACGCTCGTGGCGCTGCTTTTGACGCCGATACAGGTCGTCTTCGGCGCCTTCACCGTCCTCGTCAGGGAGTTCGTCTTCGGTTACTCGATTCTGGTGTTGACGCTGCACTTCGCTCTGGCGTCGGCCATCCTCGCGGCGCTTGTGGCGGCGACGGTCTGGACCTACGCCGCCGAGACGGCCGTCTCCCCGGACCGCGTCCGGCAGGCCGGCGCCGCGGCGCTGCTGGCCTTCCCGGTCATGGTCGCGCTGACGCCGCGGCTGTTCGTCACCTTCGGCGAGGTGGCGCAGTTCGTCTACTACGCCGTCGGCTTCGGTACCTTCGCCGCGCTCGTCGTCGTGGCCCTGTGGGGCCGCGAACTCGACGCGAGGCTCGTGTCGGCCGCCGGCGGCCTCGGGGCCGCGCTCGTCGTCGGCCAGCTCGTCGTCGCGCGGCGGGCCTTCGGCGACACCGGCCAGCTACTCATCCTCGGACTCTCCTTTGCCGCCTTCGCGCTGACGGTGCTCGCCGTCCGGCGGACCCGCCGCGTCGAGACCACCGTCGCGCCCGTCGAGTCGGTCGGGAACTGACCGCACCGGCGGCCCGCCGCGGCTACTCGGTCGTCCGGTCGAGGTAGTGCAGCACGCCCGCCACGTCCCGCTGGACGGTCGGACTCTGCCACTCGCTGCCCAGCGAGTCGACGATGGCCGACACGTCGTCGCCGTACTCCCCGCGTCGCTCGGCGACGAGGTCGACCCACTCGGGCAGCATCGCCTCGTAGCGGTCGAGTTCGCCGACGGCGTCCTCGCCGCCCGGTCCGACGTGGCCGTAGAAGTTCACCGACGGCTCGAAGGCCCGCAGCCGCCGGACGGTCTCGAGGTTCGTCTCCAGGTCGAAGCCCGGCGGCGGCGTCGTCGGCCGCATCTCGCCGGCAACGTACATTCCGGCGGCGTCGATGGAGAACAGGCCCTCTGTGGCGGGGTCGAACGCCGCGAAGTGGTGCGGCGCGTGGCCGGGGGCGTCGACCAGTTCCAGTTCGCGGTCGCCGACGTCGAGGCGTTCGCCGCCGGCGACGGTCCGGCACCGTTCGGGGTCGAGCAGTTCCGGGTCGCCGTAGGCGTCCTCGACGCCCATGGCCCGGTCGACGCTGCGCTTGAGTCGCGCCAGTTCCCCGGGGTCGGTGAGGTAGGGCAGCCCCCGCTCGTGGAGGTGGAAGGTGGCGTTCGGGAGTTCGGCGGCGAGGTGCCCGGCGCCGCCGGCGTGGTCGAGGTGGACGTGGGTCACGAGGACGTGCTCGACGGCGGCCCGGTCGATGCCGATTTCCTCGAGCGCGTCGTAGACGTGCGGCGGCGAGTTCGCCGACCCGGTGTCGACGAGGAACGGTTCCGCCGCGTCGACGACGTACAGCGTGAGCGCGCCCGGCGTTCCGAGTAGCTCGGGGTCGACGGCGTAGACGTCGCCGACCGCGTGTGAGACCGTCATCGGGCGCGGCTACGAGGGGGGCAGGCTTGATACCTGCGGCGACCGACGTGCCGACATGGTCCCGCCGCTCGTCGCCGACATCGACGGCACGCTCACCCGACCGGACAAGTCCATCGACCCCCGCGTCTTCGACCCGCTGCGGGCGTGGGAGGCGCCGGTCGTCATCGCCACCGGGAAGTCCTTCCCCTATCCGGTCGGTCTCTGTGAGTTCCTCGGGATTCCGCTGAACGTCGTCGCGGAGAACGGCGGGTGCGTCTACGTCGAGGACGCCGACGAGGTGGCGTACAACGGCGACCCCGAGGGTGCCGCGGCCGTCGCGGCGGCCTATCGAGAGGAGGGGTACGACCTCGGGTGGGGCGCGGTCGACGCGGTGAACCGCTGGCGGGAGACCGAACTCGCCGTCTCCCGGGAGCAGCCGCTGGCGCCGCTCGAGCGCATCGCCGCCGACCACGGCATGCACGTCGTCGACACCGGCTACGCCTACCACGTCAAGTCGCCCGACGTGGACAAGGCCACGGGGCTCGAGTCGGCCGCCCGCTTTCTGGACCGGGACCCGACCGAGTTCGTCGCCGTCGGGGACTCGGAGAACGACGCGGCCGTCTTCGGTCTCGCCGGCCGGTCGTACGCGGTCGCTAACGCCGACGACGCGGCCCGGTCGGTCGCCGACGTGGTGACGGAGGCGTCCTTCGCCGACGGCTTCCTCGAGGCGCTGGAGTCGGTCCGGGCGGACGGACGGTTATAGACGCCTCGGTATCCCACTGGAGTGGTAGGTGACGGAACGGCCCTCACACGCCGGCTACACCCCCGTCTGCCACCGTTTCGGGGGAATCCTTTTAGCGGTGTGGTCGTAATCCACATCCAGCATGAGCGCCGACCGCGCCGCGCTCCGGCGGGCGCTGGAGCGCGGCGAACGGGAGGGCGGCAGCGTCGAGTTCAAGGAACGGCTCACGCGTGCGGTACACCTCGCCGACGGCCGGCTGGAGTCGCTGGTCGCACAGCTACGCCACCGGGTGCTGTCGGGCGACGGCGAGGCGACCTACGTCGTCGGCGTCACCGACGACGGCGGCGTCGCGGGCATCTCACCGGAGGCGTTCTCCGAGTCGATGGACGTCCTCTCGCTCATCGCCGACGAGGCCGGCGCCCACATCGACGACGTCCAGACGTGGGGCGTCGCCCCCGACGGCGGGACCGCCCAACGGGGCGCGGGGAGCGAGACCGAAACCGACGGGCTGGTCGGCGTCGCGACGCTGAAGGAGGGCGCCGTCCTCGACGTCGACGACGACCACATCGTCGTCGGGACGGCCGGCCACGTCGACCACGGCAAGTCGACGCTGGTCGGCTCGCTGGTGACGGGCGACCCCGACGACGGCCAGGGCGGCACCCGGAGCTTCCTCGACGTCCAGCCCCACGAGATGGAGCGGGGGCTGTCGGCGGACCTCTCGTACGGCGTCTACGGCTTCGACGACGAGGGCGCCGTCCGGATGGACAACCCCCACCGGAAGTCCGACCGCGCCCGCGTCGTCGAGGAGGCCGACCGCCTCGTCTCCTTCGTCGACACCGTCGGCCACGAGCCGTGGCTCCGGACCACCATCCGGGGACTCGTCGGCCAGAAACTCGACTACGGCCTCCTGGTCGTCGCCGCGGACGACGGCCCCACCAAGACCACCCGCGAGCACCTCGGTATCCTCTTGGCGACCGAACTCCCGACCGTCGTCGCGGTCACGAAGGCCGACGCCGTCTCCGAGGAGCGCCGCCGGGAGGTCGAACGCGAGGTCGAGCGGCTCCTCCGGGACGCCGACCGGACGCCCCTGCCCGTCGAGCGGTACGGCGTCGAGACCGCAATCGAGGAGATAAACGAGCAGGTCGTCCCCGTCGTCTCGACGAGCGCGGTGACGATGGAGGGACTCCCCGTGCTGGACGAACTGTTCGAGCACCTGCCGAAGACCGGCGAGACCGAGGGCGACTTCTCGATGTACATCGACCGGACGTACAACGTCACCGGCGTCGGGGCCGTCGCCTCGGGCACCGTCCGGTCGGGCACCGTCGAGACCGGCGACGAACTGCTGGTCGGCCCGCTGGCCGACGGCGCCTTCCGCGAGGTGGAGGTCCGCTCCATCGAGATGCACTACCACCCCGTCGAGGAGGCCTCCGCCGGCCGCATCGTCGGCATCGCGCTGAAGGGCATCGGCGAGGCCGACTTGGAGCGCGGGATGGTGCTGCTCCCGCGGTCGGCCGACCCCACGCCCGTCCGGGAGTTCACCGCCGAGGTGATGGTGCTGAACCACCCGACCCGCATCCACGACGGCTACGAACCGGTCGTCCACCTCGAGACGGTGAGCGAGACCGTCTCAATCCACCCCGAAGACGGCCAGTTGCTCCCCGGCGACAGCGGCACCGCCCGCGTCCGCTTCAAGTTCCGGCCCTACCTGATCGAGGAGGGCCAGCGGTTCGTCTTCCGGGAGGGCAGTTCGAAGGGCGTCGGTACCGTCACGGACGTCACGCCCGCCGAGTGAGCCGCGGCGGTCTGCCGCCGCCCGGTCCCCGTCGGGCGGCGGGGGCGCGCAAGGCTGGTAACCCGGCCCCACGTAGGTACGACCATGCGCCGCCTCCCGCTGCGGGTCCTGATGGTCCTCACCGGACTCTCGCTTCTCGTCGTCTACCTCCTGGCGGCGGCGCTGGGCTACCGGCTCCTCCTCGTCGCGTGGGCACAGCGGCCGTCGCCGCTCCGGGTCGCGGCGTACTTCCTCGTGGCGACGGTCCTGTTCGGGCTCCTGAGCTACCAGTCCGGCACGGCGGGGCTGCTCCGCGAGTTGGACGCCACGAAGCTGTCGCCCGCCGAGGCCCCGCGGCTTCACGAGCGACTCGAACGCCTCCGGACCGCCTTCGACGTCGGTGACGTGAGCGTCCACGTCGCCAACTTCGAGGCGCCGAACGCCCTCGCGCTGGGGGGAGCCGGCGGCGGCGCACTGGTCGTCGACGGGGACCTCTTCGCGCTGCTGGCTCCGGCCGAACTCGACGCCATCCTGGCTCACGAACTCGCCCACATGGAGGGCCGCGACGCGCTGGTCCAGACGCTCGGTTACACGACCGTCAGGACCGGCGGCGGCGTCCTGTTTCTCGCGTTGCTCCCCGTCGGGGTGGTCGCGGGCGGACTCGCCCGGGCGCTGTCGTGGGTTCGTGGCCGGCCGCCACGACCCTTCGGCCAGCACCTCGCCGCCGTCCAGTTCGCCGTGGCCCGGGCGACCGTCGCCGTGCTGTTCGTGCTGACGGCCGTGCTCCGGGCGCACTCCCGGCACCGGGAGTACCGCGCCGACGACCGCGCCGTCGAGGTGACCGGCGACTCCATCGCGCTGGCCCGCGCCCTGGTGAAGATTCAGCGGGCCGCCACGCCCGGGTGGGGACCGCTGTCGTCGCTGTACGTCCACGGCGACCAGGCGGGGATGCTCACGCGACTGCTGGCGACGCACCCGCCGATGGACGAGCGGGTCGGACGGCTCGTCGAGCGGGCCAACCGGCAGGGACGACGACAGCGACGGCCCCCCGCGGAACGGCCGCCGTCGTAGCCGCTCACGCCTCGTCGAACAGGTCGGGGACCTCCGGGAGCGCCTCGACGGTGTGGTCCGGTTCGGGATCCGGTGCGGCGGTGCCGTCGGCCAGCCAGACCGCGCCGACGCCGGCGGCGCGGGCGCCGGCCACGTCCGACGACAGGGAGTTGCCGACGTGGTAGGTCCGGTCCGGGCGGGCGTCGAGCGCCGACAGCGCCTCGTGGAACGGTTCGGGCGAGGGTTTCGCGGGGGCGTCGTAGCCCGCGTGGACGACCACGTCGAAGGCGTCTGTCACGCCCAGCGCGTCGAGTTTCGCCGACTGCATCTCGGGGGCGCCGTTGGTGACGACGCCGAGCGGGAGGTCGTCGAGCGCCGACAGGGCACGGTCGACGCCGTCCAGCGGTTCGACGTTGCCGTGGTCGCGCTCGTCGGCGTAGGCGCGGGCGACGCGGCGGCCGGCCTCGGGGTCGCGGCCCTTCTCGGCGGCGATAGCCGCGAAACACCGCTCGCGGAGGTCCGTCATCGAGTCGCTGTCGTCGACGAACTCCGGGTAGCGGTCGTGGTACTCCGCCCGCGTGATGAACGGCTCGTGGCCGGTCCGCTCGAAGGCCGCCGCCAGCAGTTCCGACCCGGAACGGCGGTACCGGCAGAGCGTGTCGTCGACGTCGAAGAGAACCGCATCGTGGGACACGGTCGACGATACGCGAGCCAGTGTCAAAAACGACGCGTCTACGCTTCGTCGTCGCTGTCGAGGAGATACCGGTAGAGTCCTCCGGTGGCCGCCATCGCTCCCGGGGCGAGCCAGCCGGAGAGTCCGCCGTCCGCGTCCGTCGGCGTCCGGGTAATGTCGGAAGACTGAACCCGGACGGTTGCAGCCGCCAGGTCGCTGGCGCCCTCGTTGTCGGTCACCCGGAGTCGGACGGTTGCTTCGCCGGCTTCGGGGAACCGGTGGGTGACCGTCTCGCCCGACGCCTCGAACTCGCCGTCGTCGTCGAGGTCCCACTCGAATGTCTCGATGGACCCGTCCGGATCCACCGATCCGCGGCCGTCCAGCTTCACCTCGGCTCTGGCGGCCGGTTCCGGCGGGCCATCGAGGATGGCCCGGGGGCGCTTGTTTTCCGCCGGCCCGGTGCGGACGGAGAGTCTGGTCTCGACGGTCTCCCGCGAGTCGTCTCCGTACACGCCGACGTAGTACGTGCCCGAGGATTCGGCGTCGTAAACGACCCGTCGGCCCTCCTCGCCCGCGCGTGCGACTTCACGGAGGCCGCCGTCGTCCACCGTGTCGACGTGTACCGTGACGTCGTCGGCGTCCGACGCCGGAACACGGACGGAGAGCCGCTCGCCCGCATCCAGTTCGGTCGCTATGCGGGCCGGGTCGGACGCCGAGACGGCCACCCCCAGCTCCTCGTTTTCGACCGTCTCGGCGTTCGCGTACGTCGGGGGTATCGCGTCGGTCGACTCCCCATCGGACTCGCCGCCCGGCCCGGAATCGGGGTCGCCCGCCTCGCTGCCGTCTCCGGACACCGTCCCGGCGGCCGAAGCCGGACCGTCGACCCAGCCGGTCCGGTCGACGTGTATCGACGGCGCATAGCTCCGCCAGGCGAGCGGTCCCTCACGGAGCCGAGCAGTGACCTCGTAGGGGCCCAGCGAGCCGCCGGCCTCGACGAGCAGGTAGTAATCGCCGGTCCCGCGGTTCTTCCAGTTGGCCTCCAGCCGCTCGGGGCCCTGTCGGTCGAGCGCAGTGCCACCCGACGGCGCCGTCGGCTCGGGCCGGTCGGCGAAGAGCGCGGCCGTGAGACCGTCGTCGAGGGAGCGTTCGGACGCCCGCACCTCGACGATGAGGTTGTAGCCGTCGAACTCCTCGGGAACGTCGAGTTCGAGCAGCCCGTAATCGGCCGGAACGTCCATCGAGTCGACCGCCTTCGAGTACGTCTCACCGTCGAAGCCGTCGTACCCCAGCGGTTCGCCCACCGACAGGGCGATGTTTTCGGGGTCGCCGTCGAGCCACGAGCGCGTCGCGGCGTAGTCGGCAACCAGCACGAGCCGGAGCTGTTCGACGACGCGTCGGACCGCAACGTAGTCGCCGAAGTTCGTTCCCGGGGCCCTCGACGTGTCGTAGACGCTCCGGAGATAGGTCGGCAGCGCGTCGTAGAGGTCCTCCATGTGGGTCCGTCGGTTCGAAAAGAGCTCGTCGCGTTCCTCGCTGTCGGTCGTCTCGAGGAGCGCTTCCGTGTCATCGGCCAGCAGGAGCAGCTGCTCTCTGATCTCCGAGAGCGGTGTCGACTGTACTGCGGTACCGGTTCCCGCCGTGTCGAGTGCCGTGAGGATGCCGACGAGCTGGTCGAGGAGTGTCACGAGACTGGTAGCAAGCGATCCCGAACCGGCGCCCGCGAACGTCTCGAGGGTCGATGTCAGCGACTCCATTGCGGCGTCCCCGAAGGTGGGCGCCAGCGCCGATAGCGCCTCCGCTGCCTCGTCGGCCGCTTCGGTCTGCCACCACCCCGGATTCAGACCCTCCTCGCGCATCCCGGCGTAGGTGCCGGCGATGTCCTCGACGACCAGCGGAGCGTTGTTCACCCGCAGTGTCACCGTCGCTTCGCCGACCGGGACGCCGTCACCGGTCACTACTTCGAACCGGAGTTGGTACTCGCCGTCGGTGACATCGTCGGCGACGCCCAGCGAGGCGTCGGCCTGGACGCCACCGTCGGTCGACCGCCGATCGACGATTGCGACGGTCTCCCCGGACGACACGACGAGGGGGTCTGACGCTCCGTCGGTCGGCCCGAGGAACCGGACGTCCAGTGTCGGCGGAACGTCCCCATTGCTGACGACCGAGAACGTGGCGTCGGCGGACTCGCCGGCCGCGACCAGGTCGATGTCGGCCGAAACGTCGCCGCCGACCGACTCGACCGTGAGGGTGACGGTGTCCCGTGCCTCGTTTCCCGCCTCGTCCTCGACCAGACCGGCGAACTCGTAGTCGCCCTCGGCGTCGGCCGGAACCTCGTAGGTGACGACCGCAGTGTCCGTCTCGCCAGGCGGCAATACGTCGAATGCGCCCGGCTCACCGACGACCGACCACGCTTCGGAGGGCGGGGAGATGTACCCCTGTAGACCCCTCGCGGTGGCGTCACCCTCGTTGGTCAGCCGGAACTCGACGGTGACCGTGCGTCCCGCTCGCGCGGACGCGGAGACCAGCTCCAGCCGGAGGTCCGGGTCCCGTTGTGGGTCGGGCCGCCCGCCCGGTTCCCCGCCAGCCCAGACGTGGTGGTGGCCGATCGTCCCGAGGTTCACTCTCGTGCCGGCGCTGTGACCGCTTTCCGGCTCCTCGACGACGGTCGGCGACCGGACGACATGCCCCGTCTCGAACCGCCACCGTCGGTCGCCGGTCTCCGCGTCGAGCGCGTAGACGTTGCCGTCGTTGGAGCCGACGTAGACCGTGCCGTCGAAGAGCGTCGGAGACGACGTCACCTCGCCGTTCGTGGCGTGTCTCCACTTCTCTTCGCCGGTTTCCGCTTCGAGCGCGTAGACGTTGCCGTCGTTGGAGCCGACGTAGACGACCGCCTCGCCGAACGTCGGCGACGAGTAGACACTGTCGCCGGTTTCGAAGGCCCACCGCTTCTCGCCGGTGTCGGTTGCGACCGCGTAGACGTTGCCGTCCCAGCCGCCGACGTAGACGGTCGGGTCAGACTCCGCTCTCTCGGGGGACGGGACCGTCGGCGACGACGACATGTTCCCGCCCGACCGGAACTGCCAGACCGTCTCTCCGGTGTCGGCGTCCATCGCACGGAGGACGTCGTCCATTCCGCTCACGTAGACCGTCCCGTCGGTGACCGTCGGCGAGGAGTAGATGCCGGCATTGCTTCCGTCGGTGCCGGTGTCGAACGTCCACAGTTCTGTTCCCCGGTCGGCGCTCACCGCGTGGACGTCCGGGTCGCTGGTCCGGCCGGACCCGACGTAGACCGTCCCGTCGACCACCGAGGGCGCCGACGCGACGTGACTGCCGGCACCGTAACGCCACTCGGCCTCGCCGGTTCGGGCGTCGACCGCGTGTAGATCACCGTCCCAGGCGCCGACGTAGACGGTCCCGTCGACGACTGTCGCGTTCGAGCCCACACCGCGCGAGCCGCCGACGCCGTACTGCCACTGTTCGGACCCGTCCTCGGCGTCGAGTGCATAGAGAGTGCCCCCCTTGGAGCCGACGTAGACCGTCCCGCTGACGACGGTCGGCCCGTGGCGCACCTCACCGTCGGCCGAGAACTGCCAGGAGTTGTCGCCGCCGTCGGCGTCGATCGCGTAGACGTTGCCGTCCCACGAACTGGCATAGACTGTCGGTCCCGACGCCTCCGCCGTCGCGCGCCCGGTTGCCAGTGCCGTCGTCCCCACGACGCCGCCGCTCGCTTTCAGCACGTCGCGCCGGTCAAGTTCGAGTTCGCGTCCGCCCAGCCGTCTGATGCCCCTCATTGGAGCCGACCACCGTCCGACTCGGGTGGCTGGCACGCATCCCCACGAAACATCCAGATGCGGAAAACCGATTCGAATACTAAAAGCTTCCGGATATTCACCCGGACGATTCAGCGGTGCCGTTCGAGGAAGTTGCCGAGCCGTCCGAGACCGGCTTCCAGTTCCGCAAGCGGCAGCCCGTAGCCGATGCGGAACCGCCCGGGGAGACCGAACGCCTCCCCCGGCGCGAGCACGACCGACTCCTCGGCGACGAACTGCCGGCAGAACGTCTCGCCGTCCGGGAAGCCGTCAGGCACCTCGACGAGGGCGTTGACGCCGCAGTCGGGGTTCGACCACGCCAGGCCCCGCTCGTCGAGGAAGTCGGCGACGACCGCGCGGTGGTCGGCGGCCAGCGCCCGACTCTCTGCCAGCAGTTCCTCGCGCTCGTCGAAGGCCTGGCGGGCGACGTGCTGGCCGATTTTCGGCGGCGAGATGGTGGTGTAGTCCTTCCATCGCTCGGCGCGTTCGACCACGGACTCGGGCCCGCAGAGCCAGCCGAACCGCAGGCCTGCGAGGCCGAAGGGCTTCGAGACGCCGGCCGTCGAGAGGCCGTACTCGCCGAACCCCGCGACCGGCGGAATCGGCTCGTCGGCCAGGAGACGGTACACCTCGTCGCACAGCAGGTAGGTGTCGTTGTCGGCGCAGGCATCGTAGACCGCCCGGACCGCTGACTCGTCGTGGTAGCGGCCGGTCGGGTTGTTGGGGTTGTTGAGGACGACGAGGTCCGTCTCCGGGCGGAGTGCCTCGACGACGGCGTCGGGGTCGAGCCGCCAGTCCTCGCCGAGCGGCACCTCGGTGACCTCGCCGAGCGACCGCGGGACCGCCGTCAGCGACCCGTAGGTCGGCGTGACGACGACGGCGTGGGACTCGACGGTCCCGAGGAACGCCAGGAAGTTCGCCTCCTGCGTGCCGCAGGTGAACAGCGTCTCGACCGCCGAGCGGTCGTGGAGGGAGCCCACGGCCGCCCGGAAGTCGGGGTCGCCGGCCGTCGGAACGACGTACCCCAACTCGCCGGGGGCGGTGTCGAAGCGGGCGGCGGACAGCGAGCGGACGCCGCTCTCGGCGAGCATGAGATCGGCGCCGGCCTCGTGTTCGGCGAAGAAGCGTTCGAGTGCGAACGGCTCGATGTCCATACCGGCCGGTCGTGGGCAGCGAACAAAAGAACGCCGCCGGCCTGCCCGTCGAGTCGGCGAGTCCCTCCAGGTTCCGGCGGTGACCGAGCGGACGAGCGGCCGCCAGTGTGGGAGCTTTCGATGCGTTTTACCGCCCCCGACGAGACGGGTCAGCCATGACCGACGACGAAGACTACCGCGTCGAACGGGACAGTCTCGGCGAGATGAAGGTGCCGGAGGACGCCTACTGGGGCGCCCAGACCCAGCGGGCCGTCGAGAACTTCCCCATCTCGGGACTCACCTTCCAGCGACGGTTCGTCCGGGCGCTCGGGATCGTCAAGAAGGCGGCCGCGAAGGCCAACCTCGAACTCGACCTCGTCCCCGAAGAGAAGGGCGAGGCCATCATCGAGGCCGCCGACGAGGTCATCGTCGGCACCCACGACGACCAGTTCCCGGTCGACGTCTTCCAGACCGGGTCGGGGACCTCCTCGAACATGAACGCCAACGAGGTCATCGCCAACCGCGCGACCGAGATTTACGGCGGCGAGGTCGGCTCCCGGGAGATTCACCCCAACGACCACGTCAACTACGGCCAGTCGAGCAACGACGTCGTTCCGACGGCGATGCACGTCGCCAGCCTGGAGGCGATAGAGAAGGACGTCGTCCCGGCCCTGGAGACGCTGGCCGACGAACTCGAGGCCAAGGAGTCCGAGTTCGACGGCGTCGTCAAGACGGGTCGGACCCACCTCCAGGACGCCACGCCGGTCCGCCTCGGCCAGGAGTTCGGCGGCTACCGGACGCAGATTCAGAAGGGGGTAAAGCGGGTCGCGGGCGTCCGCGACCACCTCGGCGAACTCGCCCTCGGCGGGACGGCGACGGGGACGGGGCTCAACACCCACCCCGACTTCCCCGCGCTGGCCGCGCAGTTCATCTCCGCGGAGACGGGGCTGGAGTTCCGGGAGGCCGACAACCACTTCGAGGCGCAGGCTGCCCACGACGCGATGGGCGAGGCCCACGGCGCCCTGCGGACCGTCGCGGGGTCGATGAACAAGATCGCAAACGACCTCCGGCTGCTGGCGTCCGGCCCGCGAAACGGTCTCGGCGAGATCGAGCAGCCGGAGAACCAGCCCGGTTCGTCCATCATGCCCGGCAAAATAAACCCGGTCGTCGCAGAGTCGGTCAACCAGGTCCACAAGCAGGTCGTCGGCAACGACGCGGCGGTCTCGGCGGGCGCCGCCCGCGGCGAACTCGATTTGAACCTCTACAAGCCCGTGCTGGCGTACAACTTCCTCCAGAGCGCGAACCTGATCGCCAACGCGGCCGAGACGTTCGGCGAGCGTTTCGTGGCGAAACTGGAGGCCAACGAGGAGCACTGCCGCGTTCGCGTCGAGCAGTCGATGGCGCTTGCGACGGCGCTGAACCCCGCCATCGGCTACGATGCGGCCTCGAAGGTCGCAAAGCAGGCGCTCGCGGAGGGCAAGTCCGTCCGGGAGGTCGCCGTCGCCGAGGGCTACCTGACCGAGGAGGAGGCCGACGACGTGCTCGACCCGGCCGCGATGACCGAACGGGTCATCCTCGGCGACGACTGACGACGGAGCGCCGCTCTACGGCCCTGCCTTCTCGCGGGGGAAGGTTCATCCGTATTAAATCCTTCGGCGCCGTTCCGACATCTGCAGACGCTCGCACGTATTAGGGGGATGTGGTGCCTGGTCGTCAGTATGTCATCGAACCGCGGCCAGCGACCCACCGAGCGAACCGAGACCGATTCGGTCAGTCTCTCGAGCCTCCGGGCCGAGATGGACGGAACCGTCGACGCCGACGACGAGACGGCCGTCTCCGAGATCGCGTCGGCCGCCGACCGGTCGGTCCTCTCCGAGGAGTTCTCCTTCCAGGAGGAGCGCATCAAGGGGTCGCTCGACGAACTACTGGTGGTGCTCGCGGGCGTCCGTTCCTCGGACACCCACGGCAAACAGCTCATCGAGGACCTCGACGACCAGTTCGACACGTCGCTCAGCCCGGGGACCGTCTACCCGCGGCTCCACGACCTCTGTGACGAGGGCGTCCTCGAGCGGCGCGAACTCGTCCGGACGAAGGAGTACACCATCGACGACCCCGAGGCCGCCCGCGAGACCATCGCCGAGTCCGCCCGCCAGCACCTCGCGCTCGGCCTGGCGTTCAAGGCCGCCCTCGAAGAGGGCGACTTCGCGTAGCGACCGCCGGTCGGCGGCCGCGGGATGGTGTCTTTTTTGACGTTCGCCGCCGCACTCGCTGGTAATGAGCCACGACTACGAGGACCTGGGCCTCGTCGCCGGGCTGGAGATACACCAGCAACTCGACACGGCGACGAAGCTCTTCTGTAACTGCCCGACGGCGCGCCGCGAACCGGAGGAGTCCGTCCGGTCGTTCACCCGGTATCTCCACCCGACGAAGTCCGAACTCGGCGAACTCGACGAGGCCGCCCTCGAGGAGTCCCGCGTCGACCGGGAGTTCGAGTACCTCGCCTTCGACTCGACCTGCCTCGTCGAGGAGGACGACGAACCGCCCCACCGACTCGACGGGGAGGCGCTGCGGACGGCGCTGGAAATCGCGGTGCTGCTGGACTGTGAGGTCGTCGACCAGGCCCACGTAATGCGGAAGATAGTCGTCGACGGCTCCAACACCTCCGGCTTCCAGCGGTCGGCGCTGCTTGCGACCGACGGCGAAATCGAGACCTCGGAGGGTCCCGTCGGCATCGCCGACATGCTGCTCGAAGAGGAGTCCGCCGCCCGCATCGAGGAACGCGACGGCGGCGTCACCTACGGGCTGGACCGACTCGGCATCCCCCTCGTCGAAATCGGCACCGAACCGGACATCCGCTCGCCCGCCCAGGCCAAGGACGCCGCCGAGCGCATCGGCATGCTGCTCCGCTCGACCGGCAAGGTGAAACGCGGCCTCGGCACCATCCGCCAGGACGTCAACGTCTCCATCGAGGACGGCGCCCGCGTCGAGTTGAAGGGCGTCCAGAGCCTCGACGACATCGACGACATCGTCGAACGCGAGGTCGGCCGCCAGGTCGAACTGCTGGAGGTCGCCGAGGAACTGCGGGACCGCGACGCCGCGGTCGCCGACCCCGAGGACGTGACGGCGGTGTTCGAGGACACCGACAGCGGCGTCATCGCCGGCGCCGAGACCGTGATGGCCGTCCGGCTGTCGGGCTTCGACGGTCTCGTCGGCCGCGAGATTCAGCCCGACCGACGGCTCGGTACCGAACTGTCCGACCACGCGAAGCGGCACGGCGCCGGGGGAATCTTCCACACCGACGAACTGCCCGCCTACGGCGTCACCGAGGCGGAGGTGGCGGAGTTGCGCGAGGCCGTCGATGCCGGCGACGACGACGCCGTCGCAATCGTCGCCGCCGACCGCGAGGTCGCCGAGAGCGCGATCGAGGCCGTCGCCGACCGTGCCGGGGTCGCCATCCACGAGGTGCCCGAGGAGACCCGCGGCGCCAACGAGGACGGCACCTCCCGCTACCTGCGGCCGCTGCCCGGCGCCGCCCGGATGTACCCCGAGACGGACGTCCCGCCCGTCGAACCGGACCCCACCGAGGTCGAGGCGCCCGAACTCCTGACCGAGAAGGTCGACCGGTATCAGGCCCAGCACGGTCTCGGCGCCGGTCTGGCCGAGCAAATCGCCTACAGCGAACACATGCCGACCTTCGAGGCCGCCGTCGAGCGGGGCGTCGACCCGACGACGGCCGCCGACACGCTGGAGGGGACGCTCACCGAACTCCGCCGTGACGACGTGGCCGTCGGGAACCTGACCGACGAGCACCTCCTCGCGGTGCTGGAGCGCGTCGAGGCCGGCGACCTGCCGAACGAGGGCATCGGGCCGGTGCTGTCGACGCTGGCCGACGACCCCGACCTGTCCGTCGAGGCGGCGATGGACGAGGCCGACGTCGGCGGCGTCGACCGCGAGGCGGTCCGCGAGGCCGTCGTCGCCGTCGTCGAGCGCAACGAAGAACAGGTCGAGGCCGAGGGCATGGGCGCCTTCTCGGGGCTGATGGGCGAGTGCATGGGCGAGTTGCGCGGGAAGGCCGACGGCGAGGTGGTCTCGGAACTCCTGCGCGAGGAGATCGGCAAGCGGGCCTGAGCGGCTACGGTTCGTCGCCGTCGCCGTCACCCCGCGGGATCTCGCCGGACGCCCGCATCGCGCCGCGGCGCAACACGCCCCGCAGGGTGCGGGCCTCCCGACCGGTCGGCTGGCCGCGGGCGACGAGGCGTCGAAAGAGCCGGTTCGTCTTCTCGACTTTCTCCTCGGGGTGGCCGACGTCGTGGAGGTAGTCGTCGAACGTCTCGTAGAGACCCTCTATCTCGTGTTCGTTCGCTCGCTCGTGGGCCTCCTCGGGGTGCTGGGTCGCCTCGACGGTCAACTCCCGCAGTTCGTACAGCACGATGGTCGCCGCCTGTGCGAGGTTGAGGACAGGATAGTCGTCGGCGGCCGGGATCGAGCAGACGCGGTCCAGACGGGCGAGTTCCTCGTTCGTGAGACCGACCCGTTCGCGGCCGAAGACGATGCAGGCGTCGGCGTCGAGACCGCCGAGTTCGTCGGGCAACTCCGCGGGCCGGACGAACGGGTAGCGGACGTGCTTGGTGGCGTCCTCGTTGGTGATGGCGGTGGTGCCGACGGTGTAGAAGTTCTCGACGAGGTAGTCGAACTCGACGGTCTCGGCGTTCGGGAGGACGTCCTCGCGGGCGTGGCCGGCGAAGCCGTAGGCCTCGCCGTCGGGGTCCAGTTCCGGCGGGTCGACCAGGTACAGCTCCGAGAGACCGAAGTTCTTCATCCCGCGGGCGATGGTGCCGACGTTGCCGGGCGTCTCCGGGTCGACGACGGCGACGGCTATCTCGACCATCTCACGTCACGTCGGAGTAGTCCATCCCCAGCGCGTCCAGGTCCTCGTCGTCGATCTCCTCCAGGGCCGCCTCGAGTTCGGGGACGTCTTCGCCCATGTCGGGGGCGGGAACCCGGTCGGGTTCGGTGTCGACGTGGTCGAGGCCGCCGTACCCCTCCGGGGCGCGGTTGCCGGCCGCGAACCACTCGTGGAAGTAGTCGGCGAAGTGTTCGTCGCCACGGTGGTCGCTGCCGCCCGCCTCGCGGTACCAGTAGAGGAAGTCCGCCTCGTGGTCGGGACAGAGCAGCACCTCCCCGAGCGGTTCGCCGTAGACGATGCGGGCGACGTTGCAGTCGGATTTCGACTCGCTGAGCAGGTAACAGGCGTCGCAGGGCTCGCCGGCGACGACCCGGAGGCGGATGAGCCGTTCGCGCGTCTCGTCGCTCACTTCCTCGAGCGGCCGTATCTCGCCGTCGTCGTCGAACACCTCCTCCTCGTCGAAGCGCCAGCCCCGCAGCGCGATGGAGACCTTTCCCATACGCGGGGATTCGAGGTCGGCGCTCATAAGCCCGTCCGTCCGGCTCGAAACGGTCGCAGTCGCCGGTATCGGACGGCTTTACTCGCGGGCGCCCGAACGCCGCGTATGCGAACGGTAGACGCCGCCGGACTCGGCATCGGCGACGAGTACCCGCCGCGAATCATGGGCGTGCTGAACGTCTCGGCGGAGTCCCCGTACGACCCGAGCGTCTTCGACGACCCCGGCGAGGCCGCCGAATACGTCGACCGGGAGCTCATAGGGGAAGGTGCCGACATCGTCGACGTCGGCCTGGAGTCGGCCAACAAGCGCTTCGAGGTGCTGTCGGCCGAGGGGGAACTCGACCGCCTGGAGACGGCCGTCGAGACGCTGGAGAGTACCTCCGGCGACGCCGTCTGGTCCATCGAGACCCGCTACCACGAGGTCGCCGAGGCCGCACTGGACCGCGGCTTCGAGATGGTCAACGACATCTGCGGCTTCGCCGACCCCGAGATGCCCCGCGTCTGTGCGGAGTACGACGTCGCCGTCTCGAAGATGGCGTCGCCGCCGGACCTCGAACGCCCCGGCGCCGTCGAGGACGTGAACGACATCTACGACGCCCTGGAACTGAACGGCTTCACGGACAAGACCATCGTCGACCCCGCCTTCGGCGGGTGGTCGGAGGCGAAGACCATCGCCGACGACCGCGAGACCTTCGACAGACTCCGGGAGTTCCGCGGGTACGGCCGGCCGATACTCGTCTCGATCAACCGGAAGAACTTCCTGCGGACGATAGCGGATCGGGACACCGAGGAGGCGCTGCCCGTCTCGCTTGCGGCCACCTCGATGGCCGTCGAACGGGGCGCCCACGTCGTCCGGACCCACGACGTCGCCGAGACCCGCGACGCGGCCTTGGTCGGCGAGGAGTTTCGAACCGAACGGCTCCGCGACCCCGAAGTCGGCGTCGAGGAACTCGACGTGCGGACCGACCGCGAGTTCGCCCGCCACCTCGACCGCGTCGGCGGCGACGGCGAGGACAGCGTCGTCACCCACGTCGTCGAGTTCCGCCTCCCGCCCGGCCCGGAAGATTACGTCGCCAGCCGGGGCGAACGGGCCGGAATCGGCGTCTACGTCGGTGAGGCGCTGTTGTTGGTGGGCACCGCCGCCGAGTTCCGGTCGCTCCGGGGGATCGTCGAGGGGGGACCCGACGCCGCGGTTCGGGCCGTAGAGAGCGTCTGCACCGACGTGGAGTAGTCTGACGGCCGGCAGACGGATGGCGTGCGCGACGAGAAAGCTTATACCAGAGCGACCGGAAAGACCGGGTGGACGCCCGGAGGACACATCTGGGTAGGGGTACCTTGGTGTCCTCGGGGCCCAGTCTTCACGCCCCGTAGTGGCAATGCTATACGAGGAGTGGAAACCCGTCTACGAGGCGATACTGGCGGATTTCGGTTACGACGCGGCCGACGACGAGCGGGCACGCGACGCGCTCTACGAGACGCTGGAGGGAACGGAGCCGCTCGGCGTCGAGGACCTGGACCTGGGCGGAACCGTCGCCGTCTGTGGCGCTGGACCCTCACTTCCGGGGGACCTGGCGGTCGCTCGCCGGGCCGACAGCGTCGTCGCCGCATCGACGGCCGCCGACGTGCTCCGGGAGGCCGGCGTCGCCGTCGACTGCATGGTCACGGACCTCGACAAGAACCCCGACTCGGCCCGTGAGTTGACGGCCGCGGGGACGCCCGTGGCGGTCCACGCCCACGGCGACAACGTCGCGGGCATCCGGCGGCTGGTTCCCGACCTCGACGCCGCCGCGGTCCTGCCGACGACCCAGACCGAACCCCGACCGCCGGTCGTCAATCCGGGCGGGTTCACCGACGGCGACCGGGCCGCCTTCCTGGCGGACGCCAGCGGCGCCGATCGCCTCGTCTTCGCCGGCTGGGACTTCGACGACCCGACGGTCGGCGCCGAGAAGTCCCGGAAGCTCCGGTGGGCCGAGCGACTGCTCTACTGGCTCGAACGTCGGCGGAACGAACGCTTCGACGTGCTGGACGGCCGTCGGGACCGCATCGAACTGCCGATATAGGTCCCGGCGGCTGCCGCCGCACGGTTTATGCTCGCCGGCCGAAAAGGAAGCCCGAATGGAACCTCGTCTGGACGCCGGGACGGTCGAACGCATCGAGTTCGACATCGAGTGGCCGCCCGGAACAGCCTTCGCGTACCTGCTGGTGGCCGAGGAGCCGATCCTCGTCGACGCAGGCTCCCCCGGCGAGACCGGGTGGAACGCCCTCGCTTCGGGAATCTCCGACGCCGGGTACGCTCCCGAAGAGATCGAACACCTGCTCGTCACGCACCCACACACGGACCACGCGGGACAGGCGGCAACGCTGCTCGACGCAGCCGACCCGACCGTGTACGCGCCCGTGGGTGTCCGAGCGCGCCTGTCCCGTGACGTCGACGACCTCGCGGCGACGGTTCGGCGGAACGCGACCGCGGCGGGCGTCCCGGACGTCGAGGCCCACGTCGACCGGGCGGTCGACTCGCTCCGGCGGAACCGAGCCTGCCTGCCGCCCGAGCGAATCGACGTCGAAGTGGCGCCCGGCGAGCGTTTTTCTGCCGGTGACACCGTCTTCGAGGCGGTCCACGTCCCGGGGCACCAGGAGAACCAGGCAGCCTTCCTGACCGACGGGCTGCTGTTCGCCGGCGACGCCGCGGTCGAGCCGTTCCGGCCGGCTGCGCTCCACGTCGGCTTCGACGAGGGCCACACGGAGTCGATAGACGCCTTCTACGAGGGGCTGTCGGCGCTGTCTTCGGTCGAACCCGACGTCGAGCGGGTGTATCCCGGCCACGGTCCGGTCTTCGAGGACCTCGCGGGGGCCGTCGCCAGGGACCGCGAGTCGCTGGATTCGGTCGTCGCGGACTGTCGGGCCGTCGTGGAGTCCCTCGGGGTAGCGACGGCCCACGAGGTGACCGCCGAACGGGTCGGAACACTGGACGGCCGGGAGTACACCGTCTTCGAGTCGGTCGGCGCGCTGGCACGACTGCGGCGCCAGGGCGTCCTCGACGCCGAGACCGAGGAGGGGGTCCACCGGTTCCGGCCGGCGTAGCACGTCGACGGGGGAAAACACATTACGGACGAGCCGGAAACGCCGATATGGTCCCCGAATCCGAGAGCGGTTGCGACAAGTGCGGGCACACGGAAACCGAGGTCGGTACCATCTCGACGACCGGCGGCGGTGTGAGCAAGATGTTCGACATTCAGACGAACAGCTTCAAGGTCGTCTCCTGTAGCAACTGCGGGTACTCGGAGCTGTACCGCGACGACACGGCCGGCTCCAGCGACATCGTCGACGTCTTCCTCGGCTGATGGAGGGCGTCGTCTTCCTTCTGGTCGGCGTCCTCGCGCTCGTCGGGCCGCTCGTGCTGTACTCGCTGGTCAGGAAGGAACACGAAAGCCGCGAGGAGATGGGCCGCCGAGAGGCCGAACGCGCCGCCAGGCGGGACCTCGACGAGGAGCGATAGCCGAACCGGTATCCACTCGTGGGCGGAACGAACCCGCTCGAAATCCGCTCCCACCCGAAGCTTTAGGCGCCGGATGGGCGAACCGACCGACGTGCTCCCGCTGGTCGCCGGCACCGGACTGACGACGGGCATGCTCGTCGTCTTCGGGGTCATCCTCGCCGCGCTCGTGCTGTTCGTGACCGAGCCGGTCCCCATCGACATCACCGCCGTCGGGGTTCTCGTGGCGCTCGTGGTGCTGGAGCCGTGGACCGGCGTCACGCCCACGGACGGTCTCTCGGGCTTCGCTTCGACGGCGACGGTGACGGTGCTTGCGATGTTCGTCCTCTCGGAGGGCATCCGCCGGACGGGCGTCGTCAACCGGATCGGCAAGGCCATCGCCGAGCGGTTCGGCGACAGCCCGTTCGGCCAGCTCGCGGCGGTGCTCGGTCTCGCGGGGGGAACGGCCGGCTTCATCAACAACACGCCCGTCGTGGCGGTGATGATACCGATGGTGACGGAACTGTCCGACAGGACCGGCATCTCCCCCTCGAAGCTCCTCATCCCGGTGTCGTACGCCTCGATGATGGGCGGCATGCTGACGCTCATCGGCACCTCCTCGAACATCCTCGCCTCGGACGTCTACGACCGGATCGGCGGTGCCGCGACCGAGCCGTTCTCGATGTTCGAGTTCACGGCGCTGGGCGCCCTCGTGCTGGTGGCGGGGACGGCCTACCTGCTGGCGTTCGGTCCCCGTCTCCTCCCCGAGCGCATCGTTGCGGGCGAAGACCTCACCGACGAGTTCGGGATGACCGAGTACCTCACCGAGGCTGTCGTTCGGGAGGACTCGCCGATGGTCGGCCGGTCGGTCGAGATCGCCCTCGCGGACGTCAAGGTCGACGCCGACATCGTCCAGCTCATCCGCGGCGGGCGGGCGTTCAACGAGCCGCTGGACCGCAAGGAGGTCCGTCCCGGCGACATCCTGGTCCTTCGGGTCGACCGCGAGAGTCTCGTCGAGTTGCTGGACGCCGAGGGGCTGGACCTGGCGCCCGACGCCGAGGTGACTGACGACGTCCTGGCAGCCGAGGAGGAGACCGCAGCCGAAATCGAGACGGCCGACGAGGAACAGCGTCTCGTCGAGGTCGTCCTCACGCCGGACACGAACCTCATCGGCGAGACGCTGGAGTCGCTGAACTTCCGCCAGCGGTACGACGCGTCGGTGCTTGCCATCCGGCGCGGCCGCCGGGTCATCCACGAGCGGATGGACGAGCGGCGGCTCCGGGCCGGCGACACGCTGCTCATCCAGGCCACCGAGGACACCGCCGGGCGGTTCGGCCGGGACCGCAACTTCGTCGTCGCCGGCGAACTCGTCCGGCCCGACTTCCGCTCGGAGCGGATTCCGGTCGCGGTCGGTATCGTCCTCGCGGTCGTCGCCGTCGCCGCGCTCGGCATCGCCCCCATCGCCATCTCCGCGCTCGGCGGCATCGTCGGGATGGTCGTCACCGGCTGCGTGAAGCCCAACGAGGTCTACGACGCCGTCGACTGGAACGTGATCTTCCTGCTTGCGGGACTCATCCCGCTGGGGGTCGCAATGGAGGCGACGGGCGCGGCCGCCTGGCTCGCTGACCTCGTGGTCGCCGGAAGTGCGAGCCTCGGCGTCGTCGCCCTGCTGGGAGCCTTCTACCTCTTTACCGCTCTCGTGACGAACGTCGTCAGCAACAACGCGAGCGTCGTGTTGATGGTGCCGGTGGCCTACGACGCCGCCATTCAGGTTGGCGCCGACCCCTTCGCGTTCGTGCTGTCGGTCACGTTCGCCGCCTCGACGGCGATGCTGACGCCCATCGGCTACCAGACGAACCTGATGGTCTACGGCCCCGGTGGCTACCGGTTCACCGACTTCGCCCGGGTCGGCGCGCCGCTGCAGTTGCTGTTGACCGCCGTGACGACGCTCGGCATCGTCTGGCTGTACGGTATCTGAGCGCCGGGGCGTCGGCGGTACCCGCCGGAACGCCGCTTGCGACGCCGACGGAGGGATGGCCTCTTTAGGTCCCGTTCCGACAGCCCCAGTATGGACAGCTGGCAGCGCCGGACCCTGCTGTACTCGGCGGCGCTCCTCGGGACGATGCTCGCCTACGCCGTCGCATACTACTACGGGATGCGGGTGCTGGAGGGCGAGCCCACCACGTTCCTCCACGCCCTGCAGGTCGTCGTCGAGACGTTCACCACGACCGGGTTCGGCTCCGACGCCCCCTGGGAGACGCCCGGAATGAACCTGCTGGTCATCGTCATGGACCTCACCGGCGTCGCGCTCATCTTCCTGGCGCTTCCCGTCTTCGTCTTCCCGCTGTTGGGTGACGCCCTCTCGACGACGGTTCCGACGAGCGTCGAGGGGCTCTCGGACCACGTCGTCGTCTGCACCTACACCTCCCGCGCCGAGAGCCTCATCGGCGAACTCCGGTCCCGCGACGTCGACTACGTCGTCGTCGAACCGGACCGCGAACAGGCGCTGGAACTGTACGAGGCCGGCTACACCGTCGTCAACGCCGACCCCGAGGACGCCGAGGCCCTCGAGGGGGCCTGTCTCGAGGACGCCCGCGCGCTCGTGGCCGACGTCTCCGACGAGGTGGACACGAGCATCGTCCTGACCGCCCGCGAAATCGCCGACGACGTGACGGTGATAAGCGTCGTCGAGGAGCCCGACAGAGAGCGGTACCACCGGCTCGCCGGCGCCGACATCGTCGTCTCCCCGCGGCCGCTCCTGGGACAGAGCCTCGCCTCGAAGGTGACGAGCGCCGTGACCGCAAACCTCGACGACGCCGTCGAGATCGGCGACGACTTCGAGATCGCAGAACTGGCCGTCCAGCGCGGGAGCCGTCTCGCCGGCAGTACGCTCGCCGACAGCGGCATCCGCGAGCGGACGGGCGCGAACGTCATCGGGGCGTGGTTCGAGGGGGAGTTCCGGAGTCCCGTCTCCCCCGACGATACCCTCACCGACGGGACCGTGCTGCTCGTTTCCGGCGAGAACGCACAGCTGTCGGAACTCCGCTCGCTCACCCGGTCGCCGGTCAGACGCGTCGAGCGCGGCGAGGTGGTCGTGCTGGGATACGGCGAGGTGGGCCGGACCGTCACGGACGTCCTCGAGAACGCCGACTGCGAGTACACCGTCGTCGACCTCGAGGACGGCGACGGCGTCGACGTGGTCGGCGACGCCACGGAGCCGGAGACGCTCCGTGCGGCCGGCATCGAGGACGCACGGTCGGCCGTCCTGGCGCTGCCGGACGACACCGTCGCCGAGTTCACCACGCTCGTCATCGACGACCTCTCGCCGGACACCGAGGTCGTCGCCCGCGTCGAGGACGCCCAGAACGTCACGAAGATGTACCGGGCCGGCGCCGACTACGTCCTGGCGCTGTCGACGGTGACCGGTCGGATGGTCGCCTCGGCGCTGCTGGAAGAGCAGGTGCTGACGCCGGACCTGCAGATCGAACTCGTCCGGACGACCGTCGCCGAACTGGACGGCGTGAGCCTGGCGGAGGCCGACGTCCGGGCACGGACCGGCTGTACGGTCGTGGCCGCCGAACGCGACGGCGAGCTGATAACGGACATCGACGCCGACTTCGTCGTCGACGACGGCGACACGCTCATCGTGGCCGGCACGGACGAGGGGATACAGCGGTTCAGCGAACTCGCCGGGTAGTCACTCGGGGGCCGCCGCTTCCTGGAACGCCTCGACGTCGATGGACTCATCCAGCAGGCGGTCCGTCTGCCCGGAGACGTCGGTTTGACTCCGGGCGAGCTGTTTCAGCGCCGACTGTGCCGAGAGGTCCCCGATGAGGACGCCGCCGATGACGCGACCGTCCTTGAGGGTGACGCGCCGCCAGGTTCCCTCGTCGTACTTGCGCTCGACGGTCTCGTCGCCGAGCGTCGGGTGGCCGAAGGAGAGGAATGGGAAATCGAAGTGGGTGATCGAGTACGAGGAGACCCACTCGAAGACCTCTTCATCGCCGTCGGCGGCCATGTTGGTACCGGCGACCGAGCCCTGCTCCTTGGCGGACCCCCAGGCGCCGTTCTGGGCGCGCTCGCCGAGGATGACGTCGTGGAACTGCGTGATGTCGCCGGCGGCGTAGACGTCCTCGACGCTCGTCTGCATGTACTCGTCGACGACGATGCCGTTGTCGCACTCGATGTCCGTGTCCCGGATGAACTCGGTGTTGAAGTTCAGGCCGATGGCGACGCCGGCGAAGTCGGCCTCGAACCGCTCGCCGTTGGGGTCGACGGCCGCGGTGACGTGGCCCTCCTCGTCCGTCTCGAAGTGGTCGACGCCCGAGTCGAACACCGGCGTGACCCCCTTCTCCCGGAGCGCGTCGTGGATTATCTCGGCGCCCTCCTCGGAGAGGGCGTACCGCCACCAGGCGTTGCCGCGCATCAGGTAGTGGGCCTCGACGTCCTGTGCGCCGCAGATGGCCGCGAGGTCGATGCCGAGCAGTCCCGCGCCGACGACGACACCCGTCTCGGCGCTCTCGGCGCTGTCCTTGATGGCGCGGGCGTCCTCGAAGGTCCAGAAGTGGTGGACGCCCTCGGCGTCGCTGTTGTCGACCGGCAACTGCGTCGGCGTCCCGCCGGCCGCCAGGAGGAGTTTGTCGTACTCGTAGGCGTCGCCCTCGTGGGTGTACACCTCGTGGGCGTCGGTGTCGACCCCAGTGACGACGGTGTCCAACTGGAGGTCGATGTCCCGGTCGGCGTACCACTCGGGGTCGTGAATCGACACCGGTGCCGCCGGGAGTTTGCCCTTCGCGAACTCCTTTATGAGGATGCGATTGTAGAGGGCCTCCCCCTCCTCCGTGATGACGGTGACCTCGGCATCCGGGTCGGCCTCGCGGAGCGTCTCCGCCGCCGAGGATCCGGCGATGCCGTCACCGATAATGACGTACGACGCACACATGACCGCGGGTAAGACACCCGGCCTAATGTGAATTGCTATGTGCGGTTCCTCACGGGACGGCGGGGCGCCCCCCGGCCCCCGAAACCGTCCGACCTCCGCGACCCGCGACCGCCGCCGACATTCCGGCTCCGAGAGGTTGAAGTCTCCGAGGACCCCAGTTGCGGGCATGAAGATACGCCAGAACGTCCGCCACTGGGCCGCGAAGAAGGCCCTGACGACGCCCGTCCTCGGCGACATCGCCAACGACAAACTGGTCGACCTGCACACGAAGATCTTCCTCGAGAAGGCCGACGAGGAACGCCGCGAAGAGCGACGCGAGCACCTCGACGAGTTCTTCGACGCCACGATGGACACCTACGTCGCGGCACTGCAGGCGGGCTACACCGAGGCCGAGGCCCGCGAGATCACGCACGTCCAGGCCAACTTCGACTTCTTCGTCCACGGCTGGACCGAGATGATGGAGATTCCGGGCGGCGAACTCGAGGACCACTACCGCCGCTACGAGTCGTTCTTCGTCGAACACGACATCACCATCGACGACTCCCTCGGGGCGTTCCGGCCGGCCGACGGAATCGCCGACGCACCCGAGACGCCGGAGAAACTGGAGCGGGCCGAGTACGAGAACGCCATCGCGGGCTTCGCCGACGACGTCTACGTCGAGACCGAGACGGGCGAGACGGTCGTCGGCGGGACGGCGGAACCGGACGACGTCGACCCGACCGAGGCGCCCGGCGTCGACGAGGACGCCCAGGCCTAAGCGAGGTCGGGTCGCGGTTCGGCGGGCTCCTCACCGGCGTCGGCGAGGCCGCGGGCGTACGATTCGACGCGGGACCTCGCGCGCCCGGCCAGGGACCCGACGACGACGCCGCCGACGGCGGCCGAGACGGCAACCGGGTGTGCGGCGGCCACCAGCAGCGTGAAGAAGCCGCCGAGAACGGCGGCGGCGACGACGGCGTAGCGGACGGCGGACGGGACCGGAGCGCGGGTGCGTTGTGGCTCTCTCATACACGTAGACGCACGGGCCGTATCGACATAAGTATAATCTGAAGAACATTTCTGTAACCGAGTTTACTGAACTGGATTTCAGTGACTCGACTCGACGAGGCGGTCGGCCGCGGCGTAGCCGGCCTCGATGGCTCCGTCGAGGCTCCGCTCGGGGTACTGGGCCCGCGAGGCCATCCCCGCGTAGTAGACGCCGGGCGCGACCGCCTCCCCGAGGTCGTACGGGACGACCATCTCGAGGTAGCCCCGTTCGTAGACGGGTGCCGTCTTGGGATTCCGGCCGATCCGGATCCAGTTGACGGTCTCGCGGTCGAAGTCGGGGAACATGTCCTCGACGCCGTCGAGCCACAGCTTCTCGACGGCCTCGTCGTCGAGCTGCCACAACTGCTCGGCGGGGTCCTGGACGTAACTGGCGACGTACAGGAGGTGTTCGCCGCCGTACCGCTCCGGCGGGACGAAGTTGGTGTGCTCGATGAGCGCGCCGAAGGGAGCATCGTCGGCGACGTTGAGCCAGTAGGTGTCCATCAGCCGCTCCTCTATCGAGACGACCGCACACACCGAGCCCTGGAAGTCGATGTCGCACTCGTAGCCGGTCAGCGCCTCCAGGACGTCCGGCATCGTCGCCACGACGACGGCGTCGACCTCATGCGTTTCGGCGCTCCCCTCCCGCTCGACGGTCAGGGACTCGACCCCCGCCCGCTCGCCGTCCCCCTCGAAGCCGATGTCGGTCACGGGAGCCTCCGTGACGACGTTCTCGCGGCCGACGGCCTCGACGAGCGCGTCCAGCAGGACGCCGAAACCGCCCTCGAGGTAGCCCAGCACCTCCCCGCGGAGCAGGTCACGCTCGCCGCGGAACTTGACGCGGCCGAGCAGCCACGCCGCCGAGACGTCCTCCTTCCGACTGCCGAATTTGGCGTCGAGCAACGGCTCGAAGAAGTACTCGTAGACGCCCCGGGTCGTGTGTTCCAGCAAGAAGTCCTTGATCGGGACGTCCTCGAACTCCTCGAGGTTCTCGTAGGTGTCCCGGCGGGGGACGCCGCCGCGGACGTCGATTCCCAGCGTCAGCATCGTCAGCCGGAACTTGTCGTACACCGACAGGTAGGGGTAGGCCGCGATTTCCCACGGCGTGTCCAGCGGGTGGGCGACGCCGTCGACGTAGTAGGCGTTCTCGCCGATTCGCCACTCGATTCGGTCGCCCAATCCCAGGTCCTCGGCCAACTCGACGATGGTCTCCTCGGACTTCGAGAGGTGGTGGTAGAACTTCTCGATTCGGTCGCCGCGGGTCTCGTAACTGGCCGCGAGACCGCCGACCCGGTCGCCGGCCTCGAAAACGGTGACCTCGTGGCCCGCCGTCTGGAGCCGATAGGCGGCCGCAAGCCCGGCGAGGCCGCCCCCGACGATACCGATCATGTGGGGTGGTCAGCCCCGGACGGAAAGGGCCTTTCGGGTCGTCAGCGTTCCGGGGCGCCCACGGCGGGTCGTCTCCCGCCAGCAGGGCACTGATGCGGGCACACTTTGTCGGGCCGGACGGCCGCGGGGTCGCTACCTTTTTGCCCGCTGTCCCGGAACGTCGGGTATGCTCACCGTCCGGGCCCCCGCGACGAGCGCGAACCTCGGCAGCGGGTTCGACGTCTTCGGGGCGGCCCTGGACCGGCCCGCGGACGTGGTTCGTCTCGAACGGGCCGATCGCACCACCATCGAGGTGACCGGCGCCGGCAGCCAGTACATCCCGGAGGACCCCGAGAAGAACACCGTCGGCGCCGTCGCGGAGGCGCTGGACGCGCCCGCCCGCATCGAGATAGACAAGGGCGTGCGCCCGGCCTCGGGACTGGGGTCGTCGGCTGCATCCGCGGCGGCCGCCGCGGTCGGTCTCAACGAACTGTACGGCCGCGGTCTGACGCGGGAGGAACTGGTCCCCATCGCCGCCGAGGGGGAGGCCGTCGTCTCCGGGGCGGCCCACGCCGACAACGTCGCGCCCTCCATCATGGGCGGGTTCACCATCGCCCGCGAGGACGGCGTCACGGCCGTCGACGCCTCGATTCCGCTCGTTGCGTGTCTGCCCGAGATCGTCGTCTCGACGCGGGACGCACGCGAGGTGGTGCCGGACGGGGCCACGATGGACCAGCTCGTCGGCGTGGTCGGTAGCGCCGCGACGCTGGCGGTCGGGATGGCCCGCGACGACCCCACCCTCGTCGGCACGGGCATGGAGGGCGGCGTCGTCACGCCGGCCCGCGCCGAACTCATCACGGGCTACGACGCGGTCCGGGAGGCGGCCTTCGACGCCGGCGCGACGGGCGTCACCATCTCGGGCGCGGGTCCGGCCGTCCTCGCGGCCTGCCGCGAGCGGGACCGTCGAGCAATCGCCGGCGCGATGATAGACGCATTCGAGGACGAGGAGGTCGACGCCCGCGCCTACCAGACGAAAATTGGCGAGGGCGCGACGATTCACTGATCGAAACGGTGAGGTAATCGAATCTAGCAAGCATCCGCGAGGCGCGCGGAGCGCGCCGAGCGGTTCCCCCGGCGACGAGGCCGGAGGCCGAGTAGCCGGCAGGAGTTTTTCCCCAAGTTTTTGCGACCGAGTGGGTCGCGCGGAGCGCGACCCCGAGGGAGTAAAAAGTGGGTGTTTAGAAGCCCTTGCCCTGCAGCTCGCGGGCGATGATCATCTTCTGGATCTCGGTGGTGCCCTCGTAGATCTGGGTGATCTTGGCGTCGCGGTAGAACCGTTCGACGTCGAAGTCGTCGACGTAGCCGGAGCCGCCGTGAATCTGGACGGCCTCGTTTGCCGCGTCGACGGCGATGCGGGAGGCGAACTCCTTGGCCATCGACGCGAGTTTGGTCAGCTGGCCGTCGGCGTGGTCGACGGACCAGGCGGACTTGTAGGTCAGCTGGCGGGCGGCCTCGGTCTCGGTGTGCATGTCGGCGAGTTTGTGCTGGATGGCCTGGAAGTCGCCGATGGGCTGGCCGAACTGCTCGCGCTGCTGGGCGTACTCCAGCGCGCGCTCGGCGGCGCCCTTGGCGATGCCGACGCCCTGGGCGGCGACGGCGGTTCGGGTCTCGTCGAAGAACTGCATCTGCTGGAGGAAGCCCATGCCCTCGGTGCCGACGAGGTTCTCCTCGGGCACGCGCACGTCGTCGAGGATGAGTTCGGCGGTGTCCGAGGCGCGAATGCCGAGTTTGCCGGTGATCTTGTCGGCCTCGAAGCCGTCGCGGTCGGACTCGACGATGATCTGGCTGAAGCCGTTGTAGCGGCCCTCGGCGTCGGGGTCGGTCTTGCAGAGGACGACGAAGTAGTCACCGACGGAGCCGTTGGTGATCCACATCTTGTTGCCGTTGATGACCCACTCGTCGCCGTCCTTCTCGGCGCGCGTGCTGACGCTCGAAACGTCGGATCCGGTGTCGGGCTCGGAGATGGCGGCGCCCATGATGGCGTCACCGGTGGCGATCGGTTCGAGGTACTCCTCTTTCTGCTCCTCGGTGCCGAACTCGATGATGGCCTCGCTCCCGAACCCGGTCGAGGAGAGACAGAGACCGATGCCGGGGTCGGCGGCGAACAGTTCCTCGACGACGATGGCGGTGTCGAGGACGTCGTAGCCGGCGCCACCGTAGTCGAAGGGAATCTGCGGACCGAGCAGTCCCATCTCGGCAGCCTTGTCGACGACCTCCCAGGGGTACTTCTCCTCGCGGTCGTACTCCTTGGCGACCGGCAGGATCTCGTTTTCGGCGAACCGCTGCACCTCGCTTTTCAGTTGCTGCTGTTCCTCCGATAGTTCGAAGTCCATACGCTATAGTTAGACTGGAAGCATAAAAGGCCAACTTTTCCTAACGACGTTTGCAGCATCCTACGTCGCTGTTTACAACAATAACCGTGTACTGACGGGTAGTTTATTTTGATGCCCGAACCACGGTCTCGGGTCGTACCGGTGTCGTCGGCCGACGACGGTCACTCGAGGTCGACGTACTGGTCTTCCCACTCGCGGCGGGCCTCCATCTCACGGCGGCCGCGGCGCGTGAGCGTATAGAAGTTCGTCCGCCGGTCGCGCTGGCCCTTCTCGACGAGCCCCTTCTCGACGAGGGTATCGAGGTTGGGGTAGAGCCGTCCGTGATGGATTTCCTTTTCGTAGTAGTCCTCGAGTTCCTCTTTGATCGCCAGCCCGTGGGGATCCTCCCGCCCGGCGATGACGTAGAGCAGATCTCGCTGGAATCCTGTCAGGTCGTGCATCGGTAAGTTCTATCTACCTGTTACTGTCGTATTCGCTTAAATATACCGGATTATCTCCCCGGTGTGTGCCTACGATACGGCGAGAGGGTCCCTCTGAGTGTCGTTTAGCTGAACGGACCGGGATGTAAGCGGCCGAACCTGCGTGATAGATGTCGGGATTGAAAAACGTCTGACAGCCGTTCTTCCCATCCAGCTAGTTTTTCCTCGGGGCGGTACGTCCCGCCATGGAGGAAATCCTCTTCGAGACCGAGCGGAGCCAGTCCCGAGGCGAGATAGCGGACCTGCTACGGACGGTAGCCGACCGACTGGAGTCCGGCGAGTCGCTCGAACTTTCCGCGGGCGACGAATCCGTCACCGTCGACGTGCCGGACCGTCCGGTGTTCGAGGTCAAGGTGGAGCGAGAACAGGAGGGGACGGCGTCGGAACTCAGCGTCGAGTTCGAACTGGAATGGGACGAGAACGGCGGCGAGGATGGTGACCTAGAGATAGCCTGACCTGTCGAGCGTCGTTCAGCGAGAGAGGAAAGCGACCCGACCAGCGAAAAGTTGGTCGGGCGCTTGCCGCCCTGAATTGGTCCCCGCTGACGCTTCGGCCCTCCAAGCGAAGCGTCACCTGAATCCAGTGGCCGTCGCATCATAAATCTACCGGCCACGATGTACAGTTCCGTACTCAGATGTACTCCTCTTCGAGCACCCATCCCAGTGCCCGCTTGTAGTACGTGAACATCTGTCTGACCCCCTCGTGGTTCATGTCCTCGTCGTCGAGTTCGTTCTTCAGAAATTCGTACTGCTCGCGGATCTCCTCTTCGTCGCGCATACCGGACCGTCGGCCGCCCGTCAAATGAAAGTTCGCGCCCCGGAACGACCGGAAGCCCCAACCGACCGCCGCTCGCAGGTCGCGTATGCGCGTCCACGTCATCGCAACGGGCGGTACCATCGCCTCGACGACCGACGGAAGCGATTCGGGCGCGGCGCCCACGCTCTCCGGGGAGGACCTCCTTGAGGCGGTGCCCGGTCTCGACACCCACGCCGACGTTACCGTCGAGACAGTCGCCGACCGGCCGGGCTTCGACATGTCGCCCGACGTCTGTGCCCGGGTCGCCCGACGCATCTCTAACCTCGACGCCGACGTCGACGGGTTCGTCGTCACGCACGGAACCGACACCCTCGCGGAAACCGCCCGCTATCTCGACCTCACCTGCGAGGCACCGGTCGTGGTCACCGGCGCCCAGCGTCGACCGGACGAACTGGGCAGCGACGGTCCGACCAACCTCCGGACGGCCGTCCGGGCGGCGGCACACGAACGGCTCGCCGATGCCACCTGTGTCGCCTTCGACGAGGAACTCCACGCCGCCGCGCGGGTCCGGAAGAGCCACACCGCCGCCCTCGACACCTTCCGCTCTCCGGAGACCGGCCCGCTGGCCCGCTTCACCCGACGGCAGGTCCACTGGTACCGGGACCCGGATGCCGGGACCGACCGACTGCCGATTCCCGACGACCACCCCGTCGTCCCCGTCGTCGTGTCCGCGTCCGGCGTCGGGCGGGCCGGCTTCGACGCCGCCGTCGACCAAGGCGAGGCCGTCGTCGTCGCCGGCACCGGCCTCGGGAACACGACCGAAGCGCTCGGGCACGCCATCGCGGACGCCGACTGTCCCGTGGTAGTCGCCTCGCGGTGTCACGCCGGGCCGACCGAACCCGTCTACGGGACGCCCGGCGGCGGCGCGACGCTCGCAACTCACGACCACGTCCGGTTCTCCCACGCGACGCCGTGGGCCACCCGCATCGAACTCGTCCTTGCGACGGCCGCCGGACGGGTCGACGAGCGGTTCGACAGTTTCCCGCCCGGGGATGTTTAGGAGCCTCGACCCACAGTACCGAGCATGAAAGTCCGCGGCCAGCGCGAGTGCAAGGAGTGCGGAACCAGGTGGTCCTACTACGACACCGGCGAGGCCGCCTGCCCCGACTGCGGGAGCCTCTACAGCGTCGGCGTCGACGACGAGCGGTCCCTCCATACGGCCACGGCGGCGACGCTGGACCTCACCCCGGTCCGGCGCGAGGTCGACGAGGCGCCGCTGCGCCGTCTCGCGTCGCTGGCCGCCGAACGCTGCCGGGAGTTCACCCGCGGCTACGGCTTCATCGAGGCCGGAACGCTCCAGTCGCTCGACGACACCTACCTCGCGGCGACGGAGCTACAGCACGTCGGGAGCGAACTCGAACGCCGTCTGGAGATCGCCGACGACGAGGAACTGTACTTCACCGAGCTACTGCGGGCCGACGAGGGGGAGCGACCCTCACCGGAGGCGGTGCCGGAGGGCCTGCGCGGGATGCGGGGGCTGGCATACGCCGACGCGGTCGGGGAGTACCGCTCAGACCTGCGGACCTACCTCCGCGAACACCCCGACGACGCCGCCGAGCGGGTGCTCGGACGGGTCACCGAGCACGCAAAGAGGATTCGAGCCCTCGAGGGTGACGTTCCGCCGCGCGAGGCCGAGTCGCTCGTCGCAGCCGTCCGGGACGTGAGCCGATACCTGAGAGAGGGCGAGGAGGCCGCCCTCGCCGAGGCAGAGGCCAGACTCGACGGCCTCGCCTGACCGCCCGAGTCGCGGTGCTTTTTCCCCCGGCCGCCGGAGTCGATGCCATGGTCCGACCACTCACCCACGAGGTGACACCGCGAGCCCAGCGGCGCGCTCGGAACGCGACGACCGTTCTCGGCACCGGGGAGGCGTCGTATGAGAATCTGTGACATCACGCTCCGGGCGTCGGCGAGAGCGTCGGGCAACGGGTATACCGCCGACCAGCGCGTCGAGACCGGACGGGCCCTGGATCGACTTGGCGTGCCGCTCGTCGGAACCGGGTCGCCCTCGAGTAGTGCGGTCGCACGCGAGACGCTCCGACGGCTCGCTTCGGACCTCTCGGCGGACGTCGTCGCCCTCTGTGAGCCAACCACCGACGACGTCGAGGCGGCACTGTCGGCCGACGCCGACGTGGTTGAGGTGGCGATTCCCGTCTCGGATTCACGTCTCGAGGCCGTCCTCGGCTGTTCGCGCGACGAGGCCTTCGACCGCGCGGAGGCGGCCCTCCTCCGGGCCCACGAGGGCGGTGTCGACGCCCACCTGACGCTCTCGGACGCATTCCGGGCGGAGGTGCCGGCCATAGCCGGTGCCTTCGGGCGATTCGACTGTCCGGTCGTCCTGGCCGATTCGGTCGGCGCCCGGACGCCCCCGTTCGTGGCCGGCTTCCTCCGGACGCTGGCCGACGCGAGCGCCGACCTCACGCGGGCCGGCGTCCGCTTCCACGACGATCTCGGCTGTGCGACGGCGAACACCATCGTGGCCGCCGAGACCGGCATCGACCGGGTCGACACGTCGGTCGCCTCGCTCGGCGAGCGGGCCGGCGTGGCCGCGACCGAGGAGGTCGTCGCCGCGACGGAGACCGCCGGCGGCGACGCGGGCATCGTCGAAGAGGAGACCGTCCCCGCCTGCGAGGACGTCCTCCGGACGCTGGACGAATCGGTCGACGAGCGAAAGGCCGTCCTCGGCGAGGCGGCGACGACCCACGAGGTGAGAGCCGGGGCGGAAGCGGTGCTGGACGACCCCTCGGCGTTCGAGGCTTTCGACCCGGAGACGGTCGGTGGCCGACGGCGGCTGGTGTTCGGCGAGTCGACGGGCCGTGAGGGGGCGAGACGGCTACTGGAGCGGGCCGGGCAAGAGCCGAGCGAGGACGCGATAGAGTCGCTGCTCGAACGGCTGTCCGAGGAGGGACCGATCGAACTCGACGAGGCGCTGGCGTTCGCGGCGGACGCGTAGGCGTACAGGCGACACCGAATCTCCCGGAGCGACGTGTCGCGCTCCCGCGGAACGCTCCGGGGCGGTTCAATCGAGCACGCCGGTGCTGCTCCCGTCCTCTTACATAAATTCGCGGGCGAGCCGGACGACCAGGTCGCGGTCGAAGGTGTTCTCCGGGACGTCGCCGTGCCAGGCGGCCTCGTCGATGCCCTCACCCGGTCGGCCGGGGTCGGCCGCGATGTCGGTCGATACCGGGTCGGCGAGGAAGGTCGCAAACCGGAAGTCGAAGGTGGCCGCGCTCCCGTCGCGCCGGAACGTCTGCTCGGCGATGGCACCGAGTCCCGTGATTTCGGCGTCGACGCCGGTCTCCTCGCGGACCTCCCGTACGGCGCCAGCCTCGGGGGTCTCGTCGGACTCCAGGCGCCCGCCGGGCAGCAGCCAGATGTCGCCCTCCCGGACCAGCAGGACCCGCCCGCTGTCGACGACCAGCGCGCCGACCCCCCAGGCGCCGTCGTCGCCGCGTTCGATGCCGCGGTCGAACCGCTCGGCGTCGATCTCGATGCGCTCGGCTTTCCGGTAGACATCGCCGTAGCGCGCGGCGAGTTCGTCCGGCGTCGGCGACATCAGGGCAGCGCGACCTCGACGTCTTCCTGCAGTCCGGCCGCCTTGACGGTGTTGTACAGCAGCATCGCGCGGGTCATCGGCCCGACGCCGCCCGGCACGGGCGTGATGTGGTCGGCCTTCTCCCTCGCACTATCGTAGTCGACGTCGCCGACGAGTTCGTAGCCCTTCTCGGTGTCGGCGTCGACGCGGTTGACGCCGACGTCGACGACGGTCGCGCCCTCGCCGACCATCTCGCCGTCGATGAACTCGGGGCGGCCAGCCGCGGCGACGAGGATGTCGGCGTCGCGGGTCTTCGCGGCGAGGTCGTCGGTCCGGGAGTGACAGACCGTCACCGTCGCGTTGCCGTCCTCGCGCTTCTGGAGGAGGAGGTTCGCCAGCGGCTTGCCCACGATGTCGGAGCGACCGACGATCACTGCGTCGGCGCCCTCGGTCTCGACGTCGTAGGCCGCGAGCAGTTTCTGGACGCCGTGAGGCGTACAGGGCCGGTAGCGGTCGTTGCCGGCGACCAGTCGGCCCACGTTCTCGGGGTGGAAGCCGTCGACGTCCTTGACGGGGTCGATGGCCCGGAGCACCCGGCGGTCGTCGACGTGGTCCGGAACGGGCATCTGGACGAGGATCCCGTGCACCGACGGGTCGCCGTTGAGGTCCTCGATGGTGTCGTACAGCTCTTCGGCCGGCGTCTCCGGGTCGAGTTCGACGTGAACCCCGTCGATGCCGACCTCCTCGCAGTCCCGCTGTTTCATCGAGACGTACGTCTCGCTCGCGGGGTCGTCGCTCATCAGCACCGTCGCCAGCCCCGGCGTGACGCCCGCTGCCTCCAGGGTCTCGATGCTCTCGGTCAGCGATTCGCGGACCTCGGCAGCGACGGCGTCGCCGTCGATGACCTCCGTCATTACGAGAAGAGCGACGCGCCACCCATATCAATTGTTCGGGTTCGTGCTATATACGTCGGCGTTCACTCCACTTCTATACACGAACGTGGTTACTTCGGGCAGTCGTCGGTCTCGAACGCCGTCGGTTCGCTGCCCTGCCGGACGAGTCGACTCGTGCCCGATTCGAGGGTGACGAGGGCGGCCTGGCCGCCGTACTCGTGGGTCTGGTCGTGCCCGCGGACGACCACGCAGTCGACCGCGGCCGGAATCGAGACGGTCTCCGAGCGCGTGAACTCGCGGGCACCGTGGGCGTGAGTCAGTTCCCGGCGGCCGAGTCGCTGGCCGTCGAGCGTCTCGACCTGCCACCAGTTCGCGTAGCCGTCCTCGCCGTCGTCGTCGTGATAGAGGGTCACCGAGAACCGGTAGCCCTCGTCGCGCGCCTCGACATCGACGCCGGTGACGTTTGCCTCGCGCAGGTCGAGACCGTCCGTGGTGGTCGCCGTCGGGTTCGAGGTGGTGGTCCGCGTCCCGGTGGCCGTCGCGCCGTCCCCCTCGTCGGTCGGGTCGGCGCCGGAGTCGCCGTCGAGACAGCCGGCGACCGTCGCCAGGAGAGTACCGGTGGCAGAAGCCAGGAGGTGCCGACGCCTCACAACTGCCCTCCGAGCACCTTCGCCGCCGTCAGGATGGGGTCCCAGGTGGTGTTGAACGGGGGCGCGTACGCGAGGTCGTAGTTCGACAGTTCGGGGACGGTGACGCCCTCGGTGACGGCGGCGACGACGGCGTGGCTCCGGTGGACGGCGCCCTCGCCGTAGCCCGACGCGAGGCTGGCGCCGAGGACGCGTCCGGTCCCGCGGTCGGCGGTCAGCGTCACGGTGACGGTGCCGTCCTCGGGGTAGTAGCCGGCCCGGGACTTGGCCTCTATGGTCTCCGTGACGGGGTCGAACCCCGCCGCCCGCGCCTCCTCGTGGTCGAGAACGCCGGTCCTGGCGGCCTCCACGTCGAAGGCTTTGACGGCTGCCGTGCCGGCGACGGCACCGCCCTCGGTCGGGTCGCCCGTGACCGTCTGGCCGATGGCCCGGCCGTGGCGGTTGGCGGTCAGCGCCAGCGGCACGTAATCGGGGTCGCCGGTCACGACGTGTTCGACCTCCGCGCAGTCGCCCGCGGCGTAGACGTCCGGCGCACTCGTCTCGCGGTACTCGTCGGCCGCGATGGCGCCCGTCGGCCCGAGTTCGATGCCGGCGGCCTCGGCGAGGTCGGTCCGGGGTCGGACGCCCGTACCGAGAAGCGCCATCTCCACCTCAACTCGCTCGTCGGCCGTGACGACGGCCTCGACGGCCTCGCCGCCGTCGAAGGCCCGGACCTCGGCGTTCAGGTACAGCGCCACGTCCTGCTCGCGGAGGTGGTCGGCGACCCGCTCGCTCGTCGCCTCGCTGAACCCCTTCAGCACGCGGTCGCCGCGCTGGAAGAGGTGGACCTCGAAGTCGTTCGCCGCGAGGGCCTCCGCCATCTCGACGCCGATGTAGCCGCCGCCGACGATGCCGACCGCCCCCTCGCAGGTCTCCAGGAAGTGACAGGCGGGACCGCTGTCCGGCTGTTCGACTGGGCTGGACTCCCGCGAGCGGGCGACGAACTCCCGGAGTTCCTTGCCGTCGGTCATCGAACCGAGCGTGTAGACCCCCTCGCGGTCGGTGCCCTCGATGGAGGGGACGACGCTCTCGGCGCCGGTCGCCACCAGCAGGTCGTCGTACTCGACGGTCACCTCGCCGTCGTCGTTCCTGGCGGTGACCGTCCGGTCGCCGGGGTCGATGTCGACCACCTCGTGGCCCGTCCGGAGGTCGATGTCGCGCTCCTCGCGGAACTGCTCGGGCGTCACCGACACGAGGTCCTCGAGGCTCTGTATCTCGCCCTTGATGTAGTAGGGGAGCCCGCAGGCCCCGTAGGAGACCCACTGGCCCTTCTCGAAGACGACTATCTCGCGGTCGGGTGCCTCGCGTCGTGCTTTGCTCGCGGCGCTCATCCCGGCGGCGTCCCCGCCGACGACGACGAATGTCATACCCGTGATTCACGGGGGGACCGAATAAAGGTCGGTCGGGCGTGCGACCGTCGAGCGAATCCACGGCGGCGGCACTGCGACCGCGCGCCGGGCGCCATCCGCTACTCGCCGCCGCCGGGCATCGGCCGGGTGTACCACCACGCCCACGCCACCAGGACGGCCTGCAACGGGAGCCGCGCCCAGCGGGCGACCGTCGAGGGGTCGCCGTCGCCCGGCACGCCCTCGACGACGACGCCGCTCGTCGCCATGTAGACGTTCGCCGGGAAGACGGCGAGCAAGAGGAGAACCGTCCCCCAGGCCGCGTACTCGCGGGTCGGCGGGTACAGCAGGCCGAGACCGACGGCGATTTCGGCGACGCCCGAGAGGTACACGAGCGCCAGCGGCGCCGGCAACACCGGCGGCACGATCTGGACGTACAGGTCGGGAACGACGAAGTGGAGCACGCCGGCGACGACGTAGCCGACGCTCATGACGTACAGCAGCGGGCGCTTGAGCCGTCGGAGCGCGGTCCGGAGGCGGTCGCCCCGCCGAGTCGTTGCGGTCCCGGTCACTCGAAGTCGGTGATGGCGCCCTCGCGGTCGTACAGCGGGAACTCCGAACAGAGCTCCTCGACCTCGGCGGCGGCTTCCGCCTTGACCGACTCGTCGTCGGGGCTGTCGACGACGCGGGCGATGACGTCGGCGACCCGCCGGCAGGCGTCCTCGTCGAAGCCGCGGGTCGTCAGGGCGGGCGTGCCAGCGCGGATGCCCGAGGGGTTGAACGCCGACCGCGTCTCGCCGGGGACCGTGTTCTTGTTGAGGACGATACCGACCGCCTCGAGGGCCTCCTCGGCGACGCCGCCGGGGGTGTCGGGGTGAGAGTCCCGGAGGTCCACCAGCACGAGGTGGGTGTCGGTGCCGCCGGAGACCAGCGCGAAGCCGTGCTCCTGGAGGCGCTCGCCCAACGCTCGGGCGTTGTCGACGACCTGCTGGGCGTACCGGTCGAACTCGGGTTGCAGCGCCTCCTCGAAGCCGACGGCCTTGCCCGCGACGTTGTGCATGAGTGGGCCGCCCTGGCTGCCGGGGAACACTGCCGAGTCGACATCGTCGGCGTACTCGGCGTCGCACATGATGATGCCGCCGCGGCCGGCGCGGATGGTCTTGTGGGTCGACCCGGTAACGAAGTCGGCCACGCCGACCGGCGACTCGTGGACGCCGGCGGCCACGAGACCGGTGATGTGGGCGATGTCGGCGAGGTGGTAGGCGTCGACGGCCTCGGCGGCCGCCTGGACGCGCTCGAAGTCCACCTCCCGTGGGTACGCCGAGTAGCCGGAGACGACGATGTCGGGGTCGAACGCCTCGGCCATCTCGCGGAGGCCCTCGTAGTCGACGTAGCCGGTGTCGGGGTCGACCTCGTACTGCTCGACGTCGTAAATCTGGCCGGCGAAGTTCGCCGGGTGGCCGTGACTGAGGTGGCCGCCGTGGGTGAGGTCGAGCGAGAGGATGCGGTCGCCGGGCTCCAGGACGGCCAGGTAGACGCCCATGTTGGCCTGTGTGCCGGAGTGGGGCTGGACGTTGACGTGCTCGGCGCCCCACAGTTCCTTCGCGCGCTCGATTGCGAGTTCCTCGACGGTGTCGGCGTTCTCACAGCCGGCGTAGTAGCGCTCGCCGGGGTAGCCCTCGGCGTACTTGTTGGTGAGTTCGGAGCTCTGTGCCTCCAGCACCGCCTCCGAGACGTGGTTCTCGGAGGCGATCATCGCCAGGGTGTTCTCCTGGCGCTCGCGTTCGCCCTCGAGGGCGTCGGCGACCGCGGGGTCGGCCTCGCGGACTCGGTCGTAGCTCATGTGGGCGACTCGGGAACGGCGGGACAAGAATGTACCCGTTGTCGGCGAGCACGTCGACGGCTCCCGACGGTCGGCCCGGACGGATCGCTCCCGACTGCCGCAGAGGAGTAATACTATACAGCCAGAGGCGTACGGAATCAACAGATGGTCGAGTGGTCGGGGACGGAGGAACGCCTGTGTGGATTCGGCGACAGCGACCGGACGAGCCTCGATGTAGAGGGCTGGCAGCCGGGCGGGAATCCCCCCGCCCTGAGCGCCCGTGTCGACGCGACGGCCGTCGGGTCGCTCCGGGCGATACGGCTCCCGGACGGCGAGCCGCTGTTGGCTCGCGGAGCGACCCGGAGGCTGGACGAGGAGACGCTACCCGAGGGCGTCCACGAGGTGGCCGTCGACGCCGGCCTGGAGACGCGGGTCGCCTTCGAGGGGCCGGCGTCCGTCGAGGACGAAGCCGGGGGCGCGTGGCTTCGCTTCCCGGAGCCGACCCCGGTCACCGTCGGGTTCAGGGAGTCGCGGTCACCGCGGGAGATGGTGACGGTGCCGGCGACGGCAGCGGGGCTGGCGACGGCCGTGACCGCCGCCAGCCGCACCCACCGTACGGCGGGTCCCGAGCGGTCGCATCCGGGCTATCGACCCCGGACGCCGCGGGTCGCCTTCGGTCACGAGGCTCGCACCGACCTCGCGCCCGACGACGACCGACCGACGGTAACCGTTCCCGAACGGCCGACGGCGGTGCTCGTCGCCGCGCCGCTGGCCTACTACATCGGTGCCGACGTCGAGACTGGCGACGGCCCGCCGACGCTCCGGGCCGACGGGTTCCGACACACCTTCGACCCGCTGCCCGCCTTCGCCGAGGCGGTCGGCGGCTTGCTCCGCGGTCTCTGTGCCCTCGACGTGCGGCTGCGGTCGGTGCCCGGCGAGACGGGGGCCCTGTCGGTCGGGGTCGGCGACGCCGAACGGCTCCGGGCGGCGCCGCCCGTCGAGCGGCTGCGCGCCGTGGTCGAGTCGGACGCCGACCTGGGGTGGACCTGGCCGCTCGCAACGTACGTCGACGACGACGTCGAGAACGGTCGGTATCTCCCGTACCTGCTGGACCGGCTGAGCCTGGTTCACCCGGCGGCAGCATCCGAACTCGACCCGCAGGCGCTTCTGAAGCGGAGCCTCGACGAGTTCTTCCGCGGCGAGACGGCGTCGGTCGAGGCGGTCGACCCCTCGCTCGCGGACGGCCGGTTTCACGCCTGGCGCGGCGAGGGCACGCCCGTCGAGGCGTTCACGCTCCTCGGGACCGGCGGGGCGGGCATCGAGGCGAGCGCCGAGGCGGGTTTCGACGTCGACGTGGTCTGCAACGACGAAGCGATGCGCTCGGAGGGGGCCGTCGCCGAGGTGTACCGGCGCCGCCTCGCCGGCCGGTCGGTCGACGTTCGCGTCCACGAGCGGCTCACGACGGCCGAACTGTCGGCACTGCTGGAGCGGCCGACCGACCTCGTTCACTTCATCGGCCACTGCGAGGTCGACGGCGTGGTCTGTCCCGACGGCCACCTCGCGGCCGCCGACCTGGAGACCTGCGGGACCGAGGCGTTCTTCCTGAACGCCTGTGGCTCCTACCACGAGGGGTACGACCTCGTCCGGCGCGGAGCGACCGTCGGCGCCGTCACCCTGACGACGGTCCTCGACGAGCAGGCAGTGGCCGTCGGGACGATCTTCGCGGAGTTGCTCGCCGGCGGGTTCGCCTTCGACCGCGCGATGTCGCTCGCTCGCGGGGAGATAATCGCGGGACGGGACTACGTCGTCGTCGGTGACGGCACCCACCGGCTCCGGCCGCCGCGCGGCGACGCCGGCGTCTTCGACGTCGAACGGACCGACGACGGCTTCGCTGTGGGGTACGACGCGACGGCACCGGACGGCGCCGGACGGCGGTACCGAGACCCCTTCGATGACTGCGAACGCGCCTGCGGCGTCCCCACCCGTGCGTCGCTCGCGCCGGCGGAACTCCGGGACCTGTTCGAACGGCACCGCTCGCCGGTCCGCTACGAGGGCGAACTGCGGTGGACCGACGATCTGGCACGGGAGATGACCGACCTGTAAACCAGAATTTATCAAGAACTGATAGAAACGGTTCGCTGAAAGCTTTTACATATATTTTTCGGCGAGATTTGCGCTTGAAAAGCCGCTAATATTAAATACACCTGGGAACGTTCTAACTAGTAGTACGATGGAATCAAACGTGATAGAAAGCACTCTCACGGACGTTCTCGAGGAGTCGCTTTCCGCCGCGGACGACGAACTGTTCCTGATCAATCCCACTCCCGAAACCATCGAGGAACTGGTCGAGGTACTGGACGCCGAGTCGCCGACCGTTCGGCTGCTGGCCGCCGAAGCCACGCTGAAAGACGTCACCGACGACTTCCTCATAGCGAGTTCGGCGGCCGACCACGTCGAGGCGGGGAACCTGGAACTCCGTACCGCCGAGACGAACGCGAACACGCTCGTCGTCACCGACACCGCCGTCGTCGCCATCGTCGACGCCGGCGGACACGCGGCCGGACTCACGGCCGACGACGACGCCTTCGTCGACAGCGCCTACGAGCAGTACAGCGCCGCCTGGGAGACCGCCGAGGAGTTCAACCTCCGGACCCCCGCCCTCTCGCGGGTCCGCCACTCGCTGAAGGAGGACCTGGGCGAGCCGACCGCCGACGACTTCGACGCCGTCCTCGCGTCGCTGGAGACGGCCCGCGGCGACGGCGACGGTCTCGACGAGGTGACCATCTCCATCCTGGTGGCCGCCAAGAACGAGGACCTGCTGTACGACATCTCCAAGTGGGGCGAGGACGTCGGCATCGCCTCGAAGGCCACCTTCTCGCGGACCAAGAGCCGGCTGGAGGAGATGGGTCTCATCGACACCGAGAAGGTGCCCATCGACGTCGGCCGCCCGCGGCTCCGTCTCAAACTCGGCGACGACCGGCTGAAGGACGCCGATGGCGGCCAACTCGCCAACGTCGCCCAGTCGATGCTCGCGGCCTGAGCGTCGTCACTCACCTACCTTTTTCGAGGCCGCCCCCGAAGCGTCGGCCATGACTCTCCCGCGCGGACGCGTCGAGACGAACCGTTGTGACGGCCGGAGGCCGTTCCAGTGACGACGGTCGGCCTGGTGGGCGACGGGCCCGCCGTCGAGGCGGTCCGGTCGGCGCTTGCCGACACGGACGCCGACGCCGTCGAAGTCGACCCCTCGACTCTCGGCCGGACCGACGTGGCCGTCGGGGTCGGCGCAGTCGACGAGGACTTCGCGGCCGCGGCGAGGACCGCCCGCGAGTCGGGGACGCCGCTCGTGGTCGTCGAACTGGGCGGCGTCGGCGGCCGGGCCGTCTCGGGCGTCGACGCCGCCGTCTCCGGGCACGCGCCCGGCACCGCGTGTTACGACTGCCTCCGGCGACGAGTCGAGGCGGTCGGCGCGGAGACGGCGGGCGACGGCGTCGACGCCGCGACCGCCCGATTTGCGGGCGCCGTCGCCGGCCGGGAACTGGCGGTCCTGGTCGGCGGGGGGGAGTCGCCCGTCATCGGCGGCGTCCTCGAGGTGCCCCACGCCCGCCGGCGCGTACTTCCGGTGCCGCACTGCGACTGCGCGGACGGGCGCGACCGGGCGCTGCGGGTCGACGACGGCGACCGGTCGCTGGAGGAAGCGCTCGCCTCGGCGGAGGCGGCCTTCGACGAGCGACTCGGCCCGGTGACCGAGGTGGGCGAACTCGAGTCGTTCCCGGTGCCGTACTACCTGGCGACGCTTTCCTCGACGCCCTTTTCGGACGCGGACCCGCCGGACCACGCCGCCGGGGTCGGCCGCGAGTGGGACCCGGCGTTCATGAAGGCCCTCGGCGAAGCGCTGGAGCGGTACAGCGCGGCCGTCTACCGGACCGCCGACTTCGAGACCGACCCCCGGAACCCGGTCGACCCCGGGCGGTTCGTCGGGCCGGGCGACCCGGTCGGGGTCGAGGCGGTCGACGCCTGGCACGTCGCCGAGGACCTCGCCTCGGGCGAGACGGTCCAGTTGCCGGCCGAACTCGTCGTGTTCCCGCCGCCGGAGCGACGGATTCGCCCGGCCATCACGACCGGCCTCGGGCTGGGCAACGGCGGCCGTGAGGCGCTTCTGTCGGGGCTCTACGAGGTCGTCGAGCGGGACGCGGCGATGCTGTCGTGGTACTCGACGTCGGACCCGGTCGGACTGGCCGTCGACGACGAGGACTTCTCGACGCTCTCGGCCCGCGCGAGAAGCGAGGAGCTCTCGGTGACGGCGCTGTCGCTCACCCAGGACATCGACGTACCGGTGGTGGCGGCCTGCGTCCACCGCGAGGGCGAGTGGCCCCGGTTCGCGGCGGGGATGTCGGCGGCGCTGGACCCGGCGGCGGCGGCCGTCGGCGCCCTCGAGGAGGCGCTGCAGAACTGGCTGGAACTGCGCCGGATGGGACCGGACCGTGCGGCCGACGAACCCGGCGCCATCGGCCGCTACGCCGAGTTCCCGGAGGCTGCCCGCGAGTTCGTCGACCCGATGACGACGGTGCCGGCCGCGACGGTCGGACCGGCGGAGCCACCGACGGGGCGGGCGGAACTGGATGCCCTCCTCGACCGCGTCGGGGCGGCCGGACTGGACGCCTACGGCGCGCGGCTCACGCCCCGCGACATCGACTCGCTGGGCTTCGAGGCGGTCCGGGTCGTCGTGCCCGCCGCCCAGCCGCTTTTCACCGACGACGCGTACTTCGGCGAGCGGGCCCGGACGGTGCCGGCCGAGTTCGGCTACGAGCCGCGACTCGACCGGGGCCACCACCCGTTCCCCTGAACCGCGGTGACGGGTCCGGTCTCCGGCAGTCCATCCGCTGTTCCCGGGCCGGTCGGAGAGAGCCGACGGACGGCGTCCGGCGAGCGCGATCGTCGGGCGTTCCTCGACGGCGGTCGTGTGCCGCGACGGTCCGGCATCGACGGACGCGGTCTCGCGGGGGAACGCTTTTTCCATCCCCCGATGACGGGTCCTACATGGACGCCCTGGTGGGGTTGCTGCAGGCCGGGACGCCGACGACGGCCGAGACCACGAGCGACGGCGTGGACCCACTGGTCAGGCCCACCTGGCTCCCCGAGGCCATCCCGACGGTGTTCTACCGACTGGTCGTTGCGGTGGCAGTGGTCCTCTTCGCCTACTACGTCTCGAAGCTGACCCGGCAGGTGCTCGGCCGCCGGGTCGCCCGGCGGTTCAAGCGCCCTTCCGTGAGCCGGACCATCCTGCGGGGTGTCCAGGGCCTGATAGTCTTCCTGGGCATCGTCGTCGCTCTGGGGTTCCTCGGGCTCGGGTTCGGGAACCTGGCGCTGTCGGTCGGGGTCTTCTCGGCCGTCGTCGGTATCGTGCTCGCGCCCATCATCGGGAACCTCCTGAGCGGCATCTTCATCCTGAACGAACAGCCCTACGAGATCGGCGACATGGTGGAACTCACCGACGTCGGGACCAAGGGGTTCGTCGAGGACATCACGCTGCTGTACACGAAGGTGTTCACGCTGGACAACACGTTCATCGTGCTGCCGAACGGTTCGATGCGGGAGCGGGACGTCGTCAACTACTCCGCGGAGGACACCCGCATCCGGATGACGCTGGACGTCGGCGTCACCTACGAGAGCGACATCCCGACCGCCCGCCGGCAGATGGAGGCGGCGGCGACCGAGGTCGACGCCGTCATCCAGGGCGGGCCGGCCATCCGCATCGGCAGCGCGCGCTATCCGGCGGCGCCGACCTGCTACATCCGGCAGTTCGGGGACAGCGAGGTGCTGTTGCGGTTGCGCTACTGGGCCAGGGAACCGTACAAGCAGACGACGGTGCGGTCGGCGGTGATGACGAACGTCTGGGACCGCTTCGAGAGACACGACATCGAAATCCCGTACCCGCACCGCCACATGGTGTTCGACGACACGAGCGGCGAACTCGGCGTGGCGACCCGCGAGCGGGACGCGGGACCGGCCACGAGGCAGGGCGGCGCGACACAGCACGACGACGAGGCCGCCGACGACGAGGCTGCCGACGACGAGACCACCGACGACGAGGACCCTACGGACTCGCAGTGATGATTTCGCAGTCGAGTTCGGTCCGCAGAAAGCCCTCGACGTCGGGGTCGTCGAGCAGTCGGCGTATCATCCGGCGCCAGCGGCTGGACTGCTTGCGGCCGATGACGACGTAGTCGGCCCCCTCGTTTGCGACCTCGTCGAGGATGGTCTCCTCGACGAGAAAGCCCGACCGGACGACGTACCGGGCGCGTTCGAGGTGGCCGACGGCGCGCTCGACGGCGGCCTTCAGTTCGGTCCGGGTGACGTGTCTGTCGTCCTGATAGAGGTTGACGTGGAGGACGGTCAGGTCGGCGTCGTGCTCGTCGGCGACCTCTATTGCCCGCCGCAGCGTCGCCCGCGAGTGTGCCGACAGTGGGTACCGGACGGGAACCACGACCAGCGTCATTGCGGGAGTCGAGCGCCCGACGCCGCCTGAACCTTCCGGTTGTCGACGACGGTTCAGAGTCCCTGTCGGGTGACCCGGCCCTCCAGTTCCGGGTCGATGCCGACCGTCCGGGCGTAGTCGGCCAGCACCTCGTACTGGACGTCGTAACGGCCGAGTGCGGCCCGCTCGGTGAGCGTCGGGAACTCCGCGTCCGTGTTCAGGAGGAACTCCGAGACGGCGAGTCGGTAGCGGGCGTCGTCGTCGACGGGGTCGCCGTCGACGTGGGCCTCCAGCAGGGCGTCGTCGGCGTAGTCGTACACCAGTCGTGCGCCGGAGACGTGGGCGTGCCACCAGTCGGATTCGCCGAAGCCGGTCGTGTCCGCGGCCTCCCGGAAGACCGCCCGCAGTTCCCGCCCGGAGAGTTCGGCGACGGCCATCGCCTCCTCGAAGGGGACCAGACTGACGAGGTCGCCGACGGTCACCTCGCCGGCGAGTGGCGGGCCGGTGCGGATGCCGCCGCTGTTCTGCAGGCCGACGACCGGGGGGTTGGTGCCGAGTTCCCGCTCTGCGGCCCAGCGGTAGGCGTCGGCGACGAAGTTACCGACGCGGCTCTCGCCGCGGAACGCCTCTCGCTCGGTCCGCTCGATGGGGTCGTCGACGCGACCGACGACCTCGTCGAGACCGGTCGCGTCCAGTCGGCGGCGGTACCGTTCGGCGAGCGCCTCCTCGGGGGCGGCCTCCTCGACGGGGTGTCGGGTCACCTCGCGCGTCTCAAGGTCGACCTCGAGGACGGTCCGGCCGCCGTCGCCCGGCCGCGTCAGGAGGGTGCCCGCGACCCGCTCGACGCGTTCGGAGTGGACGTGCCCGCCGAGCACGACGTCGACGTCGCAGGCGGCCGCCAGACGGTCGTCGGCGCGGCCGAGATGCGACAGTACGACGACGTACTCGGCGCCGCGCTCTTCGAGCGCCTCGACCGCACGGTTGGTCCGCTCGGTGGGGTCGGCGAACTCCAGTGCCGCAGCGCTGTCGCTGCCGGAGGGCGTCGTCGGGTCCGTGAGACCGAGGAAGCCGACGCGGGCGCCGTCGACCGTCCGGATCGCCCAGGGGTCGACGCCGGCGAAGCGGTCGCCGTTCCGGGAGACGTTCGCCGAGAGCCACCGCTGTGGGGAGCGGGCGACCAGTTCGGCGGTCCGGTCGATGCCGAAGTCGAAGTCGTGGTTGCCGAACGTCGAGAAGTCGGGGTCGACGACCTCGAAGAAGTCCAGCGCCTGCTCGCCGCGGGTCACGAGCGGCAGCACGCCCGGGGCGACGTTGTCGCCGGTTCCGCAGACGACAGCGTCCTCGCCGCGCAGTTCGTCGATGAGACCGGCGAGGCGGGCGACCCGGTCGGGGTCGTCGTGGGCGTTCTCGATATCGGAGTAGTGGAGGAGACGCACGTCCGAGACTCCGTCCCCGGGCGGCAAAACCGTGTCGAGACCGTGAGCGTTTTGCGGGCGGGCGACCTTCCGCCACCATGGACGAGCGCCGGGGACCTGACGGCGAGACGCTCTATCTCTCCCGGGAGGTCGAGCGCGGCAACAAGGGACCGTTCCGCGTGGTGTACGCCGACCCGGACGGCGAGCGGCGGTGGGGATTCTACTGTACGAACTGCGAGTCGTTCGACAACGCGGTCGACTCGATGGGCCGCATCAAGTGCAACGTCTGTGCGAACTTCCACAAGGCCGAGGAGTGGGACGCAGCCCACGAGTAACGCAGTCGACACGTTCTTCCCGAATCCGTCAGTGTCGGACGCTCGTCGGACGGCAACGAGACTACAGGTCACCGAACGGGCACGTGCGAATCTTTATTCCGTGGCACGCGCTACTTCGTGACGAATGGGTGCCGTTAGCACATCTCTCGTCGAGGAGGCACGGACCATCTTCACCGACCTCGGGTACGAGGTGACCGACGACGGGGACGAACTCCGCGCCGAGCGGAAGTGGCGGACCGTCCACGTCACCACCGCCGAACCGGAGGAGGCGGCCTCGCACGGCAACCTCCGCTGTTTCGTCACGCGAGAAGAGAGCGCCGCCGACGTACGCGAACGACTCCTCTCGGTGGAACCGGATTACGACTGGGCCGTCATCAGCGTCGACGAGGACGACTACCGCGTGCTGCACCCGGACGCGGACGTGCTGCCGGCGCCGTAGTGAACCGCAACCGGCCGGTTGTCGCCAGCGCGGGGTCGCGGTCGCCCGACGCCCGCCGCCGCGACCCCTCGCCGCGACGGATCACTCCTCGCGCAGCGACGTGACCGCCGCCGCCACCCCCGCCCCGGGGTCGACGTCGACCCCGAAGTCGACGAGCGTCTCGCCGAGCGCCCCGAGCGTCTCCAGGACCGGGCCGCGCCGGGCACCGTGGCCCATGCAGCCGACCCGGACGGCCTCGTTGGCGAAGGTCCCCAGGCCGGTCGCTATCTCGACGTCGTAGGCGTCACGCATCCGCTCGACGACCGTCCCCGGGTCGAGCCCGGCGGGTAGCCGCGCCGTCGTGAGGCTCGGCAGGCGTGCCCCGGCGTCGACGACCGGTTCCAGACCGAGCGCCCACAGCCCCTCGCCGAGCGCCTCGCCGTACCGCTCGTGGCGCGCCCAGCGGGTCTCTATGCCCTCCTCGTCGACGAGACGGAGCGCCTCCCGGAGGCCGTAGACGTTGTTGATCGGCGCGGTGTGGTGATACGAGCGGTCCTCGCCCCAGTAGGCGTCGAGCTCCGAGAGGTCGAGGTACCACGACCGGACCGGCGTCTCGCGGTTACGGATCTTCGCGGCGGCGGCCTCGCCGACGGTGAGCGGGCTGGCACCCGGCGGACAGGAGAGACACTTCTGGGCGCCGGCGTAGGCGGCGTCGACGTCCCACTCGTCCGCTCGGAACTCGACACCGCCCAGGGAGGTGACACAGTCCACGAGCAGGAGTGCGTCGTGGTCGTGGACGGCGTCGGCTATCGCCGGCATCGACGGCTGGAGGACGCCCGTCGAGGTCTCGGCGTGCACGACGCCGACCACGTCGGGGTCGTACTCGGCGCAGGCGGTCCGGACGTCGGCGGGGTCCAGCGGCTCGCCCCACGGTGCGTCGACGGGTTCGGCGGTGCCGCCCGCCCGACGGACCATCTCCGCCATCCGGTCGCCGAAGTAGCCGTTCGAGGGGACGACCGCGGTATCGCCGGGTTCGACGAGGTTGGCGATGGCCGCCTCCATCGCGGCCGACCCCGTCCCGCTCACCGGGATGGTCCATCGGTTGTCCGTCCGGAAGGTCGACCGGAGCAACCGCTGGGTGTCGTCCATCACGTCGATGAACGCCGGGTCGAGGTGACCGACCGGTGGCGTGCCGAACGCACGAAGCACCCGTGGGTGCGTCTCGCTCGGCCCCGGGCCCATGAGCAGACGATCCGGCGGCCGCAGTTCGTCGACAGGATCCATACACCGACGTGGCGGCCACGACCGAAAAGGGGTGCGGAACGAAAACGGTTGCGTACCCGATACGTCAAGGTAGTTTTACTAACCCAGGGGGAGAACGAAGAACGCGATGGTATTCAAGAAAATCACGCTGGTCGGCACCAGTGAGGAGAGCTTCGACGCGGCGGTCGACGACGCCGTCGACCGCGCCGTTGCGACGCTGGACAACGTCTACTGGGTCGAGGTCGACGAGATGGGCGTCGAACTCGCCTCCGTCGAGAACCGCGAGTACCAGGCGGAAGTCGAGGTCGCGTTCGAACTCGAGTAACCGTCACGAGCGTCCACGAGACGAGGGGGAACCCGGCGTCACCCGACGCCGGGGGGTCTGCGTTCGCCACCGGACAGCTTCAGGTCCGGAACGACTCGCCGCAGCCGCACTCGCTTTCGACGTTGGGGTTGTCGACGTGGAAGCCTGCGCCCTGGAGGCCGCCCTCGAAGTCCAGGCGCGAGCCCTCGACGTACTTCTGGCTGGAAGGATCGACGAAGACACGGAGCCCGTGGTGGCGCGTGACGGCGTCGTCCTCCTCGGGTTCGATGTCGAACCGGAGGCCGTAGGACAGCCCCGCACAGCCGCCCTGCTTGACGAACAGCCGCAGGCCGGCCTCGTCGGGGTCGTACCCTTCGTTTTCGATGAGGTCGAGTGCCTGTTCGGCGGCCCGCTCGGTCACGACGACGGGCTCGCCGGCGTCCCCGTCACCCGGGTCGGCGGTCTGGCTCATGGGAACCGGTTATGGTGCGACGGGCATAATGGTGACGCCCCCACGGTGTCCCTCGGAACCGGTGGTGGCTAGGAATCCGGTTGAAAAGCGTTAAGTCCGGCGGGGCGATAGTTTCGCCCGCCGGGTCGGTGGTCTAGTCGGTTATGACACCTCCTTCACACGGAGGAAGTCGGCGGTTCGAATCCGCCCCGACCCATACGCGGCACGTACTGATTGTATTCGGCCGTATTCTCTGCTTTCAGAGCTTCTAACGGGCGAATCGTCGATTCGGGCGGTGATTTCGAGGTCGTGAATCCATTCGCTCGTTGCACGCGGGGTCCCTCCGTATGGCGATCCGGTTATTGACTACAGTTGCTTATATAAAAAGATGGATGCTGATCGGGGGTATTCGACGCGCGCGCGCTGTGATCAACGACAGGCAGCTAATGAACTCGACTATGGTCGCAGACAATCAGAAGAGCGGTAATGATCAGGCTGACCTGTATGGCCGATAGCTCCCGTCCTACAGGGCTCTCGTCGGTTGTCTAACCTCGACAGTCAGGATTTATCGATCCATTCTGAGAGCGTCGCAGCAACGGTGGTGAATGCAGCGTGTTTCCCTGCTCGGTAATCATCGATTTGCGTTGGATCTTCTGAGACGACCGGGTAGGCTTCGACAACGCGTTTGATTTGCTTGAGCGTGTGAGTGTCGAGTTTCGTGGGATCGATTGTTTCCTCGTCAGTCATGCCTTGATATTCGTATTAGTCGTATTTGAGTCGGTGGGGTTGGTCACCCCCAATGCGTACTCAGAACTTAGTCGGTATGCCAGTACGAACACCAGAGCAGCAAGGTGCTGCCAGAGCTCAGCACCCACAGTCGTCGAGAATTTCGACTAATTCCCGAGCGCGGGTCGCTTTTCGCCGCGCAGAACGGAGCTCACGGTCCACCTCTGATGTGGACATACCTGTCTCATCAGCTGTCCGCTGTCGTCCAACGCCCGCGATCGCGCGGAATGCGAGGGCCTGAGCCTCTTTGGTATCAAACATCCCCCTTTTACTGAGTGAGCTGGAGATCATGTAGACACGATCCACTCCAGAATCTACGCCATCGATGTCAGCCGGCCATCCCATGTTCTCGAACTCTGTCTCGGTGAGTACCGTGTCACCGTCGTCTGTGCCTGTGCTTGTTTCGCTGTTGTCTTCTCGTGTCATGGTTTGTCTTGAAGCCGGGATCTCCGCCGACCTGATGGCCCGCCCGGGAGTCGAACCCGGGCCCCTGCACCGGGGAGCGCCCGCCGAGCAAATCCACGGTCTTGGGGCGTTTTATCGGACGGTCACCGATACGAGCGGAGACGGAGGGACGACATCGAACTCGGCTAAGAGCTGGCGGACATCCGCCATGACGTCGCTCCGATGGTGGCAGTCGGGGTGACTGACGACCCCGTTCTCGTTACGGAAGGACACACGCCACGGATCGAATTCGCCGGCAGGGATTCCGTTCCAGTCCTCAACGGCCTCAGGTGCGTGTGCCGCAGCCACGTCCTCCGCGCCCTCAACCGCTTCTCGCGGGTTCTCACGGACATATTGGAGGAAATGCACGACTCCATCGTCGAACTCGTGAGCGTGATCATTGACGAAAGTAATGGCATCCGTGAGTGCGTCTTGGTCAACTTCTGCGTGAGCGGTCCAGGTCTCCACTCCGACCGCTTTGACGCTGTGCCACGCGTCAACGAGGTAGTTGTTGGGATGAGTGAGGCTAACGAGAACGTCTTCTCCGGTCTCCGGGATGTGGTAGATCTCCTTTTGGGACCCGTGATCGGGTTTGAGTGTGTAGGAGTGCGTCCAGTTGTCCGGTATGCTCCAGAGTTTGTCGCCTTCCTCGACGTCGGTACGAGTTGCGGGGACGCGACGCGTCCACTTATCATTCGGGTCGTGGCCGCGGGATTTGATGACGTGCTCGTTTGTTTCTTCGTCTCGCGTGACGGTGAGCGTTCCGTCGGCGCGGTAATGTCGAACTGTACTGCTGTCGTGTTGTGGGGGGAGTTCTCGGGTCATCTTTGTCACGTGTCGTGGACTGTTGGTACTGCTGACACGCGACGTCCGACGACGCGCTGGCCCCGCGTCGGAAAGGGACTATGATACCGAGGATTGTGGTATCGGGTTGTCTTGCCAGAGAGGTCTATGCATCGTCAGCTTGCAGATGCGAGAGGGTTCTAGGGCGTCGCTGGCTGAAAAAATGAACCACGCTGGTATAAACCCTCGTCGTACACAGTCCACATTGATCCGTTACACCCGGAAGGCAGGAACTATCGATCCACTCCAAGTGCGTCGCGGTGACAGTCGTGTACTCGGCTGGAAAGGATTTATTTGATACTCCAGACTCACCCGGTTACAAGAGTTCGCCGCTCGTAACCGCCGAGACAGACATGGCTGCACCAGACGCTCCCACCGGCGTACTCTTAGGTCTCGCCTGCGGCGACGCCTTGGGTCGTCCCGTAGAGTTTCGCTCCGCAGAATCGATCGCCGAACAGTACGGGACGGTCACAGAGATGCTTGACCACGGGACGCACGGCCAACCCGCGGGGACTGTCACCGATGACTCCGATCTCGCGCTGTGTATCGCACGGAGTCTCGTCGAACAGGAAGCGTTTGATGGAGAAGATATCGCAGACCGATTCCACGAGTGGTACGAGAGCGGTCCCTTCGACATCGGGCTGATGACCGCTGATGCCATCCGCGAGTACGCGAGCGGAACGTCCTGGCGAGATGCCGGACGCGAAGTCTGGCAACACCGCGCCGAAGGCTCAAACGCCGGTAATGGCAGCGTGATGCGGTGTGCACCGCACGCGATTGCCTTCACCGACAACCCCGACGCGCTCGTACAGGTGAGCCGACAGTCCTCTGCGATCACGCACTACGACCCGCGTTGCACCTACGGGTGCGCAATCCTGAACTGCACGATCGCCGGGTACCTCCGAGGTGACGACGACCCGCTCACGGATGCCCTCAACCGTGTCGAAGATGACGCGCCGGACGAACTCGTCGAGACGCTGCGACTCGTGCCTGACCACGTCGATGCGAGTCAATTACCGAACAGCGGATACGTCGTCCATACACTCCAGACGGCGCTGCACGACGCGCTGACAGCCGACAATGCGGAGGATGCCATCGTGACCGCTGTTAACCGCGGCGGCGACACGGACACGATTGGAGCCATTACAGGCGCGCTTGTCGGCGCGCGCTTCGGGAGTGAGTCGCTTCCTGACCGGTGGCTCACCACTATTGAGTATCGTGATGATCTCGAACTTCTCGCGCACGCACTGGCAACCACGGAGATCGACGCAGGAATGTGACCGATCTAAGCTGTGTCAAGGATCTGGTCCCACAGGCCGGGTAGATTCTCGATGCGTTCCCACCCATCCGCTTCATCGACGTTCTCGTCAACGATGCTGATCCCTTCGAAGTACTCGTCGAGGACTTCCGCGCGCTCCATCGCCAGTGGCGGTGTACAATAATCCTCCTCGATCCAGACCGCCTCGCCAGTCTCGGGATCGAAGCGAGCGTTCTGCAGGGCCTTCATCATCGCCTGCCCGAACGGCTCCATCTGCTCGATCTCACCACTCTCTATGCGCTCGCGCAATTCGGGGAGGCGCTGCCGCAGTGGCTGTGCACGCACGAATCGATACGCCATACCCGCAGGTAGGTCAGTGCCAGGAATAAACGTTCCACGCGCCAGTCGTCCCTACGAGAGAGTAATCGGTAGCGACTCGTTGCGGAGAACGTAGTGTGGTGGGTCACACGCAGTCGTGACTGCGTGGACACCGACACCCGCTTCCCGTACCGCGGCGAGCAGGTCGGCGAACTCAGGATCGACGTCGCGGTATGGCCGGAAGCGTTCGACGCAGACCCCGGTTTCGCGGCGAATAATCCTTTTGCCCGGCACAAGAAATAAGTAAAAGTAATTATTAAGATTGTTTTGATGAGCATAGGGCATTTCTTCGATGCCGGCGGACACCTCGACTACGGGGACGCGGCCACGTTGCTGCCGATCGAAGAGTTGCAGGCGAGAGTGTACACCCACCGAGATGCGGAGCGTGCCCTCAAGGACGCATCAGCCGAATCCGTGCTTGCTATCAGACCAACGGGGTTAGCAAGCAGCTACGCGTTGACGCAGCGACCACTGACGGCGGTCGAGGTCGCATCACTGGACGACGAGTTCCGGGAACAACTCGACAGGGCACTCGATCCCGATCTGGCACAGTTCGAACTTATTCAACTCGGGAGAGCGACGACGCCAGCACAGAACCGCAGTCTCGCAGAGTTTTGACGGTCACTGGCGGCGTCTAAATAACCCCGAATGTGACGAGGAGGCCGAGGATCACCAGTAGCGTCGTCACAATACTGCCGCCGACCAGTGGTTTGTTCTCCATCGCCCTCTCGTGGATCGGCATCTCTGCGTACTCCTCGCGGAACGCTTCGAGGTTCTGTTCGTCGTAGAAGTACTTCGTCTTCAGCGCGAACCGTTCGGTGACCGCACAGCCCGTACAGACCGGTTTGCCTTCCAACCGCTCGGTCTCAATGTGGCTGTCACAGGCGATCGCCCCGCAGTTGGGACAGTAAGTGTAGGTCTCCTTGACGCCACTGGTCTCACAGTGGACGCAACGATGGATGCCGTCCTTGACGGTGACACGCGAGGGGCCCGCGGCGTAGTACTCGTAGGGATAGGAATACTCCCCTAGCTCAGTCGTCTGGTGAACTTCAGGGAGGTAGACCGGTTCGATCGACTGGACCGAGATGTCCGAGAGATTCGGCTCGCAGGTCTTGTTATACGTGACGTTGTTATCGCCGGTGTAGGTGACCGTCGTCGTGTGATAGTCCTGGAGCCGATCAACGACCCACTCCTTGTACTCGGTCTGGGTTTGCCCGAACCGGCGCTCCTCAACGTCGTCGAACACCTCCTCGAACTGCTCCGTGTCGAGTTCGATCGTCGAATGGAGGTTCTCGGTGACCAGTGTCCCGACCTTGTCGTCAGCAACCTGCGGGTATCCCCGCTCCGCGTGGACGACGAACCGCGTGCGGTCGTTAATCCGATGAATGACACCTACTGATGTCTCGAAGACCGCGTTGGTGTCGGCGGTGATCGCAACCACTGGGCGAAACGTGGCTTGTGAGTACGGTTCGCGGAGTTCCGTCGCTTCGATGTTCTCGATGTCCCGGAATGCCTCTTCGACGGGTGCAGTCACCGACGCTGCCGGATCGTAGGGGCGAAGCGTCTCGTCGCAGAGGATCTCGATGCGCCCGTTGTAGAGATCGAGGCCTATCTCGTCGGCGATCTCTCGCAGATCCTCGCCGTCGATAAGTTCGATGGGGTGTGGATCGTCATTCTTCCGGAGGCGCTGAGCGTACTCCTGGGCTGGGTTCGTGAACCGGCCCGTGGTGACGACGATTCCGCGCCTGGGGCCGTCGAAGTCGAAGGTGGCGATAGCCGAATGCAACTTCTGAACGACTGGTCGACCGACAGTGTCGGTGTGCTTGCACTCGACGATGACCGCTCGCCGCATCCCGTCGACGACCTCCTCCATAATGACGTCTCGACCCTCGTCGGCGGTCCGGTCGGCCTGCCGGACGTTCTCGTAGCCAAGGTTCCGGAATACGTCCTCCATTAGATCTTCGAACTCGAACCCTGAGAGGTCGTCCAAGACAGCCATACAGTATGTTCGAGATTTTATTTCCACTTACATATGCGTTATCAGGAAACTAGAAGAGGTGGATGTCCATCTGGCGGTTACCCACTCGGCCACCTACATCCTCGGTGACGCTCACACAAACACCTGCGAGAACCGTCACAGCTTCTTTTGCCAGTGGCTGGCGAAGCTCCGCGGTGTCTCGAAGTATCACCTCCAGAACTACCTCGATTTCTTCGCACTGAAACGCAACTCACCGGCGACTGATTCGAGAAGCTCCTGTGTTACAGTAACCGGGATGAGCGTCTACGATATCAACGCCGATGATTTTGAGCCGGGCACTGTTAACTTCGATGTTCGACGATTGTTGGCACCCGCTGGTGAACGGGGGGTGTCCGCAATTAGACGGTGCATCAGACTCTAAGACTAGCGTTTCACGAAGGGATAGCCAACTATCCACACACCACTCGATCAGTCTAGATCTTGCACCCCTGTCGAGTCACCCTCTCCGAAATCAGCTCCCTCTGATCGCGTCGGTTCGCGCTGCCGTTCATCGTAGGCCTCGTGCCATTCCTCGATGACTGGCCGGCTGCCAGCCCCGTGGGGCGTGCGTCGCTGTCGATGTGTCTCTAAGTGTCGACAGTGTATGGTTCACTACCACGCCACGGCACGGTTTTATTCGTCTTAGACCGCTGCTGTGTGTATGGACGAACTGACGGCGAATATCTCGTTTGATAGGTTTGCAGATATGCCGGAGTTCTACGGATCCGGTGCTGCGGAATACCGCCTGGCGATGGTGAAAGAGCGGGATGACTTTCTCGATCTGTTCGCAGGCGCTCGTCACGTGGACGCCGTGACGTACGCGGAGACGCCCGACCTGATGGTGAAGATGCTAACCGAATACGATATCGGCTCACTTGACGTGCTCATCGGGAACGCCGAAGACTACGCCGACCAGGTAAATGAAGTCTCGACAGCGAGGTCGCTCGTCCGACTTCGACAGGACGACCGACTCACGATTCGATTGAAGAACCGGAAGACAGTCCACTCGAAGATTTACCGAATTGTTATGCCGGACGACACGGTGAAGCTCGTCCAAGGGTCGGCTAACCTTTCGCGGAACTCCTGGGAGTACCACACAAACCAGATCTCCGTCATTACGACCGATGTCGGGACCGAACTAGACGAGGAGTTCGAGCGGTTCATCGACGAGTACCGCGAAGGGTACAGCGACCAGACGCTCCTCGAAGGGCTTGTCGAGGCACTGGAGGATGCCGATTCACCGGAAGAGCGGGAGAACCGCATCGAGTACTGGGTTGGTGCTGGCGATCTCGACGTGAGCGATACTGCTGCCCTGAATCAGGATGCCGTTGAGGACCTGAAAGATGTCGCCGATCAGATCACTGCCGTCGTTGACGACCCTGAGGAGGCTGACGAGACGGTTGCGTTCGTCGAGGAACCCGAGAACGCCGACCGTAACGTCGTCGAGCCGGACGAGCCAACGGACGAAGACGGTTCCGTCGCTCCAGACGAGGACGAGTCACCGGACGTTGGGCTCGTCGAGTCGGATCACGAAACGGGGCTGACGGACGGACTCGACCGTCCGCGGATCCGTGCGCCTGACGAGAAGATACGAATGGGAACCAGCAAGGTGGACAAGGAAGCTGCCGACGAGTTCGGGGCCGGACTCCGTGACCGTGGCGCGACTGTCGAGGACCACAGTATCACCGCGCCGCTGAGCGCGTACAACAACCAGGTCAAGGAATCGACAGCCATCCCAACGATGTCGGTTCTTCCAGAGGCCGAGCAGGTCGTGATCGGTGAGGACGACGAGATGATCCTTGTCGCCACCGACGAGCCGACCCCCGAAGTCCTAGACCACTGCCTCGAAACCATCGAAGACTACATCGAGACCGTCCAGAACCACGGCCACACGCAATCCGAGACCGCAGTGATGGCGCAAATGTACGAGGCGTTCCTCTACGGGTTCTGGGCCCCATTCGCCAACCAGTACGCCGAAGCGTTGTCATCACCGTCACGGACGCTGGACAACGTCCTGCAGCACCTCTACATCGAAGGGAAAAGCGACGCAGGGAAGGACAAGCTCACCGAGTACATCCTGCGACTCGTCTCCGACAACACGGTCATCTCCGGTGTGGACGCAGACGACGTCGGCGTCAAAGAGGTCCGCGGCGTCCGCGAATGGGACACGTGCTTCCCGTACGCCATCATCGACGCGGAGAAAGAAAAGATCCAGCGGTGGAGCCCGATCCGAAACTACTGGGGCGACTGGACACCCACCAGCGTCGATCAGCCGTGCCTCATCTTCACGACCAACGACGCGCTCCCGAAATCCGAATTCCGGAACCGAATGAAAATCCTGAGCATGGACGTCTCCTTCCCCTCCAACCCGGAAGACCCGGGCTTCCGCGAAGCACAAAAAGACCTCTCAGAGGTTCTGGAACGACAAAACCCGATCTTCAGTTACATCGCCCGCCGAATGCTCACCGAACAACCATGGACCGACGGGAACGGCACTATCGAAGACGTTCGTCGCATCGTCCGCGAATTCTACGACGAAGCCGGTCGAGAGCAACCCGAATACTTCCCCGCTGACGAACCGGCTGAAAAGACGTACGACACGGGGCGGTTGAAGTGGCAGCGGGATATCCAAGGCGGCCGTGTCACGTTCGAGTCAGAACCGAATGCCATCACAGCCGACTTCGACCGCGAAGAGTACGAGGTGTACGACTACGAGAAGCGCCTCCCGAAACGATTCATGTCCGAGAAATCATCCACAAGCGTCTACATCGGCGCACCCGAGGAATTCGCTGAGTGGATCGGGTACTCCGTCAACGAACTCCTAAACGGCGCGGCCGAAACCGGCACGGAGACCCAGCAGCCAGCCACCACGGAAGACGCATCGGATACGGACGATTCGGGCGGGTTCTTCTCTCGGCTGTTCGGGGACTAATCTCCCTGATCCCCTGTCAGATTCTTGCGGAGGGCTCTACGATCTCCATCCCTTGCTCGGCCAGTCGATAGCAATACGCTGGTCGGACAACTTCGACAGTTAGAGCCTCTTTAGTTTCACCTTGCTTGCCATACGTTATTGTACCCTCCGCTGTCAGTTTACAGTAATTCAATACCAATGGCCAAGATCCTTCATCTAAGTGACACACATCTCGGCAATCGCCAATACGGAAGCGATACTCGTAGGGATGATTTCACGCGCGCGTTCGATGCCGCCATCGACCGAGCGCTCGATGAGAACGTCGATGCAGTTATTCACACCGGCGACCTGTTCCATCGCCGAACACCGTCACTTCCCATTGTCACGGACTGTATCGAGATCCTCCGGAAACTCGCCGATGAGGATATCCCGTTCTATGGGATCGTCGGAAACCACGACCGGAAAATGGATCAACAGTGGCTCGATCTCATCCGCGAAACAGGGACCGCAAAGCGACTTGACCAAACCCCGACGATGGTCAACGATGACGTTGCCCTCTACGGAATCGACGCTGTTACTAAACCTGCTTGGCACGCAGCAGACTTCACACTCGAAGAACCATCGAACTCTGACGCGTTCCGACTGCTGGGTCTACACCAACTCTTCGAACCGCTCGTGCCCGAGTTCTACGCAGACCACGACTTGACCGAAGTCCTCGAACGAGTGGATATTGAAATAGACGCGCTTGCACTCGGTGACTATCACAAGACGGAGAGCAAGATTGTCGATGGTGTCCCAGCGTGGTACGCCGGGTCAACCGAACGCTGTGCGACAGACGAAATCGAACCCCGCACCGTCAGCCTCCTCGAAATCGAAGATGGAGATCTTGAACGGCGAGAACTAGAACTTGACACCCGAGAGTTCGAATCCATCCGGATCGACTTTGACGACAGCGACAGTCACGGCTACGCACGCGACGAACTGGATCGGCACCAGCTCGATGACAAAGTCGCCATCGTGACTCTCACCGGTGAGCGGACGCCCGTTACGTCAAGTGATGTGTACGATATGGCGATAGACAAGGGTGCGGCAGTCTGCAAGGTGGATGACAATCGCGGTCGCAGACAACTCGATCTGGAGGGCGGGCCGCAAGGAGATATCCAGAGTGCTGATAAGCTCATCGAGGAGAAGCTTGCCGATCAGAATCTGAGTGACATCGCCACCGATGTCGAAGAACGAGTTCGCACAGACGACGACCTCGCCCAGACAAGTATCGACGACACTATGGAAGAACTCATCAAGGAAGCCCAAGCGAACGCCTTCGACGAGCGTGATGCCGAATCCAATCTCGATGACACGGAGGCAGAGGTGAGCGGCGAATGAAGATCAAGTCGCTCAGGTTGCAGAATATTCGGAGCTACGAGGATCAGACCGTCGAGTTCCCCGATGGAACGATTCTGATTCGTGGTGACAACGGTGCCGGGAAAACATCCCTCTTGATGGGGATTTTCGGCGGGTTGTTCCTCTCGAAGATTCGGAACGTCGGAACGAACGACTTCAATCTGGACGACTTGGTTCGGCGGGGTGAAGACAAGGGTACCGTAGAACTGGTCTTCGAAATTGACGGGACAGAGTACACCGTGACTTGGGAGCTGTACACGACGAGTACCCCGAACAGTGCGACGCTGGACTCGGAGTCATTCTCGGACCCCGTGACTGGAATCGAAGATGTCCGTGCAGAGGTGATTGGGTTACTCGGGATGGATGAAGACGATTTCTCCAGTTCGGTTTACGTCAAACAAGGCGAAATCGACCGTCTCATCGAAGCAGGTGACCGTGCTGAGATGATAGACAGTCTCCTCGGGTTAGACGAACTCGACGAGTACATCGGCCGGATGAAGGCGGCACGTCGCGGTGCCGGTCGCGTCCAGAAGGAGAACAAAACGAGTCGGGAAAATTACCAAGACGACCTCGACGACATCGAGAAAACGGAGCCTGAGTACGAAGACGACATCCACACGCTCACCGACGATATCGCTGACCTCGAAGCAGATATCGAGGAGATAGAGGAGTTCATTGATGAGCTGAAAGACCACCGGACCAGCATCAAGAGCGACATCGAGGACTACGAAGATCTGCAGGAACGTAAAGTCGAGAAGCAAGAGCAGATCGAAGAAGCACAAGCGAAGCGGGCTGACCAACAGGCTACTATCGACGAGAGTGAGACCAACGTCGAGGAGGCACAGGACGAGATCGACACGCTCGAAAGCGACATCGAAGCCCTCGATACAGAGGTTGAATACGACTTGCGTGCTGCAGAGAGCGCTGCGGACGCGAACGAGGCCGTGCAGGAATCCTTCCTGGAGGCGACGACAGAACGCAACGATTGCGAGAACGACCTTCAGAACGCCCAAGAAGAACTGGGACGGCTCGAAGAGGCCCTCTCTGAGGCCGAGACCGAACGTGAGGAGCTGATTGAGGAGCGTGACGACCTCCAGTCGGATCTCGAAGACGCTACTGACCGTCTCACGGAAGCGGAAGCAGAACGAGATTCGCTCACGTCTGAACGGAACGAGAGCGTGGCTGCGTTCCTCCCCGCGGTTGCTGATGCGGACGAGGTCACAGACGATCACGAGGAGGCGGTCGAGACGCGGCTTGCAGAGCTCGGCGAAGAACGGGAGGACGTGACCGCGACCAAGCGGGAAGTCACAACGAAGCGCGACCGTGCCGAGGAGGACCTCGAAACAGCGCGTGAGGAACTGGAGACGGTAACTAATGACTTAAGGGACGCAGAATCCGCCCTCGAAACCGTCCAGTCTGAACTGGCGACTGCTAAAGAGGATCTCACGGCTGCCGAAGCGGAGTTCGAAGAGCGCGTCGAGACGCTCGCGGAACAGGCCGCCGAGTTCGACGTGGAGGTCACAGCTGAGAACTTAGACGAGCTTCGTGACACGGTAATTCCAGATCTCATCGAGGAAACCAACGCGAACCTAAACGACATCGGGAACGCTATCGCTGAACATCGGAACGACAAGCAGCGCTACGAAGAAGATCTCGCGGAAATCAAGGAACTCGGTGAGCAGGACAAGTGCCCGAAGTGCGGGAAGACTGTTGAGGACACGCACATCGAGAGTGAGGTTAGCGAGCTAGAAGCTGCGATTACCGCTGCACAAGAAGCGGTAGAAGAAGCCCAAGAGACTGAAGCGGAACTACAGTCACGGAAAGAGGAGTTGCAGGCATTCCGTGAGGACTTGCTGGATACGATCTCCTACCGTGACGAGACGCTGACAACGGCACGAAACGAGGTGGAATCGCTCCGTGACGAGGCGGACGAGTTGCAGTCCCGCATCGAGGAATTGGAGGAGACTATCGAGGACTACGAGTCCACCATCGCAGACTTAGAGGCAGACATCGATGACCTCGAAGAGCAGAAAGCGACGCTCGATGCGGAACTCTCTGAGATCAACGACGGTATTGAAACGGGGGAGGATGTCGTAGACGCGTTCGAGCAGGTGGCCGACCAGCAAGAAACGGTGGCCGATCTCGAAGACGAGATTAGCGATATCGAGGGAGACATCGAGGACATCAAGGAAGACCTTGCGGACGTTGAAGAGGAAATCGAGGACCTTGAGATCGCTATCGAAGAACAGGAGGCCGTCGTTGACGACTGCGAGAGCGCACTCCAAGCTGCCAAGGAACGCGTCGAAGAGGTCGAATCTGTTCAGGGAACCGTTGAAGACGCGGTTGGGAAGTACGACACCATCAGCGAATTACGGACGACGATTGAGCAGGAGCAAAACACCATCCAACACGCTCGTGATCGGATTGACGATCTTAATAGTCAGATCGCTCGCCTGCAAGACGAGAAGGAAGATATCGAGGATCAACTTGGTGACGAGGATGCCGAGGATCTGCGCGAAGACTTAGAGCGCGTCAACACTCGGATCGAGCAGCGGCAGGAGACGCGTGACAAGTACCAAGAAGACCTGCAGGATATGCGTGACGAGCGTACACGGCTCGAAACAGAACTCGATTCGCTGCGACGGACGAAAGCGCAGATCGAGTTGTACGAGGACAAAGAGCAGTGGGCAAAGGAAGTTCATGATGAACTTGACGCGGTCATCTCAGTCTACGAAAGTACGAAGTCCGATCTCCGCGAGCAGTACCTCGCCTACATCAACGAGTACACCAACGACATCTTCAAAGAGATATACAAGAACAGCAGCTACCAGCAGGTCATCATCGAAGAGACGTACGACGACCGGCGAGACAGCTACGAATACGACATTCGGTTGCTCCGTGACGACGGGACGACCGAAGACCCGAGTAACGCGAGCGGCGGCGAGCGCGCTATCGTGAACCTCGCACTGCGTGCCGGAATCTACAAACTCATCGCCGAACTGCACGGCGGGAACCGCGGACAACTCCCACCGTTCATTCTCGACGAGCCGACGACGTTCCTCGACGAAGGGCACGTCGGGCAGCTCGAACAGATGCTGACGACCATCAAGGAATGGGATGTCCCGCAAATCATCGTCGTCTCCCACGATGAAGCTCTCATCCACGGAGCCGATCATGAATGCCACGTAACCATTGACGAGTCGGACAACACGAGCCAGATCACGATGCGCACAGCAGGGGCTGACTGATGGACACGAACGCACTCAGCATTGTCGAGGATATCTTCGACCACATCGATACGAACATCCCGCGCGATGTCGCCCTACAAGCAAACTATGCCCGTGGTCTCTTCGAGCACCTCTCGCGTGACGGTGGACGCGTCACCGCACTCGGGGAATCTGCCTACCAGAAAACGCGAATCGACGAACTCGGCACTTGGACGGGCGACCCGTGGGGAACGCCGACGTACGGGCTTGACGCCAGCACTACACGTCCGATAGAGTTCAACAATGGGCTCATCGTCGACACGGCGTACGCCAAGCTCGGCGTCGCCGGTGCTGGTACCGACAAGCGAATCGAAGAGACCGGGACGATCGAAACGGTCGTGTACCTCGCAGATAGCGAAAGTACGCTTCACGCCGAACAGTTTGAAGCCGACCGCGTCACCGGCGAAGTCGTCCAATTCCCACCGACCGACCGCTCGGCGACCCTTTCGAAATCAGTCGCCAGTGCCGCGCAAGGCCTCGCTGAAAGTACTCACGTCGCCGGTCATGTTGACGCGCTCGACGGCCTGCTGTTCATCGACGGCGCAGTCTACCCACTCGGCGTCCTCTACTGGGTACTCCTCGACCAAGTCGGCCGCACCACGCCCGCCGGCGCATGGGACAAACCCGATGAGATCATCCGGAACTACATCGACGTCATCGACACACAGTACGAGAAGGGCTATCCGGTCATCGGCGTTGTGAAGACCTCCACCATCAGTCAACTCCTCGACGCCTTGGACGCGAAACTCGCCACGAACCACGTGACGAACGACCACGGCGGCCGGCCCGACGTGCCGTGGACACGCGACCACCAATTCATTGCAGAGGTACTCCGTGACGATAGTCTCGAACACCTCACGTACACGTCCTGGTTCGTCCACAAACAAGCCCCCGTCGACGGACAATCGTTCGAACTCTTAGAACCGTACAGCGACGACTTAGCACACGGAGATCCCGCTGACTACCGGCGAGCGTTCTTCTACGTCCGGCTCCCAAAGACCGGTGATATACTCCGCGTGGAAACACCGCGGCTCATGATCGACGACGAGCAAACCCGCGACCAGATCCAGTACAAAGTCCTGAAAGAAATCGCACAGACCCAAGATGTCCCGCGAGCCGTCGGGCGAGCCGATCGGATCGCTAGGATCAGCCGCGATAACCGCGACACGATCCGGGACTTCCTCACCGCTGCCGATTACGCCCACGACTACAACTGGGACGGCCGCTGGAATGACATCGAACAAGCACCCGACACACAACTCCAACAATGAGCGATAACACCGACGACATCCTTGACCGCGATCCCGTCGCCGACGACGAAACTAGCACCGACACGGACACCGCCGACTCCAGCGATGACGAGGGGGCTACAACAGGTACGGAGACGAATGACCAGACGACAGTTCCGGAAACGACGGTTCCGAACTCGCTTACTGACGCCGACGAGGACGAACTCGGTCACGTCGTTGCCAGCGAAGAAATTCACGTCACACGCAGCGACTACAAAGTCAACGCCTTCGTGAAAACCAACTGCCGTGATAACGTCCGCGTCGGCGACTACGTCCAAATCCCATACCCCGTCTCAGATCCAACCGAGCAAGCCGACGAACTCTTCGCCGTCGTCGATGGACTCCGATACGAACCCTACACGGAACTCGACGACAAATCCGACACCCACAACCGGATCGCATCCGCCCACACCCTCGACGAAACAGAGTTCGTCCTCATCGCTGAACTCGAACCCATCGCCATCATCTCCTCGACCGACACCGGGCTCGAACGCAGTGTTGTCAACAAGATTCCGAAACCCAACACGCCCGTCGCGCTCTCCCTCGACGAGGAATACCTCCGCACCGGCCTCAACATCCCACAAGACGGCGTGTTCGCAGGCTACCTCTCCGTCGGTGGCGACCGCATGACTGTCGACGGCGACCCACTACCGTACTTCATCAACAACCCCGGGATCGACCCCGTTACCGAGGAAATCGAATCGGGCGAACCCGCCATTTTCCGACACACCCTCGTCGCCGGCTCCACCGGGAAAGGGAAAACGCACTTCACGAAAAACCTGCTCCGACAGTTCGCCACCGACAAGCGGTATCCGATTGAGAACCACCAAACTGGTGATACCGAGCGCAGCCGACTCAACCTCGTCATCCTTGACCCCGAAAACGAGTACTCCGAAATGCGGAACGACAACCCAGAAATCAACGAGGATGACATCAGTGGCGATATCGAGGTTGGCGGTATCGACAACTTCGAGACGTTCATCCCCGACATCGGGAAAACAAACGCCCCAAGTACCGGCGAGAGCCGGAACCTCACGATCCCCTTCTCGCTCGTCGAGCACCGCCCGCAGCTCCTCATGCCGTACAAACCAACGGAAGTCACACGCGGGGCCCTCGAAAACTGTATCCAAGCCTACTTTGACGATACTGATACGCCGACATACGACGGGTTCCTCCAGTACCTCCGCACCAACGAAGATTCAGAAAGTCCCCTCCGTCAGCGATACAACATCGAAGACGGCACGTGGAGCGCAATCATGCGTCGCGTCACCGACGCCGCCTACCGCGACGTCTTCGACCACGGCACAAACCCCCTCCCCGACGTGTCGAACGCCGTGTTCCGCGAAGGCCAGGTCACCGTCATCCCAACCAGCCACCTCCACGGCGCAAAAGAAGAACTCACCGTCCTCTCCATCCTCTCCTACATCATTGACAACAAAATCGACGACTACAACGTCGATCCCAACGTCAAAGACACCCCACTCCTCGTCGCCGTCGACGAAGCCCACAACTACGTCTCCGACCCCAACACCCTCCGCGAACAATACATCGTCAACCGCGCCCGCGACGCCGTCAAACAAGGCCGCAAAGACAAACTCGGCCTCTTCATGATCACCCAAAACCCCGAAGACATCGACGGCGACATCCTCAAACAAACCAACACCAACATCTTCCTTGGCCTCCGCGAAGAAGTCATCACCAAAGTCCCCTCCATCCCCCGCGGCTACGAACAAGACCTCCAAAAATACGGCAAAGGCCAAGCCGTCATCAAAGCCCCCGACGTCGAAGCGGTCGAAGTCAAAGGACTCCCCTACTGCCTCACCCAACACAGCAACTGAGGGTAGACAAATCGCTATTTAATGGGTAAAACTAAATGACTATTCTTCCACATTATGTAGCATGAACCGGGTTCCCGTCTCCTCAAGCAATCTCAGTAGTGTAGGATATGACGAGTCGAACCAAGTTCTAGAGATCGAGTTCCACGGTGGAAGAGTCTACCAGTATTTTGATGTTCCCAAACGAATCCACCAAGAACTTATGAACGCCAATTCGCACGGGAAATACTTCAACCGAAATATCGAAGATAAATATCGCTACGATCAGATCAAATGATGCGCAGCAATTTTGTGCGTGTCCAAGATTCTCGAATGGAGAGGGCAGAGCCGTGAGTGACGGACTGACTCACGTTTCACGACTCTCAGTTGAGAACATCGGGAAATTTGAGGATTTAACACTCCAGCTGACCCCATTTACACTCTTAGTGGGCCCTAACGACGCTGGAAAAACCACTCTCTTGGAGGCATTACAGACTGTATGCGATCATTCGAGTCTAGACATTAAGCAGATCCGGCGTGATGTGACACGAGACACCGGAAGAGCACCCGACGCCTCTATCGAGGCGATCATTGAAAACCCGCCAGACGACCTGGCAGATCGTACCAATCTTGAGGATGACGATGCTGCAGGGCTGAAGATCGAATGGGAAGTTACTGGAGATTCAGAAGAAGATGTCTATTTAGAGTCCCCAGACCACTATCTCAGAGAGCGGGTTCCCGAAGATGAACGGCTCCACGAATGGGACTATTTAGCGGACGAAGAACGAGAGATTCTGGATGCTTACGATATTGACCCGGGGAGTAACGCCGCTGAGCGGGAAGAACAGTTCGAGGAATTGAAGGCTGAAATCCTCAAAAATCCCGAAGACACCAGTCTTAATTGGGTCTCTTGTGGAACCAGAGAATTCGGTCGTTTAGCTCCAGCCAGTGAGCAAATCGATACCGAGGAGGTAGACAGTCCAATCAAGTTACTCTCAAAACTACTCCGTCAAGAGACCAGATCCTTCCTCTACGCGGAGGACGAGGATGGTGAAAAAACGGGAGTTGACGAGCTTGTCGAAATTGAAGAACAGGCGACGGATGCGCTTAACGAACGACTCGAAAGCCTTTCCGACAGGATGGAGCGATACCTCCCCGGCCTGGATCAGATTACGGTGGATCCCGATTGGAGTTTTGTCAACGGGGCAGATCTCTCCAATATCGTGCTTCGCCGAGACGGTGAACAGGTCCCGCTTCAAGAACTGGGTGGCGGAACTAATGCCCGTTCGGCCCTCTCGATGCTTGAATGGAGCGCAGAGGCCAACGAAGGAAAAGAATCCGTCATCCGGACGATGGACGAACCAGACCATCGACTCCATTTTGACGTCCAACGGAGGCTGATCAATCTTCTCCGGAGCGACATCTCAGATGAAGATAGTTATCTCTCCCAGTGTATCGTCTCGACTCATAGTTTGATTATGGTCGATGGGACTCCCTTACACGAAGTAGTATATCTCCCTGAAGAAGTGGATACAAACGACGAGCGAGCGCCGCTAGTTTCAAAGGACGAAGCAGAGGCTGAGGATTTCATGGGCAACATCATGGCAGGCCTGGGTCTTTCTGCTAGCTGGGTCTATCTTGAACGAGCGATGATTGTCGTAGAGGGAGCAACTGAACACAAATATATCGAAGAATTATACCACCAAGTCACCGGTAGCACCCTCGTAGAGGATGGCGTTCAAGTCTGGGATAGTCAGGGGTGTGGCCATATCGTAAAAACCCTTGAGCGTCTTCAGGACAGTGGGCGAGCACGAACGTTCGTTATCCTGGATTCCGACGCGAAAGAGCGGACCTATTCTGAGGATACTCTTGAAGACCATCTTGAAGATATGTACGAAGTCGGCGGTTCGGAACCAGAACTCGTCTGGATCGGTGACAAGGAACTTGAAGACACGTGGGAGAAGGACGACTTAGCCCGACTCGCTGAAGAACATTGGCCACGTGCAGATGGCAATGACTGGGATGAAATCCATTTCCAGTCAGTAGACGAGGCGGAAAAACCGAGTGGAGAAATCGTTGACATCATTCAAACTGGTTGCGCGCGGAATCTCCAAGACTGTCCCAGTGTGACTAAACCGAACATAGGGCTTAAGATGGGGAGATTAGACGACGTGGAACACCCATCCAAGATTGTCGATATTATGGAACATGTTCATGAATACTGTAGCCAGAACTGAAAGAGAAGCATAGGTTGTCTCGTCAACCGCAATACTTCGTGCTACTGTCGATCCAGTCTGTGAGCAAAATCCCACCACAGTATGTCGTCCGACTTGTTCGTCTGTGAGCGTCACCTCCGCTGCGTAATCTAGGTGCGGAGTTCTGCGGCCGCGATGATCGGCAACGCCGTCGTATAATTCCTCTTAGAAGATCGCATCAGCATCACTCTCTGTCCAGTTCGTATCGTAGCTTGAGAACACCGCGGCGTCGAAGACACAGGGGAGCACATCGGCTGTTGCACAGCCGTCTTGAACGATGTCCATGATGAAGTGGTAATACTCCGGGGTGCTGAGTCCTGACCCGGAAACGTGGTAGGGAAGATCGAAGTTCTTGTTCAGCCACTTCGTGATACGAGAGTCGAGTGAAATCTCGAACCTCGTTAGACCGAGAATCTGGAGGACGTTCCGCGCTTGCTTCGATCCCACTCTGTGGAGTCCATCACCACCGAGTCGCTCGGACAGGTAAGTCGCTGCTTCACGCTCCGTCCCCGGATCGCTAGCTTTCGGCTCTCGCGTTCGTGCCTCCCGTAACAGCTCTAGTTCACTCCACAGTTCGTCCCACCCTCCAGAGTCCAGACGTTCGAGATTCGTCTCACAGGCGTCACCGATGTTGTTGTAGTACCGAATCCCTCCGTGTTCTTCGAGCGTCTCAGAAACGAATCCACTGACGTCATCGACATCCCGACACTGATCGAGACTCACCGTCTGAATTTTGTTCTTCAGAAATTTGGAGACGTGACTGGCCGGCCCTGAGCGCTGCTGGGAGGTGAGCAGTGCTGCGAGATGGGCATTCCAGAACTGATCCGGAGTGATTTCGATCTCGGCATTGTTCACGTTCTGTTCCTGTCGTTTCTGCACAAATGGGTCGTCTTCTTGGTCAGCGATTATCTCAAGAACGTTGCCGATCTCCTCGTCCGAGAACGTCCATTCGACCTGAGCCATATGTATCCGTCATTTGCACTGCCGAAAACTCTGTTGAGGATGTTTCAACTCCAGTAGCGTGATTCCCACAGGAACTTTCTGCCTTCTCTGAGCAATCAGGTGTATGGAATCGGGAAAGAAATCGTTAGAAGAACTGACGACAGCAGGGGTATTCCACGTTCCGGAGTACCAGCGGTACTACTCGTGGACCAAGCCGGAATGGGACGACCTCTGGACTGACCTCTACACGCTACCTCCGGACAAACAGCACTACTTCGGGACGATCATCATCCAGAAGACGGACGAAACGGAAAGCGGCGGGAGTACTGGTGGATACGGCTCTTCCAGAGAGAAACCGATCAACCTCCTCATCGACGGCCAACAGCGCATCACATCGCTTGCGTTGTTGGTGCGCTCAATGACGGAGTGTCTGGAAGAGATCGCACCGGAGACGGATCACGAGGCCGAGATACTCAGCGACATCGAAGAGATGCGCGAGACGCTTCTTGTTGAGGACAACATCTACCAGCTCCAATTACTTGACGAGGAGGACAACAAGTATCTCGAATGGCTGCTTACCGGGCACGACGTTCACGAGCCAGAGCGCCCGTCTCAGCGGAAGATGATCGAGGCGAAGGAATACTTCGACGAGCAACTCGATAATCTCACTGCGTCCCCTGATGTTAATCCTGTAGACGTCGCCACCGAACTCAAGCAACTCTGGGAGACCATCCTCGAACTCGAACTGATGGTGTACGTCGTTGACGCAGCCAACCCGGAGAAGGCAACACTCATCTTCGACAGCGTCAACGACCGCGGCCGGTCACTCTCAACGTTCGACAAGACGAAGTCCTTCCTGATGCGGATGGCTTACCTCGCTGCTGACGACGAAGGTGAGGCCCAAGCCACCATTCGCCGCATTCGGCAGTCCTTCGGAGAGATGTACAACGACCACCAGACGATGCTGGAGTCACCGTACGTCACCGACATCAGCGACGATGCGGTCCAGCGGTACCACTTCATCTCGTACTTCGACTGGTCGAACTCCGACGAGTACAGCGATCCCGCCTTCCTCACCGAACTGAAAGAACACATTCGCACGCTTCGAAGGGAAGACCCTCAAGCGTGCTTGGAATACATCCGCGACTACACCAACAGCTTGGAGCGCGGGTTCAACGCGTTAGCGAAAGTACTCGACCGTACTGACGACGACGACATCTCGACGCTTGTCCAGCGGATACATCGCCTGCGTCATGCGACGAAGTTCTACCCGCTGCTCCTCAAAGCCTGGCCGAACCTCGATGAGGACGGGAGACAGGAACTTCTGAACGCGATTGAGACGTACATCTTCCGCGTCTACTCTATTGGGAACCATCGGAGCCACACTGGTGAATCCAGCCTCTACGTCCGCACTCGGAACCTCAGCAAGGACAGCCCTGCCGATGTCTGGGTGAGCAAAGTCGTCTCCCTGATGAATCGATACGAGGATGACTCGCAGTTCCGACGGTCACTGTCCGCTGCAGACCTCTTCTCGAAAGCAAGCTCACAGGATCTCCGGTACCTCTTCTACTTCTACAACGAACACCGAGCTGACGAGAAGAGTGAACGTGGGGGGCCGACGCTCTCGGAAGCAATGAGTAACGAATACACGGTCGAACACATCTGGCCACAGAGTCCTGACGAACTCCCGATCCAGGATGCCGGCGAGTATCCGAGTCCCGAAGCTCGGTATGATGCATATGTTCACCGGCTCGGGAACCTCACGTTGGCAAGCAGATCGTGGAACTCGAAGTGGGGGAACGCTGCGTTCGAGACAAAGCGCGACGAAGGGTACGTAGAGTCGAAGCTCTGGGTTCAGTGGGACATCCAGGACAACTACGACGAGTGGTCCGTCGAAAATATCGAGAACCGCGAGGAGGCGATAACCGCGTTTGTTCTCGAAGAATGGGAGACCCCTGAGACACGTCTTGGCGGCGTTGAAGAGCCTGCAGACGCCATTGACCGGCTGACGACGGAGGAACAGTTCGTCCTCAAGGCACTCCGCCAGAACACCGGCGGCGCGGTTCGCCGTGTTATCCACGGCGATGTGTGCGAACTCCCTGATTCACCGTTTAACGAACCTAATTCGAATGGGACAGAACGAAACGAGGTGGGTTCGATTCTGAGTCGCCTCCAGAACGTTGGTCTCGCTGAGCAGAACAAGCATACCTGGTCACCCACCGACGAGGCGCTTACCGTGGAGGCCCCCACCTAACGTTCGGTTTCTGCGAGCCGTCTAAACCTCGCACTCCGAGTTTTCGTTGGTGCCTATGAGCGGTGTGGTAGACTACGTGTATCGAAGATTGATTCCGCCCCGGACCGAGGACAGAGTGTGGAGAAACCGCGCGAGGAGGTAAAAGCCAACGCCGATGAACGTGCTGAAGCACCCGACTCTGCGGTATTAGCTCCTCCGGAAGAGTTACTCCGCGATGACTGAACACAGAACGCTTCCTTAGAGAGTTATAGGTCTATCTGGCTCTGTTGAAATCCTCACTAGCTACCAGGTTCTGGGAGAATCGGTCAGTACAGCGGGCGCATTTATCGGTGCAGGCTGTGTACGTTCTCCTGTATGCCTGAAGAAGTCCTGTTCAAATCAGAGAGCAACCAGAGTCGAGAAGAGATCGCATCGTACCCCCGGAAAGTCGCGGACAACCTCGAAAGCGGAGACCCCATCAACCTGAAAGCAGGCTCCGAGTCTGTAACACTGAACCCCCCTGCCCGGCCGACCTACGAGGTCAAAGCTGAACGCGAAGGTCCGGCTGGCAACATGACTGAACGCAGTATCGAGTTCGAGCTCGAATGGGACGAGAACGACGGTGGGGAAGGCACCAAAAGTGGTCAGTTAGAAATCGAGTAGTCACTCCGCACGCCTACCTAACGGGTGTTCCAGCGACGAGAGGGTCGAACGAATAGGATTTCAACAGGGCCATCCATCCTCGCATCGGATGCGATTTGTTCGTGTTGACAATCGTTCACTCGGACTCTCTAGCGCAGTCCGTTCTCGGCCTGCTCTGCGTCGCGTTGGTGGTTACTGCTCCTCCCGTAGTGCCGACTGGATCTCATCTCTTGTCTTTCCCAGTTTCCACCGGAGACGATCAAGCCCGTCTTCAACCGTGATCGGGTCAGCCTGTCCAACATCGTCAGATCGGTACACTGGCGTTATGTTGACCGTCTCCGTTACAACAGGGTCGTCCGTACGGATGTGGATGTCATACAGGATGCCAACCTGATCCCCATCCTTGATATCGATCACCGCTTCGGTGGCCGTGACGTCTTGCATCGGATCAAACATTGGTTTCCTTCGACCGTCAGTGTGGACGATGATCTCCATCGGGTGCATCTCCTCGTTCGGCAGTGGGTGGCTCAGCGTAATCGCAGCGATGCCATGGACTGACTTCTCGATCTCGTCGATAACCGCCTCAATCGGCTCTGATAATGTCCGTCCTTGTGCTGTCTGGTCGTCTTCGTTGCTACCGAGGTTGTTCTGTTGCATTTTTGGTATAAGAGGTTGGTAGGTTGGCCGGTGTTACTCTGCGGTGTTGACGTTCTCGATGAGATCAGCAAACTCCTCAAGGACTGTCTCTGAGTTGGCAGAGCGTTTCTCGCACCAGTCGAGGGCTTCTTCTTTCGTGAGCAACTCCAACGTTTCACCGTACGTTGTCCCATTTGGGGTCTGGTCGGCGTACTCCGTAGCCGCACCACCCTGACAATGCAGGAAGTACTCACCATTCGGATCCTTGTAGAGCGTTTCTGCGAGGGCGTAGAAGTCACCCTTGTCTACTATGGCTCCATGCTTGGCAATTCGTTCCGCACTGTTCGTGTCGTAGACCTTTCGGTCGATTATTTCTTGCATCGCATTTGGTAATAGCAGAGGGTTTTAAAAAAGAGTTAACCCAAGCCCTATGGGTGCTAACCAGCACAACAAGATATACATTCCTGCACCAAATACCACACGTATGAGTCCGAATCCCAAGGATTCTGGTCGTCATGGTGCTGAGGCAGTCGAAGCGCTTCGACAGACGAACGAGGAGAACTGGGCAGATCTCGCTGACAAAACAGCGCTTACACAACGCCAAATCGCAATGTGGGAGCTCGCCGTTCGCTATGACTTGAAACAGATGTACATCGCCAGAGAATACGGAATCAAAGAAAGCACCGTATCAAGACACGTTGAGCGAGTCCGCGAGAAGGCAGCCCAAGCTGACAAAAAAATCGAAGAGCTGAAAGACGAATTACAGCGATGGGAAGAGACAAAGACATATCTCGAAATCTAGTTCCCGGTAGTATCTCTCCAACCGTAGAGTATCGAGCGTTTGTTCCACTCTCTACGAGACGCCTCCACCTGGAAACACAATTTCCATCGGAATGTCCAGCACTGGATCTTCAGGAGGTCTGTCCCCGGTCTCAGGAAGCGCGGGATAGTCCGCCCGGCTGGCTCTCTCAGTCAGACCGATTTTCGCAGCAGTGCCAGCCAAGGCGGCCGCGTCAACGACATCGTCAATCCGACCCTTCGAGATGTGATGGTGCCACGCCGCATCATCCCGGCGCTCATCAACAAACTCCCTGACCTCTGCGTGGAGATCCTCGTCGAGAGCTTTGAGCAGAGCCACTCGATCATCCACACCGGCCTCACTGTTCTTCGACTGGAGTGGCTCGCCGGCCAGCGCCGCGAAGCAAACCTCGGGGTGACTTTCGTAGATGCGGTTGATTGCGCCGTTAACCTCCTGGAGGAAGACATCAACCTCACGGATGCGGGGGAACAGCCACCAGCTCTGGCTACCGAGCGAATCGTCGTTGGCCTCCCTGGCGTCACAGTAGTCATCTATTTCGACGATATCGCGGCCCGGGACTGAGAAGATGGTGCTCGATCGGTCCTTGAGCATCGACTTCGCAGCACGGTCACAGGCACGGGTGCCTGATTCCGGAAGGCCAATCGGGATGTCCACCAGTATCGCCTCGGCTGACGTTTTGTAGTCGTGCCAGACGTTCAGGATTGAGGGATGGGTCGTGATGCTGATATCGTCACCGAGTGTAACAGTGACCCACAACCCGCTTGCCCAGTCAACTCCAACGTAGGTCATATCTGTATTCGTCGGTGACAGCACTTCATGGTACGCGTCCAACGCTATTTGAGGGATAATCAAGCGATTCCAGATGCTAAATTGTAACCGATCAACAACTATTATGCGAACAGATGTCTTGTTGACGGATAATGGAATTGCTAGAGACGTCTCAGATCACCTACCGGGACGTCCTCAAAATTCTCGTCCTCCTGGTAATCCCCGCCGTACTAACAGCCATCTATTACGGCACCTCCCTCTCGTTACAACAAACCCTCGTTCTCGACCACACTAACCCGCGCCTCCACAACTTCTGGACGAACGCACTTGTCCACGACCATCGACCAGGTGACGGCCATCTAATCGGCAACCTCGTGGGCTACTTACTCTTGGTGTTCCCTTGCTGGATCCTTCAGATCTACTGTGAGCAGGAACGCCGCTTCTGGCTCGGATTGGGCATCATCCTGGCGATCAGTCCATTCATTATCAGCGCCAGTAGCTACCTTGCGTTTTATGAAATTCTAGGCTTTGAGATCCAGAACGACCGGGGATTCTCCGGAGTTGTCGGTGCTCTGGCCGGGTTCCTGCTCATGTCTATCCTTTACACGTTCGCCCAGAAACAGGAGGAACCGGTTGCCGTGCTATCAATGGGACTCTACTTCGGGTATCTGATGCTGGGGTTCGGTATACTGACCCAGCGGAGTGTGGCCATCAGTGTGGGCGTACTCATCCTCTGTGGTACGTTTGCCGGTACGCGAACCTCACACGTGGCATCGGCCGCCGAACTATCTGAATGGGGAAATAAAAACGGCCGTCTGAGCTTGGTACTCTTAGTTTCGATCCTCGTGAGTGTCCTCGGATTTACTGCCTCGCTCCCGTCAGATATCACGTCCGGCGGCGGATTGACAAATATTGTGGCGCACGGTGTCGGGATCCTGTTCGGTATGGCGGTTGCGGGAAGTCTCCGATACCACCACAAACGATCTTCTGCGGAAGGATCGACCGTTGCCTGAGACCACGCAGCACCATTACTCCTCGATTAGCGAGTCGATTGCCTGTTCGATAAGTGCGTCCGTCAATTCCTGGTCGTGTCGGATGCACACCAGAGCGATATCGTGCTCGTCGCACAGTTCCTTCTTTTTCTGGTCGCGCTCCTGCCGCTGTTTGAGGCCTTCCTCGCCACCCCAGTGATCCACTGCCTCGTAGTGCTGGATTCCCTGATATTCAATCCCGACTTCGGCTTCTTCCAGAAAGATATCCAACTCCAGTCCGTCGAGAAAGTCCGGCCGGTAGTGACGCTTGACGGTGTGGTCAGGATAGTTCGATTCCACGAGCTGGTAGAGGATGGTTTCGCTAGTCCACCGATTACCCTTCTTATAGTGGCCGAACGCCTGCCGAACCTCGTTCTCGACAGTGTCCATGATCTCCTTGCGCTCCGCCTGTAACTGATCCTGCAGCTCCGCGAATTCCTCGGCTTCGTCACTGGGTAGTGGATCCATCTCTTCGTATGGCTCCCGGACCTCGCGGATCCGGCGGTACCGCTCCTCCCGGTCGATATCATCCGGTAGCTCGTCGCGGACCTCGTCAATCGCTTCCTCTTTCTGATCCCGGATTTCCCGTTCGCGCTCCCATTTTTTGTCCTGAAGGCGTTCGTATCGGTCAAGGCGGTCGCGGAAGCCATCGTCCACGATGTCGGTGAGATCTTCGGGGAGGACGTCATAGAGATAGTCATTCCCACCGCAGATACCGTATTCGTACTGTTGCTGGTTAACATACCAGCCGTGTTTTTGCATAAAGACAGTGCCGTACATCTCGTGACAGTATCGGTATTCGGGAACGACGCCGTTACAGCGGTGGCAGAGCTGATCGGCAAAATTCAGTTCATTGGCGATGGCGTCCGGTGAATCAACATCCGTATCCGTGACTTGGTCAAGTGTATCCTCAGGAAATTTCCGACTGAGAATGTTCTCAACTGATGGTGTACGGCCAGAGACAGCAGGGTTCTCCATTTCACACCGGATGTAGCTCCGGATCGCGTCCTTCGCACACCTGCAGAAATGTAGATCGCCATCCGACTCCGGTTTGAAACCGATGAACACACCGTAATGAGCCGGGTACTGAACGACCGGGTAGGGGAGTTTGTCCTGGCGATTTTCACGGCCAGGATCCACGACGATGGGGTTCTCTACCATTGCTGATCGTTGTGGACTAACAGAACAGATACAAATCAAACCCAACTTTTATTCTAAACTGATGACAGGTACATTAACCGCGTCAGACTTAGGTAGTGCTATCAGATATCCCGGATTTGATTTTGTGAGAATGTCTCCGAGTGAACTTGCATACTTTCCAGAGTAGGGAAACCAGCTCTGAATTTGCGCTCTAACCAGTTTCGGCATGTCAGTTAGGAACAACTCGTGAGGATCGTAAAACGAACACACAGCGTCGGTAAGGTCCTCTGGAACGGCACTCAATGCATTCGTTGCACCGACAAAATACCACGTTTCACACGTGGCTGCGACAACGAAGCCTTCTATTTCGAAGAGGATCGAATCTTTTGACGAATTAACAATGTCTGTCAAGACATGGTCGATATCTTCGAACCCCTCAAAGAATTGGTTTAGAAAGAACGTCCAGAGTAGCGGCCCACCAGACCCACCCGCATTCCCTTGCTGTTCCTCGGCTCCTAGCACGTCACAGACATTGAATAATATCTCTACCTCAAATGGGGTTGATGAAAGAAGGCGGCTCAGTTCTGGCTTCAAAATAGTCACTAATTCTCGTATCAACTCACTATTCGAATTGTCACGTTGGAATTCCTGATCAATCTGCGTCGCAATTTCGATAACAGCGTTAGAATCGGTAAGATCCTCAAGATCATGTGTTGACAATAGCTCAGACACGAACTTCGATTGTTCCAAAATATCGAATCCTTCGAAGAGATCTAAGTCATCGACATTCAGATCACCCGGAATACTCGGTTTGTAGTCTTCATTACGCGTGTCAAGTAATCCAATATCGAATAGACTCCAAAAAGTATCCTCATCGATATAATCACCGTCATTAATATTCAGTTCTGCGAGAATTCTGACGGCCATCGAGTCAACCTGGAAAGTACTGACCGGAGGCGCAGATGGAACATTGTCTGTGTTCTTATGTATAATAAAATCACCATTCTTCTTTTGTTTAAGATTTGGCACGGTAGTCACCACTGTGACAAACGATATTTAAATTGGCGATACGGGAAATCGACCCGTGTAACAAATCCGCTTAACATTGCGCGAACAGCTGAGTGGTACTTGTTTCTGGTTCGTTGTAATGCGACGTCCGAAGTGAACCGACACGACAAATACATAGATTCGTTCCAGAACGCAAAGCCTCAGTTCCACGCTTTTCGACACTTACTAATTCAACCCTGATGCCGTCACTCAATACTGCTCACGGAAGTTCGTACCTGGTGACACTAACGACCCTGCTCTCACACTTAACAGCCATGCAAGCCGGTCAGACCCGTTCAAACTATTGTACAAGCGACGTTGCTGACCTCATCGAACTCTACACAACACTCAGTGGCCCCGCTCTCGACGACACGTACCGCCATACAACCGCACACATCACAAACTCAAGCTAAAACCCGCAAAGACACACCAGTCCGGAAACCCCACGATCCGAAGTACGAACGATAGTCCACTGAGGACGGTCTTATCCGCTTATTGAGATCCTGCACTGACGTTTGCAACGCATGTTCTGAGATACTCCTGCAGTTGATCGTCACAACAATACACGTAACAGCCCTTCATACCGCGGCTCATCAACGTGCGGTACGTGTTCTTAATCAACTCCTCAGCTGTCTCAGCCGCCTTGGTCGGCTGCTCGTCGAACATTTTCTTGATCCCGAACAGCGACCGGTCCGTCGTTGCTCGCGCTTCATGATCAACGACGATCTCGCCGTCACGGTACTTCAGGTCCTCGCCGATAATCACGCCGACATAATCGAATTCGAGACCTTGACACGTGTGAATACACCCGACTTCGTCGATCGATCCTTCCGCGATCGCCCACGGGTCACTGGAATCCAGATTCCAACTCCGCTCGTATTCACCAATCTTGATATCATATGTGTCAGGATCAGACCGACCGTCCTTCTCCCACTCCCAACAATACCCCGCGACCACCCGTGACAACCGTGTGTGCTCGTTCTTCCGCGCGATCGCCTCGTGCAGCGTGCCGGGGTCATCAAACATGCGGAGATCGTAGTCTAACTCGAACCCGTCCGCGTTCGCCGTGTCCCGAATCTCTAAGACGTCGTCAAGCCACGCGATGTAGCCCTTCGAGCCGTTGCAGCGAAACTGCGATTCCAACGTCAATTCCTCGATGTCAGCGCCTAACTCTCGGGCATGCTTTCGAATCTCGTCTTTCGACCCGATATCATCAATATGGACGCGCTGACTCTCATCAATGAAGAACACGCTGAACCGCGCCGCGTTGATGATCTCCATGATCTGATTCTCACCTCGCCCGAAGAACGTCGATTCTTCATTCAACCGATGGGCCTCGTCAGCGACCAACGCGGGTAACGTGTTCGCCTCCGTCTCCACGTAACTCCCAGCGCCCGTGAACAAGTGGTCAATCTCTTTCACCAGCTTGTCGCCCCGTAGCTTTTCCTTGTACACCTCCCGCGGCGCACGGTTCTTCGAGACGTACTGCGCAACCAGGTCGTTCTGAATCAGTTCCGCTAAAATGTTGACCGCCACCACCGTCTTCCCCGTGCCAGGCCCGCCGTCAACGATCAACACGCGTTTCTGCCCGTCACGGTCAGACTGCTTCGCCAACTCGACGGCCTTCTCAAACACGACTTTCTGCGAGTCAATCAACGTGAACTCGTCTTGCTCCTCCAACATCGCCAACAACGAATCCTGCAGGGACTTCGCTGGCTTGAGTTCTCCATCGTTCAACTCGTACAGCGTCTCCCGGTCATCACCAACATCGATTTGCGTCTCAAGGAACGACCGCAGTTTCTTCGCATCACCGCGCACGTACAACGGAGCTTGCTCCGTATACCGCCGGTACGCGTCATTATCGATCTTCTCACGGTGCTGTGGGTCAAAATTGTGAAGATACGCCGCCGGGTACAAGTGAATCGGCTCCTCCTGAATCGACGTGTTGAAATCCTTCAACAACTCGGCGTACGACACCGCCTGGTAACTCGGATGCGTCGTCTCACGAAGCCCACCGCCAAGCACCGTCTTGACGATCCCGTCCTTCCCCTCGACAGCCTCTGTATCGTCCCCACCCCACTGCTTCAACTCAACAATCGCCACGTTCGAATTCCCATCCTCGTCATACCCTGAAATCAGGAAATCAATCCGACGCGACGTCAACGGGATCTTGAACTCGATGGCGACGCCCGCATCGTCAGGCACATCGCTCCCCCGCAACACCTTGTACATGTACTGGAAGGAATTCTCCCACGACCGCACCTCACTCTCACTCCCCATCCCAAGCCCCTTCGACTCGTACCCACGCTTAATCTCCGGCACCAACCGATCCTCCAGGGTATCGTCTAAGAAGCCCGACTTCGTATTCTCATAGACCAGCATGCTCGTTACTCATCGTACTTCCTGTTACTTCCTTTATATTCATCCTCCGGATAACGCTGCCTGTTCTTCTCCAACTTCCGCTCCAGCGCGGCTTCTAAATCGACATCGTACAGATCAGCGAACCGAAGCAAGAAAAACAAGACATCCGCCAACTCATCCTCAACATCCTCACGCTTCTCAGAGTCTGTCAAGAGATCCGATTGCTCACTCCGCTCCTTGAACCGGAACAACTCCAACAACTCACTCGACTCCGTGACGAGTCCGATCGCCAACTCCTTCGGCGTATGATACTGCTCCCACTCTCTCGTTTCGCAAAACTCCCTGACCTCCGCATTCACCTCATCAAGTTGCATACGCTACGTTCAACAGAAGCCGATAAAGAAACTAGTGGAGGAGTGCACTCGCCTCTCACAGATGACTCCGAAGTTACCTACTGATCTCTAACCACATCCATCTGGCATTTTACGCAAAGGTCATCGGCAACACAGGCAACATTATCGTACGGGCACTCATGCGCCTCAACATCAACCGAGAGGCTTCGCTTCGCACGCTCCCACTCTGCGACCCACTCTTCAAGCTTCATTTCAGCAGACGTGAACACGATTCTCCCATCACGATCCGCAATCTTCGTCGCCGTCGCTCCGTCACGGTGTTGTTTCACAGTCCGAATCGCCTCCTGATACGACGCACACTGAATCTTCACATCATCTCTTTTATCGTTCAAAACGTGCACTGTGATGCTACCATCATACGATTCCGTCGGCTCCAGCCCACGAGTCATACTACTACCCGTGAAACGGCCAAAATAAAACAGTCGTGGTGGAGCGAACGAAATTGAGCGGTATGTTCGTTCGAATAATGGCCTTCCAAGGAAGACAGACCCGGAGCATTCGATGCTGTGCCTCTGACCGTACGCTTGGCATGACTGCGTCTTCGGTTCGGCTCCAACCCGTCACTTCCGTAGTGGAGCATGATGCCTAGATGGTCGTAACATTCCCTGCCCCCTGATTGGACACACTTGACCTCGCCAGTGCTTCGACGCGACCCCGAATATAATGAACACGTGCTATGTTGAGTGTCCTATGGAGTTCTTCACTGCTGATGATGTCCTCAGCCACAGTACAGCAGCGACCCCAGATGATCCTGTAACCGTCAATCTTGATGACTCAATCCAAACGGCATTGAAACTTATGCTGGAGAACGATTTCGACCAGCTCCCTGTGGTGAGCGACGACGGCGTTGAGGGTACGGTGACGTATAAATCGGCCGCCAAATACGTGAAATCAATTGACAAGCCCCGTGTCGAGAAAACCTCGGTCAAGATTGCGTTGAATACGAACCCCGAGTTCGTCGATCTTGACCACGACCTCTTCGAGTTATTCGACACGCTTGCAAAAGATGACTACGTCCTGATCGGCGACCAGCAGGAACTGGACGGGATCTTGACCCGGTACGATGTTTTCTATTTCCTCAAACACCAAGTCGAACCATTCCTCCAGATCGGCGGAATCGAAGAAAGCCTCCGCCACCTGTTCCGCGCATCCTGCGATGACCTAGACCAACGTATTGAGGACACGTTCGCCGACCGCGCCACTCACGACGAAAGTTACGAACCACCCGAACGGCTTGAAGACTTTTCCTTCGCCGAGTACCGAATGTTCATCATGCGGAACCTCGACCAGCTCCCGCCACGCCTCTCACAGGAACGCGACATGGTCGAAAGCCTACTTGAAGACATCCGCGAGACGCGTAATGCACTCTTCCACTTCCGAACCGATGCCGACGAAGTTGACCGCGACCAACTAGACATGGCCCACGGCTACTTCACCAGCGTCGCCAGCACAGTTTAATTCAGTATTCTTGCTCTCTTATTCGATATACGACACCGGTAGGCTCGGAAGTTTCGATGTGCGCGTTATAGGATGCCTCGATATGGACATAGTCACGGATATCTTCCTCACCTGAAAGTTCCTCAGGGTCCCAATCATCGACATCTTCTCCAGCAGTCACCTCCACCGCGATCGGGTAACCTTTGACCTCTTCAACATAGTCGAATTCCTCGTCAAACAAGGCGAGAGCAGCAAATTCGGTCGTGACGTCCCGAAGCACCGGAACATCTTGGAACGCGAGGTAGCTTCGCAGATCGTCGTTCGAGATACGGTCGCTCCGCTCGTCATCCCGCAATGTCCGAGCCACTTCCATCTCTTCGGCCACAATAAGCGCAACATCTTCTTCTGATACCACCTCCGCGAGTGCATCCGCCACATCGGCAGCCGCGTCGACCTCTCGTTCTTCGAAATCGAGATAGTCTAACACCAGTCCGCGGTACTTATCCATGATTCCGGAAAAATTGCTGTTGAAAAACGTGGGGATACCATCGTCCACGAACGCTTTTCGCACTGACGAAGAGTATAACGTGAATTCAGCATTTGCGTCTTGCTCAAGCGACTCTACCTGCGTGATATCCCCAACCTCCTCGATAGCCGTCCGCAGGACGCAGGAGTCCAACTGCGAATTCAGACTCTCCCCGTAACTGTCCGCGTAATCCTCACCGATTGGCAGGGCCCGAATCCAGTTCTGCTCCTGTTCGTCAAGAACAGCCTTGACTGCCTCAAAGTACTCTATCAGCGCATCACATCGTTCATCCGTGGAGGGTCCTCCGCTTAGAACGTCATCAAGCGAATAATCATCCCGATAGGATTCCAGACGATCGATGATCTTGTCGACACGGTTCTGAATGTGGTCGTGTTCTGTGAGCGGACTGTCCTCCGGATCCCGTGCCTCAAGGTTGTCTATCGCCTCCTCACTGTCCATGATCCAGACAAGTGCGGTACAGTAGAACCGAAGAAGCCACGTATGAATCGCCATGCCTGCCGACGCGACCCCGTAGCTCTTCTCAAGCTCGCGGTCAATATTCCACCGCTCCCAGTAGTTTAGCGGTTCGGTCGCCTCACCCATCTCGAAATACATCTCCGAGAGTGCGTTGGCAGATCCAAAATCCTGCTCTACGTATTCGGTGAGCACCTGTTCGATGAAGTACTCCGAGACGTCCTCCTCCTCAAACAGATTGAGTGCCCACCCGTACGTGGCAAACTTCAGGTGGCTGATTGCATCGCGGTACTCATCCGCCTGCTCCTGCTTTCGCGCCTCAAGCGAGTCCTCGGGGAGATTCCTGGCCTCCCGGATCGTCTGAGGCGGTGCATACGTGTGCTCTTGGAACTGGTACACGTCGTCAAGCATATGCCGGAGATAATCCATTGCTCCGACAGCTTCGTATTCAACCGCGGTCCGCCACAGGCTGGTGTGCGTCTCCAGCAGGCCATTGACCTGTGCCGTCGCTACCTCAAGCGACGCATCATCGTCTGCATTCTGGAACTGTCTGAATATCGCGTTCTGAGCGTTCTCAAACCTATCTAGAAGAAACTCTGTCGAGGTGCTCTGCGGCTTCATATCATACCCGCGAGCGAACAGCCTTGCGAAGCACTGGACTGTCTGCTCAACAAGGCCGGGATCACCGTAATTACGTGTTTTCCAGAAAACACCAGAGAGTGAGGCGATCACCTTCTTTTCCAGCTCCGGGTTTTGTTGTGTGACACTTTGCCGGTAGATCGCGTCATACCTTCCGTACACGTACTCCCAGAAGCCTTCGTCTTCTTTCAGTTCGGAATCAGAGGCAAGCAACCTATCCAGCAACTCTTCCACTCGCCGAAGTTTTTCCCGGAGACGCTCGGGTCGATCACGTTCGATTTCTGTCCGGCTCGCATCGAAGAAGTGACCGAGATACACGTCATACTCGTTTGCTGTCGCCCGAGACTTTCCGGACAAGGCAGCATCGGCAAAATCGAATACCTTCTCGTCCAGTGTATTGTGTAGGAGGAGATCAAAGACTATCCAGAATCGGTGGACCGTTACCCCGACACTGACAACAAGCAGAGCCCCGGTTGCCGTACCGATGTCGGCGGTAACGAAGTCGTCCGTGGCTAGCAGAACACCCGCGCCGATGCAGAGATTCGCGGTCAGCAGGAACGTGATCGTCTCAATCGACCGCAGCCGATACGCAATCTCTCCGACGATCGTCTCCATCGTTGGAAGATTCTTCACGGAGTTCCACGCGAAGGATAACCCGACCAGACTCAGTGTGATAACAGTCGCGTGCACTCCCCAGAGCACCGTGAGATCGCCCGTCGTGAACATGAGTGGCGGGACGACAGGTGAATCAGTGACGATGGGTTCCACGGCTGGACCCGCCACATAGCCCACGACCGCGATCAGCACTGCACCCCCGAATCCGATTCCGATACCTGCTTTCCGGCTGTACCGCCCAGTGAGCAGACGGAAGAGAAGATGTGTAACAGTTACACGAACCTGCGATACACTGCTCCGAAGATCCATCACTATAACTCGCACTGTCTTAACATATAAAAACTCTCGACTGGCCTCTGCAGCAAAATACACCCGATTCACCAATACCATCGATAGTATCGTATAGTGGTCAAGGGCGTCCACCGAACACCACTCCGCCTACGTCTCACCCGTCTTCTCGCAATACCCACGGCTTCGCATCAGGATTGTGCTCGCTGATCTTCCCGCTGTTGCTGCGCGTTGCCGCGTCCAGCACGCCGATAGCGGGTCGGAACTTCTTCAGCTAGAGTAGTTAGGGTGTTTCGGCAAGGGAGGAGATCGGCTTAGGGGAAGATGTCTTGCTCCATGAAGTCGCGCAGGGTGCTGATGTCAAGTGAACTGTCTGTCGTATGATTGTCGAAGTTTTCGAACAGCGTCTCAGCGTCCTCAGCGGTCAAGTGGACATAGAACTCGTCATCCACGTCCCGGTGATAGTAATTACCGTCGTTTAGAATTAGATAGAACTGTTCATAGAACTCCTGTATATGTCGTTTGATTGCCTCGACGTTTTTGTTGAAGCCGATGTGGAGACCGAGAAGGAAGTCAACATGCATCAACACTGGGATTCCATCCCAACTCCGCATTTTGTTGATACGTTCGGCGACACGTGAACCAAAATTGCCGGGCTCAGCGTTGGTAATCACGACAAAGTTTCTGAATTGCGTATCAGCCGACTGAACATCTGGAGAATCCTTGATGCGATGGATGTAACCACGGAGATCCTTGGCTTCTGACGCGTCGATACTCAATTCATCAGAAGTAGTGAACTTGCCATCCCACGCAAAAGACCGGAAGAAGCGCCCCTGACTCTTAGAAAATAGGAGTTCCGCAAACCCATCTGGGAGATTCCCCCGTCGTTTCGTACCCCACTGCTCGGCATTCGTGATAATCTGATTGATAAGATGGAAGAGTTCCAGTTCGAAATCCCCGCCGACGTAGTTTTGGGGTTTTGCGACGATCTCCTGTAGTTGGCCATACGCGTCAGCAGCGGTTCGTGCAGCACGCTCTTCAGTAGCCCGAGCCACCTCTTCGATGTGCTGGGTGATATAGTCATCCGGCAGCTCATCGTCAAGATACTTGTCGATTATCTCACTCAAATCCAGATGCGTGGCAAGGACCTCCTCCATCAAACGCTGATTTTTGACTGTCCCCGGATTCAGCAGCGTCACCGGATTAATACTTCTGTACAGGTGATCGATCGACTTCGGAGTGATGCTCACTTCCGGGGTATTAATCAGCACATGGACAATATCGCCTTCATGACGGACACGACGGAATCGGTATTCTGTCCGGTAGATCTTCTCTGTTTTCGTCCCTAAGTAGTCCAGCCCCTCATCCGCAAGCCGGTTCTGGAAGAAGTTCAAAACGCCGCGACTCGACAGTGTCACCTTCTCAAACTCCGCGAAAACAGCTAAATCGCCACCACATGCTGGACAGATATCGTCCTCCCGCTGCTCATAGATTTCTTCACAGCCTTGGCACTGCTTCCGTTCGACAGAATGCGTGTTGACGACGCCAAGTTCGGCGAGATCATCGATCAAGTCTTGATATAGGTTATTCTGTGTTTCGTAGGTAGGCGGATTTTTGAGGATAAAAGAGACTACCTGCTTCCGCTCACCGGTCACCCAGTGTAAGGGTATTTCTTGGTCAAGCGGGATTCCAAACCGGTCTTGGAATGTGTTCCGAATTCTGCCAGAGAGATCACCTGAGTGTGTTTTGATATCTGAATCAAGCCGAAGAATGTTTTCATCAGTTGAGATGTCGACGTGTACGCGGGCGTCAACGCCATAGGCATTAAACCAGAATCGGCGAATGTTCAGGATGCTTGGATTGATGATATCTTCAGCGAGTGCTGCTACAACATTTCGAATTTCGGTGTCGTAGGACTTTTTTGAGACCGTGAGCGGTACTGACGGAGTTGTCTCTGTCCGCCGGAATTCTACGTTCAACAGGCGGATTTCACTTTCCTCAGTGTCCTCGTCTAATTCGCTGAGAGACGATTCGAACTGCGCCGCATCGACAGCCATCTGATTTTGAACGGCATCAACATTCACCAACGAAATAGCGAATATCTCCTCAAGCTTTTCTACAAGCGTGTCACGAATTGTCTGATTGTTCGCAATGATCTTGACGACCCCCTCCTCTTCTTTAACCTCTACAAAGATGCTCCGTAGGTTTCGACGCCGTTGAGCGCCGACAACATCACGTCGCTCTCTATCGGAGGTCTGACGGTCGATTGCAAAAATGGTCGAATTCTTAAAGGAGAGTTCGTTTCGGTCTTCATATCTGAAGTGGCCGGTGTTCATGCGGCGTGATAGGGTAACCTGGATTTTCCGAAAGTCGTCATCAAAGCGATCGATATAGTCGTCTGGAAGATCGTTTTCGACACTGTATGTCCGTTCATTCTTTGCATCGGACCACTCGTTGTAGAGTAGCAATTGATAGGCGAAACTATGATTCCCTTCTAAGAACCCTTGAAGCAGATACCGATATTCCTCATCCTCCTCAACCTCGTCTCCATATCTTCCTGCCATTTCCCGTAGGAGCGTGCGTTTATCTGCAAGAAATCGGTAGAGGGCGTAGAGTGTAATTGCTTCCGCTTGATGGGAAAGAATCTCTGATTGGAGATTGTCAGTATCCTCGTCGATATCCAGAAGCTCACGAATAACATCTAGCGTGTCAGAATCAATATCATCCAGTACATCCTCAAATTTCGACTTGTAGATTTCCTCCCATCCGTCCTCGTACCGTGGCCGATCAGCGGGGACATCCCTCAATATAGTATCGGGATTCAACTGGGCTTGAACGGCCGCCATGCGGCTTGAGACGAAGGGTAGTCTTTTATTTTTTTGGCTCCTGACAGCACGGTCGCCATCACCTATCCCGGACACAACGACCTCGAATAGTCGGGACCCTGGGAAGTAGAACTGAACAACAACGAATCACAGTCACAGTCATCTCGCGGTCAACAGACAGTACGGGACTGACCAAGGCGATAGGTGCTTCCAACTGAAGCTCCCATGGGGTGCCTGAATTCAGCGACTTACGATCCGGATCAATATCATTCACGCCTCACCCGCCTTCGCGCATTATCCACGGCTTCGCCCCGGCATCGTACTCGCTAATCGCCCCGCTGTGACTGCGCGTGTCCGCAGCAAGCACGCCGATATGCTTGAGCTGCTGGACGAAATTGAACAACACATTCGTCCGGATGATGTCCTTCCAGACAGCTTCCTCCTCGTAGATTCGGGCCGTCTGGCCAGCCTCGATCAGCTCCCGGGCTCGCATTCGGCCGGCTTGCGTGCAGAACGTGTTCAGGAAGACGTTCGGGTACTCGTGGACCAACCGACGAACCAGGTCAGGGAAGTGAATCCGCGGCCCCTCTTTCCGCAACGCGTCAAGCAACAACCGGAATTCAGGGTGTCGCTCGTAGCAGTTCCGCAGCAGAATGGCGAGCGGCTGGTGCTCCGCGACGACCGTCGATCGCCCGACATCGCTCTTGACCGCATCGAGTTCTTGGAGTGTCGAAATTTCAGAGCCACGAAGCACCGTCGCCGCGAGTTCCCCCTGGTCAGTCAGCGTGAACCGATCAGTACCCTCCAACAGTCCGAGTGACAGCGCACTCCGTCGAGCCTGTGTGCCCGCACCGAAGCCGTACTCGGCTTCGATTACATCCGCTAATTCATCGCCAGCCAGCGGGCCGTGTTGATCGACCGCGACGACCGGCGCGAGGTAATTCAGTGGTTGGGCAAGCGAAAGACTCGCAATATCACCGGAAATGTCACTGCGACGCAGTCGAACCGACAGTTGCCCCTCGATATCAACGACCTGCTCGTGGGACTCCGACGTCGGCGGACTCGACCACCGCGTCACGCCATCGTCCGTCGCACCAATCACACCGACACCCTTCGACCGGAGCAAATCAGTATGTTGCCCGACCGTGTCAGCAGCCGCCGCAAGATAGGAGACGTGCGCCCCCTGCTGGTAGGTGAGTGCCTGCCCGATCCCGCGGAGGAGGCCGCTCGATCCCTTCACCTCGACAGCGAACACGCGATCAGCATGCGTGAACCCAAGTACGTCCGGATACCGCCCGCCAATCGTTATCTGGTGGGTCTCGCACCGATCCAAGACATCTGCGTACGTGTCTTGGTGCGAGCCCGGCACGTGGACAAGTGGCTGGTAATCGCGTGTTTCGAGTTCATCAATGACGTGCCCGAACACCGCCGATTCATCCATCTTGACCAAACACTTCGAAACTATTCGGTTTGAATGTATGCCACAAAGCCACCGGCCTCTAAGACCTACAACCACACATCACTCGCTGAACGGGCAGGGAAACTACCACACCGCTACCTTACTCCTGACTAATCATCGTCCAACAGGTAGTCAAATGCCCGGAGTGTATTGTGCCCTTCCTCCGTGGTCGTGATCTCTTTGGAGCGTCCGACTTCGGTAGTCTCGATACACTCCCGTTCCACCAAGGGGTTGAGAATATGCGTATCCAGTAGCCGGTACTCACCCATATGGGGGTCGTCATCGAGCTGAATGTCTTTTTGCTCCGCATTCCGTCTGAACCGATCAACTACCTGTCGGGCGTGGCGGATTAACTGCTTCTTTGTGATCGGTTGTTCGTCGGCAATATACTGGAGCATCGCAATTTCTTCTTGGGATGGCCCTTGGATAGGATAGGTCGGAAGTTCGGAAATAGCAGCCATCCCGAAACTCACCGGTGTCTCCTCCTTGTCCTCAACATCCGGTGTATAGCCTTCTGCTCGCACATAGTAGGGCGTGACGCTTGCCGACTCCCGAGTCACCATACACGCAATCATCCCGCCGATCGCGGAGATCTTGCTCCCAGTCGAGAGGTTAACATACACCTCATCATTCCTATGGGCGGTAATGATCTCTGCAACCTTGCCCAGGACTGTGTACAGATCGAAGATGTCACACTGCACAGGTCGAACCGTAATCCCAGACTCCCGCAATTCCTCCTTTAACGTCGCATGATACTCTGGTTTCTCGCTGTTCGATTCCTCGTGCTCCAACAGATATACGCAATCAGCCTTGTAGTCAACTGCTGGCTTCACAACCCTGTCATGCTCGTATCCTAACGGCGAAATGTGGATTCGGTCAGGAACATCCATCCCCATTACACTCTCTTACGAGACACTCACAAAAGCCGATTTTGTGACGATACCAACGTTAGTAACGTTTCTAACACAATAATTCTTAAACATATAATCCCCCTCATTCCAGTAATGCCAATCTCGAAAAAGTGGAGCAAGATGAACCGCTCAAAAATCGAGCGGAGCGCCCCGACCAATGGCGGCGTCTACGAGCTGACGAGTTTCGGCGAACAGCGAGCGCTGTACATCGGGAGCACCGGGGACCTGCAGCGCCGTCTGCTGGAACACCTCGACGACAAGAACCCGAACAAGTTCCGGTTCAAAGAAGCTGGATTCCTCCAAAGTCATGGGTCTATGGAACAAGACGCGTTCGACAACTACGAAGACAAACACGGCGAAACACCGCCCTGGAACACCCAAGACCCACGCACCAGCTGGCTCTAATACGGGATACATCACTGGATTCTTCAAATAAAACAAGGAGAAAAAGATTGAGTTCACACGTAGAATCCAGAGAACGCGGCAGAGGCCAGCAGACACTGCATGAGGCAGTTAATTCTCACCGGATTTACGAGCCGATTAGAGGGATTCATCCTCGCGTCGAGCTTCCGGACGAGGAATTCGAGGAGTGGCTTGACGGCAATCGGGAAGTTGAGTATGTGGTCATCAACTTCTCTGATGCCGAAGAGGTCCTGGAACGGGACGGTAACCTGGGCCAGATTTTAGAGCCGTGGCATATCCCTGTAATCCTCGGTACGGAGTACGACGAGGACGTAAATGCACGTACCCTGCAGGATGTTTTGGACGTACTCGTAGTGGTCCAACCAGCGATCTACGTCCCGGACGTAGTCTATAGCTACAACTGGATAGAAGATGAAATCCAAGAAAGCGCGATTGAAGCCTACACAAGGCATATCCGAACCTTACAGGAACTGGTCATCGAGGAGGAGCTGGATGTCCGACTTATCCCGACGAACAAGGGATGGACGTACGAACACTTCCTGAAATACCGGGAGCTATTTGAGGAGTTCGACTACGAGGAGTTCGCGTTCTACGCCGTTCAGTACACCGGAGGTGACGCTGGTAACGCAATCAACGTCCTCCGAAGCCACGTTAGGAACTCGATCGCCGCCATCGATATGGAGGACGTTTTCCTGATTGGACGGCTCGCGGAGGACGACCTTTTGGATTTCGCTCCGCGTGTGCGTGGAGCAACTGGACTTCGACAGTGGACGGACGCTTGCTCTACGGACGACGGGCTTTCGCAACGTCTGTGGCCGGAGTTCCAGGAGAAGCGGGAAGCTAAGCTGTCGGTCAACGACGGTCAGGAGCAAAGGCCTGTAAACGAGTTCGGCGGCTCGAAGGAAGAAAACTAAACGATGTTCGTATTCTTAGGCTCGTACAGTGGAGGCGGCGGAGGTTCGTCAAATGATGATTCGCAGGACGAGGAATCGACAGACGATCATACGCAAACTGATGTAGACGATTACACTGGTGATGGCGAAGGTGACGATTCTGGAGCAGATTCAGGCAGTGGTAAAGCCGCTGCTGCTGCTGCTGGCGCTGCCGGTGCCGCTGGGGCTGCAGGTGCAGGTGGTGCAGGTGCTGCCGGTACTGCTGCTTCAGGTGCCGGCGGCGGTGCGGTTACTGAGCCGCCCGAGGGTGAGGATTCCGGAGACGCCGATGAACCAGATGAAGAAGAGTGTGAGGAAGAAGAGAATCAGCCGGAATCGCCAGATGTCGAAGAGTCGGATATAGAGCCGGAAGACGACATCGAGGAACCCGAGACGGAGGAAGACGCGGAAGAAGAGGATGCCGACGAGGAAGAACATGAAGACGAAGATGAGGAGGAAGATGAGGCGATGGTTGTGGTCCAGGAAGTCGATGCCCTGAGCGCGATGTCTTGGGGTGTCCAACCGGTGATGAAACACGTCGAGGAGTGCTACGGTGAAGAGATCGAACTTTCCTACAAACCAGCTCCCGTCCGAGAGTTCCACCCGGAGCAAGCGAAGCAGAAGTGGGTCGAGTGCAGCGAGGAACTGGAAATGCCAGTCGATCCTTCGTTCTGGGATGAGGACCCGCCGGAGTCCACGGAACTGGTCAACCGAGCATTCGAGGCAGCTATCCAGCAGTACCGAGGTATGGAGTACATCAGGAAGTTGTGGCGGCACGGTGTTGCGGCTGGCCGCGATATCAACGACCGAGAAATACTGACCGAGTTGGCCTCAGATCTGGGTCTGGACTTAGAACAGTTCGAGGAAGATCTTGACGAGGTGGAGGTAGAAGCCGGGGAGCGTGGCGAGCTTCCGTTCACGTTGATGGAAATCCAGGGTAATCCAGTTCCGAAGAATGGCCGTGTCCGGTACTCTGACTTCAAAAATCAGTTCACGTTCCAGGGGGTAGAGGAGCAGGAGCCGCAGGAACTGCAGGTCTTTGTTGATGAGCACGGTCCTGTAGCTACACTAGAAGTGATGGAAGTCTACGGAATCCAGCGCGAGGACGCTCTACAACGCCTTGAAGACCTGGACGGTGTTTCGTCGTTCGAGGTCAGTGGCGAAAACTTCTGGCACTGAGTTGATCCTCTTTCGTCAAGGCTGCATCGTCTTTCGTGGTCGGCGTTGTCGATAGTCTGAACGTCTCTCCAACCCGTCCTTCTCACACCCACTCAAGCGCCGCGTTGTGCTGCGCGACATACTGCGGGTTCAAGCTCTCCTCCGGAACCGAGATTCGCTCCCCTGCACGGTCAATAATCGTCTCTTGGAGTACGTCACTCTGTGTTTCAAAGTCCGGGTTCACGCGCAACCGGTAGTCCACATCAATAGTGAACAGTTCCCGATCGAACGCCGCGTGATGCGTCTTACTGAGTGCCAACACGTTCGAGAGATCCGCCCTGTGTTCCGGATACTCACTCCACGACAAGACATGCGCCACGTCCAACAGGCCGGGATGATCCACACCAGACACCGGACACGTTCGTCCATGACGGGATATCACAGTCGCACGGAACTCCGGATCGACCGAGCGAGCGTGGACAGTCGCTTTGTACGTCCCTGCATGCATTTCGGCATCGCTCACCGACGGTGTCCAGTCCGAGTCACCCCACTCCTCTACCGCATTCTCAACGAACTGTAGACCGTCATCAGTCAACGCGTACTCGTCGCCGCGCTTCTCGACGAGCCCCATACTCCGCAGCCAATTCACCCGCTGCTTCGCCATGTCCGTCTCCCCGCGGCTCCACCCTAACTCCGGATGCGTGTCGAGTTGCTGTTCACTCACCTCTGTGAGCGTCATCGAACCAGCAGCCAACGCATACAGGAGACTCCGTAGCCCGACGTTCCGATCACACATAATTCGCAGCAGCGTTGCCACATCACGTTGATCGGCATGCTTCCGACCAGCATCACCAAGCTCCCAGTGATCGTTTGACTGGCGCAGGAATCCGACCTGCTGGAGATAACTCACCCGCCGCATAATCGAATCTCGACTGGACACGTTCTGGAACGAACCACGGTGCCACCCGACGAGTTCATCCGTTGTCGGCTGATGCGCTTCAACGAACTCAAGAATCGCATCCAGCGTCTCAACGTACCGTGTCCCACCGCCAAACATCGGGACGATACTACGGAGCCGATCCGGAGGCATGAAGAAACAGTGACAGAGCTGGATGATGATTCTTTCTTTGTCAAAACAACCATTCAAACTCTACACAAACGGCTCTCAAGTATTGAAGCTACAAATCCTGGAACGTGAAAGCTAAAAAGACACTCTCTGAAGATTAGCCTTCTGAAACCTCTCCGATGTCAGTGTCAATATATTGGTGGTATTCAAAGTAATTTTGATCCTCGATGTCCTCCGCCATCTCCTGAATACCTCCTTCTAAATATTTCTCCATGTAGTTCTTTAGCTCTTCAGGCGACGCGTCTTCGTGTCGACGTTCAATCATCGTCCGGAGCACCTTGTCCTGATCCAGCGATTCCATCTTTAATGGTTTATTTGTACTCTCCGGCTCCTCTCGGCGCTTCTCCTTGAAACCAACCGCAATCGCTAGATTCGCTATCTGAGTGTTTTCCACTGGATTTCCGTCGTTGTTCTCTAATGTTTCATTGATAGAGGTCGCTACCTTCTCGAATTTCTCTGTTGTAACGTGAACTGTTTGAGCACCGGAAATTTCGTCGAATTTCATTATTTCACCTTGTTAAGCTCCGAGTCCTTTCCATTAGGCTTGATTTGGTAGTGAGCTCCAATCTCCTGCTGAACGGATTCGCCGAGATCACGGAGTTCCGAGTCCGTTACGAGTAGCAGGAGTGGCTCATCGAGCGACGCAAAGAACTCACCCTGCGCCTCACTGTTAGTCAAATCAAGCCGCCCAGCAACGGTATCGAACACGATCGTCGAGGAATAACGCGCGTACTTATTGAGGCCGAAAATAAAGCTGAGAGCGGTCAATTGCGATTCGCCAGCTGACGGCTGATGATTGACCATATCTTTTGTCTCGCCATCAACCTCGACCAGCTGGAGAACATAAGAATCGTCCTCATCCGGGCTTCCACGGAAATCGAGTCCCTTGTAACGCTCGCTCATAAACTCAGACTGCGCTACCTGATCGAACACCTCGTTCATCTCATCCCGAATCTTCTTCCGTTTCTCCCGGACGTGCTCCTCACGTATCGTTTTCAGTTTCTCAATAGCAGTCTTGGCCGCCTCAATCTTGTCGGTTACCTCTTCCAAATCCCTGTTCGAGGAACGCTCTTCCCGCTTATTCTCTAACTTCTTGATTTCCTGCTGTTTTTTCTGGATATCCTCTTCCCGATCCTCTATATCCTCTCGAAGATCTCTGATATCGTTTTCAAGCTGCTTGATGTTCTGTTCCAACGTGTCGCGCTCGCTTTCATCCGGAACACCTCCTAACTCATCTAATAGTTCATCACGTCGTTCCTGCTTGCCCTCGATCTTACTCGTAATTTCTTCAAGGCGAACCTGCTTGTCCCCAGGAGCATCTTCGGGTGGTTCAACAGAATCAAGCCTATCTCGCATCTCACGCAGTTCAACAATTCTTTCCGTGATTTGCTCTTTCAAGTCCTCATCGTGGTCCTCGTGATCGTGCTGCTTCAGATATTCAATATCCTCATTTCCACAGATCGGACACTCACCCTCTCGGGCCTCCTCAGTTAATTCGTAGATAATCTGATTACGCTCAATCTCCGACAGCTGCTTATCGTATTCCTCAATCTGTCTCTCAAGCTCCTGCTTCAAATCGGCTATATCATCAAACAGAATAGCGTAGCGGAGCTCCTTCCACGACTCGTTCAACTCAGAAAGAATCCTGACCTTATCCTGTTGCAGGTCCTGAATCGCCTCTTCTAAGTCGTTGATCTCCTCAATCTTCTCCTCATTTAGCTCTTCTAGCTCCTCACGCGTCTCCTCCAGTATATCATTCTTTTCCTGAATCTTGTCACGATCTTCCTCATTTTGCTCCTTCAGGTCCTTGATATCATCCCGGTACTCCGATATTTCTTGTACAATCTCGTCGCGCTCACTTGCTTCCTCCTCAATCTTATCTCGACGAGGAATCAACCGGTCCTCCAGCAGATCCTCAAGATCGTTCTGAGCATTGATTATTGTTCGATGCTTGAGAACAGTCTCAATCTCACGCTTCACCTGCTGCCCGGCATCTTCCTCGATCAGCCTCTGGATTCGTTCGCCATCTAAAAAGAAAAAGTCCTTCAGCTGCTCAGGGAGGATCTCTTCGATCTGGTTCTGAGCCTCTTCATCAGAATAGGTATTGGTATTCCCGATTAATGTAGTCTCTTCGTATGCACGCCCCTGTGTATGGTTGAACCGGTCGATTTCCCGGATAAGAGTGTAGTTCCTCTCACCTTCTTTGAATTTGATTTCGACCGACATTTTCTCTTCTCGGTCCTGCTTTGCACGTTCGTTCCAGTGCTCCGAATAATTCGTGCCGGGCCCATCTCCACCGTATAGACCCCACTGGATCGCTGTATGAAGACTGGTCTTTCCCCCTCCCTGATCACCTTCTACTACGTGTATAGAACCATCGCGGTCGGTGAGGTCCAAGTGAGAATCCCGGTATGGCCGGAAGTTGACTATCTCTATAGATTGTAGCTTCATTTTTTATCTTCGAGGTAGTTATCTAAGAATCCTTCAAGAGCGTCTTTCTTTCCGCGACGTCTTGTTTTGTAGAGTTGCTGATCCTCCCAGTCGAGGATTTCCCGTAACATCTGTTTCGTGTGGAAGTCGTCAACTTCCTCATCTAAGATATCCTCGATGTCCGGATCAATTCCTGTCATTCGAGATCGTACTGCGTGATGGCACGACTTAATCTTAAAATACGGGGATCATTCTCCATCTTATTCGCTGCATCGGCATTCATAATACGTAGACGCTGTAGTTCGCGCTCGATAAGCGAAATCTCAGCAGGGACAAGATCAGCCTCCCCTGCTTTGATTTTCTCAAGATCAACTGGTAAAGTGACGAAGTCATAGAGATGGGCCGGTTCGTCACTTTCTGCTTCACGCAAGATACGGCCACGTCGCTGCACGGCCTCTCGCTCCGTGGTAGAACTCGTTACCAATATAGCTGAGTCACACTCAGGTACGTCGATACCCTCCGTAAGGCAATCAATAGAAACCAAGACATCAATTTTCCCACCCTCAAAATGAGTTAACAGATTCTCTTTTTCGCTGGAGGGGAGACGACCGAGGAATATCGAGACAGTCTTCGTAGTATGATCGTCGACTTCCTCGACAACCTGTTCAGTGTGCTCTTCAGTATTACAGTAAACTAAGGTCCGTGATCCTGCTTCATCAATCAACGACCTCGTAACATCCAGCTTAGCCGAACACTCCTTAACAATCCGAGCTCGGTCCATCACCTCAACCTTCAGATCCGGATGCCGATCTGAGACCTCAATCAGAGACTGGTCCTCATAGGACTTGTACGTATTATACAGGTGGGAAATCTCGGTAGAATGATCACGGAACCGCTTCCGTTCGCTGTCCGACAAGACAACCGGGTGAATGTGGTAGTCGTACTCGCTAAGCACTTCATATTCTTCTATTGCATCTTCTATCGATATTTCGTGGATCGTGTCCCCGAAGTATTCGATAATAGCTTCATCGCCGGGATCGTCACGGAATGGCGTAGCACTCAAAGCGATTCTGGCTCGATCCGCTTCCAGATCCGGGAAGATGGTTCGGCGAAGATTAGAACCCAAGTTGTGTACCTCATCCGCAATCACTGCAATCCCCGACTCCTTAGTCGAATTCACTCGTTCGATGACGTCTTCCATCGTGCTAGGATGCATTGTTGACACCACGAACAGAGGAGCCGACCGCTCAGTAAAGAGATAGTTCTGCAAACGTTCACGCCAATTCGTGTCTCCCAGACACCGGACGATACTGCTCTCCGGGAAGAACCGTGTGATATTGTCACCATCTACCCACTGATTGACCAAGTCCTTCGTCGGAGCAAAGACAACAACAATATCGGAGTCCTCAACCGCGTGCTGCATTGCCAAAAGCGAGGTCCAGGTTTTCCCTGTACCTGTCGCGTGATCAAGAACAAGCCGATTCCCGTTATCAAGAAATCTCTCGATAGCCTCTTCCTGATACGGCCGCAGTTCAATATCCTCACGGCCGCTTACCCCGCCACTCCCACCAGGAATAACTTCATCCCAGTCGGGCTCGGACTCCGGGGCTTTCTCGATTAGATCCCTGCGAAGCGCCTCCGGAAAATCGAACACAGCAGACTCCGGATCCTCATCATTCCATAGCTGCTCAAACTCATCTATCTGCTTATTCAGCCGCGTTTTCTCATCCCACTCATTTTCCTCAGATTCCACCCAGTTCCGGAAAAGGCTGAAGCTCTCTCGATTCTGCCGCAATGCTTTGAACGACTCATTGGGCGATCCGGTAATCCCGATTGCGTTATCCTCGTCATCTCTGAAGATAGCAACCTTCTGATGCCACTCCGCTTCTTGCTGTGTCTGCAGTCTCCCCAATTCATCGGTTACCACACCAACCTTGATCTGCAGAATATCCTCGGCAACCAGCCAAGCCAAGGCCTCAATAACCTCCTCACGGCTCCCCTGCTTGACCTTCTCCCACTCAATCCGTTCGGACAAAACCTCGTCAGAATGACCCTGATCAATCGCTTCAATATCCTCCTCATAAAGCACAATTCCAGGCAGAAGACGGATTGTCCCGCCGTTCTCGATGAATTCAGGCAGTCCTTCAGAAAACAGCTCCAAAACAGAAGACGAAAAGCTGCCGGTAATCCGATCATAGTAAGTCGAGTGCTTGAGCGCAGGAATAAAGAACTCCTCTAAGATATCCACGTGCCCAGGATAGTATCCCTCCCACTGGTAATCCCTCAGAGACATCTACCACCATAGAGTACCCGAACTACAATAGAAATTGCCCTGTTGAGATTCCAGTTATTGATCGGCTTTTGGATTACATACCGAGATTCGACCGCCGGAGTATTTTTACTTTGACAGAAGCGTTACAATCTCTGGAGGTATTTGGACGACTATGACTAATTGGGAGATGCTCTTTGAGACAATGGAGGAAGAGAATCCCGAGTGGGGATTCGAAGAGCTGGTTCGAGAAATGATTCGTCAGCAGACAGGTTTCGACTGCGAAAAAAAGCAGGTACTGGGACGGTCAGGAAATCACTATGAGGTTGATGCCGTACCCCTGATCAAAGGGCGTCAGAACGAAAGATATCTTCACCTCATCAATATCAAGGATACCATCATAGCAGATACCAACAACAGTACTTGGTACAATCACGTTGATCGAGCACACGCCCGGATGGATGAAGTGGGCGGAGACTTCATTCCTAAATCACTCGTTCTACGTGAATTCAGTGATGTAGGGGATCGGTCATTCAAAGCCGAATTCGCATCAATCGGAGCCCGCATCATTGATATCGAGTCATTTGGAACCCTAATCGAGGAAATCGAACTATTCGCAGAAAATCCTGCTCTATTTACTCAGCGACCCCTCGTTGACGAATAACCCTCGTCACAGGATGATTGTTGCACAAATAGGAATCAGCACCAGACGCCTAACTGAGGGCTAACTCGTCGATTCCAAGAATCTCTATCTGATCTGCAGTCTCATCTTTACTTCCTTCTTGACTTCCCCCGCGACGCGGATTGTCCACAGAAAGACCAACGTTGCTCACAATCGGCGGCCACTCCTTCTGGGCGAATTCCTGTCTCCATTTGTTCGTCCCGACAGCCCGTTCGACCCAATCAGACAGGCTAATCTTCTCCTTGTAATCGTAATGCCGTCCCCCCTCGTAGACATACAGATCGCCAATAGACGACATCTCAGATTGTGTTATTGCCTGTTCAAGAAATTCGCTGGTAGAATATACGTTGATAGTCGGATTGATTCCGTAAGAGGCACTGATCCCGTCGGCTGCAATCGACCGTAGGCTTTGCTGAAGATTGGATTGAAGTTCCTCGTTCAGATCGTCGTCAACAATATAGTAGATATCCGAGTCGATAAACCGATCCTGATCAGTTGATCGGACGTTTATCTCCCGACAAAGGTGGAAAGCAGTGTGGATAGTCAGATCATCGTGCGAACCACCATTCGACTCCTTTCCGTGTTTCCGAAGAAGTTCACGGATATGCTTTATTTGCCGTAGACCTCCGATCACCTTCGCCAGATCTTCCTGTTGCTCAGATGTCTGAGACCGAAGCCGATCCCCGTACTTCTCTGAGATCTCATTCTTGACCGAGTTATATGCCTCACAATACTTTGGGCTCAGCTCGAAGCCGATAGAGCGACGTCCCATAATGTCGGCCACAGCAGGTACCGTTCCCGACCCGGCAAACGGGTCGAGCGCTATCGAATCCTGTTTCGTGGTCAAGCGTAGAATTCGCTCCACAAGCGCAGTGGGGAACGGTGCTGGATGATCCAGTGAATCAATCCCGCCAAATGAACCCTGAGGAGGGGTTACGTGCTCCCAGATATTGTCCGGGACCTTACCTCGTGGATGATATCTTTCCGGATATTCGACCCACCACTGCTTGAACTGTGTCGGATCTGCTATACGTGTCTTGTCAACGTCAAACTCGAAGGAATCGGTTTTGCTGAAGCACAGGATGTACTCGAAGACGTTCCTGAACTGGCCGTCGCTGTTGTAGGGTAAGGCCCGGGTCTTGTTCCAGATAACGATATCTTGCAGCAGCCACGAATCCGACTTACGGTTATGGGTGTAGTCACATTCACGGCAGGTGAGTTGATGATCAAGCTGGTCTAGTCGCAGCGAAGAGCCACACTCAGGACATTGATCTATCCCTGATAAGTTCTGGCAAATAGAAGCAATATCGTTAGGGAGTTGGACGATTTCACCGTTGTTCTTGAACGTGTTCACCACCACCCAGAGAGTCCCGGAGTCTTTGGTAACGTTGTATACCTGCTGGAAGACCTCTCGCATCTCCTCAAGATACTGGTCGTATGAACCGCTTTGACCCAGCTGCTCCTCCGCTTCATACCCATAATCCTTGAGGTCGAAGTACGGCGGCGAAGTCAACGTTGCATCGACAAAACCGCCTTCATCGGGAACATCATCGAACCCTCGAAGAGTCTCCTCCAGCTTCATCGAATCCTGCTGGTGGATTTCAAAAAGGTCATCAGCAGCGGAAAGACTGGACGTATCGATAGAGGGGCCAATATCAGCCGCTCCCGAGGAGGGCTCCGTAGAGTCTACCTCTCCAGTTGTGGTGGTTTCAGTCTCCAACTCGGACTCGTCATATGCTTCGTCATACCGCTTCCCCTCTGGCTGGTATTCGTCGCTGGAGAGGATTTCACACAGGTTCTGCCATAATGTGCTGTTGGTATCGACGCGAACCTTTTTATTGTCCGTTGGAACCTCGTCCGTCCCTTCCTTCGGGAAGATACGGACCTCACCCCCGAAATAGTTGTACTCGTTATTCCTGATTAGGTCGAAAAGATCAGTGAATACCGAGGTCATCAAGATACGGCCATTAGCATAGATATCGACACCCTGCTTGGACTGGTTGGGTCTGAATCTGGTTCTGAACCGTCCACTTGTAGTGAAGAGACCAGGATAGTCGTCGGCCAGCTCACTGGTCATCGCGTCGAAATCAAGCGTTCCGCGTTCGAACTCTACCTGATACACTGCACCGTCATCACCCTCTATTTCAAACGAATCCTCCGCGTAAGGTGTCGGCGGGTCTTGATCGTTCGACACGTACTTGGGGAAGATTGGAATAACAGGTAAAGAGCCGCTCTTCCCGTTGGTCTCATCCTCGTAGTCGATGTATATCTCGTTCTCAGAGTGAACGGAGAGCAGCCGACGGAACTTGACTCCGAGCAGCTCTCGTAGTGTCTGTGCTTTGATTTCGAGTGATTTGGCTGATGGCCAGACGTCGTTATCGAACTTGGGTCGGCTACAGCTGACGTGAACACGGGTTCCACTTTCGTATTCACCAAGGCTGTGATTACCGATACCTAACCCATCAATCCAGGCGTCATCATCGGCGCGAGAGATAGGCAGATCCGCGGTGATAGGCCCGTCAACCCGGTATCTCTCTGATCCACTGGCCTGGGTTACCAGTGTAAACCATTCGCTCTCGGGTGTGGGATTAGCCTGCGACAGAGTTTCCTCGAACCAAGCAAGGCTGGCTTTCAGACCCCAGCCAACGTTGTTCAGGATACCGTTGGATTCCTTCTTGTTCCCGGTTCGGAAGATTTCATTCTGAAGAGCTTCCCTGCTGATACCTGGTCCATTATCGGCAATAGTCGTTCGGACAGTGTTCTCGGTGCGTCGAAGCGTGATTACTATCTTAATCGGGGTCTCCGGATCATCGAAGTATGCCTCGTTCTTCACCACGGACGAGACCGAGTTGTCGATTAGTTCCTGGAGCGCATCCTGATACCTTTCGTGCTGCTTTGCCATTCCCGAGGCCAACGTGGAGAGTTCTACCTCGGAATCGCAGGTCGCCCTGGTCTGACGACTCATAGTTGTCTCCGGGGAGAGGAAGATTCACCAGTTGAGAGCCGCTTAAAAGCAATCTTGTTGAGCGCCAACGCGTTATCGGAGATAAATCCGGGCTGGCGGTCCGAAGCAACCATTATAGCAGACTCAAATTGATCTAGATGTTTTAAGTTTTCTGATCGTTCCTGACACGTTTCTCGGACCAGTTCCCTAGTTACAGTGCTGTAGGCCTGTGGATAGAGGCCAAGGGTTCTTTGATGTTATATGGGTGGAGGTTATCTACTACGTACGATGGGTGAGACTTCGGATTCCGTCTTTGATATCCATCAAGCTGATGCGCGGAATCTAAAATCTGAGCTCGAAAAATGGTTTGAATCAACTGATGGAGTGGTAGATGCAATCATTACTTCGCCTCCTTACGCCGATATGCAGGACTACGGCGACCAGGAAGGACAAATAGGCGAACAACTGTATGAGGACTTTCTAGAAGACCTACGTACCATTTTCAAGCAGTGCTACAATGTGGCCTCTGACGAGAGTACACTGTGGATTGTCACAGATACCTTTCGTCGGAACAACCGTATTGTCCGTCCTCCGTTCGATATCGCTGATGAGTTGGAAAATCTGGAAAAGCGCCGTCTCTGTCCTGACGAAGACTGTAATGGCCGGCTTCAGCGCGACAGAGGAACCGGAATACTGCACTGCGACATCTGTGGTGAAGAGGTCAATCCTCTCGATGAATCTTGGCAGCTGAAAGATCATCTTATATGGAACAAGCAACGGACGCGTCCCTGGCGAAAAAAAGGCCAGCTACGGAACATCTACGAACATATCTCGATGTACGCCAAGACGGATGACTACAAATACAACGCTGACTCCATCCGTATTCAAGATACAGACGAATTCGGCCGATGGTGGGTAAATTACCCAGAGAGATACCATCCGAAAGGAAAATTACCTGAGAACATATGGGAGTTTCCGATCCCCAAACAGGGAGAGTGGGGGCCCAAACTCAACTACCATCCTAGCCCGTTTCCGGAACCTCTCGTCGAACGAATCATCAAATTAGCCACCGACCCCGGCGACACCGTCTTAGACCCGTTTGCCGGCGTTGGATCCACACTGGCAGTGGCGGAACGACTAAACCGTCGTCCGATTGGATTCGAACTCAATGAAGAGTTCATTGAACACTATCATAATCACGTCCTACCTTCGGTGGGTAAGCAGAAGACCGAACAGCAAACCCTAGTTGATGAGGACTCTAGACACAATCTCGAATACCTGATCTGGACACTTCGAATTCACAAATACGCTTTCCGACTACAAAGAGAACTGGTTAGCAACGAAGAAATCGGCATCCAACGGGAAGATTTCAACTCTGTGTTGGCGGTGACTGACCCGGAAACTATCGGTACCGATACCCGGCCCCAGACACAGCTGTACTACCTCGGCACCGACAAAGTCCGAAATCTCAAAGACACATTCGATCAAGCAGCAGAAAACTTGATCTCTGCAAACAGGGGGTCTGGAGACTATTACGAAGTTGACTTCGAACTAAACGCATATCCCGTCGAGGACTGGTTCGAAGGGACTGTTTCCCAAGTACTCGATCTCTCTTCTATTGATCATCTATATGTCTATTCTGACGGTGTCCACCACTGGTATCAAGCCGAAATCACGTTCGACCAGTGGAAATCGATGGTCGCTAACAGCGAGTGGAAACGATACCAGAGTACTCACTGGACACCCCTTGTCTCGAATCTTGGTATCCAAGTTGAAAATCCTCAACAGGAGGTCGAGAAGGTTGATAAACACCAGACGGTACTTAGAAATTTTAATGAGGATGTATGACATTCCCTATCTATAGGTCCTCTTCAATATAATCAGTTGGAATTCCCCTGTTGATCAGCTCCTTCTCTTTACTATAGTATCGGTCTGGTAGGGGGTGTCTGATCACTCTAGCGCTATGAACACAACCTGCGGCAACTGCCACTTTTTCGCCCGTGTCCGGGCACTTTTGTTCGGATTTATCTGGTGGGAAGTGGCAACAACTTTGAAGAACTACACCGAGGGCACGGCAGATGATATTCTTGTATTTTTCGAAGGCACCGCTCCTTATCGGCTTTCGATGAGCACACAAAGACAAAGTAGGGGGGGCTATTTCAACATATATGATACTGAAACCGGCTCGCGTTCGCTCTCCAGTCCACACCTCATCCCCGCTAGGGAGAGTTGGAGGGTGGGTGAAAGCATGAGCAATACTGGTAATTCCGAGGCGATCAATACTGAATCTGATCTCCAGCAGCTGAAGCCCCTCCTCGCTAAACAGCACGATAACTATCGCGAGATGCTGCAGGAGCCGATTGATAATTCTATCTCTGCGACTGTGGAAAACGAACTGTACTACAACGATCCCGAGCCATTTATGATTCAGCTTGATTTTGAGCGCCGACCAGAAACCTGCCGTGTGATCGTGTCTGATGCCGGTTGTGGGATGTCTCGAGAAGTCATCCGCGATTATGTATTTAGCACCGGCGATACGAACTACTCGGATGGCATTCTCAACAATATCGGCGCTGGGTTGAAAGCTAGTATTTGTTGGTGTGAGGAATCACTGAGCAGTGCACAAGGACCCTCCGGATATGATAACCGGTTCCATGTGCTTTCCCGAGAACCAGATGAAGACCAGTATCAACGGGTCGATGGTCCTGTCGAACGTGGGATTGAGGTTTACAATTCAGATGATACTGAGCTTTGGGAGGAGGGAGCCGATGAGTTACCCCAGACAGAGCACGGGACACGAGTCCATTTGACCTGTGCTGTGCAGGACTTCAATGAAGGAGTTGCACCAAGAGCTACTAATCTCGAGACGAAGATACGATATCTACAAGAGGAACTCGGGGTTCGTTTCCAGCATCTTCTCAATGCTCATGAGGATAACTCGATTATCATTACGTACCGCGACATTGAAGACGGAGATATCGTAGACGAGGATACACTCGAGGTCACACCCATTGAGCCTCGTTTCAAAGCGAAACCTTCAGACACTGATGTTGGCGAGATCACAGATTATAATTCGTTTGAGGATTTTGGGGAAGCGGTAGCTGGCATCTCCACGGAAGATATTGGATCAGAACAGTACGGTTGGCATACAACCACAATCTCGTTCGACAACACCGGAGAAACTTTCTATGTCTCATATGAGTACGGTGAACTTGACTTGGACGCGATGTTTGAGGAAACAAATGCCGAAGGACGGAATTTGAAAATCACCTCTCCAAGCACCAAGGGGTTCCGTTGGCGATATAAGCGTAATCAGGAAGGTACAGGGATCGATGTATACGGAAACGGCCGGATACTCAACTCGGCAGAGTGGCCTTTTGATCTCACATACAATAACCAGTATAACGGGTACTGTGGTATGTTGCGGGTTATTCCTGCAGACCCAGAACAGTACGAGCTTCCAACGACCAACGACAAAACTGGGGTTGAGAAGAGTTCAGACCTTTGGCAGGAGCTCTCCGAGTGGCTGAATGACTCCAAACGAACTCCAGTTGCTACCTACGAGGAAGGCGGAAGCGGTAGTGGCGGCGGTAGTGGCGGAAGCGGTACCAGCGGCAGTAGTGGCGGAAGCGGTGGTGGCGGCGGTAGTGGCGGAAGCGGTACCAGCGGCAGTAGTGGCGGAAGCGGTGGTGGCGGCGGTAGTGGCGGAAGCGGTGGTGGCGGCGGTAGTGGCGGAAGCGGTGGTGGCGGCGGTAGTGGCGGAAGCGGTACCAGCGGCAGTAGTGGCGGAAGCGGTGGTGGCGGCGGTAGTGGCGGAAGCGGTACCAGCGGCAGTAGTGGCGGAAGCGGTGGTGGCGGCGGTAGTGGCGGAAGCGGTGGTGGCGGCGGTAGTGGCGGAAGCGGTGATAGCGGCAGTAGTAGCGGCGGTGATACTGATAACCGAATTCAGACTGTGATCAGCAAAGTTAGAGACGGAGGCGGGGAAAACATCCAACGCAATAGTGAGGTTGAAGAAGTAATAATCGACCTCATTTCACAGCATCCAGGAGCGGGCGATGTACTCCACATCGTCGTTGACGGTAATGCAACTCCAGAAGATATCTATCGGGCAATGCTTTACCAAGACCACTACAAGCGAACCTCCGATGATTATGAAGGCACAGTGATTTGGGCGACCGATGCGTCAGAAATTGCCCAGAGAGATATTGAATCTGTCAAGAGTCGTAATGACGAGCACGGAGATCCGTATTCTATCCAACTTAATATCGACTAATGCCCCGACATAGTACCGTCTACCCGATGCCCGGTGGTGTAGAAAGCCAGGACGAGACTATTTTGGAAGCTGTAAATTTCGTGGACTCTGAGTCTCCTACATATGAGGCCCTTGTCAGCTGGATCCTCGAACAGGGGGAGATGACCAGTGAGGAATCCGCAGAGCGCCGGATTTCTTTTCTTAAACAGGCGGATCTTCTCTCACAGAATGTTGAACAGATGCGGGTCGGTAGTAATGGATACCAACTTCTCGATGCCGGTGACAAACAACAAGCACTCTACACTATTCTGGATGATGAATATCTTGGTATATCAACACTCCTGAAACTAGTCGATGACTATGACACAAAAGAACAACTTCATCAGGCACTTATTGAGAACCTCGATCAAGATGTCGATTGGAGAGAACTTCATCAAACCAACCACCGGCTCAATTATCTCCGAAGTATAGGGTATGTCGACCTCCATGAGGACGACACTTATGCGCCTACACCCGCCGGCCGTGCCCGACTAAGCGAGACGGATACGCCTGACTCCCAGTATAGTGAACCACCAACACCGACGGAATTGATGTCTTCGATACGGGATGATTCTGGCACGACGCCGGATTTCTACTGGGTGAACCATGACAATACAGGCCACAGCTCTACTAATTATATTCGGCCACGTCTCGATACCGATACTGGTGTCTCTCCCCGTGACATAGGACCCTCAGATATCATCTTTCGGTATGAGGATGGCGAAGTGATCGGATATTCTACGCTTCGTGAACCAGGTACAATCACGACCGAGTCGGGAACAGAGTACTATCGGACTCCTGTATTTTTCCGAGAATTTTCAGCGTCAGTTCCTCTGTCTTCGGTTATTGGAGCCTTGACATCGTCAGAGCATCTATCGGAGGCGGTACTTGAGGATCCTTCATATCCTTTTACAGAAACTGGTCTCCGAAATATCTCGCTCGGCGTGCTGCCATCGGGGGCGGCGAAAACTATCTTCGAGATGGGAGGTGAACTTGACCGGTATGCTGACGTAGATGTTGAACTTGAGCTTTCAGCTTCTCAATTGCCCGAAAAAGACGATTTCGACCTGCACTTCCCCGAAGAACCCTTCGATGCGATGATGGAGGAGATTGAGGAAGCACTGCTGAACGATCAACACCTTATTTTGATCGGCCCGCCCGGTTCAGGGAAGACGAAATTAGCGCAAACCATTGCTGGTGAAGTGAATAATCGTGATGGGTACGCTTTGGTGACGGCCACAGCAGATTGGTCGACCTTCGATACTGTAGGCGGGTACCAACCAGATAGAGAGGCACAGCTCGATTTTATCCCTGGAGTTTTTCTCTCCCGATTTCAACGATCAGATGCGGCCCCTGCAAACGAATGGCTAATTGTCGACGAGATTAACCGCGCGAATATTGATAAAGCGTTTGGCAGCTTTTTTTCCGCCCTCTCTGGTGACGATGTTACCACCGCGTTCAAATCTAGCGACGGCAACGAAATCGAGATACTCGGGAGTGGCGATGCCGACCAGATAATCCGCCCGAGTCGCTACTACATCCCGAAAACGTGGCGTCTCATTGCGACGATGAACACACATGACAAGATGTCGTTATACGATATGAGCTACGCGTTCATGCGCCGCTTTGCGTTCATCCACGTCGGTGCCCCAGACGCAGGAGAAATCAGCACAGATCTTATTAAAGAATATGTCTCAGAGTGGTCTCAACTATCGGTTAGTGAAAAGGGTTCTGGCGACGCCGAAAACGAATATGGGGAAGAACAAGGATTAGTAATACATGAAGATGGATTGGATGATATCGCCTCGTTCTGGGAAACGTTGCAGCCACATCGAACTATTGGCCCGGCGATTATCCGGAACCTCAGCCTAGCTCTCGCACGTCAGGGCCCCGATACTGCCGATTTGACCGGACCACTGAAAATGTACGTTCTTCCGCAATTGGAGGATCTCCCGGAGAATACGCAGATAGACGCGATTAATGCATTATTGAATAATGATGAAATTCCGCTTGCACGGGAACGATTCAGGCGTTTTGCCAGCGACTACTTTGGTATCGATAGAGAACGATTCACTACTGGGTAACTTGGATGGTCAACCATTCCTCCGCGTCTAAGACTCCTGCAACCCAGTTAATTAAGGATACTGCTGGATCGTTCCATACTTATATTGGAAAGGGAGTGAGTGTTCCTGGAATCGGTGATATCGATACGGATCCTTCGCTGAATGTGAATGATCTTGAATCTCTCCTACGAGTTCATTTCGTCCTTACGGGTTCGACGTTAGCCACAGGAACCCATAGCTCTCCCGAGGTAGTTCCGTTCATCAAAGCACTCCCCGACCATATCCGCCGCCTCAACCGCTCGACCTATCAAGAATCGGAACTGGTTGCTGGCGGTGTTGACGGGCGGATCGATTGGGGAGAAACAGTCGAGATGTACAGCCGGCGAGGGTTCGTTGACGGGACAAAATTCATTTGTAATCAACATCGGACCGAGTACGACACCCCGGAAAACCAGGTTCTCAAGCGGCTTTTACTGGAAATTCATTCTGTCTTTCAGAACGAACTCGAAGCCACCACTGATGATCCAGAGAGTTATCAGTGGCTGTCTGAATGGTTGAAAAAACCAGGATTACTTACGACGCTGACCGAAACACTTTATCAGAATGTATATTTAGATGATGTTTCCCCGTCAGAGCGCATCCCTCAACGTATCCTTCGTACGGTCAAATCCTCTCGTCAATCGTTGTATCGGGATGCGGCCTCCCTGCTTGAGCAATACTATTCCTTTCAAAACCGGAACTTTGAGCGAGAGAAGGCAACAGATATCCTTCAGAATGTCTACATCCGACCGAATACCGATAATGGTGGGAGACTCTTCGAGATCTATTGGCTATTCAAGATACTTGATGAAGTAACAGGTGGGGAACTTCAGATTATTCGATCAGGAACCGATCTTATCGCACGTTGGGAGGCTGGTGGTTCCCAGTACGACCTTTACCACCACACTACAGGGCCAGATATGCTATCATTCTCGGTCCACTCAGCCGACGTAGAGTCACAACTTCATCACCTTGAGGACCACTTCGAGTCGATGAATTACTTCCAGCGAACCCATACAGTACAACGAGATACCGCAGAGATTGCTGAGACTGCGTTAGGGTCGAGTACTCATAAGACTCTCTGGACTGGCGTCCCGGATATCTTGCTCGTCCGGACCAATCCGGATAATGAGCTTACGGGCATACTGATTGGCGAAGTGAAATATTCTCGTGACGTTCAGTACATCAAAGATGGAGTTGAAGAACTCCTCGAGTATCTTTATCATCTCCATTACAATGGAGACTATATCGTAACACCTTCTCCAACCGACGCTAATTTCGAGAGCGAAATTCCCGTCGTGGGGGCCCTCTTCGTGGACAAACTTCCTCCAGAGACGGATGACAGTGAACTCCCAATTTCATTAGTTGAGTATGGGGACTCGTATATTCCGTTCCCAGACAATTCGTCATAAGAACGGGAAACGCTCTCTGTCATCGAGTATTATTCGGACCGCTACGGTTTCACAGCGCCAGCTCTACCCGACCAACAACTTGCTTCCGAAGAGCGAGGGAAATGTCCCTCATTCATTATTTTCACACACTGCTTCACGTAGTTCTTCCAGAAGATCCTCTCGATTCTCAGCTAAAATTTCAACATCCTCATCTACATTCTCTATCTTCGTACGGATACGGCTTACAACTCTATAGCGATAGTTGTCAGAGACTTCTGCCTCACCATCTAAGATTTCACGTTCACGCTCGGTGAGGAGCCCCCGATACTGATCATCAACCATAATTGTCGATTGGTCGCCTCCACCATAGTAACTCTTACTGGCCACAGCCACTTATTACTATATATAGTCATGATAACTGTAAACAGTAACTATTAAGTGACTGCATATAGTAACTACTAACGTGGAAAATTGGCTCCTCGGGGCGTGAGAAGTGTCGGAAATGCCCGGGTGCTAGAACACCCGAGCCGGATTCCCCACAGTGTGTGAAAGAACCCATGAACCATTCAAAGCTACCAACTCAAGAGTCCATCGACGATCAGTTAATTGAAGAAATATCACAATTACAACAAGATGCGCTCGGGGAAGGGGCCGCGGCTTGCGAAGCCTGCGGTGAAAAACTGCGGGAAGGCGAACCGATCGTCGCGTTCGCCTTCCGACCGGCCGACCAACCGGCCTTCGAGATCGGGCACGTGAAATGCACTGAGTGTCGGCACGAGCCGACGGAGTACTTTACGCTCGGCGTGTGCGAACTCGTGCTTGACGGCCGCGTCGGGACCTGTGCTGACCCTGCAACACAGTCGTCGTGGCCGGTCCTGCTGGCACCACGCCCACGCGCGGTGAGTCCGGCGGACACCACAACAGTACAACCCCTACCGGGAACCACGTGGTTCCGACACCCAATTGCGCGGAGCGACGTCTTCGCTGCGGCGGATCGCCCATCGACGCGCAAACCTTGGCAGCGACCAGTGGTGCGAGGTGACAACGCAGACCCTGATAGCACACCTGAACCGGATTCGAAGGGTGACGACACGGTCGAAACTAGTGCCCCTCGCGCACCTGATGGCGGCCAGCCGGGGGGTGCTCGCTGACGATGCACGGAGACGAAGACTCGCAGACTTTCGACGCGTCGCACCTTGACATCGACTTCGACCTCCCGCGCCCGGTCGATGAGATGCTGTTCCCGGACTTGTACGTCGGCCTCGATATCGGCCTGCTGGCACCGGGCGATGGGATCGTGACGGATCGCCACCACGCGTCAGCGGATCGGTACGAAGCGGATGATCCACAGAATCAGATTGCCGGACAGATCTCGCCGTTCACATTATCGGGTTGGCTGCGCCATGGCTGTGAAGGAGTGGTGCAGACGGCGGGGACGACGGCCTGCCATCCGGGCAATGCCGACGCCGACTACATGCTCGACGACGTCTACGACCGCGACCTGGAAAACGGGTATCACGAGAAAGGCAGCTGTGTTGATGACAACGGGGATGACGACGCGGGCTGCGTCATTCACGACTTGTTCGGTGGGTTCGGTGACCGGGCGGGCCGCGTGATCCGCCGGCCGATCCGCTTCTCACCAATTCGACGGCAGGTGGACGTGACGAAGGGCGAAGCCGAAGCGCACTACCGCCAGCTCAACACGCAGGTACGCTCGCGCAACGAAGCTGACGAGGGCCAACCGCTCCGGCAGGCGACCCGGGACGTGGTCGGCAACCTCGTGGGGACGTGGCGACTGACGCTTCGGGAGTTGAAGCCCGAATATGTGGGCTTGCTCGTCGAGGCCATCTCATACCTGGATGCCCACAGTGACGTCTACGAGATGCAACTCGGCGGGGCGCGGAATTTCGGTGCTGGCATCGCCGATGTTGAGGTGGTGAATCCGCTGTACACGGAGGCTGAACTCCGGCGGGTCTACAACCGCTCGCAGGACCCGACAAGCGGGATGGGGACGAAGGACGACATCTGGCGTAATCAGTGTCGTGACGAGTTCGTGCGCGCACTGCAGGCTCGGACAGCCGCTGGTGACGGCGACCTGCCGATGCCGACGGAGGACTCGGCGTGACCCGAGACGCAGATTGGGACCCCAACCCGGAACCGGACCCTGACCGCGCGTGTGCTCGGGACTGGCAGCCAGTCGAAGCGCCCAAGCGCCGTCGGGAGCCGAAACGCGAGGACGAACCGGTGCAGCGGTCGTCAGAAGCAGCGGACGATGCGTCCGGCCTTGACCCTGACCCGGCAGCACGAGCACACGACACCCAAGAGCGCGACCACGCCGCGCGTCAAGCCCGTGGAGACGTTGAGCCGGACGTAGGTGGCCGGCATGGTTGACGGGCCGGCCCTGGAGGCCGACAGGAGCCGTGAGGACGCGTCCACGCGGGCGGCCCCGATGGTGGCGGTGTACCGGCACGACGTCCACAAGCTGCGGCACAGGCGGCACAGCGCGGCGGCGGAGTCGTATGCTGGCGTGGCGGTGAATGAGACGGTGCCGTTGCATGCGGATCGGGATGCGGCGTTGTTGAGTCGGCCGCGTGGAGAGCCCGAGCAGACGGTCGCCAATCACTGGTCGCCGTACCGTTTGTCGCTGTTGACGGGCGAGACAGCTGTCGAGACGGACCGGATTCAGGCGGCTGCTGGTGGCGGGTTCCGCGACCTCGTGACACCTGATGACCCGGAGCGGTTGCACGCGCGGTGGCTTCCGAGCGCGGTCGCCGGGGCCTACAGCGAATCGGTCCACTACCCGTATACGTCGCTGCAGTATCACACGCTGCTCGCGGCGGCACTTCTGGATGCCTACCGGGCGGGGCGCGCGTTCGAGGACCTGTGGTTGGTGGCGACGGGTTCGAGCCTGGACGACGCCTCGACGACGGACACGGCAACGACTCGTGACCCGGAGGCGGCGCTGGCGGCCGACGAGGTCGAGCCGCACCGAACGGTGTGCTGGACGCCCGACCTCGCGCTCCACGTGACGGCCACGCCCGGTGACAGCCCGGCGGCGAGACTCGGCGACGCACCGGCGCGCTCGTTTGCGGACGTGTGGTCGCGTCTGCCTGCGCACCCGATCGACACGGATGGCGGGCGGCGTTGGCGTCTCTTGGATGCCCAACTGCGTCGCATCCGGTCGTGGTCGGTGGCGTTGGCGTACATCGATGAATTCATCGAATTGCACGGCTCGGCGGCCGAACGGGGTGATGGGGCGTGATTCCCATCACGAACTGGAGGCGAAACGAGGGGGTGTGTGACCGATGACCACGATCCAGCAGGTGCTGTTCGAGATGGAATCCGACTACATGGGGCACCCGTACTTCCTGACGGGCCACGCTTTATTCAACGCGCTTGCCCGCCGCGTGAATGGCCGGGTGCGTCGAGCGCTCAACGTGAGTACGGGCGTGTTCATCCCTGGTGAGTACGGGGCGTATCCGGAGTCACATTCGCACGACGGGTATGCAGGGAAGCTTGGGATGTCGCTCCCACCTGTTGAGGCGTACGAGGATGTGTTCGTGTTTCGAGACGCGGCGCAGCGGTGGTTGCTGGATTCACGGCCGCGGGACGCGCATAACACGCACGACATTCAGAGCCATGGCGGCCGACTGGCGTTCGCACCGGCGACCCGGTTCGGGCAGCCGCCCGAGCATCGAAACACGAAGCGGACGATGCACTGGTACGTCCACTGCTACCTGCACGGTGACGGGGGCGACGAGGACATCCTCCCGCTCTCCGAGGGCGTGCTGGATGGGTTGCGTGTCGGCGGGGCGCGGAACTACGGGCTCGGTGAACTGTCGCTGACAGATACGCAGGGCATCGACGTGGACGCGCTCGATTATTCGCGGGTCCGCTCGGCTGACGAATTGCAGATCGAATTGCTGTCGCCGTACGTGGTGCAGAGTGAGTATCCGGGGGCGGACAGGCAGTCAGTGCCGTGGTGGTGGGCATCCGACAGGCAGTTACGCCGACGGCAGACACGGCTCGTCGCTGGCGATGACGCGCATGAGGTGGCGACGATCGATCATGGGCAGGTCGTCGCGTACGCAGGTGATCGGCCGGTCGAGACCGCGAAAAACGGCATCCAGCGTGTTGGGACACACGCGAAGTATGGGTTCGGTGAGCTTCGCTTGCGACCGGCCGACGCGGACCGCGTGCCAGAGCGGGCGCAGGCGGAGGCAGACCAGCAGGGAGGTGAGTCGTGATGGCGGCGTTAGAGTTGATCGCGTTTGATATCGAGACGACTGGCTTCGCGGTTGCTGATACGGTGACCGTTGCCGGGTTCGCGCTGCCGGTCGGCGTTCGTGTGTTCTGCCAGACGGGTGGCCGGTCACCGTCGAGTGACGATGTCGAGATGGCGGTGCGGGAACGAGTAGACTGTCACGTTCAGGTGTCGCTGCACGCGACGGAACGGGCGTTGCTGGAGGCGCTCGGGACGTTCGTGACCGAGCGGTTCGCCGATGATGACGTGCTACTGGCGGCGTTTAACGGTGAGACCTGGCAGGCGGGGTTTGACCTCCCGTTCCTCCGGACGCGACTCGCGCGAACAGGTGTCGAGTGGCCGTTTCAGGACCTACCGTACACGGATTTGCTGCCGGTCCTGACACAGCGGTTCAACACGATGATGGACGACGAGTCGGAGGCCCGTCGGGACCTCGCCGGCGTGTACGCAACGCTGTGCGACGGGGCAGTTGGGGCGATGGATCCGTTCGATGACAGTCAGGAGGCGGTCACGGCCTTCGAAAACGGACACTTCGGTGATCTCGTCACGCACAACGTGGCGGACGTGCAGCGAACGCGGCAGTTGGGGCTGGTCGCCGAACGGTACTGCAGCAAATCGGATTTCCAGTTGAAGTCACTGACGCCGACGGTGGACAGCAAGGGCTGAACGCCAGTGTGGCTGCAGGAGTGCGGATTGAAGCGATACACCACACCAACGAGTCTGACGCCACCGCGACGCGGACGACTCTGCAGGCAGGCGGTACATCGAGAGACCACAGATGCTCGAATCAAACCTAATCGAAGCGATGGTGTCGAATCACGGAGCAACCAAACTGACGGCGTCGGAGGTGCTCTAATGCCCGGGCATGACCAGTGTCACGAGACGGTGGATCCGGAAACGCGCGAGGACATGCTGGCCAAGTACAAGCATCGCTGTCAGGGCTGTGGACGGTGTGGCCCGGCGGCTGGCGGCCTCGCCACGCTGCACGTCCATCACTTGACACGTGACCCGGAGGAGATGGACGAACACGACGAGGAGAACCTGACGGTCCTCTGCCGATCGTGCCACAGTTGGCAGCATCAGCAGACGACCGAGGAGGACGTCCCCGTCGAACTCACGGACGAGGACTTGACCGTGCTGCTCCCACAAGACGTCGAGATTCTCCGGATCCTAGCCGACTCCGGGCCGCTATCCACCGGTGACGTGACCGAGAAACTCTCGATGGACCTGACGGTGACGGCTGTCCGAGAACGGTTGTGGGTGTTAATGGGACTGGAGAGTCTGGTTGCGTCACGTGATCGGCAGATCGTCGACCAGGATGTCGATACCGGCGAGTGGGGCATGGTCGGCCAGATCGATCACCGGGCGAGGGGTCGTATCCCGACGAATCCGCAGACGCTGTTGCAACGCGTCCAGGACGAGTTCGTTCGACGGGCGCTGGACCGCGGCTGTGACCGAGATGCGATCATGGCCGTGCTTGGTATCTCTCGTCGGACGACGTTCTACCGGGAGAAACGGGCGCACGCCTACGCACTGCCGTTGGATGCGATCGATCGACGTAACGGCGGGCGACCACCAGCGGATGATGCGGGTGACGGAAGCGACGTAACAGGATCTGACAATCCGACGGAGTCGGTTGGAGATGGCCAGCAGCGACTCGACACGGTTGCTGATGGCAGCGGTCAGGAGGACGCGGTTTCAGTTGATGTGTCCGAACAGGCGACGGATGAATCGTCGGACGAGCGTGAGGGGCGGGAGAACCGCGTATCGAGTGAGCAACCAGCGGTCCAGGGTCACATTCAGCAGGCGATTGCGGCATTACAGCGGCTTGATGGCGAACTCTGAACTCGCCTGACGACGGCGAGTCACAGTTTTCAATGAACACCTACGATGTGCCGAGCATCATATCCGATTTACCCATATAAACGTTTGGAAAATCGTGGTTTTGAGTACTAATTCGCTTTCTCAGTTTACAATCCATTAAGTGTATGTGGGTATTATAGATGGATGTAATGGTAGCTGAAGATGCGGTCCCCGCGACTGAAGCACATGAATTGACCGGTGGCAGTGTTGACCCTGACATCCGAACTGACATTGAGACTGACGACCGATTCTATCCGCCTGCAGATGGCACGGACGGTGAGCAATCCGGAACGACTGGTGAACTTGCGGACACCACACAGACAGCCACATCGGACGTTAACCACGAAGTGCTGAATTCCGAGACAGCGCGACAATTCAAAACGCAATTTCGCCGACGAACGGACAGCGATATCGTGAATGTCGCGGCGGTAGAGGATGACTATGTTCTCATGTTCGACAGCAAGAGTACTGGCGAGTGGATGATTCGCGTCCCGAAGACCAGGCAGGCAGTGATGCCAGATGAGCGGTTCTGGACAATTCCTGAGAATTGGGAGAAACGGCTCACAGTCGACAGCCCGTACCGGCCTGAGGAAATCCTGTACAGCATCCCGGAATCAGGCGTGTTCGTGGTGGTCGAACCCCTCGCACAAAAGCTCTCCAGAAAAGCCGGGTACCGGGTGAAGTCAGTTGGTGATCTCGATATCACGTGCCGGCCGCCCAACCACGATCGGCTGGAGCCGGCGCTGGGAAAGCACGGTGTTGATGTTGAGGTGACCAACGAGATAGATCAGCTGATTGAGCGCTGGAGTGAATTCGAAGTGAAGTACTTGATGCAACTTATCGAGGACGGGCGGCAGTACGTGATGAGTGCGGTGACCATCCGGGAGACGCCGACGGTTGACTCGTGGTACTTTGACCCATGGGCGGGTGAGCGGGAGCAGAAGCTTAGTGAGATCATCAGCTCTGTCTGTGATGTCGACGACGATATCAGCAAACTGTTGGCTGGCTTTCTGGCCGAAACGGGCATCGCAATGCAGTCGGCAGAGCTCACCGTGGATGAGGACACGCGACTGCCGCCCGGATACCGAGTGCAGGCTGCCGTTGAGCGTGGGTGTGCGCCGGGCGACGCGGTGGATGAACTCACGGAGCGATTCGATGCGACTACACCGATGTCGTCATCGGCCAGCCGGGAGGCGGACGACCCGAGGACGAGGCAAATCTTCCGATCGGCAATCCAGCAAGTCGCCGTCCGAGAGTCACGGTAATAGCTGGACGCGCCAGTATCAACCAAACTGAGTCCTATAACTTCCACGTGCTGGACGGCGACCTGTGTCACCGACAAGGGGAGTGATGTGCCGGAATAACTCGCTCCGGTGTGACGCTTCGTAGTCTGGAAGAGTATAAATTTGGATTATTCCCGAATTATTGGTAACTATTAGATGTACGAACTGTTCGACGAGACAGCGGCCCGCGTCCTGCTCGCTATCGAGCCGGGCGATTCGATCCGACGAGTGGCCCACCACCTCCACACCCCGTACGAGACAGTCCGGCAGGCGGTCAACCGACTTGAGGATGCGGGCTATCTCGCCTACGACGGTGGCCTGTTCGTCACCGACGATCGCGTCCGCGAGACAGCACGCGACCTACTGGCCGCGAGTGCTGATGTGAGTCCACCATCCATCGAAGAGGCGTACGTCCTCCCGCAGTTCGGCGACTGGCCGTTCGCGTTCGCTCGGATCGATGCCGTCTACGTCTGGACGCAGGGTGGCTACCAGGTCGGTCGGAATCCCGACGACTATCCGATATTTCTTGCCGTCCGTGAACAGGACATCGAGAGGTGGCAGAGCTTTTTCCAGCGATTCGGACTTCCGACGGCGTTCGAGCGCCAACCGCGAGACGCGGTTGAGGGGACACTCCAGATCGTCCTCGATCCGCGACCCACGCTCGAAATCGACCACGTCGACGGCTACTCGGTCGTCCCTCGTGACGAGACCGTCGCCTACATGCGTGAGCACTACGCGCAGTTCCAGTCGGCGCTGTCGATGCTTGACCGGATGTACGACGATCTCGATGTGGCCGACCGCGAGTCGGAACAGGGTCGCTCGTGAGCTTCATGATGATGGCACCACTGCCCCTCAGGACACCGGTGACCACATGGCCGCCAGGGGAACCAGACCCGCCTTGATGATTTGGTGATTGTCGATTTACAATGATGTTTATGAAATACACAGACGGCGACTTTCTGAAAACCCTAACCTTCAAATAAGGGCGTGTGAAGCCCTGAGACTCTGTTTTGCGTCCCCAGTTTCCAACTCTTTATGGCAGTATGGTTCATATGCTTATCCGGAATCAGATATGACCGGATATCACACAGGATGGTTAGACCATAGCGAGTACTTGCAGGCACGCACCCCGCTCACTGAACGGCAAGCAGATGTACTTGCCCTCTGGAAAAACGGTGAATCGATTGATGAAATCGGCGACACCCTTGGGCTCCCTTCGGACAGGGTCGAAGACCACTGGTCTGACATCCTTGACCAGTGGGACCGGGCTCAAGAACTCTGTACGATTTTGGGACCGCAACCATGGGATGACGGCGAGACGCGGGACATCGACGCCGTCGACGATACGACGTGGAATCTGCTTGCCTCTACCGCGAGGAACGAGTCCGACGAAGACCGTACTCGTGTCGAACTCGAATTGTATTTCGGGCATTGGGGCATATGTGATCCTACCTACCTCTTCGTCGAACGGGAAATCAAGGATGTCGACGACTACGCGACCGAGACCAACGTGAAACGTGGAGCCTACGTACCAGATGGATTACGCAATACCATCTACGAGGGCGTAGATACGATCGACGAGTTCTACTTGCGCTCCGTATTACTGGAAAAGAGTGGTATTGACCCGGGCGCGGACTATGCGCCGCACCCGGAGGATGTGCTTGACCGAGACATCTCTCGGAACGAAATCGAGGCCGCTCGGGAGCGCGTTATGGATCGCGTCGTCCATCACACTGTCGAGTAAAAGAGGTGCCGACGGTGAATCCAGCTTCTACGTACGTCGAGACGTCACGAGAACGATCTCCGATGTATCGGTACGTGGCAGACAACGGAGAAGGCGTGGCGAAACAGGAGATAGAGCACGTAAGGGTTGCTGGGCGTCGGATCGCACTATCCGACGCTGTGACCGCCGCGGAACGAACACTCATCAAAGAAGCCATCGAAGCGACAACGCAGTCTGCAAAAACCTGTTTTGGAAACGCGCTGCGAATGTGGGTATACAATGACCGGTTCAAGTATACCGAGGGATTCGCGGTCATGGACGATCTCGATCTGGATGGGACTGAGCATGCGTGGTGTATGCTGGACGGGGAGAAACTCGTGGATGTCACCGAGGCATTCGACGATTATCACGGGGCGATCATTTCCGACCCTGAGATTCTAGAACGCTACACGGGAGCAGAGCTCACTAACAGCGGGATAATCGGAAATCACAACAACCGGTACGAGTTCCTTCGAGAACGAGGGTACACAGACTACAGGTAACACGGTTAGGTGGCTCAGTGCTCTTGTGTAGGAACACCCCGCAGTCGTGACTGAGTATCGGATCGAATCGGCGTTATTCATGCGCGTGTGAACGCGTCGATTAGCACAGCGAGCAGGCGACGCAGATCCTGCTGAGATTCGAGCCTAGCAGAACAGTTAGATTCTGTGTATGCTCAGCGGTTCAAGAGCTGACTTTCCCGAAACTAGCACTAAACAATCACCTTTATCACTGCTGGATTTAGAGTCTATGTACGCTGAGCGGCTATGGAGTCAACAAACGAGGAAGAAGCTCAACGAAAGAGCCTGTCGACGCGCGAGTCGCAGGCACTGTCACGGCTCGCAAGCGAGAACCGGCAGGTCATCACGATTAGTGACATCGCGGACGCACTTGACATCCCGCGGAAGTCGGCGAAGGATATGGCGTATGCGCTCAAGGAGAAAGGGTGGCTTGAGCGGATCGCTCACGGGAAGTATCTCATCCTGCCGCTCGCTGCGGGCGAGAACGCGGTCTATACCGCACACGAGTTCGTAATCGCGTCAGCGCTCGTGGAGCCAATGTACGTCGGGTACTGGAGTGCGCTGAATCACCACGGGCTTACAGAGCAGATGTCCCGCACTGTGTACATCGTGACGACAGTGCGCGCCCAAGAGCGCGAAATCCACGGTGTTACGTATCGACCCGTGTCGGTCACTGAGCAGAAGTTTTTCGGCTATCAACCGACTCCGGTTGGGTCGAGCCAGGTGAACATTTCGAGTGTCGAAAAGACCCTGGTCGATTGCGCCGACCATCCGGAGTTCTGCGGAGGTATCAGCGAGCTTGCGAAGGCGATGCAGAACGCTGTTGAGATGCGATGTTCATGGGAGCGAGTCATCGAGTACCTGCGGCGTGTCGGGAACGGTGCCGCAACGAAACGAATTGTCTATCTCGCCGACCAGTTGGATATCGACCTTCCGGAGTATCGGGACCTCGTTGAGAACTTCACGACTGGATATCCACTACTTGATCCGACGAGAGAAGCGACGGGGACCCGTGACAGCACATACCAACTCCGCCTGAACGTCACCCCCGAATCGTTCCTCGCGGATGAGTTCTCATGATTTCCGACGCGCAACTCCGACGGCTGGCCAGAGAACTGGATGCTATGGATGAGACGGACTCCGATAGGAGCGACTGCTCGTCTCGGGATCAGCACCAGAATTATGGGGTATCGGGTTATAGGTTATAGTGACAGGGCAACATGGCTGATGGTGATGTCGTACTCAACCGGAACTTCGAGGTTGATGCCGAGGCAGGGACACGGGTCGAATTGTTCGCTGTCGAGAGCTCCTCGTCACCGGGCGGGTACTACTACCGATTTCAGTACTACGCTCCGGAAGAGGGGGAGCAGATCCTCCGGTACGACAACGCCCACGATTCCGATGTCGGTCCGCATCACCGGCACCACGCTGACGAGGTGACCGGCATCGAGTTCGAGGGGCTCCAAGACCATGTTACCCGCTTTCGCCACGAGGTGACCGAAATCAATGCCCGACGATAACCACACCGACATGCCCGCACCCGAGGATATGAACTTCCCGGACACACTGCGCGTCACGATTGCCTCGGCCGAGGATGCATTCGACGAGGCGGTCGAAGCCGCCGGCGCTGCCGAGGACGGCGAGCAGCGCGACGCGGTCGTCTCGTTCGAGACTGCCGAGGGAATCCGGAAACTGCTCACGGATCGCCGACTCGAACTGCTGCGCTCGCTGATGGGTCGGCCAGCCGAGAGCATCACGGAGTTGGCCGACCGACTCGGACGCAGTTACTCGGCCGTGCACGAAGATGTTGAAGTCCTCGCTGAGTACGGGATCGTCCAGTACCGCGAGGCAGGGCAGGCGAAGCAGCCCTTCGTCCCCTACGAGACGATCGAGTTCGACGTGACAATCCGTGCGCCGCTGACGGGCGGCGACACTGAAGCCCCTGTATGAGAGAAGATGGTCGCCAGAACTAGTTCAGGATGTACATCGGACGGGGGGAGGGGGTGTGTCCGCAATTAGGCTGATATGTTTGTTACAGTATATTATAGTGCAGAGGGAGGGGTGTGTCCGCAAAAGAATACACTTTCAGGGTTTGATGATGGCGTGTAATAGAGGGGATTGAAATGGTTTCGATATCAGTATTTTTTAAATTCGTCTGTGTGCGCGCCAGCGGGTCATCGGTTGCGCAGGAACAACGAAAGCTGTGGAATCACCGGATGACGTACGTATCAGCGTCCAGAGAACGGCGTAGACGGACCACACCCACACGATTTTGCCGCTCACTACCGAAGGTACTGGTATGTCCTTCCGCGAGAGTTGGTCCACGTTGGTGGAGGAACTCGATACGCTCCCTGAGGGTGCGACGCTGCGCACGCCGCTCTCGCACAAGCAGTTTCGCACTGCCGATGTCCAAGAACACCGTGTCATCATCAAGTTTCTCGACCGCGAGCATGATGAGACACGGCCGTTACACCGCGACCAGTTCGAGACGCTGTACCGACGGATCACTGACGAACCGAACGGATTCGAGCTTGATCGACTGCCGCCTGACGCCGACCCGTATCCAGCAGTCCTGAGCGTCCACCCACGCTTCGAAATCGACGAAGAAAGGGGTGTGATTGTCGAGACAGACGCGGAGACCACGAGCCAGGTACTGGACGCTGCGGATGACACCGACGCTGAGGCGACAGACCGAATGGAGCCGGACCTGGATGTCTATGCGGATGCGCTGCTGCTTGTTGACGCCCTCGAACGACACGACGTGACCGCGCTCCAAGACATGGAGACAGACGGACTCGTCAACATCTATACGCTCCTCTCGGACGTCCAACGCAACGCGAACGATCTCCGCCAGGACGTGGGCGATGTGCTTCTCAGCCGGCTGCACCACGACCGACCAGTCAGCGGTCCCTTCGGGTCCGTCCAGCGGACGACACGACGCAATCGGTCGCTGAAAGACGAGGAGGAGGTCCTGGACACGCTTGCGGAGGCCGGGATTGACCGCGAACGGGTGATGGGGGTTGACCGCGACAAGGTCGATGATGCACTCGCTGTCACGGATCTCTCCGAATCTGATGTCTACGAGATCGAAGAGTCAGCGTACGTCCGGAAGGCCGAGGTGGATCAGGACCGCAAAGAAACGCGACTACAGGGGCTCAAGGATCAACTCGCGGCGACCGAGGGCGAGGAGGCCGCCGAGCTTCGTAACGAGATCGAAGCCCTCGAAGCCCGGATCGATGAATTGACTGAATTCAAATCTGGCCGGGAGTTCCACACGCAGGCCGGCGGCGAGTCATAGGTTGACGGCTGATGGTGGAGACTGGTCTGCGAGGCAAACGAATCGCTACTGGAGTTCTGCGCCACAGTTCGGACAGAAGCGTTCGTCGCCGTCCAGCAGGTGAAGACACTCGACACAGAAGCGGTTGCTCGGTGCGGTGGCAACCTCTTCGAGGAAGTCCATCGCAGTTCGGTCTTCGACACCTGGCCCATAACCATCAGCATACCCCGGTAACGTCGAAGCCCACTGGACGGTCCCCTCATCATCGACGAGTGCGACGTTGCCGGCGATGTCGAGCTTCCCGTATCGTTTGAAGCCTTCTGAGGGAGTCGGCTCGATGGACTGGTTCAGAGCACGATTCCGTTTGAGGTCACGTTCGTAGACGGTTTCTGGCGTCGCAGACCGTACCTCGCCGGGAAACTCCGTAATCGATCCGTGTTGTTCGTCGATCCGATCGATCTCCACCGCGAGGCCATGGTCATCGTGGAGCGTTCGCAACAGTCGGAGCACATGCTCGTGGTGCTCACGAATATCGGCGTCAGCGTAGTATCGGAGTTTCATATTCGGCGGGTTACGCGTGATGCACGATATGCTTCATGTCAGTCTCGATTTCCCGACGACCAGAGGGCGTGATTCGGTACACCGTCTCTTGGGGCTGGTCGTCAGGAGCGCCGATACGGGCTGCGAGGCCAGCATCGATGAGATCACCGACGTGACTCTCAACGCCGTCCTCGACGATTGTGGCGAGATCCTCTCTGGAGACGTCACCGTTCTCGTGCAGGTAGGACAGGATCGCGTACTTGGTGGCGTGTGCGAGTGCTGCTTTCCGCGCAACCGCATCATCAAGCGTTCCGAACGACTCGTCGAATCGGTCTCTCGCCCATCCTTCGACCGGCGATGTCATATCCCGAAGTTCGCGTCCGATAGAGGTAATTCCTCGTGATTCGCATCGGCAGCCACTCGCTCCGATTGTCACGGGGAATCCATCTCAGTGTCAACTGTGGACTGGCTGTTCAGACGGAGCCGTATAGCCAGTTCGCGTGCCTTCTGAATTTCAGGCCACTGTGCCAGTACTATTGTCGGATTAGACCTTCAGCAGGTGATCATAGATCCGTTCGGTCGTCTGGATACTCCGGTGACGGAGCCGATTGCGGACATCGTAGAGCGTGTTCTCATCTTCTTCGTTCATCATCCGGTAGGCAACACCATGTCGGAGCGCATGCGGTGTCACGTCACCGGCATCACCGCGACTGCCGTCAATTTTGTATGGGCGCACTGCTGCTGCTTCAGCAACTTTGTGAAGCATATTCCGGACGCCCTGCTCTGAAATTCTGTCCGAGGAACGAGATGGGAACAGCGCTGGTGATTCCTTCCATCGATTGGTGAGGTAGGCCGACAGCAATCGTGCAGTATCGTCCGCCAGTTCGAGCGTTACCGGCGGTGGCGAGTTCTCGTTGGGGTAGTCTTTCTGGATCTCTGTTGGCAGATAGAGTTCCGAGTTGTTGCTCCGAAGCAGTGAGACATCCACTTGGACGAGTTCCCCCACTCGAAGTCCGGTATCGTACGTGAACGCAATGATGGCTTCGTTGCGTTGTTGGAGATACTCTGCACCTGTCGCGTAACAGGCCGATCGGAGTGCTTCGACTTGGTCTGGCGTGAGCCATACTTTGGCACGAACTTTGGAATCTGCAGAATCGCTCATTACAATGAATCCTCTTTATATACTATCACGGGCCATGGGCAATTGAACTTTGGAGTTCACAAACAGACTCCAAAGTTTAGATATTGGTGGTTTTCTATCTACTCCCAGACACACGAAAAGCAGACAAGATCAGATCAGGTATCCATCGTTGAGGCCTTCACACCAAGTGATCTCGAAAGGGAGCTCGGAATTGATTTCGTCCAGGGCACGCATAATTTCCGGTCTAGTTTCGTATGCTTTGGCCATTCCTTCCCAACTCTCATTATAGGAATGCTCCACCTCCCACTCGTCGATCGAGGATCCGCCCCGCATTCTTAGGTAGTGAGTGATTTTCAGATCCCTAATCTCAATTCTAATCTCATTGATTTCCTCATGCTTCCCCGACTTCCAAGTCACATGGAGTTTCGTAGAATTGTTGGGGAATTTGGAATGAAATCTCGAACATACCTTATCGAGCATATTCTCTGCTGAGGATTCAATTTTCTCTTCGAGCTGGCTATAGATATGGTCAGGTATGTCCCCTCGTGAGTCGAAATAATCAAGTAATTTCTGTATCTCGCTTTCCGTTAGTTCCGGTAACTTTGAGGGGTCAAGGTTTGGTGCGTCTTCTTGATGACTATCGACTCCTTGATTGTTTGTATAGATGAGATCAGCTGATCGGAGTGGATTGATGATCCCCCATGGGAGATCATCTTCGTCTTCGTAACCCAACTCAGATATAAGTTGATCGGCTTCGCTGGTAGTCTGGTAGGTTATGTTCCCAACATCAGACGGTCGAGCAGTAATATAATATCCATCGTCATTCACGTATGAGTGAAAGACTGGCACACTACCCACTCCTCTCGGCGGGATATAAATACGGGGGTCTATCGACTCAGGAAACCTGAGGCGACTGAGCACTCCAGAGTTGGATAAAAAATAGGGGTCGGGGGTTCACGAGTTGGTGTCGTAGAGCTCCTTCACGTAGGCACCGTCGTGGAGCATGAGTTGGACTTCGCCACGGGGGTCGTAGTAGTGGTCTTTGCCGTTCAGGATGTAGACTTTTCCAGGTTCCAGGCGAACGTCGGGGTCGTAGACAACGAAGGCCCGGATGTCTCCGTAGTTCATCGACTTGTCCCAGAGGAGCCCCTTCTGGTAGGGTCGATGGCTGTTCAGATCTTGCTCACAAGTCACCTGAGCTTTAACGAGGACATTGTCTCCTGTCCCAGAAAGATCGGCGAGATCAGCGAGTCCCTGCTTTTGCGCCATTTCAGTTACCTCCCTTTCGAGTGATGCTGATCGCTCCGGTGCTCCGACCAGCCTCGGCGGTCGAACCACACCACGGGCAGGTCTCGTTTGTTCGAAGCGGTTCGTGGGGGTGACCGCACCCCTGACACCGAACCTTGCCGGGTGCTTGGACCCGTGTCCTACTGGCGTACATCACGGTCGTAATGACTCCGTTCTTGCAGGTCATCAGCAGGTCCATCAACGGGTGGAGCCGAGCCTCGTGGTAGTCTTTGTCCGGTGCTTCGACTCGAACCCCGCGTTCCCACGCTGTTGCGAGGGGGACGTCTCCGTTGTCGAATCGGTTGTCGTACTCGTCTGCTGCGTGGGACGACACAACTGGACGCTGATGCTGGTCGCTGGTGGTTTTCGTGTTCATGGGTAGAATCCTCTGGTCGGCAAGGTCGGATCCGCCCCTGCCGAAGTGTGCTCAGTCGGACGAACGGTCTCTGAGAATCGCTATCGCGTCGTCGGGTGAGGGGAATATCGAACCGGCAAGCTACACGCTACGCTCGGTGACGATGCTCTGGGCTCAAGTTCACTTCGGCGGGACGTCAACCGAAGCGAGAGTGCTGCTCAGAACGTTGAAAACCCTTCGCAATCCACGGAGTCATCCCCTGACGCCGCTCAACGTAGGGTCAAAGGGCCCGAAGCCCCTTCGTGTAATCCTTCGCGGGCGAGCGCCAAAGGTAACCCTTAGCTGACGAAGCCGAGCCAATCATCACGACCTGCCGTAAGGCAGGTAAAGGGTATTATGGAAGGCCTCGAAAAGAGGCCGGAAAATCGGCATACCCTCGCTGGCTCTCCGAGCCACCTCAGCCGGGAACCCCTCAATAACAGTATTGTCGCAGGACCATACTTAAACCCAAATTAAGGGAGTACCCCCTCATCTGTTTCCGTATCCTGTCATACTCCGGACTGTTCAGCAGCGCTGCATTAAAGAACGCGTCCGGTGCAGGGTTAATGGATGAGTCACTCGGTGTGGGAGACTGCCACTATTGACGATACTATCCGGGAGATCACTACTGGTGCCCGGTTAGATTATCGGGCAGGGCCCATACACGAGAGCGAAGGGGACGGAGATTTGCCGCCGGCATGGGGGGTCGATGTTGAATCATACGCCGTCGGGTACGAACCTGTAGGGGAGACTTCTATTGGGGATGCTTCAGAGCGGTACAGGCACTCAAAATTCTCTCGGTTTCGAACACCTGCTGATCGTCTCGCCAAACACAACGAGGGACGGCATCCGTCAGATGGGACGCTGAGTGCGCGGCTTGCTCGACTCGATAAGAAACGAATCACGCAAGCGTACTGTTCTCGGTTCGGTGTCACTCAGTTCCAGCGAGATGAGGCGGTGCGGGCGATGCTCTTGTTGGATCTCGACGACTTCGGACAGAACAAACGGATCGAGAAGGTGGCGTTAACAGTCATCCGGGTCGTCGTCAACTACAATCGCTTCGCACACCTACGGAAGAAGGACGCTCCGCGAATTTCGGAGACAGAGGATTTCAAACGTCTGGCTGAGTCCGTTCATCTGGATAAGCGAACGATGCGGCGGCTATCGAGAAGCATTAAGGAGAAGCTGAGCGCGGCTGAGTTCTTCGAAAAGGATCTGGAGCGCCAAGCCCTTCGACAAGCGGAGTTCCAGCACCGAACCGAACCTGACAGGCAACAACCCGGCCATGAGTGGCCTGACCATACCTCTGAATAGAACTTTCATACCGCCACTAAAATGGTGTCTTATGATTGAGGATGAATCTGGTAACGAGCGAAACTGAGTCCTGGACAGTTGAGTGGGCGACACCTACGCCAGGTGGTGATGGATACCTGGATAACTTGGTGTTGAGCCGTGACCAAGCACGTGAGTATGGCGACGAGCTTGTGATGTCCCTACGGGTGGATGGAAGCCTGCTGCAGGAGCGCGGAATAGATCCTGCTGAGCCGTTTGCGTGGAAGGTTGAAGACGGGGAGTTGCTGACAGAGCAGATTTCACGCCAATCGTTCGAAGCCGTTGCGGAGAGTAATCGAGACGATGCTGAATACGCCAGTCAAGTACTGGACTATCGAGCGAGACGACGGCTAAGCGACACACGGTAGTGGTCGGTCGCGTCCGTCGGAATCGAGACATCGGTCGTTCCCACAGTCGCTAGCGGTGATAGAGAGCTGCTTCTGCTGTCACCGTATTATGTCCAGAGAACAATCTTCGGTTAGACAATTCTGAATTAGCCTATTCTGGATTAGGCTATTCGAGAGTTTTATTCGGCTGGACGCCAGTTAGAGGATATGGAGCGATTCGTGGATCGGGAGGATGAACTCAGCCGGCTTCGAGATTGCTATGCGTCGGATGACGCTGACATGGTCGTGATTTTTGGGCGTCGCCGTCTCGGGAAGACCGAACTCGTTCGTGAGTCTTTGGAAGACCGCGATGACGCTGTCCTGTACCAGGCGACCGAAACGACCCGGCAGATCCAACTGGATGCGTTCGTGGATGTGGCGGCAGAGTCGTTTCCAGGAATCGACCGGATTGAGGACGAGTGGGAGTCGTTGCTTGGGTACCTCGCTGATCAGGATGCAGTCATCGTGCTGGACGAGTTCCCATACCTGATTGACGCTGACGAGAGCCTTCCATCGGTGATCCAGCGACTGTGGGATCAGGAGTTGCGCGAGACTGGCGTGACGCTCGTGCTTGTGGGATCCTCGATTAGTATGATGGAGGAGGCGACGCTCCTCGGGAACAGTCCGTTGTATGGCCGGTTCACTGAGAAGATCAATCTGCGTCAGCTCGATTTTGCTGCTGCACGCACGTTCTTTCCTGAGGGCTACTCCCCTGAACAACTGTTGCTCGCGTGGGGTGTGTTTGGCGGGACGCCGTACTATCTGGACGGCGTCGATCTGGACAACGATCTCGGCACAGCCATCCAACAGTCGCTGCTGTCACGGCAGGGGTTCCTGCACGACGAGCCGGAGTACGTCCTTCGCACTGAGCTGACGGAGCCGAACCGGTACTTCGCTATCCTGAAAGCGATCGCGGCCGGGAACACGACGTCGAACGAGATTGCGCAAACGGTCGGGATCGATAGCAAACAGATTTCGACGTACACGCAGAAACTTGAGCGGCTGCGACTGGTCGAACGGGAAGTCCCGGTGACTGAGGATAAGACAAAATCACGCCGAGGCCGGTACCGGATTCTCGACCCGTTGTTCCGGTTTTGGTTCCGGTTCGTCTACGGGAACGAAGACCGGTACGAGCGGTTGGGGGCCGATGCGTACGAGACGGTTATTGAACCGGAACTAGCGGATTTCGTGAGTCCGGCGTTCGAAACCCGGTGTCAGGATATCCTGCCTGATCTGTATCCCGATACGATGTTCACCGACATCGGGCGCTGGTGGTACAACGAGTACGAGGTGGACGTCGTCGGGCTCGCCGCAGACGGGACGATGGTGACGGGCGAGTGTAAGTTCACGTCTGCACCACTCGATTATAGCGCGCTCGCCTCGCTTGAATCTCACACGGAGGAGATTCGATGGTCGCCCGATGGTGCGGACATTGAGCACGAGTATGCGCTGTTCGCCCGAAACGGGTTCACGCAATCCGTTCAAGACGCAGCTGCTGACCGTGACGACCTGCAGTTGTTCGATCTTGAGGAAATCGTTGACTCGAGCGCGTCGCGGTAGGTGCGTTGAGAGCCGGGGCATCGGCCGATGACGAGAGAATGTGTACGACATCGTCAATCCCGTGTTCCGGACCGTGTGTTACCCATCTCCCGGCGCGCGCCAGCAGGCCACCGATTGCGCAGGAACAATGAAAGCTTTGAAAACACGGGACTACTCCGCCTTCGATGCCTCGGAGATAGCGCACATGGACCACGTTCCACACAATTTTGCCGCTCGCTACCGACGATACTGGTCTGACTGGTGCGGTCAGAGACTCGTTGATAATCAAACGACTGTCGCTGGCGAGGTTATTTACCTATATGATATAAAATTAGACTAGGAATCAACGTACCGAGTAGATATTCGACAAAGGAGGAACGCTGGAGGGTGACTGCCTGAAACGACAGGACGCTACCGTCCCACGCAAAGAGAACCGGTTGACCATAGGTCACGGTGCAGTGAGGCTCCGGATACCCTTCCCGAAGTCGATTCTCGGTCAGCGTCCCCTGCGAGAACCCCTACGGAGACAAGACAATGCGACAATATAGAAAAGTCAGCATCGACGAGCTAATCGAGGAGAATCGGAAAGACCCGCGGTACGACACGGACATGGACACCTACACCGTGGACGGCCTGACCGTTCAGGAGTACCTCGGCGGCGAGGGAATCCTGCCGATGGTCACACCGGGTTCCGGGCGGCAATTCCCGGGCGTCGTTGGGTATTTCGACTGCAGCGAGATGCTTAACGAAGGAACGCCGAACGGCTGGACGACCGCGTTCATCTCTGACAATCACCGTGAGCACTACCACCCCTCGGGCCCGGCGTTCATCGACCCGGTGCAGAACATCGAGGAGTGGTTCACCATCCGGAGTCACAGCGCAGCCTCCCGGAGACTGCCGCGGACTTCCTGGCCACACGACGCGGATGCACCACGGGAAGACAGCGCATACTGGTCGCGTGATCTCCACACACCGGATTGGGCCCGGGAAGCGACCACTGACCCGATTGACCCGACAGACGTGCACGACCGGCAGGCAGGACTCACCGCGTTCGAGGATGCTACTCAAGCAGACGTCAACCCCGATGCGCTTGACCCCGAAGACGCCCGCCTCGAAGACCTGCCCGCGTTCATCGATGCAGCCGAGCGCGACGACTGCCTCAACAAGTACGATCCAGCGAAGAACTCAGTCAAGTCCCAATGCGACCACTGCGGCGGCGAGGATCCGTGGCTGGTGCCACTGGAACGCGGTGTTCGTTCTGTCCGTGACGGTGGCATTACGGAAGGGAATCCGGATTATGACCACTGTGAGCCAGAAGACGGCGACATCGAATCTTGCGCTTGCTGTAGGTGTCCCACATGCGGTGGGCAGAGTATCTCTCACCGAAAGACGCGGTCACCGTCTTACCGGTGTAACACGTGCAAATTGGAATTCGAGCATCCGATCGAATTTCCGAGCGAAGAAGGCGAACGCGCGCGCCTCTACTGGCGGTGCAAACACTGCCGGAAGCCGACCATGGCTCCGTTCCCGGGAATCCCGACGGCGCTTCTGGATGACTGATTTTGCCGCGCACTTTTTCCGGCGACAACACCACCCGTCTATACACCGCAATCGATACCCACCTCGTTCCGTTCACTTCCGTCGGCACAGCTACGCCGCGCCAGCACTGCGCCCGCAGGCCAGAGGCCTGGCGCTGGCCGCCGGGAAGCGCACGCCCGTCGGCACCCGAGACGACGCGCTGAATCCGGCGGGTAAATCCCGCTCCAACCCCACTACAAATCCACCTATTAGATAGACCATTATGGGACAATATCGACGTTTTTCCGAGGTTGATTTCGATTCTCCACGGAACCAGAGGTGGCAAGAAGCTCGGAAACGCTCGGAGAATCAGTACGTTATATTCTCCGATTTCCCACAGCTTGCAGCCGAAGGTGTGGGAGTGGCGCGGCAGTAACAATCTCATCGTGGTCGGTGTCCGGATCCGATATTTTCGAATGGGTCTGTCTCCACTCAGTGGTGACTTGCGAGTATTTGACAGTCGTCATCAGTGTCCGATTTCGTAACAGATCCGCTTGTGAAATGTTCGGTACGGTTTGGATTTCGGGTTCACTATAGAGGAGAATGATCTTTACAGAACATACCAAGGAATGTGGCTGAGTCGGCAAATTCGAAGTATTCGCGGATAAAATAGTCACTGTACGACGAGGGTTTTTAAGTACCTGTATAATATTCCGCTTTGTCTCAAAAATGCACAGGGATAGACTCGAACCAATCACTCCAGAGGAAGCCGAAGAGATGTACCTGGACGAGCGCAAGGAAGACGCCAGGTATGCCACAATTCAGACAATCAAGGACGGGGTCGGGCTCTTCGTTGAGTGGACTAATGAATCAGGTATCGACAATATGAATAATATTCGGGGGCGGGAATTGCGCCGATTCAAGAACTGGTGTCAGGATACGTCCGATAATAGCACGGTTAGTCTTAATGGAATTATGAGCGTCTTGCGGCGGTTTCTCGTCTTCTGTGTCGAGATCGAGGCGGTCTACTCTGACGTTCCGAACAAAACCCCTGTTCCAAACGTGCCTGATGATGAGGGTGTTTCCAATGACAAACCGAGCGACGAGGAAGTCAACGCAGCACTTGACTTTCTCGAAGCGCATGAACCGTGCTCGCGTCGCCATGTTGAGTTTCGGCTCATCAAAGAACTCGGGAACCGGGTCGGCGCTGTTCGCGCGATTGACAAGGATGACGTGATCGACAAGGATGATGAAGAAGGTCCTGCGATTCGACTTCGGCATCGTCCGGAGAAGGAGTTCGAAAATGAAAGAGGGACGCCGCTCAAAAACGGGACAGATGGACAGCGACATCAGAACATCTCACGGGAGCTGGCGGACCTCATCAAGCGGTACGTGAACAGCCCTCAGCGCCCCGATGTAGAAGACAAGTTTGGAAGAGAACCACTATTGACGACAGAAAACGGCCGTCCCGAAATAACGACGATCCGGCGAGACCTGTACAAACTCACCCGTCCCTGCGAATACACGGGTGAGTGCCCACACGATCGTGAGATCGCGTCGTGTACGGCGACGATCAGTCGACACGCATCCGAGTGTCCGTCGAGCCATAGTCCCCATCCGCTTCGACGGTGGTCGATAGAACACCAGATCGAGAGTGGGGTGTCCAAGGAGCTGCTCACCGATCGGGTGGATGTCTCGGTTCCGGTACTGAACGAACACTACGACACGCGAACTGAGGAGCGAAGGCGGGAGCACCGGTTAGAAGTGCTGGAGAAAATCTTCGACGGCTACGGTGATCCTGAGGCAACGATAGATGCCGGTGTCCTTGTCAATATGTCATTCGTTCTAGTTTAGGGGCGGTCAAAGCCGAACTCACCCCGTTCAACCTGCTCACGTAACCGATTTCTGTGTGGATTTGGATTTCGTGATGCCCACAGCAACAGCTCGTCCAAATCCGGCAGTTCGTAGCCCAACTCAACCATGAGATACAGCTGGATCAGATGAGCGTGGCGTTCGACGGCTAGCGAACAGCGACGACGAGGGAGCCGCGACGCCGACTCGTCGGCGTCTGCGGCGGCTTCGACCTCACGCTGTCTTGCCTCAATCGACCGTAACTCATCCACGATCACACGACTCATCAACAACGAAATCGCCGCCATGATGATCAGTGCCTCGATGATGTAGGCGTCGGTCGTGTTGATCTCGTCCAAGCCGAACCGCGATTTCAATTCCTTGAACAGCAGTTCGACCTCCCAGCGCGCCCGATAGAGCTGCGCGATATCGGGCGCGCTGTACTCCTCACGCGCTAGATTCGTTAGATACAGATGGTACTCTTCGCTCTCCTCGTTGCGCAGCCCGACCAGTCGAAACGTCCGGGTCGCGCTGGCGCCCGACCCTCGCTTGCGCTCGAACGAGAGCGTGATGCGGACGTCGATTTCCTGTCGCTGCAGGTCGTCGAGGACGGCCTGCAGCGACTCTCCTTCCAGCGGAATGCTGTTGCCTCGCCACGTTCGCAGTTCCTCGACGATCTCGAAGTTTGCGTTGTCCTTGACTCGGGAGACGAACCAGCCGCCGTTCTGGTCGATTCGGTCGAACAACCAGAAGTCGTAGAAGCCTAAATCAAGCAGGATGAGGGCGTCAGCTACCCACTCGCCGGTGGGTAGCTGACTCCGTTCATGAGTAGTGCCGTCAGTTGTGCGGAACCGTGTTGGAAGACCTGTCGAGAGTGACTCCGTGAGGTGGAGTTTCAGTTCAGCTTGGTCTTCGCCAGTTGCTGCGTAGATATCAGCGGCGTCTTGGTACAGCGAAACGATAGTTGCGTCGGCGATGAGGACGTCTCGAAATCGTTCGAGACGTCCGTTCAACTCGGTTCGTCCGGTATCGAGATTCTCGATGGCGTCATCGAGAATCTCTCGAAGGAGTGCAACGAAGCCCGGTTCGAACCAGTCGTGGAATGCCGCGTAAGAGAGTTCGTCGCAGTCAGCCATCTCGACGTAGCGGTCGAGAAATGCTTGCAGGGAGCGGTCTGAGCCAGCGGCGAAGCCAAACGAGAGCGTGTAAAACAGCGCAACGATGTCGAACTTCCGCTCACGCTCAACGAGATTCGTTGCGCGAGCGCGCTCGCGCAACTCATCAGAGGGAAACGCTCTTTGAATTCGGTCAACAACTACCGAGTCCGGTGGAGAGTACACACTTCCCACCGGGTTCCTCAACCGGGTAGTTGCGACGATATCTAATCAACAGATAGCAACAGGATTCTCCACTAAACTAGAACGGATGGTCAATATGTTCATCAACAGTGACGGGACAGTCGATACGGAGGCGCTCATGGAATTCAATAGAACTGATGAATCGACATCCGGAGACGACGTGATAGTGCCTGAAGACGACGAATCAATGGCTGAGGAACAGTTGACGTTCGACGAACTCCCCGACGACACAACGGGCGTACTGCATCCAGGAGCCGTATTTGTCATCGGTGGATTCGCTGTCGGGCGGTTGCTGGTGAATCGTCTTCGACGAGAGCTCGAAAACTTAGCGTCCCGACCAGGTGCATCCCTCCATCCAAACAGAGAACGAATGGCCAGAGGCGCAGTTGCCTACTCGTTGTTCGTCGGCATGGTTTCACTCAACCTATTCAGTCTAAGTCTTCTTCCCGGGGCCGTTTAGTTGAAACTAGAGGCAGTAGTTTGTTACTCGAAAAAATCGGCAGGGGGTTCGCTAACTGGCTATCCCCTCAGATCTCATCGAGGTAGCCGCGGCGTTGTTCCAGTTTCACCTCCGCGGATCGTTTGTCGTAGTGCTTGTCGAGTACTTTCCGACTCACATTCATACGATCACTGACAACTTCGATCGGCACGTCTTCCGTGAGGAAGTGCGTGATACTCCCACGACGAATGGCGTGCGGGCTAACTGCTTCGGGACACTTCCTCTCGATGCCCTGGTTGCAGTCAGGACACGGGTCGTCAAGATAGCACGGCGCGGTGATCTTGTTGATTTTTCGACGGATCGTTCCTCGGCACATCCGTCCGTGCTCTGTTGTCAGCAGAGGCTTCCTGCCGTACTCGTCGGTGACGTCGTACCGGAACGTATCGACGTGGTCTTTGAGTAGCTCTGTCACTTCGGCAGACATCGCTACGAATCGTTCGCCGCTCTTTCCGTTTTTCAACGTCGTACCTTGATCAGGTCGATGGACGAGTTCGACGCGTTTCTCGTCGAAGTCTACATCGGTCAGATCGACCGAGTAGGCAGCTCCCATGCGCATTCCGGTTTCCCAAAGGAATGCGAGTAGGACGTGGTGCATTGAGGCGTACTCGTACCGCGAGAGGTGCGCGAGAAGCTTCTCTGCTCGCTCCGCCTCAAGGATTTTTTCGCTACTCTGTTGGCTACGCCGGACGCGCGGAATCATCAACTTCGAATAGAGGTTCTCCGGAACCGCCTCTACCGAGCCGGCCCACTTGAGAAAGACGCGGAAGCCCGACATCATATTCTTCATCGTGAGCGCGTTGACGTCATCGTCGTCAGCCAGCCAGAGCCGGTACCGCTGGATGTCCCGGCCCGACAGGTCGTTCAGGTTGTCAATATCCTCCTCGTCACACCACTCCAGGAAGTGTTTCATCCGGTAGCGGTGATTCTGGACGGTCGAGTCTGTACAGTCTGTTGCCTTGTGTTCGAGGAACAGCTTGGTCCCCGTCTCGGGATCAAGCGGTTCGAGATCGTCTTTGTCCGTGGTCATCGTTGTCACGGACCGCCTGTAGAAGGGCGCTCTACCGCGTGAACGGCGGCGAAGGGTCAGTACGTACCTCGCGCTTAGTCCGCCCCGACCCATTTCCGTGCCGCAACGCGACGAGCGTAGCGAGGAGCCTTCGGCACGGAAATCGTCCGAAGGATTCGAACCCGGGAAGTCGCAGCGCCGAGCGAAGTGAGGCGACCGTCTTCCTTCGGTTCGAATCCGCCCCGACCCACTTCTCGAACGGAGCGTAGCGGAGTGAGAGACCAGCAGGGCGCTGTACGCCGAGCAGCCGCCGGTATTATCTAGAATATCGGCTATCCATCCCCGTCCCGGTGGTCGTTTGGTATTCTATGACAGTGGCCTTTGGACAGTTTTGTCAGGAAATACTTTCCGTTCCACACGTCGGATGAGGTATGTCGTTCGACAGACGTTCGGTACTGAAGGCAACGGGTGCGGCACTCGGTGGGAAGCTGTTCTCGACGACGGGTGCTGCCGCCGGCAGACGAATCGACGACGCGTTCGATCTCTCCAGCGAGGAGTTACAGGAGGCGCTCGTGGTGCTGGAACCCGGCGCGGACTACAGCCTCCTCGACCGGTACGAGACGCCGATGGGCACCTTCGAGATGGAGGCGCTGGACATCGTCTACACGAAGGCGACCGGGCCGGAACTGGAGCGCATCGCGGGCCACAACAGGGTCCAGTACGTCCAGTACAACCACGAACTGGAGTACGACAACGGCGACGCCCAGATAGCGACGAAGTCGGGGGTCGTCCAGGACGGTCTCGGCTACACCGGCCGAGGGGTCCATGTGGCGGTCATCGACAGCGGACTCGACGCGTATCATCCGGACCTGGCGCCGCGGCTGAGCCACCACTTCCAGTTCGTCAACCCGCTCCAGGAGGGCGTCGCCTACGTCGATGCGGCGTACGCCGACACCGACGACATCGGCCACGGTACCCACTGTGCCGGCACCGTCGCCGGCGAGGGCAACGTCGACAGCAGCCACGAGGGGATGGCCCCCGACGCCGACCTGACCGTCTACTCGCAGGGCGTCGGCATCTTCGTCCTCTCGTCGGTCGCGGCGTTCGACCACCTGCTGACGGAACTGCACCCGGAGGACCCGGTGCAGATCACGTCGAACTCCTACGGTAGCGCCGGCGGCAACGACTTCAACCCCTCCGGCGGCTGGGAACGGGCGACCTGGCGCGCCTTCGAGGAGGGCATCCTCAGCGTCGGGTCGGCGGGCAACTCCGGGCCGGGCACGAACACGCTCGGCGGTTCCAAGACCGGACCGCACACCCTCTCGGTGGCGGCCAGCCACGACGGCCAGGGCCAGGACGTCCACGACACCAAGGCACCGACCGACTTCTCCTCGCGGGGCCGGAAGGGAAATTACGACGACGGCGAGGGCGCCCGCTGGGACGAGTTCCCCGACGGGGAGGGCGGCTTCACCGCCGAGGACCGCGAGACGGGACTCAGGAACCTGCGTGCGCTCAACTCCGATGCCGCAGGGGACCGCGAGACGGTCAACACGTTCGAGGAGACCGTCACGGTCGGGCCGGGCGCGGACGCCAGCGTCGCCGGCGGGCCGTCCGTCGGTAGCTCGTCGTTCGTCGAGTACGTGCCGGCCGACGGTGCGGCGAACGTCCGGGCGACGCTGAGCTGGCCCGACGGCACCCAGGACATCGACCTCTACATCCACGAGGGTGCCGAGGACGGCCCGGTGCTCGCCAGTTCCACGAACGGCCAGACGACCTCGCCGAGTCCCGGCGGCGGCGAACTCGAGGTTATCGCGACGGACATCGACCCCGACAAGACCTACTACTTCGAGGTCGACCCGTGGACGGCCGTCCAGGCGCAGTGTACCCTCTCCGTGGAGGAGCGTGGTCCGCCGCCGGAGGTCGACCTGCCGGGCGACCCGGAGGGTCCGCTGGGGGTCTATCGGCCCGGCGTCATCGCGCCCGGTCACGCGGTCATCTCGACGCAGGGCGCCTCCGCGCTGAAGGCACTCGACGAGGAGGGCCCAACCTCGACGAGAACTGGTCCGCTGTACACCGCACTTTCCGGTACGTCGATGTCCTGTCCGGTCGTCGCCGGAGTCTGTGCCCAGGTGATGGAGGCCTGGTACACGAACAACGGCGAGGAGTACCCCTCCCCGGAGCAGGTTATCCGCATCGTGGAGGGCACCGCCGAGGAGAACGCGGCGGACGCCTACAACCCCTACAACGCCGGTGCGGGCTTCGTCAACGCCCGCAGCGCGGTCGAGACGGCCATCGAGGGCGGGGTCCCCGACTACACCGACGTGACGCTCCCGGCAGCCGACGTCGACGAGGGCGGCGACGACGTGCCCTCGGCGCCGGACCTCACCGCCTCGGGCTCCCGGACCGACGACGGGACCGTCTTCACCGGCGGCCAGACCAACCGGGTCGACATCACCGTCTCGGAGACCTCCGAGCCGGTCGTCGTCACCGACGCCGTTCCGGACGGCTGGACCGTCGACACCCGTTACGGCGACGCCGAGTCCGTCGAGGACGGGACGGTCGTCCTCGGCACCGTCGACCCCAGCGAGGTCGAAGGCGATGCCACCGTCACGAAGACGTACTTCGTCGAGGCACCCTCCGGGCCGCAGGCGACGAACAGCTACAGTTTCGGCCCGGCGACGGCCACGGTCGTCGACGCGGACGTGAGCGTCCAGATAGCCGGCACCGACTCGAACTACGTCGTCGGTCCGAGTACGTGACCGGGCCGTAGCCGCTCGGCCGAAAGACCGGCCGGGAACCGAGTCGCTTACCCCGACCGCGGCCGTTCCTCCGGGCACGAGCATGCGATCCCAGGCGGAAGCGGTCCTCCGGGAGGACCCGGTGATGGCGGAGCTACTCGAACGGCACGACCCCTACACCGAACGGGATCGCGAGCCCTTCGAACGGCTCTGCGTCTCGATCATCAACCAGCAGCTCTCGACGGAAAGCGCCGCGGCCGTCCGCGAGCGGGCCTTCGAGACGCTCGGAGAGGTGACGCCGGAGCGGGTGCTGTCGGCCGACGAGGCGGCGCTCCGGGACGCCGGGCTCTCGGCGTCGAAGGTGGAGTACCTGCACAACGCCGCGAGCGCGTTCCAGCGGGACGATCTGACGCCGGCGGGACTGGCCGACGACTCGGACGATGCGGTCGTCGACCGACTCACCGAGATCAAGGGCATCGGCACCTGGACCGCCGAGATGTACCTCATCTTCGTGCTCGAGCGGCCGGACGTGCTGCCGCTGGGCGACCTCGCGGTTCGCCGCGGCATCGAGCAACTGTACGCCGACGGCGGGGAGATGACCCGCGCCGAGATGCGCGAGGCCGCCGAAGCCTGGCGTCCATACCGGAGCCACGGGACGCGGTACGTCTGGGCCGCCTACGAGTCGGAGTGACCTCGCGTCCGACGCGGACGTCGGCACGACAACCGGAGATATTTTCCCTCTCCTGGGACGGTCGATTCGTCACGACACCCGCATCGTCGGTTGGTTCGGTCCGATCCGTGCGTTACCAGTTATTCGGACGCTCGATACTCGTCCGAGACCGCCCGAGAGACTCTCAAAGGACCGATTTCGGACGCTCGGATTGTTTCCTGCCGAGAGGCACGTCCGACAAAGCGGCAATATACGACGAGTGAGAGGATCGCTGGCAGGCCTGACCGCAACGGGTAGACTCTATTTTCGGTTGTACGTCCTTGTCACAATGATTGTTATCGACTACCGCAGACGTTCGGGACGTGAGGGAACGCCGGAGTGGTCACCGTGAACACCGTCGAACGGTGGAAACAGGAGAAACACCCGCTCGACGTCATCGAGGACGTCAAGCGCTACGCCGAGGAGGGGATGAGCTTCGACGAGATCGAGGCCGACGCCGGCGACGGCGAGTGGGAGCGGCTCAAGTGGGCCGGGATGTACGCCCACGGCCGCCAGCGCGGCTACTTCATGATGCGAACGAAGGTGCCGGGCGGCCGCCTGACGCCCGAGCAGGCCGAGGTGATCGGCGAAGTGGCCGACGAGTACGCCACCGCGCCCGAAGCGTACGGCGGCGAGAACCAGAACAACATCTGGGGCGACGCCTTCCTCGACATCACGACCAGACAGGACATCCAGAAACACTGGATCGAGGTCGAGGATGTCCCCGAGATCTGGGACCGTTACGGCGAGGTGGGCCTCACCACGATCCAGGGCTGCGGCGACTCCGCCCGGAACGTGCTGGGCTGTCCGGCGGCCGGCCTCGACGACCACGAGTGCTTCGACGCCCAGCCGGTGATCGCCGCCGTCTCGGACTTTTTCACCGAGAACCGAGAGTACGCCAACCTCCCGCGGAAGTTCAAGATGACCATCACCGGCTGTCGGCACGACTGCGCCCAGTCGCAGATCAACGACGTCGGCCTGGTGCCGGCCCGCAAGGAGGTCGGCGGCGAGGAGTACTACGGCTTCCACGCACGCGTCGGCGGCGGCCTCTCGGACGGCCCGCGGATGGCCTCGAACCTCGACGTGTTCGTCCGTCCGGAGGACGCCGTGGAGTTCTGCCGCGCCGTCGCCCAGACGTTCAAGGAACTCGGCGACCGGAACAACCGCGGCGTCTGCCGGATGCGCTATCTGGTCCAGCAGATGGGTCCCGAAACGTTCGAGGAGGCCGTCCGCGACCGCTGTACGGTCGATCTCCGCTCGCGTGGGGCCGACCTCACCGAGGGGTACACCGGCGACCACGTCGGCGTCCACGACCAGAAACAGGACGGCCTCAAGTACGTCGGCTTCAACGTCATCGCGGGGCGGATGGGCGGCGACGAGTTCGCCGCGGCTGCCCGCGCCGCCCGGGAGTACGGCACCGACGACGCGACGATTCGGCTGGCGACCGACCAGAACTTCCTCGTCACGCACGTTCCCGAGGAGAACGTCGGCGACCTCCTGAACGAGCCGTTCGCCCGCAAGTACCGCCCCGACCCCGGACCGTTCTCGCGGGGCGCGGTCGGCTGTACCGGCTCGGAGTTCTGCAACTACGGCATCATCGAGACGAAGAACCGCGTCCGCCGGTGGGCCAAGGCGCTGGACCGCCGCATCGAGACGCCCGACGACCTCGAGGTCGTCCGGATGCACATGTCCGGCTGTTCGGCCTCCTGTGCCCAGCCGCAGATCGCCGACATCGGCTTCCGCGGCGAGACCGTCGACATCGACGATCCCGAGGGAACCACCAACGAGGAAGGGGACAACATCGTCGAGGGGATGGACTTCGGCCTCGGCGGCTCGCTCGGCGCCGACAACGAGTTCCTCGACTGGGTCGAACACGCCGTCCCGGCCGACGCCGTCATCCCGGCGCTGGAGGAACTGTTCGACGCCTACGCGGACGAGCGGACCGACGGTGAGCGGTTCTACGAGTGGTGCCGGCGCGTCGACAACGACCGCCTCCGGGACGTGATGCAGCGGGCCGACGCCAACGTCGCGGGCGGCGTCCCCCACGAGGAGGTGACGAGCGATGACTGAGACGCCGGACGCGCCCGCCGACGTCGCACCGGAACTGCACGAGGCCGACGGCGAGGACGCCGACGGCTCCCCGTCCCTTCCGGGCGTCCCCGACGTCGACGTCGACCCCGAGGCCGTCCAGGTGCCGCCCGTCAGCGGCCGGGAGGCAGGCCACTCGACGTCGACGGGCAAGCCGATACGGTTCTTCCGTTCCGACAGGCGGCCGGAGGGTGACGCCGACCGTGGCTGCGACGACGGCTCCTGTGGCTGTGACGGGAACGACTCGGGCGGGCCGTCCCGCACGGCGCCGGTGGCCGACGGCGGCGCGACGCCCGCCAACGTCGACGGCGAGGGCAGCCTCGGCGACCTGGAGTTCACCGAGCCGGCCGAGGGCGTCAGCCAGGACGTCGAGGGGTCGGCGCCGGACGAACGCGTCGGCGTGCCGGAGGGCGTCGACCTGGAGACGCCGAGTTACCGCATCCGCGCCGAGATGAACGACATCGAGGAGCCGGACGACAAGACGTGGTTCATGGAGCTGGACGCGGCGGTCATCGACGAGGGGCGCTGCATCCAGTGTGGCACCTGCGTCGCCTCCTGTCCCTCGGACTCCATCGGCATCGGCGACGACGGCCTGCCGGAACTGGTCAAGATGTGCACCGGCTGCTCGCTGTGCTGGGACTTCTGTCCTCGCGGCGGCCTGCGCTACGAGCGCCAGTGGAAGATCACCGGCGGCGAGGACAACGTGAAAGGCGCCGGCGACCCGATCACGGAGTTCTCCGCGAAGGTCGAAGACGACTGGCGCGAGAACGCCCAGGACGGCGGGCTGGTCACCTCGGTCCTGATCCACCTGCTCGAGGCCGGCGAAATCGACGGCGCGCTCATCGCTACCGAGTCCGACGACGAGCCCTGGAAGGCAGAGAGCTTCCTGGCGACGACGCCGGCCGAGTGCATCGAGAACGCTGGCAGCTTCTACAACCAGACGATGGCGCTCGGCAACCTCGACGTCGACCAGTGGGAGGAGAAACTCCCCGACGAGGATCCCGCGGACCTCTCGCTGGCGCTCGTCGGGACGCCCTGCGAGATAGAGGGCATCCGCGCGCTGCAGGACTTCGAGTGGGACTACGCCAGCCAGGAGGCCGGCGTCCGTGCCGTCGACTACACAATCGCGCTGATGTGCACGAAGAACTTCAACTACCGGCGGCTCATGGGCGAGAAACTCGAGGCGGAGCGCGGCATCGCCCCGGAGGACATCGGGAAGATGGACGTCCTTCACGGGAACATGATGGTGTACGACCACAGCGGCGAGATGATCTTAGAGGAGGACGTCGAGGAGTTCCACGACGCGGCGCTGAAGGGCTGTGACGAGTGTGCGGACTTCACGGGCTACTGTGCGGACCTGACGGTCGGGTCGGTCGGCTCCAGCGACGAGTACTCCAGCGTCATCGTCCGGACCGAACAGGGGCTGAAGGCGTGGGAGCTGACCGAGCCGGACCTGGACTACCACGACCTCGAGGACCGCAGTGCCATCGGCGGGCTGCAGAGCTGGGACAAGAAGAAGGCGTTCGAGTCGCTGCAGCGACCGTTCGACCCCGACGCCCCGCGGTTCATCGAGTACACCGACCACGCCGACAGCTACGGGACGATCCGGAACCCCCACGAGGACGCCCACTGAACGCCGGCGTCCCGCACGGTGAACCGATTCGAGCCACCGGCGCGGCAGGCCAAACGATCCGGTGGTTTCGGTCGTCGGGGTTATCCGAGCGTGAAAAACGTCTCCGGGGCTTATGAACGGTAGGCCCGTAGCGGTGGTAACGAATGCGTCCGTCGTCCAATGCCACCGCCGATTTGCCGGGCCCGACCTGTCGGTCGGGCCACGTCCTGCTGCGTTCGTCGTCGGACCGGCGCGAGCCAGTGCCCTGTCCGCCGGGCGAGGAGGACACGGAACGGCGCCTGCTTGTCGTTTCGCTCTCCGGCGACGCCGAGGCCCGCGTCGCGGCCATCGAGGCGTGCGGGGGACTCCCCGAGGAGGTAGCCGTCCTCACCGCCGGCGAGACACGGAGCGCGGCGGCCGCCTCGACGGCGCCGGGTCCGACGACCGCTCGCGGCGGGACGGAACTGTCCTGGGCGACGGTGTCCAGCGCCGCCGACCTCTCCGGTATCGGCGTCAAGATCGACCGCTGTCTGTCGTCGTGGAGCGACGGGCCGCCGGTCCAGATCTGTTTCGATTCGGTATCGGCGCTGCTCGAGACGACGGACCTGCCGACGGTGTTTCGGTTCCTCCACGTACTGATGCGGCGGATCGACGCCGCCGACGCCGTCGCACACTACCATCTCGACCCCTCGGTACACGGACAGCGGACCGTCTCGACGATCGAGACGCTCTTCGAGGCCGTCCGCGAGTACGACGAAACGACCGACCGCTGGGTCGACGCGTAGCGGCGGTCGGTAGGCACTGCTTTCTCTCGGCCGCGCGAGGATCGTTCTCGGCCGCCGGAACACACCCCGAGGTGGCGCGGGAGGGTATAAGCGACCGGCTATACTGACCAGAGACTTTTTACGTGTAATGGCGAATCTACCCTGCAAGGGCAGGCAGTAACGAATCGATGACAGAAAGAGACTCACAGCCGGACGATAGCGAGAACCGACCGGAGGAGGTCGGCGGGTTCCAGTTCCCGATGTCCGACGGCGGTTCGGAGGACGCCGACCGCCAACAGCCGACCGGCGAGACGGACGGCGGGTTCCCCGACGTTCGGGACGACTCGGCGGTCGGGTCGGCGGACGAGGCCGACGGAAGAGGGACGGTCGGTCGTGCCGACTTCGCCGGCTTCGACTTCGGGACGTGGCTCGATCAGACCGAGGCCAGAACCACGACAACGACGACCGAGGAGACCGCGACCGAAGCCGAACTCGAAGCCGAAGCGGAGGAGCAGGCCGGCCTCGAACCGTCTTACTCCGGGTTCGGGTTCCGACAGTGGATGGAGGACGACGACGCCGAGGGACCGGAGCGGCCGCCGGACACTCCCCGCGTCGTCACCGAAAGCCTCGCGGAGCACGAGTCCGAGAGCGCCGCGAGTTCGGCTGCCGCCGGAGCGACCGTCGGCGCCGACGGGAGCCGGTTCCAGTTCGCGGACTGGCTCGGCGAGGGCGGCACCGAGTACGTCGACCCCGACGTGCTGCAGTCGGAGCCGACCGCCAGTGCCGCGCAAGCGGGCGCGACGGCACCGGGCGATCCGGGGTATCCCACGCCGCCGGGCGGCGGCATCTCCGACCTCCCACCGGCGAAAATCGCCGTGTTCGCGGTGTTCGCGGCCACGCTCGCGGCGGTGGCGATGACGCTGGCCGGCGGCGTCGCTCCGCTCGGTCCGGGGACCGGCTTCGCCGCTCCCGGCGGCGGTGGCGGGGCACAGACGGGAGCAGCGCCGGCCGCTACCGGGACGCCGGCGCCGACGGCGACCGACACGCCGGAACCGACGGCCACCCCGACACCCACGGCCACCCCGACACCCACCTCGACGCCGACCCCGACGCCGACGGCCACCCCGACACCCACCTCGACGCCGACCCCGACGCCGACGGCTACACCGACCCCGACGCCCGAACCAACCCCGACGCCGACGCCCGAACCGACGCCGACCCCGACCGAGGACGACGGCGGCCTTCTGGACCCCCTCACGGGGTAGACGGACGGCTCTTTTCCATCGCAGTCCCGCAGGTCGCTTCGCTCGCCACGCCGAGACGTCGCTCCGGCCGGGCCTCCCGCTACTCCAATCCCAGGTCCACGTCGAAGCTGTTGCCGGGACGGGGGACGCCTTTGACCGTGACCGTCTCGCCGGTCATGAACGCGGCGGCGTCGCTGGCGAGGAACTGGACGACATCGGCGACATCCTCGGTGTAACCGATGCGCCGGTCGACGGTCTCGCGGGCCGGCATCGACTCCTCGCGGATGCCGAGCGTGTCGGCGACCCCCGGCGTCTGGATCAGGCCGGGTGCGACGCAGTTGACCCGGACGCCATCGTCGGCCCACTCGACGGCCAGCGTCTCCGTCAGCCGGATTATGGCTGCCTTGGCCGCGCTGTAGTGGCTCTCGTTCGGCGCGGCGTGCTGGCCGTTCACGCTGGAGACGTTGACGATACAACCCCCCTGGCCGGCGCGCATGTGCGCGCCGGCGGCCTGGGTGCAGTGGAACGTGCCGTGGAGGTTGAGGTCGACGATGGACTTCCAGCCGTTCTCGGAGATGTCCTCGAAGGCGGCGACGAACTCACCACCGGCGTTGTTGACGAGCAGGTCGACGCCGCCGAACTCCTCGACGGTCGCCTCGACGAAGGCGTCGACTGCCTCGCGGTCACGGACGTCGCACTCGACCGCGAGGGCACGGCCACCATCGTCACGGATGCCCTCAGCGACGGGGTCGACCCGTTCCTGTGCCCGCGAGCAGATGGCGACGCTGGCGCCGTCGGCGGCCAGCCGTTCGGCGATGGTGCGGCCGATGCCCTGGGAAGCACCGGTGACGATGGCGTTGCGACCCTCGACGCTGAACTGGTCCGTCGGCATGGGCCGACCGTCGGCGGCCGCCGGCAAGACTGTATCGGCGGCGGTAGTCCGGAACACGATACCGTCGGGGGACCAGCATCCGCGAGCGAACGGAGTGAGCGAGCGGTTCCCGGCGGTGAGGCGCCCGGAGGGCGACGAATCGCCGTAGCGACGAGCGACTACCGCGGCCCGCAGGGCAGCGACAGGAGCGAGTCGCGCATATTTTCCCCAAGTTTTTGCCGGCCCGTCGGCAGCGCCGACGGGCCGTGTAAAAAGTGGGGGCGTTAGAGCAGGTCCTCGATGTGGTCGACGACCTCCTCGGGGGTGTCGCCGACGGGGACGCCGGCGTCGTTGAGGGCGTCGATCTTCGATTCGGCGGTGCCGGTCCCGCTACCGGAGACGATGGCGCCGGCGTGGCCCATCCGCTTGCCCGGCGGGGCGGTTCGGCCGGCGATGAAGCCGGCGACCGGCGTGTCCATGTACTGGCCGATGTAGTCGGCGGCCTCCTCCTCGTCCTCGCCGCCGATCTCGCCGCACATGACGACGGCGTGGGTCTCGGGATCGGCCTCGAACATCTCGAGGGCGTCGACGAAGTCGGTCCCGATGATGGGGTCGCCGCCGATGCCGACGGCAGTGGTCTGCCCGAGGCCGCGGTTCGTGAGGTTGTCGACGACCTGGTAGGTCAGCGTCCCCGACCGGGAGACCAGGCCGACGTTGCCGTCGGCGAAGATGTTGCCGGGCAGGATGCCGAGTTTGGCCTCGCCGGGCGTGATGAGGCCGGGGCAGTTCGGGCCGACGAGATGGGTGTCGGTCTCCCGCAGTTTGCGGTAGACCTTCGACATGTCCTGCTGGGGGATGCCCTCGGTGATGGCGACGACCAGATCCAGCGGCGCGTCCAGCGCCTCGAACAGCGCGTCGGCGGCGAACGCCGGCGGGACGAAGACGACCGACGTGTCGGCGTCCTCCGCGCGGGCGGCGCCCTCGACGGTGTCGTAGACGGGGACGCCGTCGACCTCCTGGCCGCCCTTGCCGGGGACGGCGCCGGCGACGACGTTCGTCCCGTACTCGATCATCTGGCGGGTGTGAAACTTCCCCTCGCCGCCGGTGATGCCCTGTACCACGACGCGGCTGTCCGAATCGACCAGGATGCTCATTGTGATTCCTCCTCGGCGAAGTCGACGGCGCGCTGGACGGCTTCCTCCAGGGTCGCCTCGACCGTCACCAGATCCGTGTTCAGTATCTCCATGCCCTCCTCGGCGTTGGTGCCGGCGAGTCGGACGACGACCGGCTTGGGTATCTCGTCGAACGCCTCCAGCGCCTCGTTGATGCCCGTTGCCACCTCGTCGCCGCGGGTGATGCCCCCGAAGATGTTGAAGACGACGGCGTCGACGTTCTCGTCGGAGAAGACCATATCGAGAGCGTTCGTGACCCGTTCGGCCTTGGCGCCGCCGCCGATGTCGAGGAAGTTGGCGGGCTCGCCGCCGTAGTAGTCGACCAGGTCCAGCGTCGTCATCACGAGGCCGGCGCCGTTGCCGATGATGCCGACGTTGCCGTCGAGTCGGACGTAGTCGAAGCCGTACTCGTTGGCCTTCGCCTCCAGTTCGTCCCCGGCGGCCTCCTCTTCCATCTCCGCGAGGTCGGGGTGCCGGAAGAGGGCGTCGTCGTCGATGTTCATGACGGCGTCGGCGGCGACGACGTCGCCATCGCGCGTCACCATCAGCGGGTTGACCTCGATTTCCGTGGCGTCGCTGTCCTCCCACAGGTCGAACAGCGTCCCCAGAACCGACGCCACATCGCCGGCGACCTCGCGGTCGACGCCGGCCTCGTAGACGGCCTTGCGGGACTCGTAGGGCTGCATCCCGAAGGCGGGGTCGACGTGCTCGCGGACGATGGCGTCGGGATCCTCGGCGGCGACCTCCTCGATGTTCACGCCACCGCGGGTCGAAACCATCCCGACGGGTTCGCCCTCGTTGCGGTCCATCGTCACGCCAACGTACAGTTCGTTGACGAAGTCGACGGCGGCCTCGACCAGGACGTTGTCGACGTGCAGCCCCTTGAGGTCCATGCCGATGATGCGCTCGGCGGCCTCGCGGGCCTCCTCGGCGTCCTCGACCAGTTCGATACCGCCGGCCTTCCCACGGCCGCCCACCTGTACCTGTGCCTTGATTGCGACGGGGTAGCCGATCTCCTCGGCCGCCTCGACCGCTTCCTCGGCGGTCGAAGCCAGCGCCGAGTCCGGGACCGGAATCCCGGCGTCGGCAAAGACGCCCTTCGCCTGATACTCGTGTAGTTTCATCCGTATCGAACGGCGTCCGGCATCCGCTTAAAACGTGCTATGTTCGCCCGAAACGGGGGGAAAACGGCGAGGAGTGCGCTCGCGGAGGGGCGAGGTCAGTCGGCGGCGCCGCGGTCGGCGCCCTCGATTGCGACCAGTTCCTCGACGGGTGGCACCTCGCCGTCGGCGTCGGTGATGATGTCGAGGCGACGAGTGAGCTTGTCGCGGGCGTACTCGACGATCGCCCCGTGGTCGACGGGACCCTCGATGTCGGTGAAGATACCGGCGACGTGGGGCATCAGCTCCGTGAGCGTCCCCCGAACGACGGCCTCGTCGACGCCTTCCTCCTGGACGAGTCGGCGGACCTCGTGCATCCCGAAGCCGACGTGGCGGCCCTCGTCGCTGCGGATCTTTGCGATGCCGTCGACGAGGCCGGGCAGCGTCGGCATCTCCTCGCGGGACCGCGTGATGACGGCGTCGTCGCCCGTCTCGCCGAACGCCGACTGGAGGCTGTAGTAGGCCGTCTGTGCCAGCACGGACTCGGCGACGATGTGGTAGTGGCTGTAGGCGCGGGTCTGCGTCTCCGGCGACTGGTCGTCGAGCAGTGCCGCCATCGCGTCCTCGACGGCGTCGAACATCGCCACGTAATCGTCGTTGAGGTATCGCTCGTCCGTCGGGTCGGCCGGCTCCAGTCCCAGTTCCTCGGCGACGGGATCGAGCACCTCCTCCCAGTAGCGGTCGAAGAAGCGGGTGTGCTTTGCCTCCTCGTACAGTTGCGTGGTGAGGAACATCTGGGCGTCGGTGCCCTCCAGGGCGAGTCCGAGCGGCATCAGGTCCTCGGTGACGGCCTCCTCGCCACCGCCGAACCGGGCGACGCCGAGGCGGAGCATGTCGAACTCCTCGCCAGTGAACTCGTCTTCGTACTCCAGCAGCGCCTCGCGGTCGCTCGCGAGGTCGATGTCGTGGGGGTCCCAGTGCCGGTACACCGCGTTCCGGAAGTAGCCGCCAGCGAAGGAGTCGGGGTCGCTCCGGGTACCGCGGTCGGTGCTCGTCAGTTTCGCCATGTTAGTGTCACACACTACCACGACGTGGGTTCTCGCCCTGTTATCTGGGGAGGCTTTTTGATCGGGACCGACCGATGGAGGGGTATGCGAACCGCGACGGTGCGGCTCTCGCCGCCCGGGACGGGCCTGCACCCGGCCGACGCGGAAGTGGCCGCGCGGCCGGACCTCGGGCGGGAGGCCATCGACCACATCACGGCCCTGGCGGACGGTGCGGGGGTCGTGCTCTGTCGGCTCCGGGGCGACGCCGCGGCGCTGGCGGACGTACTCGCGGACACCGAGGGAGTCCTCGATTCCCACGTCACCGACGCCGACGGCACGCTCTACGCGTACGTCCACTTCCGCCCGACGGAGACGGCCGAGGCGCTCCTGGAGCTCCGGCGCGCCCACGAACTCGTCGTCCGGACGCCGATTCGCTGGCTCGCGGACGGTCGGCTAGAGGTGTCGGCGGTCGGCGACGACCGGACGCTGCAGGCGGCCGTCGCGGGGCTGCCCGACGCCGTCGGCGTCGAGTTGGTCGAGTTGCGGGAGTACGACCCCTCGACCGATCGGGCGGAGGCGCTCTTGACCGACCGACAACTCGAGGTGCTGGACGCGGCGCTGGATGCCGGGTACTACGAGCAGCCCCGCCGGGCGAATCAGGCCGACGTGGCCGAGGCGGTCGGACTCGCGCCCGCGACGGTCGGCGAGCACCTGCGCCGCATCGAGGGGACGGTCATGCGGTCGCTGCGGGAGTGACGGGCGGCGCGGTCGGACCTGCGGTTCCCGGTCGCAACGGGGTCACTCCTCCGACAGGACGTCCGGTCGGTCGGCGATGACGCCGTCGACGCCCATCGCCGCGAGCGAGTCGGCTTCCCCGCTGTGACTGACGGTCCAGGCGTTGACGCTCATGCCGGCACGGTGGGCGTCGCGGACGAGGCGGTCGTCGCAGGACTCGACCGAGGGATGGAGGTAGCCACAGCCGACCTCGCGGGCCGTTTCGACGGCCGAATCGCTATCGTCGGTGAGCAACGCCCGCGGCACCGCGGGGTCGACGTCCCGACACGCCGCGAGAGTCTCGGGCGAGAACGAGGAGACGACGGCCTGGGGGTGCAGCGACGTCACGGACGCCAGCGCGTCGGCCGCCGTGCCCGTCTCCTTGAGTTCGACGTTGACGCCGACGGCGTCGGGGATGGCCTCCAGGATTTCCACCAGCGCCGGGACCCCCTCGCCACTCTCCAGCACGTCCAGGTCGCGGAGTTCCGCGAGCGTGTGGTCGGCGACGGGGCCCTCGCCGTCGGTGACGCGGTCGACCGTCGCGTCGTGGACGACGACGAGTTCGCCGCTCGCACACCGGCGAACGTCGACTTCGACGGCGTCGGCCACCTCGGCGGCCGTCACGACCGCTCGCCGGGTGTTCTCCGGATTGACGCCCGCGAACCCCCGGTGGGCGATGAGTCGCACGTCCACATCGCCCGGCGGCGACGGGCAAGTCTCTGTCGGTGGCTCTCGAACTATCACTTAAAACCGATCCACGCGGCGGAAGTGGTCGGCGGCGGCGACCGGCAACCGAATTTATCCGGTCGGAACCCCTACGAGGGGTATGGACGCGTCCTACGATTTCGAGGAGTCGGTCGTGCTGGTGACCGGAGTCAGCGGTGCGCTCGGTAGCGCCGTCGCGGCGGCGTTCGACGATTGCGGGGCGACGGTCTGTGGGGCAGACGTCGTGGCTCCCACGGAGGAGGACGCGCTGGTCGAACCCGGAACGGTCGAGTTCTACGAGACCGACGCCACCGACGAGGACAGCGTCGCCGAGACGGTCGAGACCATCGTCGACGAGCACGGCCGCCTCGACGCGCTCTGCAACGTCGCGGGCACCTGGCGCGGCGGCGACCCCATCCACGAGACCGACGTCTCCGAGTTCGAGCTGCTGTTCGACGTGAACCTGAAGTCGATGTTCCTGACATCGAAGCACGCCATCCCGCACCTCCGGGAGACGGAGGGCGCCATCGTCTCGGTGTCGGCCCGGTCGTCGCTGGAGGGCGGCGAGGGCGACGGACCCTACCGGGCCTCGAAGGCCGGCGTTCGCCTCCTGACGGAGACCATCGCCGAGGAGAACCTCGGCACCGTCCGGGCCAACGCCGTCATGCCGAGCGTCATCGACACGCCGATGAACCGCGAGATGATGCCGGACGCCGACCACGACGAGTGGGTCGACCCCGCCGATATCGCCGACGTGGTGCTGTTCCTCTGTACGGGGCAGGCAGGCGTCACCAGCGGCGCCGCGGTGCCGGTCTACGGCGAGGCCTGACCGAGCGGCGACGCCGACACGCCAGCGGATCGGCTTGTGCCGCCGTCGATTGACGGCCGTCCTGTCGGTTCGGTTCCACCAAATTTTTCCGTCAGTTGTGCCGCAACGACAACACATGGCCGACAGAGAGACGTGGGCGACCAGACTGGGATTCATCCTCGCATCGGTCGGCAGCGCGGTCGGACTGGGGAACATCTGGCGGTTCCCCTTCCAGACCGCCGAGAACGGCGGCGCGGCGTTCCTCGCGGTGTACCTGGCGGCGGTCGTGATAATCGGCCTGCCGGCGCTTTTGGCGGAGTTCGTCATCGGCCGCCGGGCGAACATCAACGCCATCACCGCCTTCGACCGACTCGACAAGCCGAACTGGAAGGCGGTCGGCGCTTTGGGCGTCCTCGCCGGCTTCTGGACGATGTCGTACTACAGCGTCGTCGGCGGGTGGGTCATCCGCTACGTCTTCGGCAGCGCGACGGGGGCGTACTTCGGCGACCCCGGACCAGCCGATTACTTCGGTATGATCGCCTCCGGCCTGGACGCGGTCTTCCTGCACTTCGTGTTCATGGCCGTCACCGTCGGCATCGTCGCGCTGGGCGTCGAGGACGGCATCGAGAAGGCGACGAAGCTGATGGTGCCGAGCATCGTCGTGCTGATGGTGGGGCTGGCGGCCTACGCCGCGACCCTGCCCGGCGGCGGCGAGGGGTACGCGTTCTTCCTGACGCCGGACCTCGGGACCATCGTCGCCAACTTCGAGACGGTGGTCCCGGCCGCGGTCGGACAGGCGCTGTTCTCGCTGTCGCTCGGCTTCTCGGTGATGATAACGTACGCCTCCTACCTCGGGAAGGACGAGAACCTCGGGACCGACGGCGTCAGCATCGCGGCGTTCAACACCTTCGTCGGCGTGCTGGCCGGCTTCGTCGTCTTCCCGCTTTTGTTCGCACAGGGGGTCGAGGTCGGCGACGCCGGCGCAGGCGCGGTGTTCGTCTCGGTCGCGTCCGCGTTCGTGGACCTGCCCTTCGGCAGGGTTCTCGGCGTCGTCTTCTTCGGCGTCGTGCTCATCGCAGCGCTGTCGTCGGCCATCAGCCTGCTGGAGGTCGTCGTCTCCTACGTCGTCGACAACTATCGGTTCAGCCGTCCGGCGACCGCCGTCGGCCTCGGTGCCGTGCTCTTCGTCGGCGGTATCCCCTCTGCGATGTACGACGGATGGCTCGGCTGGTTCGACACCGTCGCGGTGAACCTGCTGCTGCCGCTGGCGGCGCTCGGCGTCGTCTTCTTCGTGGGCTGGGTGATGGCCGGCGACGCCGTCGACGAGATTCGGCAGGGCACCGGCGGCGCCGAGACACTGTCGGTCGTGTGGCTGTGGTCGCTCCGGACAGTGGTGCTCGTGGCCGTGGCCGGGACCCTCGTTTTGAGCCTCCAGGGGCTGTCGGCACCGCCGCTGTAGGGAGTCGGAAACTCTTTTCTAGGTGCCCGTCGTTGCAGCCGTCAATGAGTCACGCGGGGCGTGAGATGGCATGACGATGGAGGAGGACCTCGAGGAACTGCGCGAGAAGAAGCGCGAGGCCGCGAAGGGCGGCGGCGAGGAGCGCATCGCAAAACAGCACGAAAAGGGGAAGATGACCGCCCGCGAGCGGATCGACTACTTCCTCGACGACAGCACCTTCCAGGAGTTCGACCAGCTGAAGACCCACCGGTCGACGAACTTCGACATGGACGAACGCCACCCCTACGGCGACGGCGTCGTCACCGGCTACGGCGAGGTCGACGGCCGACAGGTGTTCGTCTTCGCCCACGACTTCACCGTCTTCGGCGGGTCCCTCGGCGAAGCCTTCGCCGAGAAGGTCTGCAAGGTGATGGACCGCGCCATCGAGACCGGCGCGCCCATCGTCGGGCTGAACGACTCGGCGGGCGCCCGCATCCAGGAGGGCATCGACTCCCTCGCGGGGTACGCCGACATATTCCACCGCAACCAGAAGGCGAGCGGCGTCGTCCCACAGATCTCGGCCATCATGGGTCCCTGCGCCGGCGGCGCGGTCTACTCGCCGGCCATCACCGACTTCGTGTTCATGGTCGAGGACACCAGCCACATGTTCATCACGGGGCCGGACGTCATCGAGACGGTGACCGGCGAGGAGGTGGGCTTCGAGGAACTGGGCGGCGCCCGGACCCACACCACCGAGTCCGGCGTCGCCCACTTCTCGTCGGCCGACGAGAAGGAGGCGCTGGACGACATCCGGTATCTGCTCTCCTTTCTGCCGTCGAACAACGTCGAGGACCCCCCGCAGGTCGAGCCGTGGGACGACCCCGACCGCCGCGACGAGGAACTGGCCGACATCGTCCCGTCGGAACCGCAGAAGCCCTACGACATCGTCGACGTCATCGACCGGGTCGTCGACGAGGACTCCTTCTTCGAGGTCGGGGAGGGCTTCGCCCGCAACCTCGTGACCGGGTTCGGCCGGCTGGACGGCCGCTCGGTCGGCATCGTCGCCAACCAGCCGCGCGTCAACGCCGGCACGCTCGACATCGAGTCCTCGCTGAAGGGCGCCCGGTTCGTCCGCTTCTGTGACGCCTTCAACGTCCCCATCCTCACCTTCGTCGACGTGCCGGGGTTCATGCCCGGCACCGACCAGGAGCACAACGGCATCATCAAACACGGCGCGAAACTCCTGTACGCCTACTCGGAGGCGACGGTACCGCTGCTCACCGTCATCACCCGCAAGGCCTACGGCGGCGCCTACGACGTGATGGCCTCCAAGCACCTGGAGGCCGACGTCAACTACGCCTGGCCAACCGCCGAAATCGCGGTCATGGGACCGAAGGGCGCGGTCAACGTCCTCTACAGCGACGAACTCGAGGCGGCCGACGACGTCGAGAGCCGCCGAGAGGAGCTCATCGACGACTACCGCGACACCTTCGCCAACCCCTACACGGCGGCCGAGCGGGGCTTCGTCGACGACGTCCTCGAACCGGCCGAGACGCGCCCGCGGCTCATCCGGGACCTGCGGATGCTCGAATCCAAGCGCAAGGACCAGCCCGACCGCAAGCACGGCAACATCCCGCTATGAGGCTGGACGTTCCCGACGACGCCGACTCGGCGGAGGCGGCCGCCATCGCCGCCGCCGTTCGGGCGCACGTCTCGGCCGACGACTCGGAGGACGAGGCGGCGTCCGACGACGGCTGGGACGGGGCCCGCTGGCGGTTCCGGGGCCGTGTGGACGCGCTCCAGCGCCGCCGCGTCCGCGTGCCGACGGCCGCGCCCCAGGACGCCTGGACTGCGGCCGGCCGGACCGACCGCCTCTGAACGCCGGCCGGTCCGTCGTCGACGCGACCGAATCGGTCCCCCCGGTGTCGTCCGCGACGCGTCGCCGGCAGTTCGTCAACCCGCGATACGGAATCGGTAGACGGCCTGCGGGCGTAAATTCTCCCGGAGTTTGCAATTGTGGAAATCGACAGAATGACGTATGCCCCGCGATTTGCTCCGCACACATGTTCGACAAGGTGCTCGTCGCCAACCGGGGTGAGATCGCAGTTCGCGTGATGCGCGCCTGCGACGACCTCGGCGTCGATACCGTCGCCGTCTACAGCGACGCGGACAAGCACAGCGGCCACGTCCGGCACGCGGACGAGGCGTACAACATCGGTCCCGCCCGCGCCGCGGACTCGTATCTCGACCACGAGGCGGTCATCGAGGCCGCCGAGAAGGCCGACGCCGACGCCATCCATCCGGGCTACGGCTTCCTCGCGGAGAACGCCGAGTTCGCCGGCAAGGTCGAGGCCCACGACGACGTGACCTGGATCGGTCCCTCCGCCGAGTCGATGGAGCAGGCCGGCGAGAAGACGAAGGCCCGGACCATCATGCGGGAGGCCGACGTGCCCATCGTTCCGGGGACGACCGACCCCGTCGAGACCGCCGAGGAGGTCCACGAGTTCGGCGAGGAACACGGCTACCCCGTCGCTATCAAGGCCGAGGGTGGCGGCGGCGGCCGCGGGATGAAGATCGTCCGTGACCCCGAGGAAGCCGAAGAACAGCTCGAAACCGCCAAACGCGAGGGCGAGGCCTACTTCGACAACGACTCGGTGTACCTCGAGCGCTACCTCGAGAACCCCCGCCACATCGAGGTGCAGATCCTGGCCGACGAACACGGCAACGTCCGTCACCTCGGCGAGCGGGACTGCTCGCTGCAGCGGCGCCACCAGAAGGTCATCGAGGAGGGTCCCTCGCCCGCCCTGACCGACGAGTTGCGCGAGGAGATCGGCGAGGCTGCTCGCCGCGGCGCCGACGCCGCCGACTACTACAACGCCGGCACCTTCGAGTTCCTCGTCGAGGAGGAGGACCGCGACGACGGCGAGTTGCTCGGCGCGGACGCGAACTTCTACTTCCTGGAGGTCAACACCCGCATCCAGGTCGAGCACTGCGTCACCGAGGAACTGACCGACATCGACATCGTCAAGTGGCAGATTCGCGTCGCCGACGGCGAGGAACTCACGTTCTCCCAGGACGACATCGAACTCGACGGCCACGCCATCGAGTACCGCATCAACGCCGAGAACGCGGCCGACGAGTTCGCGCCCGCCAGCGGCGGCGAACTCGAGGTGTACGACCCGCCGGGCGGCATCGGCGTCCGCATCGACGACGCCCCCCGGCAGGGCGACGACCTGGTGACGGACTACGACTCGATGATAGCGAAGCTCATCGTCCACGGCGAGGACCGCACGGAGGCCATCGCCCGCTCGAAACGGGCGCTCGCCGAGTACGACATCGAGGGCATCCCGACCATCGTCCCGTTCCACCGGCTGATGCTGGACGACGACGCCTTCGTCTCCGGCACCCACACCACGAAGTACCTCGACGAACACCTCGAACAGGAGCGCCTCGAGGAGGCCCAGGAGAAGTGGGGCACCGGTGACACCGAGGGGTCGACCGACGAGGAGGTCGTCGAACGGGAGTTCACTGTCGAGGTCAACGGCAAGCGGTTCCAGGTCAACCTCGAGGAACGGGCCGAACTCGCCGCCAACCGCCCGGCGCCCGGGACCGGCGGTGGTGGTGGAGGCGGCGGTGGCGGCGGTGGCGGCGGCGGGGGTGGCGGCAGCGCCCAGGCCGTCTCCGCGGAGGGCGAGATCATCAACGCCGAGATGCAGGGCACCATCCTGGAGGTCAACGTCGCCGAGGGCGACAGCGTCGAGTCGGGCGACGTCATCTGCGTGCTGGAGGCGATGAAGATGGAGAACGACGTCATCGCCGAGATCGGCGGCACTGTCGCGGAGGTCGCCGTCGAAGAGGGCCAGTCCGTCGACCAGGGCGACCCGCTGGTCGTGCTCGACTGACACCCGCCCGACGGCGGAACTTCTATATATACTTTCAGCTGAGTTCTAGCGCTGTGTTCTCGCGTGCGTCTATACTGGAGCCAGTAGCATACGTTCGTATGTCGAGCAGCGAGGAGGTCCGACACGGCATCGCGGTCTGTGAGAACTGCGATGCGATCCAGCCGGTGGAAGTACGCCCGGATGGTGAACTCGAGGCGATGGGGAACCCGAACTGCCGGTGTGGGAGCAACCAGTTCCGATTGGTCGAATAAGCCGAGACCGGCTCCGACCGGTCGAACGGGCCGACCGTCGACGATTTTCGAGTCCTCTCTTGCGGTGAGTTCGCCGGCGCCGCTGTCGTGTGTACGCGAGGCTCCGCGCCGACGTCAGTTGTCGATCTGTATCGAAACGACGTACAGCAGGGCGATACAGAGCGGTAACGCCGTCATCACGAGGACGCCCACGAGCAGGTAGCCGCCCACGGGGCCGAGGGCCAACTCCGGGGTCGGGACGGCGGCGCGGCCGGGGAGCATCGGCGCCGAGAGCGCGAGTCCGCCGGCAACGCCAGCGAGGAAGGCGCCCGCGGTTCCGGTCGGGTCACGGAAGCTACTGCTCACGGCGACCCTTGCGCTTGCGGGTATATAATTCACCCGAGGGTTACCGCCGAGACGAGGACGGCGGTGCCCGACCAGAGCGTCACGACCGAGACGACGAAGACGACGGTCCGGCCGGCGTCGGTCCGCCACCGCGAGAGCCGACCGCAGACGGCGACGATCACGAGTCCGACCGCGAGGTGGGCGGCGACGAGGGCCCACCACCCGGGAGCGACGCCGGCCGCCGAAAACGCCGGGCGCAGCGCCGACGCGAAGAGCCCCTCGGCGTCGGCCGCCAGCAGACGTCCGGCGGCGACGGATGCGGCCCCCTCGAAGACGACGGTCACGACGGCGAACAGCCCGGAGAGCCGCAGTTCGGTGAACAGGTCCGTGACGAGGAACCCGAACGCGACGAAGCCGACCGCTGCCGGTACGGCGGCGGCGACGGGCACGATGAGGACCCACACGAGGCTGCTCGCGGGCGCCCCCAGGTGGGTCACAAGCGCCACGAGGACGACGGCGGCGACCCCGACGCCCGCGGCCGCGAAGTAGCGCTCCCGGTAGTCGACCCCCCAACCGGCGGCAAGACGGCCGACGACGATCCACGAGGCGGCGGCGAACCCCGCGACGACCGAGAGGAGCAGGCTCGCCGAGGGGGACGTTTCGAGGGCCGCGTAGACGCCGGCGCCGCTGGCGACCGTGACGGCTCCGCCCGCGACTGCCCAGGGGCCGGCCGCCGGAACCGTCCAGTGGGAGAACCCGTCTTCGACGGCGAGGCCGACGGCCGCGAGCGTTGCGAGACACGACACGACGACCGCCGGCGACGCCACCTCCATACTCCCCGCCGCGCTCCGGGAGAGAAAAGCCCTTGCGGTCCGGACGACCGGCGACCGGCCGCGGTCCCGAGCACTCGACTCCCGGTACGAGCCCGGTTCCGCCGGAATCACGGTGGGTTCGAGACGGGCTCGCGTAGCTGATCGATGCGAGACATTATACTGTAGGGGTGACGAATGGTGGCACGATGGGACGCTTCGACGACTACGTGCCAGCCGGGGCGATCCTGGCGCTCGGTGGCCTCGGGGCTATCGCCGTCGCGGGGTGGTACGCCTCGACCGTGGAGACGATCGACGGGCTGTTGCTCCTCGCGCTGGCGCCGCTGTTCGTCGCCGGTGGACTGCTGGCCTCGCTCGGCTATCGCGTCCGCTCGCTGGATGCCGGCGGGGTCCGCGTCGTGGCCTGGACCCTCGTGCCCGCCGTCGCGGTCGCCGCGGTCGGCGACCTCCTCTTGGCCCAGGAGTTCGGCATCACGCTCCCGGACTCGGTGCTGGTGGTCGCCACCATCGCGTCGGTCGGCGGCGCCGCCGGCGCAGTCGGCGGGTTCCTCGCCGCACGCCAGGAGAGCGCGGTCGCGGACGCCGAGCGGCGAGCCGACCGGGCCGAGCGGTTCGTCGAGGGCGCAAGCGGGTTCGCCGTCGTCCGACTGGACCCCGAGGGGTTCGTCGAGACCTGGAGCGAGGGCGCGGCGGCCGTCACCGGCTTCCCCGCAGACGAGGTCGTCGGGTCGCGGCTGGACGAACTGTACACCGGCGACGACGCCGACGAAGTGGTGAGGGCCCAGCTACAGCGTGCGCTCCGGACCGACGCCGTCGAACTGGAGCGGACCTTCCGCCGCAGCGACGGCGAGGAGTTCCACGGTTCGGGGACGCTCACCGCCATCGACGAGGACGGCGAGTTGCTCGGCTACCTCCTCGTGCTGTCGGATCGATCCGAGACGCGCGAACGGCTCGAACAGCTCGAGCGCCGCAACAGCCAGCTCGAGGCGTTCGCCTCGGTCGTCAGCCACGACCTCCGGAACCCGCTCAACGTCGCCATCGGCAGCATCGGGATGGCCCAGAAGAAGGATGACGACGAGTCACAGCTGGAATCCGCCGAGTCGGCCCTCGAGCGCATGGAACAGCTCATCGAGGACGTGCTCACGCTGGCCCGTCAGGGCAAGGACGTCGACGAGTTCGAGCGGGTCGAACTCGAGGAGACCGTCCAGCTTGCCTGGGGAACCATCGACCAGAAGCACGCCGACATGGAGTACGGGGAGCTGTCGGCGATCACCGCCGACGGCGAGCGGCTCCGCCGGCTGTTCGAGAACCTCTTCCGGAACGCCATCGAGCACGGCGGCGAGGACGTCGAAATCAGCGTCGGAATGCTCGACGGCGGGGAGGGATTCTTCGTCGCCGACGACGGACCGGGCATCCCGGATCACAAGCGCGACGAAATCTTCGAGGCCGGATACACCACCGGCGACGACGGGACGGGACTCGGTCTCGCAATCGTCAGGAGCATCGTCGAGGCCCACGGCTGGGAGATATCGGCGGCGAAGAGTCAGGCGGGCGGCGCGAGGTTCGAGATTCGGGGCGTCCAGACGCTGGCGGACGTGCAGGCGTGACCACCCCTCAGCCGACGGGGGTCGGCTCGTCGGCCTGAAGCCAGGCGTCCTCGTTTTCGGTGTCGTAGATGATGAGGCCGCCGTCCTCCAGGCGGACCTCGCGGATGGCCGGTTCGTCGTCAGTGGGTCGGTCGTTCCGTAGGCTCATACCCGTCGCTACCCCGAGGGGCTACTTCATACTTCGCCGGATTCGGTCTAGGGTCTCACCCAAATTCGGGACGCCACCCGGCCCCAGCGGTCGGCGAGAGCGTTCGGTTCGGCGAAAACTTTTATATCGGTGGCTATCCCTCGTCAAAGGAACTGCGGTCGTACCACCTCGGCGGTCGTCCGTTAGCCTGTTGGGGGGCTCTCGTCGCGGAGGGGGACGGAACCGTAGGGGGGAGACATGTACACGACTGGTTCGATCCGTGGCGGCCGGCCGGCGGTATCGGGGCGTACGCAAGTGACTGGAGCCTTCGCGTCGGGGCGGGGGTCCTCGGGCAGGTGGACACCGTGACGGCGCGCGGCCGACGGCGGCGGGTCCTCCTCGCCGTGGGCCTCTTCGTCGCCGCGGTCGCCGTCCTCGTGGCCGCGACGGGCGGCGTCGCCGCCACGCCCGACGCGGGTGCGACCAACGACACCGTCGGTACCGAGTCCGTCCAGGGCGCGGACGACCGGACCCGGGTGGACCCGACGACGGCGTGGCCGCGGCGGGCGACCGGCCACGTCTTCATGGAGTACCCCAACGGGAACACTGGCGTCTGCTCGGCGGCGACCATCTCCGAGACGGTCATCCTGACGGCGGCCCACTGCGTCTACAACTCCACCACGAACGAGTGGGCCAACGAGACGCTGGTCTTCCGGCCGGCGCGGCACAACGCCTCGACGGCGCCGTACGGCTCCGCCGACTGGACCCACATCGTGACGTACAAGAACTGGACCGACAGCGGCAACAACGACTACGACGTCGCCATCGTCCAGCTCGACCGGCCGATCGGCAAGGTCGTCGGCTACATGGGCCGGGTGGCCGCCCCCTCGAACCACCCGCTGTACTCGGGGTGGGTGAACCTCAACCAGTATCCGGCCGACAAGCCCTTCGGGACGATGTGGTTCGACTCCAACAAGACGGGCACCTCCCTCACGGGCGACGGCAAGCACATCAGGCACAACGCCGACACCGCCGGCGGGTCCAGCGGGAGCGCCCTCTACAAGTACTACTCCGGGAACGGCGGCTGTCCCCCGTGGGCGTCCTGTCCCGGTCGGTACACCGCGGGCGTCCACACCTACGCCGGCAACTTCGCCAACCGGCTCACCCCCTCGAAGTTCGCGGACATCGAGTACTGGATGAACACCGTCGTCGACGAGAGCCTGGTCGACGATAACGCCGACCTGGTCGACGACGGCCCCCGGTGGACCGACCTCGACGACTCGACGGTCTCGCCCGGCGGCAGCGTCGGCGTCAGTCACGACGTCCGCAACATCGGCACCTCGCGGGTCTCCAACAGCCGCGCCTCGGGGTCGGGAGCCGACTTCACCGTCGAGTACTACCTCTCGACCCTCGACGACGGCGTCGACAGCTTCGACACGAAGGTCGACGAGCGGACCGTCTCCGCCGACGTCGCTCCGTTCGACTACGCGAACGTCGACACGGACGTCGACATTCCCTCCGATACGATCGAGGACGACTACTACGTCTGCTACGAGATAGACGCCGACGCCGAGGTCACGGAGTTCGACACCGACAACAACGACGCCTGCACCGACGAGCAGGTCACCGTCTCCTCGACGACGACCGAGGCGGTCGAGACCGACGGCGCCACCGTCTACGTCGGCTCCAACGACACCAGCCTGTACGCGGTCGACGCCGACACCGGCCAGGCGGCCTGGACGTTCACGGAACCGGCCGGGCAGGTCATCGGGTCGCCGACCGTCGTCGACGGGACGGTCTACGTCGGCACCGGCGTCGCCGAAACCGACACTCCCGGGGCGCTGTACGCCATCGACGCCGACACCGGCGACAAGGAGTGGGAGTTCACGGTGACGGACCGGGTCTTCACCTCCTCGCCGACCGTCGTCGACGGAACGATTTACCTCGGCGGCACCGAGGCCAACGAGAGCCAGAGCCTCGGCGAGGGGAACGGCGAACTGTACGCCGTCGACGCAGCGACCGGACAGAAGCAGTGGGAGTACACCGACACCAGGGGCGCCGTCATCAGTTCGCCCAACGTCGACGACGGCACCGTCTACGTCGGCTCCTTCAACGCGACCGCCCAGAACGGAACGCTACACGCCGTCGACGCCGGCACGGGCCAACAGGAGTGGGTCTACAGTGGCCCCAACTCGTTCGTCTTCTCGTCGCCGACGGTCCACGACGGCACGGTGTACGTCGCCTCCGACGGCGTCTACGCCGTCGACGCGGCCACCGGCGCCGAGGAGTGGTCCTTCGTCGACGTCTCCTTCATCGACTCCTCGCCGACGGTCGCCAACGGCTCGGTGTTCGTCGGCACATGGGACGAAACGGTCTACGCCTTCGACGCCGCCACCGGCACGCCCGAGTGGAGCTTCCACGAGCCGAGCGGTATCGTCAGTTCCTCGCCCACCTACTCGAACGGCACCGTCTACGTCGGCTCCGACGACACGGCGCTGTACGCCGTCGACGCGGCGTCGGGCACCCAGGAGTGGCGGTTCAACGGGTCGACCGACTACGTCCGCTCGTCACCGACCGTCCGGGACGGAACCGTCTTCGTCGGCTCCAACGACGGCAACCTCTACGCCGTCGACGCCTCGTCCGGTCAGGAGGCCTGGAGTTACTCGGGGGTCGGCGAGATCGGCGTCTCCTCGCCCACCGTCGTCGCGGACCCAGCCGGCGGCGACAGCGTCGGCACGCGGGTGGCACTCCGGACGCTCGGCCACCACAACGAGTCGACGACCGACGGCGGCACGCAGGTGGACAAGTCCCAGCTGACCTACCTCCAGCAGGTCGCAAAGAGCCCGTGGGCGACGCCGCCGACGGGGAACGTCGACCCCGTCGACCCGCCGCCCTTTGCGCCCTTCTCGGGGACGGCCACCCGCGGCATCGCCATCGACGAGAACGGCAACGTCCAGACGTTCCAGTTGCCGGGCCAGCGAATCACCGCCGCCGCCCCCGGCGACGAGGGCCTGCTGGAGAACCGCGACGCCATCGCCGACGACGGCAGCACGGACCGCAGCGGCACCACTGGCTTCGTGGGACTCGGCGTCCCCCAGTACGCCAACGACGACGGCGTCGTCGACAACGACGGCCTGCGGACCGCCGTCGACGACTGGCGCGTCCAGAACACCTCGACGGTCACGCTCCGGGACACCGTCGACGTCTGGCGGACGGGCGAGACCGTCACCGTCGGGTGAGCGCCTAGGGACCGTCGATTCCGGTCCCGAGTCCGACGTGTCGCCACCGCTGGAGAAGGTAGACGAACGTGACGAAGAACGGCGAAAGCAGGAGGTGGGCCAGCACGTACGCCCACCAGACGGGCCGCCAGTCGGCATCGGCCGCTCGCAGACGCTTTGCCTCGACGCGATAGGCGAAAAGCGAGAGCAGCGAACAGACTATCGTGCCGAAGACGGCCGCGAATCCGACGAGACGGAGCGGTTCGGGCCGCCCGGCCGCGATGAGGACCACGACCGAACCACCGAACGCGAGCGTTCCGACGGCCGCGAGATGCCAGCGGCTCTCGAACGGGACCGCCTTCGGATCCTCGGGGCGTCGTCGAGAGGAATGTCCCCGCCCGTCGACGCCCCGCGACTGACTGCCGTTTGCGCCCTCGGTCACGACGTGTATTCATTGCTCTAATTACTTCATTTTAACTATTATTGGTCGAGATATTACTTCGGTAGGTCCGTCGGGTGGCCGGTATTCCCTCCCGTTTCCCGGGCGACCCGGTGAGGGTGGTGCCCGAATCGCTGATTCGAGGCGAGGATTCGACGTGAACTCGCCGACTGAAGAGGTTTCGTACAGGCCTTGAACCTGAGTGAGTAAGCCAGGGGTGGGATTTGAACCCACGAACTCCCGATTACAAGTCGGGTGCTTGAACCGCCCAAGCTCCCCTGGCGCGTTCGGGGCTTAGCCGTCGTCCGTTGTGAGGCTATCGCTTTCGAGCGACTTCTCGAGTTCGACCCGGTGTGGGGTGTAGCCGTGCCGGCGGTAGAACCGGCGGGCGGCGTCGTTGTCGGCCATCGCCTCCAGGCCGACGGCGTCGACGCCGTACTCGCCGAGAGTCGCTTCGGCGGCCGCAAGCAGCGCGCTGCCGACGCCCTCGTCGCGGTCGCCCTCGCGGACGTAGACGTTGTGGACGACCCCGCGGGCGACCTCCTGGGTGTAGCTCTCGGATTCGAGGCCGAACGTGACGAAGCCGACGACCGCACCGCCGTCCGTTCGGCGGGCGACGAGGGTGGTGTCGGTGACGACGTGCTGGAGCATCGTCTCGTGGATGCGGTCGCGGTTCTCGGCGGCCAGCAGATGCGACCCGTGGCGTCGCTGGTCGGCCGCCAGTTCGACCCACAGGTCCGCCATCGCGTCGGCGGCGTCCGTGTCTGCGGCCTCGATGACGTAGCCGGGCGGGGCGTCGGGCACGGTCACACCCGGAGCGCCTCGACGCCCGCCAGCGTCTCCCCCGAAAGCATCCGGAGGGCGGCGCCGCCGCCGGTCGAGACGTGGTCGAATCCCTCGACGCCGAGCTTTCGCATCGCCGCGGCCGTGTCGCCGCCGCCGACGATGCTCATCTCGGCCCGGGTGGCGGCCCCGTACAGTTCGCGGGTGCCGAACTCGAAGCGTTCGTCCTCGAAGACGCCCGGCGGGCCGTTGAGGATGGCCGTCCCGGCGTCCTCGAGGATGTCGGCGTAGGCGGCCAGCGTCCGGGCGCCGATGTCCATGGCGGGTTCCTCGGCCGGCAGGTCGTCGAGGTCGACCTCGACGCGCTCGCCGTCCCGCTCGACGGCGATGTCCCTGGGCATGTAGATTCGGTGGCTGAAGTCGTCCAGCAGGTCGCCGGCGGCCTTGACCGCCTTGTGGCTCCGCTCGTTGACGACGCCGGCGGAGGCCGCCCCCAGCGAGACGCCGTCGGCGAGCAGGAAGGCGTTGCCGACGATGCCCGCCGTCAGCACCGAATCCGCCAGCCCGCGCTCCAGCACCGACCGGGCGACGTCGATTGAGTCTTCGACCTTCGCGCCGCCGAGGACGTACACGCGCGGTTCCGGGCTCTCCTCGATGTTTCCGAGGACGTCCAGTTCCCGCTCCATGACGCGGCCGGCGTAGGCGTCCAGCGCCGTCGGGAAGCCGACGATAGAGGGCTGGCTCCGGTGGGCGGCGGCGAAGGCGTCGTTGACGTAGGCGTCCAGGGCGGGCGCGAGCCGCGAGACGAGGAACGTCTCGGCGGCCACGTCGGGTTCGAAGGACATGTACTCCTCCGAGTAAAAGCGGGTGTTCTCCAGGAGGACCGCCTCGCCGTCCTCGAGTGCGGCCACGCTATCGCGGGCCGCCGCAGTGAAGGTCGCATCACAGTAGCCGACCGGCGCGTCCAGCAGGTCGTCGAGCCGATCGGCGTGCGCCGAGAGGTCGCTGAACTCGTCGCCGCCGGGGCGGCCCTGGTGGGCGAGCAGCGCCACACGCGCCCCGAGTCCGCAGCACTCGTCGATCGTATCGACGTGCGCCCGGAGCCGTGCGTCGTCCGCCAGCCCGTCCCTGCCCAGCGGGCTGTTGATGTCGACGCGCACGCCGAGTGCGGCCCCCTCGGCGTCCAGGTCGTCGAGGGTCCGGATCATACTCTGAGGTCCCCCGGCTGGGGCAAAGGCGTTACGTTCCCCGTCGCCCCGGCAGTCCCCACCGTGGTCGACCGACTCGTTCCGTTCGCTGTGGGTCCCACCAGGGTCAAACCGATCGCCGATGCACGTTCGAAAAACCGGCAATGCCGGGGCGTTCAAACACGATGAACCGGAAAAGAGCGATAGTTCTTTTACGGAACGCGCCCCGCTATCGTCCGTGACTCAGAACCATGGGTGTAACTAGGCAACTTCGAGCGCTGGCGCCGTTCGTCATGGCGGCCGCACTTGGCTACCTCCTCGTCGACCTGGTGGCCAAGCTCGCCGGCGTGACCGTCGACCCCGGCGGGGTCTTCCTGCTCGGCGGTCACATCGCCGTCTCGTCCGTGTTCAAGTTCATCGCCAACGGCCTGATCCTCGGGCTGATAATCGGGCTGGCCGGAGTCGGGCTCTCTATGACGTACAGCATCCTGAACTTCGCAAACTTCGCCCACGGCGACTACCTCACCGTCGGGGCCTTCTCCGGATGGACCGCCGCCTACATCGTCGCGCTGGTCACCCTCGGCCTCGAGCAGCCGTTCGGTCGGCTGTTCCTCCTTGACGTCCCATCCGTCGTGTCCATCGCCAAGTCACCGCTGGCCGTGGTCGTCGGACTCGCGGTCTCGGCCGCCTTCGCGGTCGGTCTGGCGCTGGCGCTGGACCGCGTCGTGTACAAACCGATGCGTAACCGCGGCGGCATCCCACTCCTCATCGCGTCCATCGGGGTCGCCCTGTTCCTCCGGTACAGCATCGTGTTCGTCTGGGGCACGAGTACCCGCGGCGTCACCGCCGTCGGCGCGGATTCCCTCCCGTCGTTTTCGATCCCTATCGTGGACGGGACATACACACTCAACCTCCACGAGATCACGATGGTCGTCGCCGCGGTCGCACTCATGCTTGGGGTGCACATCCTCCTGCAGTTCACCAAGCTCGGGAAGGCCATGCGCGCGATGGCCGATAACAAGGCCCTCGCCCAGGTGACGGGTATCCCCACCGAGCGCGTCGTGCGGGCGACCTGGATCATCGGCGGCGGCCTCGCCGGCATGGCCGGGTTCCTCATCATCCTCAATCGTGGCGTCCTCTCGTTTAACTTCGGCTGGCGGCTCCTGCTATTCATCTTCTCCGGCGTCATTCTCGGCGGCATCGGGTCGGTGTACGGCGCCATCGGCGGCGGGATCATCATCGGGATCGCCTCCCGGATGGCGCTCGTCTGGATCCCCTCCGAGTTCGCCCGCGTCGCCGCATTCATGGTCATGATCCTCGTGTTGCTGTTCCGGCCATCCGGCCTCTTCGGGGGGGTGACAACCGCATGAGCATCGGTCAGGCCCTCTGGCAAGCGATCCCGTCGGCGATCCGGGAGGACGACACCCGACTCATCGTCGCCATCCTGGTCGTGGTGTCGATCGGGTACATGCTCACCGGCGGCCTGCAGGCGTTCCTCGCCGACCAGTCCGAACTGGCGAACGCGATGGCGAACTCGATGCGGTTCATCCTCCTGACGGCGACCGCCTACGCCCTCCTCACGCTCGCGTTGAACCTCCACTGGGGATACACCGGCCTGTTCAACATCGGTGTCGCCGGGTTCATGGCAGTCGGGACCTACACCGCGTACATCCTGGCCGCACCGCCAGGCGGCCGACCCGCTCCGGGCCTCGGTCTCCCGGTGCCGGTCGCCATCCTCGGCGGTGTTATCGCCGCCGGGCTCGTGGGCGGCATCGTTGCGCTCCCCGCGCTCCAGCTCGACGCGGACTACTTCGCGATCGTCACGGTGGGCTTTTCGGAGATCGTGCGGTTGAGCATCCAGGCGAGCACCTTCTCCGGGACCGTCCAGGACCCGAACCTCGACACCTACAACGTCGTCAACATCCTCGGGTTCAAGTTCGGGACCGGCGGCGGTCGTGGCATAAGCTCGCCGATCGGCCCCGTGACCGACCCGCTCTTCGAGGGCTCACCACCGCCAGCCCAACCGCTCTTGGACATTACCAGTCAGTTCGGGATCGGGACCACCGTCGTAAAGGGGCTCGTCTATGTCGTGTTCCTCTTGCTTTTCTTCCTCACGACCTACTACGTGGTCTCCCAGCGACTCGGGAACTCGCCGTTCGGTCGCGTCTTGAAGGCGATCCGGGAGGACGAAACCGTCGCCCAATCGCTCGGGAAGGACACCCGCTGGTTCAAGATCAAGGTGTTCATGCTCGGTGCTGCGATGATGGGCCTCGCCGGTATCCTCTGGCGTGGTCGCGCCGGCTACATCAACCCGCCGGCGTTCAGGCCGCTCATCACCTTCTACGTGTTCACGGCACTCATCATTGGCGGCGCCGGGTCGAACACTGGGAGCGTGATCGGAGCCATCGCGTTCACCTCACTGCTGTTGAACGGGCCGCGCCGAGTGGCGGGCCTGATCAACGGCGCCTTCGGCGGACTCCCGACCCCGTCGGACTTCTGGGTGGCCGCGAGTTCGCTGGACCCGATCATGTATCTCGGATTCATCGTCTCCGAGAGCTCCACGTTGAAGTTCCTCGTGGTCGGCGTCGTTATCGTCTACCTGATGCAGAACCGGCCCGAGGGGTTGATGGGCCATCGGAAGGATATCGCCTCCAGCATCGATCTCTCCGACCGGCCCGACACGACCGACGGCGGGCGCATGCCCACCGATGACGGAGGTGACTCCGATGAGTGAATCGGACGACCCGCCCGTCGACGGTGGCGACGCGCCGGTCCAGACGAACGTTCCGGACGACGTCGAGGTCGACCCCGAAGCCGGCGACTCCAGCGTCGAGGAGGAGGCCAAAGAGATGCCCCGTGGGCTCCCACTCCGCGTCCAGAACCTCCAGAAACGGTTCGGCGGCATCACCGCGATAGATGGCGCAAGCTTCGAGGTCGAGGAAGGATCGCTCACCGGCCTCATCGGCCCGAACGGCGCCGGGAAGTCAACGACGTTCAATTGCATCACCGGCATCCACGAGCCCGATGGCGGTACGGTGCTCTTCCAGGGCGAAGACATCACCGGCCTGAAACCGTATGATGTCGCCAACCGCGGACTCGTCAGAACCTTCCAGATCGCCCGGGAACTCGAGGAGATGACCGTCCTCGAGAACCTGATGCTCGCCCCGCAGGGCCAGAAGGGCGAGCGCCTCACGTACGCGGTCACGCCGGGGCTCCGCAAAAGCGTCAAGCGCGACGAGGAGGCGATCCGCGAGGAGGTCTGGGAGACGCTCGAACTGTTCGAGATCGACCACCTCGCCGAGGAGTACGCCGGCAACCTCTCGGGTGGCCAGCGGAAGCTCCTCGAGATGGCACGCGCCATCATGACCGACCCAGCGATGTTGATGCTGGACGAGCCCTTCGCCGGTGTCAACCCGACGCTCGAGGAGAAGCTACTCGACCGGATCCACGAACTCACCGAACGGGGCTATACGTTCCTGCTGGTTGAACACGACATGGACCTCATCATGGAGCACTGCGAACATATCATCGTCATGCACCAGGGCGATGTCCTGGCGGAGGGCACCGCCGACGACATCCGTGGAAACGAACAGGTCGTCGAGGCCTACCTGGGTGAGGACATATGAGCGCCGAGACCGAGAACCGACACCCTGTGACGCTGAAGGACGGCATCCTCGAGGTCCGCGACCTCGATGCCGGCTACGGCGACCTCCAGATCCTCGACGATGTCGACCTCGACGTCGACGACGGCGAGTACGTCACAATCGTCGGCCCGAACGGCGCCGGCAAGTCGACGCTGATGAAGAGCGTCTTCGGGCTGACGAACTACATGGGCGGCAACATCGTGTTCAACGACGAGGCGATCGCCGGCCAGAAGCCCGAGGAGATCATCCACAAGGGAATCGGCTACGTCCCGCAAAACGAGAACATCTTCGGGAAACTCTCGGTCCGCGAGAACCTCGAGATGGGCGCGTACATTCTCGATTCCGTCCCCGAGGACCGCATCCAGGAGGTCTACGAGTACTTCCCCGTGCTTGAGGAGCGCACCGGCCAGAACGTTGGGTCGATGTCGGGCGGCCAACAGCAGATGGTCGCGATGGGCCGCGCACTGATGCTCGACCCCGACCTCCTGATGCTCGACGAACCCTCCGCGGGGCTGGCGCCCGACCTCGTCGAGGAGATGTTCGACCGCATCGACCGCATCAACGAGTCCGGCACCGCCGTCCTCATGGTCGAACAGAACGCCAAGGAGGCGCTTCGGCGCTGCGACCGTGGCTACGTCCTCGTCCAGGGCGGGAACCGCTACATGGACGCGGGTGACGCCCTCCTGGACGACGAGCAGGTCCGGCAGGACTTCCTCGGCGGCTGACGTCGACGCCCCGCCCCAGTCTTCTCACGTTCGAGTCCACAAGCCAGCGACACTCTCTCCCGCGCACCGTCGCCGCTCCGGGACGGTGCCTGAACCGACGGACGGGCGACCAAATGACTCGAGCGTTCACACCCAGCCGGTAGTGACTCGACCAGCCGCCATCCCACGCCGTCTGCCAGCGGGTCGATGCCTCCCAGGCGTCGGCATCGACGGACCGGGTTCGACTGTGCTATCAGAGGAGTGCCGCCGCTCCGAGGGGCGGCGGCCGAAAGAATTGCGTGGGTGGTTTACTGGCCGAACTGGACGGAGCCCGTCTCGGCGAAGTCGCGGTCCTCGACCTCGAAGATGCCGTAGGAGACCGCGACCATGTCGCCGGCATCGTTGAAGTTACACGCGGAGGATGCGCCCTGGTAGTTGATGTCGTCGCCAGCGGCGGCCGCCTCGAACGCGTCCGCCAGGCTGTCGGGCCCGAACGTCTCGCCTTCGGGGTTCGCGGCGCGACGCATGTTGTCCCGAACGGCGGGGCCGGCGTTCTCGCCGGCGTAGACGTTTGCGAGCAGACAGATGGCCGTCGCGTCGTAGGCCTGCGCGTTGAACACGCCGGGTGCGCGGCCGTACTCGTCCTGGTACAGCGAGTCGAACGCCTCGCGGCCGGGGCCGGCGGCCTTCGGGGCCGTCCCGGTGACGTTCGCCATGTCGTTGTCGACGTCGTCCGGCAGGTCGTTGGCGATGAGGCCGTCCGTGACGACGATGTCCTCGCCGGAGGCGAAGTCCGCGTAGTAGTCACGGAACAGCTGGACGCCCGAGGCCGGGTACCCGATGACGATGAGCGAATCCGGCTCGTCTGCCAGTGCGGTCTCCAGCTGGGAGCTGTACGAGGACTGCTCCTTCTGGAACCCGACCTGCGTCTGCGTGGTGCCGGAGAACGAGGACGCGAACGACTGCGACAGCGACTGCCCGTAGGAGTTGTTCACGTACATCGTCGCTGCCGTGTCGTTGCCGAGGTTCTCGGAGACGACTTGCGCAATGACTTGGCCCTGGAGCGCGTCTGAGGGCGCCGTCCGGAAGATGAAGTCGTCGTCGTCTAGGTCCGTCACGGCGGGCGACGTCGACGAGGGTGAGCAGCCGACGGTCTGGTTCGGGATCAGCGCCTGCCGGGTCACCTGCAGGTTCACCCCGGAGGAGGCGGTCCCCGTCACAGCCGGATAGCCGTTGTTGACGAGGGTGTTTGCACCCTGAATTCCGGCTTGCGGGTTGGTCTCGGTGTCCTCCTGCTGGAGGTCGATGGTGAAGTCGATATTGCCCTCGAGTTGAGCCTTCGGCAGGATTGCGCCATCACGGATGGGCTTGCCCAGCGACCCGAGGTCACCGGTCAGCGGCAGGAGGATGCCCTGCTTGAGGGTCCGGCCCATGTCACCGTTGCCGTTGCCGTTGCCGTTGCCGTTGCCGTTGCCGTTCCCATTGCCGTTCCCGTTCCCATTGCCGTTGCCGTTGCCGTTGCCGGTACATCCGGCGAGGCCGAACGAAATCCCCGCAATTCCTACACCCTTCAGCATGTCTCGTCGTTGCACGTCGCGTGACATACCCATCCCCAGCAACCGTTGGCATATAAAATTAAGCCTCGTGGATGGGGTTCACCGAGATAAAAAGACCAAGGAATGCCCAGGTTACGTTCACAAACGCCGATATTAATCGGTGGCTACCGACCAAACGGGTCGTTTTCCGGGGTCGGGCCGCCGGGGGGCCGTTCACTCGGCGAACTCGACGTCGGTGGTCTCCTCCCGGCAGGTCTCGAGGGCGTGTTTGGCGGCCATGCCGGCTTCCTGGGCGGTTTCCGCGCGCCCGACGCCGACCTTCAGGTCGACGCCGACCGACTCGTGGACGTGTTCCACGGCGTCGGCGTAGCCCTCCTGGTCGATCGCCTCACAGACCGCGATGATGTTGTCGCCGCCGACGAAGAACGACAGCGAGTCGTGGGCCCGCCGCATGTACCGCATCAACTCGGCGTACCCCTGCTCGATGTTGATGAAGGAGTCGAACTCGTTGAGGCGGTCGGTGTACTTGCCGGTGGCGTCGTTGACGTCGAAGTGGGCGATCTGGACATCGGTGCCGGCCCGCTCGGTGTCGGCCAGCGGCGTCCCCTTCAGTATCTCGGTCCGGCCCCGGTCCTGTGCGCTGCCGGCATCCTGAAGCTGGCTGGTGGCGACGCCGAGTGCCTCGGCCGGCGAGGGGTCGACCGCGATCGACAGGCTGACCGTCACCGGGTAGCGGTTGGCGATGGACTCCTGAATCAGCGCGTGGTCGTCGACGTCGAGGCCGTTGGTCACCGCGACCATGTTGTCGAATCGGGTGAAGAAGACGTACCCCTCGCGGTTGCCGAACAGCTGTGAGAGGTCCGCGTAGAGCCGCGACTGCATCGTCTGGAGGTCCACCTCCCGGCGGGGCTCCGGCGTCACGGTCCAGGGACCGTAGTTGTCTATCTGGATGAGCGTCAACTGCGTGTTCGTCACGCCCGCAGGTTCGGCGCGGTCCGGTATTTGCCTTGCCATCCGCGGCGCTCGACCGCGGGCGTCCCGGGCCAACGGTCCGACGGCCGACCGGCCGGGTCCTCAGGCGTGTTTTTCGACGTCTATCTCCCACATCCCCGCCCCGCGCATCGCCCGGCCGACGGCCTTGTGGAAGGCGACGATGTCCTCGAACTCCGTCTCCTCGACGTTCTCGAAGATGTCGGCGACGCTGACGACCCGCTCGTGGTTGAGCCGGACCGGTTCGTCGCCGTGCGCCTCGACGAACTCGGCTTTCTCCAGCGGGAAGTCCTCGTCCTCGTCGAGCTTCTTTGCGAGTATCGCCTGTCCGTACTTGCGCATCCCCTCCGAACCCTCCTCGCCGTCGGGGTCGTGCGGCCAGTCCATATCGGAGGTGGGTGAGCCGCCTTCAAAGCGTTTCCGCTCCCGGATCCTGTGAAAGGCTGGCAACGTTTGGAAGGTTTTGTCAGAACCTTAAATCCCCGTCCTACCCCGGTGTGGGGTAGACCGCAGAACCCATGAGGTACCTGAAACTCAGTCTCTCACCGACGGAGCGGGCGATCCACCCCATCGACCGGTTCCTCGCGGACCACGGCGCGATAACGCGGGAAGCGCTGCTGCACGTCGACGCCCGGGCCGACGGGACGACGGTGCTGCTCTACCGCGTGACCGGCAACGGGGAGGCGTTCGACGACGCCCTCGACGGACAGCCGGCAGTCTTCGATCACGAGGTGGTCGACCTCGCAGGGGACGGCTACCACGCGTTCGTACAGGCGAAGGCCGCCGAGGAAGGCGGAACGCTGCTGGACGTCGCCCACGAGCACACGCTCATCGTCGATACGCCGCTCGAGTTCGCCGAGGACGGACTGCGAGCGACGCTCGTCGGCACCCACGACAACCTCCGGGCGGCGCTGGGGACCATCCCCGACACCCTCGAGTTCTCGGTCAACGATGCCGGCACGTACATCCCCGGCAACGAGGACCTGCTCTCGCCGCTGACGGACCGCCAACTGGAGGTCTTCGAGACGGCCGTACAGGAGGGTTACTACGACGTGCCGCGGAAGGCAACCCACAAGGACATCGCCGAGAACCTCGGGTGTGCGCCCTCGACCGTCGACGAACACCTCCGGAAGGCCGAATCGCGCGTCGTCACGGGCCTCATACGCTAATTCGGGAGACTCGATTTTCGGCCGTCTCGAACGTCGAGGGCCGTCGGTGAGGGGTCGTCGAGACCGGGTTACAGTTCGACGCCGCTGGGGATGAGACTCCGACTCCGGAGGAGTTCGCCCTCGTGGTCGTAGACGAGAAGCGTGGACTTGTCGTACGTCGCCAGGTGGTCGCCGCCGGACTCGACGACGATCCGGTAGCGGTCCTCGGTGTCGGTCGCCTGGCCGAACTCCCGTGCGGCCTCGACGAGCGCGAAGACGTCCTCGGCCCCGGCGTTGAGTTCGAGGACGTACTCGCCGGTGACGCGGTCGGCGATAGCGAGCACGCCGGCGCCGTCGTCCTCGGCCCCCTGGAGCCGGTAACCGACGTCTACCTCCGACTCCCCGAGCAGCGATCCGCCTTTCGTCATCCGCGTTTCTAGCTGGTCGGCCGGGCCATCGTAGCCGATGGTGACCACCGGCCGTCGGTTCGCCTCGTCGCCGACGCCGTCGACAGCCAGAGTGAAGTAATCACGCCGCATCCCTTGTTGCTAACGGTTCTACGAGGGCCGACGGCATGAACGTAACGCCACCGTCAGACCCGGCCGCATCGGCCGCCGCACCGATCCGACTCCGAGTGGGTGTCGTTCGGTAGCTTTTATCCCCTCTCGGACACCCGGACGGGTATGTGGGTCCGTTCGGAGTACGCCGGCGAACTGGCCGTGCTGTCGGCGTGGCTGTGTGCGCTGCTGCCCTGGAGCGTCTCGTATACGAGCCTCGGCGATCTCCGGCTGTTCCGCATCCACTTTCTCCCCGCCTTCGTCCAGTTCCTGTCCGGCATCGACCTCGGCGAGGCGGCCGACCCGTTCGTCTTCGTCCACGACGCTCCCGGATTCCCGCAGGGGTCGAGCGTGGCGATGGGGTACCGACTGTGGCTGGCCGCGGCGGCCGTCTTCGCGCTCGCGCTGGCCTGGAGCGTCCTCTACTACGCCTTCGACGAACGGCTGGCCGAACGGTCGCCGCTGGATCCCGTCCGGGTAATGGGCGGGTTACTCCTGGCGACGGCCCTGCCGCTTACCGCCGCGACCTACTACGTCTCCGTCGGGTTCTCCGGCGTCACGGTCCCCGTCGGCGTCGTGTTCATGTACGTGTTCGGGGGGCTCCTCCTGATCGTCGACAGGGCGTGAGACGGGTCCTCGTGGCACGCACTGCTGACGGCCAGCCCCCCGGAGCCGCCGCGGGCGGCGGAGTACGGTCCGCCTAACGGGTCAGGCGTCGAGTCGCCAGCGGGATTTATACGGGCAGAGGAAGTATAGCGCGACAGACACCCACGGACCGCTGTCGGAGGCCCCGATCGATGGCACGCACTCAAGGAAACAGCACTCTGTCGACCGTTCGTGAGCGGCTGTCGCGGACCGCCGAGATACTCCGGGGGTCGAGCGTCCCGGACGAGCAGTACCGACCGAACGACCACGGGCCGATCGTCGAGGATGTCGAGTTCGAGGACCGCGTTGTCGACCGCTACTGGCTGAACCCCCCCTTCGCGTACGTGGTGGTCACGTACGACGACCGGGCGGACAAGCACCTCTACCGGGCCATCGAACCGTCGCTGGACCCCTTCGAGACCGAACTCATCGACGCGCTGTACGACGACGTCCGGACCCCGCTTCTGTACGGCGAAGGCGACTCGCACGACGACCCCGAAGACGCCCTCAGGCGGGAGCTCAAGACCCGCCTCGAGAAGTACGGCGTCGACACCGACGTCGCCGGGTTCTATCGGCTCTACTACTACCTCTACCGTCGGTTCCGTGGCTTCGGGCGCATCGACCCGCTGATGCACGACCCGAACATCGAGGACATCTCCTGTGACGGCTACGAGGTCCCGCTGTACGCCTACCACGACGACTACCAGGACATCGAGACGAACGTCTCCTTCCAGCAGGAGGAACTCGACAGCTACATCGTCCGGATGGCCCAGCAGGCGGGCCGACACATCTCCGTCGGCAACCCGATCGTCGAGACGACCCTGGAGGACGGTTCCCGAGCCGAACTGGCGCTGGGCGAGGAGGTGACCCCGCACGGCTCGGCGTTCACCATCCGGAAGTACAGCGAGGAGCCGTTCACCCCCATCGACCTCCTGGAGTTCGGCACCTACTCGCTGGAGCAGATGGCCTACCTCTGGATGGCCATCGAGCACAACAAGAACATCATCTTCGCCGGCGGGACGGCCTCCGGGAAGACCACCTCGATGAACGCCATCTCGATGTTCATCCCGCCGCGCTCGAAGCTCATCACCATCGAGGACACCCGCGAGCTGGCGCTGCACCACGAGAACTGGCTCTCCAGTGTCACCCGCGAACGGCTCGACGAGGGGTCGAACGTCACGATGTACGACCTGCTCCGGTCGGCGCTGCGGCACCGCCCCGAGTACATCATCGTCGGCGAGGTCCGCGGTGAGGAGGCCATCACGCTGTTCCAGGCGATGAACACCGGCCACACGACGCTGTCGACGATGCACGCCGACTCGGTCCAGACCGTCATCAACCGTCTGGAGAACGAGCCGATCAACGTTCCCCGGCCGATGGTCCAGTCGCTGGACGTCCTCTGCGTGCAGACGCTGGCCCGGTTCGGCGGCGAGCGGGTCCGCCGGGCCGACGCCATCGCCGAAATCGAGGGCATCGACCAGCGGACCGGCGAACTCGACTACACGAACGCCTACGAGTGGCGGTCGGCCGACGACAGCTTCCGGGAGGGCAACAAGAAGCTGCTGGACGAGATACGCGAGGAGCGCGGGTGGGCCCAGTCGGAACTGCTGCGGGAGATGCAGCGCCGCCGGAAGTTCCTCAAGTACCTCTGGGACGAAGGGATCGACCAGTATCAGGACTTCACGGCGATGGTGAACCGCTACTACGCCAGGCCGGGCGAAGTGATGGACCGGATCGGCGAACTGGAGGGCAACGTGGGGGCCATGGCCATCGACGCGGCGGACCAGTAGATGCTGCTGGTCTATCTCCCACTGCTGGCGGCGCTTTCGGTCATCTGTCTGTTCGTGCTGGTTCCGTACAGCGAGCTGCTCGATCGGGTCGTCGCCAGGCTGTCGTTCGCGCTCTTCTCCGGCATCGAGGTCGAACCCGAGAGCCGGCGGGAGCGACTCCTCCGGACGGCGGCTATCGGGACGCCGTACCGGGAGTACGCCACACGAACCCGCCTGTACATCCTCGGGTCGGCGATCGCGAGCACGGTCGTCGGCGCCTACCTCGCGTTCCTCGTCATCGAGCAGGCGGGGCTGACCGAGAGCCTGACGTTCCGGCTCCCGCGGCTGGGGGTCTTCTCGAACGCGCCCAGGCCCGAACGCATCGAGGCCGTCCTGAACGGGGCTGCCGCCGTCGTCGGCGTGCAGGCGGGGGTCGCAATCGCGGTGTTCTTTTCGGCGGCGCTCTTCGGCGCGATCGGCGGTGCCGCCGCCTACCTCGTTCGGTGGAACCTCCCGTCGGTACGGGCCGACACCCGGCGGCGACAGATCGACGCCGGGATGCCGCGGATGGTCGCGTTCGTCTACGCGCTGACCCGGGGCGGAATGTCGTTTCCCGACGTGATGCGGGCGCTGTCGCGCAACGAGGGCGTCTTCGGCGAGAGCGCGACCGAGATCGGCGTCGCCGTCCGGAGCATCGACCTCTTCAGCGTCGACCTCGTGACCGCTATCCGGGAGACCTCCCGCCGGACACCCTCGAACCAGTTCGAACAGTTCAGCGAGAACCTCGGGAGCGTCCTCCAGAGCGGCGGGAACATCTCGGAGTTCCTCCGGAACCAGTACGAACGCTACCGCGAGGAGGCCGAGGAACAACAGCGAGAGATACTCGATTTGCTGGCGACGACGGCAGAAGTGTACGTCACCGTCGTCGTCGCCGGCATGCTCTTTCTGATAACGATACTGTTCATCATCGGCGTCGTCGCCGGCAACACGCTGTTTTCCCTCCAGGTCATCACCTACGTCGTCCTGCCGGCGGTGAACCTGATCTTCGTCGCCTACCTCGCGGACGTCACCCAGCCGCTGCGGATCTCCCGGGACAGCGGGCGAGTGCTGATCGGCGGCGAGGACGGCGGCAACTCGCTGCGCGGGGTCCGGTCGGACGGCGGCTACCTCCGGCCGAACTCCCGGGTCAACCACGGCCGCCTGCATGCCCACCAGCGAATCCGGTCGCTCCGGGATACGGTCGCGTCCCCGCTGCAGTCGATGGTAGAGCGGCCGATCCTCGTCCTCTACGTCACCGTTCCGATCGCCGTCGGCGTCACACTCTATCGACTGCCGACGGCGCTTTCGGCCGGCGGCTTCGACGTCCGCGTCGCCGACGACCTCGTCATCCAGGCCGTCCTCTTTCTGATGGCGACGTTCACGCTCGTCTACGAGGTGAGCAAGCGCCGGCTCAGGCGTCTCGAGGGGTCGGTCCCGGATCTGCTGGACCGGCTTGCGAGCCTCAACGAGGCGGGGACTGCGGTCGTCTCCTCGTTCGATCGGGTCCGGCAGAGCGACCTCGGCCCCCTCGACGAGGAGGTCGAGCGCATCTGGCGAGACATCCAGTGGGGAGCGACCGTCGAGCAGGCGCTGGACCGCTTCGAGAGCCGCGTCCAGACCTCCTCGGTCACCCGCGTCGTGACGCTCATCACCAACGCGATGCGGGCCTCCAACGAGATCGGGCCCGTGCTGCGCATCGCTGCCGAGCAGGCCCGCGCCGACCAGCGGCTCCGCCGGCAGCGTCGCCAGGAGATGCTCACGTACCTCGTCGTCATCTACATCTCCTTTCTCGTCTTCCTGGTCGTCATCGTGGCAATCGACTACGTCCTGATACCGAACCTGCCGGACACCAGCGGGATCGACAGCGACTCGCTGGCGCAGGCGCCCGGCGTCATCGGTGGCATCGAGGGCGGGGACGTCCCGCCGTTCCGGCTCGTCTTCTTCCACGCGGCGCTCATCCAGTCGCTGCTCTCCGGGCTGGTCGGCGGGATGATGGGCGGCGGCTCGATCAAGGACGGCGTCAAGCACGCGACGGTCATGCTGACGATCACGTACGTCGTCCTGACCCTTCTCGGGTGATGAACCGCGCCGTTCTTGGGGCCGCCGCCGGAACGTCGGGCATGGCCGACGACCGCCGGACGGTCCGGGAGACCTACGACGCCATCGCCGAGCACTTCGCACGGACTCGGGCGTACCCGTGGCCGGAGACCGAGACGTTCTGTGCGGACCGGCAGGTCGGCACCGCCCTCGACGTCGGCTGTGGCAACGGCCGGAACGCGGAGGTGCTCGTCGAGCACGCCGAACGCGTCGTCGGGGTGGACGCGAGCCGGAACCTCCTGGCGCTGGCCCGCGAGCGGGTTCCCGAAGGGAGTTTCCTCCAGGGCGACGCCTCGCGGCTCCCGCTGGTTGACGACGCCGTCGACCTGGCGGTCTACGTTGCGACGCTGCATCACCTCCCCGAGCGGGGACTCCGACGGCGGAGCCTCGACGAACTGGCCCGGGTGCTTTCGCCGGGCGGCGAGGCGCTCGTCAGTGCCTGGAGCACGACCCACGACCGCTTCGACGCCCCGGCCGACGCCGAGGTCGGCTTCGACACGCACGTCGACTGGACGCTCCCGGACGGCGAGACAGTCCCCCGCTTCTATCACATCTACGCGCCCCCGGAGTTCGACGCCGACCTCGCCGCCAGCGACCTGACGGTCGTTCGGTCGTGGCGCTCCAGCGGCAACTGCTATGCGGTCGTTACCCCCAGCGACGGGGAACGGAAAGGCCCTTAGTGGGCGGTGTGTTACTACCGACAAGCGCCGATGGTGAGCGGTTCCGAAGGAACCGCGAGTCACGGCGCGAGGAACGAAGTGAGCGCCGATGGTGAGTGATTCCGAAGGAATCACGAACCCCGGGGCGCGAGGAACGGTGTGACGAGCGCGCCGATGGTCTAGTGGTAGGACCTGAGCCTTCCAAGCTCATGGCCCGGGTTCAAATCCCGGTCGGCGCATTGCGAGACCGAACAGAGTGAGGTCTCGAAGACGTGAACGGGGAGCGAAGCGACCCGTGAACGCACTCCCTGCGGTCGTTTGCCGCTTTGATTTCCCGTCGTCCCCACGCGAGTTCCGGTCGGCGAGGCGGTCTCGGGGTCGACCGGTTCCTCCAGCAAGGTATTATCAGGAATAGAAATCGCTCGAACGATATTTATCGGTACGCGTCGTCGATCAATCCGGGGGATTCCGTCGAGAAGGTGGAGATGCACCCGACACGTCGCGGCGTTCGAGTCACGGCGATTCGGAGCCCGAGTGGACCACCCGAGCCGGGATCGCGTTTTATAAAACGGACGTGTGAACTTTTGGTGGATTCACGGATGGTTTTATTCGCCAACAATATTAGGCTCCGCATATAGTAACGAATTATCAGGCATGTCCTCCCTCATCCTCCGACAGATGTGGCGACATGCGCCAGAGGTCTAAGCGAGCGTAAAAAACAGGTGGTATCAACGATAATGTCATCAAACCGATATATAGTACGGCTGTGGAAGATGCAACGGACCCACGCTTTCCGACGGGGAGGATTCTCATGAGCAGCGACAGCGAGACCGCCGAGGGAGACGAGGAGTTCGAGTGGCAGGATTCGGACCAGGAGCGAGAGGGTCCCGACGGGTCGGACCGGGAGGCCAGTACGGACGCCGAATCGGGGGGTTCCTCGGCCACCGAGGCTGCGACGGGAGATCAACGAAAGCTCGTCTCCGACCACCCGATAAAGGGAGAGATACTCCGGGAAGTCCACGACTACTTCCGAGAGACCGACATCGACGAGACGTTTGCGAGTCGCCCCGACACCGAGTTCATCAAGGGGCGGTTCTTCGACTTCTCGTATCTCGACAACCACGAGGAGGTAGAGCGGCTCTGGGTCGACAAGCCGTACGCCTACGTCTCCATCCTCCGTCGTGACGGCGAGGACAAGCTCCGGTATCGGGTCCACGAACCACACCTCTCGGAGTTCGAGGAGTACGTCCGCGAAGACCTGGTGAAGATACTGCGCAACAGCCTCATGTACCAGGACTTAGAGGAGGGCGACGACCGCGAGGCCATCTTTGAGGAGAAGGCAAAGGAGATCATCTCCGACCACGCCGCGGCGACCATCGAAGACGGCTCGCTGCTGAAGCTGAAGTACTACCTGCTCCGTGACTTCGTCCACCTGGGTCCCATCGAGCCGATCATGCGGGACCCCAACATCGAGGACGTCTCCTGTGACGGCGTCGGCATCCCGGTCTACGTCTACCACACCGAACACCGGGACATGCCGACGAACATCACCTTCGAGAAACAGCAGTTGTCCTCCTTCGCGCTACGGTTGGCCCAGCGGGCCGGCGAGCAGGTGTCGGTTTCGGAGCCGCTGATGGACGGGACGCTCCCGGACGGCTCCCGCGTCCAGCTCACGTTCGGCTCTGACGTGGCGACCCGGGGATCGAACTTCACCATCCGGAAGTTCGCCACCATCCCCTTCACGCCGGTCGACCTCATCCAGCGCGGCACGTTCAGCACCGAGCAGATGGCGTACTTCTGGCTGGCCATCGAGAACAACCGCTCTCTCATCTTCTCGGGCGGTACCGGGTCGGGCAAGACCACCTCGATGAACGCGGTCTCGATGTTCGTGCCGGAGGACGCCAAGGTCGTCTCCATCGAGGACACCCGCGAGATCACGCTCCCGCACGACAACTGGATCCAGAGCCTCACCCGCGAGTCCATCACCTCCGAGGGCCGCGGCGAGGTCTCGATGTACGAACTCCTGCAGGCGGCGCTGCGGCAGCGCCCCGAGTACCTGCTCGTCGGGGAGATACGGACCCAGCAGAACGTCGCGTTCACCTTCTTCCAGGCCATCGGGACGGGCCACACGGCCTACACCACCATCCACGCCGAGAGCGTCGAAGGCGTCCTCAACCGCCTGGAGAACCAGCCGCTGAACGTCCCGACCCAGATGGTGCTGGAACTGGACATCATCTCCATCCAGAAGCAGACGTTCATGGACGGCGACCGGGTCCGACGGAACGACGGCGTCACGGAGATCCTGCCCGGCGGCGACGCCGAGGATTCGATCCGTGCCATCGACATCTTCGCCCGGGACGCCGACGAGGACACCATCCAGCGGGTGAACAACTCCCAGGTCCTGCAGGACATCGCCGACGACCGCGGCTGGAGCGGCCGCGAACTCGCCGAGGAACTGCGGAAGCGCCGCGAGTTCCTGCAGTACCTCGTCGACAACGACATCTCCGACTACCACGACGTCACCTCCGCCATCCACATGTTCGGTAACAACCAGGAACGGCTGCTCGAGAAGGTCGACGAGGGCACCCTCGAACCGGGGGACTTCCAAGAGGAATGAGCCAGGGTAACATCGAGGACGCGACCCCGATTCCGGACTACGAACTGGAACAGCGGTTCCCGGAACGGCACGACCTCTCCGAGGACGACCGCGAGCGCCTCCGGGACGAACACGGCCGGATACGGACGTACTTCCTCCTGAACCCCTCGGGGTTCAAGGACCTCCAGCGCTGGCTCAACCAGGCCCGCATGGGGTACACCTACGACATCTACCTCGAGCGGATCGTCGGCTACACTCTCATCGCGGCCGCCGTCGGCCTGATTCTCGGGACCGCGTTGAGCCTCCAGCTTTTCATCTTCGGCGGCTGGCAGAGCCTCGGCGTCTCGTCGGTGGCGCTGCAGGGCGGGCTGACCGTCCTGCTCATTCTCGTTTCCGTCGGGCTGTTCGCCGGCGGCGCCTTCGTGACCGGCTACTACTACCCGCTGATGCGTGCCAGCACCCGCGAGCGCCAGATCGATATCCTGCTTCCGCACGCCATCGTCTACATGTACGCGCTGAGCCACGGCGGGATGAACTCCTTCGAGGTGCTGAAGGAACTGGCGGAGGCCGAGGACGTCTACGGCGAGGTCGCCCAGGAGTTCGACGTGGTCGTCCGCGACGTCGAACTGTTCGGCAACGACCTCTTTTCGGCGCTGCGGGACGCCCGCTCCGTGACGCCCTCCGAGAACCTCGAACAGTTCATCGACGACATGATCTCCGTGCTCGACTCCGGCAGCGACTTCTCGACGTTCCTCGAGGACGAGGCCGGCACCTACATGGACCAGGCCCGCGACGAACAAGAGGGCTTTCTCGACACGCTGTCGATCCTCTCGGAGATATTCATCGTCGCCTTCGTCGCCGCGCCGCTGTTTCTCATCGTCACGCTGATGGTCATCACGCTGCTGGGCGGCGACGCACTGCTGCAGGCGTTCTTCCTCGTCTACGTCGGGCTCCCGCTGGGGATGCTGGGCTTCCTGGCCGCGGTCGACATTCTCGCAAAGCCGTACGCGGAGTCGACCGAGACCCTCGAGATCGAGCGCTCGGAGTTCCGGACCGAGTGGAGCAATCAGGTGCAGGCCGACCCGGACTACGAGGAGTACGAGGACAGAAAGAAGCGGGACGAGCGCCGTGCGAAACTGGAGAACCCGATCCAGCAGATCCGCGAGCGGAACCCGCTCCTCTCGCTGGCGCTGACCGTCCCGGTGGCGCTGCTGTGTCTCGGTGGGCTCGTCGTCAGCGGTGCGGTCCCGACATCGCTGGAGGGGCTGTTCGACGCGCCCGTCCAGGGAACGCTCGGCCTGTTCGTGGTTCCGTTCCTCGTCGTCACGGTCCCGCTCGCGGGGCTGTACGAGTCCCAGCGGCGGCGCAAGCGCTCCATTGCAAAGCGGTTCCCCGACACGCTGAACATCCTCTCCAGCGCCAACCAGATGGGCATCCGGCTCGTCGAGGCGCTGAACCTCGTCTCGCGGTGGTCCGAGGGCGCCCTGGCCGACGAACTCCGGAAGGTGCGCAACGACATCGCCTGGAACGAGGACGTCGAGCGAGCGCTCTTGGAGTTCGCAAACCGCCTGCGCGTCCCGCAGGTGACCCGGACGATGAAGCTCATCGCCAAGGGCAACCGCTCGTCGAGCAACCTCTCACAGATCATCTCCATCGCGGCGGAGGACACCCGCAACCGCTACCAGATAGAGCGCAAGCGCCGCAGCGAGATGGGCGCCTACACTGCCATCGTCGTCATCGGCTTCCTCGTGTTCCTGGCGGTCATCGTCATGCTCGACACGAGCTACCTGACGCCGATAAGTAACCTCTCGGGGACGACCGGCGAGGTCGGCGGTGAGGCTGCCCCCGGCGGCGTCGCCGGCGTCGCAAGCGTCGGCGACGTGCCGGTCGGCGTCTACCGGGCGGTGTTCCTCCACTCGGCGCTCATTCAGGGCATCGGTAGCGGACTGTTGGCCGGCAAACTCGCGGAGAACAACGTCCTCGCGGGGCTGAAGTACAGCATCGGCCTCGTGACGATCACGGCCATCGTCTTCCTGGTGATTTGATATGATAGAACGACTTCGTGCGGACGAGAGAGGTGTATCGGAAGTAATCGGGGCCATTCTGGTGTTCGGTATCCTGATTACACTACTTGCGATCCTACAGACGCAGGCGATCCCCGCTGCAAACCAGAAAGTCGAGTTCAACCACAACCAGGAACTGCAGAGCGACTTCGTCAACTTCAACACCGCGATGTCGGAGGTCGCCGTAACGGGCACGCCCAAGTCGGTGAAGATCCAGATGGGGACGACCTATCCCTCCCGACTGCTGTTCTTCAATCCCGATCCACCCGGCGGCGAGATACGTTCGGCAGGGAACGGCTCCGTCAGCATCTACAACATCAACGCAACCGACGAGCACACCAGGGACTACGTCAACGGCTCGATGACGAACCTGACGAGCCGACGGCTCGAGTACGACCCGACGTACAACGAGTACGACGAGGCCCCGGTGACGGTGCTGGAGTACGGGACTGTCTATCGGGACTTCGGTAACACGACCATCGTCGACGACGAGACCAATCTGGTCCGAGGAAACACCATCTCGCTGATGCTGCTCAACGGGAACCTCTCGCAGGGGCAGTCGACCGCGCTGTCGCTGGAAGCCCAGGCGACGAGCGCGCCGGCCCGAACGGTCACCATCGAACCCGACCAGAGCGGCCAAAACATCACGATCAACGTCCCCACAAGGCTCAACGCCTCCCAGTGGGAGGAGATGCTCGCCGACGCGGACAACGTCCGGGGCGTCGTCCAGAACGGGAGTCGCGTCGAGGTGCGGCTCAACGGAACCAAGGCGTACAACCTCCGGGTGCCACAGGTCGGGGTCGGGAACGGTGTCCCCGATCCGAACGCCACCTACGTGACGCGCTCGTCGAACCGGCAACTACAGATCGACCAGGCGAACATCCTCCCGGTCGAGGTCCGGGACAGGTACAACAACCCGGTGAGCGGTGAGTCGGTCAACATCACCGTCGACTCGGGTAGCTTCAACAGCACCGGCACGCAATCGGTGGAAGCCAACACGACCGACGACGGCCGGCCGGCCGTCAGCTACTTCGGTGGCCCGCAGGGCGTCGTCGAGGTCAACGCCAGCTACGAGGGCGACCCCGCCGACCCCTCCTACGACTTCGATCCCGAGAACGACCCCGAAGACATCAACATGCTGGTGACGTTCGATCCACGGCTGGACGACGAGAAGCCGACCCTCGATAACGTGACCGTCACCAGCAACACCTACGACGTCTGTACGACGTTCGGGGACGTCAACATCCCCGTCATCTCGGATACGATCCTGTCCTGTACGCTCACCAGTGACGCCACCACGATATCCGTGAACTACAAGGCGAGTGACACCGGCGGGTCGGGACTCGACTACATCGAACTGGGGGTCAACGACTCCAGTACCGTCCTCCTGAACAAGACCCACCAGCTCCAGGGTAGCTCCGACAGCGGGACGTTCTTCACCCCGCAGATCCGACACGACCTCGATGGGGAACCGGCCGCGGTCAACATCACCGTCTACGACCGGAACGGGAACCGAGTCAGCGAGTCGGAGGACCTGTAGCGGCAGTTCCCGAGCGTTTCACGTCAGTGAACACGGACGATCCGTCCGGGACGGATCCGTCTCCGACGACCGTATCGCACAATCCGAAGCCAAACTATACGTTCCTCCCCACAAAAAGGCCGGTAGTAGATGACGGAATCGGATCAACCGACGGTCCTCGTCGTCGAGGACGAGCAGGCTCTCATCGAGCTGTACGTCCGGTGGCTCGACGACGAGTACGACGTCCGAACGGCCAAGGGGGGTGAGGAGGCCCTCGAGCAGTTCGACGAGGCGGTCGACGTCGTGCTGCTCGACCGGCTGATGCCGGGGATGAGCGGCGACGAGGTCCTCGAGGAGGTCAGGAGTCGCTCGACGGATTGTAAGGTGGCGATGGTGACCGCGGTCGAACCCGACTTCGACGTGATCACGATGGGGTTCGACGACTACCTGACCAAGCCCGTCGAGCAGGAGACGCTCCTGGAGACCATCCGTCGGTTGCTCTCGCGGACGGAGTACGCCGACCTCGAACAGGAGCTGTACGCGCTGGTCTCGAAGCAGGCGGTGTTGCAGTCCTCCAAGCCCGAAGAGGAGCTCGAAGACAGCGAGGAGTTCGCCGAACTCGAAGAACGCATCGCCGGGATTCGGGCCAGTCTCGACGAGGCACTGCCGGACATGGAGAGCGACGAGTTCGTCGCTATGGTCCGGGACCTCGAAGGGAAGGGCGGTGACCGACCGGACGAGGGAGAGGAGGGTCGAGAGTGAGCTACCGCGTCGAAGGCTTCGACGGACCCGTGTCCTTCGACCCGGGGACGAGCCTCCTCCTGACGGGGACGTCCGCGCTGACCGACGGTCGGCTCTTCGACGCGATCGCGCCCGACGACGGGGAATCGACCATCCTCATCACGACGAACACGGGCGCCGCCCAGGTGGTCGAGGAACTGCTGGACCGCGGTGCCGATCCCGACCAGCTCGGAATCATCGACTGTACGAGCCGTGAATCGGAGGTCGAGGAGGCCCGCGTTCGGCAGTTGAGCTCGCCGGGCGATCTGACCGGCATCAGCCTGGAGTTCGCAAAGCTGCTGGACGAGGCGGACGATCCCGGCTCGGTCCGGGTCGGGTTCGCCTCGGTCTCGACGGCGCTGATGTACACCGAACAGCAGACGCTGTTTCGGTTCCTGCACGTCTTCACGGCCCGGATCAGCTCGGGCGATATGTTCGGCGTGTTCACGATGGATCCCGGGATGCACGACGAGAAGGCCTACAACACCATCCGTGCGGTGTTCGACGCCGAGGCGGAGGCCGCCGACGAGGGGCTGACCTCGCTGCGCGGGACCGGGTTCACCCAGTGATCCGGTACGCGAACCCGGTTACATCTCGATGCGTTCGACGAGGTCCTCGTCGTCGCTGTGGGTGTTGACCGCGACGATTCGGACCGCCTCCTCGATACGGGAGTCCCGGAGCTTCGCCTTCAGGAGTTCGTCGACCTGGAAGACGCCGGCGGCGTCGACCATCTCGATCTCGACCAGCACCGGCGTCCCGTCGCCGGGCTGTAACGTCACGTTCCGGATGGCCTGACTCGAGATGGTGTTGATGCCGCGGCCGCCCTTCTCGTAGGGGATGCGGGAGCGGCCCCGCTCCATGTCCAGCGCGTCGGCGACGCGGACGACGCCGGCCTCGTGGGTGAGCGGCTTCTCGGGGGTGTGGTGACAGAGGATGGCGTGCAGCACCTCCCCCTTCAGGCGGACCGTCTCGCCGATGTCGTAGAAGCCGAGTTCGGGAAGTATCCGGTCGAGGATGTCCGCGGCCAGCGGGATCGAGTAGTAGGGGTGGTCGTCGCGGTGGACGACGTGGCCGATGTCGTGCAGCGTCGCCGCGAGCGCGACGATGACGGGTTCGTCGGCCTCGTCGAGGCCCTGGTCGTGTGCGCCGTTGAACTCGACGCCGCCGCGCTTGAGCAGTTCGTAGAGCCGCAGCGCCCGGTTGCGGACGATCTCGATGTGCTTCGTGCCGTGGTCGTTGTACCCCTTCCGGGTGACCGGGTTGACGTTCTGGGCGTCGAGGTACGCGGCGATCTCGGTGTCCGACCGGATGGTCTCGAGGACGGCGTTGAGCCGTTCGTCGGGGAAGGCGTGTTCCGCGTCGGGGTCGTAGACCCACGACCCGTCGACGCTTTCGGTTCTGTCGGCGTCGCTCATACCCGTCGGACGCCGGGCACGGAGAAAAAACGTCCGGCCCCACCGCGGTCAGGCGTCGGCCGCGGCCTCGACGACCTCGTCGTAGTCGGGTTCGACGCCGGGGTCGTCGCCGACCCACGCGTAGGTGACGGTCCCGTCTTCGTCGACGACGAAGACGGCGCGCTCGGCGACGCCCTCGATGTCCAGCGCCTCGAAGTCCATCCGGACATCGTAGGCGTCGAGGAGTTCCTTCTCGGTGTCGCCGACGAGCGGGAAGTTCAGGTCGTGCTGGTCGGCGAACTCCTGTAGCGAGAAGGGCGAGTCGATGCTGACGCCGTAGAGGTCGGCGCCCGCAGCCTCCAGTTCGTCCAGGCGGTCGCGGAACGTCACCATCTCGCCGGTACAGACGCTCGTGAACGCACCGGGGAAGAAGGCGAGGACGGTCGGCCCGTCCGCGAGCGTCTCCGAGAGGGAGACGGCCTCGATGTCGCCGTTCGGTTTCGCTGCCGGGGCGGTAAAGTCGGGTGCGTCGTCGCCTTTTTCGACCATATCGGTACGTGCGGTTCCGCCGGTTTGAAACTGGCCGTTTCCGACGCCAGCGGGGAGTCGGCAACCGGTGGACGGCGAAAGGCCTACAAGTAGCCGCGCGAACGGAGAGGTATGACACTGCCACTGTTCATCGGCGGGCTCGGTCCGCTGGAGTTGGGGGCCATCGCGCTCGTGTTGATACTGCTCTTCGGCGCAAGTAAGCTGCCGGAACTCGCCCGGTCGATGGGGTCGGCCACCGGCGAGTTCAAGAAGGGCCGCCAGGAGGTCGAGGAGGAACTCGAGAGCATGCAGGAGGAACCGAGTGACGGCGAAGAGGTCACCACGGAGACGGAAGCGGAAGGCTCCAACGCCTGACCCAGGTACTGCCGCCTTTTTTGATTCCCGGGGGAGGAAAAAGCCTATAATCGACAGTGGGCTAGCCACGGGTACGATGGTAGACCCACTCCCACTGCAGTTGGGCATCCCCGGCGGACCGGAGCTGCTGGTCATTCTGCTGATCGCGGTGCTCCTGTTCGGCGCGAACAAGATACCGAAACTGGCCCGCTCGACCGGCGAGGCGATGGGCGAGTTCCAGAAGGGCCGCGAGGAGGTCGAACAGGAGCTTCAGGAGATGAAGGAAGGCCCCTCGACCGACTCGGGGACGAGCGTCGACACCGGAACCACGACCGACGCCGGCACCGAGGCCGACCAGGAGTTCGAGATCTCCGACGCCGAGACGTCCGAGGAAACCGAACAGAACTGAACGGACCGACCGGCCGGTTCCCCACTTCTACAGCCATCGCTGGGCATGTGGCCTAGTGGACAGGGCGAGAGGTTCCTAACCTCTAGACCGCGGGTTCGAATCCCGCCATGCCCGCTCGCCTCACTTCGTTCGGCTCGCGCGCATGGCGACCCTCGCGAACCCTGCGGGTTCGCTCGGTCCCGCCATGCCCGTGCAACGAGGAGCGAAGCGACGAGTGAAGCGGAACGGGATTCGAACCCTGCAAGACGCAGCGCCGAGTGGAGCGAGGCGACCGTCTTGCTCCGGCTCGAATCCCGAGAGACGCCCACGGCGTCTCTCGACCCTCGCGAACCCTGCGGGTTCGCTCGGTCCCGCCATGCCCTTCGAGGCGCGAACGGAGTGAGCGCCTCGAAAGGACGAACGGCGAGCGAAGCGAGTCGTGAGTCTGCCTCGGCGAAGTGAACAGTGGGCACAGCGAGCCACCAGTCCGGCTCGACGAACCGAACGACACCGGCCGAGCGGCGCCCTTTTGCTCTCGCGAACCGAGCCGGCGACCATGGGACGGCCGAACCTGGCTGACGTACGGACACTCGCGGGCCGGCGGGTCCGGCTCGTCGTTCCGAAGCCGCGGGAGAACCAGCGGCTGGTCGGGACCGTCGTCGTCGACGACGACGGCGTCGGCCTTCGCATCGAGGAGGGGGGAGCCGACCGGTTCGGGACGGTCCGGCTCCGGGAGCGCGAACGCGACGGGGTCCTGCAGGCCTACCTGTCCGACGGGACGCTGGTGGGGCGGGTTACACGACTCTCGACGCTCGAAGCGGAGTAGCGAAGAAGACGGCGGGAGAAGGGCCGCCGTTCACGCGGCCGCCGAGGCGGGGTCGGCATCGGCCGACACCGCCGTGTACATCGACTTGCGGGCGTCCATGAGGTAGGCGGACTCCTCGACGACCCCCGCGTCCTGCAGCTTGCCGAGGGCGTGCCGGACGGTTCGCTGGGGCAGCAGCGACTCCTCGGCCAGCTGTGATTGCGTCAGCGAGCCCTCGTACTCCAGGGTCTTGTAGACCAGCTTCGCGCTCGGAGGCAGATCCGCCACCGCGGCCTCGGGGTCGTTCATACCCGTATCCAACGGCGGCGGTCGCTTAACCCTCGGTCGGTCGTGTACGGCGCGCGCACAGGCGGAGCTGGAACTACCGTCCGGGCTGTGCCGTCGGTGACAGCGCAGCCGACACGTCGGGAAACAGCGACGCCAGTTCCGGGTCGGACTCGAGCAGTTCGAACCGACGGCCGTCGCGGGCGACGATGCCGGCCGCTTCGAGGTGCTCGAGGTGAGCGAACGACTCTCCGGGACCGTGGAGGACGTGGATGGCCGACAGCGACCCGAACAACTCGGCGCTGACCTCCCAGGGCGTCGCCGGGCCGTCGACGAGGACGTCGACGACGCGCTCGGTTCGCTCGCGGTGGTGGACGACGATGTCGGCCGCCCGCCCTGGCGGGTCGACGATCGGGCCGCGGTGGCCCGGCCACGCGCGGGTGTATCCGCGCTCGACGGCGGCGGCGAGAGTGTCGAGGTACTTCGCTAGGGCGTCCTCGACCCGTGTATCGGCGCCGCCGACGTTCGGCGTGTAGTACGGGAGAATGGCGTCCCCGCTGAACAGTTCCTCGCCGTCGCGGCCGTCGAACGCGAAACCCGTCATGCCCGCGGCGTGGCCCGGCATGTGCACTGCCTCGAGTACGACGCTGCCGAGGTCGAACGTCTCGCCGTCCTCGAAGGTCGTCACCTCGGGCGGATCGCCGTCGACACCGGCGGTACCGCCGACGAACGACAGCAGTTCCTCTTGTTTGTCCTCCGGCATCCCCCACTCGTCGATGACGCTCCTGAGGCGCTCCTCGGCGGCCACCATCGCTTCGTCCGTCTGTGCGACGAGCGGCGCGTCGGCGGTGTGGACGTAGACCTCACAGCCGCTTTCGGCCTGAATCTCGCCGGCCAGTCCGGTGTGGTCGGGATGGTGGTGGGTCAAAAGCACCTGTTCGATGTCGGCGAACTCGACGCCGTGATCGGCCAGCCCGTCCCGGAGTTGCTCGCGGGTCGACGGGGTGGCGACGCCGGTGTCGACGAGCGTCGTCGTCGCTCCCGACTCGGTGCCGAGCACGTAGCTGTTGTTGTTCCCCTCGAAGGCCCGGTTGTCCAGCGAGACGATTCCGAGATCGAACCCGAGACCGGGATCGGTCATTCGGCTCCTCCGCCGGCGTTTCCGGGCGAGAGCGTTCGTTCCCCGAACGTGGCTACGGCGCCCCGGCATCTCCCGACGAACGCCCTTGCTTCGAACGCATCGACGACAGACCGCCCCCCGACGACATCCCCGAACCTCGCGTGGAACCGCGAATCGATTCGCATACCTGTCGTGGGTACCCCCGGGCTCAAAACCTTTCGTTCGCGGCGAGACGCCGGCGCCACGAGCCAGTCGACCCCACCCTGTCGAGAGAGCATCCTTTTTGATGTCCCGACCGTGCGGTGTCCCTCTCAGGCGGCGACCGCGCAAAAGCGGACGCTGCCCGGCACCTTCCACAGCAGGTCGGGCAACGCCTCGTCGTCGGGGTCGCCGTGCTCGGCGCGGTGGTGTCTGGTCTCCAGCAGCCGTCGGACCTCGAAGCCGGCCCCCACGAGCGCGTCGTGGAGGTCCCCGACCGTCCGGTCGAAGACCACCATCTCGGCGTCGTAGGACTCGTCTATCGTTATCGTTCGCCGGTCGGGACCGAGGTAGTCCCGCTCGAAGGTCCCCGTCTCGACGTCGAGAATCTCGTAGATGGGATGTGGCACGCTGACGACGAAGACGCCGCCGTCTCGGAGCACCCGCCGGGCCTCGCGGAACGCTCCCTCGAGGTCTGCTATCATCTGGTAGACCGCCTCCGAGGAGGCCACGTCGAAGGCGTCGTCGGGGAACGGCAGGTCCGTCACGTCGCCCTGGAGGAAGCGTGCGTCGACGCCGTAGTGGTCCCGCAACCGCCGGGCGTGCCGTAGCTGTTCGCCGGAGAAGTCGACCCCGACGACCGGCTCGGCGCCGAGTTCGGCGGTGCCGACGCTGCCCTGGCCGCCGCCACAGCCCAACTCGACGTACGCCTTGTCCTCGAGGGAGTCGAGCACCTCCGGCTGGCGGCCGCCGGGCGCCTCGGGGTCGAACGGCGAGGGGGCCGGCGGCGGGCCGCCCTCGGCGGTGTCGGCGTTCCACAGCGCCTGGAAGTCGTCGCTCCACTCGTTCCAGAGGTCCTGGTTCTCCCGTCGGGGGTCGGTCATCGGCGGACGGCGGTAGCTCCGACGGTGGGCGTAATAGGTCTTGTCACGCCCTGGGATGCCGTCACGAACGGGTGTCGGTCGAACTCGCGGACGACGTTACGGACGGAGCGGTCGGGCGAATCGTCTCCCGGAAGCCGCTCGCCGCCCTCAGACGCCGGCCCCGGTCGGCGCCTCGCCCTCGAACTTGGGCGTCGAGTCCAGGCCCAGTTCCTCCAGGGCGGCCTGCATGTGTTCGTCGTCGACGAAGCCGGCGCCGGCATCGACGCGCTTCTCGTGGGCCAGCGCCAGCACCTCGCCGCGCCGGTCGTCGGGGATGGCGTACTTCTCGACGACCAGTTCGACGACGAGGCCGGCGGGGTCCTGGGTGTACAGCGAGTGGAAGGCGCCGCGGTCGAACTCGTTGAAGCCGTAGCCGGCGTCGTTCAGCGCCTCCTTCGTGGCGTCGAACTCCCCGGGGGCGATGGAGAAGGCCAGGTGGTGGACGTTGCCCGGTCCGCGGTGGGGGCGGGTCGGTCGGTCGGTGCCGACGAAGAAGGTGAGGATGCGGCCGTCGCCGGTGTCGAAGAAGAGGTGGGTCAGCTCCGGCGCGTCGAGGTTGGGCTGTTCGAGAACGAGCGGCATGCCGAGCAGGTCGCGGTAGAAGGCGATGGTGCTTGCGGCGTCGCCGCCCATCACGGTCATGTGGTCGGTGCCGACCGTGTGGACCGGGCTGTCGGGCGCTTCGGCGGTGACGTCGTGCTCGGGGGTGTGCTCCATGCCCGCCGTACGGGCCGAGAACTCAAGTAGGCTTCTCTGAGCAATGTTACCCGACGGCGAGCGTTCGCCTAACAGTTATAACTCGCCGCGCGGAAGGTGGGCCGTGTCCATCGTCACCACGCCCGAGGAACGGTTCGAGGACGTCCCGGACTACGACTACCCTCACGAACGGGTCCCCGTGACCGACGACGGCGCCGAGATGGCCTACGTCGATGTTGCGGGCAGCGGCGAGGAGACGTTCCTGTTGATGCACGGCGAACCGACGTGGGGCGTCCTCTACCGGAAACTGATTCCAACCCTCGCCGAGCGCGGCCGTGTCATCGTGCCCGACATGCTCGGCCTCGGCCGCTCGGACAAGTACACCGACCCCGACGCCTACAGTTTCGACCTCCACTACGAGAGCTTCGAGACGCTGCTGTTCGACGAACTGGACCTCACCGACGTAACGCTGGTGTGTCAGGACTGGGGCGGCATCCTGGGGCTGGCGCTGGCGGGCCACCACCCCGAGCGGTTCGCCCGTCTCGTGCCGATGAACACCGGCGTCCCGGACGGCACCCAGGAGATGTCCGACGCCTGGCACCAGTTCGCGGACTTCGTCGAGAGCGTCGAGGAGTTGCCCATCGAGATGCTCGTCGAGAACGCGACGGCGACGGACCTGACCGACGAGGAACTGGCCGCCTACAGCGCCCCGTTCCCGACCGAGGAATCGAAGGCCTGCGCCCGCGTGCTTCCCTTCCTCATCCCGCAGTCGCCCGACGACGAGGGCGCGGCGACGATGCGGGCCGCGAAGGAACGGCTCGCCGAGTGGGACAAGCCCGCGTTCGTCCTGTTTTCGGACTCGGACCCCATCACGGGCAACGCCCGCGACCCGCTGCGGGAGCTCATCCCGACCGCCAAAGAGCAGCCCGACACCTGGATCGAGGGCGCGATGCACTTCCTGCAGGAGGACGCGGGCGAGGAGATAGCCGAGGAGATAGTCGCCTTCGTCGACCGGACCTAGCCCACCCGCGTGGCGACGCCCTTCGTCTGTCGGTAGTCGCCGTCGAGAATACCCTCCAGCGTCTCGACGAGCGCCGCCTCGTCGCCGTCGCTCCAGCGGGCCGGCTCCTTGACCGGCACGACAAGGAAGCCACGGCCCCGAATCTCGGTGGCGTGCAGCCGGTCGGCGTCGTGCGGTAGCTTGCGGGCCCGCGTCGTGAACTCCTCCAGGACGTACGACAGCGCCTCGTCGCCGACGGCCAGCAGGATATGGGCGTTGATGGCCCGGAGTTCGGCGTCGAGGTACCGCTCGAGGTCGGCGGGGTCGCCGGGCGACAGCCGCAGGTACGACAGATAGCAGTTCGAGAGGTCGGGCTCGTCGCTGTACGGTTCGGCCGCGAAGCCGACCGCGTGCAGAACTGCCTGCAGCCGGCGGCCGGCAACCGACCCGGTGAACGGCACCCCGGTCTCGGCGCCGCCGTGGGCCTCGGCGTCGGCGCCGACGACGTGGAAGTCGGCGTTGGCGTCCCCGTAGCCGTAGACCGCCGGCTCGCCCGGCGCCCGCATACCGAAGGGGTTCGACGTGCGGTCCGTCACTCGCTTCACGGCTCTCGATAGGTCGCCACCGTAGAAAAGCGCCGCGCGTTACTCCTCGACGACGTCGATAGCGCCCTTCATCCCCTGGGATTCGTGGGGTTCACAGACGTACAGCTGGACGCCGGTGTTGTCGAAGGACTGTTCGTAGGTGTGACCCTCCTCGCTGACGAAGTCATCGCCGCTCCTGAAGTCCGATTCCGAGCCCTCGACGCTTGCGACGTTGTGTCCGCCGCCCGCGCCGGTCCACTCCCAGGTAACCGTCGTGCTGGAACTGATGCGGACCGCGGCCGGGTCGAACGCCAGTCCGTCGCCGGCGCCGACCATGACGGTGACCCCGCTCTCGCCGGTCATGTCGGCGATGGTGCCGTCGTAGCCGTTGGCGCCGGAGAGGTGGTCGTCGATGGCCTGCGGGACGTCGCTACTGCCGTCGCCGTTGCCCCCACCGTTGCCGCCGTTGCCGGTACAGCCGGCCAGCGCGCCGACCGCGAGTGCGGCGCCGGTGCCCCGAACGAACCGTCGTCGACTGAACTCGCTCATACACCTCGATTTTGGAGCCGCGAACACATAAACGCAGTTTGAGACGTGTGAACAGGACACCGGATCGGGACCGTTCGGGCGGGGTTTCGGCCGCGACCTGGACCGCCCCGACCTGCCCGGTCTCGCGCCCGCGCCGCTACTCCTCGCGGCCGAGCAGGTCGCGGGCGCCCTCGACGATCCGGTCCCGCTGGTGGGCCGCCATGCCGACGGTGGCGGCCGCGGTGCCGGCCACGAGATTCGTGGGGGCGCCCACCACGAAGTTGGTGTCGAACGTGCCGGGGAGGGCCTGCCAGGTCTCGCCGCCGTCGGTGCTCACCTCGACGGGACCGACCCGAGCGGCGTCGCTTCCCCCGCCCACGTCGGCGAAGTACGACAGCGTGTCGCCGCCGCTGGCGGCGGCGTCGAACTCGACGTAGGTCGCGGCGCCCTCCTCGTAGGTCTCGTAGGCGTCGTCGTCGTAGGCGTCCCACGAGGCGGGCAGACGGTCCCGGACCAGCACCTCGTCGTAGCGCTCGACGAACCGGACGTCGATGTCGATGCGGTCGGTCTGGCCGCCGGTGAAGAGGCTCCCGTCGTCCGAGCGCACGGCGTCGACGACCGCGGGACCGCCGCCGTACTCGATGCCGTCGGCCTTCACCGCGTGGACGCCCTGGTTGATGTCGGAGGCGAAGGTGACGCCGTTGGACTCGACGGCCGCCCAGCAGTTCGGGACGACCTCGCTGAGTCCCTGCATCCGGGACGCCTTCGGCGTGTCGTAGACCGGCCGGGAGAAGCCCTCCTGCGTGAGGCCGAGCGTGCCGTCGTCCTCCTCGACGCCCTTGAGGTAGCGGATGCCGCCGTGGTAGTGGGACTGGTGGATCCACAGTTCGCCGTCCTGGTCGATGACGACGTCGGAGTTGTGCGGCGACAGCTGGAAGTTGCCGAACTGGATCTCCTCGGCGTCCGGGGTGTCGGTGTCCTCCTCGAGGTTCTGCCACTCCCAGGTGTCGAAGGTCTCCAGCTGTGCGACGCCGTTCTCGACGGTCAGGTCGTCGGGCACGTCCATGACCTCGGCGTCCGCCTCGTAGATGCCGGAGACGTCGACGAGGTGGATGCGGCCCGTCCGCGTGCCGTTGCTGCCTATCTCCTGGCTGGCGACGGCGACCCGTTTGGTCTCGCCGCCGGGCGTCTCGTACAGCGTCGGTGCCGGCGAGGTGAAGTGACACGCGCTCATGTCGAACTGGCCGATCTGGGTGATGTCCTCGGGGTTTGACACGTCGAGCACCTGCAGGCCCTGCCCCCAGTAGCCGAGGTAGGCGGTCGGCGTGCCGGTGACGGGGTCGTCCTGGACCTCGACGTCGTGGATGTAGGCCGTGTCGCCGGCGTACTCGCCCTGTCGGGCGTCGCCCGCGAGCGTCCAGAGGTTGACCGGCTCCAGCTGGCCCGTGGTGCGGTCGAACCGCAGGACGTACATCCCGGTGCCGTCCGGCTGGTCGTGGATGGCGAAGACGTACTCCTCCTGGCCGATGCGGTGGTGGAAGAGGTTGTGAACGCCCAGGCCGCTGACCTGGAAGGCGCCGACCGTCTCGGGGTTGCCCTTGTCGGAGACGTCGACGGCCACGACCGCGCCGGGCGCCTCGGTGAAGGAGTTGCCGTCGAGGTTCGGCGTCGGGTCGGTCGCCTCACCGTTCGGCCCGGTGGTGAAGAGCGCCGTGAGCGGCTGGGTGCCGAGGAAGACGTAGTCGCCGTCGTCGCTCACCTTCAGGTCCATCACGGCCGTTCCCGTGCTGTTGTTGCGGACGAACGACAGCACGGACATGTTGGCCGCCTCGGCCTCGGCGTCCGTCTCGGCGTCGTTGTAGGAACTGATGTCGACGATGGCCATCCCGCGGCCGGGCGTCGGGGCGTCCGAGGAGAAGAAGGAGACGTAGGCGTAGTCGCCCCGCGTCCGGATTTCCGTCTGGGCCCCGTAGTGGGGGTTCCGCGAACCGTTCGTGGTCTCGGAGCCGACGCTGCCGAGGCTGTGGTAGCCCATCACCTGTGCGCCGACCGTGTTGCCGGGCGAGTCCAGCGCGGAGGGGCTTCCGCCCTCGATTTCGCTGTCGTTGGGATGGGAGTCCCACTTCTCGTGGGCGCTCGCCGTCCCCGCCGCCCCGACCGCGACCGAGGCCCCGACCGCCTTCAGCACCGCACGCCGCGTCGTCCCGGACAGTTCAGAGGAACCTGACATGGTCTACCATCCTCGATTCACTATCCTACAAAAGCCGTTCTGACAAAACCGTCCAAGTTTGTCATTCGTTAACACGATTTGCCGCCGCGGATGGCCGCCTCGTGAGCTTTCATTGTGCTGTGGGCCCTCGTTTCGGTATGACCGTCTGGGTCCTCGGCGACCAGCTCTCCCGCGAGCACGGGCCGCTCTCGCGGACCGACGACGGCGAGCGGGTCCTGTTGATAGAGGCGACGGCCTTCGCCCGCCGCAGGCCGTACCACCCCCACAAGCTGACGCTCGTCTTCTCGGCGATGCGGCACTTCCGCGACGAACTCCGGGCCGCGGGCCGAACGGTCGAGTACCACCGCTGTGAGACGTTCGCCGAGGGGCTGGACGCCCACTTCGAGACCCACCCCGGCGACGAGTTGACGGTGATGCACCCGCCCGGCCACGGCGCCGTGGACCGGCTGACCGAGCTGGTCGAGGCCCGCGGCGGCAGCCTCTCGGTCATCGACGACGAACTGTTCGTGACGACGCCCGACCAGTGGGAGGCGTGGATGGGCGACCGCGACCCCCCGTATCGGCAGGAGACGTTCTACCGCGAGGCCCGCCGGGCGACGGGCTACCTGATGGACGGCGAGGAGCCACTCGGCGGCGAGTGGAACTACGACGACGAGAACCGGCAGTTCCCCGGCGCCGACTACGACCCGCCGGAGCCGCCGCGGTACGAACCGGACGCGCTCACCCAGCAGACCCGCGAGTGGGTCCACGAGACGTTCGCCGGTGACTACGACGACGACCCGCCGGGCGTCGGGTGGGCCGACCCCGAGCCGTTCGGCTGGCCCGTCACCCGCGAGGCGGCCGTCGACGCCCTCGACCGCTTCGTCGACGAGCGACTCGTCGAGTTCGGTCCCTACCAGGACGCCATGCTCGCCGACGAGCCCGCGATGAACCACGCGCTCTTGTCCGGCGCGATGAACCTCGGCCTGTTGCACCCCCGCGAGGTCCTCGAGACGGTCCTCGAGGCGGCGAAGAGCGACCCGGACGTGCCGCTGAACTCCGTCGAGGGGTTCGTCCGCCAGGTGCTCGGCTGGCGGGAGTTCACCCGCCACGTCTACCGCGAGGCGATGCCGGAACTGGCCGACGCGAACCAGCTCGACCAGACCGAGGCGCTGCCGGCGTTCTACTGGACGGGCGACGTCGACGCCGCCTGCCTCTCGGACGTCGTCGACGGCGTCCGCAAGCGGGGCTACTCACACCACATCGAGCGGCTGATGATTCTCGCGAACTTCGCGCTCATCTACGGCGTCGAACCGCGCCAGTTGAACGAGTGGTTCCACGCCGCCTACGTGGACGCCTACCACTGGGTGACGACGCCCAACGTCGTCGAGATGGGGTCGTACGGCGCCGGCGTCTTCGCCACCAAGCCGTACGCCGCCTCGGCGAACTACGTCGACCGGATGTCCGACTACTGTTCGGGCTGTCCGTACGCCAAGACGAAGACGACCGGCGAGGACGCCTGCCCGTTCAACGCGCTGTACTGGGACTTCCTGGACCGCAACGCCGAGGAGTTACGGTCGAACCACCGGATGGGGCTGGTCTACTCGCACCTGGACGACAAGGACGACGAGGAACTGGCGGCGATACGGGAGCGAGCCGAGGCAGTGCGGGCGATGGCCCGGCGCGGGGAGCTGTGAGCGGCCGGCGCGAACCCTTTTGACGCCGGCCGACGAACCCCGAAGCGAATATGAGTCTCGACGACGCCGCCGAGGAGCTCGCCTCCGACCTCGGCGCGGACAAACAGGAGGTCAAAGAGAAGCTAGAGACCCTGCAGTCGTACTCCGTCCCCATCGAGGAAGCCAAGCAGAGCATCCGGCGGGAGTACGGCGACTCCGGCGGTGGCGGCGGGACCGACAGCCCCCCGGAGACGGACGTCGCCGACGTCGAACCCGACATGGGCAACGTCACCGTCACGGCCCGCGTATTGACCGTCGGCAAGCGCTCCATCCGCTACGAGGGCGAAGACCAGACCATCTTCGAGGGCGAGGTTGCCGACGGGACGGGGACCATCTCCTACACCGCCTGGACGGACTTCTCGCTGTCGCCCGGCGACACCATCACCGCGGGCAACGCCGGCGTCCGCGAGTGGGAGGGCGAACCGGAACTGAACCTCGGGGAGTCGACGACCGTGACGCTGCACGACGAACCGCTGGAGGTCCCCCAGGAGGTCGGCGGCGAGCGGGACCTCATCGAGTTGCGGCCGGGCGACCGCGGCCGGACCGTCGAGGTCCAGGTACTCGAAGTCGAGTCCAAGACCATCGACGGCCGGGACGGCGAGACCGACATCCTGAGCGGCGTCGTCGGCGACGAGACGGCGCGACTGCCCTTCACCGACTGGGACCCCCACGAGGCAATCGCGGCCGGCGAGTCGGTCCGAATCGGGGACGTCTACGTCCGGGAGTTCCGCGGCGTGCCGTCGGTCAACGTCACGGAGTTCTCGACGGTCGAGCCGGTCGGCGAGGTCGACGTTAGCGACGCGGCGACCCGGATGACGGTCGGCGAGGCCGTCGCCGCCGGCGGCGTCTTCGACGTCGAGGTGGTCGGCAACGTCCTCGAGGTCCGGGACGGCTCGGGGCTCATCCAGCGGTGTCCGGACTGTGGCCGCGTCGTCCAGAACGACCAGTGCCGGAGCCACGGCGAGGTCGACCCCGAGGACGACCTCCGGGTGAAGGCCATCCTCGACGACGGCACCGACACGGTCACCGCCATCCTGGGCCGGGAGCTGACCGAGGCGATTTACGGCGGGACGCTGGAGGACGCCCTCGAGGACGCCCGCGACGCGATGGACCGGGACGTCGTCGCCGACGCCATCGCGGAGGACCTCGTCGGCGGCGAGTTCCGCGTCCGCGGCTCGCTGTCGGTCGACGAGTACGGCGCCAACCTCGACTGCGAGGCCTTCGAGGAGAGCGCCGACGACCCCGAGGCGCGCGCCCGGGAGTTCCTCGCCGACGCGGAGGTGGACGCATGAGCGGCTCCGCGCCCGGCCGCCGCGAGGTCGCCTACCGGCTGTTCGCCGCCGAGTTCGACGACGCGGAGTTCTCCTACAGCGAGAGCGACGAGGAGCGGGCGCCGAACTACGTCGTCACGCCGACCGGCGCCCGCGTCAACCGCCTCTTCGCCGTCGGCGTCCTCACGGAGGTCGACGACGTCAACCCGGAGATGGTCCGCGGCCGCGTCGTCGACCCGACGGGGGCGTTCGTCACCTACGCTGGCCAGTACCAGCCGGACGCCCTGGCGTTCCTCGAGCGGGCCGACCCCCCGACCTTCGTCGCGCTGTCGGGAAAGGCCCGGACCTTCGAGCCCGACGACGACGACGTCGTCTACTCGTCGGTCCGACCGGAGTCGGTGAACGAGGTCGACGCAGAGACGCGGGACCGCTGGGTCGTCACCGCCGCCGATCGGACCGTCGAGCGGGTCGGCGTCGTCGCCTCGGCCATCGAGGCCGATCTGGCCGGCGACCAGCTACGGGTCGCGCTGACCGAGGCGGGCGTCGATGACCGCCTCGCCGACGGCGTCGCCCTGGCGCAGGATTTCTACGACACGACGCCCGCCTACCTCGGCGCACTCCGGGAGACGGCGCTGGACGCCGCCCGCGTCGTCGCCGGCGAACTGGACGAGGTCGGACGGCTCGACGCCGCGCCGGACGAGGTCGGGGGACCGGAGGCCGCGACGGCGGCCGAACTGGCGACGCTTGACCTCTCCGGTGCGCCGTCGCCGGCGACGGCTGCCGCGGCCGCCGACGCCGGCGAGTCCTCGGATACGGATGCGGGAACGGACCCGGACGACGGAGGCGAATCCATGGAGGTCTCCGAACCCGACCGGGACGTCGAGGCCGGGTCGACCGGCGAGACATCGGAGCCAGCGACCGGGGCGGACACGGCGACGGAGCCGGAAGCGGCGGCGGAGACCGAAGCGACCGGGGAGCCGGAAACGGCGACGGCAGCGGAGACCGAGACGACCGCGGAGCCGGAGTTCTCCGAAAGCGACGCGGGTGATGGTTCGCCGGAGACGGCGTCCACGGAGCCCGAATCGGAGAGCGAGCCGACGGCGGAGTCGGCGCCCGACGAGGGCGAAGAGCCCGGCGAGTTCGAACCGGGCGAGTTCGACCTCGACGAGGAGACGAGACGGGAGGTCGAAGAGGAGTACGGGACGGAGTTCTCGACGGCCGACGAGGTCGAGGAGGCAGACATCGAGACGCCGGACCCCGAATCGGACCCGGAGGCCGTCGACGCCGAGACGGACGCCGCGGCCGAGCCCGAATCGGAGCCCGAACCGGAACCAGCCGACGGCGAGGCGGCCGAGGAGTCGGGCGAGGAATCGGCCGGCGAGGTCGACCTGGAGGACGCGGTGATGGCGGCCATGGAGCGGGTCGGGGACGACGAGGGCGCCGACCGCGAGGAACTGGTCGCCGCGGTCGTCGACGAGCACGGCGTCGACCCCGAGGCCGTCGAGGACGCCATCCAGGAGGCGCTGATGAGCGGCCGGTGTTACGAGCCCGCCGACGGGACGCTGAAGGCCATCTGAATGCTCGAACCGGTCCCCGGCGAGCCCGCCGCGGTCGCCGACTGCGGGCCGGAACGGGCGCTGGTCGTCGCCGACTACCACGCGGGCCTGGAGGTCGGCCTCCGCGCCGAGGGCGTCGAGATACGGAGCCACGCCGACGAGCGCCGCGAGAGCCTGCTGGGGCTGGTGACCGAGACTGGGGTCGACCGGGTCGTCTTCCTCGGCGACCTCGCAAACGCCATCGGCGAACCGACCGGCGAGGAACGGGTCGAACTCCGGGATCTCCTGGACGTCGTGACCGACCGCGTCCCCGTCACGGTGACGAAGGGGAACCACGACGGCGGCGTCGAGTCGGTGACCGACGGCTTCGAGGACGTCGCGGTCGTCGACGGCGAGGGGGCGCGGGTCGGCGACGTCGGCTTCTGTCACGGCCACACCTGGCCCGCCGAGACGGTCCTTTCGGCACCGACCGTCTGTACGGCCCACGAGCATCCCCTCGTGGCGCTGGAAGACGAGGTGGGCGGCCGCCGGACCGAGCGGGTCTGGCTGCGCGGCCGCCTCGACCCCGAGGGCTTCCCCGAGTACGACCACGTCGGCGACCGTCTGGTGGTCTGTCCCGCCTTCAACGACCTCTCGGGCGGAACGTTCGTCAACGAGGGCGACGACTTCCTCTCGCCGTTCCTCCCGGACGGGCTGGCAGACGGCCAGGCGTACCTGCTCGACGGGACCCGCCTCGGGCCGTACCGGACGGTCTGAGAGGAGGCGCGTCGGCCGTTCCCGACCGCCGAACCACCGACAGGCGACCGATGGACAGTTCGGGGCGCCGCCATCGCCCGGAACCCACCAGCAAAATATCATAAATAGAAATATGTGTAACGGTAGGGAGACGGACTACTACCTCGCAGACCTGCTCAAATAGATACAAAACCGCATCACACGAATTAAATCCACTCCGGAGCGTCCTCCGGGAGTCCGAATCAGTATCAATATTCAAATATTAACGGTCGGTACCGACAGCAATAAATACTCGTTGCACCACCAACGACCAACGACATGTCTATCCGACGGCAGGAGTCGACCTCCGACCCGGTCGTAGAGATAGAGCTCCTGCTGTCGGACGAGACGGTCCCCGCCATCGCCGCCTCCGAGGCAGAGGGCTGCCGGTTCGAACTCGAGGAGTTCATCCCCCGTGGCGACGACAACCACGTCGAGTACTACAGCGTCGTCGGCGGCGATCCGGGGGCCGTCGCGGAGATGGTCGCCGAACACGAGGCCCGGGAGGCGGACCTCCTCAGTCGGCGCGAGGATGCCGGCCTGCTGGAGGTGCTCGTCTCCGGCGACAGCCCGGCGATGCTGCTCGCGGAGAACGGCGCGCTTCCACGGCGGGTCACGGTCGAGGACGGCGACATGACCATCGCCGCGGAGGTCCCCTCCTCGCACGACGCCTCGGCGGCGATCGAGGCGTTCACCGACGCCTACGAGGACTCGCGGCTGCTCGCCCAGCGCCAGCAGTCGTACTTCACGCCGCTTTTCAGCCACCGGGAGTTCGAGGAGGCCATCGAGGAGGCGCTCACCGACCGCCAGCGCGAGGCACTACAGGCCGCCCACGAGGCCGGCTACTACGAGTGGCCCCGCCAGATAACCTGCCAGGAACTGGCCGACCGACTCGACGTCGCCACGCCGACCTACACCGAACACCTCCGGACCGCCGAACAGAAGCTCATCCAGTTGCTCTTCGAGGACGGCACCGTCAGCGAACCCGATGGGTAGCCACGCCGAGAGCGGGCCCCTTAATCCGCTCGCGTCCGTACCCGGGTCCGATGAGCGACGGCACGGCCGCCGGCATGGACGCCTTCGCCCACCTGCACCCCGAGGTCCGGGCGGCGCTGTCCGAGCGCGGCTTCACGACGCCGACCGAGCCACAGCGGGCGGCGATTCCGGCCCTCGCCGACGGCGAGGACGGTCTCGTCGTCGCGCCGACCGGGTCGGGCAAGACCGAGACGGCCGTGCTGCCCGTCCTCTCGGCCATCCGCGACCGGGAGCACCGCTTCGGGGTGCAGGCGCTGTACGTGACGCCGCTTCGGGCGCTGAACCGCGACATGCGCGAGCGGCTGGAGTGGTGGGGCGAGACGCTCGACGTCGACATCGACGTCAGGCACGGCGACACGACCGACTACCGCCGCCAGCAACAGACCGAGGACCCGCCGGACGTGCTGGTGACGACGCCGGAGACGATGCAGGCGATGTTCACCGGCGAGAAACTCCGCCGGGCGCTCGCCGACGTCGACCACGTCGTCGTCGACGAGGTCCACGAACTCGCCGAGTCCAAGCGGGGCGCACAGCTGACGGTCGGTCTCGAACACCTCCGGGAGCACGCCGGCCCCTTCCAGCGAATCGGGCTGTCGGCGACGGTCGGCGACCCCGCGGAGGTCGGCCGCTTTCTCACCGGGGACCGGGGCTGTCACGTCGTCGAAATCGAGGCCGGCTCGAACCTCGCGGTCGAGGTGCGAAACCCGGCGGTGCGACCGGAGGACCACGAGACGGCGAGCGAACTGATGACCGACCCCTCGGTCGCCAGCCACGTCCGCTGTATCGACGAGATCGTCGCGGCCAACGAGTCGACGCTCGTGTTCGTCAACACCCGCCAGACCGCCGAGGGGCTCGGCTCGCGGCTGAAGGCCCACGGCACCGACGTCGGCATCCACCACGGCTCGCTGTCGAAGACCGCCCGCATCGACGTCGAGGACCGCTTCAAGGATGGCGACCTGGACGCCCTGCTGTGTACCTCCTCGATGGAACTCGGCATCGACGTCGGCCGCATCGACCACGTCGTCCAGTACTCGAGTCCCCGCGAGGTTCGGCGACTCCTCCAGCGGGTCGGCCGCGCCGGCCACCGCCGCGACGAGGTTTCCGCGGGGACGGTCATCACGACCCACCCCGACGACACCTTTGAGGCGCTGGCCATCGTCGACCGCGCCGAGCGCGGCGCCGTCGAACGGGCGGGCATCCACCACGCCAGCCTCGACACCGTCGCCAACCAGGTGGCGGGCCTGCTGATGGGCTTCGGCGACCTGTCGGCCGCCCGCGCCTACGACATCGTGACGCGGGCCTACCCGTTCCGAAACCTCCCCGAGAGCGACTTCAAGGCCGTCGTCCGGGAACTGTCGGAGAACCGTATCCTCTGGCTGGAGGCAGACGAGGACCGCATCGAGAAGTCCGGCGGCACCTGGCAGTACTTCTACGCGAACCTCTCGATGATACCCGACGAGGCCAACTACACGGTGACGGACATGGCCTCCGGCCGGACCGTCGGCACGCTCGCCGAGCGGTTCGTCGTCACCTTCGCCGGTCCCGGCGAGACGTTCGTCCAGGGCGGCGACATGTGGCGCATCACCGAGGTCGACGACGAGGAGGAGGAGGTGCTGGTCACCCCCATCGAGGACCCGACAGGGGAGGTGCCCTCCTGGGTCGGCCAGGAGATACCGGTCCCCCACGACGTGGCCCGGCGCGTCGGACGAATCCGCGGCACGGCCGACGAGCGGTTCCGGGCGGGCGCCGACCGGGCCACGGTCGCGGGAGAACTCGCCGACCGGTTCCCGACCGACGACCACACCGTGAACGAGGCCCTGGAACCGCTGGAGCGCCAGGAGGCGCCGATGCCGACCGACGAGCGGGTCGTCGTCGAGGGGTACGGCCGCAACGTCGTCGTCGACGCCGCCTTCGGCCACACGATAAACGAGACGCTCGGTCGCCTGCTGTCGGCGCTCGTCGGCCAGCGGACGGGGTCGTCGGTCGCCCTCGAGACCGACCCCTACCGCATCGAACTGGAGGTGCCCGGCGGGACGACGCTGGGCGACGTCCGGGAGTTGCTCGAGGAGACCGACCCCGACCACGTCGCCGACCTCGTCGAGTTGAGCCTCAAGAACTCCGACTCGCTGAAGTTCACGCTGGCACAGGTCGCCGCCAAGTTCGGTGCCCTGAAGCGCTGGAAGGGCAAGGGCTCGGGCAGCAGTCGCTTCGGGAAGGACCGCCTGCTCGACGCCCTGGAGGACAGCCCCATCTACGACGAGGCGGTCCGGGTCGTCCTCCACGAGCAACTGGACGTCGAGGGCGCCAGCCGGGCCCTGGCCCGCATCCAGTCGGGCGACCTCGCCCTGGAGACGGTCGGCGAGCGCACCCCCGTCGGCCGCGGCGGGCGCTCCTCGGGCCGGGAACTGCTCGCGCCCGAGAACGCCGACGCCTCGGTCGTCGAGACGGTCAAGGAGCGCATCCAGGAGGACCGCGTCCTGCTCGCCTGCCTGCACTGCCGGGAGTGGGACCGCCGCCAGCAGGTCCGCCGCGTCGCCGACCAGCCGGAGTGTCCCAAGTGCGGGTCGACCAGAATCGCGGCGCTGAACCCCTGGGCCGACGAGGTGCTCGCGGCGGTCCGGGCCGACGAGCGCGACGAGGAGGCCGAAAAGCGGACCGAACGCGCCTACCGGGCCGCCAGCCTCGTCCAGAGCCACGGCAGGAAGGCCGTCATCGCCCTGGCCGCCCGGGGGGTCGGCCCGCGCAACGCCGCCTACATCATCAACAACCACCGCGAGGACGAGACCGACTTCTACCGGGACATCCTCGAACGGGAGCGCAACTACGCGAAGACCAAGTCGTTCTGGGACTAGCCCCCGAACGCCGGGGGCACTTCCGGACCTATCTCTCGAACTCGATCTCGTTCGTCGTGACGTGGAGGTACCTGACCGTCGGGACATCGCCCTGGCCGTCGCCGACGGTCCGCCCGGAGAGGGCCTCGTCGTAGTGGACGCCCCCGCCGCCGTCGGTCTGGACCTTGTCGGCGATGACCGCCCCGAAGACGTTGGCGCCGTCGTCGATGTCCACCTTCGTCCCCGGCGCGTTGACGACGCCGGTCACGTTCGAGGACAGCGAGACCGACGCCTCCTCGTCGTAGACGTTCATCTCGAACTCGGTGGCGTTCTGGTGGCCCGAGTCGCCGGTCTCGACGTTCGCGCTCTCGCTGATCGAGACGTCGCCGCCGACGTACAGTTCGACCTTTTTCCCGGCGCCTTCCGTGCTGATGTCGAGTGTCCCGCTGTCGACCGAGACCTGCGAGACGTCGTACTCGCCGGGGTCGAGTTCGCACGTCCTGCCGTCGTCGATGATGATGGCCTCGTTGTCCGGGTTCCCGTTCGCGTGGCAGTCGTCGGGCAGCTCCTCGAACTCCTCTTCGGGCGGCAACTCGACGGCCGGCGGGTCGACGACCGGTTCCTCGGGCGTCTCGGTCGCGTCCGGGGCGTCGGAGTCGTCGGGCGCGACGGGGTTCGGCGCGCCGTCGCTCGGGGGGCACTCGCTGGTCATCTGCGCGTCGTCGACGTAGAGGTCGCCCTGTATCTCCGATTCGCCGTCACAGATGAGCTTTCCCCCGACGTGGAGGTCGCCGGTGATGGTCAACTCGCTTATTTCGGCGTCACCGGTGACGTGGACCGACCCCTCGACGTCAGTGGGGTCGCCGTCGCTACCCGCGATTTTCCCCACGTCGCCGTCGACGTAGACGTCGTCGTCGAAACTGCTCTCGTCGGCCTGTTTGAGCGTGCCGGTGACGTGGACCTCCTCCTCGAAACGGGCCTCGTCGGCGGTCACGTTCCCCTCGACGTACACGGTGTCGCCGAACCTGGCCGAGTCGATGACTGCCGACCCGTCGGTGTGGACCTCGCCGGCGACGTCGACGGCGCCGTCGTCGTCGTCGAGGACGAGACCGTCGTCGGCGTAGATGTCGCCGTCGACGTCCACGGTGTCGAGGTCGACGGCGTCCTGAGTGTGTATGTCGCCGTCGACGCTGCTGCTGTCGAGGGTGACGTTCTCGTCGGCGTAGACGCTCCCGGTGACCTCGCTACCGTCGAGTTTCACCCGCCGCTGACCGTGGACGTCGCCCTCGACGGTGCCGCTGTCGACCGAGATCTTGCCGCCCTGCCGGACGCTGTAGACGTTCCCCCGGACGGTGTCCTCGAGGCTGATACCCCCGTCCGTCACGACCGAGCCCGAGGAGCCGGCGTGGTTCGGGGGCTGGTACCTCGGCGGCGGGTCGCTGGAGTCGTAGCTGTCGACGAGACCGCTGTCGACGGTGGCCGCGTTGCCGCCGTCGCTGCTGGCGTAGATGGCGTTCTCGACGGTCGGCGGCGACGGGACGACCAGTTCGACGGTCACGGTCCGGTCGTCGTGGTCCAACTCGACGACCTCGCCGTCGGTCCGCTCGGCGACGAACTCGCCCCACGCCTCGTAGTAGTTGCTGTGGACGGTCACGTAGACGCGCCCGCTGGAGCCGTTCAGCGGGTTGTTTATGTCTTCGACCCGCTCGGTCTCGCCCGCCTCCGCGAGCAACTCCACCTCGGAACCGCCCGTGTTCAACTCGCCCTCGACGGTGACGACGGGCAGCGTCAGGGTACTCTCCCGGTAGTGGAACTCCGGGGGGGACACCATCCGGCTGCCCCCGTCGCCCTCGCGAGTCCAGACGCCGCCGCCCTCGTAGGCGACCGTCCCGGCGTCCGTCTCGTAGAACACCGTTCCCATATGCGTCTTGGCTTCGCCGCAGTTCTCGTCGGCGGCGCCGCTTTCGGGCAGTATGAACTCCCGGTCGGACGTCGTCCCGTTGCGGACGCATATCCAGGAGGCCTCGTCGTCGACGGTGAGTTTCCCGCCGGAGGCGTCGAAGGTGACTCGGCGCTGCCGACTCCCGCCGAGTGCGACCGCGGCGGACTCGGAGGCCAGGTGGCTCATCTCCTGTCCGGCCCGCTCGGTGTCGGCGGTAGTCGATAGGCTCTCGATCAGCCCACCGCCGAACAGCACGACGGTCGTCGCACCCGTGACGACGATGCCGACGAGGATGACGATGGCGAGCGGGCTGGTCTGTGCCCTGCTTCGTTCCATCCATTCGATTCACGAATTGCATACATTAAAAAGCAATCACGATTATCGATATTTGAATCGTCGTTAGTTGATTAAGCACCCCAAATTCGTGTCAAAAGGTAACACACGACGGTTCGGGGTGGGTCGATCCCGGAGCCGGCGGCCTACTCCCGGACGCTCTCGAGGGCAGCCGCGACGTGCTCGGCTCGTATCTCGACCTCGTCGGCACGGTCGGCGGCCGCCGCCGGGCCGAGGTCCGTCGCCAGTTCCCGTATCGCCCGCATCGACGCCTCCCGGAGCAACGCCTCCAGTTGTGCACCGGAGAGCCCCTCGGTGTCGTCGGCCAGTGCAGCGAGGTCGACGTCGTCGGCCAGCGGCTTCCCCCGGGCGTGGACCTCGAGGATTTCCCGGCGGGCCGCCCGGTCGGGGGCGGGCACCTCGACGTGGGACTCGAGCCGGCCCGGCCGCAACAGCGCGGGGTCCAGCGACTCCCGGCGGTTCGTCGCCGCCAGCACGACCAGGTTCGGGTTCTCCGCCAGCCCGTCGAGTTCGGTCAGGAGCTGGGAGACGACCCGTTCGCTGGCCTCGCTGGCCTCGCCCCGGACGCCGGCGATGGCGTCTATCTCGTCGAAGAAGACGATGGCCGGCGCGGCCTGCCGGGCGCGGTCGAACACCTCCCGGACGGCCTTCTCGGACTCGCCGACGTACTTGTCCAGCAGTTCGGGCCCGGCGACGCTGACGAAGTTGACGTCGCTCTCGCCGGCTAGCGCCCGCGCAAGCAGCGTCTTGCCGGTCCCCGGCGGGCCGTACAAAAGCACCCCCGAGGGCGGTTCGGTGTTGGTCGTCTCGAACAGCGGGCCGTAGGCCAGCGGCCACTCGACGGCCTCGGTCAGCACCTGCTTGGCTTCCTCCAGACCGCCGACGTCCTCGAAGGAGACCTCCGGCGTCTCGGCGACGTACTCCCGCATCGCCGAAGGATCGACGGCCGCGAGGGCCGCCTCGAAGTCCGACCGCCGGACGAGCAGTTCCTCGCGGTCCTCGCGGTCACGGAGCGCCCGCATGGCGGCCTCCGTCGACAGCGAGTGGATGTCGGCACCGACGAAGCCGTAGGTCCGGGCCGCGAGGTCGTCGAGGTCGACGTCGTCGGCGAGCGGCATCCCCCGGGCGTGGACGTCGAGTATCTCCCGGCGGCCGGCCTCGTCGGGGACGCCGATCTCGATCTCGCGGTCGAAGCGACCGCCCCGCCGCAGCGCAGGGTCGATGGTGTCGACCCGGTTGGTCGCGCCGATGACGATGACCTGTTCGCGGGCGTCCAGCCCGTCCATCAGGGTCAGTAGTTGCGCGACGACGCGGTTCTCCATGTCGGCGTCGTCGTCGCGGGCGCCGGCGATGGAGTCGATTTCGTCGATGAAGACGACGGCGGGCGCGGCCTCGACCGCCCGTTCGAAGATCTCCCGGAGCTTCTCCTCGCTTTCGCCCTTGTACTTCGAGACGATCTCCGGGCCGTCGATGACCTCGAAACGCGCGTCGACCTCGTTGGCGACGGCCTTGGCGATGAGCGTCTTGCCGGTCCCCGGCGGGCCGTACAACAGCACTCCCGAGGGCGGGTCGATACCGAGCTTCCGGAACAGCTCCGGCTCCGACAGCGGCAGTTCGATCATCTCCCTGACCTGCTCCAGTTCCTCGTCGAGACCGCCGATGTCCTCGTAGGTCGCGTCGGTCGCCGGCTCCGGTGCGGTCCCGGCGTCGTCGGACGCGCCCTCCTCGACTCCCGTCGGCGAGTCGGACGCCCCCGTCGGCGGGTCGGCCACCTGACGAACCCGGACGGTCGTCCGGTCGGTGACCCGGACGGTCCCGTCGGGGGTCGTCTCGACGACCGTCGCCCGGACGCCGGGACGCTCCAGCCGCACCTGTTCGCCGGCCTGCAACGGCCGGTCCCGGAGGTCGGCCGCGACCGTCTCCGCCAGATCGTCGTCGCCGACCGCCGGCAACTCGACGAGTACCCGTTCGGCCTCGGCGACCGATATCTGCTCGACTCGCACCGTTTCGCCGACGTTCACGCCGGCGTTGGCGCGGGTCTCGGCGTCGATGCGGACGATGCCCTCCTCGCCGCTGGCGGGCCAGACCTTCGAGACGGTCGGCCGCTCGCCCTCGATGACGACGGTGTCGCCGCTCAGGACGCCGAGCGCACGGCGTGCGGACTCCGGCAGCCGCGCGACGCCCCGTCCCGCGTCCCGCTTTTCGGCGCCCTTCACCGTCAGCGTAACCCGCCGGTCCATATGGGTTCACTCGGGCCGCCGCCGGCTTTACCGTTCCGCCCCCGGCGTCCCGTTCCGCCCGCCGGAGAAACGAATATACGTCACCGTGGCACAGTAGCACACATGGTCGCCACCACCGAGCGGGACGGGACGACGTGGTACGAGTGCGAGAAGTGCGGGATGCTGTTCGACGACCAGACGGACGCCAGACAGCACGAGGAAAACTGCGACTCCGAGGACCCGAGCTACATCCAGTAGCGGCGCGGTCCGACGGGAACTGCGGTGGCTCCCCGACCGCCCGGGGAGATTCCCCGTCTCAGAACTGCTTGAGGTTCTGCAGGTCGTGTTCGGTCCGTGCGAACTCCGAGAGCGGACGGCTCGCGTGACAGCCGGGACAGTGGAACGTCCGAGCGGGCGACGGCAACTCCTTCGGGGAGTCCTGCCAGCTCTTTCCACACTCCGGACACAGCAGTCGGACGTACGTTTCCATACGCAGGGTCACGGCTGGGAGGGTTGAAAACCTTTGTCACGATTTTCGTCGCAGTACGACGCCCGGCGCCGGGAGGCTGCGTCGGAAAGCGGCCTCAGGCCGTGACGACTTCGCCGGCCTCGAGCAGTTCCTTGTACCGGTTGCGGATGGTGACCTCGGAGATGTCCGCGACCTCGCTGACCTCGCTCTGGGTCACCTTCTCGTTGCACAGCAGGGCGGCGGCATACACCGACGCGGCCGCGAGTCCGACCGGCGACTTGCCCGACAGGATGCCGTCCTGGCGGGCCGCCTCGATGAGTTCGCGGGCGCGGCGCTCGACCTCGTCGGAGAGGTCGAGGTCGCTCGCGAACCGGGGCACGTAGCTCTCGGGGTCGGCGGGCTTGACCTCGAGGTTCAGCTCCCGGATGATGTAGCGGTACGTCCGAGTCAGCTCCATCTTCTCGACGCGGGAGACGCGCTCGACCTCGTCGAGGCTGCGCGGGACGCCCGCCTGTCGAGCGGCGGCGTACAGCGACGCCGTCGCCACACCCTCGATGGAGCGGCCGGGGAGGAGGTCCTCGTCGAGGGCGCGGCGGTAGATGACGCTGGCGGTTTCGCGGACGTTCTCGGGCAGGCCGAGCGCCGACGCCATGCGGTCGATTTCGCCGAGCGCCTGCTTGAGGTTGCGCTCTTTCGAGTCCCGTGTCCGGAACCGCTCGTTCCAGGTGCGGAGTCGCTGCATCTTCTGGCGCTGGCGGCTCGACAGGGAGTTGCCGTAGGCGTCCTTGTCCTGCCAGCCGATGTTCGTCGACAGCCCCTTGTCGTGCATCATCTTCGTGGTCGGGGCGCCGACGCGGGACTTCTCGTCCTTCTCGGCGGAGTCGAAGGCCCGCCACTCCGGCCCGCGGTCGATCTCGTCTTCCTCGACGACGAGCCCGCACTCGCTGCAGACCGTCTCCCCGCGCTCGGTGTCCGACTCCAGGCGGGCGCCACACTCGGGGCAGACGGTCTCGTCTTCGCTCTCCTCGGCGGCTCGTTCGGTCGATTCGGTACGGTTCTCTTCCGTGAACGTTCTGATGCTGGTATCGCTCATGATGGGTTACTCCGGGCTCCGGAGGAGGAAAACCCAAGAAATCCGGAACCGGCTTGCTAACAGTACGTTAGTCCGAAAGGCTCTTAAACCTTTCGGCAGGTTTCCCGCTCGAAACTCCGATTTCGGCCGTTTCAGGCAGAATCGTGTGGGAGGCAGTACCGTGTGCTAGACAGTGACGGCCACCTCTTGTTGTTAAGCGTTACGAACCCACAGCTGGGCGGCTGCTACGACCGCATAAAAAACCGTTCGGCTGCCGGTACTCTCAGTTCAGGCGGCGGGCGGCGAGCACCGACGCGACGACGGCGACCAGCGCGACGACCGCGCCGAAGCCGGCACCGTCGCCGCTGGAGCCACCGGTGTCGGTCATCTCGTCGCCGCTGGAGCCGTCCGTCTCGTTCATGTCACCGTCACCCATGTCGCCGGACTCGACGGTCAGGGAGGCGTCCGCGATGACGGGGCCGTCGTCGGTCGTGTAGGGACCGTCAGCCTCGCCACCGCTGGTGACGAAGTCGTACTCCTGGTTGTCGTTGGTGTCCAGGTGCGGCATGGCGACGACCGTGCCGTCCTCCTCGTAGGGGGTGTCGAGCGAGATCTCGATGTCGGAGTGCTCGCCGGCCTCGAGGTAGTCGCTCGTGCCGCGGACGCTGTCGATGACCGCGCCGTCGAGCAGCGTGCCGTCGTGGATGGTGACGAAGCCGCCCCGCGAGAGGGTGGCGCTGTCGACCGTGACGGTGCTGCCGTCGGTTGTCTGGTCGGAGACGGAGACGCTGGCGGTTGCCTCGGCGGTCACCGTCGCCGGCACGACGTTCGCGGAGCCGGCCACGAGGTAGGGACCGTCGGCGCTGCCCTCGCTCGTGACGAAGTCGTACTCCTGGTTGTCGTTGGTGTCGCGGTGCGGCATCGCGACGAAGGTGTCCTCGCCGCCGGGCACCTCGTCGATGTCGATGGAGACGTTCTCGTGGGTGCCGGGACCGAGGTACTCGCTCGTGCCACGGACGCTCTCGAGGACCGCGCCGTCGAGCAGCGTCGAGTCGTGCAGCGTCACGAAGCCGCCGTCGTGCAGCGTCACGCTGTCGACGGTGACGCTGTCACCGGCGCCTTCCTCGCCGTCGAAGGTCACCTGTGCGAGCACGCTCGCTCGCGCGGTGTCGACGACCGGGTTGCCCGCTTCGGTCGCGTACGGGCCGTCGGCGCTGCCCTCGCTCGTGACGAAGTCGTACTCCTGGTTGTCGTTGGTGTCCTTGTGCGCCATCGGCACGACGACCTGCGACGTCTTCAGCGGGTCGTCGAGCGTGATGTTGACGTCGGAGTGGAAACCGGGTTCGAGGTACGCCGAGGTGCCGCGGACGCTGTCGAGGACCGCACCACCGAACAGCGACGCGTCGTGGATGGTGACGAAGCCGCCCTCCGAGAGGTCGACGTGGTGGACCGTCACGGTGTTACCGTTGGTCTCGAAGTCACCGGTCGAGACCTTCGCCGAGACGTTGGCCTGTGCGGTGTCGACCACCGGGTCGCCGCCCTCGGTCGTGTAGGGGCCGTCCTCCTCGCCTTCCGACTCGGGGAAGTCGTACTGCTGGTTGTCGTTGGTGTCGCGGTGCGCCATCGGGACGAGCGTGTCGCTCTCGTTGAGCGGCTCGTCCAGCGTGATGTGGATGTTCTCGTGGGTACCCGGCGCGAGGTAGTCGCTCGTGCCGCGGATGCTGTCGAAGACGGCGCCGTCGAGCACCGTCGAGTCGTGGATGGTGACGAACCCGCCGTCGGGCAGGTAGGCCTCGTCGACGGAGACGAAGTGCCCACCCGTCGTGGTGTCGTTCATGCTGACGGTCGCCTGGTCGCTCGGCGTCACCGTCGCGGTGTCGAGTACGATCTCGCCGTTGTTGTCGAGGAAGGGACCGTCGGCTTCGCCCTCGCTCGTGACGAAGTCGTACTGCTGGTTGTCGTTGGTGTCCTTGTGCGGCATCGGGATCAGCGTGTCCTGCTCGGTCTGATTCTCGTCGAGTTCCACGCGAACGTTCTCGTGGACGCCCGCACCGAGGTAGCCGCTGACGCCGACGACGCTGTCGAAGGTCGCACCGTCGAGCAGCGAGCTATCGTGCATCGCGACGAAGCCGCCCTCCGAGAGTTCGACGCGGTCGACCAGCACCGACGAGCCGCCGGTCGACTGGTTGGACATGCTCACCGTCGCGCTGACCGTGACGTTCGCGCTGTCGACGACGATGTCGCCGCCCTCGGTCGTCGAGGGACCGTCGACCTCACCGCCGCTGGAGACGAACGAGTAGACGCGGTCCCCGTTCGTGTCCCTGTGGGGCATGGCGACGAGCGTCGCGTCCTCGGTGAGGGGGTCGTCGAGCGTGACCGTCACGTTCGAGTGGTTGCCCGCCTCCAGGTACGCGGAGGTACCGCGGACGCTCGTGAGGACGTCCTCGCCGCCGTTGTTCAGGCTGGCGTCGTGGATGGCCACGAAGCCGCCCTCCGGGAGATACACGTCGTCGACGACGACCGTGTGGCCGCCGCTCGTCTGTTCCGATATGGATGTCGATGCTACGTGGCTCGCCCCCACGACGCCCGCTCCAGCGGCCCCCGCGACGGAGACCATGAGCAGCGTCATGAGGACAACGCCTATGCTACGATGCATACTCCGGACGTGGGAGAACTACTTAAAGAGGATTCTCCGAAGTCTTACCCAATTTCGTCCCAGACTGGGAAAACCCACGGAAGAAAGTCTGTTCTCCGAACATCTTTTCCGGCAAGCGTGGCCGGGGATGGTGTTAAAAAACGTATATGAATTCACAGACAGAACGGCGGGAAGAAAGGCGGGTCAGTCCCAGCTGACCCAGGTCAGGAAGGCGAGGCCGCCGAACTCCATGAGTCGGAGTCCAGCGAGAGTTATCTGCGCCGGGCGCGGCACCTGCTCGGCGTTGCTGATCCACGCCGACAGCGTCGGGTCCATGATGAACAGGTACGCCGCGGCCGCGTTCTCCGCCAGCAGGAACCCCCCGAAGAGGACCAGCCCGAGCGTGTGCTTCGACCGGAGTTGCCACCAGTTGGAGCCCCAGATGTACAACAGGCCGGCCAACAGCAAGATGTTCAGGATCGCGAAGACCTGCACGATTCTAACGAACACTATACATCACCTTCCCCGTTCGTCCACATATACGCTTTCCCAAATTCCTCCATAGTTAGGCCACCTCGTCGATTATCTCCTCGACGGTCTCCCAGTGGACCCGAGTCGCCTCGCTCGGCAGGTAAATCTTCCCGTAATCGTCGCCACTGTCCGTGATGACGTTGTTCTCCTGAAGGACATCGAGGTGGTGTCGGACGGTCTTGTAGTCGAGGTCGAGATCCTCGGCGAGCTGGTTCGCGTTCCGGGGCCGTTCGTTCAGCGCGCGGAGGATTCTGGCGCGGTTCGCGCCGCCGCGCGTTCCCGACAGCACGTACCACAGAGCCGCCTCCATCACCCGACCGGACACACCCGACCGACGTAAAAGAGGGGGTTCCGACGACGGTCACACCGTAAAGAGGTGTCCGTCCGTTGGTACCTCGAAAACGCCCAGCCTCGCGCCGGCGTCCATCCAGCCGTGGCCGTACGAGAAGGACGCCAGCGCGTTCACGAGGTCACCGTCAGCCCGGAAGTGTCGGCCGTCCTCGAGGTACGAGGCGGCCATCTCCTCGTAGTCGGCCGCGACCTCGTGCAGCGGCGTCCCCTCCGGCGGGGCGATTTCGGCGGTCTCGAGGGCCTCGGCCAGAAGCGACTCGTAGCGGTCGGTCTTCTCTTCGAGTTCGGCGGGCATACGCCGACGGTTCGGCGGCAAACACAAAAACGCAGCGTGCCGGCGCGCGAACCGGACCCGGCCTCAGAACTCCTTGACGACGCCGTAGCCCAGCCCCATGATGAGACCGTAGACGACGAACGCCAGCAGGAAGTACGGCTGCAGGATGGGGACGGGCATGCCGTGGGTCGAGACGGTGTTGACCGCGATGGGGATGGCGATGGCGCCGACGGCGACCGCGACGACGACGCCGTAGACGAAGCCGGCCATGGTCGCCGTCGTCGTGACGGGAGCGTCCTCGAGGTAGTCGCCGAGCGTCTCGTTTACGTCCTCCTCGCGCTCGGCGAACTCGTCGATGGAGCGGGTGTAGTCGGAGAGTCGCGGGCCAACCGCGACCGCGAACACCATCCCGAGGACCACGGAGAGTCCGAGCCAGACGAGCCAGCCGACGCCGAGACTGCCGGCCCGCCCGACGAGCGACCCCATGAACAGCATCGTGACCGGGCCGACCATGTGGTACGCCAGCAGGCCGCCCGCGGCCCCGCCGAACAGCGAGCCGAAGACGATGGCGCGCTGGCCCTTCGTGCCGATCGACGGAGAGGTCGGAAGCTCCTCGCGGGCGAGACGGCGCTTCCGTAGCGCCGCGTAGACGCCCCCGAAGACCAGCCCGAACACCAGGTACGCGAAAATCGTCGTCTGGGTGTTCGGCGAGTCGATTGGGAAGCCCCGCGACTGGACGAGCGACGGCACGAGGAACGCCCCCACGAGCGCGGTGAGGACGACCCCGTAGACGGTCCCGACGAGGACGCCCCGGCCGACGCCGATGCGGGACTCGACGGCCCGGGCGGCCAGCGGGACGAACGCCACGCCGAGGAGGAAGACGAGCCCGAACCAGATGCCGACGCCGATCTGCCAGGAGGGGGAGACCCCGAGATAGCTCAGCCCCAGGAAGTAGATGGGCTGCGGATTGACGAGGGAGATGAACGCCGCGCCCGCGGCGCCGCCGAGGACGGTGCCACCGAGGACCGGAACGACGCGTCCCTGCAGGAACGCCGGGGCAGCGCCGCCCTGCCCCTCGATGACGCCGTAGCTGATCCCGTGGACGATCCCGAACAGGAGGTAGGCCGCGAGTACGGCGACGCCCGGCCGCGGCGGGTCGAACGCCGTCGCCGAACCCAGGAACTGCGGGACGAGAACCACGCCGCCCAGGAGGAGCAGCACCATCCCGTAGATCGCCCCCAGTTTGAAGCCGCTCTGTCCGGGGAGGTCCTGCCGTTCGACCCGGCGGGCGGGAAAGACCGCAAAGCCGGCGCCGAGCAGGAGCGCAAACAGGAGGAAGACGGCGAAGCCGGCCGGCACCGAGCCGCCAGCACCGGCGACGAGCGCGAAGTACACCAGGTGATGCGGCGCCGCGACGACCATGACGGCCCCGGTGACGATGCCGGCGACGAGCGACGCCAGCAACGTCGACCCGGTCCGGCCCACGAGGAACAGCGGTCGGAGCGGCCGACGGTTGATGGACTTCCCGAACAGCGACCCGAGGACGACACCGTAGATGGCGAAGCCGACGAGCGTACTGACGCCGACCTGGGTGTAGGGGAACTCCCACTGCGTGGTCGCGGTGACCGCCTCCGGAATCGCCAGCAGGCCGGCGAAGACTGCCAGCACGATTCCGTACACGAGCCCATAGCCGGTGGTGCTGTTGCCCCGCTTTGCGTGGTTCATGGCGAGGCTACCGAAGATGACACCGAGGACGATCGTCGTGCCGATCCAGGCGGCCAGCCCGATCTCCGGAGAGCCGTTGCCGACGGCGGCACCGAGATACCGCATGTAGAGTGGCTGGAGCGTGTAGACGAATCCCCCCGACAGGGCGCCGGCAAGCACCGACGCCAGAAGCGTCGCCCGGCCGACCGAGCCGGTTTCGGCGTCGCTCACGCGGCGACACCCCCGGGCGGTGCGACGGAACCACGGCGTGTGAGATTGCGGAACGGTTCAGTTCGTGCGGTCAACCAGCCGGCCGGCGACCCCCCGGGCGCCGTCCGGGCGGCCGTCCCGCCGACGCTCACCGCCGGTCGACTGGTGTGCTCTCCGGGAGTCACGGTTCTGTACTCCCCCTGGCCTGCCTACCCAATAAAGCGTTGCGGGGGTCGTAGCCGGGTTTTTATATTGCCCCGCGACGGGTCGCCGAATCGTTTAAGAGACGGTCGGCCTACGTGTGACAGGGTGACACGACACGATGGCGACACCGTTCCCGTCGGACGAGTGGATCCGAGAGTGGCGCGACCGACTGAACGAAAACGAGGCCTACGCCGAGAAGGGCCAGGGGTGGGGCGTCGGCTTCAACGGCGACTTCGTCTTCCACGTCCGCGCCGACGACCGGCTCCCCGAGGACCACTACTTCTTCATCGCCCTGGAGGACGGCAAGTGTACCGAGGCCCGCGAGATCGACGACCCGGCGGACGTCGACGCCGGGTTCGTCTACCGGGGTGACTACTCGGACTGGATCGCGCTCAACGACGGCGACATCGGCCCGATAGACGGGATGATGTCCGGCGTCTTCGACATCGACGGCGACATGCAGAAGGTACTCCAGTACAGCGAGGCTGCCGTGGCGATGACCGAGACCGGCCGGGAGATAGAGACCGACTACGAGTACTGACCCCGTGTTTTTAATTGACCGGTATTGAGAGGCGATACACACAACACCGACGACGTGTACGTTGGGGTCGTACCATGGCAGACCGAGAGGCAGTCCGCGAGCAGTTCGAGGAAGCGTTCGGGGGAGCCGACTACCCCGTCAACAGTCCGATGGATCTCGTGCCGGCGCTCCCGCAGGGCCCCGGAACGACCTTCGACATCGGCGACGAGACCATCACCGCGATGGAGTTGAACCAGGAAGCCTCCGGGCAGGGCGACTACCCCTACGACAGCGTCGACGAGCTCGTCGACGACCTGATGGACGGTCTCGAGGACGAAGGCTACGTCTGAGTCGGCGCCGAGCCATTCCGTTTTTCCGCAGCCCGTCGATTCACACCGCCACACTCTCGGCCGCACCGACGGGGAGCAACCGTTAACCGTCCCCCGGATGAACGAACTGCCGGGAAGCCGATGTCGTCGGAACGAACGACGGTGTTGATAGTCGAAGACGAGCACGACCTAGCCGACCTCTACGCCGAGTGGGTCGAGATGTCGGGCTACCGGACCCGGACGGCCTACGACGGCGCATCCGCGCTGGAACAGCTGGACGAGGAGGTAGACATCGCGCTCCTCGACCGCCGGCTGCCCGAGATGCAGGGCGGAGAGATACTCGACCGGATACGCGGAGAGGGACACGACTGTTCGGTGGCGATGGTGACCGCCGTCGAACCCGAGGCCGACATCGTCGAGATGGGCTTCGACGAGTACCTCGTCAAGCCGGTCGAGCGGTCGGAACTGGCCGAACTGCTCGAGGAGCTCTCCGAGCGGCTCCCAGCCGGGATAGACGATCCGACACTGGACGCGCTCGGGGACCCGAAGGCGAGACGCTGCTTCTACGAGCTCCAGAACGCACCCAAGAGCGCGAGGGAACTGGCCGGGGCGACGGGCTACTCCCGGACGACGGTGTACCGCCGGCTCAACGCCCTGCGACAGGCCGGGCTCATCACGAGCCGGACCACCATCGATCCGGACGGCGACCACTACGAGACGTTCGTCACGGAGACGGACCTGATCCTCGTCGAACTCGACGACGGGTTCCGAATCGAGATGAACCCCGAGGCGGTGGACCGGACGGACAGCTGAGAACGGACGGACCGGGTCAGACGCCGCGACCCTGGAGCTTCTCCTCTTCGGACATCGTCTCGTTGGCCTGGCCCTTCATGCCGCGGCCGATGCCCTTGGCGATGTCCCGGAGCCGCTCGGGGTCGTCGTAGTTGTTGACCGCCTCGACGATGGCGGTGCCCATCGCGGTGGGGTCCTCGGCGCCGAAGATGCCGCTGCCCACGAAGATGCCGTCACAGCCCAGCTGCATCATCAGCGCGGCGTCGGCGGGCGTGGCGATGCCGCCCGCGGCGAAGTTGACGACCGGCAGCCGGCCCATCTCGGCCGTCTCGTGGACGAGTTCGCGCGGCGCCTCGTTCTCGCGGGCCCACTCGTCGCGCTCCTCGTAGTTCATCCCCGAGAGCTTCCGGATGGACCGCTTGATGGTCCGCTGGTGGGTGACGGCCTGGTTGACGTCGCCGGTGCCCGCCTCGCCCTTCGTGCGGATCATGGCCGCGCCCTCGTCGATGCGCCGCAGCGCCTCCCCGAGGTTCCGGGCGCCGCAGACGAACGGCGCCGTGAACCCGCGTTTGTCGATGTGGTAGCGCTCGTCGGCCGTCGTCAGCACCTCCGACTCGTCGACCATGTCGGCGCCGGTCGCCTCCAGGATCTGTGCCTCGGCCGTGTGCCCGATGCGACACTTGCCCATCACGGGGATGGAGACCTCGTCGATGATCTCCTCCAGGGCGGCGGGGTCGGCCATCCGGGCGACGCCGCCGCGCTTCCGGATGTCCGCGGGGACGGCCTCCAGCGACATGACGGCGACGGCGCCGGCGTCCTCGGCGATACGGGCCTGCTCGCGGGTGACGACGTCCATGATGACGCCGCCCTTCTGCATCTTGGCGAAGCCGCGCTTGACGAGGTCCGTCCCGCGACGGAGGTCCTCGAGGTCCGTTTCGGTCATGGACGAACGAAGGGGTTGGACCCACTTAACCCGTGTCGTTCGCCCCGGTGGTTTCCGGCTGTCGCCCGTCGCCGTGGGTGTTTTGGTGGCGCGCCCGGAGTTGGGGATATGAGCATCCGAGGCCGCGCCGGGGCCGTCGCCGAACGGGGGCGCCGGCTGCTGGAGTCCGACGTCCCCCGCGATGACCTGCCGTGGTACGTCGCGCCGCTGCCGGAACCACTGGAGAACCTGGGGCTCAACCTCGCGTGGCTGGTCGTCGCCATCAACCTCGCCGGCACCGCCTTCGGGTTCTACTACTACCTGCCCCAGTTTTTCCGCACCCCCGCCGCGATGTGGCCGTTCGTGCCCGACAGCCCGCTGGCGACGCTGCTCATCGCCGCGGCGCTGGCCGCCTGGAAACTGGACCGCCAGCAGGAGTGGCTCACCGCGCTGGCCTTCTACGGGAACGTCATCCTCGGCGGGTGGACGGTGTACGTCCACCTGGCGTTCTGGCCGCAGTTCGGCTACCTCCACCCCGCGATGCGGCAGTTCCTCATCTGGAGTCACGCCGCGATGGTCGTCCAAGCGTTCCTCCTGCACCGCATCGGCGACTTCCGGCCGTGGGCCGTCGGCGTGGCGACGCTGTGGTACACGGTCAACGCGACCGTCGACTACTTCGTCCCCGTCCTCGGCGACCCCCACCACACCCTGATTCCGCTCCAGCGCGACACGACCGTCGGACTCGGCGCGGACGCCCTCAGCGTGGCAGGGGCCGGCGCCTTCCTGCTTCTCGTCGTCTCGGTGTACCTCGCGATGCTCACGCACGTCGAGAAACGGCGCGCCAGCCGCTCTTCGGAGTCGCTGGGTACCTGAGTCGCCCGACCGCTGCATTTCGTGGACAAATATAACGTTCGATATATTTACAGAGAGTGTACCATGACACTTCTTACACCCCGAAACATACCGCGAAAGCGGGAAATAGCCATTGATATATGCTAACTCTTCTCAATTTCTATCGGAAATATTAGGTTATTTACGCAGGGAGGTACTACGGTGAACCGAACGGAACAGTGCGGAAACCGAGTCCCTCCCCAACCGATATGAAATACACGAACCTCGACATCGAGCCGATACCGCTCACGGACGCCCCGCCGGTCCGGACCGCACTCGCGGTCCCGATTCTGTTGGTCGCGTTCTTCGTCGCTCTCAGCTACCCCCTGTACGCCCTCTCGGTCGCCGTCGGCGCCCTCGTCGGGGCGCGGGTCCTCCAGTACGGCCTGGCGGCGCTGGTCGCCCGCAACCGCGGCCGCGTCCGGGCGTTTTCGCTCCCGGGCGTCGGCACCGTCGAGTTCCGGGTCACGCCGCAGTAGCGCTTTCTCGGCTTGTCGAGCGGCGCCCATCGGAGATATCCTTAGGAGTACGGGCGACGAGGTCGAAATTCGGAAGTACTGTTGGCCGATCTAAGAAGCCGTTAAAAAATGACGGCGGACAGGGGAAAGTGTGGATGCGAATCGTCAGGCAGCGCGCCTTACTCGCCGGTCGTCACACGAACACCTGCACGGTGTTGTCTTCCGATAGGTTACCCTCGATATTATCCTCCGATAGGTTGACTTCGATGGCTTCGTCTGCCGTGAGGGTCTCGTCGTCCTCCTCCGTCTCGACACGCACGACGTTATCTTCAGATAGGTTGCCCTCACTGGTGACGTCGTACTCTTCAGAGGCCTCGCGGGTCAGTGTCGGCTCGAAGACCTCCGTCACGGTACCGTCGGGGCCGATTTCGGCGACGACCTGTTCTTCGGCGTCGGGGGAGGGCGCGATGTGAACCTCGACCTGCTCGGTGCCTTTGACGACATCGAAGTGAACGTTATCGTCGTCGATGTATCTCTGCACCCGCTCGTTCGACCAGGCCGTCTGGATAGCTTCGTCGACTTCATCCGACGATATATCGCCGAACGGAGCGGTCACGTCGACGGTGTAGTCGTCGGGGGGCTGTTCTACTGCTGAGCTTCCGGAACCCGCACCTGCCGCGGCGATGCCACCAGTTATGGCGAGCATCGCGGCGAGTGCGAGCGCGAACAGTTTCCTGCGCATCGCGTATCGGAGCGGCCCTCTCGGGGAATCGCTCCGGCCGGGGCTTGTGAGAAAACCCCCTTAGATACCCGTTGAGGAAGCGTTCGAAAGGAGGGAGGAAACTGTTTCGCGGAATCGGAGGTCGGGTTTCACTTACAGGAGCATGACTATGTTCCCCATCCCGCGGCGCTTGCGTTCGACGAGCTCCTTCGTCTCTAGGCTGTCGAGCGTCCGACTGACGGTCGCCTTCGAGCTGTCCGTCGCGTCGACGATGTCACTTTGGGCTATCACGCCGTCCGCGTCGAGGATTATCTCGTAGACCTCGCGCTCGTTGTTGGCCAGACGCTGGGCCGTCTCCTCCCACTCCTGACGGCGGGCTTCGAGGAGTTCGTCGCTCGGGGTCGAACCGTCAGTCCCGTCCGCACGGCCGGGGGCGCCGTAGCCGTCGGACGACAGCCGATCTGTCGGAGGCGATTCGGTGTCGGCGTCCCCCCAGTCTGTGGTGGTCAGGTACGTCCCGCTCGCTCCGAGCAGGACCGCCGCAACGACGATGACTGCCACGTCGCTGTACTGGAAGTATCCGCCGATTTCCGCGACTTCTGTTCCGTTCTCGCCGACAGATACCACGACCGGCGTCGGCGTGATCAACTGTACCGCGAGGACGAGCGTGGCGGCAACGAAGACGGCCGCAGCGAGGAGCGACTTGCTGTGGAGGGCCCGCAGGACCATGGGTCGACGTTCCGGATCCGCCTCCTAATGTGCGTCGATATTGAGTCGACAAATCCGTCGTGAAACGGCTTGAAACGCCTTTGAAACACGTTTCGAACGAGTTTCATCACAGCGGTGATGAGGCCTTTCACCGAACAGTGTAACATGCGAGGCAAGCGGACACGCATCCTCCTGCTCGGAGTCCTAGCGGCGGTCGGCATCACGCTGGCGGGAGTAGGGGTCGCGCTCGGGATCGGGAACAGCAACACGGACGACGACCGGATAGCAGAGGTCAGCGTCGCGAGGACCAACCTAACAGTCTCCGACGGCGGGAACGACGTCGTGCTGATGGAGAACGTCTCGGAGACGAGCGATATCGAGATTGTCAAAAACCGAACGGAAATCACGGTCACGGAGCACGAATCGGACCCGTTGACACAGCGCGAACGGGAGCGCGCAATCGAAATCGCCCGGAACAACGAGACGGTCGCCTCACACCTCGAAACGGTCGATGATCCGGATTTCACCGTCGACCCCGTCGAGAGGATCGACGCTGAGGAGATGCGGACGACCACAGTCGAGTTCGATGTCGATGAGCTGAACCACACCGGAGATTCCGTTCTGGTCGGGAACGTCACGGTCGAGGAATCCGACGATTCCGTCACGGTAGAGCGGGAGCCGTCCCACGTCGCCGACCGGGCGGTCGTCCGGATTAGCCCTGCCGACAGCGAAGAGGCGCAATACTCCGTCGGAGTCGATCTGACAAACAGGACCGTCACCCACGTCACCGACTGGGGGAACGTATAGCAGGTTCGCCTCCGCGCACTCCGTCGATTCGGACGATCACCTGCATCGGCGGAGGAACGATCGGTGGACGATTCTCCGGAGGGCCGGGTCGAATCGCCCGACGTTCTTACAACTCCGACTGGTCGGCGTGGGAGCGAACCCACAGTTCGCCGATGCGGGACAGCCGCGTCCGATAGGACTTGCCGTGTTCCTCCTGTTCGATGTAGCCCTTCCCGCCCGGTCCGAGGCGGTCGACGTTGTAGATGACCTTCGAGCGGAAGGAGTCGGTGTACTCCTCGCCCAGCTCGCGTGCCAGCGTCTGTGCGAGTTCCGAGACGGACTCGAACTCGCCGTGGTCGCCCAGCGTGAACAGGATGAGTTCCTCGAAGGGCTTGACGTTCGAGAAGGAGGCCACCGGGAGTTCGATGACGTGGCTGTCGCCGAACTTCTTTGCGCCGATGGTGGTGCCGCGCTCGTCGAACTCCGCGAGGAGTTCGCGGGCGACCTCCAGGTGCTCGGCGACGCGGTCGTCGTTGACGTCGCCCTCGAGGAGGTCGGCGAGCAGTTCGGTCTGGGCGCGCAGTTCCTCGGCGAGTTCGGTCTCGAGGTACTTCTCGGGGACCGTGTAGTAGGTGTGGATGCGGTCGCGGTCGCCCTCCCGTTCGACCATGATGGAGTGGGCCGCCGTGGCGAAGGCGAAGGAGACGGTCCGCGGCATCGCCGAGACGTTGACCCAGACGCCGCCGCCGCGGTCCAGTTCCGTGTTGACGAGGTCGTAGGCCTGCTCGAAGGCCGCGTCGTAGTCGTAGACGTCCTCGACGACGACCCGCTCGGTCTCGGCGCCCAGCAGGTTCGTGAAATCCTGGTCCAGTTTCTCCGCCAGCCGCCGGGAGTACTCGACGTTGGCCTCGCTGCCGACGGCGCCCTCCAGGAGGACGACCCGGTCGACATCTAGCTGGTCCCTGACCAGCGGCGCGATGAGCCGGTCGTAATCGAACCCGACCGGGACGATGTGGGTCTGCATACCCGGTACGTCGGGGTGGTATTCATAAAAACCACCAGTTTCGGCACCCCGGCGGCGCTCAGAGGAGTAGCGCCACGAGCGGACCCGCCACGAGCGCCGAAAGCGTCGTCACCGAGCGAAACCAGGCGACGGTCGAATCGGTCAGCGTGGAGAGGGCCCGCGTCTCGCCGTCTCCGACCGCTCCGTGGACGGTCACGCCGCAGGCTCGCAGAGCGGCCCCGAGTTCGTCGGCCAGCAGCGCCGGGACGAAGAGCGTGCCGGGCCGAAGCAGGAACCACGTCTCGTAGCGGCAGTCGATGGTCACGTACTCGCCAGCGTCGACGAACCGCGCCGAGTCCAGTTCCGCCAGACCGTACTCCGATCGCTCGTCGGTGGGGTCGCCACCGAGCGGGACGATACAGAGCACGGCAGCATCGGGGTCTACCGTCACCAGGGCGTCCGTCCCCCAGCCCGAGAGCTGCCAGACGGAGACCCACGACAGCAGCGTAAACCAGATGTAAAGCAGGGTGAGGCGTCGAAAACCGAGCAGTATCGCACAGAGCAGTACTGCCGGCACCACCACGAACCAGCCCCACCAGACCGGGCGGCTCAGACCGGCGACCCAGTACCGCAGGCGACGCGGGAACCGCGTGACTCCCCCGAGTTCGACGGCGTAGACGAGCCGGTCGTCCGCGGTCCACCCCTCCGTGGCGGGCGGCTCGACCGTCTCCCGTTCGTCGGCGCGGGGCAACTCGTCGCGCCGCTCGATGTAGGCGGCGAGTACCAGCCAGCCGAACAGCAGGACGGTGGCGATAGCGACGGGGTACCGCCCCGGTCGTTCGAGGTTCAGGCGTCTGGCGTCGAGCCAGACGAGGACGGCAGCCGGAAACTGCAGGCCGACGAACCCGGCGGCGGCGACGAGGAGGGGGTCGGCCATCACCCCTCGTCGGATCGGACGACGACGACGGCGTTTTCGGTTTCCGTCATCTCGCCCTCACCGGAGTAGCTCCGGGACTCCTCGATTTCGAACAGGTCCGGGCCGAGTTCGAACTCGCCGGCGACGACGAGGGTGTCGCCGTCGATCTCGTACTCGCCAGACGCGATGGCGTCGTCGATGGCGCCGACGTCGCTGCCGAACTCCGGCCCGACGACGGAGTAATCGAGGTCGATGTCGCTGATCTCGGTCGTGACGTCGGGAGCCTCGTCGTAGGTGTCTAGTCGCTCGACGTGCATCGTCTCCGCGACGGCCTCGGCCAGGCCCCCGAGGTGACCGTAGACCTCGACGTGTTCGAGGTCGGCGTTCAGCGGCAGGCCGCGCTCGGTCTTGTATCGCCGGAGCGCGGAGACGACCTCCATGGCCGTCTCGCCGGCCACCAGATCCGCGTCGTAGCCGCCAGCGGTGGGCCAGTCGGTCGTGTGGACGGACCGGTCGGCGTCGTACAGTCGGCGCCACAGCTCCTCCGTGACGTGCGGGAGGAAGGGTGCAAACAGCTTCAGGAACGTCCGGTGGGCACGAACGAGCGTGAACTCCGTCGAGGTGTCGCCGCCCGCCGAAAGTCGCTGCTTTGCGATCTCCAGATAGTCGTCACAGAACGTGTTCCAGAAGAACGACCGGAGTTCGTTGCGGGCCTTCGAGAAAGCGTAGTCGTCGAACTTCGCCGTGACGGACTCGACGGTGGCGTCGAGTTCGGCCAGCAGCCAGCGGTCCACCGCCGAGAGGTCGGCCGGCTCGTCGGGCGCGTCGGCGGGCGTCAACTGGTCGACCAGCCGGGAGGCGTTCCAGAGCTTCTGTAGCAGCCGTTCGCCGGCTTCGAGGTCGCCCTCCTTGTAGGGGAAGTCGTCACCGATGGAGGTGCCGGCGGCCCAGTAGCGGGCGGCGTCGACCGGGAAGTTCTCCAGCACCTCGCCGGGCGGGATGACGTTGCCCTTGGATTTGGACATCGCCTCGCGGTTCTCGTCCAGCACCATCCCGTTTATCATCACGTTCTCGAAGGGCACCTCGCCGGTGTGCTCGTAACACTTGACGACGGTGTGGAACAGCCAAAAGGAGATGATGTCGTGGCCCTGCGGCCGGAGGTCGAACGGGTAGAGTTCCGGCATCTCCATGACGAAGTCCTGCCGGTCGGCGTCCCAGTCCCACCCGGCGTTGATCAGCGGCGTCAGCGACGACGTCGCCCACGTATCGAAGACGTCCTCCTCGGGAACGAAGTCGTCGTGGCCACAGGTCGGACAGCTATCGACCGGCGGGTCCGCCGAGAGCGGGTCGACGGGGAGGGACTCGCGGTCGGCCACGACCGGGTCGCCACAGTCCGCACAGTACCAGACCGGGATCGGGATGCCCGAGTCGCGCTGGCGGGAGATACACCAGTCCCACTCCAGGCCGTCGATCCAGTGTTTGTAACGACTGAACATCTTCTCGGGGTACCAGTCCATCTCCCGGCCCGCCTGGAGGTACTCGTCTTTCCGGTCGAGCAGTTCGATGTACCACTGCTCGGTGACGAGATACTCGACCTCGACGCCACAGCGTTCGTGGACCTGCACGGTGTGGTCGTGGGGCCGGGATTCGAGCAGATAGCCCGCCGAATCGAGGTCCTCGACGATGGCCTGGCGGGCCTCCGTCGTGGACATACCCTCGTAGTCGCCGGCGATTTCGGTCATCGTCGCCGACTCGTCGATAGCGAGACGGAGGTCGAGGTCGTGGGCCTGGTACCACTCGATGTCGTTTCGGTCGCCGAACGTACAGCACATCACTACCCCGGAGCCCGTCTCCGTGTCGACGCGGTCGTCGGCCATGATGGGAACCTCCTGCTCGAACAGGGGCACGCGGGCGGTCCCGCCGACGAGGTGCCGGTTCTCGTCGTCCTCGGGGTGGACGAAGACGGAGACACACGCCGGGAGCAACTCCGGGCGCGTCGTGGAGATGGTGAAACGCTCCTCGCCGGACACCGGGCCGTCGACGTCGGCGACCAGGTCGAAGGCGATGTCGTTGAACGTCGTGGCCTTGTCCTCGTCTTCCTGTTCGACCTGCGAGATGGCCGTCTCGCAGTCCGGACACCAGATGGTCGGCGCGCGCTTGCGGTACTCCCGTCCCTGCTCGTAGAGGTCCAGAAAGGAGAGTTGAGAGATCCGCTGGACGCGTGGCTCGATGGTCTTGTAGGTGTTGTCCCAGTCGACGGAGATGGCGAGCGACTGGACGTCCTCGGTGAACTCCTCCTCGTAGCTGGTGCACACGTCCCGGCACTTCTCCTGAAACTCACGCCGGGAGAAGTCCTGATGGCGGATCCCCAGTTCCCGCTCGGTCAGACGCTCGGAGGCGATGCCGTTGTCGTCGTATCCGAAGGGGAAGTAGACCGTATCGTCGGCCATCCGGTGATACCGGGCGACGATGTCCTGGAGGGTGAACTGATAGAGGTGGCCCATGTGGAGGTTTCCCGACACCGTCGGCGGCGGCGTGTCGATCGTAAAGCGGGTGTCGGCGTCTTCCCGATAGGCGTAGGTACCGTCGGTTACCCACTGTCGTTGCCAGTCGGGCTCTATCTCCTCGGGGTCGTACTCCGCCGGTAGCTGTCGGTCGGCGTCCGGTTCGTCGGTCGCTGTGTCCTGTGTGTCGCTCATATCTGTCGGGTCGCGGTCGGTCGGAAACGGTACGGGCGTCAAGGGATACTGTTAGTGGGGCGTGGAGGCCCCTACGGGTACGAGAACGGGCGTGGTGGCTCGGCGCACCATTGAGCGTGTATGTGCCGACCGGGGGATTAACGACTTCGGTCTGCCGTGGCGAGCCGAACGGGGGGCGACCGGAGAGGCCCTCGGCGGTGAAATCGGACGGGTGGCCGAACCGGGTCGTGACCCGGACCCGATCCGGGGGCACCGGTGTCGATACGCGGCGCCTCTCCCGGCGGTGGAAGTACATCGTAGCGCACTTCAGAAACGAGAGCGCGCCGTCTCACACGGGGTCGCATGAAGACGTCACAGCTCCGCAGTTCCCTCCGCCGGGTCGCTATCGGCGCGTACGTCCTCTGGCTCGTCGCGGTAGTCCTGCACATGGTCGGTCGATACAGTTCGTTTCCGATGCTGGAACCCGCACGCACCGGGATGGTGGTCGGAGCCGCTCTTCTCACACTGTACGGGGCGGTACGGATCGTCAGAAGCGGGATCGAGCGGGCGAAAGCCCGTCTGTGAGGTCCCGGCGGGAGCCTCCGGCGAGGCCGCTCGGTCTACGCCTTTCCGTGGGTGGGTCCCGAGCGAGCGGACGCGCTCTGAGGGCGCAGGTGGCTCTCGCGCCGGTCGCCCCGAATCGGACGCCCGGCGTAAAGCTACCTCCGTGGGGGCCACGGGCACCTGCGGTTTTATCCGCCAGCGCGCCCTACGTCTAGGATGGTGGTACCAATGAGCAAGGACATCCTGATGATAGTCGGCGACTTCGGCGAGGACTACGAGATAATGGTGCCGTTCCAGACGCTGCAGACGGTCGGCCACGATGTCGACGCGGTCTGTCCGGAGAAGGAGGCCGGCGAGACGATCAAGACGGCGATTCACGACTTCCGGGGCGACCAGACCTACCTGGAGGAGCGGGGCCACGACTTCGAGTTGAACGCGACGATGGCCGATGTCGACCCCGCGGACTACGACGCGCTCTGCGTGCCGGGCGGGCGCGCGCCGGAGTACCTCCGGACCCACGAACCGGTCATCGAGGCGGTCCAGCACTTCTTCGAGGCGGACAAGCCGGTGGCGGCGCTGTGTCACGGCCCACAGATACTCGCGGCCGCGGGCGTGCTGGACGGCTACGAGATGACGTCGTACCCGGCCGTTCGACCGGAGTGCGAGGCGGCGGGCTGTTCGTGGGTCGACGGCGTCGTGACGGACGGCAACCTCGTCACCGGCCAGGCGTGGCCGGACCACCCCGAGTGGCTGGCCGGCTTCATGGACCTGCTGGGCGACGAGGTGAGCCACGGCGACGCGGTGGCCGCCGCGGACGACTGAGCGCGGCCGACCGGGCGGTTTCCGCGGTCCTCAGTACTCGTGGAACACGCGCTCGCAACTCGCGCACTCGATTCGCGCGCTGCGGAACCAGGGGTTCCGCTTGACGACCGGCCCGTGACAGTCCGGGCAGACGCCGGTGCCGTCGCCGTCGGCCACGCGGGTCGAGAGGTCCAGTAGGAGCCCCTCCAGGTCCTCGATGCGCTCGTTCTGTTCGGCGACGGTCTCCTGCAGGTCCTCGAGACTCCGCTGGCGCTGTTCGACGGCCTCGACGTCCAGGACCGCCTCGGACGTCGATTCCGTCTCGCTGGCCTCGATGGACGCCTCGGTCTCGACGTCGAGTTCTTCCTCGTCGGCCGGGCTGTCGTCCGCCATACGGAAATGTACGGCCTTTTCTCGAATCAATCTACTGGTAAGGGAAGTGCGTGTCCGTTTTCGGAACCGCTGACAGTTCGAGCCCAACAGGTTTGGTAGTATTCTCTTAGCAATGGCGCAACTATTGCAACATGTATGTTCCAGGTGATGCAAGCGGCAGGGGAACTGGGCGTAGAAGGCGAGGGCGTCTGGCTGGCCCTCGGAACGGTGCTGATGCTGCTCGGGATGGTGTACTTCATCGCGCAGGGCTGGGGCGTGCAGGACCCCCGGCAGAAGGAGTTCTACATCATCACCATCCTGATTCCGGGCATCGCGGCGGCGTCGTACCTGTCGATGTTCTTCGGGTTCGGCCTGACGGAGGTCCCGCTCACGAACGGGCGGGTCGTCGACGTCTACTGGGCCCGGTACGCCGACTGGCTGTTCACGACGCCGCTGCTGTTGCTCGACATCGGGCTGCTGGCGGGCGCCAGCAACCGCGACATCGGGGCCCTCGTCGGTCTCGACGCGTTCATGATCGTCACGGGGCTGGCCGCGACGCTGATGAAGGTCCCCATCGCGCGGTACGCCTTCTGGACCATCAGCACCATCGCGATGCTGTTCCTGCTGTACTTCCTGTTCGTGGTGTTCTCGGAGGCAGCCTCGGACCTCGACGAGGACTCGAAGTCGACGTTCAACGTCCTCCGGAACCTGATACTGGTGACGTGGGCGCTGTACCCCATCGTGTGGCTGGTGGGGACCGAAGGGGTCGCCGCGGTCGGCCTCTTCACCGAGACGCTGCTGTTCATGGTACTGGACGTGACCGCCAAGGTCGGCTTCGGCTTCATCCTGCTCCGCAGTCGCGCCATCGTCGGCGAGGAGTCGGCTCCGACCCCGTCCAGTGAGGAAGCGGCCGCGGACTGAGGAGCGACGCCCGCCAACCGAACCCGTTTTTTCGGGTGCCAACGAGGGAGTCACACGCATGACCAACGGCGAGGAGGAACTGGCCGTCGAGGAACTGAACGTCCGTGCGGTCGTCGGACTCGTCGCCTCCGTCGCCGTCGCGCTGGTGGGGCTGTTCGCGCTGCCGGCGCTGCGGTCGTTCGGGCTGAGCTTCTGGGTCGCGTTCTGGTCGCTGCTGGCCGTCGAGTTCCTCGCCTTCCTCGGCGTCGCCGTCTCGGTGCTACGACTTCACGAGGAACGGTCCTTCGAGTGACCGAGGCGGTCGTCCAGCGACTCGTAGTAGGCCCGCTCGTCGGCCGAAACGGACGGCTCGACGGCCTCCAGTGCCCGCTCGAAGTGCCGGCGGCGAACGACGAGGTCGTCCTCGCCGCCCGCCGCCGGGTCCTCAATGTCCTCCTCGATGGCGAACAGACCGGCCTCCCGGACGACCGCCTCGATGTCGCTGCCGGTGTAGCCCTCGGTTCGGGCCGCGAGCGCCCCGTAGTCGAGGTCCTCGACCGGCCGGTCCCGGGTGTGGACGCGGAATATCTCGGCCCGGCCGGTCTCGTCGGGAATCGGCACCTCGACGAGGCGGTCGAAGCGTCCCGGCCGCAGCAGCGCGTCGTCGAGCCGGTCGGGGCGGTTCGTCGCGCCGACGACCGTGACGCCGTCGGGCCCGCCGATCCCGTCCATCTCGGTGAGCAGCTGCGAGACGACCCGCTCGGGCGCCGAGCCGTCGCCGTCCGTCGAGCGGGCCGACCCGAGGCCGTCCACCTCGTCGAAGAAGATCACCGTCGGGGCGCTGGCCCGCGCCTGCTCGAAGACCGTCCGGACGGCCCGCTCGCTCTCGCCGACGTACTTGTTCATCAGTTCGGGACCGCTGACGGAGACGAAGTTCGCGTCGGTCGTCGAGGCCACCGCCCGCGCCAGCATCGTCTTGCCGGTGCCGGGCGGCCCGTACAGCAGGACGCCCCCGCCCGGGTCGATGCCGACGGACTCGAAGGCCTCGGGGTACCGCAGCGGCCACTCGACGGCCCGACGGAGCTCGCGCTTCGCGGCGTCGAGACCGCCGACATCCTCGAAGGCCGTCGTCGGTACCTGCCGACGCGTCCCCTCGAGTTCCCGCGGTCCCGTCGCCGAAAGCGCCGTCTCGAAGTCCGCAGCGGTGACCGTTGGCCGGCCGTCGGCCGCACGGTCGGCCGCCGCCTCGACCGCCCGGGACCGCAGCACCAGCAGGTCGGCGGCGACGTAGCCGAACGCCCGGCGCCCGACCGAACCGACGTCGACCGACGGGTCGACCGGCGTGTCCCGGGTGGCGACCGCGAGGATCGCGGCCCGGTCGTCGTCTGTCGGCCGGCCGACCCGAACCGTCCGGGCGAGGAGGTCGCCGCGCAGGAACGACGCCGGCACATCGTCGGCCGTTCGCGCCTCGCCCACGACGACTACGCCGGGTTCGTCGGCGACGCCGCGGAGCCACTCCCGCAACCGGGCGGCGCCCGCGCTGTCGGCGACGTCGGCCAGGAAGTCGTCCAGGCCGTCGAGGTGGACGACGCCGGGACCGTATCCCGACACGGCCGCGCCGGCCGCGCGGAGCCTCTCGTCGACGGCGTCTGGGTCGCCCGGCGGCAGGGCCCGCGCGTCCACCGAATGGACGGTCGCGTTCGCCCGCCAGACCGCGTGCCCGAGGAGGTGGGTCTTGCCGACGCCGCCCGGGCCGACGAGCAGGACGCCCGCCCGTCCCGTGCCGCCGAGGGCGGCGAACCGCTCGTCGTCGGTCAGCGGCGCGACGACAGCGGCGTCGAGTTCCTCGATGGTCGACTCGTAGCCGCCGACGGCGTCGGGACCGACCGGTTCGACGCGCCGCCTGGCCGCGGTGGGGGCGGGCCCGTCCGTCAACTCGACGGTCGTCGTCTCGTCGACGACGACCAGGCCGTCGGGCCGCGTCTCGGTCACCCGCAGCGGGACCGACAGCGTCCCGTCGAGGAACGACACCTCGAGTTCGTCCTCGGGGGCGAGGGGACGCCTGCCGACCGCCTCCCGGACCGCTCCCTCGCCGCCCGAAAGCGAGAGGCCGGGTACCGGCGCCACCTCGACGGTCTCCGCCGGGACCGGGGAGGTCGGCTCCAGCAGCGCCGTGGCGCCCGACTCGACGCCGAGGTCGTCAGCGATTCCGGGGGCCAGCCGTACCGTCCCGGCCTCGAGTGCGTCGTCGGTGCCGGCTCGCCGGACGGTCGACCCGCCGACCCCGTCGAGGACGCGAACCGCCTCGCCCGCCTCGACGTCGAGGGAGGCGGCGACGTCGGCCGCCAGTTCCAGCGACCGCTCGGAATCCGCGACGGTGACGACGGCACGGGTGCGTCGGGCCATCGTTCAGGTGTCCCGCAGTGCGTCGGGCAGCGGGCTCCCGTGGAGGGCGTAGCGGACGACGCCGAAGGCGACGACGGCCAGCGGCGCGAACAGGATGGTCAGGTGGACAGTCCAGCCGTTGAGGAAGCCGACGACGTTGCCGAGGACCAGCACCAGCGAGGCGGCGACGAGCGGCGGCCAGTCCTCCGAGGCGATTCCGGTCATGGTTCGTCAGTTCGTCGTTCGGTGGGACCGTTCATCGACGCGCCGCGAGACGGCCGACCGACCGGCCGAGGACGAGTATCAGGACGCCGACGCCGATGACGGGGACCGCCCCCAGGCCGGCCCCCTCGAGGAGGCCGATACCGCCGAGGGCGAACGCGCCGACGGCGACGACGGCGTGGGCGGCGAACACCCAGGGGTGGACGTCGCCGAGACCGACCCGCTCGAGCCCCCGGGAGGGGTTCCCGGCACGGTCGTTTTCGGACACGGGTTCAGCAGAGGGCCTCCACCGGCAAGAAGGTAGCGTCACCCCGAAGGGATGGCCTCAATCGGCCCGCTGGACGGCGAACCGGTCGACGTCCTCGCCCGGTGCGCGGGCGGTGAGCGCGGAGACCCCGACCACGAGCAACAGCGACAGCGCTATGCCGGGAATCCCGGGGTGCCACCCGAGGTAGTAAGCTGCGCCGAGGGCGGCCATGCTGTCGGCGACGCCGAAGAAGACGACGGCCGCGAGGTTGCCGAGGTAGAACAGCTGCGAGCCGGCGATGGCGACGACCATGCCGGTCCGGGTGGTCCGGGTCCAGTACAGTGCCGCGATGACCGGCACGGCCAGCTGTGCGAACCCGCCGAAGGCGGTGTTGCCGATCTCGACGATGGTGCCGGGCGCCGACAGCGACAGGACGAAGCCGGCCAGCGCGAAGACGACGACGACGGCGCGGCCGAGCAGCGCCTCGCGGTCGGGTTCGCCGGCGATGGGTCCGTAGACGTCGCGGGTGAAGTACGACGACCCCGACAGCAGCATCGAGTCGCTGGAGGACATCATCGCCGCCAGCGCGCCGGCGATGACCAGCGCCGCGAACCAGGCCGGCGTGAACTCCCGGAGCAGGAGGGGGACGACGTTGCTCCCCTCGGGGACGGCGACGCCGAGGCCGGCCGCCCACGTTCCCAGCAGGAACGCCGGGACGAAGAGCAGGAGGACGAGGACGGGCCACAGCGTGAACGTCCGCTTGAGCACCGTCTCGGAACCGGCGGCGAAGAACCGCTGGTTGATCTGCGGGAACATCGTGACGCCGAAGGCGATGTAGACGGCGGTGCCGACGACGAACTGCGGCGAGTAGAGGCCGCCGCCCAGCGCGAGGAACTCGGGGTTGCTCTCGGCGAGCGCCTCGGTGGCGGCCGTCGGGCCGCCGACGACTGCGAGTATCCACGCCAGCGCGCCCCACACGAGGACGAGCATGAACACCCCCTGGAGGGTGTCCGTCCAGGCGACGCCGCGCATGCCGCTGGCGACGACGTAGGCTATCATGAACAGCGTGATGCCGCCGGCGCCGACCCAGAACGGGACCGCGCCGTCAGTGAGGCCGACGACCGCCTGGCCGGCGCCCTTCTGCTGGAGCATCACGTACGGCAGCAGCCAGAACAGCGAGACGGCGGCCACGAGTACCCGAAGGCCCGTCGAGCCGAACCGGTCGCCGAGCATCTCTCCCAGCGTGACGTAGCCCTCGCGTTTCCCGACGAGCCACTGCTTGTAGCCGACGAGGTACCACAGCAGCGCGAAGAGAATCCCGTCCATCAGCCCCATCACGAGTATCCACTCGGGACCGTTGCCGTACGCCAGGTTCGGCCCGCCGAAGAACGTGAACGCCGACAGCAGCGTGGCGAACGTGGTAAACAGCAGGACGACGGTGCCCAGCGAGCGGGAGGCCAGGTAGTAGTCCTCGGCGGTGTTCTCGGTCAGCCGGTAGGCGACCAGCCCGACCGCGAGCGCCACGAGGAGGTAGCCGACGATGACGAGGAGTTCCACGGCCACCATCTACGCCACCTCCCCGACGCCGAGCCCCCAGGCGCGTTCCGTGAACAGCCAAAAGAGGGCCGAGGCGAGCACCATCCAGCCGACGTGCCACCAAAGCCACAGCGGGAGTCCCAGCGCCGTCCTGCCGTCGCCCCAGAGGAACCACGGCACCGCGAGCGCGACCAGCACCGCCGCCACGAGCGCCCACCCGTACCGTTCGGCTCTCGAAACCATCTGTGGCGACGTTTTTCGTCCGTATCGGCCTAAGTCTTGCTAAACATTCCACAATCGCCGCGGTCGAAGAACAATCCTCTTCAGAGTCAGTAGACGCGGGTCCCGTTGGGCACCTCGCGTTCGGGCTGGAGGTGGACGACGCCGCCGTCGCCGTCATCAACGCCGGTGACGAGACACTCGCTTTCGAAGCCGGCGACGGTGACGGTTCCGAGGTTGACGACGGCGACGACCTGCTGGCCCACGAGGTCGTCGGGGTCGTAGTTGTCGGTCAGGCCCGCCGCCGACCGTCGCGTCTCGCTCTCGAAGTCGACGGTCAGTTTGTAGAGGTCCTTCCGCGCTTCGGGGAACGGTTCGGCACTCGTCACCTCGCCGACCCGCATCTCGACGTCCTCGAGGAAGGTTGCGGGGTCGACATCGTCGAGTTCGATTCCCATACCCGGCGGTCGGCGCCCGCCGAGATAAACGGCCCGTCAACAGGTCGCATGGTTTATGTGTCGCGCTCGACGTATTTAAGATGCCCATGGGGTCACTCATGGATTCACCATCACGATTCACGCCCGGTGACGGGCAGTTCACCAATGCAAGACACAGCCAAATACCTCGTTCACGCGGACATCACGGCGAACGGAGTGGTCGAGCGGTCGGACGTCGTCGGCGCGGTCTTCGGGCAGACCGAGGGCTTGCTCGGCGACGAACTGGACCTCCGGGAGCTGCAGGACTCCTCGAAGGTGGGCCGCATCGACGTCGAAATCGACTCGGAGAACGGCCAGTCGTTCGGCCGCATCACCATCGCGACCAGCCTCGACCAGGTCGAGACGGCCATCCTCGGGGCGGCCCTGGAGACCATCGACCGGGTCGGACCCTGCCGGTCGACCATCGAGGTCCGCCGCATCGAGGACGTCCGCGCGGCGAAGCGCCGTGAGGTCGTCGAGCGCGCCAAGACGCTGCTGACGGACGCCTTCGACGAGTCGATGCGCTCCAGCCGCGACCTCGTCGAGGAGGTCCGGGAGGCGGTGCGCGTCGAAGACATAAGCGAGTACGAGGGGCTGCCCGCCGGCCCGAACGTCGTCGATTCGGACGCCATCGTCGTCGTCGAGGGTCGGGCCGACGTGCTGACGCTGCTCCGCTACGGCATCAAGAACGCCGTCGCGGTCGAGGGCACCGACGTCCCCGAGGCTATCGCGGACCTCACCGAAGCGCGGACCGTCACCGCCTTCCTCGACGGCGACCGAGGCGGCGAACTCATCCTGAAGGAACTGGCCCAGGTCGGCGACGTCGACTACGTCGCCTTCGCCCCGGAGGGCCGCTCCGTCGAGGACCTCGCCCGCCGGGAGGTGATGGCCGCCCTCCGGGAGAAGGTGCCCTACGACCGGGCCGCCGAACTGGAGAGTCCGAGCGAGGTGGCCGCCGCCGGTGCCGTGCCCGCTGGCCCGGACGGCGCTTCCTCGGAAGCTTCCGGGGCAGCAGCCCCGGCAACGGACTCGCCGACCGGACCCACGAGGGGCGATTCGGCCGGCGAGACCGATGCCTCAGTCGACGACGGGGCCGACGACGACCCGACCCACGAGGACGCCGAGGAACCGGAGGCGGCGCCCGAAGCGTCCGAGGTCGACGGTGCGTCCGCGGATGCCGATGCCGACGGTTCGACGGCCGACACGGACGGGACGACCGACCCGGAGACCCTCCCAGGGCACGTCCGGGAGGTCGTCGAGGCGGAAACGGGCCGCGTCCGGCTGCTCGACGCCGATTTCGGGACGCTGGCGGAGGGCGACGCCGGGGAGGCGTTCGACCTCGTGGCCGACGCCGAGGAGACGCCCGCGGCGGTCGTCCTCGACGGCGAACTCGACCAGCGGGTCCTCGACGTGGCCGCACAGCGCGGCGTCGGCCAGGTCGTCGCCGCCTCGACGGGCGAGTTCGTCAAGCAGCCGACGAGCGTCCGCGTCCGGACGGCCGACCAGCTACTCGCGGCGAACGAGGCGTAGCGCGTCGCCGTCGCCGTAGAAACCCTCGAGTCGCGCCTCCTTCTCGAAGTCCAGCGCCCGGTAGAACGCGACTGCATCGTCGTCGCTCGCGGGCGTCGTCACGACGAGTCGGTCGGCGTCGGCGGCCGCCGCCACCGCGTCCAGGAGGTCGCGGCCGTGTCCCTCCCGGCGGTGCTCGGGGGCAACGACTAGCTCCGAGACGGTCGTCTCGTCGCCGGGGAGTGCGATGGCGTAGCCGACGATGTCTCCCGACTCGACGGCGACGCGACAGTGGAACGGCCCCTCGAGTGCGGCGTCGATCAACTCGGGGTCGGCATGCGTCAGGAGCGCCTGCAGCGAGCGTATCGCCGGCGTCTCGCCGGTCGTTGGCGCCCGGACGGTCACAGCAGTGCACCGCCGGCGGCCGCGATCAGCCCCGCCGACAGCGTCGCCAGCAGGTTCACGCTCTGGTTGTCGAGGCGGCCCCCTTCCAGCGTCGCGCCGAGGACGCTGTCGACGGTCATGCCGGCGAAGCCGGCGAGCGCAACGAGCGCGATCGCTACGAGCGTGAATCCGAAGAAGATGCCACCCAACCCGCCGATTACGGCCGCGCCAGCCAGCCCGGCGACCGCTCCCTGCCAGGTGACGCCGCCGTCGGTTCCGGGGGCGACCCGTTCGAAGGTCGTTATCAGCCGCGGCGAATCGAAGAGCCCGCCGAACTCGCTGGAGAAGGTGTCGGCCAGGGCGGCAGCCACGGCCCCGGCGAAGGCGACGCGGAACAGCGAGGCGTCCATGCCGACGTGGTCGCTGGCGGCGTAGGCGATCACCGCGACGAGCGCCACCGCCGAGTTCGCCAGGACGTTGCCGCTGCCGCGAGCGCCTTCGTTCTCCTGGGCGATGCCGCGCTCGAGCTTCTCGTCGTAGCGGTACTTCGAGGCCAGCCCGCCCAGCCCGAAGAACGTCACCAGCAGAACGAACCAGCCGTAGCCGCCCAGGACCACGGCGAAGAACGCCAGCAGGACGCCGGTCAGCATGCCGGTGATCGACGCCGTTCCCAGGGCGTAGGCGACGTAGCCGAGCGCGACGGTGAGCGCGAGGCCGGCCGCGACGCGGCCCAGCGAGGGCCCCGGCGTTCCGGCCTCCAGTTCTATCAACAGCCAGATGACCAGCCCCCCGGACAGCAGGACGAGCGAGTCGTCCCGGATGTACAGCGCCGAGCGGATGAGCGCCCCCAAGAGGGCGCCGCTGGCCGCGACGAAGACGGCGAGCGGCGGCGAGGGGGTCGCCGCCCCCAGGAGGCCGGCGACGGACATCGAGGCGACGCCGCCGAGGGTCCCGACGGCGGCGAAGGCGGTCGTCCCTGCCACCGCTCCCGGGATTCGTCGGGCTAGCAAATCCTGTGCGAGGTTGCCGGTCGTGAAGACGAACACGGCGGCGACGAAGCCGGTCGTCGGGAGATCGAACCCGACGGTGAGGATGGCGAGTCCGGCCACCGCGAGCGCGAACGACGCCAGCCCGTAGAGCCGGCCCTCCTCCCGGTCACCCTCGTGGGCGAAGGTCTCGAAGAGCCGCCCTTCCCGGGAGACCAGGGCGACGACGGCGACGAGTACGAAGGGCGCGACGGTGCCGACGGCCGCGAGCGTCTCGTCGGCGTGGCCGTCGAGCAGCGGCGCGATCAGGCCGATGGCCCCGACGAGGAAGAAGCCGACGGCCCGACGTACGTCGCCAGTCACGGCCCGAGATTCCGTCGTCGCCCACTTAACCTTCCCGAAGGCGTGGCCGCGGACCGACACGTTGAGGCCGCTCGAGGTGGACCTCCGGACGTGGGCCTGTACGACCGCTATCTGGCCGCCCGGGTTCGGTGGAGCGACGCCACCGTCCCCGAGCGAATCGCGCTGGTCATCACCGAACAGGACCTGCTCGAACAGGGCGCCTACGAGACGCTGTCGTCGTTTCTCGAGTGGGCCTTCGAGGCCGATGCCGAGCGCGTGCTCATCTACGTGAGCGTCCTCGATCAGGCCGCCGTCCCGACGCTCCGGAACACGCTGTCGGACCTGGAGAGTCCCCGCGAGGTGGCGGTTCGCGGGCCCGACGCCGACGACGCCGCCGACGCGCCGGTGCAGGTCTCCATCGGTCTCGGCGGCCGCGAGGAGTTCGCCAGCGCCGTCCGGCAGATAGCCGAGGACGCCGCGGCGGGCGACCTCGACTCCGAGGCCGTCGACGAGGCCGAAATCGAGCGCCGTCTCGTCTTCCAGACGCCGCCGGACCTGGTCATCAAGACGGGCGCCGAACGGCTCTCGGATTTCCTCATCTGGCAGTCGGTCTACTCGGAACTGTACTTCACCGACGTCAACTGGCGGGACTTCCGCCGCCGGGACTTCCTGCGGGCGGTCCGGGACTACCAGGAACGGCAGCGGCGGTTCGGCCGGTAGGCCGAACGTCGGGAGACGAGCGAGGCGAGTCTCCCAGTAGTTCGGCCGGTAGGTAGAGTGTGATAAAATGGTTCACATACCCAGTCCGACTGGCCGTGAACCGTTCGATAGAGGGGGCCCCTGCAGAGAAGCGAACCCACTCCCCTCAAGGTTTAAATATCAACAGATGGTGTGATTGATATGAACGATTTCATCGGTCTCGGCGTTCTACCAGGGGCAGCCGGTATTTTCGGTTTAGTGCTTGGGGGCCCAATAGGGGGTTTCATCGGACTATTCATCGCATTCCTTGTGGGAGTACTTGGTCTCTACACCGAAGATGATAGCGACGAACGAATCGAGGAACTGGAACAGGAAGTACAAGAGTTAAAACGAGAAGTGGATGACGACCATTAAGCAGCCACGTTCGTTCGGCTACCTCTCTGAGGTGAGAGTGAAAGTAACCCCCTGGGAATAGTTCTACGACACCCTCCGTTAGGCCGAAGCACACGGCGCGAGGAACCCCGACGAAAGAGGGCGGTGTCAGTCCGCGGTCTCGACATCGAGGAGGTCGGCCGACTCGTCGTCCTCGGAGCGGTCCCGGAACCGGCCGACGACGCGGCGTGCCTCCTCGAGTTCGACGTCGCCGACGGCCCGCAGCAGGGCGGCGGCTCGGCGGGCGCGGGTCCGTCGCCACGACTCCTGTCGGGCCTGGTAGGTCCGCAGCGCCCGCAGGAAGTCCACACGGGAGAACTCCGGCCAGTAGGGCGTACAGAAGTAGACGGCGGCCTCGTTGCCGTTAGCCTGCCACGGGAGGAAGTTCGAGGTCCGTTCGGCGCCGCCGGTGCGGATGATGAGGTCGACGGCCCGCGCCGGGCCAGTGGTCAGGCGCCGCTCTATCTCGGCGACATCGACGGACTCGGGCGCGATGTCGCCGGCGGCGGCCTCGCTTGCGACATCGCGGGCGACGCCGAGCAGTTCGGCGCGGCCGCCGTAGGCCAGGGCGACGTTCAGGTAGAGTTCGTCGTAGTCGGCCGTCCGGCGCTCGGCGTACTCGACGGCGTCGCGGACCCGGTCGGGGAGCCGGTGGGTCTCGCCGATGGCCTGGATGCGGACCTCCCGGTCGTGGACCTCCTCGCCGTCGGCGAAGGTCCGTAGCTTCTCGGTGATGAGGTCGAACAGCGCCTCCTGCTCGTCGGGCGGGCGCTCGAAGTTCTCCGTGGAGAACGCATAGAGGGTGAGTTCCTCGATACCGAGGTCGCCGCACCACCGCAGCACCTGCTCGGTCGTGTCGGCGCCGGCCCGGTGGCCCTCGGTCTTCTCTTCGCCCTGCTTTCGGGCGTACCGGCGGTTGCCGTCCTGAATGACCGCGACGTGGGTCGGCGCACCGGAGATCTCCCGTTCCAGCAGGCGTTCGTAGACGCCCTCCAGTCGCCGCTGGACTCCTCGAACCATCTATCAGGCACGTAACACCCCAGCTAAATCAGTGTGCTGGTGGACCGCAGCACCGACCGTCCACCGACCGCCCCGCACCCCCCGGCGGAACCCCGAGTCCCAGCCGGATGCCGCGTTCCGGGCCACAGATCGGGGAACACCGGCATTTCGACGCCGAGACCCGTCGTTCTGCCGTCATGTAGCCGCAGGGTTTTTATTCGGGCACGTCCACCCCTCACCTGCAATGGCGAAAGGCGTGGTTGACTTCTTCAACGACACGGGCGGTTACGGCTTCATCGAGACTGACGAATCCGACGAGGACGTCTTCTTCCACATGGAGGACGTCGGCGGACCGGATCTCGAGGAGGGCCAGGAGGTCGAGTTCGACATCGAACAGGCCGAAAAGGGTCCCCGAGCGACGAACCTCGAACGGCTGTAACCCGGCGAGAACGGCAGCGTGGACGAACGGGTACGGTGCGGACGGCTCGACGATCGTCGCGGACCGTGACCTGTATTACTCTCGGTAGCGACCCGTAGGTATGAGCGACGCTATCGACGACGACCTCTACCGGCGGACGGAGGCGCTCCTGGAACCCGGCGACATCCGGCTGAACGGCGTCATCGTCCGCACGGGGCTGTCCGGCGACGAGGAGCCGACACTCCACCAGGCGACGCTGGACGTCGGCGACGTCATCAGCGAGGCCGCGGGCATCGACCCGGGCGAAACGTACGTTTACTCGGGCAACGACGACGAGCGCTTCGGCGTCAACCAGCACCAGGGCCGCACGCTCGAAGAGGAGGAGTTCGTCTGGGAGTGCCAGCAACTCATGCGGGACGGCACCTACGACGTGGTGTTCTACTACGAGGCCGACGCCGACCAGACGGCCATCGTCGAGGGCGTCGAAGAACTCGGCTTCGACGCCACCGGCGTCCGCGGGGACTGACACCGGCGCCGGCTGTCGCCCGGTCGAAGCCGCCGCGAACGGGCATCTTATTGCCGGGAAACCCGAACCGCCGACAATGACCGAGACTGCGGGACTTGACCGTCTCGACCGGGCCGTCCTCAACGCCTTCCAGGGCGGGTTTCCGGTCGTCGAGTCGCCGTTCGAACCTGCGGCCGCGGCGCTGCGGGACCGCGGCGTCGACGTGACTGCCGAGGAACTCCTCGAACGGGTCCGCGAACTGGACGAGGAGGGCGTCCTCACGCGGTTCGGCGCCCTCATCGACGCCCAGGAGATCGGCGGCGCGGCGACGCTCGTGGCGATGCACGCCCCCGAGGAGCGCTTCGAGGCGGTGGCCGAGCAGGTCAACGCCCACCGGGAGGTCGCACACAACTACGAGCGGGAACACCCCCACCTGAACATGTGGTTCGTCGTCTCGGTGGCCGATCCCGACGCCGTCAAGCGCGTCCTCGCCGACATCGAGGCGGAGACGGGCCAGGAAACGTACAACCTCCCGAAACGGGAGGAGTTCCGGGTCGAGGCGAAGTTCCTGCTGGACGGACCGGTCCCGGAGGGCGGCGTCGACCTCTCGGGGCTGGGGCCGGACGTCGAACCGGTCGACCGAGAGACGCTGACGCCCGAGGAACGGGACCTCGTCGTCGCCATTCAGGACGGCCTGCCGGTCACGCCGACGCCGTACGCCGACGTGGCCGACGAACTGGGCGCCGACCCGGCGTGGGTCCGGCGGACGATAAAGCGGTTCGACGCCGAGGGGAAGGTCCGGCGGGTCGGTGTCGTCCCGAACCACTACGCGCTGGGCTACACCGAAAACGGGATGACCGTCTGGGACGTGCCCGACGGCCTCGTCGAGGAGGTGGGGCCGGCGGTCGCCTCCCTGGATTTCGTCACGCACTGCTACCGGCGGCCACGCCACGAGGGCGTGTGGCCGTACAACTTCTTCGCGATGACGCACGGCCGCTCGGAGGCCGAAAGCGACCAGCGCATCCGGGAGGTCAAATCGACGATGGACGAGTACTGGGACGTCGGCGCCGACGACTGGGACACGCTGTTCTCGACGCGAATCCTCAAGAAGACCGGCATCAGGATGGCCGAGCGAGCCGACGCGAACACGGAGTGAGTCGTCGTGATACCGCTGTACCACGATTTCACGGACGAGACGGTGCTGGTGTTCGGCGGCGGGCCGGTCGGCGCACGGAAGGCCCGCCGGTTCGTCCGCGAGGCGTCGGTCGTCGTCGTCGGCCCGGAGTTTCCGGCCGACGACTACGGCGGTGCCGAGACGGTGCGGGCGGCGCCGAATCCGGGCGACGTCGCCGGCTGGTTCGACCGGACCGACCCGGCGCTCGCGGTCGCGGCGACCGACGACGAGGCGGTCAACGAGGCCGTCGAGGCGGCCGCCAGGGAGCGCGGTGTCCTCGTCAACCGGGCCGACCGGGCGGGCGGGCGCGACGCGGGCAGCGTCGTCGTGCCCGCGACGGTCCGGGACGGCGACGTGACGGTCTCTATCTCGACGGGCGGGGCGAGTCCGGCGCTGGCCCGGGAGCTACGGAAGCGCATCGAGACCGAAATCGAGGGTGCGGGCGAACTCGCCGCCGCCACTGCGGACCTGCGGGCGGAGTTGAAAGCCCGCGGGGTCGCCCCGGAGCGCCGGCGGGAAGCCGTGCGGGCGGCCGTGGGATCGCCGAGGGTTTGGAAGGATTTAGGTACGGGAGGGTCCAAGGTCGGGCGAACGGTAGACGACGTCGCCGATTCGACGCTAGGTGAGACCGAGTGACTACGGGATCAGAGATAATCGCCGGTGTAAGCGTCTCTCACAGCCACGCCGGCGTCGCCGACATAGAGGCGGCCTGCGCCGCGAGCCAGCGGGCGGCCGTCTCGAAACTCCTCGAGGAACCGCGGGTCTCTGAGGCGTTCGTCCTCCAGACGTGCAACCGTGCGGAGGCCTACGTCGTCGCCGACGACGAGGCGACGGCCAAGAGGACGCTCGATTCGCACTTCGAGGCGGTCGGGGACGATGCGCTGCGGGAGCTGGGCCACGAGGCCAGCCTGCAGCACCTGATGCGGGTCGCGTGCGGACTCGAGTCGCTCGTCCTCGGCGAGGACCAGATAATCGGGCAGGTCCGGGAGGCCTACGAGGAGGCCCGCGCAGCCGGCGGCATCGGCCCGACGCTCGACGACGCCGTCCTCAAGGCGCTGCACGTCGGCGAGCGGGCCCGCGACGAGACCGAGATAAACGAGGGTGTCCTCTCTTTGGGTTCGGCAGCCGTCCGGCTGGCCGAAGCCGAACGCGACCTCGAGGGCGCGACGGTACTCGTGGTCGGCGCCGGCGAGATAGCGACGCTGGCCGCCCGGTCGGTGGCCGATCCGGCCGACCGCGTCGTCGTCGCCAATCGGACGATTCCGCACGCCGAACACGTCGTCAACGAACTCGACTGCGAGGGCGCCGCCGTCGGCATCGACGCCGTCCCGGTCGCCGCCGCGGAGGCCGACATCCTCATCACCGCCACCGGCAGTGACGAACACATCGTCGACCGCGAGGCACTCTCGACGGCCGGCGAGACGTTCGTCGTCGACCTCGCTCAACCGCGAGACGTGGCCCCCGACGCCGAGAGCCTCGACGACGTTGCGGTCCGCGACCTCGACGCCCTGGAGTCGGTCACCGACGAGACCCGGCGACAGCGCCGACGGGCCGCCGAGACGGTCGAGGCGATGATCGACGAGGAGTTCGACCGCCTGCTGGAGCAGTACAAGCGGAAGCGCGCCGACGAGGTCATCGCCGCGATGTACGAGGGCGCCGAACGAATCAAGGGCCGGGAACTCCGCACCGCCATCTCGAAGCTCGAATCCGAGGGCGACGGCGTCACCGACCACGAGCGCGAGGTGCTGGAGTCGATGGCGGACGCCCTGGTCGGTCAGTTGCTCTCGGCACCGACCCGGGGACTCCGGGATGCCGCCGAGAACGACGACTGGTCCACGATCAACACCGCCCTCCAGCTGTTCGGTCCCGACCTGGAACCGACCCCGACCGACATCTCGACGCTCCCCGACGGCCCCGACTCGCTTCCCGAGGAGATGCGCCAGCAGATGCCCCCCGCCGTCCTCGAGCAGTTGCAAACCGAGGAGGACTGAGGGAACGCGCCCCGGAAACGGTTTTGACGTCGCCGCTCGCAGGACGAACCGTGACGACCGTCAGGGACCTCTCGCCCGACGACGCCGCGGCATTGACGGAGCTGTACGCCGACTACGAGTGGTGGAGCGACCGGAGCGAGGCCGACGTCCGCGCGGCGCTGGACGGAACGGAGGTGGCCGTCGGCGTCGAGGCCGAGGGCAATCTCGTCGCCGCCGCGCGGGTCCTCACGGACTACGTCTACTACGCGACGGTCTTCGACGTGATCGTCGCCGCGGATCGCCGCGGGGAGGACCTCGGTGCCGAGTTGATGAGCGCCGTCGTCGACCACCCCGACCTCCGGGGGACCCCCGGCGTCTCGCTGCTGTGTCGGGAGGGGCTCGTTCCCTTCTACGAGTCGGTCGGCTTCGAGCGGTTCGAGCGGGAGATGGCGGTCCCCGAGGGCGGCCGCGAGGAGATGGTCAGGATGACCTACGAGCGGACGGAGTAGCGGTGGTTAGTGCTGTGGTTTCTTCGCTCGGAGTCGGGCTGGAACGGATAGGAGAGCCGGCCTGCGAATCGAGCGGCTGATTCACTCTTTGTAAACTGAAACGAATTTACCTGAACCACGGGGACCAGCATCCGCCGAGCGGGGCCTTCGGAGAAGGCCCCCGAGGCGGTTCGCGGCGCCGACCGCAGGGAGGCGCCGTAGCGCGCGCGGACTGGAGCGAGCGAAGCGAGCGAAAGGAGCACGCGCGCATATTTTCCCCACGTTTTTGCCGGCCCCCTCGCGTAGCGAGGGGGTCGTGTAAAAAGTGGTTGTTAATCGGAGGCGGGTTCGCTGCCGGCCAGGCCGCTGGTGCGGTCGCGTTCGGCCCGGGAGGGCGGCGGGTACCGGTCGTCGTCGGGCGCCCGCCAGCGTTCGTCGCGGGGCAGCACACACCGGTCGGGTTCACGGTTGACGTGGGCGTACTGGTCGGGCGTGTTGGCGAGCGGGTGGGCGGGGTTGTCGCCGCTGTCGATGCGGGCAGCGCGCAGTTCGCCGAAGCCGGCGACGCGGGCGCGGATGCCCCGCCAGTGGCGGGCGGTCCCCCGGGGGATGTCGTAGGGGTGCGGCGGCCGCGTGTCGGGGGCCTGCGTGGCCAGCATCGCGCGGTTGACGTTCGCCGCGAGGTCGTCGTGGTCGATGCAGACCCCGACCCGGGCACCGTCCGGCGCACGCGCCGCCAGCACGTCCAGTCCGAGGTGCAGTGCCCGGTACTCGGCGACGTTGTTGTCCGGCGCCGAGTGCGGCACCGACAGGCGGGCGACGCGTTCGCCGCCGCGGGTCTGGATGACGACCCCCAGGCCGCCGCGGTCGTCGTCGCGGTAGGAACCGTCGGTCGCGACGTAGAAATCGCGGCGGTGGGTGCGCGGCGGATGCGCGATGTGGGGGGTGGGTGAATCGTCGAACAGGTTCCGCAAGACCGGCCGACGGTAGGCGGCCATACGTGACGTTCGGCAGCCGCGATATATAAATCCACGGGCGGAACGTCGGACGCGCGTCGGGTGCGGCCACGGGCCGGCCGGAGACCCGAACGCCTACGGGTGCCCGCGGCCAAGCGCCCGGTATGGTAACCGCCAGGGACATCATGACCCGCGACGTGGAGACGGTCTCGCCGGACGACGACGTCAGCGAGGTGCTCACGCGGCTGGCCCGCGCCGACTTCAACGGCTTTCCCGTGACCGAGGACGGCCTCGTGGTCGGTATCGTCACGCAGGGGGACCTGGTCGACCTGTTTCAGCCCTCCGACCGGACGCTGTGGATTCCGGTCGGTTTCCCGCCCTTCCTGGAGTCGCTTACCTACGCCATCGACCTCTCGTGGGACGAATTCGACGTCGGACTCGATCTGGCCCGCAACGCCGGCCGACCCATCGAGGCGGTGATGACGACCGACGTGGTGACGGTCGGCCCGAAGGCAGACATCGACGAGATGCTGTCGCTTTTGGCGGACGACGAACGGGACATAAACCGACTGCCGGTCGTCGACGAGGCCAGGGCGCTTCTGGGAATCGTCGCCCGGCAGGACCTGCTCCGGGCGCTCAGGGACGAACGGAACGCCTGATGGAACCGGACGAGCGCCGGCGCCGAGTCACCCGTCTCATCACGCTCTCGGGCCTCGCCGTCGCCGCCCTCGTCCCGCTGACTGCGCTGGTCGTCGCCGTCGAGACCGACTCGCCGGCGCTGGGCGCCGTCGGCATCGTCCTTCTGGCCGTCCTCTTCGTTCTCGTGTGGCACGGCTGACCCGTCGGCCACCCGACGGGACCGCTTTCGAAAGGTTGAGGCGCCCGCCAGTCCCCGTTCCGACGTGCGCTACCGGAACACCCTGCTGTTCTGCGTGCTGGCGGCGGTGTGGGGGTCGGCGTTCATGGCCATCAAGGCCGGCCTGGGCACGCCCGATTCGCCGGCGTACTTCTACGAGGCGCCCGTCCTCTTCGCGGCGGCCCGGTTCGACGTCGCCGGCGTCGTCATGCTCGGCTACGGCGCGTGGGCGACCGACCGCTGGCGGCCGCGCGGCCGCGAGGAGTGGCTGCTCGTCGCCGTCGGCGCCGTATTCCTCATCGCGGGCTATCACGCGCTCTTGTTCGTCGGCGAGCGCGGCACCACGAGCGCGGCCGCGGCCGTCATTATCTCGCTGTCGCCCGTGCTGACGACCGCCTTCGCGCGGGCCTTTCTCCCCGACGAGCGGCTGACGGCGGTCGGACTGGTCGGGATGGCGCTCGGCCTGCTCGGGGTCGCCGTCCTCGCCCGCCCGGACCCGGCGAACCTCGTCGGCTCCCGGTTCGAGGCGCTGGTGTTCGGCGCCGCCGTCGCCTTCGCCCTCGGGAGCGTCCTCACCCAACGGATCGAGACGGCACTGCCCATCGAGACGATGGAGGCGTGGTCGATGCTCGGCGGTGCCGTCCTCATGCACGCCCTCAGCGTCGCGCTGGGCGAGTCCGTCGACGGGGCGCCGCCGGCCACCGAGACGGTCGCCCTGGCGTATCTGGCCCTCGCCGCCAGCGCCGGGGGCTTCCTCATCTACTTCGATTTGCTGGACCGGCTCGGCCCCATCGAGATCAACCTCGTCTCCTACGTCGCGCCGGTCTTCGCCGCCATCAGCGGTTTTCTCTTTCTGGACGAGGTCATCGACCTCCCGACGCTGGTCGGCTTTCTGGTCATCGTCGTCGGGTTCGTCCTCCTCAAGCGGCGCGCCATCCGCGAGGAACTGGCCCGGCGCTAGCCCGCTTCCGTCAGTCGCCGGTACTGACTGTCCGTGAGCGCGACGTCGACGGCCCCGAGATTCGTCTCCAGTTGTGCCGGCGTCCGGGCGCCGACGATGGGGACGGCTCCCTGCTCGCGGAGCCACGCCAGGGCGACGGCGACGGGCGGGGCGTCGACCTCCGAGGCCACCTCCCGCAGGGCGTCCAGTACCCGGAAGTTCGCCTCCGTGAAGTAGCGGTCGGCGAACTCGTCGCTGCGGGCCGCCCGCGAGTTCTCGGGAATCGTCCGCTCGCGGTCGTACTTGCCGGTGAGGAAGCCGCCCGCCAGCGGCGACCACGGACAGACGCCCAGCCCGTAGTGGTCGCACATGTCGAGGTAGTTGCCGGCGATTTCCCGGTCGACGAGGTTGTACCGCGGCTGGACGACGGTGAACGGTTCGTAGCCGCGGCGCTCGGCGATCTCGTTGGCGCGGGCGACCTTCCAGGCGTTCGGCTCGAAGGTGGAGGTACCGAGGTAGTGGACGCGGCCGTCCTCGACGAAGCCGTCCAGCGTCCGCATGACCTCCTCGGCCGGCGTGTCGTCGTCCCACCGGTGGGTGTAGAGAACGTCGACGTAGTCGGTGCCGAGGCGGTCGAGGATGCCGTCCAGGGACCACCGCAGGTGCTTGCGGCCCAGCCCCCGGCCGTTGGCGTCCTCGCGGGTCGGCCAGTAGACCTTCGAGGCGACGACGAACTCCTCGCGGTCGCGGGTGTCGAGCCACTCGCCGATCCACTGCTCGGCGAGACCGTCGCCGTACATGTCGGCGGTGTCGATGAAGCGCCCCCCGCTGTCGGCGTAGGTGTCCAGCAGTTCGAACGCCCGTTGCTCGTCGATTTCCGGGGTTCCAGTGGCGTCCTCGCGGCCGAACCGCCAGGTCCCGAGGGCTATCTCGGAGACGCGCAGGCCCGTCGAGCCGAGGTGGACCGAATCCATACGCCGGCGTAGGGCGGCCCGACGTATGGCTGTACGGGTCGGGGCGCTACCGTCCGTAGCCGTGCCCGACGACGAGTGCGGCGACGTTCGCGGCCAGCAGCGACCCGAGCGTCGGCGAATCCGTGACGAACCCCATCGAAACCAGCGCCACAGAGAGGAACGGCAACACGATGGCGGCCCAGAACGCTGCGGCTCTGACGGGCCACAGCACCGTCGACAGTCCACTCGACGTCGGAACGCTCCCTCGGGACGTGGAGGTGCTCATCCTTGGTTTCACGTCCGCCGGCATCCACTAATAACGGGCCGAGTATTCAGTTCGTTTCACCTATTTTACGCTGCCTATAACGTCGGTCGGAACGTTTTATTACCGGTCAAAATATACTGAAACGTTTTATCGGCGAACGTCAGTCCGTGAGACGAGACCCGGGGCGAAGATCACTCCAGCACCGAGACGTCGACCCCGTGGGGACCGGCCGGCGTCTCCACGGTCGTTCGGTCGACGAAGGAGTCCCGCACCGACGCCCGCCACTCCTCGAGTGCGGTCTCGTGGCGCCGACGATGGGTCTCGGCGTCGTACTCGACGGTCGGGTCGGCCCGGATTTCGTCCTCGGTTCCGTCGGGCGTCGGGACCGGCGGCGGCGAGGTCACGAACCGCTCCGGCGGGACGTGCAGCGGTTCGGGACTCCCGTAGTCCGACGCCGTACCCGAGCGGTGGAGTCGAGCGCGCATCCGGCCGCTGAACGGCGGCGTCACGCGGAGGACGGCTCCCGCCGACCGCCGACGGTTCGCCTCCAGAGCCGCCACCACGTCGTCGTCGGTCACCACGAGCGAGCGAACGACGGTCGGGTCGTCGGATTCCACGGTCCGACTCGGTCGGCCGCCACAAAGAGCGTGTCGGCGCCCTCGCGCCGTTCTCGGCTACCGCAGCGCCGACCCGAGTCCGTCCCGTAGACGGGTCACACCGCGGCCGCAGTCGACTCCCCTCAGAGGCCGGCGAACACGAAGAACAGGACCAGCAAAACGAGCGCCACGACCAGCCCGGTAAAACCCATGATTGCGGCCTGATGAAAGGCACTGACGCCGTCGTTCATACGCTCACTACGACCCGTGTCGTCGTAACTCCCTGACAGTAGCTTCACACCGTGAGAACGCCGACAGGGACCACCCGATGCGGCACGGCGGGCGAACCCGTGGCGTTCACCTCCTCGTGCCGGGACGGGACCGTGACTGTATCCTCTCGGGCGCCGTCGAGACGCCGTAGCTCCCGGTTCGGTCGCGTCCCAGAACGTCCGGGACAGTGGCCGTTTTGTTCGTGGGGGCCCTCCGACCGACAATGAGCGAGTCCCCGGAGGCGCTGGCGGGCGTCGCGGACGTGGACTGTCGCGGCAAACAGGCACTCGTCACCGGGTCGACCAGCGGCATCGGCCGGGCGGCCGCGCTCGCGCTGGGTCAGCTCGGGGCCGACGTCGTCGTCCACGGGCGGGACCCGGCGGCCGGCGACGCCGTCGTCGACGAACTCGAAGGGATCGGCGTCGACGGAACGTTCATCGCGGCGGACTTCGCCGACGTCGGAGCGGTCCGTGACCTCGCGGCGGGCGTCCGGGCCGAGACCGACGGGCTGGACCTCCTCGTCAACAACGCCGGCGGGTTCTTCCGGGAGGGTAGGCTGACCGACCTCGGCGTCGAGTACACCTTCCACGTCAACCACCTCTCACCGTACCTGCTGACGGCCGACCTGCTGGACCACCTCCGGGCGGGTGCCCGGGTCGTCACCACCGCGTCGGGGGCCCACCAGGGGGCGTCGCTGGACCTCGAGGGCGTCCGTGACGTCGACGACTACTCGGCGACCCGCGCGTACGCCCGCTCGAAACTGGCAAACGTCCTCTTCGCGTCGGAACTGGCGCGGCGACTCGATGCCGCCGACCGCGACGTCACCTCCAACAGTCTCCACCCCGGCGCGATTCCGGGCAGCGGGTTCAGCCGGTTCCTTCCCGGCCCGCTCCCCCGACTCGTGCAGGTGCTGGAGGCGGTGCCCGGCGTCACCACCGTCGCCGACGGCGCCGCGGAGCTGCTGTTCGCGGCCGTCTCGCCCCGGACTGCCGACGTCTCGGGTCGCTACTTCTCGAACCGGCAACCCACGACGCCCTCCAGCGCCGCCCGGGACCCCGAGGCGGCGCGACGCCTCTGGGAGTTCAGCGCCGACGTTCTCGACGTCGAGGAACCGCTCGAATCCGCCGGGTCGGCGGTCGACGCCTGACCGCACCGGGAGGCGCCCCTCTCGCCGAGGTTCGACCGTCCCCGGGCTTCCAAGCCCGTGGGAACCTGCGGCCCGATATACGTCGTCGCCGATCTAGGGGTGCGTATGACCTCCCAACTGCGGGCGCCGGCGCTCGTCGCCCTGCTCGTCGTCCTCGTCGTGGTCCAGGCGGCCACACCGGTCGCGGCGACCGCCCGGGAGCCGCCGACGCGCGAACTCTCCGACCCGGCCGAGTTCGAATCGTACGTCGACGGCGTGATGGCCAGCCACATGGAGAGCCACCGCATCCCGGGCGCCACGGTGGCCGTCGTGAAGGACGGCGAGCTGTTCTTCTCGAAGGGCTACGGCTACGCCGACGTCGAGGAGCGGACGCCCGTCCGGGCGAACCGGACGCTGTTCCGCGTCGGGTCGGTCTCGAAGCTCGTCACCTACACCGCCGTGATGCAGGGCGTCGAGGACGGGCGACTCGACCTGGACACCGACGTGAACCGGTATCTGGCTGACTCCGAGGTGACGGTCCCCGCCACCTACGAGGAGCCGGTCACGCTCCGGCACCTCGGCACCCACACGGCCGGCTTCGAGGACACCTACGAGGGGCTGTTCCTCTACGAGCAGTCCGACCTCCAGCCGCTCGAGGCGGCGCTGGCCGACTCCCGGCCCGCCCGCGTCCGGCCGCCGGGTACCTACGCCGCCTACTCCAACTGGGGCGCTGCCCTCGCCGGCCACGTCGTCGCCGAGGAGACCGACACCGCCTACGACGAGTACGTCGAGACCAACGTCTTCGAGCCGCTCGGCATGGAGCGCTCGACGTTCCGCCAGCCCACGCCGGACCGCCTCGCGGACGACATGGCGACCGGCTACCGGTACCGGAACGGCGCCTACGAGGCCGGCCGCTTCGAGTACGTCGGCATCCCGCCGGCGGGGTCGATGGGCGCCACCGCGACGGACATGGCCCGCTTCATGAACGCCCACCTCCAGGACGGGGCGACTGCGGAGGGCCGCATCCTGAACGCCTCCACGGTCGAGACGATGCACAGTCGCCAGTTCAGCCACGACCCCCGGCTCAACGGGATGGCCTACGGGTTCGCCGAGCGGGACCGGAACGGCGAGCGGATTCTCGGCCACGACGGCGCGACCGAACTGTTCCACACCCAGATGATCCTGTTGCCCGAGCACGACGTCGGCCTGTTCGTCTCCTACAACGCGCCCGGCGGCGCCGTCGCCGGTCCCCGGTTCGTCGAGAGCTTCCTCGACCGCTACTACCCCGGCGCGGAGGCGCCCGCCCTGCAGACGCCCGAGGGCGCTGCCGAGCGCGCCACCGACCTGACGGGCGAGTACCGCTCGACGCGCGTTCCGTACACCTCGTGGTGGAAGTTCGCCGGACTGGCCCAGACGGTTTCGGTCCGGGCGACGCCGGAGGGCGACCTCGTCACCTCGTTCCCTGCCGGCGAACAGTTCGGCATCGGGTCGACGCGGTGGGTCGAAGTCGAGCCGATGGTCTACCGGGAGGTCGGCGGCGACGACACGATGGTGTTCGACGACGACGGGCCGGGCGGGATGCACCTGTTCTTCGGGAGCAACCCCGCGGCGGCCTTCGGCCGCGTCGCGTGGTGGGAGACGGCGGACGTGACGCTCACGGTCGCGCTCGGGAGTCTCGCCCTGCTGCTCTCGGCCGCGCTCCTCTGGCTGGTGCTCGCGGCGTATCGGTGGCGGACCGGTATGACGGCGTGGTCGCGTCGCACCTGGGCCGCACGGGGTCTCGTCGCGGCCCTCGGCGGACTCCTGGCGGCGTTTCTCGCCGGACTCGCGAGCGTCTCGAGCGACCCGTACGCCGTCTTCGCCGGCGGGTCGACGCTCCTCGACGTCACGCTGGCGCTCCCCTGGGTCGCGGCCCTCCTGACCCTCGGCGTCGTCGGGGTCGCGGGACTCGCCTGGCGGGACCGCGAGTGGGGTCTCGGCACCCGCCTTCACTACACGCTCCTGGCGCTGGTCGCGCTCGTCGTCGTCTGGGAACTGTACTACTGGCAGTTCCTCGTCTGACCGTCGCCGGACCGCCTCCGTCCAGCTATCACCCGAACCCCTCGAACTGCGTGTGTTCGGGCGGCACGCCGAGCGTCTCGACGGCGTCGACGAGACTGGAGACCATCGCGTTCAGCCCGCAGGCGTACACCTCCATCTCGTCCGGCCGCAGTCGCTGGGAAATCGACCCGCGCGGTGGGGACTCCCGATACCGCGCGAACGCCCCGGGAAGCGACGCCGAATCGAGGGCCGTCTCGTCCAGGTACTTCGTCAGCACGTACTGGACGTAGGCGGTTTCGCCGTCCCAGTCGGACAGGTACGACTCGCGGCTCAGCGTCGGCACGTAGTGGAAGTTCGCCCGCTCGTCGGCCAGCGCCCGGAACGCCCCGTGGTAGGGCACCTGGTCCCGCCAGCCGGCACCCAGTATCAACCAGACGTCCCGCTCGTGGCCCGCGAATCGGTCGCGGCCGGTCTCGAAGAGGTACTCTATCATGCTCCTGAACGGCGCCACGCCCGTCCCGGTGGCGAGGAACACCAGGTCCCGGGACGAGGGGTCCTCGAGGAGCAGGTCACCGTACGGGCCGCGGAGCGTCACCGTGTCGCCCGCCTCGAGGTGGACCGCAAGGTCCGAGGTGAGTTCGCCGCCGGGCACCCGCCGGACGCAGAACTCGATCTCCCCGCGGGTCGGCGAGGACGCGACGGAGTACACGCGCGGCGTGTCCCGAAAGCGGACCGCGAGGTACTGGCCGGCGGCGAACTCGACCGGGTCGTCCGTCTCGACGGTGATGCCCAGAAGCGAGGGGTACGGCTGGAGGTACCGTCCCTGGAGCGCGGCGACCTTCTCCCCGACTGCAGCCTCCCGGTCGTCGGCCGGGAGGTAGTCGGCGAGCGGCGCGTCGCCCGCGACGTGATCGACGGCATCGAGGCGGTCGGCCAGGAAGTCCTCGCACGCCGCGTCGGTTGCGGGCCGGTCGCGGCGCCAGTCGTCGGTCCCGTGGGCGTCCAGCGTCGCGCGGAGTTCGCGGAGTACCTCGTCGGTCCGGTTTTTGTCCATCGCCGAAACGTCCGTCACGACGGCGGCGTCGGTGACGAGGGGCAGCGCCTCGGCAGCCTCGTGCTGTGAGAGATGGGGACGTATCCGCATTCCCGACCGTGTACTCGGGTGTCACCAATGTGTGTTCCGGCCGCCGACGGGCGTCGCGGGTGGGTTCCTCCCGCGTCCGGTCCGAAATGCTCGAAAGGACCGGGCGACCATGGCCGCGCGGGACTCGCCCGATTCGGGACCACGACGGCCGTGTTGATTCCGGACGCCTCGCTCGTGGCGTCGCTCTTCGTGCAGAAATCTGAGTGCCCGGGGAGGGCTCCGAACCCTCGATCTCCGCATGTCCCAGGAACGAGGCGTAGGCGAGGCCTCGGGACATCGCGGGTGCCGCCTCGTGACCCTATGAGTGCGGCGCTATGTCCAGCTAAGCCACCCGGGCTCACCTGTCGGTTGCCCGCTCGCACCCTTCAAGGTTCCTATCTCCCTCCCTCGATACGGCCCGCTACCGAACCGCACGACCACCCTATTTTATGTCAGACTGCGGGCACAGCACACGCATGGACGAACTCCCGGACCGGCTCCGCGAGGCGGCCGGCGACGACCCGGTCATCGGAACCGTCGACATCGGCGGCGGCGACGCGCTCGTCGTCACGCCTGCCCGGACCCACCTCTACCGTTCGGAGGGGCTGCTCTCCGACGAGAGCGTCGAGTCGTTCCACCACGACGTGACGCGGCTCGCCGTCGAGACGGGCCGCCGGAAGTGCTCTCTGACACTCGAGTCCATCGACGGCGAGCGGAGCTTCACCGTCCCCGCCAAGGTCGCCGACGCCGTCGTCGAGGCGGTGCTGGAGGGGATCCTCCGGACCACCGGCGTCGTCGACCCCGACGAGACCGTCGAGGCGCAGTTCCGGTTCAGCGACCTCACGCTCGTCGTCACCGACACGACACTGTTCAAGCACGTCGGCCCCTCGGTGTGGAACGAGGACTTCGAGATGTTCGACTACGAGAGCCTCACCGACCTCGCTTTCGAGGAGGGCAGCGTCGCCACGCAGGTCGTCCTCGGCGTCGGGGGCCGCCAGCACCGGGTGAAGGTGCCGAACGAGCAGGCCGGACGCGTCCGCCGGGAAGTCCAGAGCGCCGTCTTCGACTACCACGGCGTCTCCTCGCTGGGCGGCCTCCGGGACGCCGTCGACGTCGAGGGCGACGAGACGGAGTCGGGGACGGAACCGGACCCCGACCCGGGCGTCACCGAACCCGCTGCCGAATCGACCGACTCGGACGCCCTCTCGGGAACCGACTGGTCGCCGCCGGCCGACCAGGACGTCACCGGTCCCCGCGGCGGGACCGGCCGCGACACGAGCGCCGAGGCCGGGACATCCGAAGCGGGGTCGACCGCCGAAGCGACCGGCGACGACGCCGGCGACGCGGACCCGGCGGTGGCTCGCCTCGCGGACCGGGTCGACGACCTCGAGGCGCAACTGGAACGGCAGAACGAACTGCTCGAAGAGCAGAAAGCCGCCATCGAGCAGCTCGTCGAGGAGCTCCGTCGCGGGCGGTGACGCCGGGCGTCACTCGAAGAGCGGCGACGATGTCCGGACGACCACGAGCGCGGTGACGTTGGCGACCAGCCACAGCAACGCCTGCGGGCGGGGGTCGGCGCCCGAGAGTTCGAGTCCGGACGCGACGACCAGCACCGCGCCGAGGAGTCCCCACCCGATCAGTGCCGCCGCCAGCGCGAAGACGAACTCCCCGAGGGCGCCGAGCGAGCGTTCGCCGGCGAAGACGGCGTAGGTGCTGCCGAGCGCGGCCACGCCGACGAGGAGACGCAGCGTCGACGGCTCCAGCGGCGCGCCGACGAGTTCGTTGCCGAGCGCGAGCGTCGGGTACCAGACCGCCGCGAGCACGAGGAGTACGAGTCCGACGTCAATCGTGGCCCGGAGGTAGGACTCGACCGTTCGGAGGGCGGCGTTCATGGACGGGCCCACTCGGGCGACGGACAAACAGCTTTCGGGGACCCCACGGGACCGGCGTACGAGAGGACGGCTCACTCCCGGCCGGTCACCTTCCGGATGCACGAGGAGCCGAACGGGCCGTGTTCGCCGGCCTCCAGTTTCATGAAGTAGCCCGTCGAGATGGCGGCCCCGCAGCGCCGGCACTCGAAGTCGCCGTCCCTGGAGACGACCTCGCTCTCGAAACTGAGAAACCGGCCGCCGGCGGGCTTTACAGTCTCGCCGTCGCGGACGATGTGGCCGCGCTTCTCGGCTTCCTCCAGGATGGCCCGCGTCGTCTCCGGGTGGGTCGTGATCGTCTCGATGCGGTCGATGACCGCGGGCAGCGGGAGTTCGCCGTCCTCGAGGCGGGCCAGCAGTTGCACGCCCAACTCGACGGGATCGGTCTCGCGGTCCACACGCGGGACTCGGCGCACCCGAGCTAAAAGCCACCGGGCGGGACGGCACGCGACCCGCACCCGTGGGACCACAAGGCGTTTGCCACCCGAGGGACATTCCCGACCGTGAAGCGCGCGTCGCTCCGACAGCTCGCCGGAATCGCGGTCGTCCTCGCGGTCGCCGGCGTCGCCGCCCTGACGGCCTCCCCGGAGGCGCTCTTCGCCCACGCCGAGCGGCTCGCCGAACGGCCGGCGCTGTTCGCCGCCGTCCTCCTCTGTGTCTACCTCGTCCGGCCGCTGTTGGCGTGGCCCATCAGCGCCCTCTCGATACTGCTCGGGTACGTCCTCGGGCCGGTCGCCGTTCCCGTCGCGCTGGCCGGCGCCGTCGTGACGGCCCTGCCGGCCTACGGGACGGCACGGTACCTCGGCCACGACGCCGGACTGCTGGCCCGCGTCGGCGACGCCGGCGGCGTCGTCCGCCGGACGACCGGCGACCTCCGCGGCGTCGTCGCCGTCCGCCTGGCGCCGCTGCCGACCGACCCCGTCTCGTACGCCGCCGGTCTCGCCGAGGTTCCGCTTCGCCCCTACGTCGCCGGCACCGCCCTCGGCGAGGCTCCCTGGGTCGTCGCCGGCGTCCTGCTCGGCGCCTCCGCCGGCGAGTTGACGGCTGCCGGCACCGCCGCCGACCCCCTCCTCGTCGTGACGGCCGCCGCACTCGCTGCCCTGCTGGCGCTCTCGGGACCGGCCTACCGCCGGGTCGCCGGCGAACTGGACGAGGTCTGAGCGACGGCGGAGACGGACTCGATCCCGCCGTTCCGGCTACCGACGACTCCCCTGGTGGTCGTCGAGCGTCCCGATAGCCGGCGGGAGCGCGACCGGTTCAGTAGAAGGTGTCGGCGCAGTCGTAGACGACGCCGTGGTTCGGGCAGACGTACTTGCAGTGCCGCTCGAACAGCGGTTCCTCACATCGCGGGCACGGCCGGCCGCCCGTCTCGTCCATACCGCACCGGGGGGCGACCGCATCAAAAAGCCTCGGTTCCGCTACGTCAGCACTCCGACCAGCCGCAGGACTCGCAGGTCTTGCAGCCCTCCGAGTAGTACAGCGTCATGCTGGAGCACTCGGGGCACTCGGGCGATTCCCCGGAGTCGATGAGCGACTGGGTGTCGCCGGTGTCGTCGTTCGGGGACGCACCGGCCTCGGCGCCGGGCGAGACGGCCGACGTCTCGCCGCCGTCGGTCTCGCGGGAGGCGACCTCCCGCTCTTCGTGTTCACCGTCGTCGGCCTGCTGGGCGGTCTGGTCGAGCGTGGCCTGGTCGGGGTAGGCCTTGTCGACCTCGCCGTCGAGGTAGCGGCGCATCGCGGTGCCGATGGCGTCCGGGATGGAGTTGATCTGCTCGCCCTTGTCCCAGGCGACCTTCGGCGACCGGATGCCCTGGAGTTCGTCGGCTATCTCGGCGGGGTCGACGCCCGAGCGCAGCGCCGTCGAGATGGTCTTGGCCAGCGCCTCCGTGAAGGAGGCCGTGAAGCCGCCGGAGTTGCCGATGTTGGCGAACAGTTCGAACGGTCGGCCCGTCTCGGGGTCCTCGTTGATGTTGACGTAGAGCTTCCCGTAGCCGGTGTCGATGCGCTGGGTGACGCCGTGCAACACGTCCGGCCGGGGCTGCTTGCGGCCCAACTCGACCTCCAGCCCGAGGAGTTCCTCGACGTCCGTCTCGAGGGCGGCCTCGACCTCCTCGCTCTCGAGGAAGCCGTCGATGCCGCCGAATATCTCCTCGATGTTCTCGACGATGGCCTCGGCGGCCTCGGCCTCGTCCATGTCGGCGAACTCCGTGTTCTGGGCGCGGGTGGTGAGCACCTGCTTCGAGCGGGTGCCGTCGCGGTAGTAGGTGACGCCCTTGCCGCCGTGCTCGTAGATGTACTCGAAGACGTCCTTGGCGTCCTCGACGGTGGAGTCGTTGGGCGCGTTAACCGTCTTCGAGATGGCCGAGTCGACGCCCTCCTGGCAGGCGACCTGGACGCCGGCGTGCTGCTTCGCCGAGAGGGCGCCCGTCGTCACGAACAGTTCGCCGATGGCGTCCGGCACCGTCTCGAGGCCGTCGATGCCGTCGAAGCGGTTCTCGGCCATCTGCGCCTGGGCCTCCTCCTTGACGGCCTCGACGTCGAGGCCGTTCTCCTCCAGTACCCGGAGGAAGTAGTCGTCGAACTCCACGAGCATCTCGTCGCCCTGGACGTCGTCGGAGACGTTCTTGTAGTAGGCGACGTTGTAGATGGGCTCACAGCCGCCGGTGGTGTTGCCGACCATCGAGGTGGTGCCCGTCGGCGCGATGGTGGTGGTGTTGTGGTTGCGGATGGCGAAGCCGTCGGCCCACTCGTCGGCGTCGAGACCGGTCTGCTTTTCGAACCACTCGCGGTACTCCGTCGGGTTCGCGTACTTCGATTTCTCCCACTCGCCGAAGGCGCCGCGCTCCTCGGCGAGTTCGTGGCTCGCCCACTTCGAGCCGTGGTTGATGTGCCGCATCACCTGCCGAGCGAGTTCGTTGCCCTCCTCTGAGCCGTACTCGATGCCGAGCTGGATGTACAGCTGTGCCAGCCCCATCACGCCCAGGCCGATCTTCCGCATCTCCCGGACCTTCTCTTCGATTTCGGGGACGGGGAAGTCCGACATCGTGACGACGTTCTCGAGGAACCGCGTCCCGAGTTCGATGCGGCGGTCGAACTCCTCGAAGTCGACCGCCTCCTCGAGGAACGCGGAGACGGCGGCCTCCAGGTCGTCGTACTCGTCGCCGTGGGCCTCCTGCCAGACGCGCCAGTCCGGGGAGTCCTCCGCGGCGAGCGTCGAGAGGTTGATGTGGCCGAGGTTGCAGGCCTCATATTCTTCTAACGGTTGTTCCCCGCAATTATGCGTTACAAGACCGCTAGCGACGAACGAGTGGGTTTCCGGCTCGGTCAGATCGTACACGCTTTCGTGTCCATCAGGCGTGACAGCTTCGACCGTCGCAGTGAATGCCTCGTTCTGTGGACTGTACGTATACGAGTCGAGGTTCTCTCGAAGCTGTTCGGCTTTGTCCTCGCGAAGGAACCCGATTTCCTCGGCAAATCGTTGCTGATTGTCTTTGGTTATCGCCAGTTCGTGTTGAGCCTTCGTCTCGTACTCTTTCGTTCCTCCGTTCCCATCTGGGAGTTCTCGTGTCTGTGCAGGACGACGGTTCTCGTAGATGCGACTCGCGATACCAAAATTGAGGAGGAGTTGCTGTGTCTCCTTGAGCAGACCGAGCTCCGAACTCGCAAGTCTGATGCTGCGTCCGTTTCTACTGCTTCCCTGAACACTCCCGTCGGCGGTGAACAACGCCTGCAGGAACCCGCGGGCCATCTCCTCGCTTCCGCGCATGACGGCGTCGGGGACCTGCAGTTTCTCGTCGACGAGACCGGCCTCCTCGGCGTACTCGTAGAGTCGAGCGGACCGAATCCGCTGTTCGACCGCCTGGGCACCCCGGTACTCGTCGCTCCGGCTGATTTCGTTGACGCCGACCTCGTAATCGCCGTTTCCGAGTGGGTCGCGGACGACCTCGTTGACGTCCTCGGCGAACTGCGCCGAGACGTCCGCGTCCTCGTCGTAGAAGTTCAGGACGGCACGCTCCTCGCCCTCCTTGAGGTGGCCGTCACCGACGAGCCACCCGAGTACTCGCCCTTCCTCGGCGCTTCCGTGCCGGCCGAACTCGCCCTTCCGGTTCTGGATGTGGACGGTGTCGCCGGCGTCGAGGTCCCCCGCTTCGACCCAGCCGTCGTCGGTCATCACGCGGTGGTCGGCAGTCAGACGGAGTTCGTATCCCTCCTCGGTTTCGAGTTTGTAGACGTCCTTCTCGCCGGTCTTGAAGACGCTGCTTGCCTCCTTGAGCGTGTCCTCGCTCAGGCGACCGTCCACGACGACGTCGCGGGCGACGCCCTGCTCGTACAGTTCCTCCGCCGGGACGAGGCCGTCCTCGGTGCTAACGAGCGTGTCGCCGGTGACACACGGGTTCGTCGCCAGGATTCGGTGGTCGGGGTGTTTCTCGACGTCGAAGGAGTGTTCCTTGTTCACTCGTTCGAGATAGATGACGCCGGGTTCGCCGTTCTCGTGGGCGCCCTCGACGATGTCGTCCCACAGTTCGCGGGCGGGGATGGACAGTTCCTCGCCCACCTCGACGTGCTCGCCGAGACCGAACATATCGTACAGTTCCTTCGTCTCGGGGGTGGCGACGTGGGCCTCGCCCGTCCGGGGGTTGGTGAACGTGAACTCCTCGTCCGCTTTCACCGCCTCCATGAAGCCGTCGGTGATGCCCACGGAGATGTTGAAGTTCGAGAGGTGGCCCTCGACGGCGTTCCGGAGGTGCTCGGGGACCTTGCCGTCGTCGTCGACGAGTTCGCGGGCCTCCTCCAGCGCCTCGGAGAAGGAGTTGTGGGTGAAGTCGTCGGGGTCGTTGAGCCGCAGCGTCTCGGCCAGCGAGACGTCCTTGTTCTTGGCGTGGATGAACTGGATGACGTCGGGGTGAGAGACCCGCATGACGCCCATCTGGGCGCCCCGTCTCGCGCCGCCCTGGGCGATGGTCTCACAGTTATGGACGACCACATCTTCGGCGACATAGGTGTGGGTGTCCGCAACCTCGGCGTTGTAGACCGGGCCCTCGTAGTCGACCCGGTCGACGGAATCGATGGCGACGACCTCCCGTCCGTTGGCCTGCTTCGATCGGTCGCGGGGGGCAAAGTCAGCGGGAACGTCATCAAAGAGACGTTCGAGGGGGGTGCCGAGTGCCGTGCTGACGCTTGCGGCGACCTCGTAGGTCGGCTGTCGGTCGTCCGGTTCCCTGTCGTGTCGCGAAAACTGCACTCCACAGCGGAGTCCAACTTGGAAGGCGAAGTCAACGACGTTCTCGTTGGCGAGTTTCAGTTTGGCCCGCTGGCTCTTGCCGCGCTTTTCCAGTCGCCCGTCCCCCGCAAAGAGCCCCTCCAGAACGCGTGCCTGCGTCTCCGGCGGAGCGTTCCACAGTACGTCGGGAACTCGCTTTTCGCTGGCACCAGTTCCGAACAGGCTCTCGACGAACTGTGCGAAGCTCGAATGTTCGGCGTGGACATGCAGGGTGTTGCGCTCCTCGACGAGCTGAATTCGGGTGTCGACCCCGAACGCCTCAAGGGCACGCTGGATTTCGTCGGCCGCATCGCGTTCATTGCTGTTGAGGGTGAACGTGACCTCATTCGGCATCCCGCGCCGATAGACGACACATCCCTCTGCCAGGTACCAGCCGGCCATCGTTGCGAAGGCATCGACGGACACCTCGTCGGCGAATGCCTGGGGGGACGCGCCCTTCGAGGCGCCGTAGTAGTCCCGGTTGACGGTCACGCCGCCGTCAGCGAACACGAGCGGTCCGCTCGCAATCTCATCAAGCGCGACGCGCTGGTTGAGTTCGAGGTCGTTCGTTTCGGCGGACTGTCCGAGTACGAGCAGGTCGCCTTCCTGCAGATCCGCGGCGTCGACCCACTCGAAGCCGTCTCCCCGCACTACTTTGAACGGATGTTCGCCGGTCGCGCGGATAGACCGATTGAGCCGCTCAGGCGTCACCTCGACGAGTGCTTCGTCTACGGACCGCTCCATCGTCTCGGTGACGGGCTGTTCGTCACCGTTCTCGTCGACGACAACATCCCCGACTTCGAGGTCTTCAATGGGGCGTTGTCCGCTCGGCGTCAGCACTCTGGTTTCCGGCGGGAAGCACATCTGATCGTAGGTCCGCATAAAGGTGATGGGGCCCGACGCGATGCCACCGGTCGAGCCGACGGCGTCGCCGTACGGACGCAGCCGCCAGAAGGCATAGCCCATGCCGCCGCCGCTCTGGAAGACCTGGGCGGCCTCCTTCGCGGTCTGGTGGATGTCGTCGATGTCGTCCTCGGGGGAGTCGACGAAGCAGGCCGACAGCTGCTGGAGTTCGTCGCCGGCGTTCATCAGCGTCGGCGAGTTCGGCATGAAGGAGAGGTTCTCCATCTGCGCCTGGAACTCGGCGGCCTTCTCTTCGACGTGTTCGCGGACCTCGTCGGGCAGTTCGGGGACCAGCGTCTCGTAGGCGAACTTGTTGACGTTGTATATCGAGAGAGTCGTCTCGGCGTCGTCGTCGGCGGTGACGCCGGCGCCGAACACCTCGGCGGCCAGTTCGTCCCGGCGGGGGTGGTCGGGCTTGAGCTGGTCGGGCGTGACCGTGATCTCGTGGCCGCGTTTGTCGGCCTCGAAGACCGCCTCGGCCAGCGCGATGTTCTTTGCGACCCGCTCGAAGAGGTCCTCCTGTTCTTCGATCAGGTCACCGTCGGCGTCCTTGCGGAGGTACCGGGCGGGGAGGATGTTGTGGTAGGCGTTGCCGGTGAGACGGTCCTCCAGCGTGTCGCCCTCGGTTCGCTTTACCGGAAGGGTGAGTTCGCCCGCGGAGAGGTCACCCCCTGACATTACTCGGCCCTCCGGGTCCGAGCGGTTGGTTGCCCTGCGATGCGTGCGCGAGTGAGACGTGAGACGTGGGTCATCTGTGACGACGGGTCCGTGTGCGGCGATGCCGATTAACCCTTCGACATCAGCGGGCGTCTTGTCCGAATTCCGATACAGTACGGGGGCACTGGTCGTTTTTCGAGCCAGGTCCGATGAATGTGCGCGTGCCCCTGCGCGTACGAACTGTTGGATTCGGTCGGAGTCGTATAAGTGTGGGCAGACCGAAGTGAAAGTGAAAATAGAACCCACCTAACCGCAATACAGGAGCGGCGTTTCCATTGGAAATTAGCGGGGGTTGGCGGCCTGAAAACAGCGCGAGGAACCGGCCCCTCGATGGGTCCGTTCTCCGACCCGCACGACGCGGTCACCGTGGCCGGCAGTCGTTCACGGTTCGCGTCCGAGACGGCGGCGGTATCGCCCGGAACCCTATCCTTTTTGATACTAGCGTAGCGACGAGCAGCGCCCCACCGTCGACGCCTCTCGCCGTCGTGGGACCGCCCGGTTAAACTGCCTTGAGGAAGTTCCCGATTATCTCGTGGCCGACGCCGGTCAGCACCGATTCGGGATGGAACTGGACACACTCGATAGGGTGCTCGCGGTGTCGGACGCCCATCACCAGCCGCTCGTCGCCGTGGGTCGTCGTCGCCGTCACTTCGAAGACGTCCGGAACGTCGAGGGCGACCAGCGAGTGATAGCGGCCGCCCTGAAAGCCCTGTTCGAGACCGTCGAAGACGCCGCGGCCGTCGTGATCGACGGGGAACGCCTTGCCGTGGATCGGCTCGGGCGCCCGGTCGACGGTGCCGCCGTACTCGTAGACGGCGGCCTCCAGGCCGAGACAGACGCCCAGCGTCGGCACGTCGGGACTCGTCTCCCGGAGGACGTCCATCGTCACGCCGACGTCGCGGTCGTTCTTCGGATGGCCCGGTCCCGGAGAGATGACGACGGCGTCGGGGTCGACCGCCTCGACGTCGGCCAGCGAGGCCGTGTTCCGCAGCACCTCGGTCTCGGTGTCGTCGTGCTGGCTGACGTACTCGACGAGGTTGTACGTGAAGGAGTCGTAGTTGTCGACGAACAGGACGCGGGTCATCGGGTCGCCTCCCCCGGAGCGGTTTCGATGCGGTCCAGCGCCGCGAGCACGCCGTCCATCTTCTTCTCCGTCTCGTCGTACTCGGCGGCGGGATTCGAGTCGGCGACGATGCCCGCCCCCGCGCGGACGGTCACCCGGTCGGTGCCGTCGACGCCGCGGCCGCGCTCGACCGTGGCGGTCCGGATGACGATGGCGAAGTCGGCGTCGCCGCTCCACGAGTAGTAGCCGACGCCGCCGCCGTAGACGCCGCGCGGTTCGGCCTCCAGGTCGTCGATGATTTCCATGGCCCGTATCTTCGGCGCTCCCGACAAGGTGCCGGCGGGGAAGGCCGCACGCGTCGCGTCGAAGGCGTCACACTCCGGGCGCAGACGGCCGGTGACCGTCGACTCGATGTGCTGGACGTGGCTGTACTTCAGGACGTTCATGAACTCCTCGACGCGGACGCTGCCGGCCTCGCCGACCCGCCTCACGTCGTTGCGCGCGAGGTCGACCAGCATCGTGTGCTCGGCGCGTTCCTTCCCGTCGGCCAGCATCTCGCCGGCCAGCCGCCGGTCCTCGACAGGGCTGGTGCCGCGGTCGCAGGTGCCGGCGATGGGGTTGCTCATCACCTCCCGGCCGCGGACGGAGACCAGCGTCTCCGGCGAGGCGCCGACGACGACGAGGTCGTCGTAGTCCAGCACGTACATGTACGGCGAGGGGTTGACCTCCCGAAGCGCCTCGTACAGCGCAAGCGGGTCGACGTCGCCGTCCAGTTCCCGGGTACGGGAGACGACGCCCTGGTAGATGTCGCCGTCGAGGACGTGCTCCTTGGCCCGGCGGACCGCCGCCTCGTAGTCGTCCCTCGGGCCGGCCCGCTCCTCGACCGGGCGGAATCCGCCGGTCGTCGGCGCCTCGGCCCCCGAGAGCAGGTCCTCGACCCGGTCGCGCTCGGCGGCCAGTCGGTCGTAGACCGCGCCGGCGTCGTCGCCGTCGCGGACGAGCGGCGTGAAGACGAGCGAGACGGTCCCGGCGGCGTCGTCGAAGACGAGCGTCTTCGTCGAGAGGACGAACTGCGCGTCCGGGAACCGCGAGTCAGGCCGCTGCCGGCCGACCTCCTCGAGCCAGAGGTCGTAGACCGCGTCGTAGGCGAGAAATCCCACGAGTCCGCCCTGCAATCGCTGGCGTTCGGTCTCGGGGAAGTTGCGCAACTCGGCGTCGGGCAGCGCCGCCCGGAGCGTGTCGAGGCTGTCGCCGCCGTTCGGTTCGAGCAGGCCCTCGTAGCGGTCGTCGAGCACGTCGACGGTGGCGCCGTCGTCGACAGTGACGACGGCGGCGGGGTCGTAGCCGACGAAGGAGTAGCGGGCGTGTCTGTCGGCGCCGCGGCCGGCGGTGAAGGCGCCGTCGGGGTCGCTGGAGGCGACCTTCTCGGCGCTCTCCAGGAGGAAGGCGTACTCGTCGTCGGTCGCGTCGGTCGTCCGGCCGGTCAGCGCCGCGTACGCCGAGAGTGGCTCGGGGTCGGCCGACAGTTCGGCGACGGCACGGACGACCGCCGGGCCGTCCTCGGCCGCCTCGACGAACCGCTCGCGGGAGATCATGGTCGGCCTCCCGCCGCCCGGACGAACGCCGCGACGGCCTCGGGGTCCTTCCGGCCCGGGTCGGCCTCGACGCCGCTGGCGACGTCGACCGCGAAGGGCCGGACCGTCTCGACGGCCTCGGCGACGTTGTCCGGCGTCAGTCCCCCGGCCAGCACGACCGGCGAGGACAGCGACTCGACGAGTTCCCGGCTCCGTTCCCAGTCGTGGGTCTCGCCCGTGCCGCCGGCGCCCGACTCGTCCAGCGAGTCGACGACCAGACCGTCAGCGACGGTGTCGTGAGCGGGCGCCTCATCCGGCGTGACGGCCCGCATCACGTCGCCGCTGACGTTCGCCGACAGGTAGGCCAGATCGCCCGGCGTGAGGTCGCCGTGCACCTGGACGACGTCGGGCTGGACGCGCCCGGCGAGGTCGACCGCCCGGTCCGGCTGTCCCGGCATCGTCACGAGGACGGTCGTCACGAACGGCGGGGCCGCACGCGACAGTTCGACCGCCCGGTCCGGCTGGACAGCTCGCGGCGTGTCGGTCGAGACGTCGGCGACGATGCCGACCGCGTCGGCCCCGGCCTCGACCGCCGTCTCGAGGTCCTCGTCGGTGGTGATACCACAGACCTTCACGCGGGTCATGGGTCGAACTCGCGGAGCGCCTCCAGGCGGGCGGCGGCGGCGCCGGAGTCGATGGACTCGCGTGCGGCGTCGACGCCCCCGGCGAGGCTGTCGGTCTCGCCGGCGACGTAGATGGCCGCGCCCGCGTTCGCCAGCACGATGTCGCGCTTTGCGCCGTCGACGTCGCCCTCGAGGATGCCGCGCATGTCGGCGGCGTTCTCGGTCGGCGAACCGCCGGCGACCGCGCCGAGGTCGTAGGTACCGACGCCGAGGTCCTCCGGGGTGACCGTGTACTGGGTGACCGAATCGTCGTCGACCTCGGCGACGGTCGACTCGCCGTGGACGCCGATCTCGTCGAGGCCGTCGCCGTGGACGACGAGCGCCCGTTCGACGGCCATCTTCGAGAGCGCGTCCGCGAGCACGGGAACGAGGTCCGCGTCGTAGACGCCGACGACCTGTGCGTCGGCGCCCGCGGGGTTCGTCAGCGGCCCGAGCACGTTGAAGATGGTGCGCATCCCCAGTTCCTTCCGGGGGCCGATGACGGCCTTCATCGCCGGGTGGAAGACGGGCGCGAGCATGAACCCCATGTCGCGCTCCTCGATGCACCGCTCGACTACCGGAGGTTCGGCGTCGATGGTGACGCCCAGTTCCTCGAGGACATCCGCGCTGCCCGACGAGGAGGACACCGAGTAGTTGCCGTGCTTGGCGACGGGGACGCCGCTCCCGCTGACGACGAAGGCGCTCGTCGTCGAGACGTTGATGGTGTCGTGACCGTCGCCGCCGGTCCCGCAGGTGTCGACGAGCGGGCTACGATTCGGGTCGATGGTCCGGGCCGCGTCGGCCATTCCCTGTGCGAAGCCGGCTATCTCGGCTTCGGTCTCGCCCTTCGCGCGCAGCGCCGACAGCAGCGCGCCGATCTGTGCCTCCGTCGCCTCCTCGAAGACGAGCGACGACGCCGTGCGCGCCTCCTCGATGGAGAGGTCCTCGCCGTCGGCCACCCGTTCGATGTACTCCGTCATACTCATGCTGAACACCAATGTCCAATACTGTGTTACGATGTACAAAACAGTACATCAGCATAAGGCTGTCGCTACGGCCGCGGCTGGTGGGTCGTCGGAACGGAGGGAGGAAACCGAAAGGAGAGGAACCGCAGCAGTTACTCGCCGGTCCAGATCGGCTGCGGGACGGCGGGGTACTCGGTGAAGGTGGGGATGCCGGAGGTTCCGGGCTGGCACTCGCCGGCCGAACAGTCGGCGTTTGCGCCCGCCGCACCGAACGGCGCGTCCACGTCGGTCGCCGCGTCGGCCGTCGAGGTGTCGCCCCGGACCATCGGATCGACGGTGTAGGTCTGGGCGCCGTCGTCGAGGTTCACCGAGGGGTCGGCTCCGACGCCGCTGGTGGTGGCGATACCGCCGGCGAAACCGGAGACGCTCGGCCCGGATTCGCCGAGCGTCGCCTCGTAGTAGACCCGCAGGACGCCGCCGTCCTGGTAGGGGCCGGCCCTGATGACGCTGACCGTGGTGTCGGGGTCGCTCGGCGGGTCGGTCGGATCGATCGAGGGATCGTTCGGGTCCTGGATCTCACACTGGTTGGGCACCACACCGAGGACGATGTTGGCGGCGCTCTTGGGCCCAATGAACGGCGGGACCGGGTTCGGAACCTGCTCGGGGAGTTCCTCCTGCGGGGACGGAACCATCTCGTAGGGGACGTTCTCGTTGACCCGCCCCGGAACGTCGGTGCAGGCGGCCTCGGGCGCCGACATACCGGGCTCGACCCGGACCGTCGTGCTGTCGTTGTCGGCACCGCTCTGGACGGTAGCGGTGTGGTTGCCGGCGTCCTGGAAGGAGGTCTCCCAGGTGAAGTTCACCGTGTCCTCCTGGCCGGGCGCGAAGCCCTCCTGGTCGACGGACTCGCCGTCGATGAGGAGTTCCGCGGTGCCCCCCTCGTTGGACTGGACGGCGACGGTGACGTTGAGCGGTTCGCCGGTCTGAACCGGGCTGTTCGTCTCGACTATGCGCACTTCGACTCCCTGCGTTTCACTGCTGGAGTCGGACGTCCCAGCGTCGAGCTCGCCGGTGTCGACGATGTCGTCGACGACGTCGTCGTCGAGGATGGAATCCTGGGTGAGAGCCGCTGCCGGGGCGGCAGTGAATCCGACAACCATCATCACGGCGACGAGGCAGGACGCGGTCGTTCTGATCGTGCTCTGTTCGACCATCGTTACTTCCACGTTCCCGTGTTGGGGGATTACGCTTGCGCCCGGCATCCACGGGGGTTTATACGAAACGAGCAGAAACTGCCGTGTCCGTGTGATATAGCCACACACAGCGCCTCTCCTCGCCGATGTGGTGGTGCGGCCGACCGACACGACGGATATTCCGAAAGGTTCAATTACGTCACCGGGCTACCCACGAGTGCAGCCGAAAACGAGTGCGGGTTCGTGGTCTAGGTCGGTTATGACACCTCCTTGACATGGAGGAGGTCGGCAGTTCAAATCTGCCCGAACCCACTCTCCCGTTTTCCGACGCCCGGCAGATAGCCGGGGAATCCACTGTTGTTCGGAACCATACCTTTGAGTAGCCGTTCGACCTTGGGATGGTATGGCACTCGTCAGCACGCCGGCCGAACGGTTCGAGGACCTGCAGGAGTACGACTACCCTCACGACAGCGTGACGGTCACCGACGACGGCGCCGAGATGGCCTACGTCGATGTCGACGGAAGCGGCGAGGAGACGTTCCTCTGTCTGCACGGCGAACCGACCTGGGGGTTTCTCTACCGGAAGATGATACCCGACCTCCGCACGCGCGGTCGCGTGGTCGTCCCCGACTTCGTCGGCTTCGGCCGGTCGGACAAGTACACCGACATCGACGCCTACGGCTTCGAGACCCACTACGAGACGCTCCAGCGGTTCGTCGAGGCGCTGGACCTCGAGGGAGTCACCCTGGTCTGTCAGGACTGGGGCAGCATCCTCGGGCTCCCGTACGCGGTCTCGGAGGCCCCCGAGCGGTTCGACCGCATTGTGGCGATGAACGCGCTCTTGACCGACGGCGAGACCGAACTCATCGAGACGTGGCACCGGTTCAAGGAGATGGTCGTCAACGCGGACGATCTCGACATCGCGCGGGTGATCGACGGTGGCTGCGTCTCGGATCTCTCGGCGGCGGCAAAGGCGGGATACAGCGCGCCGTTCCCCGACGATGCCTCGAAGGCCGGCGCCTACGCGTGGCCCCCGATGGTGCCACAGGACCCCGACATGCCGGGGGCCGACCGCCACGCACGACTGCGCGAAGATCTCCGAGAGTGGGAGAAGCCGTTCTTCGTGCTGTTCTCGGACAGCGACCCGATGACCGAGCAGTACCGGGACCTGTTCCGCGAGCTGGTACCGACGGCCGACGACGAGCCCGACGTGTGGATCGAGGACGCTGGTCACTTCCTGCAGGAGGACGCCGGTGAGGCGTGCGCCGAGCAGATCGTCGAGTTCGTCGACCGGCACTAGCCGACACCGAGTCGGACCCGGACTGCAGCGCGGTACGGACCGGGGCGCCGGAAACCGACGCCTCGTGCGGAGCTTTGTAGATCGTACGGCGGGCCGTATCAGCCCTCGACGGCGTCGGCGAGCGGCTCCTCGATGCCCAGCAGTTCGGCGCTGCGGGTCCAGAGCTTCCGCTGGGCTTCGGCGTCGACGGCGTCGGGAGCGGGACGTCGCTCGCGGCACCGCGCGAAGTACTTGCCTGTGACGCCCTCGACGGCCTCAGAGGCCGCCAGATAGACGATGGTGGCGGCGCCGTCCTCGACGGAGTCGGTCGTCGGGAACTCGCCGACGAGTTCGCCGATCTGGGGCGCCGGGGCGGGCAGCGCCCGCGAGAACTCGCTGCCCGGGACGATGCCGGGGTGCAGCGAGTTCGAGGTGACGTTGCGGCCGGCGGCGACCAGTCGGCGGGCCAGTTCGTTCGCAAAGAGGATGTTGGCGAGCTTCGAGCGGCAGTAGGCGGCCCACGGCGAGAGGCCGGTCAGGGCCGCAAGCCGATCGAGGTTCAGCGTCGCGATGCGGTGGCCGACCGACGCCGTCGTGATCACGCGTGCGCCCGGCGATAGCGCCGGCAGCAGCTCCGCGGTCAGCTGGTACGGCGAGAGGTGGTTGATGTGGAAGGTCCGCTCGACGCCGAGGTCGGTCTCGGAGTTGTCCTGAAACAGTCCGCCGGCGTTGTTGCAGAGCACGGCGAGTTCCCCGACCTCCTCGCGGACGGTCTCGGCCAGCGCCGACACCTCCTCGGGCCGCTCGAAGTCCGCGGCGACGAACCGTGCGTCGGCGCCGACGGCCTCGAGGTCGTCGACGACCCGCTGGCCAGCGTCGCGGTCGCGTCCGTGGACGACGATGTCGGCGCCGAGTCGCCCCAGCGACAGTGCGGCCTCACGCCCGAGGCCGCTTGTCGAACCGGTCACCAGGGCGGTCCGCCCCGAAAGGTCGACGTCCTCGATGCCAGCCTTCGTCTCCGGGTCCGCCTCGGAACCGAACATGTCGTCTCCGCGTACGGAACGGAGCGGTATTTATTACGCGGTTCCCGCGAGAACGCGGTCACCGACGGCGGCGGTAGAGCCCAGCGACAGCGAGCGCCACCAGTGCCGACAGCGGCGCAAAGCCCGCCCCGTCACTGACCGAGGGCGTCGCTCCCGTCCCGGAAGTCGCCGTTCCGCCGCCTGCGTTCCCGGTCGACGCCGCCGTCGGCGTCGGCGTCGCCGTGGCGGTCGGAGTCGAGGTCGACGTGGGAGTCGCCGTCGGCGTGGGGGTCGCCGTCGGCGTCGCCGTGGCAGTCGGGGTCGGCGTGGGCGTCGCCGTGGGCGTCGGTGTCGGTGTCGCTGTCGGCGTCGGCGTGGCGACCGGCCCGGAGGGTGGGGGGCCGAGTTCCGCCCGTGCGTCCTCGTCGGACGCACAGCCCTCACAGACGCCGAAGTAGTGCGAGAAGGCCGTGATGTTCGCCGTCTCGCCGGACGGCGTCTCGCCCTCGGCGTTGACGAGCCCCCGGTACCAGCCCGATTCCGCCGGGTTGACGACGCAGCCACCCAGTTCGAAGACGAGGGTGTCCCCGACGCCGATGGCGGGCTGGTCTCCGTCGCCCAGTCCGACGAGCGCCGCCTCGCCGTCCCAGACGACGGCGTCGACGTTCAGCGAGGTCCGGTCGCCGTCGGGACCTTCGACGTACAGCGAGTGCGGAAGGTCGGCGAATGCCTCGCCACCGCCGCTACAGGGTTCGAGGTTCGCCCCGTCGACCGCGAAGATGATCTGTTCCGGGGACTCGATACGCTCGTATCCCTCGAACTCGTCGGTTACCTCGACGGCGAAACGGTAGTCGACGCCGTCGGCGCCCGGCGAGCGGTCGTCGGGCGTCGTCTCGAAGTCGGTGTACTCGTGGTCGTGGTTCGCCGTGACGGCACCGGGCACGACGGCAAGGCCGACGAGAAGCCAGGCTGCGACGAGGACGTGGACCGTCGAAAACCTATCCATAGATGGAGTGTCTCCCGAAAAGAAACGTAATTATCGGCCGTTCGGAACCGTCGTTAGGGGGTCGGCAGCTCGCCGCCCTCCGGCGGGACTTCCTGGTCCAGCACGGTCAGTTCGCAGGCCTCGGTGGGGTTCTCGGCGGAGAACTCACAGTCGATCTCCAGCAGCGTGACGCCGAAGACGTCCGCCAACAGGCTAGCCGACTGCTCTTGGGCGCTGGCGTCACCGCTGATCTCGATGCCCTCGTTCGGGTCCGGTTCGGGCACTTCCTGTGCCGCCGCCGGCAGTGCGAACATGCTAATAAGTCCGAAAGCCAATACCGCCGTCAGGACCACCCTGGCGTGTTTGCGTGACATCGCATCACAGTATCCGTCGGAGTGTCTGTTGGGCTTTACTCCGTCTATTTTCGGCGTTTTAAGAGTGGATAGTGACCGGTCGTTTAAATTGTCGCAGTAAGAAGCACCAGGTATAGTCGGCCGCCACGTACGTCGATTACTCCTCCCGGGAGGCACGGCACTCCTCGAGTGCCTCCGCCGTTCCCACCACCATCGAGGGGACGACGAACATGAAGAGGTGTTCCTCCAGCGGGATGCCCGCTATCTCGATGCCCGTCCGCATGGGGATGTCGAAGACGCCGACCTCGAGGGTGTAGCGGTCCCACGCGTACGCGAAGGGGTACAGGACCAGGGAGACGCGCAGCGCCTTCCGGGTGGAGTTCGTCCGCCGGAGCAACGCCAGCGCGACGGCACCCCAGAACAGCTCCGTCACGAGATACGTGTACCGACCGAACACCGTGATGTCGGGTCGCATACCCACGCCCACGCGTCCCACACGTTAGTATGTGGGGAGTACTTTGAAGGCCCGGCGCGGCGAACTCGAAGCGGGAAGAGAGATGAATATTGCAGACATCGCCACCCGGGAGTACATCCAGGTGGACATCGACGAGCGGCTCGGCAAGGTTCGGTCCCTCTTCGAGCGCGAGAACCCGAAGGGAATCGTCGTGACGGACGATGGTGACTACGAGGGGATCGTGACCGAACGACAGCTCCTCCAGTCACATATCGAAGACGACGCGAAGGTGCAGGTGATGGTCCGGAACAACGTCCCGACCGTCGAGCGAACCAACGGCGTCCGCGAGGTCGCCCGAATGCTGGTCGAGGGCGGGACCAAGATAGCACCGGTGATGGAGGGCGACGAGCTGTGGGGCATCGTCACCGAGGACGCCATCCTCGAGTCCGTCATCGAGAACCTGGACGTTCTGACCGTCGAACAGATCTACACCGAGGAGGTCATCACGCTCACGGAGGACGACAGCCTGGGCAAGGCCATCAACCACCTCCGCGAGCACGGCATCTCGCGGCTCCCGGTCGTCAACGAGAACGGCAAGCTGACGGGGATGGTGACGACCCACGACATCGCGGACTTCGCCGTCCGCACCATGGAGCGCCAGCAGAAGGGCGACCGCTCCGGCGAAGCCGACCGAATGTTGGACCTGCCCGTCTACGACCTGATGAACAGCCCGGTCCAGACCGTCGACCGCGAGGAGAGCGTCCGGGCGGCCGTCGAGCGGATGCTCGACAGCGACTACGCCGGCCTCGTCGTCACGCCCGAGCACGACGACGCCGCGATTGCCGGCATCCTGACCAAGACCGACGTGCTGCGCGCGCTGACCTACACCGAAAAGGAGAGTATGGACGTCCAGATCACGAACATCAACCACCTGGACACCATCTCCCGGCAGGACATCTACGACGCCATCACGGAGGTCACCGACAAGTACCGCGACATGCAGGTCCAACACGCCCACGTCCGGTTCCACGAGCACAAGGAGAAGCTCCGCGGGACGCCGCTCATCCAGTGTCAGATCCGCCTCCGGACGAACCGCGGACAGGTCGGCGGCACCGGCGAGGGCTACGGCGCCGAGACCGCCTTCCACGTCGCCGTCGACAAACTCGAACGGAACGTCCTCGAACTGAAGGGCACTCGCGCCGACGCCGAGTACGAGGGACAGGTCCTCCGGAAGCTGGGCGAGCTGTAACCCCACTCTCCTCCCCTTCGAGGCCCGTATCGCGGCTTTCGTGACCTCGCCCCCGAGGTCGTACCCCGCCGCCCGGTAGGCCGCTGTCACCGCCTCGGCCCCCTCGGAGACCGGCTGAGAGCAGCGGGACCTCCCGGTTGCCCGCGACGACGGGGAGCGTCGTCTCTCGGTGACGCGAGCGAAGCGGTCGAGGGATCGGTATCACTCCGGACTGCCCGGCGGCCGACGGAGCCGTGACGGCCGAAAGGGAGTACGGAGCGTCCGTATCCGCGACCCGTGTTCGCTTCGCACGGACACCGAAATCGGGTCCGTGAGACTGCCGGGTCGCAGTACAGCGCCCCGGTGACGGGAAACGGGTGGCGAACGCGAGGAGGTCGATTCCCGCGAGCAGGACGTCCGCAATCAGGAGCACGGTGTACCTGCGTACTGACCGCCGGCCGTACTACCGGTCCCCGAAAAGAGACGGACCGACCGCTACCCGACCGGGTCGCCGACCCGCCAGGCGTCGATCACGTCCCGCAGCAGGCCCGTGTCGATGTCGCCGGCCCGCCAGTCGTCGATTGCATCCCGGAGGCCCTCAGTGCGAACGATATTCTCGTTGTCGGCGTAGTCTTCGATCGACGCGTCGGCGGATCCCTCGGCGAACGCGCCGAACGTCGAGAACGTCGTGATATTGGCGCTGATGCTCCGGTCGGTGGTGTCGACGCTCGAGGCGGAGAGTTCGCTCCAGGCGCCCCCGTCGTAGCGCCACAGCGTCAGCGTTTCCTCGTCGACGCCCGTGGCGTCGGCCCCCTCGTAGTGGAGGTCGACGTCGAGGAACGCGCCGGTGGATGTGTTCCGGGCGTCGAAGTACCGGCCGATGCTCGCCGCGTCGGGGTTGTTCGGCGGCGCCGACATCTCGTCGACGACGACCCCGCTGGCCTCGAACGACAGCGTCGCGTTCGTCGACGTTCCGGCCCCGACCGTGAACGCCGAGGCAGTGACGTTCGTCGTCGACGCCTCGACCTCGATGGCCCCGGTTTCGGTCCCGGAGACCCGCACCGACTCGAGGCTCACGTTCGCGCTGTCCCCGCGGACGGTGACGGCGGAGTCGGCTCCGTGGGTGTTGTTCAGGATGGTGACGTTGTCGACCGTCGTGTCCCGCGTGTTCCGCAGGTCGACTGCGACGACCCGACCGTCGATGAAGCTGCTGGCGTCGTCGCCGTCCATCGGATTGTCGACGATTTCCAGTTCGCTGACTGACGCGTTGTCGACGCCGGTCAACCGTATCACGCGGATGGACGACTCCTCGTCGGAATCGTCGTGGCCCGTGACCGTGACCCCTCTGACGGTGGCCTCGCTGACGTCGTCGAGCACGAGCGCGCCGTCCTGGCCACCGACCGCGGTGACGTTGTCTATCGTGACGTCGTCGGATTCGGCCGCCGACACCGAGGCCGCCGCGTCGTTGTCCGTTATCTCGGCGTCCGAGACGGTGACGTTCCGCGGCCGGTCGTCGAAGCCGCGTTCGATCCGGACGGTGCCGTTCTCGAGCGTCAGCGCCGAAATCGAGAGGTTCTGGTAGGAGCGAACCAGCACGTCCCCGGCCACGGTGTTGTTGGTCATCGAGAAGCCGTCGTACGTTTCCCCGGATTCGCCCTGGATTTCGACCGCCCGGGCGCCGGCCCGGACGGTGTTGTCGGCCAGCCGCTCCGGGTCGGCGTCGACGATCTCGATGGCTCTGAACGAGGCGTCGATTTCGTTCCCGACCACGGCCGTCCCGGTCGCCCCCTCGATGTGGATCTTGCCGTCGTTGCTCTCGGTGAACAGCCGGTTGTTCCGGACCGCGACGGCCGCGGAGTCGACTACCCGAATCCCGTCCGTCCGGTCGAGGTGGTTGTCTCGCACGGTCGAACCGTCGGCGTCCCCCCGAAGGACGACCCCGGCGTCGCCGGTCTTCCGTATCTCGTTGTCGGCGACGAGCGCGTTCGGCGTGCCGAGGTCGGTTCGCGAGAGTCGGATCCCCTCCCCGTCGACCCCGAGGACGGTGTTGTTCGTGACGACCGCACCGGTGGTGTTCCGAACCAGGATTCCCATCGGCGTGTCGAACTCTCCGGCTTCCTCGGTGTTGTTCCGGTCGTCGACCGTGTTGTTCGTGATCTCCACGCCCGGGGCGTCCCGAACCGAAATCGCCTGTCGCGTCCCGTCGGAACGCTCGATGTCGATGTCGGCGACGACCGCGGCCTCGACTTCCCGGACCGACACGACGACGTCGCTGGCCTCGTCGGTCGCCGTCACTCCGGTGACCCGGGCGTTCGCACCGCTCTCGTAGGATACGTCCGCGCCGCCGGTGGTGTTCTGCAGGTCGATATCCCGGACGACGACGTCCTCGGCGCCCCGAAGACTGACGGCATTCGACCAGCCCCTCGTGTCGACGTTTCGTACGGTGACGTTGTCCAGCCAGTTGTCGGGGTCGTCGGTCGCGGTGACCTGCGTCTCGTTGCGGACCAGAACCCCCCGGGTGTTGGCGACGCCCGAAACGCTGGTCCCGTCGATGGTGTGTCCCATCCCATCGAGGGTCACGCTGCTGGCGTTGATGACGATGCAGGCGTCGAAAATCTCCCACTCTCCCGGCTCCTCCGGTTCGATGTCCCCGCCGAGGTGGTAGCTCCCCGAGACGTTGAGTTGCGTACAGGAGGTGATTTCGGTCGAGTCCCCGTCGGCGGCCGCCGCGGTACCACCGACCCCCAAGAGGAGTGCTGCCGCGACCGCGACCGTGACCGCAGCGAGCAGCATCCGTCGACCGACCCGGTTTCCGGCCCGGGTCGCTCCGTTGGGACCTGTGACCGGTCGGTGCCGAGACCGCTCCGGTCGTCCGGGACCGGTCGGTGTGCGGCGACGAGATGTCGGTTCCGCATAGTCTGTCATGCGGTACTATCATTAAAACTGGTATTTTAATGTTACTACAGGGGTTTTTTGATACACCGTGACGGGTGTTCAACCTGTAGATTGAAGACCGGATTTTCTCCCTCACTTCCCCCATTCTGTTGACGATTTGGGCGGTACTATCCGTCCGGTGCGCCGGGCCGACCACCCCGTGTGGCGTCTCGACATCTCGAACTCCTGTCCGTTCCCCGCCGTGTATTCACACGCTACGAAGAACGTTTATCGCAACTAACAGAACGACCGAAGGCGAGACGTCTATACTACCGCAATCGCCACTGTCGGTCACGACGGGAGTGCCCCAGCGCCCGTTCATCCATCGAACGAAAGGATGAATCTTGCGTTCGACCGGGGCTCTGACCCGCCGCACTCATTCGGATTTGGCCCCGAAACCCCGACATGGGCGCTGCAGGCCTCAGTCATTAGGCGTGATAACCCTTCATTTTGGCCGATTGAGTTGCTGTAGTCGAAGATCTGTGATAGGCAGTAACCGGGACTCATGGGGTTCGCTGACTCGGAGAAGACCAACTATGAGTCTCGAACCAATCGAACCGGAAGCAGCGCTTGAACTGTTTCTCAAAGACAAGGAGGCTGAGCTTGCAGATGCCTCGATCAAGGGGCACGACTACCGGCTTCGGCACTTCGTCCGCTGGTGCCACGAGCAAGGCATCGAGAATCTCAACACGCTCACCGGCCGGCAGCTCCACGAGTACCGGCTCTGGCGGCGTGACGACGGTGACCTGAACAAGGTCAGCGAGAAGACGCAGATGGACTCCCTTCGCTCGTTCGTCCGCTGGTTAGAAGCCGTGGACGGCGTCGAACAGGATCTCAGCGAGAAGGTGTTGTCCCCGACGATCACTGCGGACGAGAACTCCCGGGACGTGATGCTCGATAGCGACCACGCGTCCTCGGTGCTCTCCCACCTAGAGAAGTACGAGTACGCTGGTCCACAGCACGTCGCGCTCACGTTGATGTGGCACACGATGATGCGAGTTGGTGGCGTTCACGCGATGGATGTCGACGACTACAACGCAGACGAGCAGTACGTGAAAGTTCGGCATCGGCCGGACACCGACACGCCGATCAAGAACAAGGGCGATGGTGAGCGACTCGTCGCCCTCTCGGACGACATCTGCGAGCTGCTCAACGACTGGATAACCAACAAGCGACCCGATGTGACCGACGATCACGGCAGAGAGCCGTTACTGGCCTCTCGTGAAGGACGACTACAGAAGACGACGCTCCGAATGTACGTGTACCGGTGGACGCGTCCCTGTTCCTATGGGGACGAGTGTCCGCACGACCGCGACCCGGATGACTGCGAGGCAAACACGCGGGATGCCGCTTCGAAGTGTCCATCGAGTGTGAGCCCGCACGCCATCCGTCGTGGAAGCATCACGCACAGCCTGAACAGCGACATGCCAGACAAGGTCGTTAGCGACCGGGCAAATGTCAGCCCGAAGGTTATTGAGCAGCACTACGACCGCCGTACTGAGCAGGAACGGATGGAACAACGGAGGGATTACTTGGACAATCTGTAATCCGTCTCCACAGAACCATCGTAGAATCGGCTGAAGAACTCTTTTTAATATTATTTGACGGTCGTCTTCATTGGAACCCACGAGCAGTGATCGGCTTCGACATCACGATGTAAGATACTATTATCGGACAGAATGCATGTGGGGCGTATGGACAAAGACGACATTGAGAAGTGGAGCAAACGGTACGATGACGAATATGAACAACGACTACAGGCCATCCAGGATGACCTCTCTTCTGCGCTCTATGATCGAGGCTATTTGACTCAAGACGAAGTTGTAGATGCTATCCGATGGAAATTAGCAGATTGGGCGAGAAGCCCCCACCCTCAAGGAGCGACCGGATGGGAGCGAGTAGGGTGGGGATGAATCGCCCTGCGAGGGATGCTTATCTTTAAGTTTCTACAGGTGGATAATCGAGGTACGGCGCATGGATTACGCACTCAAGTATCGGTTGTTTCCTGACAGTCAGCAGCGGGAGCAACTGGACTGGGTGCGTGACACCGTGCGACAACTCTACAACCACAGTCTGTACCGCTACAACCGGATACCCGAAACCGAGGGCACTGTCAAACAGCGCGTCACACAGGTCAGAGATGAGATCCCCGATTTGAAAGACTGGTGGACTGATCTGACGAACATCTACTCGACAGTCCTTCAACAGGCTGTTGAGCAGATTGCCACCAACATCGAAAACCTCGGGAAACTCAAGCAGAAAGGCTACTCGGTTGGGTCGTTAAACTGGAAAGCGCCACAGGAGTATCGGAGTTTCACGTATCGCCAACGGGGTTTCGAACTCGATGAGAAGAGTGGCCCCAATGGACGTGGACTCCTGACACTCAAGAAAGTCAACGGCGACACCATCGACGTTCCGATACGGCTCCATCGACCACTCCCAGACGACGTTGACGTGAAACACGTCACGGTCAAAAAAGACCAGACGGGTGCATGGTATGCCTGCCTCAACATTGAAGAAGGCGCACCTGAGAAACCGGCCCCCGACGAGATTGACACCGAGGATACTGTCGGGTTGGACCTCGGCATCACGAACTTCATCCATGACTCTGATGGACGCCAAATCAGTCGTCTCGACTTATCCAGTGACCGTGAACGCTTGGAGCGGGAACAACGGAAGCTCTCCCGGAAAGAACACCGGTCGAACAACTGGGAAAAACAGCGACAGACGGTGGCTGAAGTGCATAAGCGGATGCGGCAGAAGAAACTGGACTTCAAGCATAAGGTTGCGGCGTTCTACACCAGCGAGTTCGACGCTGTGTTTGTGGAAGACCTCAACGTGAAGTCACTGCTTGAAGACGACAAGAACGGTCGGAACACCCACGAAATTGGATGGCGAGCCTTCATCACTATTCTCAAACACCACGGTAACAAGCGTGGGTGTCACGTCGTGGAAGTTGACCCGGAAGACACGACGAAAGAATGCAATCAGTGTGGTGTGAAAACCGAGAAGCCGTTGTGGGTCCGGGAACACTCATGCCCGAGTTGCGGTTTTGAAACCGACCGTGACTATAATGCCGCGTTGAACGTCTGGGAACGGGGCTTGCGGAAGCTAGGAGTGGTTCACTCCGAAGCAACGCCTGCGGAGACTGGAACCGCTGTGGACACGGATGCCATCCATGAAGTGTCTGCAAGTTCCGTCGTGGAAACAGGAAGCCCCTGCCTCAAGGAACGAACGGCATAGCCGTGAGTGAGTAGGCAGGGGTAGTTCACACGCCCAAGGCGGTCGCCGGAGTGGGAATATCGAAAAAGTCCGCAAGCTTCCGGAAGCGTTTGTCGAAAAGGTGACCGAAACGGCACTACTCGTGGAGGATCCGAAGGTACAAGCTAGCACTCTTAACTCCATTCCGGGCGTCGGGGCTGCAACCGCGAGTGCCATCCTCACGTTCTACGATCCGGAGAATTACGCAGTCGGAGACCGATATCTCATGGACGAGTTTCTTGATAGAGACCGAACAATGGGCATTGCCGACTACCCAAAGATCCTCCAGGCATTACAGGATCGAAACCCAGGAGGCTACGACCTCCGGACCGTTGAGAAAGCCTACTGGAAGAGATACACGGTTGAAAACGACGTCGGGAATTGGTAGCTGTGGCACTCATTTTGGCCAGTCGCTAATATTTAGACTGTGCGCTCGTACGTCCCGGTATGGATTCTGCCAAGGAGTATCGTGTTCAAGAGAATACGGAGGTTCCAGCTCACCCATCGGTTGATACGGTCATCAGTCGGGCGTTAGAACGAGCTGCTGATCCGCGACCGACCGATCATCCAAACGGTCATTTCGATCGGTACATCAGGGATGCTCTCGACCGATTTGGTGAAGAGGACGTGGTCAACTGTATCCGTCTTACCCTTGTTGACGGCTATACGCACCGAATGGCAGGCACGGCTGCCTTCGGTGAGGAGGACTATGTCTGGGGAATCAACGTTGGTGTCGCAGCAACCGCCTACCTTCGAGAACTTCTCCAGGAGCGGGAAACGGCCCGTAATTCCTGAATTTATTCGTTAAACGCATCGCGCTTCCCCGTATCAATGAACCCTGAGTCGGTCTGTTCGACGTACCCGTACGTTTCGAGTTGCTCTAACTGCTCTACAACGTGACTCCGATCGAGACCGCGCTCTTCGGCAATCGCCTCGACCGACATCGGCTCGTCCTCACTCAACACGAGTCTGACTTCCAACTCGTCCATATACTGCGCGTAGTACTCATCGACAACGCCTTCGAGCGGTGTTTGTACCTCGTATTGGTCGTACAAAGTATCGAGCGATTCGCGGATGTGCGTCGTGAATTGCTTTCCATCTAATAACTCGATTTGCGCTGCGATTTCACGCTCAATTGCTTCGAAGTCCAGACTCGTCTGCACCAGCGTATTCATATCGTCAATGTCGTCCGGACGCTTGGCGACTGATTTGAACAGGAAAATATCTTCTAGCGCGGTTAACTGGACAGACAGCGGGTTGGATGTGAGGTGCGCTTCGCTTCGTTCTCGCATTCCGTCGCTGAAGATGAGTTTGTTGGCGACCTGTCGGTTGAATACGTCGATCCGACACCCATCGTCATTTTCGACACACAGTCTGGCTCCCAACTGTTGATACGTCTCATCAAGTTCGGAGACTTCCTCGTATCCTTGGTCATCCAACGCGGCAAGCAACCGGTCGAAGGCCGTCTCGGTTGTGACCACCAGATCAATGTCCTTGGTCGTGTCCTTCAGCCCTCGAAACGCCATCGCCCCACCACCGATCAGAAATGCTGTGACTTCGGCGTGTAGCGTAGCTCCGAGTTCCTGTAGTTCCGCCTCGATATACGTGGCATCGAATTGTGGGCGAGGCGTCATACGGATATGTCGTAGTCAGCGGCTGTCGATTTGAACGTGTCCCATTCAGGAAGCTTCTCTCCGGACACCGTGCCATCAGAGTCGAGATACGCACAGAGCTCTTGGACGATTTTACTGAGATCAATCTCGGCTTCTCGATCGTACCGTTCGGCTGTCCGCGTGAGTGTGTCTGCGTCAATCTCACAGGCAGCAATCAGTAACAGGCAGTACGATCGATACCGAGCGCCGTCATCGATCAGCAGCAAGTGACACACGAGGTTGTCAGGAGTGAGTTCCGTTCGCTCCTCGGAGCGGAAATAATACTGCTCTTCACGCGTTAACAGTTCGATTCCGTACTGATCAAGCGCACCCGGGCCAGTCTGCTGAAACAGTGATGCAGTCACGTCTGTCCGGCAACTGAACAGATACTCGTCTACATCTGTCCAGATGAGCCGAACGCCAGTAGCATGATCACTCGCTTCCTCTCGATGTACGTGATGGATAAGTGACCGCGCAAACGCTGCCAATTCTTCGAACTGCTCTGTCAGAGCAAACCGGGCGTCGCGTTTCGTGACGATCCCGACGTTCCGTAACCGCTTGAGCCGGCGGTAAACCGTCGCTCGACTCACCTCAGTCCATTCTGTGAGCTCCGATGCGGTTCGCCCAGTATCCAAATAATACAGGAGCTGAATCGAGGATCCAGCAAGGAGATCTGGAAAATCGACGTGGGGGAACTCGCGTGCGATATCGGCGAACCGTTGGGTCGGCTCGGCGTTCGACAGTGCAAGCCGATACTTTCCCTGCTGCTGCTCCCTGATGACCAACCCGGTTTCTGCGAGCCTTGTCACGACACGAGACGTATGACCGGGATCCCAACCGAGTTCGTCAGCTAACTCCCGCTGTACCAAGCTCTCATCCGCTTGCGTGCTCAGATGTGAGAGGACGGCGAATTCCGACTCTGAAAGCACTCTGTCTCAAAACACGCAACTCATTTATAAATATGTTGCGCTAATTGAGACAATATCTCTGCCCACCTTCTCACAGCGTTAGGGGCAAATTGTTTTGCTGATTCTCGAACCACTGCAGGTTATAGATGGTCTCGAAACAGCCACGCACGCCCGAAGTTAAGGTTTCAGAAGATGAGGACTCTGGATTCAAAGCGAATATCTACGATGGTGAGTACCTAATCCAGGTTCGACCGCACGAGAACGGCTATCAACTCAGTTTGGCATCGAAAACGGGGATGGGAGATGCAGCGTTCCTCCGAACGTATGGGCGGGAGGAGCGGTTTCGGGAACTGCTCAAAACGAAATTCGAGGCTATCGATTCGGATGCGGTATTCGAGGTTCTGGAAGAGCATTTTGATGAAGAGGAGTATCGGATTGTCAATCTCAAGGAGAGTGTCAAAACATTCCACGGGCGTGGCGCAGATCTCTATGTGGAGACAGGGGAGACAATTCCGACGTTGACCGATGATCGAGACTATCGGGATGACCAATGGTCAAAGGACAATACCTATCGACTGAGAATCTGGCCAAGCAACGATCTGTGGATTGAAATTCAGGATACCGATAGTGGAGAGCGTGTCGCGGACTATTGGCCAAACAGTCTTCTCGAAGACATCCGGAACGAAGAGAAGGACGACCACGGCCGAGAGCGCGGTCCGACATCTGTACCAGGTGTCCACGCACCCGTGGGTTCACCAAAGTTGGAAAACGCTCCTGTAGTGCATACTCACATCGACTGTTCCCATTTAGGACAGCTTGGGGACACGCGATTCAACCCAGAGGGTGAGAAACCTCCAAAAGTACCTGCCGGTGAATTTGGAGAGTTACCGCTTCGCTGGTGTTCTACCTGCCGACATCGAGAACCTACACCTGATGAGATCCGTCAGCAGTATGGATCCTTACCCGAGTGAACTCTTCACCAGAACGAATGATTAGTCGTGGTTGAATCCAGAGTCAGGGTCGTCGTCGGCATTTCGGAACTCTTCTTCAAACCGCTCGCGTTCTTCAGTGTCATCTGGGAGATCGTAGTGTAAATCCTGAACACGTGGCGAGACGTCACAGCGTTGTTGAATCCCGTCTGCTGAGACACCTCGGTTCTTCTGGTCTGTAATATATCCTGTTCGTATGTGATGAGGGGCTCGACTACTCGGGCACTTGTAAGCGGAATTGTTCTTTTGCGCCGCTTCGCAGTCGTCAGGGTCACGATCGTGAGGGCAGCCCAACCCCACCTCGCATGGACGAGTCCACATATAGGCGATCTTCTGTAACATTGACGGGCTAATTCTCCCGTCACCTTTGGTGAGCAATGGTTCTCTCCCCTCTTCATCAGTCTCCGCCGGTCGCTGATCATCGAGATAATCCTGAATCATCTCAGGAATCTCCCCGTAGAGAGTGACTTCTCGATCGCTTCCTTCGTCATTTTTCAGCGGTGTTGTCTCTAGAGTCTCGTACTGTAGAACACGCTCCTCATAGTCGAAGTCAGACACATCACGCCCGATCAACCCACCTTTTCGCGGCCCAGACTGGCACATCAACTCCATCGAAATGTGCTCGACATCGGCATACTCGTATTTCCGAAGGTAGTCCAGCGCTGCTTTCGCTATCTCTGGATCAAGTTTCTTCTCGTCAACGCCCTCTCCGTTCCGGTAATCTACTTCGGGGATTTCAATCCGCTTTTCGAAGCGAGCCGGAGCCATCCCGTGTTCAATCAGGTAGTGGATGAATTCACGGAAGAGATACATATCGTCCTGAAGCGTAGTACCCGCTAACGGTTTATCGCGGGACAGTGACTCATACTTCCGCCACTTCTCGTATCGCTCAACGTCCTCGCTGGTCAGATCATCGCTCGTTTCGACACGTGCTTCATCTTCCAGGTATGTCTGGAGGTAGTTCAATTTCCGTTCGTACTGTCCCGTCGAATCCACCTCTTCCAGTTTATCATCCCGAAAGTCTTCAAGAACCTCATCCATTGGGCGCGATTTTAGCGAGAGTTCAGGAAACGAATCCTCCATCTGGTTCACGACAGTGGAGGCTATCTGCTCCAAGAGCTCCTCTGTCGGATCCTCAGAGAGGCGTTCTTTCATGAACTCTACGTCGTCGCGCCGGTCTGTCATCAACTCAGCAAAATAACCACCCACTTAATGCACTTAGCCTTCAGCGGATATACCGGCAACATATGGGGGGTACTCAGGGGTGATTTTACTCGATGGATGGCCAGATGAACGGTCCTGATCGCTTTGCAGTCTGTCGATTACAAAGACAGCATTGAGAGTTAACGCGATTAATGCCGTATCGGCATCAAAACGACGCAAGAGACGGTGGTTTCGACCGGAGAATATCTTTCGAGAGGGGGGCCCGTATCTTGATTACACAAAATCCGTTGTTATGCGCGGCGATGGAGGTAGAAACAGTCCCCACTATCCTGGGAATGAAGATAAAGAAACCACGATTTCTGAAATCGCAGTTTCCAAAATCGAGAGTTCTATTTGTTTGGGGATAGTGCCGACAGTATGGAGCAATTCGTTGATCGGGATATCGAACTCGATCAACTCACGGACTGCTACGAGTCTGAGGGGGCAGATTTCGTCGTGATCTACGGTCGCCGTCGTCTCGGGAAAAGCGAACTCGTCCGCCAGTCCACCGCTGATCGGGACGATGCCGTCTACTACCAGGCGGTCGAGTCCACGGCACCGAACCAACTCGAACAGTTCGTCGACACCGCCACTACGCAGTTCCCCTCGCTGAGCAATGTCCGCCGCGACTGGGAGGTACTTCTCGAAGCACTTGGTGAGGAAGATGCCGTCGTCGTCATCGACGAGTTCCCGTTCCTCATCGAGGAAGACGAGTCGCTCCCGTCCCGGATACAACGCGTTTGGGACATGGAACTACAGGAGACGGGAATGACGCTCGTGCTCGTCGGTTCGTCGATCAGCGTGATGGAGGACAAGGTGCTCTCCGGTAGCGCACCGTTGTACGGTCGGCGAACAGCGACGATCGATCTTAAACCCCTCGACGTGGGCGACGCACGTCAGTTCTTCCCAGAGTACGATCCGGAGACCGCCATCACTGCGTGGTCGATCTACGGAGGTACTCCGTACTATCTCCAGACCATCGACTCCGACCAGCCTTTAGGAACGAACGTCCAGCAGACGATCTTGTCAGAACGCGGGCTCCTGTACTCTGAGCCCGAGTTCCTACTTCGTACCGAACTCCGGCAGCCGAATACGTACTTCAGTATTCTCCGCGCGCTCGCTCACGGGCGTCGCACCCCGAATGAGATCGCGGGTATGGCCGGTGTGGATTCGGGATCGCTCAGCACGTACCTCCAGAAGCTTCGCCGACTCCGCCTCGTCGAACGCCATATCCCCGTGACTGAATCACCGAGAGCCTCGAAACGCGGTCGATATCGCATCGCCGCACCCCTGTTCCGATTCTGGTTCCGGTTCGTATACGGGAATCAGGACCAGCTTCGAATGCTCGGCGACGACGCATACGATGAAATCGTCGCACCCGAACTGGCGGATTATGTGAGCCCGTTGTTCGAACGCCTCTGCCAGCAAGCCCTCTGGGATCTTGTAGACCGCCGATTCCGCGATGTCGGGCAATGGTGGTTCAAGGAACACGAACTGGACGTCCTCGGCCTCACAGACGAAGGACTCGTCGCTGGAGAGTGTAAGTTCACCTCTCGACCCGTGAGCGAAGGTGTCCTCGCCGACCTCGAACGAACAACGTCGGAAGTACGATGGTCAGAAGGGCCGGCAGATGGAGAGACGTTGTACGTCTTGTTTAGCCGGTCCGGGTATACTGACGATCTTGAACACGCCGCTGACAGGCGCGATGACGTCCGCCTATTCGATCTGTCCGACCTGATCACGACCGGCAACACCTCGTGAACGGTACCCATCCTGGGTATAGCATTCGCGTCGATATTCGGCGACGCAATAACGACGTCTTCCCCTTCTCAGTCAGTCTAACAGTATAGTATAACTAGTTAGTCTAACTATTTAGTCTAATTACCTTTTTACGTAAGCATAACTTATCAGTATACATGCTCACGTACACAACATACTCTGAGGCTGGGGGCGTCGGGAAAAGCACCCTCGCCGCGAATCTCGCTGACGCGCACGCCCAGCAAGGACGCGACGTACTGGTCATTGACTTAGACCCTCAACAGGGCTCCCTGACGTACTTACTGGGGATCACTGTCCCTCGTGACGATGGAGAAGCTGACAACATCGCTCGCCATCTTATCAACCGACCGAAAGGCAGTTTCACAGATCTCGTTCACGAGACGCCGTATGATTTCGACATCATTCCTTCGCATAATATGCTTGAAAGACTGCCGAGCCTCCTAACGCAGGCCGAAGAGATGGCCGAAGATTTGGGAGAATCATTCAACACGAACGACCGCCTCCGACAAGTTCTGGCAGATGCGAATGTTCCCGACAAATACGATACGATCATCATTGACCCGCCAGCGACAGCTGGCCCCCACCTGTATAATGCCGTGTCAGCGACGCGCTCGCTCGTCTTACCCGTCGAACCAACCGGAAAGGGAATCCAGTCAGTCGAAGGAATTCAGGATATGGTCGTGAATCTTGAAACCGCGTTGGAGGCCGATATCGGTGTACTGGCCATCGTTCCAAACGGCGTCGGACAGACAACAAACCAGGAGCAGTATCTTGAACAAATTCGAGAGCTCGGCTACAATGCTCCAGTCGTGTTCGGGGATCGGTCAGCGCTGTTCGAAGGCTGCTGGGACCAACGGTGTACGGCGTTCTACTACGTCGGCTACCACCGCACTCGACGACGAGACTACGAAGTCGAAACATTGGACAAAATACGTGATCTTGCGGCCCATATCCAGGAGGTAGGAGATCAATGACGGACAGTATGAAATCAGGGGCAGGAAGCGACCCATTTGCTGACGACTCCGACAACAAAGAAGAGTCCCCGGAGACTAGTGACAGAACTACTCAAGAGACGACAACACAGGACAACTCGGAGTCCGAATCGGAGGCAGACGGTCACTCATCAGCAGATCGTTCAGGGAACTCCGGGTCATCAGACCACACTGATGAAGGGGATATACCATATATTCTCGGACGGAACACAGTCAAAACTGACCGGAAAATGGTTCAATATTTTTTGCGTGACGAAACGATGAATCTTGAATCCGATGTCCAACATGCTGTCGAACAGGAACTCGGGACTGATGTCTACCTAACCGACATCCGTGAAGCCCTCATTCGTGTCGGTGCAAACCACGTCGATGAACTGGCTGACGAACTTCGAGGATGGGGCTATCGCTACCGAGAAGACTAAGATCGAGACGTTCTACGGCTCCACTCTAGTCTATCAGTTTTGAAGAGACCATCTCAATAATCAATTAGGGTGCCGTATTGCGATTTTGAAGCAGCCATTGCGATTTTCAATTGATAACATATTATTCTCGAATATTCGTATGAAATTTTGGTATTCTGGCCGGTCAAAATCATGGCACTCCTCTCCCTGAACTTCACATATGTCGTTGCAACATTCAATTAGCCCATACCTCGCCGTTGTCTGGTGGTTTCAAACAGCCAATATCACAAACCAATGTATCTGTATCTTGTCATAGGAAACAGACGCTGTTCCTGTTCCCAAGCGAAAAACAACTCCGGAAGCTGGTGAACCCCTCGTAAACGGCTAAATTAGCGCTTCGATATAGACCAGTATAATTAGTGTATGGTGCCCCATTTAGGGATGAGAGGAGAATACTGCGGAAGGTTGTCCTACCAGTCAAGCGATACTATTTGATCTCGGTGGAACTCCGGGCCGTCTGGCCCGAAAATTCTCTCTTTGAGTTTCCACGTCGTCGTCCAGTCAGCCACTGCCCAATCGTAACTATCGCTCTGGTATGCGCCTATGATTTGCTTCCGGCCGTTTTTCACACTATACACCGATTCGAACGCTCCGTTTGGAAGTTCTCCGAGCCCCTCCCTGTGCCAGTGGTTGAAAACCATATAGGCGGTCTCCCGGGAATCAAAGACCGCGATCGGTTCGATTCCACGTTTGTTCAGCGACTCCATTTTCCGGTACGTCTTCCGATACAGCTTCCAGTTGTGATGTTCTGTGAGAATTTCGTACGCGTGAGCCTGATGATCACTATCTATTCCATAGACATCGAGGGTGTAGTTGTCGAAGTTATAATACGAACGGAGATCCCAACCGGGGAGCTTGTCAAAGAGTGTTACCAGCCCGACCGTAATTCTGTGAACGAGCCCTTCATACGGATCTCCTGTGAGGGTGGAGAACTCACTACGGTTATTAATCAACAAGCGACCCTTCTCGTTCAGATCATACCACGCTTGCTTTCGAAACACACTCGTCGATTTCAAGAACCCACTCGCAGTCTCAAACCAGTCAGCATCACCGAACGCGACAATAACATCTCGATCGAGATTCGTATTGTAGTAGAGGCGATTGAGAGATTCTTCGTCCAAGTCGGACGCGATCTGTCTGATGGTTGGGCACTGGTCCGCAAGGAGATGCACTCCGCAGACGACTTCGCCATTCCACAGATCGGCGATTCGTTTCAGTAACGTTATTCGGTCTGTATCAAGCCGAACTGTCGATTCGGTTTTTCCTCTCACTTGCTCCTCAGCAAACTGTTCCCATTTCTCGGATCGGACTTCACTTGGACAAGGCGGGTTCAAGGGATTGTATCCGAACCGCCTCCTGAACTGCTTTTGTGAATACCACTTGAGAGTCGGTCGCTCACCCGCTTCTGTCATCAACACATACTCTGTTCCAGACTCCGCGTCCGTGATATCGAAGCCAATCGATCCCTCGTCATACTGCTCATCATCTCTCGGGATCCACTGATAGTCGCTCACATTCTCGTCAGGCCATGCAGGGAACACTTCGAATGTACAGCGACCGCGGGGATCTGGCAATCCAGGCCTTCCATAGAGCTGCGCCTTGTACGGCCAGCTGTCTTCGGTTATTCGTGATTCAAACGGACTCAGTTGCATTATTCTCTACTAACCACCCTAGCGGGAAAACGCTTAGCGAGAATTGGCAATACAAGCCTTCAGAACCGTATTGACAGCACTTTCCGCGGACTCACAGCACGACCAAATCGGGGAGATAGGGTTTGAATCCCTACCTCTCAGACATCAATCCAACAAAGTGACCGCCACACACTGCCCACCTTCGGTGTCCATCTGGAGATTCCGCGCGACATCACCAGTCTCTCACCGCGATCTGCAATGATTTCTTGGTAACGGAAGAGATGGTCTTCTTTCGCGCGCGAAATTGACCGTCAGTCTCGATTGACGAGGAACTGTTCGACGATACGAGCAGTTCCTCGTCGGATCGTTTCGCTGGAGTCGATTTATCGACATCGAGCACGTTAGCCAAGTCCGCCAGCGTACACTCCCGTGGCACCGCAAAGTAGCCGCGGCGTTGCGCGACAGTCAAGCACCCTCGCTGGCGGTCAGTCAGCACGGTCTCTTGTTCGTCAGTATGGATGAGTGTCAGGAGGTCGTACTGGCGTCCAGTCTCATCAAGCGCCTCACCGAAGGCTTCGAACTGTTCCTGCGTCGCAGTGATGTCGAATTCCATCTCGCCGTTCTCGACGATGATCGGAAACTCCGGCGGAAGCGATGACTCCCACAAAAACTCGTAGAGGCTTTTCTCGTCGGCTTCGTATTGCGCGATGGTTCGTCGATCACCGAGGAATAACTCGTCATACTCGTGAATGTCCGGGTGATCCCGGTTTGCGTTGGCAACCATGTCAGCATTCTCAGCTCGAACCTCTCCCAATTCGAGATCCCGACCATCCCTGGTCGCGTTAACTTTGGCGTGAGTTGTGCCGGACGGCGAGGGCTTGGAGCCATGATTCTGCTGTCGACGGCTCGACATGGGTGAAACTATTTGCAAACGAAGATGTTCGTCGTTCTATTTCCCAAAAGACACGTTCGATGGCATTCCGATTCCCGTGTGACATCATCTGGAATCGGTACCCGTCTTCGTCGAGGACGTTCACTAGATAATCGGCGTCATCGACAAGAAATTCGACGCCATCTAACCGATATTGCCGATGCAGCTCGGCCAGAAACCACCGCGTCGTCTGTTTCGTAGTAGCTGGAAACAGCCTAAACTGCAAGATTTCGTTCGTTTGGGGATCGACGGCCCCGTACAGCCAGTAGTCGTCGCCATTGATGCGGATCACTTTCTCGTCAACCGCAAGTTGATCCGCACTCACCGTTGACATCGGCTGTAGATCGGCCTTGTGCACCCAGTTGTGAATCGCGACGTGACTACGATTGACTCCCAATTCATCGAGAAATTGACTGGCATCTCTCGTTGACATACCGGCGAGATGACACCGGATGCCCACTTGAATCGCCCACTCGGGAGTCCGCCGCCGCTCCACAAACGACAAGTCAATCCACTCGATACATCCGTTGAGGCGGTCGAATTCTGCTATAAGCACTCAGAACTCGTCCGCCTCATCCTCTAACTTAACGCGACCACAAAGAGAGCACGAGGGTGCTCTCGACACCGGTCCCGCCCCGACAGTTTTTCGGTCGCCATCACTCATCTCGTGGCCGTCGAGTTGGAGTCATCCTTCGCCTCAGGAGCCGGAAGTTCGGGTTCGAATCCCGGCGGTGGAATCCCACTGTTCCACCGTAGTGTAACCAGGTAGCACGCTGTTCCGGCTCCAGCGGTTTCCCGGCCACGTCTTTGTCTCCGTAGCTCAGGCAGGACAGAGCACCGGCCTTCGAAGCCGAGTGTCGCACGTTCGAATCGTGCCGGAGACGTTCGCTGCTTGCACTCCGTGTGAGCAGCACCGGTATCGGAGTCGCCTGTTGCGGCTCCGAGTGAAAGCATGGAATTCAACAAGCCAAAGCAAACGGTCGCAGAGGCGACGCGAACCACCAACTACGAGGGTGGAGAAGCGTTCGAGCCTTCCGACCCTCGACTCGCACTGTACAAGCGCACTATCAACGAGCTGCTGGAGGGGTCGTTCTACGAAACCGATGACGAGCAACTCGCTGCTGTCGTCCGACGGTTCGACGCCGCGGCCGACGAGGATCCGGAGTTCGTCCTGAAGCTCGCCGCGTACGCGCGCCAGGAACTCTACCTGCGGGACATCCCACAGGTCCTGCTCGTACTGGCAGCCAACGACGACCGATTCAAGGACAACTCCCCCGAGTCGCTCATCCGCGAGTGGGCTCCGGATATCGTCCAGCGGATGGACGAGACGGCAACCAGCCTCGCTATCCACGACCAACTCTTCGGCGGGACTGCCCCGTGGCCGCTTCGACGCGGCATCGAAGACGCACTCGTCTCGATGGCCGACGCCTACACGCTGGGCAAGTACGAACTGTCGCGGCGTGAGGTGACGCTGCACGACGTGTTCAACCGCGTCCACCCCACGCCCATCGACACCGACCAAGAGGTGCTGTTCGAGCGATTCATGCGCGGCGATCTCGACGACTATCCGGACGTCGAACCGTTGCCGTCGCCCAACACCTGGGAGACAGTCATCTCCGAACGTGGCAACACCCGAGACGCGTGGGAGACGCTCATCGAGGGCGAGGAGTACTCGCTGCCGATCTTCGCGTCAATCCGGAACCTCCGGAACATGCTCGAAGCCGGCGTCGACGAGGATACCATCGTGGAACACCTTGACCTGGCAGCAGTCCGGTACGCGCCGCTGTACCCATTCCGGTACTACCAGGCGTACACCGCGCTCCAGAATGCGGACGTCCAAGCACCGGCGGTTGATCGGTGGCTGGAGGACGCAATTGACGTCGCTGTCGAGACGGTGCCCGACGGACTCGGAGATACATTCGTCGCCGTGGACCTCTCGGGATCGATGGACATGGCGCTGTCCAAGAACAGCACGCTCAGGCTGAAGGAGATCGGTGCGTTGTTCGGTGCGATCCTGGCCGACCAAGGTGCCGAGGTCGGCGGGTTCGGTGACGACTTCCAGACCGTTCCGATGCACGTCGACACGCCAGTACTGCAGCGCCAAGATGCGGTGCTGGCCATCGACGAGGACGTCGGGAACTCGACGAACGGCTGGAAGGCACTGGAGTATCTCCGCGACCGAGGCGAACCCGTGGAGCGAGTCGTCGTCTTCACCGACATGCAGATCTGGGACAGCACGCCATTCACGGCGCGCGATACCCAGACAGTCAAGGCAGCGTTCGACGCGTATCGGGACGAGGTCTCCACGGACACCTCCCTGTATCTCGTCGATCTTGCATCCTACGGCGACCTCGTAACCCCGGAAGGCTACGAGAACGTCTACAACATCTCCGGCTGGTCGGAGAACGTCCTCTCGTTCATCGAACACGCCGAAAACCCGAAGCAGGTCATCGATGAAATCGAGGCCTTCGAGCGTGCATAGCGCGATCTTCTCATCTCTCTTCGTCGAGCGCGAGTCGTGTAGTTCGGTATCACGCGGTCGTGCCACGACCGAGACGGGCGTTCGAATCGTCCCTCGCGCATTCGGAGCGCAGCTCGTGGATCAGACAGCCCGAGCGACGCTCTTCAACAGAGGTGACACTATGGCAATCACTAGTGACAACGACCCCGAACCGACGACGACTGCTGTCGTCACGATCCGGATCCCAAGTGGCACAGACAGCGATCTCGTCACCGACGCCGAAGATCGCCTCTTACGGGCCGAGGACATCGATACCGTCACGGTTGACGATCTGTACGGTATCGCTCCGAAGCTTTCGGCAACGGCCATCACCATCGGCATCACCATTCATTGGATCACGACAATGACTGATGCAGAGGTGAAGAGACGGCTTGCCGAGGTTCCTGGTCTTGAGTCAATTAAGCAGAGCGGATGAACTGACTCAGACACCGCTATTCCCGACGATTTATGCGGTCACCTGCTGAGGAACATCTATGGGCGGTATCGAGCTCCGGAATGGAACACTCGTCGTCGAACGCGAGCCGAATCAGCTCGACGAGCTGGCGATCCGATTCTCCGAGATTCTCGATCAGTTCGACATCAAGCACGTCTACATCGCGGGCTACGTCTCTATTCTCGCTGGGCGAGCGCGCTCTACCGAAGACGTTGACGTCCTCATCGAACGAATCGACGAGGAGGCTGCAGTCGAACTCGCAGAGACGCTTGACGAGAAAGGGTACTGGGGCCCGGCGATGCCGCTCACTTCGATGTACGAGATGCTCGATAACGGCGACAACATCTGGGTTGCCCCGGAAGACCAGATTACGCCGCATCTCGAAGTGAAGTTCGCGCGTGACGAGTTCGACCGCGCATCCCTCCAAAACGCGATCACAGCCAGGATTGGTGATGAGGCGATCTCGATTGGGCCGTTAGAACTCCAGATCGCATACAAGCTCCACCTTAACGCACAGAAGGACATCGAGGACGCGGTTCACCTCTACACGCTCTTCGAGGAAAGTCTTAGTGTGCCCCGTCTCGAAGAGTGGGTAACGCGACTCGACGTCGAAGACGAATATGAGCGACTCAAACACGCCTGAGCACCTCGATGCGAAGCACGAACGAAACCGTGAGCACCGCATCGAGGGCATCAAGCGCTGGGTCAAGTACATCAAATCAGAGCCACCAGAGACGTGGGGACCGCAGCAGAACGCGGTCGTCAACGACCAACTCGATGCGGCCCAAAGCGTACAGACCTCGGCGACACATCAGCAACACGTGAAGGATGTAGCGGCCGAAATCCTCGAAGCAAGCGACAAGTCCGACGTTGATTCGGAGTAGCGGATTACTCGCAGTATCGCCCGAAGAACGAGCTTTTAATTCGGAACTGAACGATCCCGGATAGACACTACTCACCGACCAGCCTACAGCACTACGAAGGCATTCGCGCGTGTACCCACGTATGTCCGTGAGTACGTACACGAGAACATACACTGGGATGGGGGTAGATTTTAGAAGGAATGTCACTTTGTCGACGGTATGTTTCGACGGTCGTTTCTTAGTGCTCTCCCGACAGTCTCGGCACTTCCAGTAATTCCCGACCGATTCGATCCAGCCCATCCGCCAACTCTCCCATCAGAGGGGAGCCTTATGTTTTGGTTTCATTTCTATTCCGCGATCGATCGAGACCGGCCGATGAGTACTGATCGGGCACGACGGATGACGGTGGATGAACTTGATCTCGATACGCTTGGTGACGACGAGGCTGTTCGATTGTTGGAGTTAGCAAATGACGGCGTGTATGGGAAACACGATATGCCTGAACAGTGGCAGGGAGTTTTCGACGAACTGAGACGCGATTTTTGACGCCAAAACCACTGCGCGCGCCGCCAGTTGTACAACAAACCACAGATTTATGTATCCAAACTGTCGATTAAATGTTGGCGAATCGCATGACACCGGCGACCCACATCACGCAGCGTGATGAAATCAGATCGGCCGAACAGGGGTTCCTTTATAAACGCCGTACCGCCGTCTGCCAAATGATGCCTGTCACGCAGAAGGATGGGCGCTGCAGGCTCTCGCCCGATTATCGAACGAATCGTCCTTTGAGGCGTGAGACGGCCAAATTTGGCCGTTTGAAATCGGCATATCTGACACATTCTGTATGTGTTCGTAGGACTCTGCTGAATACAGAGCGCGCATCGGTCACTTGGTTGGCGTCACTAACGTTTGGTAGTTTCTCAGAGCTGGCTCCCGATGGAAGCTTGATTCTGTGGGAGCAGGATTGCGTAGCACCGATTCTTCGAGTGGTGAAGGGTGAAGAAACGACCAGTAGAATTAATGCGTCGACAGCGAAAGTATTGGCTATGGATTATAATCATCGTTTCTCCAGGAATCAAGGTGTCCCCTGGCGCAGCGGGCGTGGCCGGTGGGCACCGCCCCCGCTTGAGCTGAACGCAGCCCGAATCACGCTGATCTACACGGTGCTTGGTATGGGCGCACTCATCGTCTCAGATTACCTCCTCGTCGGCCCGTTGTCTGACCCGATTTTGGCGCAGGTGCAGGCCCTCAAGGGCACCGTCGAAGTCTTACTCACTGGCGGACTGATTTTTGTCCTCACACGGACTCGTGAACGGCAAATGAATCAGGTGACCTCGACGATAGAACAGCAGCGCGACGAGCTGCAGCTGCTGCATCGGGTCGTGCGGCACAACCTCCGCAACGACATCAACGTCCTCTACGGGTGTTTGGATCTTTTCACCACGGACGGGACGCCGGCCGAGACAACAGACCCCCACCAGACCGCATACGATAAACTCGTAGAAATGGAAGCGAACCTGGAACGGCTTCGACAAATCCGACAGATCGCAGAATCGAGTCCCGACATCACGACGGTTACGATACCGGATGCGATTTACTCGGTCCTGGGGGCCCACCCCGATATCACCGAGGATGTTGCGGTATCAGTATCAAGCCCAGCGGAGATCGCCATCGAATGCAACCAGATGCTGCGGGAGGGCATCGATGAGGTACTCACCAACGCTATTCAGCACAACACCACCGACAATCCGGCCATCGACATCGACGTTGCCCCTGAGGATGGCCCTCCTGGGATGGTCTCCATCCACATCACGGATAACGGGCCGGGCTTGCCACAACAGGAAATCGAAGCAATCCGGGCCAGACGAGACGGGGAACTGTCCCAAGTGTCACACTCGAACGGCCTCGGACTCTGGTTCGTCGACTGGATGCTCACCCATTCGGGCGGCGACCTCCAAGTCAACATAAGTGATCCCGACGGAACACGCATTACGCTCTGTCTGCCCCGTGCTGAGAACGAATAAACAGCCATCGCCAGGCCGAGGGCCCGAACTCAGGGATTCGATGCGCCGCCGACGCTTAATAAACGCTCTCAGCCTTGTTTAGACGCTCCCGAGGACGTCAGTTAGTAGTTACGTCAGGTGAACAGAATCAGCCGGTGAGCGCCTCTCCGCTCACGTCTGGGGCTTCGAGAACAGACGGGAAGGACGATCTACACCGCGTCTAAACAAGGCCAACGCTCTCTATTCAGGAGTCGGTGATTTGCCAGAAGTCTGGATAGTCAGGTTATCGGTGGTGGACGCGTCGCAGGGCGTCGGCGGTGGCGGTGCCGGAGATACGGATGTACTTCTGGGCGGTGGCGAGGTCGCTCCAGCCCATCAACGCCTGTAGCGGGACGGGTGCAACGCCTTTGTAGGCGTGGTGGCTAGCTGCAGTCGCCCGCAGACAGTGCGGATCCACGCGGCCCGAGAGGCCGGCTCCCTCAGCGGCGGCCTGGACGCGGCGGTTGATGGTCGAACGTGACTTGGGGAATTCGTCGTAGCGGTCGGCGAACCGTTCAAGACAGAGTTCGATGCGCAACGAGGGGTCGAACGGCAGCGACCGGGCGGACGCAACCGTCTTTGGGTGCCAACGGGCCGCGACGGCGTCAGCCTCCGACAGCTCGTCGTTGTGGGCGGCTTCCTGGCTGGCCTGCCGCTTACAGTACCCACACTCGCAGGGTTCGTGCTTTGGAATCTGGAGGAGGTTGCGGTTCCAGTCGATCCAGTCGGTCTGAAGGTGGGCAATTTCGCCGGCACGCAGCCCGAGCCGGCCACCGAGCAGGCAGATGACTCGCGCCTCGAAATCCCTCGGTGCTGGCAGCTCGCCACAGGCTTCCAGGAGGAGTTCGAACTCCCGATCGTTCAACACATCCTCGTGGGAGTGGCGGGTGGTCAACGCCTTCCGGTGCCGATCGGCCCACCCATTGTTTGATGATTGCTGATGATCCATCCATTCTCGACCGACAGCCAATCATCAAGGAGATTCCCCTCACCACTTTAGCACAAAATAGGGAATCTGCTGAATAGAGGGCGCGCATCTCGTGGATTAGTTGTGCCTGTGTACCGTGCCTTTTGTGCCTCCATTATACCCTGATGTGAACACTATTTTCTGTCTACTGTCAGTACGGTCCGATGATGGAACCGCTCGAGGTCGGACTACGGATTTTCGGTGGAATCGTTCTTATCGGGGTGAACGCCTACTTTGTTGCAATCGAATTCGCCCTGACCCGTCTCAGGCAGTACCCCAAATCGGAGCTCAACACACCCGGACTCGAACTCGCATGGGAGATGACTAACGACCTGGAGTTTTACCTGACGACGTGTCAGGTCTGGATCTCCGGGACCAGTATTGCACTGGGGATTATCGCCGAACCCGGACTCGCAGCCCTGTTCGAACCGCTGTTCGAAAACACGACCCTGGCATCGATCGGGGCTGGTTCGCTCCTCGGATTTCTTCTCATCAACCTACTCCATCTCACCCACGGCGAACAGACACCGACGTACCTCGGCGTTGAACGCTCCAAACAGGTCGCCCAGTATGGAGCACGACCACTGTACTGGTTTGCGAAAATACTCGCTCCGGCCATCTGGGTCGGTGACTCGGTTGCAAAGGCAACACTCGGCCTGTTCGGCATCGAGATGACCCAATCATGGACAGAAACCGGTGAGGAAGTCATCAAAACCCGTGCAGACCTCCGGAACCAGCTTGGATCGGTACTCAAAGAGGGCGAGGTGGCTGAGGACCGCCGTGAGGAAGTGATGAACGCCTTGACCATCGGCGAACAATCGGTGGAAGAGGTCATGATTCCGCCCGAGGATATCGTGGCACTGTCTACTGAAGACGATCTCGAATCGAACTTCGGGAAACTCGAAGAGCACCCACATACGCGGTATCCGCTGATTGGTGAGAACCTGACCGACTTCCGTGGAGTCGTCTACAGTCCGGCGCTGTTCAACCACCGTGAAGAACTGTTCGCCGGTGACCGCGAGTTCACTGAACTGGCAGCACCGCCGATGACGCTCTCACCCGATACCGACGTGAGTGATGCGATCGATCAGTTCCAGACGGAAGGGCAGGAACTCGCGCTCGTCATCGAGGAGGGCGATGTGGTCGGGCAGGTGACTGTCACCGACCTGCTGGAGACCATTATTGGTGAGGTCGAAGACCCACTTGATCAAGACGACCCCGACATACTCGATTAGCGAACACAGACATGTTCAGGTAGCGGTTTCACTGTACCATCAGGCCAACACTTCGAGGTAATTGAATAGGGGCTTCTGAGGTCGTATGACTCCCGATGTAGCCGCCAGCCTCTTGCCTCTAATTCAGCGGGCACTCTGTTGACTTGTCACTGATATGCCGACTTTGAAATCGGGGAACAGCGTTCTTATGATGGATGACGGACAACTATCAGCAGTCGAATGAATGGGCTCAGCAGCATCGACAATCCCTGACGACGCGGCACACTCACGAGGATGTCCTCACGGACCGGGAGTTCGAACTCCTCTTGGAAGCGTGTAGTTCACTGCCGGAACCGCGAGACTTGCAGGCACGATTCGTGTGTCTAGCTGGTGGCCGACTCGGGCTCCGGGCTGGCGAGATCGCACACTTCCGGGCAGACTGGCTCGATTGGGATCGGATGCTGCTTCGCACTTCACAACACGAACCCCGTGAGTGCGGCTATTGTCGTCGGCAAGCAGCACAAGAGACGACTCACAACGAGCAACTCACACATGAAGAAGCGATAGAAACTCGCTGGCACCCGAAGACGGTTGCTTCCGCCCGGTCGATACCGATTGATCTGTCGCTCCGGTTGGAGTTGTGTTTGGAGCGGTTCACTGACCAGTACGACTCGTTCCCTCGGTCCCGTACTACTGTCAATAGAAGAGTGACAACTGCCGCCGAGGCAGCGGACATTGATTGCCGGGTCTATCCGCATTGTCTCCGTGCGACTGCTGCCAGCTACCACGCCTACCAAGGGGTTGCGCCGGTTCTACTCCAAGCGGTCATGGGGTGGAGCGACTTGGCCACAGCGCAGAAGTACATCCGCATCTCCCGAACGAGCCACGGCTGACGCTCTTCGGCAAGTCCATCACCGATGAAACCGGTCTAACATCCATCAACTCTCATCGTCCGTGCTGAATTGAATGCGCGTTACTCACACCAATGGAATCGTGGTTTGCAGGTATCCTAATCTGTCGATACAGAGACTGAATGTATTGTGATGCGGTCGATTTGAGCCTGCTAACGACAGTTGCGATAGGTTTCAGTCAGTAAGTTCCCCCGACAAGAACGTATCGGCCTGTCGTTCCAAATATGCACGTTGTATCGCCGATCGCTTTGCCAAGATTTGCCCCTTCGGAGAGACGGTTGGACGCCATCTGATGTTTCCAGCTCGCCGGAGTCATCCGAGTTCGAACACGATTTCGAAGCGGCTACTCGACCACAACAGGATCGCCACACGCGGGACAGACCGCCCCGGAAGGTCCACTGTCAAGTTCAGACTTCTTCCCTGTCCATCCACACGTCGGGCACTGGATTAGCTCGGGTGCAGACACGGGATACAAGGAGCACTCGTTGCCAGGGCAAAAAGCGTGGTGTCAGCCTGAGTCGGAAGGTACGGTGGAAAGGGTGGCTCACTCTCCTACCCGCTTCCGTGCCTGAACCTTCGCGGTGATCGTAGCGGACGGATCGACGGAACCGCTTTGCGCCGCAGAGTAGACGCGGGTACGATATCGGTCGACGTAAGCCCTGATACGTTCAGCCGTGAACGTCCGGCTGAGACGTATCAAAAGTTACGTCGACCGGTATAATCGGGAAGTTCAGTCGGTAAGGAACGACATAAGACACTATCGGTGCTGAACTCATGCTCTATATCCAGCACGAGGTTCCTGACAGCCTCGGGGTAGGTTTCACGGGCCGTGCTGCATAGAGGGCGCGAATCGGTTACTGACGGTCGGTGTGTAAGGAGACGCAGAGCGCAGAGCAAGGGAAACGGGTGTTGTTATTGCGCAGGGAGCTGTTCGACACGCTCTGTCCAGAACGAGTCCTCAGCGTATGCCGGATAGTGGGCCCGGTAGCCTGCGACTCGCCCCACCGGGGCAACCAAGGCAGCCAGGAGCCGCTGGATTGCGGGTCGTGGCGAGGTGAATATCGTATCGTCGCCCATCTCGTCGGCCATCACCATCGCCTGCAGGAACGAGGGTCGCCCCGAGTCCGGGAGTTTCCCATCGTGGGCCAGCCCGAACAACAACTGGACAACCTCGGTGAGCTGTCCGGCGGGGCGCGTCTCGACGATACAGGTTGCGTAGGAGTCGGACTCGTTCCGGAATGTGTGTGGCGTCCCGGCCTCGACGGTCACCGACTCGCCGGGGCTCAGTGTCCGTGGTTCGCCCTCGACTTCGAAGACGAACTCGCCCTCAACAACCTCGAACGACTCGGCGTAGTCCGGGTGATAGTGCTCAGCTGGCCCGGCGGCTCCCGGTGGCGTGATTGCGAGTGCTCGCAGGTATGCACCGTCCACGTCTTCGGCTTCCACGAGCGCCGCGCCGTATTCCCCGAGCATCGGATTCGAGATGAGCGGACTCGTCGCCTTGGCTAACAACTCCACCGTCGGACTGTCCACAGGGAACGTTAGTCCGTCGTCGGTCGGTTCTCCACCGACGAGCGTACGCCCGAATGTCACCGTCTCCGAAGAGGATACAGTTGTTGCTTGAGTAGCAGAAGTCATCAATGTACTAACGACCTATGAGATAATAAATATATGCTATATTACTATTAAAAGACCGTACGGCTTCGACTCCGGTCACCGGAATAGCGGTTCAGGAACGATTCTATCGGACAATGCTGGATTTACTCGGAGAACGTAACGATGCTCTCGTGCTGAACTTATACTCTGTATCTGGCACGGTTCTACTGACAGACCGTAGGTAGTTTCCGACCCGGGGACCCCTACCGGAGCAGCGGCCGCTGCATCAATCGGCGATTGATTTTCTCCTTCTCAACCTATCTGGCTGTACGCGAATCCCTTGATGAACACCATCTCATTCGACCATCGAACGAAAGCAACGGCCTTGCGTTCGTGCAGCGGTTCGTCCCGCCGCCGTACTACGGTTTCAACCCCGAAAATCGGCTATGGGCGCTGCAGGCTTCAGTTCGACTATCGAACGGCTTTGTCCTTTCAGGCGTGAGGCGGCCGAAACCGAGGGAATGAGAACGGATTATCTCGACCTCGTTCATCAGTCTGATCCACAGCAAAGTCTACACTCCTCCGGCATCGACGTGGGACTGAATGGCTGACTCGTTGTGGTATCCATCTGTCGAGAATGTGGTTGCTATCCACGACGATATCGTTTCGGAGTATTCTGATACGCCGTCTGGTGTCCAGAATCGAGGCGACATCGAATTCGCGCTGAACTACATCGAGGAGGGCAGCTTTGGTTCGGCACCGGAGACGATCCACGAGAAGGCGTATCACCTCCTCCGGCTCCTCGTCGCCAATCATCCCTTCGTCGATGCGAACAAGCGCACCGCGCTCAACACGGTGGTCGTCTTCTACTTCCTCAACGGGTATCGGTTCGACTACGACGACGAAATCAGGACGATCTTGAAAGGGTTCGGTACCGACGAAGCGGCCGTCGATGCGGAAGAAACCGTCGAGTATCTCCGATCCCACACCGAAGATCTGAATCTGGCACGCGAAATCGACGAGTGGCGGGATGAGTTCGTCCAGTACGGGATAGACCAGTTGACCGGCGGTTCGGCGGACCCGAACGATTAACCGCATTGGAGGCGTGCATTCGGATATGGCTACCGAGGAAGGGACGGAAACGACCCCTCAGCTCGACGAAGTGATGGAAGACATCCGTCGGGAACTGGTTCGGCGGGTCGCGGCACAGGACCGGGAGGCGAACCGGGACGTCTACGACGCCCTCGAAGACGAATAAATCACCAGCGGTTCGATGGGTGATTGATTTTCTCCGTTGCAACCAGCTCGGATATACGCGAATCCCAGGACCGGACCCCCTCGATTAGATTCATTCGACTATCGAACGAAAGCACCCGCCCACCCTATTCGATCGACAATTGCTACGCTGTCGGTCGATTATTAGGTCACAAAGTATGGGCGCTGCAGGATTTGAACCCGCTCCCCTCATCCGTGAAAATAACCTGCGGGCGTGCGGCCCACGGGGCCGTTCCGGCAGTCGTTTTCACGGGTTCGGAAGAGACCGCCTCGGTAACACGGAACCACGGCGGGCCTCCGACACCGAGTCTCACCGGCGGTGGCAGACCCCACGTGATCGCGCGGACAGGGATTCCAACTATGTCCGCAAACGACGAACTCGAACAAGTCGAACCGCAAGAAGCACTCGACCTCTACATCGCTGACAAGGAACGGGACGGTGCAGCCTCCGCGACGATCCGGAGCCACCGATCCCGACTCGGCCACTTCGTGACGTGGTTCAACGAGGAGACCGACTACGACTCACTCGCCGAACTCTCGGGGCTGGACGTCCGGAAGTTCAAACTCTGGCGCTTCGACGACGACAACTCCATCCACACGGTCGCGACCCACCTCGACACGCTCCGCGTCTTCCTCCGGTTCTGCGCCGGGATCGACGCCCTTGACCCCGAGATCCCGCCGAAGGTCAAGTCGCCGAACCGTCCGAACGGCCAGCGGAGCAACGAGATCACCTCCGACCGCGCCGAGGCGATGCTCGACTACCTTGACCGCTACCACTACGCGTCGGTCGAACACGCGCTCGTCCATCTCCTGTGGCACGCGATGATCCGCGTCGGCGCCGCCCGCTCGCTGGACGTCGACGATCTCGACCTCGAAGAGGGGTACGCGGAGTTCAGCCACGACCCCTCCGAGGACACGCCGTTGAAGAACGACGAGGGGTCGGAACGCACGATCCACCTGCGGCCCCAGACCTGTCAGATCCTCGCGGACTACATCGAACAGAACCGCGTCGACGCGACCGACGAACACGGTCGCGAGCCGTTGTTCACCGTCGAGGGATGCGAGGGCCGTCCGCACGTGAACACGCTCAGGAACCGCGTCTACGCCATCACGAGGCCGTGCGCACACGGTCAGGGCTGTCCGCACGACCGCGACCCCGCCGACTGCGAGGCGGCGCAGACGATGAACGACGCATCGAAGTGCCCGTCGTCGGAGTCCAGCCACGCCATCCGCCGCGGCAGCATCTCGTGGGCCTTGCGGAATGAGACGCCGAAGCCGGTCGTGAGCGACCGCGCAGACGTGTCACCGGAGATCATCGACCGCAACTACTCCACGCTCACAGACCGCGAACAAGCCGACGTGCGCAGCTCACAACTCCCCGACGACCTCACTGACGAGTAGCCACCCGGGCACGGATCCACGCCCCCGCGCGGCGCCCTACTCCTCGTCGATCGGTGGCCGCAAGTCCCGCCACCGGACGTCCTCAGTGTCGCCGCCATCTACCAGCCGGACGCGGTACAGCCGCGAGTCACGCGGGTCGCCAGTCTCGTCACCGGCGTCGTCGGCAATCACCCTGACCACCTCGGCGTGCTGGCCGTGCAAGCGGTCGTGGTCAGGGTCGCTCGTGTCCGGAATGTCGATTCGGACGCGGTCGCCGGTATCGTACTCGCTCATACTGGCCTACTCATAAACGACGAGGGGAATGGAGCTTATATATGATTGGTCGGGCAATAACACCGTAGATGGCCTCTGACCAGAAACGCCACGGACAAACCTATACCCCTGAGCCGATCTCGAGGGCACTCTCACGTTGGGCGATCCAATCCGCCGATGACTCGGTGTTGGAGCCCTCGGTCGGTGAGGGTCGGTTCGTCTTCGATGCCTACCACAGACTCGAGGAACTGGGGGCCGAGAGCAAGGAGACTCGGAACCAGATCCACGGGCTCGATATTGACGCTGATGCCGTCGACACGCTTCAGCAGCGGGCACGCGAAGAGTTCGGGGGCGAATTCCCCAACGTCTCGGCTGGCAACCTGTTTGACTCGGACTTCCCCGAGGTGGACGCACTCATCGGCAATCCACCATACGTCATCCGCCACCGCTTCGAGGACGCCGAGGAGATCATCGAACGGTTCTCAGAGTACGATTTCTCCGATCAGAGCGACCTCTACGTCTACTTCCTGCTTCAGGCGACCCAATTCCTCAAACCCGGCGGTCGGATGGCGATGATCGTCTCCAACTCGTGGATGAAGCGGAAGTACGGTGAGGAGTTCAAGGAGTTCCTCCTCAACGAATTCCACATTCACGCCCTCATCGGCTTCCAAGAGCGGGTGTTTGACGATCTCGCCAACAGCGTCTGCATCATCGCTGAGAAACGGCCAAACACGATCCGGATGCCGGCGAAGAACGACGTTCGGTTCATCCAAGCGGAGAGCGAGGACATCTTCAACGGCGGCGAGAAGTCGCTTGACGAACTCGCGGACGCCGCAATCCAGTCCGCACGTGTCCCACAGCGTGCCCTCGACGCCGGCGACTACTGGGACATCTGGCTCCGTGCGCCCCTCGTCTTCGAGTCCATCAAGAACAGCGACGACTTCACCGCACTCAGCGACTTCGCAACGCCTTCAATCGGCGTCCAGACCCTTCACAAGGACTTCTACATCCTGTCTGACTCCGAACCAGAAGTCGACGAGATTGAGGACGAATTCCTCCGCCCCATCGCATACTCGTCGCGCGACCACCAAGACCCCACCATCCGACCTTCGGACTGCAAGTACCACGTCTTCTGGTGTTCGCAGCCGAAAGACGAGTTGGAAGGAACGCGTGCCCTTGAGTACATCGAGGCCGCAGAAAATCGCACGATTGAGAAGCGGTACAGCGACGAGACGTACGACGGTCTCCACAACAAGACTCGGATTCGGAAGGCCAACCGCGAGCCGTGGTATGACCTCACTGACGAGGCGGAACGTCGCCTTCCCTCCCAGATCCTGCTCCCCCGCCGGGTCTACGAGAACTACACCGCCGTATGGAACCCGGATGCGGTCGTGCCCAACGAGAACTTCCTCGCTACCACCGTCGAACGCGATGAAGACGTCAAGCCACTCCTCGCGTACCTGAACTCGCAGCTCGGCGAGCTGAACCTCCGACTCGCCGGACAGGTGTACGGTGGTGGCGTGTGTGACCTCAACGTCTCCTCATCAAAGACCATCCAGACGCTCGACCTCGATGCGCTGACCGATGCGGAACGCGACCGCCTGACCACGGCGTTCGACGAGTTCGCGGAAACAGCCGACCGTGGCGTCCTCGATGAGGCGGTGTACACGATCCTCGGGTACACTGATGAGGAGCGACAGGAGATTCAGGATGCCCTCGAACTCGCCATCGAGGAGTCCGTGAACAAGGACTAGGGTTCGATCTCGTACTCGTACAATACGCCCGCTTCCCTCGGCTGTCCCTCGTCCAGCCGGATGTTGCCGTGCGAGCGCAGGTCGCGGGGATGGTCAGACAGCCAGACGTGCGAGTCTGCCCCGACATCCATCAGGTGTTGGCGGTAGCGGCCAACGTCGGGGAACATAGTCACGAACACGGCAGAGAAGTCCTCAATCGGCTCCTCTGGCTGACTAAGGTCTTCCAGCAGAGTCTCGATGCGTTGGTCGGTGAACGGGCCGAGACTCGTCACCGCTTCCAAGAGAATCAACGTCCGCTCTTCCTCGTCAAACGCGATCGCGTCCGGGTACACGGACAACTGGAACCGCACACCGTCGAACTCGATGGGCAGCAACTTGGCCTCCACCGCCTCCCGCTCGTCCTTGGTCAGCCCTTCGTGGACGAGTACAGGTGACTCGGCGAGATCCGGGACGAGTTCACGGAGCCCGTCGCCGATCAACTCCGTGTGTTCGCCGGCGGCTCGAGGCAGTACCTCGTCGTGGTACGGGAGTTCGACCGTCCGCTCTTCCCCTTCTACCGGGTCAGGTTCGCTGATGACCTCCTCGAGATTCGCGTTGTCGAGGTACTCCCGGAACTCCTGTGCTACCCAGTAGTGCGTCTTCGGGCTGTTCGGGGCGGGTTCCTCGTATCCAAGTACCCCCGCCTTGTCACGAAGTGGCTTCAGGGCGTCCTTCCTTACCGGCTCGCGGGAGTTCTCCGCGGTGTAGTTCGGGAGGAAGTCGACGAGGTTCGTGGTCTGGATGGCGTAGTCGGGAAGATCGTCGTATCGGAGTTCGATGGATTCGTAGTATTCACGGGATGTGACCGCCTGCAACACGGTCAGCATCGTGTTGTTGATGTCGCTTTCCTGTAACCCGAACTCCTTCAACGCCCGCTTGAGCTGCTCCCGCGTAAGGTCGTAGTCGAACCCGACCTCAGACTCATCTGACATACCACCATCTGTCACTGCCGGATCCGTATGTGTTCCGATTGGGAGAATAGGGCGGGACAGCGTGGCGGTGAACGCCGACACTAGCCACTGTCACTCCTCGAACTCGAGTCCCACAACCTCCCGCGTCAGCTCCCGGTGACTGGTCACAATCTCCGCTCCCCGCGGCCGCCCCTCAGAGTCAACCCCCACCCGCATCCGGGTGGCGATCGACGACGCGAGATCGATGCGGATCTGGTGGTCGTCGAGGGCGGTCACCTCACCGACGTACTCCTCACTCTCCCCATCCGCGTCGGAACACGTCACCACCACCCTATCGCCGCGCGCCAAGTCGCTGCGCGTCAGTGTCATCCTGTCAACTCCCAGTCCACGATCTCGCCGAGCGGTTCTGGCCCCTCGTCCTCGTCGATGTCCAGCCCCACGAGGACGGGCGCTTCGCCGCCATCCGCAGCATCCCAGTAGTCGATTCGGGCTTCTGGCCAACCGCGGAGGCGGCGGTCGAGGTCGACGAAAATCTCGCGTTCGACAACCCCAGTCACCGTGCGCGTCTCGCCGTCGCGGAACACGGTCGTCGGGTCGATGCCAGCGATGTGGAGCCAGATCCCGTCCCCATCATCGATCGCGTCGTACAGTTCGTGTTCGGTCACGCCTCGGCCACCTCTCCAACCACCTTGATGCGCTCCACCGTCCCCATCTCCTCGGTGTACCCGTTGACCGTCTCCCCGACCGCGTTGGGGCGCCCTTCCCCCACCCACTGGACTCCAACGAGGTCGATCAGGAAGTGTTCCTCCGCCGGCGCTGCCGACGAGGCGCCCGCGTCCGCGAGCTGCACGTCAATCTCGTACTCGTCCTCGGAACCGACGCCGGGATGCAGTCCGACGACTTCGCCACGATGCACGCCGTAGTCGCCACCGAATTCAATTTCCACGACATCTCCAACTTCGTACTCATCGGCTACCTCATCCATAATCGCCGGATAGCGGTCGACTCACAAAAATCCGGTCAAATCGCAGAAGGGAACTAGTCGTCGCGGTCAGTCCTCGGCCTCCTCCGGCCGCTCGACCGCGTTCAACCGCGCCACGTTGTACGACGTCGACGTCCGTTCAATCGGATGACCGTTGGCATCCGGATCACCGACGTGCAACTCCACACGATCCCACTCGCCCTCCTCCGTACTCGTCTCCAGCCAGCAGTACCCGGTCGCCCACGACCCCGGTGGATCCGGGGCGTAGCAGTCGACGACTAGCCGCCCCTCGTCCCAAACATCCGGCCCATCTTCGTGTTCGAGAAGTTCGGGTTCGGAGTCCGCCACCACCTCGTCTTGTGCGACCGTCACCGTGTGACCGCCGGTGTACGTCACCTTGATTCCCGATTCCTCTGCATTAGCGACAATCTCGAGTTCCGGCTTCCGCGACACCATAATCGGTTGACGGCAGGCGGTCGCCCCAGTAAAAAGTCACCAATCAAATCGGGGCGCGAGACTCGCCTGAAACGAGACGGGAGAACGGTTACCCGTCGCGTCGGGCGCCGATCTCTTGGACGCGTTCGCGCAGTTTCTCCGCGCGCTCCGTGTCGTCGATGCGCCCGGCCAACCGGAGTCCGTCCCGCATCATCTCCGACGCGTCCTCGTTGCTCACGTCCTCGAAGCGGCTGAGCATCATCCGCGCGTCGATGAACCACTCGCGTGCAACACCCTCGACGCCAATGTCGGCCCACGCACGAACGGTGTTCGGCACGGAGTCCGCAGCAGCCGTTTCTACGGGATAGTTGTGTTCGACGACCCGTTCGACCTTCTCCTCGCTGACCTCTCGCTCGTCGGCTGTGAACCGGCTCTCCGTGACGCGCAGCTGGTAGTACGCTCCATCACGCGCGTACATCCAGACCGTCAGACCACGGCCAGAGTAGCGCGCCAAGTCGCCGGCATCCAACCGGCCCCGAACGTACTCCGCGTAGCTGTCGTACTCGGTGTCGTTCATTGGTCATCACCTCCCGTCTGGGAAAGCGTCTCGCCCAGACCCTCCGACCGTACTTCCGTGACTAGTTCGGCCACCCGGTCGGAGGCCTCGTCAGGGAGTTGGAGCGTCTCGCGGATCTCCTCGGGTGACTCGTCCGTCTCGGTCGCCATCGCCCGCACGCTCCGCCGCTTGTTCTCGGTGAGCGTGTGGCTCGTGCCGTCCTCGTCATCATCGTCGTCGTTGAAGTCGTCCCCAAGTTCGGCGTTCCCGCCGTCGTCATCGTCACCGTCCCCGTCGCCGTCCTCGTCAAGGAGCTCTTCGGCTTCGTCGGTGAGCTGGATGCCCTTGTAGACGTAGTTCCGCTTGTCGGGGCCGATGGGACGCTGCTCGACGTGTTCGATGTCGTAGTCCCGTAGGTTCGTCAGCTTGCTGCCGAACTGGGCGTCGTCGATGATGGGCAGACCCTCTTCCCGGGCGTACTCCTTGTACGCCTCGCGAACGCGGTCGGTCAGCACGGCGTAGTCCTCGATGTCCTCGACTTCCTCCACGTCGACGTTTTCCAGCATCTCCTCGGCAAAGCGGAACACGGGCTCGGCGGCCTTCTTCATCCGCTTGCGCACTTCGTGCGCATCTCCCACGTCCGCGAAGAAGTCGCGACCGTCGTAGTACGCCTGATACTCCTCGACGCAGCGGGCGAGCAGGCCACGGAGTTCCTCGTCGGCGGTGATGCGATCCATCAGGACGCGCATCGGCTCTGCTTCCTTGTTGCCGTCCTCGCCGAACCGGTGGGGGAAGTTGATGTAACACCACCGCTGCCAGACCGCCATATCGTTGTCCGGGAAGTCCGGAACACCGTTGCTGGCGAAGATCAGGCTGGCACTGTTCTCGAATCGAACGGGTTGCTCGAACTTGATGTCCGCCGTCAGCGTGTCGCCGCCGGTGAGCTGCTTGAACGTGGAGAGGTCGTCCGCCTCCTGCTCGCTCATATCCCCGCTGAGGTTGGCGAGGCTGCCGTGCAGGTCGGCGGGCGCCCACTTGTCCTCGTTCAGCTCCTGTAGGCTCCGGCCGCTGATGTTGCGTTCGCCGAGGAACTCCTCCAGCAGATTGAGGAAGGACGACTTGCCGTTGTTCCCGTCACCGACGAGCATCACGGCCTTCTCGTCGATGTACTCCTTGGCGAGCGTGTGCGCGACGGCGCGGTAGAGCGTCGGAACGTCGTCCTCGTCCACGATGTCGTGGAAGAAGTCGTCGATCTCCGCACACTCCGCATCCGGGTCGTAGTCAACGTCGATGCGCGTCCGGTGGTACTCGTCCGCAGTGTAGCCGTCGAGTTCGCCCTTACGGAGGTCGAGGACGCCGTTCCCGACGACGATCCGGTGGGGTTCCGGCCGCGCATCGCGCATATCCCACGAATCGACCTTGTTCCGCCGCTTCAGCTTGCTCTCCAGCTCGTTGACGAAGTTGTTGTCGGCGTACTTGCCGAGGAGGGACTCGGCCTGCAGCCGAATCTGGTTGCTACCGCGCGGACGATAGATGCCCTTCTCGTTGTCGTAGACGTACAGCGTGTTCTGCCAGCCGCGTACGTCCGTCTCCGGGTACAGGTAGTCCCAAACCTCGTCGAAGATGTTGGCCGTCCGCTGGAGGGCCTCGCGTTTGTCGATAGGGTCGATCTCAACACCGTCGTCCTCGGGATAGATGCCGAACTCGCGAGGATGCCACTCTTTCAGCACTTCCTCCCTGATCTTCCCCTGCGGGTCGACCGAGGAGATGTCCTCTTCCTCGACGAGACTCACGGCGTCGCGGGCGGTGTCAGCGGCGTCGGAAGGCGTCTCCCACTCCCGTTCAGGAGTGATGTACTCCGCCGTCTTCTCGACGCGCTTCTGGTACTCGTAGTCGCCGCTGGCGTACCCGACCGGCAGCCGCTTCAGCGCCGTGTCGACGTTCTCCCACTCGTACTCAAGCCACGGGGTCAGCATCGCGGCGAGTACGGCGTCGTGCTTCCAGCCGTCTTCCTCGCCGTCTCGGCGAGCGTACTTGCTCACCACGTCGAACTCGCGGTCGAGTTCGCTGACCACGTTGTTGATGTCTTCCTCGGTTTCGATGCTGTAGTCCTTCTCGCGAACGTCGAACTCGTCGTCTGTCAGGATGGGGTTGTTGGCTCCCATTTTGCATCCGTATCTATACTCCCGGTGACACATAAGGATATATAACACTTCAATCGGGGGTCACTTCACCCACTTAAGATTGTATAACGGATGAAACACTTCGTACACTTCACCGGGTGGTAGGTTCCACTACTTCAATTCTTGGAACACTTCAACGGGTGGTGGGGAAGAATTGAAATAGTCAAAGAACAGATGAAACACTTCAATCGGTGGTTCCCACGCTCAGGGACAACACCATTAAGTATCAGAAAAACTTACATCCTCACGCAGGGGCTGGTTGGCTCCCACCCCACGCCTTCTGACGTGAGTTCGACCGGACAGTGACTTCTCCCCCGGCACTCGGCAGACCACTACTGTCGGGAAAGTTATATAAAATTATAGAAACTATTACCAGTTGCTAGATGGGAGACGACACCACAACCGTCTCACTCAAAGAAAACACGCGTGACCGAGTTCGCCGCTACAAGGTAGCGGTTGGAGCGGACACGTACGATGAGGCACTCAACCAACTCCTCGACAACTCTGACTGGACTGACTACTATGACGATGAGTAACTACACCTTCGAGTCCGAGACGCCCCACCAAGACGGAGAGATTCTGGAACGACTCTACCACTCCGAAGGGCTCTCCCTGAGAGAGATCGGCGACGTCCTCGGTGTCAGTGAGGCCACCATCCGACGATGGATGGATCGTCACGACATCGAACGGGGAGATCAACTGAACCACGTCGGATACGATCAACCGTGGCACGATGAAGAGAAGATGCGAGAGAAGTACGTTGAAGAGGGGCTGTCGACGAACGATCTCGCCTCACTGTGGGGTTGTTGCCGCAAGACGATCTACAAGTGGATGAGACGCCACGGCATCGAACCGAGGGGATTCGCGCCGTGGGAAGAGGTCAGTGACGAGAACCACCCTGCACGGAAAGAAGATATTGGTGACTACAGATACTACGGCCCCAACTGGAACGAACAGAGGAGGAAAGCACTCCAGAGAGACACGCCGAACAACGGTTCTGAACCGGTCTGTCAACGGTGCGGGATGTGTATGAGTGAACACGAGGAACAGCACGGTGTTGGTCTTCACGTCCACCACATCGTCCCCCTACGAGAGTTCGAGGATGGCGACGGTGACGTTGACTACGAGAAGGCCAACCGACTGGAGAATCTCATCACCGTCTGCATGGACTGTCATGTGACGTGGGAGAACTGCCAACCACTACGGATTCAGATCGCGTAGCCACGCCCTTCTCTTCTCGGCGAGCATCAGTTCCAACTCGCCGTTTGTCGCCAACCTTGAGACAGAACCACCCGACGGCAACCCAAGCAAACGTATTATTAGGGGAGAAACACCCCTTGCCTGCGACACCCCGTCTGAGCCGCGTCAAAACCACGGGAGGGCGAGGTGTCGCAAGCGTCGCAGGGGGACTCTGGGATCGCAAGATCAGGTACCGGGGAGGTCACCCGGTTTGGTTTCCTTCGATTCTGGGATCTCCCTGCGACGCCTGCTACGGCCGTGCCATCTGGCGATTTTTCACCGCCGATTTTGGGGGGTGTCGCAGGCAAGGGGTGTTTCTCCCCACGTCATACCTTCGGTTTCCCGTTCAACCACCCTCGACACCCTCTCGCCGACCGACCCCGACCAGCCTCACACGCGACACGTTCGCGTCAGTAGGACGGCCTCGACTCGCGGCGCGGGTGGATCCCGCCGCGCAAGAGCAACTCCCGCATCTCCCCATCGTCATCCAGCCGCGAACCCCACCGACGCTCACGCGGCAGTCCGAGGCGGTGGCCGGGCGTGGGCAGCCCCGGCTCACGCTCGAGATCCACGGGCCTGACGACCGCGACCTCCCAGCGACGCGCGATCTGGCGGGCGCGTCGGGTCAGTTCCGACGTGGTGACGAGGACTGGCCGCGCTTCAACGGTGTACGCGACGGCGACGAGTCGCCAGACTGCGGCGGGTGTGATGGGATGTTCCGGACGCCAGTCCTTGCACTGGCACAGCACGCGGTAGCCGTCGCGGACGCCGAACACGTCAACCTCGAAACCCCCATACCACGCCGCCACGCGCGGCGTCCCAGCCCCAGTCTTGGAGTGCCTCTACCGTCTGTTCCTCAAGCCACGACCCCGCGCCTTCGCCTCTGCCGGGCGTCGAATCGCGGGGCGGCAAGTCAGCGTCTCGCTGCATCCGATAGGGGCGTGGGGCGCTCACCCCAAGAAGCCGAGCCAAGTGTAGTGAAAGTGAAAAGAAAAAGTATCAAGTGGGTAGTTGGGGTCAGTCGTCGAGGAAGCGGCGGATGTCGCGCACGTCCTCGGCGAGATCGTCGAGATCCTCGTCGTGCTCCTCGACTTCATCTTCCAGTTCCTTGACGCGCTTCTTAATTTCCCCGTATGTTTCTCGCATCGGGCTCAGATGCCTCTCCAGCCGTTCGAGACGCTCTTCCACCGTGTCGGGGATGGTGTCCTCTTCGTTGAGGAGTTCGAGGAACTCCTCGCCTTCGTCGGTCGTCGTCGCGCGTCGGGGCGAGAGTGCCCCGCGTCCGCCGGCGTCCTCGTCCTTCCACGTCTCGACCAACCCCTTCGACGCGAGCTGGTCAAGTCGGTAGTGGATGTGCTGGTTCTTGTCGGCCCAGTAGATGGCCTCTCGGAGCGTGGTGGCCGTGGGACGGCCGTACTCGTCGATGAGCTCCAGCACTTCGATGGTTCGGTCGGGCAGTTCGATGTCGTCGTGCATCGTCATTCAGGGGTAGGCCAGCAACCCGTAAAACACCTGACAAAAAATTAACTCCATTCGTTTCTTTCAAGGTTTTCGTCAGATCTGAGGGCGATTCTTAGACGACAGGGGGCGTCGTCAGGAAATAGGTCGAGTCGAGCGCAGTAACGCTCCCGGGCCGCGTGGCCCACCGCGAGTAGGGGAGAGAAGGTGTCCTCTCCCGCGGGGGTTCCCTCTCCTCGCAGAGGTGGGGTTCTGGTTCTCCACGCGAAGAGGTGGGGTTCCGCGATTACGCGGACAGGGTGGGGTTCCGTTCCTCGGTGAACACCGAGATCCTCGGTGTAGGGCGAGAGTGAACATGAACACCGCCAGTGAACAGTCCGGGTTGCGGCCCTGTCCGGAGGCGGGTGGGGTTTCCACCCTGTTCCTCGGAACACGGGTGGCCCGGTGTGGCTCGGCCTACTCCTCGCCCGGCAGGTCATCGATCAGCGCGTCGATGTCCTCGACAGCGAGATCCTCGGCGACCTCGCGCGTTGAGTACCGGCGGCTCTCGTCCTCGAGTTCCTTGATGCGGGAGTCGATGACCTCGCGCTCGCGCTCCGTCATCTCGTCGTCGTCGGTGGCGTCAGTCATCGTCCCATCGCGTGTCGGAGTAGTCCTCGGCCAGCTCGGCGAGTACGTCCCGCGCCGTGTCGACGTCGACGCCAGCCTCGTCAGCGACGACCTCGGCGTCCATCGTGCGCCGGTCGAGTGCGACGGTCTCGACGCGCTCCCGCGCCGTCCAGCCCGCCGGCCAGTTCGTGTTCGTGGTCATACACGCGTGTTGGTTCTCCCACCGTGTATGTGTTTTCCTGTATGGCTTGTTTAGGGCGTTTTCGCGGCCTCTACGGTGGTTTTACGGTTCTGGGGGACAGAGGTTCAGACGGGCTAGGTGGAGTCATCCACCCTTCTTCGACGACTATGACCGACGAACTCACGTGCTCCCGATGCGGCCAGCCAGCGTATCAGCATCTCGAGCCGGGCGAGTGCGAAGAACTCGACACTATCGGCACACATCGTATCTGTGCGACTGACGAGGGGACGTACCTGCATTCGTATCAACAGTGGTCAGAATGACTGACGACACGAACAAGCGACGCGAGGCCGCAGAGGCCGCCGCCGAGCTACGCGACGCGATGGAGGAGATCCTCTCCACACCGGGAGAGAGCGATGACGAGATCGAGGCGAAGCGACACGCTGCCGCCGCGCTCGCCGGGGTAGAGGACGCTGAAGAGGCGCTCCGTCTGTGGCGCGACCACGAAGAGGAAGCGGTCGAACTGCTCGGTGAGGAGCCGCGCGACGACGCCGGCGGAGAGTAGGGGTCAGTCGAGGCCGGCGCGGGCCATCTCCTCGTTGACGTTCTCCGGCGTCGGCTCGTTGAGGTAGGGTTCGATCGCGGAGTAGGTCTCCCAGCCGCCGTTCTTCATCACGACTCTCGGGTTGACCCGCTGGCGCACGAGGAGGTTGTGCGCGTAGTAGCGCCGCAAGTCGTGGCTGCTGACCTTCTCCCAGTCCTCTCGACGACCGACACCCATCCGCGCGGCCTCACGGGCGGCCTCGTGAACCATCTGGCGGATCCGTGTCTTGGTGACGGGGAAGTACGGCCCGTCGTCGGCGATGTCCTCGTCGTACTGGAGTTCAAGCAGCTCGCGTTCGACGCGCTCGGGGAGGTAGGCGTCGCGTCGCTTGCCTTCGTCGCCGAGTTCGCCGCTGGTGTCCTTCCCACGGACGGTGATGCGATACTTCCCCGCCTCGCGGAACACGTCATTCGGACGGATGCGCGTGTACTCCTTGGCACGGAGACCGACCTTCGTGCCGAGGAGAACGACGACCTTGTGTCGATGCGACAGCTGTTCAGCGGCTTCGATGAGAGCGTCGACCTCGTCGGGAGTGAGCCAGCACTTGTACTGGTTTTCGCCTTTGGTGGATTCGACTCGCACGTTTGCGCTCGATTATTGTCGTTCCGTAAACTTGAGTGCCGGCCCAGCAGGGGTGGGTTGTTCTGAACCACCGATTTTCGCGGGGTCTGGCGTGATGGGTGGGGGTGTGCTTACACTAAGGTAGTTTTCCGTAAACACTTATCTGTCAGACAAAGTATAGGTTAGAGTGCAATGGCATACACGGTCATCAGGACGGACAGCAAGACAGGAAACACGACCCGGCTCGTGTCCTACGAGACGAAGGCAGCGGCGAAGGCGCACGTGAACGGGATGCTGCAGGCCAAGCAGGAGACGCGAGGCCCGCACTACGTCGAGGGCGGGACGACGTACAAGCTGACCGTCACGGAGAACTGACGAACTTTTTCGCGGACTCTGCCCACCAAAGCCCAAGTACCAAGTACGGCCCGTAGACCCCCGAGACAGTGCCCTTTTCTGAGTCTCGGCCCTACGGATACACGTGGGATACGACACCCACGACAGCGACAGCCGAGAACTGGCTGACAAGAAGTTGATGCGCGCCCACCAGCGCGTCCTCGCGCACTGGCCCGAGGAAGCGGTCAAGGAACTCGACCCGCTCGTCATCCACGACCCGATGAACAAGCCGGACGTCGTCGGCGACCTCGAACGCGAGTTCTACGAGGCTCGCCACGAGGCGCTCGGCAGCATCGAACTCGAACCGGTCTCGTGGGCCAAGCCGCCGGTTCCCCACGAGGCCTCGCAGTTCGTCGACCCGCGTCCGGTCGAGTGGACGACGGTCGTCCGCAAGGCCGACTAACCCCGCGCTTTCTCCCCGTTTTTCACCCAGCCTCGACGTGAAGAACCTCGTCAGCATCGGGATCCACCGCGACGCGTCCGCCGCAGTCCGGGCAGTCGCGCAACTCCCCGTCCTCGGCGACACCGGTGAACGTCACCTTGCCGCCGCGCTCCCGTCGCGGACAGGTGGCCGAGACGACCGCCATCACCCCAACACCTCCTCGTCCCACTCCCGGAGGTCGGCGAACCGCTCCTGCTTCTCGTCGGGAATCTGCCCGGTCGGCGACGCGCCGTGAGGCGTCACGCAGTGTTCCCGACCGCACTCCGGGCAGGAGAGGAAGTCGGCGTCCTCGTCGGTCACGAACGACACGCGTTCGCCGCACGACTCGCACGTGGTCTTGGCCACCGTCATTGCACGACGTTTGAGTCGAGGGTAGTGTAAAAGAGCCGGCGTGGGCGGGCTGCTCACGTGGATAGCAGCGTGATCTCCCACGTCTCGTCATCGACGACGACCCACACGCGTCCCTCAACCCACTCCGACTTCACGGGTGGGTTCCGCCCGCTCGCCTGATCGTACTCGGGGTTGGCGTCCCCGCGTGTGATCCACCCCGGATGCGGGGCGGGGCAGTTCCTCAGCTCTTCGCACGAGTCGGCGTCGCCGAGGAAGCGTGGATCCGCGCGGTCGTACCAGTTCTCACCCGCGTCGACGTGGAACATCGCGCGGTGGGCCGTCGTCGGGCTGCCCGGGGCGTCGTACTGGATGACGTCCCCGCGCTCGGTGTCGCCGATCCCGGCGTCCGTGACGAGGCGGTCGCCACCATCCACCACTGGATGCATCGAGCCCGTGCCGGCGGCCACGCCAACGGGCATCAGTCCCGCGAGGAGCTGCATCCCGATCATCGCGTAGGGCGCGCTCCAGAGTACGAAGTCCCACAGGCTGGCGAAGCCGACGCCGGCGGCGATGGATAGAAGGGCGCGGTCACTCGTCATCGTTCGTGAGTTCGTGGTCGTGTTCTCCCCAACCGCGTGACTGTACCCAGTACTCGCGGTCATCCGAGCGGTACACGTACTGACACTCGTCATCGTCAACGTCGTACACGCGCCCGATGATGACCTTCTCGTTGCCAGTGATCGGGTCTTGGATGTGGTCGCCAACGTCGAACTCCCACTCGCCTTCGACCGCGTGGGTCGTCACAGTGCCCTCGGTGGGGTCGGGTTCGTGGAAAACGGTGGCGTCGTCGGGCGCACGCCACTCGAAGTAAGCCGCTGCGATCCCGTAGACTAGTAGCGGAACTCCGTACCACACGACGACTAGCCCGATGATCGTCGTGACTAGGATGGCGGACAGTTTGACGACGAGTACGACTTCTGGCGGAATCATCGCTCCATCACCCGCGTGTCGCGGTCGCGTTCGTCCTCGTCGAGGCGGTCGTAGAACTCGTCGGTGGCATCGTTCAACCGGCTGAAGTCGTCAAGTGCGTCACCGACGCGCTCCTCTAGCTCCTCTTCATCGATCTCGCCGTCAAGGTAGGCCTCGCGGGCGTCCTCAACGTCGGACTGGGCGTCGTTGGCGATCATCTGCTTCATCAGCGTGCGCTCCAGTTCTCGTTGCTGGGTGTCGTCGGCCTCAAGCGTCTGTGCCAGCCACTCGGCCACGTCATCCGCGCGGTCTTCGAGGAGCGCGAGGGCGACGACGCCGGTTCCGAAAACGACGACGCCGGCTGCATCGCCGACGTGGGTCGAGGCGGCGAGTGTCGCGACGATCAGTGTGGATACAGACCAGACACCCAGTCCCCATCCGTACTTCGCAGCCGCACGATCGTCGCCCGTCATCGCTCCATCACCCGCGTGTCGCGGTCTTCGTCGATGAAGTAGGTCTGGGCGTGGCCATCAACCGGATCTATCTCGTGTACGGTGGTCACGTCGTCTGGTTCTCGCCACTCGCAGACGGCCACGATTGCCGCCGGGACGGCGACTGCGAGGACGATGAGGGCGAACACGGCGACGATGATACCGAGGGCGACGCCGGCGGCGATGGTCAGCACGTCAGTCACACCCATCACCCGCGCGGTCTCGCGCGATCTCGAGTTGCCGCAGATACGCGTACTCGACGCGCTCGCGACCCGCGTCGTCGAGACTGACGCCGGCGTGCGCGACCAGCGCCGAGGAGAACTCGACGGGCGAGAGCGGCTCGCGTCCGTGGTGATCCGTGGCGACGAGCTGGCCCGCGTAGCACTTCCGCAGGAACGTCTCGTCTTCGACGGAGTCGGCGTAGTCGCGGACTGCGGTGGCGAACTCGCTGGGAGCGAGCGGGGTCTCGTCAGTCATTGGAATCACCCGCCTCGTCGGCGGAGGGATCTAGCTCGTACAGCCCGCGCGTCACCTTGCGCACGCGGCGCTCGGCGCGGAGCTGTCGGAGGTGGTACTGGGCGGCTTGCTTGGTGTCGATGCTCGTCTCCTCGCGGATGAGGCGCGGGGTCGCGCGACCCTCGCGCAGAACGTCGATCACTTCGTCTCGGGTAGTGGTGTTTTCGCTCACCTCTACGTTATCTGGTACGTTGTTCCGGTACTTAGTCCACTCGCCCGAACGGGTGTGTACGCGCGTGTTGGGGTGGTATATTGGTACTTTGGGTTTAGTGGGAGTGTCCTTGATTTGTCGAAGTACCGTTTCTCCGACAAGTCTTATTAACCCCCATCTCTTACGGACTGGTGATGACAGCAGACCGTCATCACGACTCCGCGTCCACCGTGGACGTGGACAGTATCGTTCCCGCGCGAGCTATCCAGCAGGCCGCCGACGACCACGACGTCACCCCCGACGCCCTCCGCGTCGCCCTCCGCCGCGACCTCGAGCGCAACCTCGAGATGTCCGACGAGATCACCGGCCAGCGCCCCATCGTCCACGAGACCGACGACTACCTCGTCGCGCACGTCAGCGACGCCGTGACGACCGAGACACCGCTCCCCGTCCTCGACGTCTACGAGCAGATGGACGACAGCGACACTGACTACCTCGCTGGCTACCCGCTCGTCGTCCCCACTCCCGACGAGCACACCGACGACTACGAAGGATTCACGAACGCCGCCGAGCAGGGCGACAACGACGAACACCCGCTGATGGAGGACGGCCGCGACCTCTCCGGTAGTAGCAGCCGCGACCCACCGCGCTACCGGACAACGATTTCGTGCGACGGATGTGGACGCCATATCGGTACTGACGGTCAGTACTGCCGCGACTGCTCGCCGCCGTCGATCGGTGATACCCCGGAGGAGGGTGGTCTCGGCGCGGATCTCCGTCCCGCCGACGATGCCGCCGACGAGGCGGGTGATGACGATGAGTGACGCCGGCCCCGACGTGCCGCCGATTGCGGACGTCCTTCGTGAACTTGAGCGACGGGAGATGGGCGACGACGACTGACTCACCCACTCCCCTAATGGTCGAAACCGGGCGTCGCGCCCGGTCGCGGCGCGGATTGGCCCCCGCCCGCCTGACGAGACCGAGGCCCCGATGGAGGTGATCCCGACACAGGCCGACTCAACGCAAGACAATGTACGACGACAACGACAACATCGAAGAACTGCTCGACACGGATAGACTCGAAGAAATCCCTCGTCTCGCTGATGACGCCGCCCGCGTCAGCCAGACGGAGACTGTCGTCGCGGTGGGCAATTCGCACGTCGCCCTCCGACGACGTGAAGGTGGTGCAGTGGTCATCGTCGATTACCCATCCGAGACTGACCGCCGCGACACCGCGTACTACGGATCAATTGTGGACGCAGAAGATGCGGTCGTCAGACTCGCAGAATGTTGGGTGTCGGACGTGGTTCGAGACGACTTCGACCTACTTGCGGCCGAACAGGACGGTGATCGACGATGAGTACGCAACGGCCCGCCACGGAGACTCGCAACGACAAGCCGTCCGTGCCCGGTTGGACGCACGACTACGAACTAGTCCACCTCGATGGGGACGCGTGGGAGATCATCGACCTCGTGGCCGCCGCCCGTTCCACCTCGTACGAGGAGGACGAGACGACCGACGTGTTGCTCGGCGATCCCGACACCGAGCAGAAGCACGTCACCGGCGTCGCCGGCGAGGTGGCCACAGGCCTCGCGCTGGACATCCCCGTGCTGGAGACGCTCGACCTCACGGTGAGCGCGAAGGGTGACGACGGCGTCGACCTCGTCGTCCGCGACGGGCCGTGGAACCAGACGAGCATCGACATCAAGACCTACTGGGGGACGCCGACGGGGAGTCCACCGCAGCTCCTCGTGGAGCGCGAGAAGGCCGAGGAAGGGCCCGCGGACGCCTACATCAAGTGCCAAGTGTGGGACAGCGAGTGGGCGATCGTGCACGGCTGGACGACGCAGGAACGCCTCCTCAACGAGGGCTGGGTCGAGGGGCCGCCGCAGTGGAACCGCGAGAACTGGACGATGACCGCCGAGATGCTCGACCCCATCGAGGAGCTGGACGCGTCGGACGTCGGCTGGCAGTGGTAGCCGTCAGTCGTCGAGGATCTCCATCGCCTCGCGGACGTGTTCTTGTGCTTCTTCGACGTGTTCCACCACCTCCGGGTCGAAGTCCTGTTCTCGCGCCCGTTCGACCCACGACGCCGCGCCGTCCGAGAACATCGCCAGTTTCGCCTTGAGTTCGTCTTCTGCTTCCATCTCGAACTGTCGACGTCACTACTGTCGGATAAACGCCGGCCCGCTCCCGCGAGAGGCTTATGTCGCTCCCTCGACAACAACAGAGTGCCGTCCCAGATGTTTGCCGGGACGGTCGAACTCGTATCGACTCGTCAGTCAATCACGCTGTCGGTGTCACGAACACGGTCTGCGTCCCGCGCGGGCCTGCTGTCCCGCGCGCTCTCGTGGGGTCGTTCCCCTCTTTCGCTTTCGCTGTCTCTCCTCAAAGAACTAGAGAACTAGTCGTTAGTCCGGCGTCTCAACGTCCTCGTCACTACCGTCTCCCTTCAGTTCGTCCTCGAGTTCCTCGCGACCGCGCTGGAACTCGCCAATCGACTGTCCCGCCGCACGGGCCAGCTTCGGGATCTTGTTCGCGCCGAACAGCAGCACGGCAATCAGCAGGACTACCAGCATCTCGACGCCTCCGGGGATACCGATCTGTGCAATCGATCCGATCACACTCGTTTGTCAGACGTGGAACAAGAAAAGCCGCGGGCGAGAACGGGGCGCGACTACCGCTCGATGGCGTCGTCAACGACCTCGATGGCCGCCTCAACCTCGTCTACCGTCTCCTCATCGACGTCAGGGTTCTGCGAAAGCGACTGTGCATCCATCTCTGCGCGCTCCAAGACTAGCTCCAGTTCTTCTCGCGGCACTTCCACAGTGTCCGACATACACGCGAGGCTGTGGATCCGGCGATCTTACAGGTTGCGTTCTAGAGTCAGATTTATCGTGTCAAGGATCCGGGGGAGGGGGCAACACCCCGTCGTAAACGCGCCCGTGCCAGCACGCGTGCGACGCGCACACGGCGTCAGTCGTCGTCGAGTCGTGGGTCGGGGTCACCGTCCCACTCCTCACGATGGGCCTCGCAGTACCCGCTGACGTGCCTCGTGCGCTGGCCACATCCATCACCGTGACGGTTGTGACCCCGGCACTTCCGACGCGGGAGTTCGGCCTCCTCGTCTTCGTTCTCGTCCCCACCGTCGTCGTCCTCCAACTGGCGGATCAGCTCCAGCATATCGCCGTACCCGGCGTCACGAAGCTCGCGGGCGGCGTCGAGAACCTCGTCGTCCGTGCCCCAGCCCCAGTTCCCGGAGTCGTTCGTGTCCACGGTGTAGTCCGGGAGGTCGATCCCCGTCACCGTGCAGATCTCGTCCTCTCCCGTTTCGTCGCTGGCGAGCGACTCGTACACCTCCATCGTCTTCTTGTCGCGCTTGAAGGACGGATACGCTAGTTCGCCGTTCCGCATCGTCGGGTGAATGTCGCCGGGGCGGTGGCCGATTCCGATGATCGACAGGCGGAACGGCTTCTTGCGCATCTTCCGCACGAGGGGCCGCATCAGCTCCTCGACCTTCGCGCGGTCGGCCGCGTACCCCGACATCAGGCTCGACAGCTCGTCGGCGACGAGGAGCTTCCGTTCCTGCGGGTTCTCCACGCAGTAGTGGAGCAGATCCGGGTACGCCTCGACGTACTCCACGCCGTCGTTCGCCTCCGCGAGGGAGCGGACGTTGGTCAGAATCGTGCCGCCGACGCGGAGCTTCCACAGCTCGGCGAGCCGAACGCCGGTCATCGTCTTCCCCGAACCCGTGTCGCCGAACAGCAGGAGCAGGAGGCTGGGGCGTTCGATGAGCTGGCCGAGATGCTCGTAGTCGACGAAATCCATCGCACTCCCACCACCGCCGGCGAGACCGGTTGCGTGTTCCACAACCGCGATGTTGCCGTTCTTGACGGCACGCCGGAGGTTCCGACCGACCTCTCGGCGAACCACCTCAACGTAGTACTCCGTGTTGTAGTAGAACCACGCCGGTTCGCCGGTCTCGTAGTGCGGCCGACTCTCGGGATCGTAGTGCTGCCGGAACGACTCAAGATGGCGGATCGTGTCCTCGTCGAGCAGTCCAGCCTCCCTCAGCGCGGGCAGTTCGGCGTTCTCCAGCTGTTCCCGGAGTTCCGAGAAGCTGTATCCGGAGTAGTCGCTGCTCCCCGTCATTCGCCATCACGCCCGCGCTGAGGCTCGTCGAGGTCGAAGTCCGGTTCGTCCAGCCGGTCGAACTCCTCGGCGTCCACGTCGCCGTGGTCGCGGACGATCTCCTTCACGGTCTGCTCCAGCACGTCGTCGTCGCTCATCGGCTGGGTCTGCTCCCGAATGTCGCCGAGTTCCCGGTCAAGTTCGTCGTGAACCACGTCCGGATGCGCGGCCTTGCGGTCGAGTTCGTCGTTGGCCATCGTGTCCCAGTACCGGCTCTCGACGGCCTCCACGACCGCGTTGAGCCGTTGCCGCAACACGCGTCCGCGATGAGCCCACGTCCGAAGTCGGCCGCGACACTCGTAGACCGCCGACCGCCACGTGGCCAGCTCGTCGTCGTTGAGTTCCGCTTCGAGCGCGCCCTCCTCGATGACGACGTGTTCCTCGTCGGTGTCGTAGTCCATCTCACGGACGCCCCAGTTCGCGGATCCCTCGCGGAACCACGGGGAACCGTCCTCCTCGACGCGTTCCTCCCACCATTCGGGTGGAACGAACCACGTCTGGGCGTAGTCGCGTTCGGCGTCCACCTCGACGACTTCGACGGTCTTTGGCGGCTCGGACAGCAGATCGGCGAGCTTGCCGCCAGCGATGTATCCGATGATGCCGGCGACCGCCGCGCCGCGAACCACGTCGATGAGCCACGCGGGGACGTCCAGCTGGCCGCTCATCACGCCCGCGGTCAGCCCGCCGACGATCAGGGCGACGACGCCGCTGTTGTTCGGCACTAGTTGCTTCAGCGATTCCAGAGAGTCGTTCTCGTTCTGTTCGTCCTTGGTCATAGTCGATCCCACACTTCGTGTGCGCGGATTGGTTCCTCGAGTTCTTCCTTGCGGTTGCTGTACGCGACGTAACCCATCGCAAGCGCGGCAGCTGCCGCTCCAGTCACGAGCGCAGGAGTCGGGCTTAGCGTGGTCACAACCTCGGTGTCGACGGACTTGTCGCCGCTGACCTGAACGGTCGCTCCGTCGACAGCGAAGAACACGCTGCCTCCAGTGAGAGCCACGCGGATCTCCGTCTCGCCCTCGGCAATCGTCTCCTTCTGCGCGATAATCTCGCGTGCCGAGTTGGCCTCGATCTCGTCCCGCGTCTGCGTCGGGTACGAGACGGTGACGGGTTCGCTCGCGTCGATTGTGACTATCGCGTACCCGTCGTACCGTTCGATGGTGTCGATGTGCGCGTCATCTGACTGTTGGAGTTCCAGAACGGGGTCGTCTTCTCCCGTCTCGGTGGACGCGTCACCGTCCTCGGTCGCCGTCTCGTTGCCCGGATCCGCCTCTTGCGCGACGGCCGGCGCGACGCCGGCGAGCAGGGCCACGCCCACCGCGACGACGAGGGCCGCGACCCCGGCCCGCATCCGGGTCATAGTACCACCCCCACGAGAGGGATCAGGTCAGTCGGGGACGGCAGCAGGTCAGTCAGCAGTGCGGTCACGTCGATGACGCCGAGTCGGTCGGCGATGTACACGGCACTGGCGAGCACGGCCAGCGGAGCGGCAAAGTCCAGCACGAGGTCGATGGCTGTTCGCACGAGGCCGAGAATCGGCCCGAGCAGTAGCGGCAGCATCTACTTATCGCAAAGTTGTCAAGAAGGATAATCCCCACGCGAGAAGGGGTCAGGGCGTCAGTCGTCGTCGGTCAACGCGTACGCGATGGCCGCGGCGATGATTCCCCCGGGAGCCCAAAGCGGGATGCTGCCAGTACCGTCGAAGAACCCGGCGATGCCGCCACTGTTGTTCTCCTCCGAGAGTTCTTCAATAATCTCCTGCTGGGCGTCGAGGAGTTTGTTCATCTCCTGCTTGGAGATGGTGGGATCCGACGTGACGTTGACCCACGCGGTGTAGACCACCTCGGAGCGGTTCTCCTCGACGACTTCGAGGAGATCGATGTCGCCACCGAGTTCGATGCGCTGAACCCTGTCGTTCTCGTCGGTGTAGACCATCCGCGCGTTCCGGTAGTCGCTGGCGGAGATGGTCGTACCCTCGGAGATTGCGGTGGCGATGTCACCGTCCCAGTTCTCCGTGTCGCGTTCGACGCGGATCAGCGTGGACTGGGTAGCGTTCGACAGCTCCACCGAGTCTCCCTCGGCGAAGTCGGAGCCAGCCGTCACTTGCTCCGTCGCCTCGCCACCGGAACCGTCGTCGTAGACCACGGTGTACGTCCGGTCGTCACCCTCGGATCGGTACTCGTCGCGGAGGCTGGCGTCGTTGATCGTCAGTGTGCTGGATTTGATGCTGAACTCCCACGTGGCAAGCGTGTCCTCGGGGATGTCCATCAGCATCACACCTTCGACTTCCTCGGTCACACCGTCCTCGGTGTTCGACGTGTCCGCCGAGACGCGCACGGTCGTGCCGAGGTCGACGTCGTCGCCGGCGTACCCCATCGCGATGTACTCGGCGACCGCCGCGCCCATCTCGTCGTCGGCGAACTCGCGGCGGATGTCCTGACCGGTGAGGATCTCACCGACGTTATCTGCGGTGTAGTTGTCGAACACCGTCTGGACGTACGACTGAATCTCACCGGAGACACGGGTGTAGAAGTCGAGGATGGCACTCCGGATGTCATTCCACGTGGACTGGTCGTACAGCGTGACATTCTCTCCATCGCTGGACGGCGCGACTACAATCGAATCTTCGGAACTCCAGAGATTGAAATTCGAACTGTTGAAGTCGCTATTCGTCACTTGCGGGCCAAACCGTTTCAGACCGCCGATGGGATTCGATGCGTCGTCGAAGTGCGCCGGGGCTCCCGGCCAGTAGACGTACGGTGAATAGGCGTTACTATCGGTTGCGAACGCCGAGTGCATCACCCGGATGTCTACAGTATCCCCATTAGGGAGTTCCTCGCTGTAGAGCGAGCGAGTGTCGCTGAACGCCGGCGGTTCGCTTCCCGGAGCGCCAAATGAGTACGTGCTATTACCATCCCACGCGGGATTATACGCTGAATCGCTCGGATTTGCGCTCCAGATGTCTGTCTCCGAGAGCGAGTCGTTACTGGCAGCGGCACGCCACACCATATAGCGATTCTGTTCGATCTGCGATGCGAACTCGTTCCACCGCGCGTAGAAGTCCTTGAGGACGGTCGAGATGTACTCGTTAAGTTCGCTCTGAACGTTCGAAGTCGTCTCTGCGACCGTCTTACCATCCTTCCGACCCCGGAACGTTTCGGCACGGATCTTCGACCACGCGATGGCGCCGAGTCCGCCGGCCTTCGGCCGGTCGGCACTGACACCGGTCTCGTCGCGGAGGGTGTCGATGAAGATTCTCTGCATATCGACGGCGTTGACGACGCTCCGGTACGCGTTCTGGTGGACGAGGTCGGCTGTTTGCTCCTCAACCTTGCTCGCGTCGTCCGTCCAGAACGCGAGGTCGAAGCCGCCGTATTCGGAAACCTTGCCCATAACCGCGCCTATGGCATTAGCCGCAGCCGAGTTGCGGATGTCATCGGGTGTGGTGAAGCCGATGGCCTCGGCCTGTTGTACGGGAGATCCGTAGTAGGATCCCGTTGCGGCAGCCCCGGCAGCGGCCCCAGCGGCCTTCAAGAAGCCGCGGCGGCTGGTGGTAGGGCCGGTCGTTTCGTAGAGCTGTGCCTCGTCGTAGTCGTCGGGAGTACCGTCGTGGTCGTCGAACTCATCGGGGTTGTGTTCAGACATTGTTCTGAAAGATGGGTGAAAGCGAACTGCTCAGTAGTGCGCGACGAGGCCGTACGCGCCGATGAAGACCAGCGCGACACCGGTCGCCACGTACGTGTTACTGGTCACGAGGTCGCTGAGCGCGGGTACGAGCTCGTGAACGATCATCAGCACAGGAGCGCCGAGGACGAGCAGTCGCTCGGGATCCGTGTCGTCACCGCCCGTCGAGAAGTCGTCAAGCGAGCGATCGTTGGTGATCCACGCGATCACGAAAGAGATCACGTACATCACGGCGGCAATCGAGACCCCGAACTCCGGGGAGATTGCCGAGCTGAAGTCGAAACCGTACAGGCCACCGATACCAATGTCGGTGGCGACTACTGCGCCGATCGCGGCAAGCGGGAAGCCCACCGCGTCGTTGATCGAAACCGATTCGGGTAGGTCTAGCACTGACATACCTACGAGTGACAGTTGGTTGTCACGTAGGAAAAGTTACACGCCCCGATGGGTAGGGGTCATCGAAAGAATGGAACCGTCGAAGAACGGTTAGAGAACTAGTCGCGGAGCAGGAGGTACGCGCCAGCCGCGACGCCGACGGCGAGAAGTGCGGAACTCCCGCCCCCGGAACCGCCGATGCCGATCACGCCACCACCGCTGTCGGACAGCGAGAGCGAGAAGTCGACGGTGGACGCGCTGGTCACGTCGACGGTCTTACTCGCCGTGTCGAGCCCGTCAGCAGAGGCTTCAACGGTGTAGTTCGTCCCGTGCGGGACGCCGGCGATGCTGTACTGACCCTTCGAGTCGGTCGTGGCCGTACCGATCTCCACACCGTCAGCGTCGGTGACGGTCACGGTGATGTTCTCGACGGGGTTGCCATCGCTGTCAGTCACCGTCCCGTCGACCGTGTAGGTCTGCGGGGTCAGGGTGACATCGACCGTTTCAGACGTGCCAGAACCGGTCGAGAAGGACTTGCTGGCGTCCGTGTAGCCGGTCGCGGACACCTGCAGGGTGTAGTCCGTCGAGTCCGAGAGACCGGTCAGAGAGTAGCTCCCGTCAGAGGAGGTCGTCGCGGACGCGACGACCGTACCACTACTGTTCACGGCCTCCACAGTCGCGTCAGCGACCGCGTTACCGTTGGAGTCGGTTACTGTACCTGTAGCGTCACTCGTCGCGGCGGCGATACCAGTGATACCGCCGACGCCGAGCATCAGAACCATCATCAGAGCGGCGAACGGCTTGATGTGCTTTCCGAACTGCACGCGAGAGGCTAACCAGTCAAATCAGATAAGTGATACTCGCTAGAGGGGTGGCCGCGCGCGACTATTCCCGGGCGCGCAAGACCATCCAGACGATGCCAGTGACCAGCGCGCCAACCACGATCCCGCTCGACAGCCCGCTGACCTCGCTGATGGTCTCGGCGACACCGAAGATGGGCGTGACGGACGTGACGCCGACCGCACTCGGCTTCACCTCGCCCTGCATCGTCACGCGGTACTCGGTGTAGCCGTCCTCGGTGGCGTTGATCTCCAGCACGTCCTGCTCGGTACTCGTGCCGTTCGTCGTGTACGTCTGCTCGTGGACGACGACCCACTCGCCCGCGTCCTCGTCGTACGCCTCGACGGTCACGTCGACCGTGCCGGACGCTTCATAGACAGCCCACATCGAGTCGCCGTTGCCCGAGAGGTCGTACGTCCACGTGTTCGACGGATGGAGCGCGATCGGCTTGTCGAGCGGGCCAGCGACCGTCACGTCGTAGGTGTCGCCGACGTACCCGTCACCCTCGACACGAAGGGTGTAGGAACCCTCTTCGTGATTGCCGAGGTCGTACTGGCCGTCGCTGGCGGTCGTCGCAGAGTCGATCACCGTACCGTCGCTCTGGAGTTCCACCGTCGCGTTCTCCACCGCTTCACTGCTACGCGCGTCGATTACCGTGCCCGAGAAGGCGTGCGTGGTGGCGTTCAAGCCGAAGTTGAGCGTTGTCTGCGACGTGGTGTCGACTGTGGCCGAGTCGTCGTCGTACCCGCTCGCCGACACCGACACGGTGTACGTGCCCGCCGTGTCCGGCTGGAGCGTGTACGACCCGTCGCTGGCGGTCGTCGCAGAGTCGATCACCGTACCGTCGCTCTGGAGTTCCACCGTCGCGTCACCGACGCCCGAACCGCCGGCGGTCACGGATCCGCTGACGGCCTTGACGGCGAGGCTCACGTCGTGCGTCGTCGCGGAGTCCACCGTCACCGTCTGCTCGTCGGACTCGTACCCGCCCGCTTCGACGCGCACGGTGTAGTCGCCCTTCTCGGTGACGTCGAACGAGTACTGCCCCGAGGATGCGGTCGTCACTGTGGACACGACTTCGCCGCTGGACGCGTCCACGAGGGTCACGTCAGCGCCTGAGATAGTCGTGTCTGTTTGGGCGTTCGTCACCGTGCCCGAGAACGTGTACGACGAAGTGGGGACAGAGACCGCCTTCACGCTCGTGTCGAACGATCCGGTAATGATGTCACCGTTGCCACTCGCCTCCACTCCGAAGACCCCATCGGTGTGAAGCGAGTGGGAGTGTATCGTTGAACCGTCAGCAGGGTCGAGGACGAGGGCCTCACCACTGCCAGTACCCGTGTACAGTGCATTACGCGCCTCCGAGTAGGCGAGACCGTACAGCTCGACAGTACTGCTTGTCTTGTCGAGTTCCCACTTCTTCTCTCCTGCAGAGACGTCATAGGAGGTCGCATATCCGTCATACGTGCTGGAGTACACCACCCCATTGTGGTACTCAACGTGTCCGGGGTATCCCGATGGGACAGTGTAGAGCGTCGACGCAGCCCCATCCGACATAGATACCTCAGATACGCGGTTACTGTCAGTGACACCGATGTAGATCGTCCCGTTAGACTCGTCAACAGCCATTCCGAGCGGCATCCCGCTCACACCCGTCACCCACTCCTCGGATCCGGTGGATGGGTTGTACGCGACGACGTTATTCGCCCCGGATTCAGTCGTGATGTAATAGACGATACCGTCAACCTCGGTGACACCCCAGACTTGGTTGCTCGTGGCAGCATCGCTGTGCTGATGCGACCACTGTTGCGTCCCATCAGACGGGTTGAACGCGTACACCGTCGATGAAGAATCTCCGGCGTACACCGTCCCATTCTCGTACGTCACCGTACGATAGCCCGCAGATGTATCCGACCAAATCTCGTTTCCAGTCTCGTAATCGTACGCTCTTACACCGTCAGCCCCAGCCGAGAACACTACCCCCTCCTGTTCCACGTACTCAACGTCGTACACGTTGTCACTGTGGAGGTTGTGTTCCCAGTCAAGGTCACTGGAGCCGAGTTCCTCGGCACTCACCGTCCCGACGAACCCGCCGCCGATGACGCCGGTGAGCGGCGAGAGGACGAGCAGCATCGCGATCATCAGAGTTCCAATTCGGTTGATTCGCCTGTCGAACTGCACGCGCGACGCTAACCGCTCGTCTCGGAAAAGTGACACTCGCCCGAGGGGTTCACCGAGCAGCCAGCCGCGCCGGCATTCAAGACCGAACCTCTCCCCAGAGGGAAGTGCGTCCCGCGATGGGAGGCGTGGGACGCGCCCCGAACCACCCCCACATCCGGGGAGGGTGATCCGCGCATCGTGCCTGTTCGGTGGGAGGGGAGGTGGGACGGTCGCCGGGGAGGGGAGGGTCAATGATGCTTCTCGCCGGCCGAACTTTATGTATCTCCGCTCGGATGGCAGTCAATACCGCGTGATGGCGAAGGGTCGTAACACGTGCCGGAATGGACTCTCGACACCGAGACCCCTTTGCACGGAAAAGGCAACCCCGGAATCCCCACGCCGTACTGTGGATTCCGAGTTAATTGCAAGAGAATGGGCGCTGCAGGATTTGAACCCGCGGCAACTTGGTCCGAAGCCAAGCACTCTGTCCAGACTGAGCTAAGCGCCCTCGGCCGTATCTAACTGGAGTGGCGCTTTTAACGCTGTCCATTCGGGCAGGTTCCGGAGGCTTCAAGCGGCGGGCGGAGGACCCGGCGGTATGGAGCGGGCACGCGGGTTCGTCGAGTTGACCCGGCCGGGTAACGCCGTCGCGGCGGGTGGGCTGACGTTCGTCGGGGCGTTCGTCGCCCGTGGGCTGTCGGCCCCGCTGCCGGCGGCCATCGCCGTCGTGGCGACCGTGCTCGCAACCGGCGGTGGCAACGCCATCAACGACTACTTCGACCGGGAAATCGACGCCATCAACCAGCCCGAGCGGCCGATTCCGCGCGGTGCGGTGTCGGCGCGGGCGGCACTGGCCTTCAGCGTCCTGCTTTTCGTCGGCGCCGTCGGGTTGACGCTGTTGCTCCCGCTTCTGTCCATCGCCATCGCGTTCGTCAACCTCGTCGCGCTGGTCGCCTACACGGAGGTGTTCAAGGGGCTGCCGGGTGTCGGGAACGCCCTGGTCGCATACCTGACCGGCAGTACGTTCCTCTTCGGCGGTGCGGCCGTCGAGGGTGACCTGACGCCGGTCGTGGCGCTGTTCGCGCTGGCCGCGAGCGCGACGATGGCCCGCGAGATCGTCAAGGACGTCGAGGACGTCGCCGGCGACCGTGAGGAGGGACTCCGGACGCTCCCCATCGTCGTCGGTCGCCGACGGGCGCTCGGCATCGCGGCGGCGTTCGTCGTCGCTGCCGTCGTTGCGAGCCCGATTCCGTACGTCCGGGGGACCTTCGGTCTGCCGTATCTGGTGGTGCTGGCGCCGGCGCTGGCCGGCATGCTCGCGGGGACGTACCGCTCCTTCGAGGCACCGGCGACCGGCCAGCGGTGGCTCAAGGTCGCGATGTTCGCCGCCGCGGTCGCGTTCGTCGCCGGCCGTGCGGCCGTCGTCGCGTAGCGAGCGCCGGTCCGCGGGGGACTTTTCATCCGGCGCAGCGTAGTCCGGGGTATGCCGGTCGAAAACGACGACGAACTCCGCGAGATACTCCAGCTAGACACCATTGCCGTCGTCGGCTGCTCGGCGACGCCGGGGAAGGCCGCCCACGACATCCCGAATTTCATGCGCGAGCGGGGCTACGAGATCGTCCCGGTCAACCCCTACGCCGACGAGATATTCGGGATGGAGCCGTACGATTCGCTGGCCGAGGTCGACGAGGAGATCGACATCGTAGACGTCTTTCGGCCCAGCGAGGAGGTAGCGGGAATCGTCGACGAGGCGCTCGACCGCGAGGACATCGACGTTGTCTGGACCCAGCTCGGCGTCCGAGACCCCGAGGCCGGCGAGCGCGTCGAGGCCGCAGGCAAGCGGTACGTCGAGGACCGCTGTCTGAAGGTCGAGTACCAGCGGTTGATGTAGTCAGCCCGCGGAGCCGTCGCCGGTTTCGGCGTCGGGGATAGAGCCGTCGCCGTCGGCCGATCCGTCGTGGCTCGCGGCGTTGCCCTCTCCGTCTTCGGGTTCGGCCTCCTCGATGGCGACCTCGGTCACGAGTTCGTCGACGTCGATGCCCTCGTGTTCCGCGAGCGCCTCGAGGATGGCTCCCTGCTGGTCGAGTTTGTTCTCGAGGGTCGCAACCCGGGCGTTGGTGTCCTGGACCGTCTCGCGGACCTCCATCACCTGTTCGCGGAGCTCGACGATCCGGTTGTAGAGTTCCTCGGCCGTATCGAGGATCTTCTGTATCTTCTTCGTCGCGCCTCCCAGTGGCATACCGACGGCTTCGGTACCGGGGGTCGTGTGCCTTGCGGTGGCTGCCGGGCGAATCCGCCCCCGTTAAGACGCCCCCGGACGGAGCCCCGGATATGGAGAGTCGCCGACTCGCCCCGACGCTCGGCATCGTCGCCTCGCTTTCGGTAGTTGGGCTGCTTCTCGTTCCCTACGCGGTCGTCGACGGAACTGCCGTCGGCAACTACTATGGTTCGGGCCTCCTGTCGCCGTGGGTCGGCGGCCTGCTCGCGCTGGTCGCTGTCGTCGTCTTCGCGGCCGGCCGGGAGGAGCGAACCGAACCCGAAACCGCAGCCGGAATCGGCGTCGGTCTGGGACTCGCGGCCTTCGTCGTCGCGGCGGTGTGGGCGGTGACGGTGCCGGCGGAGGTGCCGCTGCAGTTGACGACGGACGAACCGCTGGTCGGCCCACTCACGACCGGAACCGTGCTCGAGTACCACCGCTGGGTGCTGGCGGCGACGGCGGCGCTCGTCCCCGCCGCCGGCGCGTGGTACGCGAAGACGCTGCGGCTGTTCTGAGCGATTTTTTGCACGGAAGCCTTCGGCCCCGACAAAAACCAACGCGAATCACCTGCGGCGATTCGCGGGACGGCGAGCGGCGGCGATGGCACCTCCCGAGCCACTTCGAGGAAAACGACACGGCAGCCCTCTCTGGTCCGGCCTCGGTTCCGCGAGCTCCGCCTGCGGGTGAGACCGTCTCGTGATTCGAAAGACATCGCTGGCGTCCTTCCGCATCACCGGAGAACGCCGCTCGCTCGAACGATCCCGCTCGGCGTATGCTGAGGAACGCCATCGAGCGCGGCGGTCGTGCATCCGAGTGGTCGTCGTACTGGCGGTGTATTGCATCCACGAGTGAGCGCTCGGAGAGCGCGAACGATCGGTTCTCCGGACGCGAACGAAGTGAGCGTCCGGTAGTGACGAGCGACCACCGCGCGCCGCAGGCGCGCGACGGGAGCGAGGGGCTATTTTTCATCGAAGTTTTTGCCGGGGAGCCGTCAGGCTCCCCGTTCAAAAAGTTCGGGATGAATGAGTGGACGCCGGGGGTTGCCTGGCCGTTCCACCACGGGGAGTCCCGCTTGCCTCCTCCACCCCGCGACCCTGCGGGCGACAGCTGTCCGCGGGCCCGCTGCTCACTTCCGTGCCTGACGGATTACCCGCGGTTAACCCCGACCGGGCGTCCCTGCAGACGCCGGGACGGGGACCGCTGCCCTCGCAGGACGAGGCTTCGACGTTGGCTTGCGGGGCCCGTACTGGTCGGGCCAGACGAACCCCGGATTCGGCCCCCGCTGAAGACTATCTCACGGGTATCGAGCGGGGCCTAACCGCCCGACCTAGTCCACTCCAACCTTGACGACTGCCCCTTATGGGCTTTTCGTCTCGGTAGTCGTCGGTCGCCCCCGGTCGACAGGAGCCTCACTCGGCCGTGGCGACGGGCCCCTCGGCGAACTCCAGGCCGCCGGTGAGCGCGCGGTGCGGGTAGGGGATGTCGATGCCCGCCTCGTCGAACCGTTCCTTGACCGCGGTGACGTACTCGCCGCGGGTCTTCACGAAGTCGGCCCTGGAGGGGTCGGCGATCCAGATGCGGGACTGCAGGCCGACCGAGGAGTCGCCCAGTTCCGTCAGCCGGACCGAGGGTGCGGGGTCGTCCATGATTTCCTCGTGGGCTGCTGCCTCCTCGATGATGATGTCGGTGGCCTTCTCGATGTCGTCGTCGTAGCCGATGCCGAAGACGAACTTCAGGCGGAGTTTGTCGGCGTCGACGGGGTTGGTCAGCACGCCGTCGGTCAACTGGGAGTTCGGCACCGTCATCAGTTCGTTGTCGAACGAGCGCACGCGGGTGACTCGGAGGCTGATGTCCTCGACGACGCCCTCCTCGTCGTCCCACTGGATCCAGTCGCCGATGCGGAACGGCTTCTCGGCGAAGATGAACACGCCGGCGACGAAGTTCTGCAGGACGTCCTGCAGCGCGAACCCGATGGCCAGCGTCGCCGCGGCGGCGATGGTCGCCAGCGCGGTGAGGATGCTGCCCCGGCCGGCGGCCGCGAACCCGGCGGCGAAGGCGACGAAGACGACGGCTATCATCACGACCTTCCGCAGGGGCTTTTTCGCGTGGGCGTCGAGACCCCGGCGGTTCATCGCCCGGTCGGCCAGGGGGACGACGACCGCCCGACCGACGACGTAGACCGCGACGAACACCACGATGCCGAGCGCGGCGTAGCCGATGGGGTCGGCGTAGGCGACCGGAATCCCGAACGTCTCGTTGAGGAACTCGCCCACGAAGTTGGTGGCCTGCAGCGGGATCATCGGTTGAACACCGCAGTGTGGCCGCGCGTCTCGACGACGTCGGCGCCGACCCGGCCAGCGAGTTCGTCGGCCAGTTCCTCGGTCGTCGTCCCGCCCCGGGCCGCCCGGAGGAACTTCGCCTTCACCAGTTCGCGGTCGTCGAGCTGGTCCGACAGCTCCTCGACGACGGCGTCGATGCCCGCCTTCCCGACCCACACCGTCACCTCGACGTCGTGGGCCCGCTCTCGTAGCGTCCGTTCCGGCATGGCCACCCGTTTGGGGGCGGGCGTTAAAAGAGTAGCACAATAGGTGCCGGTCAGTAGGGGTACCGCGCCTGGTGGCCGCAGTCGCAGGTGACGACGACGTGGCCTGACTTCGTGCGGACGCGGGCGTTGCGGCCGACGACGAGGTACGCGTCACACGCGTCGCAGGTGAACCGCTTGAACCGGGTCGGCAACGGGAGGCGGTTCCGCTCCGCGACCCGGCGGGCCCGGCGGACGTACCGCCGGGCGAGGTCGTCGTCGCCCTCACGGGCCGCCGCCCGTGCGAGGTCCGCCAGTCGCTCGATGCGTTCGGCCGCGACGTTCACAGGCGCGGCTTCTGGCCGGCGGCGCTTAGGCGTTCCGTCATACCGACCGCGGTCGGCCGGTCACTCGACGACAGTGGAGACGACCCGCAGATCGTCGTCGACGGTGACCACGAGGCGGTCCTCGCCCGCCCGGACGCCGATCGTCGCTCTCCAGGGGTCGTCCCCCTCGACCGTGACGGCCTCGTCGCCCACGCAGAAGGCGAACTCCCAGAAGGGCGTCTCGGCGGGGTCGGCGCCGCGGTCCCGGAGGAACCGCCGAACGGGGTCGGTCCCCAGGACGAACAGTCCCAGCGGCGGGTACAGGCGGTTGCCGCACCGCCGGCAGTCGTAGACGGCGACCCGGTCGGCGGGGAACGGCGACTCGCCGTCCCCGTCGTGGGTCCGGACGTCCATCACGCCGAAACAGCCCGGGCAGACGTTCTCGCGGGCCAGGTCGAGTTGCGTCCGGACGTAGCGGTCGAACGCCGACAGCACTGCCGGCAGCGACCGCGGTTCGATGGCGCCCGGCGGCAGCGGGTACCGGGCGTGCCGGCGCTCGCAGGCCTCACACCGGACGCTGAACCACTCCTCGCGGTAGGCGGCCGCCAGTTCCGCCTCGCCGCACCGCGGGCAGCGGCCCGCGATTCCCGTCGGCCCGAAGGCCGCCCGCTCGTTGTACGTCCCCGCCAGGATGGCGGTGGCGACCTCCCAGCCGGCGTACCGGAGTTCGTACCCGTCGTCGGTCCGGCGGACGAACTGGCCGGTCAGCTCCTCGAGGTGGTAGCTGAACTGCGCGCTGACGTCGATGCCGGCCCGCTTTCGGAGCGCCGAGAAGGTCGTCGGCGACTCTCCCGCCCGGCTCTCGGCCAAAAGCGCCCGGAGGATTGCGACGCGGTGCTCGTGGCCGACCAGTGCGAACGCCTCCGCCGCCGAGAGTCCCGCCGGCTCGCCGTCGTCCGGCACGTCGCCCGTCCCGTCACCGTCGCCGCTCTCGCCGTCCGGTGCCATACCCGGACGTGGGCGTCGACCGGAAAACCAGTTCCGCCATCAGTGGAGTTACTAAAACTCGCGTTAGCGAGCGTATTAGGGCCTCGGGCGAGTGTTTCGTGATAGAGACGATGGACGGACCATCCCCGGCGGTGGCGAAGTACTACCTGTACCAGGCGGCCGACTCCGTCGGTTTCATCTGGCCGGTCTTCACGCTGTTTTTGCTGTGGAACGACCTCAGTTACACGCAGATAGGCACGCTGAGTGCGATTTCTGCGGTTCTCGTGGTCGTCTTCGAGGTGCCGACGGGCCACCTCGCCGACCGATTCGGCCGCCGGAACGTCCTCTCGCTTGGGATGGTCGCCATGGCGCTGTCGACGGCCGGGTTCGTCGTCGCGGGGACGTTCGCGGCGTTCGTCGGTCTCTACGTCCTCTGGGCGCTCTCGATGGCGCTGCAGCACGGCACCGCCGACGCGTGGCTCTACGCCACGCTCCGGGAGCGGACCGACGCCGAGGCGTTCACCCGGATTCGGGGCCGCGGCGGCGCCGTCCACCAACTCGTCTCCGTCGGCACGATGGTCGCCGGCGGCCTCCTGTACGTCGCCCACCCGACGTACCCCTTCGTCGCCTCGGCGGTTCTCAACGCCGTCGGCGCCGGGGTCGTCCTCACGATGCCGCGGAACGCGGCCGTAGAGGACGACGTCGTCGGATTCCGCGAGGCGGTCGGCGTCGTCCGCTCGCAACTCGCCGACGCCTCCCTGCGGGTCTTCCTCCCGTACGTCGCGCTGTTCTTCGCCATCGTCTCCGTCGCGGACACGTACGTCCAGCCGATAACGGTCGAGGTGCTGGGGTCCGTCTCGCCCCCGTCGGCGCTGGCGAGCGCGACGAGGGGGACGGCGGTCCCGCCGCCGGTCACGCTCGGCGTGATGTACGCCGGGTTCGCTCTCGTCGCCGCCGTCGCCAGTTACCACGCCGAGACGGTCCGGGCGTGGCTCGGCCTCCGACGGGCGCTCCTGGTCCTCCCGGTGCTCACGGCGGCGCTGTTCGTCGCCCCGCTGGCCGTTCCACTCGCCGCCGTCCCCGTGTTCTTCGTCATGAAGGGGGCCAACGACCTCTCGCGGCCGCTCGTCGGCCAGTACCTCAACGACCGGACGGACGAGGCGGGGCGGGCGACGGTGCTGAGCGCCGCGTCGATGGTCTACGCGTTCGTCCGCGCGCCGCTGAAACCGCTAGCGGGGCTGCTCGCGGACGCCACCGCCCCGGTCGTGACCGTCGGCGCGCTCGGCGTCGGGTTCCTGCTGGTCGCGGCGGCCCTCCTCGTCTCGACGGTGCCCGTCGAGGCCGAGACCGGAGGACTCGCCGGCGAGCGGGCGGACTGAGACACTCCGTACCTCGACCCGGCGGCACTGGCGAGTAGAAACCGTTTTGTGCGCGAAGCCACCACTTCCGACCGGGAACCGCACGACCGCAAATCTGACTCGCCGGCCGATTGGTCGGCTCGGGATTGCGGTAGTGCTGGCGTCACGCCACCGCCGGCGACGGTGCCGGCCGCGGGCAGCCGCGCCGACTACAGCGGTCCGTGCAGTTCCAATACAGACAATGGCACGAATGCACTCACGCCGTCGCGGGTCGTCCGGTTCGGACCGCCCCACGGCAGACGAGCCGCCGGAGTGGAGCGACGTAGACGAAGATGCAATCGAGGAGCGCGTCGTCGAACTGGCCGAGGCCGGCCACGACCCCAGCCAGATCGGGCTGAAGCTGCGCGACGAGGGCGTCCAGGGCACGCCGGTCCCGGACGTCAAGCTCGCCACGGGCAAGAAGGTCACCGAGATCCTCGAGGAGAACGACGCCGAGCCCGACCTGCCGGAGGACCTCCGGAACCTGATGGAGCGGGCCGTTCGCCTCCGGGACCACATGGCCGAGAACCCGGGCGACGCCCAGAACAAGCGCGCCCTGCAGAACACCGAGTCGAAGATTCGCCGCCTCGTGGACTACTACCGCGGCGACGAACTCGACGAGGCGTTCACCTACGAGTACGACGAGGCGAAGGAACTGCTGGAGTAGCGTAACCGATGTCCGCCGCCGGCCGACCGAACGAGGACGCCCCCGGCCGCACAGCCGCGGCCATGCGAGAGGCCGGGTTCGTGCGCCTCGTCGGGACGGCCGACGGCGACGCCGTGACCGCGACGGGCCTGCTGGCCCGCGCGCTCGAGGCGACGGACACGCCGTACCAGACCAGCCTCGCGGCCGTCCCCGAGCCGCCGGCGACCGACGCCGACTGCACGGTCGCCGTCGGCCACGAGTCGGGCGGCGCCGACGCCGCACTCCGGGAGACGCCGCTCTCGGTCGCCGCCGCCGACGTCGCCCGCGAACTCGCCGCCGACGCCGTCGACCCGACGCTCGCGCTGGCCGGCGCGTTCTGTGCCGGCGCCGAGCCCTCGGGTCGGCTGCTGGAGGCGGCGAACCTCGACCGACGGCCGGGCGTCGCACTCCCGACCGAGGACCGGGCCACCGGTCTCGCGGGGTCGACGCTCGTCCACGCCGGCTTCTCCGGCGACGAGGAGACCGCAGCGGGGATGCTCGACGGACTGGACGACGAGGACGGCCGCGAACTGGCCTCCCTCGTCGCGCTGGCGGCCGTCGAGGACGCCGTCCCGCGCGCCGCCGAATCGGTCCAGCGGGCGCTGCGTCCCCACGAGTGCGACCGCTTCGAGACGCTCGGCGGTTACGCCGACGTCCTCGGCGCAGTCGCCCGCGACCGGCCCGGCGTCGGCATCGCGCTGGCGCTCGGCCGGGACGTCGAACCGACCGCACTCGAGACGTGGCGCGAGCACGGCCGGCGTGCCCACGCCGCGCTCCGGGCGGCCGACACCGGCCGCTACGACGGGCTGTTCGTCGCCCGCGTCGGCGGCAAGGCCCCGCTCGGAACCGTCGCGCGGCTCTGCTCGCAGTACCGCTCGCCGGAGCCGGTCGCACTCGCCGTCACGGACGGCGAGGCCGCCGTCGTCGCCGGAAACGGGACGGCCATCGAGGCCCCGCTCGGCGAGGCGGCCGCGGCCCTCGACGGGCGAGCGGTCGCCCGCGACGGCCGCGGGACGGCGACCTTCGACGGCACGGCCGACGACTACCTCGTCGCGTTCAGGGAGGCACAATGAAGCGGACCGCGACCATCCGGACGACCCACGACCGGCCCGAAGTCGTCGCGGCCGCGCTCCGGCCGGACAACACGCCGGAGATGGCCACCCGAGTCGAGGACGACGCCGTCGTGACGACAATCGAGCGCGACTCGGCCGGCGGTCTCCGGACGACCGTCGACGACTACGTGAGTAACCTCACGGTTGCACAGCGACTAACCGACACAACGACACAATCATGAGCGAACGTTCAGTATCCAAGCAGAAACAGGAGAAGCGATGGTACACCGTGATGGCCCCGGAGATCTTCGACCGGGTCGAACTCGGTGAGACGCCTGCGGACGAACCCGAGCAGGTCTACGACCGGACGATAGAGACGACGCTGGGCGAACTCGACGACGACCCCAGCGAGAACAACACGAAACTGACATTCCAGATCACGGACGTCGGCAGCGACGCCGCCTACACCGAGTTCGTCCAGCACGAACTCACCCGTGACTACCTGCGGAGCCTCACCCGCCGCGGCACCTCGAAGGTCGACGCCTTCGTCACGGTGCTTTCGACGGACGACTACCGCCTGCAGGTCCAGCCGGTCGCCTACACCACGAAGAACGCCGACCGGAGCCAAGAGCAGGCCATCCGCGAGACGATGGTCGACCTCGTCGAGGAGGCGGCCGCCGAGCGCACCTTCGAGGGCCTCATCGACAGCATCGTCGAGGGGCGGCTCTCGTCGGCCATCTACAACGAGGCCAAGACCATCTACCCGCTGCGGCGCGTCGAGGTCCAGAAGACGCGACTGCAGGCCCACCCCGAGGAAGTCGCCGCCGAGGAAGAGGCCACGGTCGACGTCGACGAGGAGGACGTCGACGTCGAAGACGAGGCCTGAACCGGACCGCTTTTCGTTTTATCGCGCCGGCCAGCGGCGGCGCCGTCGCCTGTCGGCCCGCGAGGGGCCCGTCACCACCGTCCGGCTACTCCGTGACGACGACGACACCGACCATCCCGTCGCGCTCGTGGGGGATACAGAAGTAGTTGTGCTCGCCGGGAGTCTCGAACGTGTGTTCGTACGTCTCGCCAGGGACGATGTCCCCGCCACCGCCGGAGTTCCAGGCGTCGCGGGCGGACTCGGTGTTCTCGAAGCCGCCGGAGGCGAAGAAGTCGGCGCCGTCGGGGAGGCCGCCGTCGTAGGCGGTGACGGTGTGGCTCCGCGAACCGTTGTTGCCCCAGACGACGGTGTCGCCGACCCCGATCTCGAGGCGGTCGGGCACGAACGCGTTCGCCGTCATCCCCACGTCGTACTCCGACTCCGAGAGCCCGCCGGCGAGACAGCCGGCGACCGGGGGCAGAAGCGCCGCGCCCGCGGTCGCGAGATACGCGCGTCGGTCCATGTAGGCGCTGGGACCTGCTCGCCAATATGCAACCCGGTTGCGGACGGAAGCGAACCTACTAAGGCGGGCGTTGCCGACCGACGAAACAGAGCCATGCAGCCGCGTTTCCTGGGACAGTTGGGGCTGGCCGACGCCGTGACTGTCGCCAACGCGGCCGTCGGGTTCGTCGCCGCCGCCGTCGCCGTCTCCGACCCGGCGCTGGCCGCCCGCCTCGTCCTCCTCGCGGCCATCGCCGACGGTCTCGACGGGGTCATCGCCCGGACCCGCGGCGGCACCCCCGTCGGCGACCACCTCGACTCGCTGGCCGACGTCGCCTCCTTCGGCGTCGCGCCCGCCGTGTTCGTCTACGGCGTCGCCCGCGGCGGCCTGGGCGACTCGACCGTCGAGACGGTCGCCCTCTTCGGGATTCCGGCGCTGTTCGTGGCGATGGCGGTCGTCCGCCTCGGATTCTACATGCTCGAGGACCGCGACGGCGCCGAGACGGAGGGCGTCCAGACGACGCTGGCGGCCACCATCCTCGCGGTGGCGTACCTGGCCGGCCTCACCGACCCGCTCGTCCTGCTCGGCGTCACCGCCGTCTTCGTCTACCTGATGGTCGCGCCGGTCACGTATCCCGAACTGTACGCGAGAGACGCCCTGGTACTGGGCGGGTTACAGGCGCTCACGGTGCTGTTTCCGACCGCCGTCAGCCGGGTGTTTCCTCGGTCGTTGCTCCTCTTCGCCGTCGCGTACCTCGTGCTGGCGCCGTTCGTTTACTGGCGGGACGCCTGACGCCGGCTACTGGCGGGAGGGCTGCCCCGCCTCCGGCGAACGCCGGACGGCCGCAGGATTCACCTGCCGGCCGACCAGTACGAGGCTCCCGACCAACAGTACCGCCGCGGCGGGCAGCAGGAACTGAAACGCCGTCAGCAGGACGCCCGAGGCCTGCACGCCGACGACGAGGAGCACGACCGGGCCACAGCAGGCCGTCCCGGACAGAAGCGCCGGGATCGACGCGAGCAGCCCCGTCGACCGTTCGCCGATGCCACAGGCCTTCGGCTGTCGCCAGGCCAGGTACGACAGCGCGAGGTTCAGCCCCACGAGGGCCGCAAGCGCCAGGCCGAGTACCGTGTTGAACGAGAGCAGGTACGTGACCGGGCCGACGTCGACGCGGGCGACGGGAGTGAACGTGAACGGACCGAGTTCCGGCCGGAAGAACGTCCCGAGCGGGTCGGCGACGACGGTCACGCCGAAGCCGCCGAGACCGCCCGCGAGGTGGCCGACCGCCCACAGGTACGCCACCAGATAGACGGCGGTCACGGTACCGAAGACGGCGCGACCGTCCCACCGGCGGAACACCAGCGCCGACGCCGTTCGGGTCCGTCCGAGCGCCGTCCGGAACCGTCCCAGCGGTCGTGGCTCACTCATAGACGTTCGTGTCCGGGTAGTAGCCCGCCCAGGCGAACCACATCGCGTCGAACGTGTGGACCTCCTCCAGCGGCAGGTCCGCCGGCGTGTGACGCTCGCCGTCCACCCGGACGGCGGTCCCGTCGGTCGACTCCACGGTCGCCTCCTCGGGGTTCAGGTAGGCGTAGGCCGTATCCAGGCGGTCGTCGTAGGCCGCCACGACCGGAGTGTCGCCGATGCGACCCGAAATCACCTCCCGTTCGCGGAGGGCATCCTTCAGGAAGGCCGCCGCCCCCGCCGGGGTCCTGGCGCCCATCACGACGCGCTTCCGCCCGAAGGTGTCGTCGTTCGACAGCGCCGGGAACAGCAGCGAATCGTTCCCGTAGTAGCCGCCCTGGGGATTGTACGAACCGTAGGGGTCCCGTCCGTAGTTCTTCGCGTGGCCGGTGTCCGTCGACAGGACCCGCGTGTCGGGGCGGTGGCCCCGCCACCGTTCCCAGGTCGTCCAGACGAGCCGGAACTCCCGAAGCGACGCGATTTCGGGGTCCTCGTTCCACGGCCCGGGAATGGACGTGGCGAGAATCTGTGGCCACCACGTCTCCGTCTCCCGGTCGTACATGACGAGGTTGTTGTTGATGAGTCGGCCGGAGACGCCGAAGGTGGTGCCGCCGCGCTCGAATCCCTGTACCGTGCCGGTGAGCGGGCAGTACGTGACGGCGACGGGGTCGCCGGCGAGCACGTCGTTTACGATCTCGTGTTGGACCAGTATCTTCTGGGGATAGGTCTTCGAGACGCCGTCGCGGACGACGCCGAAGACCGGGTCGCCGCCGTTCAGGAATCCGGCGTCGCTCGGATCGACGAACGACGGGTGGTCTATCGACGGGATACCGTCCTTCGGCGGGCCGCCGGACCGGGCCGCTTCGCGCAACGCCGACGGCGACATCGACAGCGGGAGCCGTTCGTCGGCCGTCGGCGGGCGTGCACCGTCGCTGCCGTTTTCACCGCCGCCGCTGTCGCCCCCGCCGTCGCCGCCTTCGGACCCGTCGAGCGATCCCGACGGACCGCGGCGTCGACTGCACCCCGCCAGCGCCGCCAGCCCGCCCCCGGTCGCAGCGAGGAGCCGTCGACGAGTTGCCGTTCGCATACGTCTTGAATAGGGCGAAGCCACGGTTAACCGTTGAGCGGTCGTGTGAGACACACACAAACTCCCGGAACTCCGGGGACGGCAGCGTCCGGCGCCGCGGCCGAGGTGAAGGGAAACGCTCTTGCCCCGTTCTGCCGGATACCCGTGTATGAGCAACGGGGACGACGAGAGCGCGGACGCGCCCGAGGAGTCGGCGGACGGGACGGACGCCGAGGACGCATCCGAGGTGCCCGCGACGGCGGTGACAGCCGAGTCGCTCGGCGAGCGACTCGACGACGCCGAGGCGGCCCTGGAGAACGCCGAGACCGAGGCCGACCTCGACGACGTCGAGGCCAGCCTGGACGCCATCGCATCCGATCTGGAGGACGCCGACCTCGAGGCGCCCGACGAGAACGAGGACGAAGAAGCCGAGGACCCCGCCGAGGAGCTACAGACACGCATCGACGACCTCCGGGAGGAACTCGAGGCGGCCCGCGGGCCGTACGCCGAGGACGTCCAGGCCATCCTCGATGAGGCCGCGGCGACCGTCCGGGACACCCGCTGGACGGAGGACGGCGAACCCGACGTCCGGGCCGCCGTCTCGACGTTCCTCGACGCCGCCGAGGAGGAACTCGACGACGAGTTCCCCGCGTCGGGCGACGACCTCGACGATCACGCGGCGGTGCTGGAGACGGTCGGCGAGGCGACGGTCGAGGCCGGTCTCGACGCCGACGACGACGAGAAGACCATCGCGGCACTGCTCGAGGCCGCCGAGACGCTCGAAGAGGCCATCGAGGACGCCGAGGAGTGGGCCGACCTGACCGTCGTCGAACAGCTTCGCGCACGGGGCTTCTACGACCGGGTGACCGGCGAGAACCGGAAGGACTTCCCGCCGGAACTCAACGTCGTCCGCATCGCCGAGGCCGAGAACGACCCCGAGCGGGTTCTCATGGCGCTGGAGAAGCTCGAATCGGACTTCATGCAGGAGAACTGCATCGACGCCCTCCGGCGGATGGCCCCCGAGGAGGCCTTCGAGCCGATGCACGAGGCCGCCCAGAAGCGCGGCCGCCCGGAGATCGAGGTGCTGGGCAAGATCGGCGACGAGCGGGCCGTCGACACGCTCGTGGAGTTCGTCGACAGCGACAACCCGCCGCTGCAGAAGGTGACGCTGCGGGCGCTGGGCGAGATCGGGAGCCGGGAGGCCACCCAGGCCGTCGCCGACGCCCTGGCCGACGACGAATCGGTCGTCCGCTCGCAGGCCGCCCGCGCGCTCGGTCTCATCGGTGACACGCGCGCCATCGAGCCGCTGGCCGACACCCTCGGCGACGGCGAGGAGGAGACGGACGTCCGGGCGGCCGCCGCCTGGGCGCTCGTCCAGATCGGCACCGAGCGCGCGCTCGAAGCCGCCGCCGAGTACGACGACGACCGCGCCTACACCGTCCAGATCGAGGCCGAGAAGGCCCGCGACGCCGCCGCCTGACCCCACGGTTTTTGTACCGGGACGGGACCAGACCCCCGCGTGCGGTCCCGACCCCACCTACTCGCCCTCGCCACCGTCGCGCTCGTCGTCCTCGCGAGCGGCGCCGTCGCGCCGACGGCAGCCACCTCCTCCGGGCCGTCCGATTCGAACGCGACGCTGGTCGCCGCCTACCCCAATCCCGTCGCGGACGGCGACGCCGGCGAGTTCGTCGTCGTTCGCTTCCCGACGGCCACGAACACCACCGGCTGGACGCTGACCGACGGGACCTCGGCGGTCGAACTCCCGAACCGGACCCTCTCGGGGACCGTCGCGGTGACGAGCACGCCGAACGCGACCGCGGCGAGGACCGACCATCCGGTCGTGGCTCTCGACGGTAGCTTGGGGCTGGCGAACGGCGGCGAGCGACTGCGGCTCCGGGCCGGCAACCGGACCGTCGGTTCGGCCCGATACCGGGACGCACCGGAGGCGGAACTGCGCCGGTTCGAGGCGGGGGCGTGGCGCCCGCTCGGCGCGACCGACCGCGACCCCGTCCGGACCAGCGGCGGCGAGGCGACGGCGTTCGTCCTGCCAGACGCCCCGAATCTGACCGTCGAGACACTCCGGACGGCCGACGAGCGCCTGCTGCTCGGCGGCTACACGCTCACGTCCCGGCGGGTCACGGAGGCGCTCGTGGCCGCACACGACCGCGGCGTCACCGTCCGGGTCCTGCTCGACGGCTCGCCCGTCGGCGGCATGACCGACCGCCAGGCGCGGCAACTGGACCGCCTGACCGAGGCAGGCGTCGAGGTCCGGGTGTTCGCCGGGCCGTACGTCCGGTACGCCCATCACCACCCGAAGTACGCGGTCGTCGACGACCGGGCGCTCGTGCTGACGGAGAACTTCAAGCCCGCGGGCACGGGCGGTATGTCGAGCCGCGGATGGGGCGTCGTCCTCGAGGACGCCGGGGCAGCCGACGCCCTGGCCGCGCTCCACGAGACCGACCGGACCGCGCGGGCGGCCACGCCCTGGCGGACGTACCGCGAGGGGCGGAGCTTCGAGCCCGCGGAGCCGGCGCTCGGGGACTACCCCACGCGACACCCGCCCGAGCGGGTGTCCGTCGCGTCGACGACGGTGCTGGTGGCGCCGGACAACGCCGCCGACGGCGTCGTCGAGCGGTTCGAGGCCGCCGAGGACCGCATCCTGGTCCAGCAGGTCTCCATCGACAGTCGGGACAACCGCCTCCTCCGGGCGGCGTTGCGGGCCGCCGACCGCGGCGTCGAGGTCCGAATCCTGCTCTCGAGCGGCTGGTACGCCGAGGAGGACAACGCGGCGCTGTCGGCGTGGCTGAACCGTCGGGCCGACGCCGAGGGCTGGGACCTCGAGGCCCGCGTCGACGAGCCGAGCGGCTACCGGAAGCTCCACTCGAAGGGGGTCGTCATCGACGATGCGGCGCTGGTCGGTAGCCTCAACTGGGGCCCGACGCCGCAGACCGAGAACCGCGAGGTGGTCGTCGCCCTCGAGAGCGAGGAAGCGGCCGACTACTACGCGTCGGTGTTCGAATCCGACTGGGCGGAGACGACCTCGCGGTCGGTGCCGACGGCGCTCGTCAGCCTGGCGGCCGTCGCCGTCGCCGTGGCGGCGCTCGTGGCGCGCAGAATCGAGTTCGGCGGCCGCGACGGGGTGGTGGGCTGGCAGCCGTAGTTACTCGTCGCGGACGAGCGTGCTCCGCAGTTCCTCGTCGAGTTCGGCGTCGGCCATCTTCTCGACGAGGGCGTCGACGACCGTCTCGCGCATCCCGGGGACGAACTTGATGGAGCCGACGACGAGGTGGCCGCCGCCGGAGACGCCGGCGCCCTCGATTTCGTCCTGCAGTTCCGTCACCATGTTCGGGATGTCCAGTCGGACGCCGTCCGAGCGGAGGACGGCGAAGTCGGGTCCGTAGCCGATGGTGATGACGGGGTCGCCCGTCTCCCGGACCTTCCGGTCGTGGAGTTCGCCGGTGGTCTTGCCCGGCGCGGGGTAGGTGAAGCGGCGGGCGTGGTTCTCGACGTCCAGCCGGTACAGGTGGGCGTCGTTGTCGAGTCGCTCGTGTTCGACGTGGGGGTCGGCGTCCTCGAGTTGCTCCTCGACGTCGCGGCGGGCCCGCGAGGAGAGGAACTCGACGAGTTCGGCGTGCCGCGTCTGGTCGTCGCAGTCGACGTTGAGCACGTCGTCGATGAGGCTGCCGCCGGAGTTGTAGCGGAGCCAGTGGGCGGCGTAGTCCAGCGCCTCGCCGATGTCCTGGAGGTCGGCCTCGGAGTAGCCCGCCTCCTCGGCCAGTGCGAGGTACTCGTCCATAGCGTCGGCCTTCGAGCGGTCCGACAGCCCCGCGACAGCCGGAACGTGTTCTAGGTCGTCGGTGATGGAGGGATCTATCATCCGCGCCAACTCGACGCACATCATGCCGGTCGTGATGCGGTAGTCCTCGTCGTGGAGGTAGGGGTTGACGTGCTCCTCGACGAGCGGGCCGACCGCTTCGGGGTCGGGGTGGTGGTGGTCGACGACGAGGATGGGGATGTCGTACTGGTCCAGCGCGCGGTACGCCGGGACGTCCTCCTCGGTCGAGCCGTTGTCGACCATGAAGAGAAGCGGGAGCCGCTGACCGTGCCGCTCGCGGTCCTCCAGCGCGAAGTTGAGGTCGCGGGTGACGTCCTCCATCTCGTAGAAGGGCGCCTTCGAGGGGAGTCGCTTGAACAGGTGGCGGGGCGCGTCGGGGTCCTCGTGGACCTCGCCGACGAAGTTCTCCAGCGCGAGCTGGACCGGCAGCGACGCGCACATCCCGTCGCCGTCGGCGTGGTGTCGGAGCCGGATGGGGCGGGCCTCCAGCACCGACCGCCGCAGGCGCCGGGCGACGGCGGCGAGATCCTCGTGGAGCTTCTCGAAGGCCGGCCACTCGATGAGCGGTTCGACGTCCTCGGGAGCGGCCCGCTCGTCGAGGGCGGCGTCGACTCGTTCGCGGACCTCGGTCTCGGCCTCGCCGCGGAGTCGGACGAGGTTGTCGACCTCGATCTGGAGGGCGTCCTCGCGGGTCTCGACGGTGCCGGTCACCCGGACGACGTCGTCGAGGTCGATCTCGGGGTAGGCCCGGACGCCGGCCTCCTCGAAAGCGGCACAGGGGACGACGCCGGCGCCGTCACGGACGGAGAAGATCGTCGGGCCGGCGGTCTGTTTGATCTGGACGACGTCGCCCTCGAGGTGGACGGTGTCGCCGACGCGGTCGGTGAGGTCGCCGACGCCGACCTCGTCGCCGTGGACGACGTCGGCCGTGTCGGCCTCCTCGGGATCGACGGCGGCCTCGCCGAACCCGAGGTCGCCGTTCTCACGGATTTCGGCGAGCGTGACGACGAGGTCGTCGCCGACCGCCGGGTCGCTGTCGAGGTTCGTCTCGTGGACGAGCCCGGAGACGTTCTCGGAGACGTCGACGAAGACGCCGTACTCGACGATGCCGTTGACCGTGGCGAGATATCGGTGGCCCTCCTCGACGTCCTCGAGGGTACACTCCGGGCCGAGGTCGTACACCACCCCGTCGTCGGTGGCGGTGCCGGCGTCGCCGGCAGCGGACTGAGTCATTGGTGAATTTCGGCTCCGGCAGCGTTTAAGAGTGTTGTTGTCGGCTCGCGGGACGGTCGGACCGCCACCGGAAGGCTTAGTTGTCGGGCAACCCGACCTGCGTCTATGGGATTGCTCGGGTCGTGGACGCCGTCGCTGTTCCGGTCCAGCGAGATCCTCGGCATCGCCGAGGACGCCCTCGAGTTCGCGCTGGAGGCCTCGGAGGACTCCCACCCCAACGAGTACATGGGACAGCTTCGGGGCGAGGACGCGACGAAGCTCGGCCTCGACCGCGAGGGGACGGTCGTCACCGACGTTCTCATCGCGCCGGGGACGAAGTCCAACCCCGTCAGCGCGGAGTTCAACCCGAGCTACATGCCGAACGACCTCAAGAGCGTCGGATCGATCCACTCACACCCCAACGGCGTGTTGCGGCCGAGCGACGCCGACCTGGCGACGTTCTCGCGTGGCGACGTCCACATCATCGTCGGAGCGCCCTACGGCCGGACCGACTGGCAGGCCTTCGACCGAAACGGCGAAGCGTTCGACCTCGAGGTGCTGGACGTCGAGTTGCCCGACGAGGCGTTCTTCGACTTCACACAGGCGGACATCGACCGGGAGTTGCGATGAGACGCGTCGTCGCCCAGGGCACGTTCGACATCCTGCACCCCGGCCACCTCCACTACCTCGAGGAGGCGGCCTCGATGGGCGATCGGTTGCACGTCATCGTGGCCCGGGGCGCCAACGTCACCCACAAGCCGGCGCCGGTCGTGCCGGACGACCAGCGCCGGGAGATGGTCGCCGCGCTGGACCCGGTCGACGAGGCCCGGCTCGGGCACGCCGAGGACTTCTTCGTCCCCGTCCGCGACATCGACCCAGACGTCATCGTCCTGGGCCACGACCAGCACCACGACGAGGAGACGCTTTCGGCGATGCTCGCCGAGGAGGGCATCGAGTGCGAGGTGGCTCGCGCCTCCGGCCGGGAGGACGAGGGCCGACTGCTGTCGACGGGCCGTATCATCGACCGCGTCTGCGAGCGGCGCTGCTGATCACCGGAGGTCGTCGTAGACGGCCGATAGCCGCTCGATGGACCGCTCGACGCTCAACTCGGGTCGTGCGTCCAGACACCGCGCCGAGAGGGTCGCGTTCTCCTCGAGAGTTCGCCGAATCGACGCCCGGAAGCCCTCGACGTCGTCCGGCTGGAAGTGATAGCCGGTCTCGCCGTCGGTGACCGACTCCGAGAGCGCGCCGCTGTCGACGGCGACGACCGGCGTCCCGCAGGCGATGGCCTCCAGCGCCACGAGCCCCTGGGTCTCGACGGGGCTAGGGAACGCGAAGGCGTCCAGCACCGAGTAGAAGGTCGGCAGTTCCTCGCGGTCGAGGAAGCCGAGGAACCTGACGTCGTCGCGGGCGGCCGCCCGCCGCTGCAGTTCGGGGCGGGCGGGTCCGTCGCCGGCGAGGACGACGCCGGCGTCGAGACCGACCGTCGCCGAGAGCAGGTCGTCGAGGCACTTCTCGTAGCCGTGCCGACCGGTGTAGCCGACGAGCGGGCCGTCGGGAAGGTCGTGCCGCTCCCGGAAGGCCGCGAGGTGCCCCTCGTCGGCGGGTCCGAACCGCTCGGTGTCGACGCCGTTGGAGACGACGTGCGTCGGCGTGCCGGCAGTTTCGATGCCCTGGGCCGCCGTCTCCGAGGGAACGACGACGGCGTCGGCCTGCCCGAAGAACCACCGCTCGTAGCGGTCGGCGACGCGGCTGATGGCACCCGCGAAGGCGTCGCTGATGTAGCCGGCGTACTCGCGGGCCGGCGTGTGATACGAGACGACGAGCGGGAGCTCGTGCTCGCGGGCGAGGCGCCGTGCGCCGAGTCCGAGCGTGAACGGGGTGTGGGCGTGGACGACGTCGGGGCGCATCTCGCGGGCCGCCTCGGGGACGTCCGGCAGCCCGAACCGGAATCCCGGGTAGAAGGGAAAGGCGACGCTGGAGACGGGGAACTCCCGGGCGTCGGGGTCGTAGTCGTCGTCGCCGGGATAGACGACCCCCATCCGACCCCCGCGGCGTTCCCAGCGGTCCCGCCACGTCCGGACCGTGTAGGTCACGCCGTTGACCGTCGGCAGGTAGGTGTCCGTGAAGGCCGCGACGGTCTGCATGTCGCCCGGTTCGAACACGGGGGATTAATCGGTTGCGGCTTCGGTATCGGCGTTCTCGCGGGCAGCGGCGTAGGCGTCCCGTAACCCGTCGGCGACCCGGTCGAGGCCGTGCTCGCGGGCCGTCTCGCGGGCGTTCTCGCCCAGCCGTTCCCGGAGACCGGAATCACCGGCCAGCCGGTTGAGCGCCTCGCGGAACTCCGCCCGCGTCTCACAGAGCAGGCAGTCGTGGCCGTCCTCGTAGAACTCCCGGAAGACCGGGATGTCACGGAGGACGACCGGCTTTCCGCAAGCCATGGCCTCCAGGACGACCAGGCCCTGATTCTCGACCTTCGCGGGGAAGCAGAACACGTCGCCGGCGGCGAAGGCGCCGCGCTTGTCCTCGACCCATCCGGTGAATGTGACGTTCTCGGGCGGGTCCGTGACCCACTCGCGGACCGTCTCGGAGGCCTGCGGTCCCGTATCGTAGGTGCCGAACCACGCGAACTCGTGGTCGGTCTCGGTCGCCAGCCGACAGAACGTGGTGAGACCCTTCCGCTCGAAGACGTTGCCGACCGCGAAGACGACGGTCCCCTCGAGGTCGTACCGTTCGCGGTACGGCTCCCGGAGGGACTCGAAGCCCGAAAGCGAGTCGAGGTCGACGCCGTTCGTGACGGGACGGATCGGCGCCTCGACGGGGTACGATTCGAGCGTCGCGCGGGTGTACTCGCTGGGACAGAGTACGAGGTCGGCCTGCGAGTAGAACCACCGGAGGTACCGACCGAGGGCGGGCGCGACCGCCGTCGACCCCCGGAAGCTCTCGGCGAAGTCCTCGCGGGTGACGTGAGCGTGCAACACGAGCGGAATCCCGTTGCGTTTCGCGTGGCGGGCGACCGCGACGCTACCCGGGCCGATGAGGTTGCAGTGAGCCAGGTCGTAGGACTCGAAGAGCGGGTCGCCGACGGCCCGCTTTGCGGCCGCCTTGCCGAGACTCCCGCCGTTCCACGGCGACGTGACGAGTTCGACGTCGGTGTCGGCCAGCGCCTTCCGCTGGTGGCGGGCCGCCGTCCCGATGCCGCTGCGGTCGAGTCGCGATTCGAGTTCGAGGTAGTTCAGGACGCGCACTCCTCCGGGACTGGGTGTGGTCGGTATTTATAGGTGCCCGGTCGCCACCGGGACGAGTCGGCGCCGCCGCCGGGAACCGGCACGGCGGTCCGGAAAGCGAAGCGACCATTGGGACCGAAGCCGAACGGCGTCGTATGTCGACAGTTCGTGGACCGGCGTTCGCCCGCGAGCACCCCCGGGCGCTGACGGCCGTCCTGACGGTCGTCGGCTACGTCGTCGTCGTGGGGACGCTGTACGGCGACGTGGGTATCTATCCCGAGATCTCGGAAGCGACCGTCGACCTCCTGGCGGCCGCCATCACGGTCATCAACGCGCTGACAATCTGCTCGCTGGTCGCCGGCTGGTACTGGATCCGCAACGGCGAGGTGCGGAAACACCGGGCGGCGATGACGGCGGCGTTCACGCTCATCCTGATCTTCCTCGTGCTCTACCTGCTGAAGACGGGCGGCGGCGGCCGCAAGGAGATAGTCGAGGGCGCGCCGCTGCGGAGCTTCTATCTCGGCATGCTCGGCGTCCACATCGTGCTGTCGGTGCTGTCGGTGCCGCTCGTGCTGTACGCCATCACGCTGGGGACGACCCACACGCCGGCCGAACTCCGGGAGACGGCCCACGCGACGGTCGGTCGCCTCGCCGTCTCGGCGTGGCTCGTCAGCCTCGTCCTCGGCGTCGCCGCCTACCTCATGCTGGCGTTCTTCTACGGCCCCGAACAGATCGAGTACGTCACCGGCGTCGCCTGAGATGGCCGACAAGGAGGCCATCCGGCAGCGCGTCTGGGACGAACTGGACGACAGCGGCGAGGCCCGCTTCCCGTTTCCGCCACACGGCCGGATTTCGAACTTCGCGGGCGCCGACGCGGCCGCCGAACGGCTCGCGGCCTCGGACGCCTGGGAGGAAGCCGACGTTCTCAAGGCCAACCCGGACGCGCCGCAGTTACCCGTCCGGCGGGCGGCGCTGCGGGCGGGCAAGACCCTCTACGTTGCCGTCCCGCGACTCCGGGACGAGGCGTGCTTTCTGCGACTCGACCCCGCCGAGATCGAAGATGTCGACGAGGCGACGACGGTCGGCGGGATCGAGACGGCCGGCGAGGCCGTCGGCCCCGACGGGATGGAGCCGGTCGACCTGATAGTATCGGGCAGCGTCGCGGTGACCGGGGCGGGCGCCCGCGTCGGCAAGGGCGAGGGGTACAGCGACCTCGAGTTCGCCCTGCTCCGGGAGTTCGGTCTCGTCGACGACGGGACGACGACCGTCACGACGGTCCACGAGATGCAGGTTCTCGACGAAGCGGTGCCCACGACGCCACGGGACGTCCCGATGGACCGGGTGTTCACGCCCGAACGGTCGTTTCGGACCGACGCACCGGCCGAGAAACCGGCCGGTATCGACTGGGACGCCCTCGACGAGGAGCGAATCGCGGAAATCCCGGTGCTGGCCCGACTCCGCTAGTCCGTTCGCGGCAGGGCGACGGCGCCGGCCGCGAAGAAGGCCACCGCGAGGACGGCCAACACCGCGAGGTTGAGGTACGGGTCGGTGCCGACGAGGCCGGCGTTGTCGGCGGCCGCCGAGGGGAACGTGGCCGCCCGGAGCCCGCGGGCGAAGTAGGTCAGCGGCGACAGTTCCATCAGCGGCCGGAACCACGCGGGCAGCAGGGCGGGCGGGACGAACGTCCGCGAGAGGAAGAGGAGGGGGAGGGCGACGCCGTTGGAGGCGGCGACGACGCCGTCCTGTGAGTCGGCGACGCGGCCGAGTATCGCCCCGAGCCCGCAGAACAGCGCGACGCCGACGGCGACGTAGGGCACGACGAGCGGCGACGGCGAGAAGGCGGCGTCGGTGACGGCGAGCACCAGCCCGAGGATGAGAACCGCCGCCAGCCCGATGACGGCGACGTTGACGAGCGTCTGGGCCAGGAGCCACTCGGCGCGGGACAAAGGCGTCGTCGCCAGTTTCTCGAAGCGGTTGCCCTCGCGGTGGCGAGCCACCTCGCTGCCGACCCGCGACAGCGGGGTGAAGAGGACGACGACGGCGATGTAGCCCGCGACGTAGTAGCCCGCCGGCTCGGTGAACAGGCCGCCACTCGTCGGGTCCGTCCGCACCAGGACGCCGAAGATGAGGATGAGGATGACCGGGAAGAAGAACGTGAAGAAGACCGCCGTCCGGCGTCGGGTGAAAGCGTACCACGCGGCCCGCGTCTCGGCGGCGACTCGTCCGAGGCGGCTCATCGGCCCACCGCCTCCCGTTCGACCGTCTCGGCGTCTACCTCGGCACCTGTCACGGCGAGGTAGACGTCCTCGAGGTCAGGCTGGCGCCAGGTGAGCCGCTCGTAGTCGACGCCGGCCTCGTCGAGCGTCTCGACGACGGCCGGAATCTCCCCGGGGCCGACGCCGACCGCGAGGTGTCGCTCGTCGGGCAGCACCCGGTAGCCCGCCCTCTCCAGGGCCCGGGCGGCGTCGCCCTCGTCGCCGACGTCGACGACGAGGCGGTCGGCGCCGCCGTGGCGGTCGATCAGTTCCGCGGGCGTGCCGAGCGCGACCAGTCGGCCGTCGGCGAGCAGGCCGACCCGGTCGGCCAGCCGCTCGGCCTCCGCCATGTAGTGGGTCGTCAGCAGGACGGTCGTCCCGCTGTCGGCAAGTCCCTCGATCAGGTCCCACATCTCCCGTCGACCGGCGGGGTCGATGCCGGTCGTCGGCTCGTCCAGCACGAGCAACTCGGGGTCGTTGACCAGGGCGGTCCCGACGCAGACGCGGCGCTTCTGGCCGCCGGAGAGGTTCTCGTAGTGGGTGTCGGCGGCGTCGTCGACCCCGACGTCCTCGAGGACGGCGTCGGGACTCCGGGATTCGTCGTAGAGACCGCCGTAGTAGGCGACGAGTTCGCGGGCCGTCAGCCGGCCGGCCGGCGAGAACTCCTGGGGGAGGAGGCCGAGCCGTTCGCCCGACACCGCAGCGGGCGGCCCGCCGAACACCTCGACGTCGCCGTCGGCCTTCGTCGTGCCCGTCAGGGCGCGTATCAGCGTCGTCTTGCCGGCGCCGTTCGGGCCGACGAGGGCGAACACCTCGCCGGACTCGACGGCGAAGGAGACGCCGTCGAGCGCCACCGTCGACCCGTAGCGGCGACGCACCGACTCCGCACGGATGACCATGTCGGGAACGCGGCGGGGCCGACGGTAAAGGCTGCCGTTCGCGGGCGAGCGTTTTTGTCGGCCGGCGACGAAGCCGGGGCGTGCGCCCGGAACCGTTCGCTGTCGCCGCCGTCGGCTGTCTGGCCGGCGCCGGCTGGCTGTTCGTCGCCGTCCCGCGGCCGCTGGAGGCGGCGCTTCTGGCCGCCGCGGCCGCCGTGCTCGGAAGCGCCACAGCCGGTTTCGCCGTCGGACTCGCGGATCCGGGCCTGCCCGAGGTCGATTACACCGCCGTCGGCTCCGCCGTCATCGTAGCGTCGTTTCTCGGACTGGCGGTACTCTCCGGCCGGCCCGCCGGCGCCTATCTGACGGCGCTTCTCGGCGGGAGCGGTGCGGCGCTGGTCGGCCTCGACAGCGGCCTGAAGCGCGCCTGACCTACCGGAAGCCGGGTCGCCAGTACAGCAGCGCCACGGTCAGGAGGAACACCACGGTCGAGACGTCGTAGGGCACCTCGGTGACCGATGTAGCGAGGACGCCGGCGCCGCCGAACAGCGCCGACCCGACGGTCGCAAGCACGGGCCACGTACAGGAGACACACGAGACCAGCCCGAGGACGCCGCCGACCGCCGAGACCGCCGCGTCCAGTACCGTCACGTACAGCAGGTACGACAGCGCGAGGTAGCCGACCACGTAGGCGGGCATCAGCACGAACGAGACGGTGTGGCCGCCGTAGACGAGGGCGGGGCCCCACCCGGGCGTCAGCCAGGCGACCCGGAGACCGGTCGCGTCGGCCCCGAGGCCGGTCCCGACCAGGCCGCCGAAGACCGCGAGCAACCCGAAGTACGCCGCCGCCACGGCCAGCGCGCGCCGACGGCGCCGGAACCCGATGTCGTCGGGGCGGTCGGCAGTAGCGACCGCCAGCAGACCGACGTTCACCCACAGGAGCCCGTAGACGACGTACCGCGGCGCGGTGAGCGTCGCGCTGCTGAAGGCGTAGTACAGCACGACGCCGACGGCCTGGAGGTTGACGAGGAGGGCGACGGTCGCCAGCCGGCGGCGGGAGGGAACGGCCTCGGCGAGGCGCTCGACCGACGGCAGGGACGGGCCGCGAGAGGACGGCCAGCGCGGCGTCACGTAACCGAGAAGCTAGCGGCCACCATCAACAGGACGAAAAGCGCAAGCGCAAGCGCCATCAGTCCCGAGAGCGACCGCCGCTCCCAGCGGAGGTGCTGGAAGTAGCCGACGATGAGCAGCGTCTTTATCGAGGCGAAGACCAGAATGCCGCCGACGGCGATCCAGTAGTCGAATTGCCGCTCGAACACCACCTTCAGCGTGGCCAGCACGACCAGCGCCACGTAAATCAGGCCGTAGAAGCGTAACGAATCGCTCGCCATTGTTGGTTCGTGCGAGCAATTGGCACGGTTCTATTTAGACCTTCCGACAGCGGCGTCAATCGGAGGCCTCGCCCCGGTAGTGCTTCCACAGCCAGTTGACTCCGAGGAGGCCGCCGACCCAAAAGCCCACGCCGGCCAGCGCAAAGAGCAGTCCGCGGACGATCGGAAATCCGCCGAAGGCGTCGAACACCATGTGTAGAACCGACGGATCGACCCACATATACCTACCGCCGGGTCAGCGGTCGACCCGATAGAGGACGACGAGTGCGGCGAGCAGGCCGAGTTCGGCGATTTTCGAGGCCAAAAGCAGGCCGTCGGCCCGGAGGTGGTCCAGCGCCACGAGCAGCGCGTTCCGGTCGGGGTGTTCGTTGGCCTCCAGATACGGCCAGAAGCCGCCGTGGTCGAGGGCGGTGTGCCAGAGGGCGAATCCGACGAGAAACGAGAGGGTGACGACGATGCCGCCCGCGTAGAGCGGGCGACGGTCGAGGCCCTGGTAGCCGGCGATTATCCCGAACACCAGAGCGAAGCCGCCGAGCGTAAACAGCAGCGGCCGGGGGTCGCCGAGGTAGCCGACCCTGGCGAACACGAGGAGCGCGACCCCGCCCTGGGAGGGGTGCAACAGGTGGATGGCGGCGACGACCGCCGCCAGCACCGCCGCGACGACCCGGAGTCGGGCGACTTCCTCGGCGTCCATGCGGTCGGGTAACGTTGGGGGACCCGTCAGTGGTTCGGTTCGAACGTCGAACGGGAAGGGAAGGCGGACTAGACGAGGTAGAACAGCGGGAAGAGGAACACCCAGACGATGTCGACGAAGTGCCAGTAGAGGCCGAAGTACTCTATCGGCCGGTGGTCGTGCATGTAGTGGCCCTGGTAGGCCCGGACGAGCAGGAACGTCGCCACGATCAGTCCGAGGATGACGTGGATGCCGTGCAGCCCCGTCGTCACGTAGTACATCGTCGACTGGATGGGCGGGCCGTGGGGGTTCTGCGTCAGCGTGATTCCCTTGTCGTATATCTCGTGGTGCCACTCCCAGCCCTTGATGGAGAGGAACGTCAGCCCGAGGCCGATGGTCGCCGCCAGGCTGGCCATCATCTTCGTCCGCTCCTGGCGCTTCGAGTAGACCAGCGCCAGGATGACCGTAAAGGAGGAGGTCAGCAGGACGTACGTGTTGATGAGCCCCGGAATCTCGGCGGGGAGCGGATCCCAGCTCATCCAGCCGGCGTTGACCCGGATGAACACCGCCGCCGAGATGAACGCGCCGAAGACGATGACGTCCGACGCCAGGAAGAACCACATCCCGAGTTTGTTCTTCTCGATACCGTCGAAGGGCCACCGGCTGGCGACCTCCGCGGGCGGCGCGTAGAAGTCCTCCAGCCCCCACTGGACGCCGGAGTACAGCATCGCGGCGGCGCCGACGAGCATCAACGCGGGGTAGAACGGATTCGAGACGACGACGTCGACGCCGGTGATCGAGTTCGGACCGCCGACGAACGACATCGACTGCTGGACGCCCGAGGCGCCGAGCAGCGCGACGAACGTCGCCAGGCTCAACGCGAACGGCCAGATGCTGGCGTGTGAGTGGTGCTTGTCGCCCAGCACGTAGTCGCCGGCCTCGTCGCCGTGGGCGTGGCCACCGTCGGACACCGCCCTGTCCGACGAGGCTTGCCCTCCGGGCTCACCGCCGTCCGCCGCGGCCGGTTCGCCGCCGTCGGCCGCGTGGCCCCGTTCGAGGAACTCCAGTCGTCCGGTCGCGTACGAGGGCCGGCCGTCCCAGTTCTCCAGCGGCGGCGGCGATGGCACCGCCCACTCCGCGGTGCGGGTGAACTCCCAGGGGTTGTCGCCGGCCACCTCGCCGGAGACGTAGCTCTTTGCGAAGTTGTAGAACATGATGAGGAACGAGAAGCCGAGCAGGAACCCGCCGATGGTCCCGAACTGGTGGATCTCGACGTAGTCCTGGCTGTACTGGAAGACGCGCCGTGGCGTCTCCCAGGCCATGAACATCGAGAAGTAGACCATGTTGAACGAGACGAAGAAGATCACGAAGTGGATCTTCCCGAGGAGTTCGTCGTACATCCGGCCGGTAATCTTCGGGAACCAGTAGTAGGCGCCGCCGATGAGCGCCGTCGCGCCGCCAAACATCACGTAGTGGAAGTGCGCGACGACCCAGTAGGTCCCGCGGAACTCGTAGTCGAGCACGATGGCGCCGAGGAAGACGCCCGTGATGCCTCCCAGGATGAAGAGGAGCAACGCGCCGAACGCGAAGAGGAACGGCGTCTTGAACTTGATCCGCCCCTTGATGAGCGTGTAGATCAGCGCGAAGACGAGCAGGTCGAAGGGCAGGGAGATGCCGATGGTGCTCGCCATCATCAGCGTCTTGATCTCGAGGTTGATCGTCGTCAGGAACATGTGGTGCATCCACACGAGGAACGACTGCACCGCGATGAGGACGATGGCGATGATGGTCCACTTGCGGCCGACCAGCCGGTTGCCCGAGAAGGACTGGAACAGTTCCAGCATGACGCCGAGGGCGGGGAAGAAGACGATGTAGACCTCGGGGTGGCCGAAGAACCAAAACAGGTGGCCCCACAGGAGCGCCCCGCCCTCGGTCGCCGAGAAGTAGAGGCTGCCGACGACCCGGTCGGAGGCGAGGATGAGCACGGCGCCGAGCAGCGCGGCGAAGGCGAAGAGCATCATCCACACCGTCGCGAGGATGGACCACGTAAACATCGGCATGTCCATCAGGCCCATCCCCTCGGCGCGGGCGTGGTGGATGGTCGTCAGGAAGTTGATCGTCGAGGCGGTGACCGCGACGACGAACATACCCAGTGCGAGCACCGCCGCGGTCGCCCCTGGAGTCGGAGTGTACGCCGGCACGTTCAGCGGGGCGTATATCGTCCAGCCCGTGCTCAGCGTCTCGCTCTGGAAGAACGAGACGCCGAACAGGAGCCCAGACAGGAGGTACATCCAGTACGACAGCGCGTTCAATCGCGGGAACGCGAGGTCGTCGGCCCCGATCTGCAGCGGGACGAGGTAGTTCGCAAAGCCGAACGCGAAGGGCGAGAGGAACCAAAACACCATGAGGAGACCGTGGGCGGTGACCGTCTCGTAGTACGCCGCGTCGGCCAGAATCTGTGTGCCCGGCTGGACGAGTTGCAGCCGGATCAGAAGTGCCAGTACGCCGCCGAAAAGCAGGAAGAAAAGCGACGTGACGATGTAGAGGATGCCGACGTCCTTGTGGTTGGTCGTGACGAGCCAGCGCTTGACCGACGACGTCGGCGGGAGTCCGCTCATCGGGCCGCCACCCCCGCACGGTGGGCGCTGGCCGACCCGTCACCCACGGTCGAGACGCTGGCCTCGCCGTGGCCGCCCGGCGTCGGGGTCGGCGTCGATTCCTCGGTCACGTTCGCGCCTGCCGATTCGTACCACTCGTCGAACTCCTCTTGCTCCATGACGACTATCTCACCGGTCATATCGGAATGGCCGCTGCCGCACAGTTCGTAGCACTTTATCGTGTAGCTGCCCGTCTCGTTTGCGATGAACCAGGTGTGGGAGTACTCCCCCGGAATCGCGTCGGTCTTGACGCGGAGATCCGGGACGCCGAAGTTGTGCCAGACGTCGCCGGAGGTCACCGCCAGGCGTATCAGTTCCCCCCTCGGGACCCGCATCGTCCCCGTCGTCTCCACGCCGTTGGGGTACTCGTACTGCCAGATGAACTGGATGCCCGTCACGTCGACCTCCATGTTCTGTTCGTCGGCCACGTCGCCGCTCGGTCCCTGCTCGACGTAGAGCAACAGCCCGTAGGAGTAGACCACGAGACTGATGACGATGATGGCGCTGAGCCCGAACGACAAAAAGAGCTTGCTGCTCTTGCCGCCCTCCTGTCCGGTCGGCAGTTCGCCGAGCTGTGGCGCGTCGAACTCCTCTCGGCCCTGGCCGTCGTCGCGGTTCTTGTATGCGTTGTACAGCGTGTACGAGACGACCACGACGCCGACGAGCGTGCCCACGACGAGGAAGACGAAGAACAGCTCGTTGAACACCTCCGCCTGCGCCCGCCAATCCTCCGGGACCTGGTGTGCCAATGCGAGGGAATCTAACATGATAGTCGGTGACGTGGTACACGCTGGCGGCGAGATGTACTTAGCTTTTGCGTCCCGAAGATGCGGCGACACCCTCTCGCCCACCGGTGGTTTTAAGTGCTGGGATCGAAGCGTCGAACGGCGATCGCCGACGAAGAACGATCGGAGGCCGAACGGCGGCGAACGATCACCTTTCGGGCCGACGGGTGCCACGGGGTGAGAGGACACACCAAGGTATTTGTACGTGCCCACGGACCACACCCCAAGAAGCCATGAGTACGCATCTGCTCGGCAGTACGGTGTTGATGGGACTGGTGTTCGGCGCGATATTCCTGGCGCTGTCCCGAATCGGCATCGCGGAATCGACGGACGGCGGCGAGGAGGGGATCGAGCCGTACACGGGCGTCACGGGGACGGCCGAGTCGGAGTCGCCGATGCGCCTCGGCGCCGTCTTCCTGGCGATTGCGCTCCTCGTCGGCGCGCTATCGGTTGGCGTCGTCGGCGGGATGGGAACCTCCGAGAGCCTCGCCCCTAGCCTGTTCGGTGCCATCGTGGGGCTCTTCGGACTCCTCCTCGTCGGGTTCCTCTTTGCGGGGAGCTACGTGCTGGCCAGACAGCACGGCCTGGGTCAGGCCCACGGCGTCGCCACCGGGCTCTTTCTCGTCGGCGGCGCTGGTATCCTCCTCATCGCGGCGAATCTGATGTTCGGAATCCCCTGACTACAGTTCCGCCCGGACGCGACGCGTTATCTCGTCGACGTCGTACTCGTCGGACTCCTTGTCGAAGACGACGGCGTCGTCGACGCGTACCTCGAAGACGCCGTGGGCGCCCGTCACGAGTGAGACGCGGTCGACGTCCTCGCCGAACGTCGACAAGAGCGCCTCGGCGAGGTCGCTCGCGCGGTTCAGGAAACCACATGGGACGCAGTACTCTATCTCGACGTCGGCCATACACCGGGTACGGTCCTCTCGGGTGTTATCACTACCGGCCCGGAACGCCGGGGCGGACCGACAGCAGGACCACGGTGACGACGAAGACGACGGTGCCGACGGCGTAGGTCTGTGCAGAGGCCGCCGCCGCCAGCGCCGCGCCGCCGCCCAGGAAGCCGCCCAGCACGGACGCGACGACCGGCAGCGTACAGGAGACACACGAGAGGAGTCCGAGGAGACCGCCGGCCAGGACCCCCTTCGCCTCGATGGCCGTCAGGTAGACCAGATACGACAGCACGGCGTAGCCGAACGCCGTGAAGGGGACGACTGCGACCCGCACCGTCCGCCCGCCGTACAGCAGCGCGGGGTTCCACCCCGGCGGCAGTTGGGTGACCTGGACCGACAGCCCGGTCGCCGGGGCACCGCCCGGCCCGGCCAGCCCGCCGACCACCGCCAGGACACCGAAGTAGACGGCCGCGACGGACCCGGCGGCGAGTCGGGTCCGGTCGGAGGCGGGCGGCCGCGGCGTCCGCAACAGTGCCCACGCGCCGACGGTGAGCCAGACGACCGGGACCGCCCAGTAGTACGTCGGCGTCCGGCCGGCCAACAGCGCGTACAGCAACAGCAGGAGGACGAGCGTGTTGGCGACGACGGCGGTGTAGAGGAGCGTCTGCCGGTCGTCCACGAGGGCCTCGAGGCGGGACATCACACCGCGAGCGCGTCGACGACGACCGCGACCAGGAGCAGGCCGAGGTAGGCGTTCGATGCGTGGAAAGCACGGAACGCAGCCGACTCGGTCCGTTCGCGGTGGAGTCTCACGACCGCCCACAGGAAGACCCCGCCGAGCGTGACCGTCACGGCCGCGTAGAGCCACCCGAGCCCCGACAGCGCCGACAGCGCACTGGCGGCGAGCAGCGTCGCCCCGAGGTACAGCAGGATGTGCTTTCGGGTCTCCGTCTCGCCGCGAACGACGGGCATCATCGGGAAGCCGCCGCGCTCGTAGTCGTCCTTGTACGCCAGCGCGAGGTTGTAGAAGTGCGCCGGCGTCCACAGGAAGATGACGCCGGCCAGCACGACCCCGGTGACGCCGAGCGTCCCCGCGACGGCCGCGTAGCCGATGAGGGCCGGCAGCGCGCCCGCCGCACCGCCGATGACGGTGTTCTGGACGGTGTTGGGCTTCAGCATCAGCGTGTAGACGACGCTGTAGAAGGCGATGGCGGCCAGGCCGAGCGCGGCGACCAGCAGGTTCACCGAGAGGAACGCCCCCAGCGCGGCGACGGTCAACAGGCCGCCGAACGCGAAGGCGTTCCGGACGGGGACGACGTGGGTCGCCACCGGCCGGTCGGCGGTCCGCTCCATCCGGCGGTCGATGTCCCGCTCGAGGACGTGGTTGAAGGTACCCGAGGCGCCGATGGCGAGGATGCCGCCGCCCAGCGTTGCGAGGACGGTCCGCACCGTCGGCGTCCCGGCCAGCGCCATGCCGGCCCCCGCGACCAGACAGAGCAGCCACATCAGCCGGGGCTTCATCAACTGGAAGTACGCCCACGCGGTCGCCCTGACCCGCCGGAGCCCGTCGAGGTCCGACAGCGGCGCCGGTTCCGGCACGGGCTCGTCGAGGGCCGGGTCCGGGTCGGGCGTCCTCGCGGGGGCGTCGTCGGTCCCGGTCTCGGCTTCGAGGTGCCAGGCCAAAGCGAGCACGAGCGCCGCGAAGATGGCCATCGCCACGGCGAGGTGGAGACCGGCGACGCCGCCGCCGGACGCGACCAGCGCACCGAAGCCCGCCTGCACGGGATAGAGTACGACCGCGGTACCGAGGGCGGCACGGCTCCGACCGCCGAGGTCCGACCACGCGAAAACGGCGGTGACGGCGACCAGCAGGCCGACGATGGCGGCGGCCAGGCGGTGAGCGAGTACGACCGCGACGGCCGGCGAGGAGACGTCGCCGCCGCAGGCCGGCCAGCCGGAACAGGCCGCGGCGGCGTCGGCCAGCGCCGCGGTCGCCCCCACCACGACCAGCACGTAGACGCCGACGGTCGCCGCCGCGAGAAGCGCCGTCGCCGAGGGCTGGCGGTCCATAAGTCGTCCTTATTCTGCGCGCACTTAGACCCCGTGTTTCCGAACGCGCTCGGGGGAAGTCAGCAACTATTTACTTCGGTGTTCCATAGCTGCCGTCAATGAGAGCGACGCGTCTCGTCCATGCGGCACTCGGGGTCGCGCTTCTCGTCGTGGCGTCGACACCGGTCGCCGCCCAGACGAAGAACATCGAGTTGATCAGCGACCTGAACCTGACGCTTCTGTACGCCGCTATCCCCATCACCATCCTCGTCGAGGCCATCCTCATCTACGCCGTCGTCAAGTTCCGGAACAACGACGACCCGGACCCGACGCGCGAGAACCGCCGCCTCGAGATTACCTGGACGGTCGCGACCGCCATCGTCCTGCTGTTCGTCGGCTTCGCCTCCTATCAGGTGCTGGCCGTCGAGGTCGTCGGCAACCCCATCCCCGGCGACGAGGAGCGGGTCGAGCCGACCGTCTCCGAGGACCTCGAGGGCGCCGCCGGCCCCTACGAGTCCGAGGACGACGCCGTCGAAATCGAGCTTCGCGCGTTCCGCTACGGCTGGGAGGCCATCTACGAGGGTACCGAGGTCACGACGAACAACGAGATACGGATCCCGACCGACCGACCGGTCTACATCCACGTCATCTCCGAGGACTGGCTCCACATGCTGTCGGCGCCCGACCTCGGTCTCAAGCAGAGCGCCTTCCCCGGCGAGTACAACACCATCAAGACGGTCGCCAACGAGGAGGGCAACCACCAGTTCTACTGCACCGAGTACTGCGGCGTCGGCCACTCCCAGATGAACGGCGAGTTCATCGTGATGGGCGGCGAGGAGTACGACCAGTGGCTGGCCGACCAGCAGGAGGCCGCCGAGTCCGGCGGCCAGGGCAGCGGCAACGCGACCAACGGCACCGAAGCCACCCCGACGCCGACCCCGACGCCGGCCGCCTGAGGCGCCCGGTGACGGTCCCCTTCCGGCCGCCGTCGGTCGGCTTTGAGAGGGTTTTTATCGCTTCACTCGAATGGTCCCGGTATGAGCGTTGACCACGACGAGGGCCACGGGGGCCACGACCACCACCTGCCCGCGGTCGAGGACTGGCCGAAGGGGTTCGGTGAGGCCTCCTGGTGGCCGTTCATCACGGCACTGGGCGGCAGCGGCTTCTACATCGGTGCGGCGCTGTTCGTGCTCGGACAGAACGACATTCTCAGCCCCGCCGTCGGCGCAGGCGTGTTCATCCTCAGCTCCGTCGCCTTCCTCGTCGGGCTGTACGGCTGGCTCTACCACGCCTTCATCGTGAACTTCTGGGAGGGCGAGGCCGAGGATTACGGCTTCCCGCTGAAACTGACGATGCTGCTGTTTCTCGCCACCGAGGTGGCCACCTTCGGCGCCGGCTTCATGTACTACTTCTTCGTCCGCGGCTCCAGCGTCTGGAGCGAGGAGGCGCTGCCCGAACTCGTCGTCTCCGGGGACATCCTCAGTTCGCTCGTCGTCGTGAACACGCTCATCCTGATCGCGAGTTCGTTCACGATGCACTACGCCCACCACGCGCTGCTGAAGGACGACCGAACCCGGTTCGTCCGCCTGCTCGGCGTGACGCTGCTTCTCGGGTTCGTCTTCCTGCTCGGGCAGGTCTACGAGTACTACGAGTTCATCGTCCACGAGGGCTTCACCATCACCGAGGGCGCCTACGGGTCGGCCTTCTACGGGCTGACGGGCCTCCACGGCCTCCACGTCAGCCTCGGGGCCGTCCTGCTCGCCATCGTCTTCGTCCGGGCGCTGTACGGCCAGTACTCCGCCGAGAAACACACCTCCGTCAGCACCGTCTCGATGTACTGGCACTTCGTCGACGTCGTCTGGGTCTTCCTCGTCGTCGTGCTGTACGCCGGCGCCATCGTCTGAACACCCACTTTTTACACGACCCCCTCGCTGCGCGAGGGGGTTGCGTGGCGGCATGGCCGCCACGACCATTCGGCGGCGGCCTGTGGCCGCCGCCCGCGGCAAAAACGTGGGGAAAATATGCGCGCGTGCTCCTGTGGCGCCCGCAGTTGTGGCACGATAGTCGAACGGCACGGCCGATTCCGCAACCCTCACCAACGACAGGTGCCTACCATCGGTGATGAGCCGCCGCCGTCGTCTCGCGCTCGCCACCCTAGGGGTCCTGATCGCCGTCGCCACGCCCGCGGCCGCCCACGGGGCCGGCCTCGCGGGGGCGTCGACCCGCTCGCTCGACGTCCCGACCTGGCTCTTCCTGACGACCGGCGGCGGCGTCGTCGGCGCCTCCTTCCTGCTCGCGTCGTTCGTCACCGACCGATCGTTCGTCCGCCGGGTTCACGGCTGGCGCCGCGGCAGCAGCCCCCCCCTCGAAGGGCTCGTCCGCTCGGGGCTGCGCCTGTTCGGCGTCGCCGGCCTGCTGTTCGTGCTGGCGGTCGGGTTCTTCGGCCCGCCGACGCCGACCCGCAACGCCGCCGTGCTGGTCGTGTGGGTCGGCTGGTGGTCCGGCTACACGATGAGCACCTACCTCGTCGGCAACACCTGGCCCGCCCTGAACCCCTGGCGCACGGTGGCGTCGGCGCTGCCGTCGCTGGGGTGGCGCTACCCCGAGCGACTGGACGCCTGGCCCAGCGTCGCCGGCCTCCTCGGACTCGTCTGGCTGGAGGTGGTCAGCCCCGTCGCCGACCGCCCCCGGTTCCTGGCCGGCGTCGTCGCCGTCTACACCGCCGTGACGCTGGCCGGCGCCGTCGCCTTCGGCGCCGACACCTGGTTTCGGCGGGTCGACCCAATCGCCCGCGTCTTCCGGTACTTCGGCCGGCTCGCGCCGCTGTACTACGACGGGGGCGTCCGCGTCCGGCTGCCCGGCGTCGGTCTCGACGCGCCGAAACTCGTCACCTCGCGGGCCGAGGTGGCCTTCGTCGTCGCGGTCCTGTGGGTGACGACCTACGACGGCCTCGTGGCGACGCCGCTGTGGCGCGGGGCCGCCGTCGCCGCCGTCGAGGCCGGCGTCCCGCCGGCGCTCCTGTACCCCGCGGCCCTGGTCGTCGGCTACCTCCTCGTCCTCGGCGTCTACGCGCTCGCGGTCCGCTACAGCAAGCGGACCGCCCGGACCTACCTCCCGGCGGACGCGCTCGCTCGCCGGTTCGCGCCGCCACTCCTGGCCATCGCCGCCGGCTACCACCTCGCGCACTTCCTGGGGTACTTCCTCGAGCTGTCGCCGGCGCTCCTCGGCGCGATTGTGGCGCCGCTCGGCCCGCCGGCCCCCGTCGCGCTCGTGTTGCCCGGCTGGTTCGGCGGCGTCGAACTCGGCGCGGTCGTCCTCGGGCACCTGCTGGCCATCTGGGTCGCCCACGCCGCCGCCTACGAGGTGTTCCCCGGCAAGCTACAGGCCGTCCGCAGCCAGTACGGGATCACCGCTGCGATGGTCTGCTACACGATGGCCAGCCTCTGGATCGTCTCACAACCGTACTCGGTTCCTCCCTACGTCTCATGACCGGCGATGGATCGCGGCCGGCCGGCGACAGGGACGCCCCGCCCGCCGAGGCGCCGTCGGAGCCGGCGGTCTGTGCGTACTGCGGGGACCGATTCGTCGATACACGGCTGTTGGCGCTGCACCGCGGGCTGACCCACTCCGGGCGCCTCACCGACGACGAGCGAGCGGCCTACCGCGAGGCCCGCGCCGACGAACGGGACGAACTGCGGCTCTTCCGGCTGAAGGCACTGGGGGCCCTGCTCGTCGTCTACTTCGGGTTCATTTTCGTCTACGCGTTCGTGCTGTGACCCGGCTTTCGTACGGGCGCCCCCGGCCGTACCACGCCCCCGTCGCCGCGAACCGGTCCGTCGACGGCCGACGCTGGCCGGGAGGAACTACATCAAACCGCGGTCAACACGAGAATCAGCCCGGTTGCCGCCATGAGAACTGCGACGCCGACCAACACGAGCAGGAAGTACTCCTTCTCCGTGAACTCCCGGGTGGCCTCGGCCATACGGCGCGTTGGAAGCGGCGGGACAAAAGGCGCGCGGTTTCGGCGCCGAGTCGATTGGGAAACGCTCATCGCCGACGAGGTCGTACGGACGGGCGTGACCGAGACAGAACGGGCCTCGGGCTTCGGCGGAAGTCGGATCATCCTGACGCTGTACGCCGTCGTCGTCGCCATCGCGGGGCTGATGGGCGCCGTCATCGGCAGCATGGGACTGCGGGACCTCGAAGCCGTCTCCTTTCTGGGACTGGTGACCTTCCAGCCCACGCCGCTCGGCCTCGCGGCCTTCGGCGTCTCGACCATCGGAACCTTCCTCGGAGTCCTGCTCGTCCTCGTCGTTTTCGTCTCCCGGCGGTACGCCTGACGGAACCGACTCGGGCGGAGACGAAGCTTCTTTTCGACGCGTCACCAACGTGACGGATATGTACCACCTCGCGCTCGCCGTCCAGTCCGACGACGAACACCTGGGGGACAAACTCGACGCCGTCGCGGCGCTGCCCGAGGCGGCCGACGCGGTCCGGGTAACGGTCGTCCACGTCCACGAGGGGGACGGTTTCGTCGAGGACGTTCCCGCGGTCGCCGAGGCGCTCGACCACCTCGGGACGGTCGGCATCGAGGCGACGGCGACGGGCGTCAGGGACGACGACGCCACCCGCGGGTTGCTGGACACCGCCGCCGACCTCGATGTCGACGCCATCTGTATCGGCGGGCGCCGCCGCTCGCCGGCCGGGAAGCTACAGCTGAAGCCGGGCGCACAGGAGGTCCTCCTCCGGGCGGAGGTACCGGTCGTCGTCGCCGGCGACCTCGAGAGCCGCGAGCCGCGAACCTAGTCAGGCCAGCCCGACCTTCTCCTGGTAGGCGCCGTGGTGGTCCTCGAAGACCTCCATTATCTCGCCCATCGTGGCGTAGGCCTTCACCGCGTCGATGATCGGCGGCATCACGTTGTCGCCGCTCTCGATGGCTTCACCGACCGACTCCAGCGCCGCCGCGACCTCGTCGTCGTCGCGCTCGGCCTTGACCCGTTCGAGGCGGCCGAGCTGTCGGTCGCGGGTCTCCGGGTCGACCTTCAGGATGTCGGGGTCGGTCTCCTCGTCGATGGTGTACTCGTTGACGCCGACGACGACCTCCTCGCCGGCATCGACGCGCTTCTGGTACTCGTAGGAAGCCTCCTGGATCTCGCGGTGGAAGTACCCCTGCTCGATCCCTTCGAGCACGCCGTCGCGGACGGAGCCGTCGCCCATCTCCCGTATCTCCTCGATGTAGGCCATGATCTCGGCCTCCATCTCGTCGGTCAGCTTCTCGACGGCGAAGCTCCCGCCCATCGGGTCGACGATGTCGGCGACGCCGGACTCCTCGGCCAGTATCTGCTGGGTGCGCAGCGCGACCCGGACGGCCTCCTCGCTCGGCAGCGCCAGGGCCTCGTCGTAGCTGTTGGTGTGCAGCGACTGCGTGCCGCCCAGCACGGCCGCCATCGCCTGCACCGTCACCCGGACGATGTTGTTCAGCGGCTGCTGGGCGGTCAGCGACTGCCCCGCGGTCTGGGTGTGGAACTTCAGCCGCTTCGACTCGTCGGCGTCGGCGTCGTACCACTCGTCCATGACGCGGGCGTAGATGCGCCGGGAGGCGCGGAACTTCGCCACCTCCTCGAACATCGAGTTGTGGGAGTTGAAGAAGAAGGACAGGAGCGGACCGAAATCGTCGACTTCGAGACCGCGCTCCAGGCAGTCCTCCACGTAGGCGAAGCCGTCGGCGAGCGTGAAGGCGGCCTCCTGGGCCGCGGTCGAGCCGGCCTCGCGGATGTGATAGCCCGAGATGGAGACGGGGTGGAACTTCGGCGTCTCCTCGACGGCGAACTCGATGGTGTCGGTGACGACGTCCAGCGAGGGTTCCGGCGGGATGACCCACTCCTTCTGGGCGATGAACTCCTTGAGCATGTCGTTCTGCAGCGTGCCGCGGACCTCCTCGCGGGGGACGCCCTGCTGGTCCGCCAGGGCGATGTACATCGCGTAGATGACCGGCGCCGAGGGGTTGATCGTAAAGGAGGTGGAGATGTCGCCGATGTCGATGCCGTCGAACAGTATCTCCATGTCGGCCAGCGTGTCGACCGCGACGCCCTCCTTGCCGACCTCGCCCTCGCTCATCCGGTGGTCCGAATCGATGCCCATCAGCGTCGGCATGTCGAAGGCCGTCGACAGCCCCGTCTGGCCGTTCTCGATGAGGTAGTGGAACCGCTCGTTGGTCTCCTCGGCGGTGCCGAAGCCGGCGAACTGCCGCATCGTCCAGGTACGTCCCCGGTACATCGTCGGGTAGGGCCCCCGGGTGTACGGCGGTTCGCCCGGGTAGCCGAGGTCCTCGTCGTAGTCGACATCGGCGACGTCCTCCGGTGTGTACAGCCGGTCGACCTCGTGGTTCGAGACGGTCACGAAATCGTCTTTGCGTTCCCCGCGCTCGAGGAACCGTTCGAGCGTCTCCTCCTCCCACTGTTCGCGCTCGGACCGTATCTCCGCGAGGTCCTCTTCGTCGAACATAAAGCCCGATTGGGATGGTGCAACTATGAAGGTTGGCGTGGTTCTCACCGCCGCCAACGCGGAACGAATCCACCGCTACTCGTGGTCCTGGAGTCGCTTCGTCGTCTCGACGAGCGGATGGTGGGCGTAGTCGACCTCCTGAATGTCGTCGATCGACTCCAGATCGGCCTGTCGGGCGGTCTCGGCCATCCCCAACTCGACCCGTTCGTCGAGAACGATCACGTAGGCATCCATCTCCTCGATGCCGAGGCGTGCGGCGGCCTTCACGCGGTGGTGGCCGTCGGCCAGCAGCAGTTCGCCCGCGTTGTCGATGACCACGAGCGGTTCGGCCAGCCCGTTTTCGAGTTCGTAGCTGCGGCCCTCGAGTTCGTCGGTGTAGACCTTCGTCTGGGTCGGCGTCAGCACCGACAGCTCGACCGTGCGGTGCTCCTCGGTGGCGTCGGCGCCGTGGATGCTCTCGAGGGTCCGCTTGAGTTTGCCGACCTTCTCCGGCGTCGCACGCTCTATCTGCGAGCGGATGACGTCGGCGTTGGAGATGATGCCCGCCAGGTTGCCGGCGTCGTCGACGACCGGGAGCCGCTGGATGCCCGACCGCAGGATGACGCGGGCGGCGTCGGTTATCTTCATGTCCGGGTGGGCGACGATGATGTCCTTGGTCATCACCGTGAAGATGGGGTCCTGGTCGTCGGCCAACAGCAGATCGCGTGCGCTGATGAACCCCTCGACGCGGCGGCCGTCACAGACCGGAAAGCCGCTGTGGGCATCGCTGTCGGCGATGCGCTCGGCGACGTCACCGACGGTGTCCTCCGGCGAGACCGTCACGACGTCGCGGGTCATGTAGTCTTTCACCCGGGGTTTGTCCTCGTAGATCGTCGTATCGGGGTCATCGACCATCGTCGAATCGAAGGGGCCGACGCCGCAAAAAGCTCACTGGCCGTCGCCGGGACTGTCGGGCCCGAGGAAGCGACCGTAGGCGACCGCCGACGCGCGGTCGGCCTCGACGCCGACGGCTTCGAAGAATCGCTCGACGACGACGTCTTCGATGACCTGCCCGCGGTCGGCGTCGTCAGTCCCCTCCAGCAACATCCCGACCGGTATCTGGGCGCCGGCCATGTCCGCGTGGCCGCCGGCGCTGCCGATCTGGCCGAACGCCTCCCGGAGCGTCTCGCCCAGATCGAGCCCGCCCGCCCGCGAGCGGGCCGAGACGAACACCACCTCGTCGGTGTAGCCGAACACGAGCGTCGTCGAGACGCCCTCCATCTCGAGGAGTCGGTCGGCCGCCTGCGCGAGGGCGTCGCGGTCGGTCACCTCGCCGACGCAGGTCGTCATCACGTCGCCCTCGACGCGACGGTTCCGGACCGCCTCGGCGACGGTGTCCAGCGTCTCGCCAGCGACGCTCGGCGACTCGATCCGCTGGAGTGCGCTGCTGTCGGCGTGTTCGACCAGCATCGCGGCCGCCTCGAAGTCCGCCGTGGACACCTCCCGGCTGAAGTCCTTCGTGTCCGTCCGGAGGCCGTACAGCAGCCCCGTGGCGAGGTCCGTCCCCGGTTCGATGTCCAGTTGCCGCAGGTAGTCGGTCAGGAGCGTACACGTCGCGCCCACGTCGCTTCGGAGGTCGACGAACCGGGCCTCGACCGGCGCTCGCGGCGGGTGGTGGTCGATCACGATGTCGATTGGCGTCCCCTCGGGCAGCCCGCTGTTGATACCGGGGCGGGAGTGATCGACCAGGGCGAACCCGTCGAACCCCGTCAGGTCGGCGTCGGGGTCGAGGTTCCGGAGGTCGTACTCCAGTAGGTTCACCAGCGCGCGGTTCTCCTGGTGGTCGATGTCGCCGTAGTAGCAGACCTTCGCGTCGGTGCCGGCCCGTTCGGCGATGCGACGGAGACAGACCGCCGACGCGATGGCGTCCGGGTCGGGGTCGTTGTGGGCGAACACGCCGAGCGTCCCGTCGATTTCGCGGATGGTCCGCTGGAGGCGCCGGGGACGGACGCCGGGGTCGCCGGCCCGCTCCAGCAGGTACGAGGCGGTCTCGCCGGTCACGTCGACGACGCGGTCGGCGAACTCGGCGACGACGCGCCGGTCGGTCGCGTCGGTGTCGGCGCCGAGACACGCCAGAACGAACGCGTCGGCATAGGCGCTCCGGGCGCTCTCGGCGAGCGCCGGCCCGTCCTCGAGGGTGCCCGGAAACACGACGACCGACTCGACCGGGCCCGCGACGGTCCTGATCGCGGTCGGGTCGGTCACGTCGACGCTGCGGGCGTCGACGCCTTCCTCGCGGAGCGACTCGATCTGCTGGTCGTCCTCGATCAGGACGACGAGCGACCCGGGCCGCCCGGCCAGTCGCTCGAGGAGCGCGGAGCCGACGGCCCCGGACCCGAGCACCAGTCGGTCCATAGCGGTCGGTGGGCGGGGACCGTCTAAAACGTGCTGGACCCCATACGGGACCGGCGTGGGCGCCTACAGCAGCGCGCCGGCGGCGTCGAAGGCCGCCACATCGAACACCGCAAGTCCCGGCAACAGCAGGACCGTCACGACCGCGGCCCCGACGATGGCGGCGTACAGCGCCGTCGGGTAGCTCTCTATCTCGCGGCCCTCCTCGGGCTCTTCGATCCACATCGCCTTGACGACCCGGCTGTAGTAGAAGAGGCTCAGGGCGCTGTTGACCGCCAGCACCGCGCCGAGCCACCAGACGCCGGCGCCGACCGCGCCGACGATGAGGAAGTACTTCGAGAGGAAGCCCCCGCCGACCGGCAGGCCGGCCAGCGAGAACATGAACACCGTCATGGCGACGCAGGCGACCGGCGCCTCCCTGGCGAGGCCGTTGTAGTCCTCGAATGTCCGACCGAGTTCCCAGTGTTCGCCCAGGGCGATGAAGAGGAACGCGCCGGTGTTCATGAAGCCGTAGACGAGGAGATGGAGCATGCTTGCCCCCAGCGCCGTCGTCTCGGCGCCGACGCCCCCGGCACCGGTCAGCGCGGCCAGCCCGATGAGGACGTAGCCGGCGTGACCGATCGAGGAGTACGCCAGCATGCGCTTGACGTTCTCCTGGGTCGCCGCCGCGAAGTTGCCGACCGTCATCGTGACGACGGCCAGTATCGTGAACGCGAGCACCCAGTCGACGGAGCTGGCGACGTCGCCGATGGGGAAGGCGACGGTGAACACCCGGAAGGCGACGACGAAGCCGGCGGCCTTCGAGGCCGAGGAGATGAACGCCGCGACGGGTGCGGGCGCGCCCTCGTAGGCGTCCGGCGCCCAGAAGTGGAACGGCACCGAGGCGGTCTTGAACGCGAAGCCGCCCAGCACCATGAGGATGCCGACCCCGAGGACGCCGGGGTAGGTGGCGGCGGCCTCGCTGGCGCCGGCCGCGACGTCCTCCAGCAGCAGGCTCCCGGTGGCGGCGTACACCAGCGAGATGCCGTACACGAGGATGCTCGACGACAGCGCGCCGACGAGGAAGTACTTCAGGCCGGCCTCGACGGAGCCGCGGTTGGTCTTCAGGTACGCCACCAGGGCGTAGGAGGGGAGACTGGAGAGTTCCAGCGCGACGAAGACGACCGCGAGGCTGTTGGCCGACGCCATCAGCGACATCCCCGTCGCCGCCAGCAGCACGAGCAGGTAGTACTCGGCCTTGTAGGGTAACTCGCGGACGTAGTCCAGCGACGCCAGCGAGACCAGCGCTGTCACGCTACCGAATATGAACGTGAAGATGAGGCTCATCCCGTCGACGACGAGTTGGCCCTCGAAGAACTGCGCCGGGAGGTCGATGGCTCCCGACAGCAGGAGCGCCCCGGAGGCGACGGCCGCGACCAGGCCGCCGACGGTGGCGACGGCCGACAGCAGCGGGCCGTTCGTGCTGTCGGGGTCGATCGAGTCGATGACGAACAGCGCCAGCGCGGCGAGGAGGAACGCGCCGGCCGGCGAGAGCAGTAGCCAGTGGTTGCTCATTACAGGTCACCTCCGACGTCGATGACTGCGGCGGACGCGTCCTGTATCATCCCCCAGAACAGTTCCGGGACGGTCCCGAGCAGGACGATGAGCAGGACGAGCGTGACGATGGGGACCACGTCGTGGACGGGCGCCCGCGTGATCTCGTAGTCGGTCTCCAGCCGGAAGGGGCCGAACAGCGACCGCTGCATGGCCCACAGCAGGTAGCCGGCGACGATGACGATGCCGAACATCGCAAGCGCCGTGAACAGCGGCGCGGCCGGGATAACCGTCGACTGGAAGGCGCCAATGAAGATGAACAGCTCGGCGGCGAAGCCGGCCATCAGCGGCAGGCCCATGTAGGCGAAGGCGCCGGCGACGAAGACGCCCGCGGTGACGGGCATCCGGTCGGCCATCCCGGACATGTCGCCGACCATCCGGGTGTGGGTGGCGTTGTAGAAGACGCCGACGGTCATGAACAGCAGCCCGGAGATGAGGCCGTGGGCGACCATCTGGAAGGTCGCCCCGCCCACGCCGTAGACGGTGTAGGCGATGAGCCCCAGGATGACGTAGCCCATCGAGGAGACCGACGAGTAGGCGACGATGCGCTTCAGATCGGACTGGGCCAGCGCGAGCAGTGCGCCGTAGATGATGGAGACGACGGCGAGGGCGGCGATGGGCACCGCGAGCGTCGCCGCCTGCTCGGGCAGCATCGTGAAGTTGAACCGCAACAGCGCGTAGGTCCCCATCTTCAGGAGGACGCCCGCCAGCATGACCGACGCCGGCGTCGGCGCCTCGACGTGGGCGTCCGGCAGCCACGTATGGAACGGGACGGCCGGCACCTTCACCGCGAAGCCGACGAACATGGCGACGAAGGCGGCGAGCGCGAGCGTGCTGGCCGGGACGGGGCCGAGCGCGCTCAACTGGCCGGCCCGCAGCGCCTGGGCGATCTCGGGCAGCCCCGTCGAGGAGACGGCGTCCCCGAGACCGAACACCAGGGCGAAGAAGCCGATGAACATCACCAGCGACGCGATGTTGGTGTAGACGAAGAACTTGATGGCGGCGTACTTCCGGCGCGGGCCGCCCCAGACGCCGATGAGGAAGTACATCGGGACCAGCACGGCCTCCCAGAAGACGAACCAGAGCAGGAAGTCGAGCGCCGCGAACACGCCGATGAGCGCGGCCTCCATGAACAGCATCAGGCCGTAGAACTGGCTCTGCCGCTCGTCGATGGGCGTCCACGCGCTCAGGATAGCCAGCATCGTCAGCACCGTCGACAGCACGACCAGCGGCAGCGAGATGCCGTCCAGCCCCATGTGGTAGTTGACCGTGTAGGGACCGACCGAGAGCCACTCGAAGAACGTCTCGTAGGCGATGTCGCCGCCGAGCAGGGCGTTGCCGCTGCCGTCGAAGCCGAAGTACATGTACAGCGAGCCGACGACGGGCAGCGCGGAGATGCCGAAGGCGAGTTTCCCCGCGTAGCGGTCGGGCGCGACCATGACGGCGCCGGCACCGAGCAGACAGACCGCGATGAGGGCCTCTATCAGCATCTAGAACCACCCCCCGATGACGGCGAAGACAGCCAGCAGCGCCAGCACGCTGAGCGTGATGAGCGCCGCGTAGTTGGTGACGATACCCGTCTGGAGCCGACGCAGGCGGTCGCCCGAGAAGAGGCTGACGCTGGAAACGGCATTGACCGCGCCGTCGATGACGCCCTGATCGAAGGTGTCGGCCGCGCTCGCTACGCGGACCGTCAGCCCCTCCGCGAGCCACACCTGGTACTCGTCCTGGTAGTAGTTGTGCATGAGAACCGTCCGAAGACCGCCGAGTTTCTCCGTGTGCCGTTCGGGGTCGGCGCCGCGGTACAGCGAGAACGCGGCGCCGGCACCGGCAAGCGCCAGCCCGAGGCTCAGCCCCGCGCCGACGAGCATCGTTCCGACCTCGCCGCCCGCGATTGTGCCCGTGGTGTAGCCGGCGTAGTCGTGGGTCAACTCGCCGTAGTGGTGGGCGCTCGTCAGCAGTTCCTCGCTGGCGGGGTTGTCGAGATACGCATGCAGGAAGTCCACCTCCGCGCCGGTGAGCTTCTTGATGGGGACGGGGTTGAGGAAGCCGGCGACGACCGCAAGCACTCCCAGCACCGACAGCGGGAACTTGACGTTCCAGCGGACGCCGTGGGGGTCCTCGGCAGTGTCCGTCCGTGGCTCGCCGTGGAACGTCAGCATCACCATCCGGATGGTGTAGAAGCCGGTCACGAACACGGCCGCGAGTCCCATCAGGTAGCCGCCGAGCAGCAGCGGACTCTCGCCGAGACCGTGGACCAGCGTCTCGAACAGCACCTCGTCCTTCGACCAGAAGCCGGCGAACGGGAAGATGCCCGCGAGCGCGAGCGACCCCGCGAGGAACGTGAGGTAGGTGACCCGCATCTCGTCTTTCAGCCCGCCCATCAGCCACATGTCCTCCTCGTGGTGCATGGCGATGATGACTGACCCGGCGCCGAGGAACAGTAGCGCCTTGAATACCGCGTGGGTCGTCAGATGGAAGAACGCGGCGACGTAGCCGCCCGCGCCCAGCGCGAGCATCATGTAGCCGTACTGGCTGATGGTCGAGTAGGCGAGCACCTGCTTGATCTCGTTTTTGACGACGCCCATCGACGCCGCGAACAGCGCCGTGAAGCCGCCCGTGAACGCGATAATGGCCAGCACCGTCGGCAGCAGCGCGTAGAAGCCGTACATCCGGGCGACCAGGAAGACGCCGGCGGCAACCATCGTCGCGGCGTGGATGAGCGCCGACACGGGCGTCGGACCCTCCATGGCGTCCGGCAGCCACGTATGGAAGGGGAACTGTGCGGATTTGCCGAGCACGCCGCCGAGGACGAGCAGGCCGAGCACCGCGAACCACGTCTCGGGCGCGAAGCCGAAGGTGTTGACCGACGCCTCGCCGGCCAGAACCGCCTCCGCGAGCGCAGGGAAGCCGTCCTCGCCGGCGAAGCCCGCGGTGCCGAACGTCGTCAGGACGCCCACGACGCCGATCAGGAAGAAGTAGTCACCGAAGCGGGTGACCAGGAACGCCTTCTTCGCCGCGGAGGGCGGGGCGTCCTCCCGGAACCAGTGGCCGATGAGCAGGTACGAACAGAGGCCCACCAGCTCGAAGAAGAAGAAGGCCATCAGCAGGTTCGCCGAGAAGACGAACGCGAGCATGCTCGCCGAGAACAGTCCGAGACCGGCGTAGTAGCGCGGCAGCCCCGGTTCACCCTCGTCGTTCATGTAGCCGAGCGAGAAGACGTGCACGAGGAAGGCGATGAGCGAGACGATGACCAACATTGCGGCCGACAGCGGGTCGACGAGGAGGCCGAACGTCAGGTCGAACGTCTCGGTCGCGTCGACGAAGGTGTACAGCGTCTCGTCGTAGCCCTCGCCCGTGAGGACGACGTTGGCGAGCATCGCCGCCGAGAGGCCGAGCGACCCGGCCGTCGCCAGGATGCCCGCGAGCGCGCCCTTCTTCGGGAGCCACTTCCCGGCCAGGAGTGCGACCAGGAACGAGACGAACGGCAGCAGCGCGATAGCCGGCGCGTATGCGTATATTCCTGCCATGATTACCACCTCAGTGTCGTCGCTTCGGTCACGTCCACGTCGTCGAAGTTACGGTACAGCACCAGGATGATACCGATGCCGATGGCGACCTCCGCCGCGGCCAGCGCCATCGTGAACAGCGTGAACACCTGGCCGGTGATGTTCCCCCAGTAGAACGCGAAGGCGACGAGGTTGATGTTCGCGGCGTTCAGCATCAACTCGACGCTCATCAGGAACATCAGGGCGTTCTCCCGGGTCAGGATGCCGAAGACACCGATACAGAACACCGCCGCCGAGAGGACGAGATAGTACTCGGCGGGGACGGTTCCGAGAACCATCAGCCATCCCCCTCCTCGTCCTTCTTTGCGAGCATGACCGCGCCGTCAAGTGCGGCGTCGAGCACGACGGCGATGGTGATGAAGGCCACGAGGAAGCCCTCGCTGGCGATGTCACCGGCGTCGAGGTTGAACATCGCGTAGCCGATAGAGCGTGTCACCGAGCCGTCGGCGAACCCCTCGGCAGTGCCGAACCCCGAGGTCAGGAAGACGGCCGCGAGGAAACCGAAAAGTCCCACAGCGAGGATCCCCGTGAGCTTGCTCCCCCCGTAGAGGCGCGGACGGGTCGTCACGGCGCCACCTCCGTCTCCGGCCCGCTCTCGCGGCGGACCAGCATGACCGCGAAGGTGATGAGGATCAGTACCCCGCCGACGTACACGAGTACCTGCATCGCGGCCAGAAACTCGGCGCTCAACATCACGTAGTGGACCGCGACGGACAGCAGCGCCACGCCCAAGAGTAGCGCCGAGTGCCACACGTCACGGGCCAAGACGACGCCCAGGCTCGCCCCGACGGTCACGAGGGCGAACAGCAGGAACGCCAGTAACTGGTACGGTACTACAGCCATTGTTTACCTCTGCATCCGGGTTCCCTTTGAAGATTTCCTTTGCGTTCCACGCCGGCGACGCCAGCAGGCCGGGCCAGCCCCGCTTCAGGACTCCAGGCCCGTCTCCTGCAGCGTGACCCAGACGACTCCCTCGGGTGCGGCCTCGTCGGCCCGGAACAACGCCGTACTGACCCGGCCCGTCTCGCCCGCCGCCGTCGACTGCCGCTCCTCGTACCGCACCACGGCGTGGTCGTCCAGCAGCGCGACCGTCTCTATCTCCCGGACGTCGATGTCGAAGTCCTCGCCGGCGGTGCGGCCGTGCGACTCCGCGATCCCGTCGACGAGCGCCTCGTGGTCGACCCGCTCGCCGGCCGTCGTGACCATCTCGAACTCGGGGGCGAGCGCCCGCTCGAGGCGGGAGAGATCGCTCCGCGGGGCCGCCCCGGCGAACCACTCGACGAAGAACTCGTGGAGGCCCGTTATCTCGGCCCGACACGCCGTGGGAGTCAGCATACTCCCCCTACGACGCCGACCAGTAAATCGTTGGGTGTGGCTACTCGAGCAGTCCCAGGTCCTCGGCGACGAAGTCCGCGATTTGGTCCATCACCGCGGGGTCGACCTCCGCGACCGCCTCGCCGTCGTGGAGTTGCTCGTTGTGCCGCGCGACGGCGTCCTCGACATCCGAAAACGGGACCTTCGTGCGCGTGTCACACTCGCTGCAGACGACCGGGATGTCCGGCAGGCCCTCGTCGTCGTCGGTGTCAGTCATGCCTCGACCTGTGGCGGCCGTTGTAAAAACCGGTGCGGTCGACGTATCCGGCCAAACGGTCTCGTGATCCTCAAGTAACGGTAGGAGGGGTTGACCTCCTCCCACGGCTGTAGTGATTAGCGGATCTTATTGAGGAATCCACTGAGGTGATTGTCAATCCACGATGCAGCGAAGCTCAGTTGCTCGGTCAGTTCTTCGAACAGATCGTCAAGGAGTGTTCGGTACTCGTCTTCATCTTCGACAATCAGCGGTGATGACTCCCACTTGAGACTTTTCCAGACTGGCTCGATTGGATTGAGATGCGGCGATCCAACCGGAAGGAATACGAGATCAATTCCTAGTTCGTGGGCACGCTTGCGAGTGTACTTGCAAATGTGAGATGAGAAGTTATCTAAAACGAGCAGAATCCGGGTACGCGGATTCTGCTCGCGGATCGTCTCGAAGCACTCACAGATCTGTTCTTTCTCCTGGTTCGGCGGAAACGACAGTACACTCTCACCGTTGAGTGCATAGAACCCGGCCGCTGGTGTGTCGATTTTCACCAGCGGCCGGGTGATGTGTGGGTCATCAACTGTGTACATCCGCTGAGAATTGTCCCACGGCTGTGGATGTGACAGGTCGAAAAACCCGATGACTGTGCCACCATCTGTTCGAATATCCTCGTCACGGTCCCAGTCTTCGTCGTCTTGATCTTTCTCTCGTTTGTTGTGAGGCTGATCGTCGGCATCCTCGTCGAACGCGTACTCGACGCGTTCGTCGAGAATCCCTTCGGCGTCGTCTGGTCGATCAGGACGTTTCGTCCGTGGAATAGCGTACGAGAGGCCGAGGTTGTCCAGAAACGTCGGTAGATAGTGTGGATGATACTCGATATTGAATTCCTCGTTGAGGAGATGCTGAATCTCCTGTTTTTTCCAGGGCTGGCCCTCACGGAGTCGCTCGATCAGTCGCTGCTGTTCGGCCTCGCCGAGCTTCGGGGGCCTGCCGCCCCCGAAGTTCGGCGTGAGTTTGCCCAGTCCTCCTTCATTCCAGCGTTCGACCCAGTTGTCAGCTGTCCCCTCTGATCGCCCAACGTCATCAGCGGCTTCAGCGAGCGTCGCTCCCTTGTATAGCCGTTTGATGAACACGAGCCGTTCGTGTTGCTTCACGTCGTCAGTTTCCGTGAGCAGTCTATCCAGGTCTTCCTCGCTCAGGTGGCGTACAACTTCTTTCTCACGGCCAGTCATTACATCGAAAAGACGGTTTTCCTCAATAACTTCCCCGAATGACTAACGCCGTGGGATTCCCACGTTGGGAGTTTCAGGTTTGCAGTCTCGTCGGCATGACGGGACTGCTGGCGGGGCCAAGCCGCCGTTACTCCTATCCCGGCATGGGATTCAGAGGTACCGTGTGTCGGAATCCACAGCCAGCGGCCCCGAAGGGGATTCCTTCAGATTCAGACGTAGTGTGGCCCGAATCCCGATATTATCCGTTTATTCGGGCGGCTCGACCGCCTCGGTACGGCCTTTTTACGCCCTACTCAACTATAAAACTCCGGGGCTGCGCACCCTCGTGGATAGATTCCCAGTTGTCGGCTTCATCCCTACCCGTGAACGGGTGGGCTTTCGCTTCGCTACCGCTGTAAAACCAAGGTCTATGATTGGTACACCCGTCGTCGGCAGTCAGTATGAAGACGGTCCGAACCCAGTTGACGGCAAGACCAGAGCTCCCCCAAGCCACAGACGGAGCTCGCACTGCGGGTCTGCCTTCTTACAGAAACATCGGTAAGTCTTGGGTGTGGCGCAGTTGCTCTGAAATCAATGAAACCTCTCGGAAAGAACGATGATAGTTTATGTTACTCCGCATCTATTAATTAGGAATTAAATTTAAGTATATAAAATAAGATTATACAGATATGGCAGATGAAGATATTCCGAAGGAGACCGACAGAAATGACAAGTCTGGGTCTGTGTCCATCGTTAGTCAAGTGACCCGTCGAAAAAGTATAAAAGCACTCGGCAACCTTGGGTTAGGAACTGCATTTCTGACCGGCAATACAGTCGCGGATTCTAATTCGGGCACCACAGGTGGAAACGAGAAACAGATGAAACAAAAGGACGTTCCGTCTGTCGAAGAGTCCAATGTGGTCTATATCCCACCTGAAGAGGTCGAATGGCCGGACGACAACATGGTCAGTTCTGACGGTCCGGTTTCCTCATCTACGCGTGTCTCGAAAGTGAATTCGAGGTGCCTTGGTGGTCAAATAGCCCGTATTGGTGTTGAAGTATGTCCGAACGATGGTGATTTTGAGGTTTCCGTTTCGCTATTAGGAGTCTTAGTGGGGAACTATTCGTTCGATGGAGATGTATATAAACACACCACTAGCTGGCAAGGCGCAGTTCCGGGGGCCCCCGGTATATTTCAGAGAGTTGATCTGACATTCTACTTCGATAGCGTCACCGATGTGTCTGTACAAGCCGACTTCTGCTACTACTCCAATCTCCAGTGGTACTGCACGGAATACCCAAAAACCAAACTCAGTTAGGAAGTAATGTGACGAAAATGCCAACAAAACATCCGCTTAACTATACGATGGTAAATCGGCAAGAGCTCATTTACATAGCCGCCGGTGGAGTACTCGGATGGGTAGCAATCTATTCTTATAACGCGGTATATGGCTCGGGGAGCTCGGTCTACGTATCGATCAGCCTTATCGGGAGCGCTGTCGCCGGGTTCCTCGCCGCAAGAGGCGAGAGAAACCCCCAACGGGTCGGCGTCGGCGCAGCACTCGTTGGGACGTTCCCAATCCTGTATTTGATGTACGATAGCGCGATTCAGATGGCGGGTGGACTCATTACGGACTCGGCTCCCTGGGTGTTCCTCGTCTTCGGTGTCCTGATGGTAGCGATTCTTACGTTCCAAGCGGTTGGAGGACTCATCTGCGGTAAGGCTGGCGGGTGGCTCGAAAAACGAATCGCATCCTGATCGATACCGACTGGTCGGAGATACCGATAATGAACGGCGTTCGCGGGTGGTTGAATACTCTTCCACTCGGCAACCACCAAGCTGAAACGACTGATACAGCGGGAAGAACCCGCAAGCGGACGAAGAGGGTCTAGCGGTTTGCTCGAAAGAACGCCGTAGGCTGTTTCGACATGACGAACGATGTCTGCGACATCGTTCAAATCACACCGGACGACCGGGAGGAGCGCGGGACCTTCGTGCGCGTGTCACACTCGGTGCAGACGACCGGGATGTCCGGCAGGCCCTCGGCGTCGTCGGCGCTGGTCATGGCCCCGAGTGGGGTCGCCTCCGTGAAAACCGCCGCGGTTCGTGGCGTCCGGACCGGCTACACCTCGACGACGTTGCCGCAGTCGGGACAGGTCAGCGTCACGTCTTCGCCGTCGACGTCGGTGACGTGGTAGTCCGCACCGCACGCCCGGCAGGGCAACTTCGTGCGCGTCTCGCCCATCCCCTGCGGGGCGCCCATCGCCAGCGCACGGACGCGGTCGTCGCCGTCGTTTCTGCCCTCCTGGTACTCGCCGGGGGCGAACCGGACGACCTCGTCGGGGCCGACCTCGTGGGTGTCCTCCGGCGTCTCGAAGGTCGCCGTCCCCTCCATCACGTAGAAGACCTCCTCCTGATCCATGTGGGTGTGAATCCCGCCGGAGAAGGAGTCGCCGGGTTCGAGTTCGTAGTAGTTCAGCGCCATGTCCGACAGCCCAAGCGGGCCCGTGGCGTGTTTCTGTACGTCCGCGACGCGCGGGTCGTTCTCCAGGTCGTCGATTGCTACCTTCTCCATGGCGAACGGTGGATGTGCGGCACACGGAGTAAATTTTGGTGTCGGAGGTGGGACACTGCGACAGGAACGACGAACCACCGGAGCATCCGCCGAGGGAGCGAAGCGACCGAGGCGGTTCGCGGCGGCGAGGCGACGGAGGTCGCCGAGCCGCCGTAGCGCGCGACGACTAACGCGCTCGAACGAAGTGAGAGCGCGGCTGGAGGAGCGCGCGCATATTTTCCCCACGTTTTTGCCGACCCCCGAAGGGGGTCGTGTAAAAAGTGGGTGTCTATTGGTAGTCCACTTCGCCCTCGCCCTCGCCGATCCAGGCGCCGCGGTCGGGTTCGCGCGAGGCGAGCGGGTCGATGTCCTTGTACCAGGGGACGTTCTTCAGTTCCTCCATGTTGTAGGCCAGATCGTCCTTGGTGTCGCCGGTGAACTCGAAGTTCTGGGTCAGGAGGATGGCGTCGACGGGGCAGACCTCCTCGCAGAGCCGGCAGTAGATGCACTGCCCGATGTGGAGGTTGTACTGCTCGCCGTTGCGCTGTTCGTCGGTGACGATCTGGATGGTGTCGTTCGGGCAGACGTTCTCGCACTGCCGACACCAGATGCACCGTTCCTGTGAGAACTTGTGGACGCCGCGGAACCGCGGGGAGACGTCGGGCGTCTCCTCGGGGTACTGGACGGTGAACTTCTCGCCGTCCAGAGCGTGTTTCATCGTCGTTGCCATCGATTTGAGCATTCCAATCATGGTCAGGCGATCACCCCCACGATGACGGCCGTGAGGATCAGGTTCGCGAGCGACAGCACCAGCATCCCCTTCCAGCCGATCTGGATGAGCTGGTCGATACGGAGCCGCGGCAGCGCCGAGCGGGCCCACTGGGTGAACAGGAAGACCCCCCAGATCTTGATGATGAACCAGAGGATTCCGGGCAGGACCGGCCCGGCGGGGCCGCCGAGGAACAGCGTGGCGATGATGGCGCCGCCGAGGAAGATGTGGATGAACTCGCCGAGGTAGATCAACACGAAGTAGACGCTGGAGTACTCGGTCTGGTAGCCCGCGACGATCTCGGTCGGCGCCTCGGGGATGTCGAAGGGATTGCGGCCGACCTCCATCAGGTTCGCGATCATGAACAGCGCGAACGCGAAGGGGTTGACGAAGGCGTACCACGACGGAATCGTGAGGCCGGCGACGCTGACGAGCGCCTCGCTCTGGGCGGCCACGATTTCGCTCATCTGCAGCGACCCGGAGAACAGCACGACGGACGCCGCGATGAGCACCAGCGGAATCTCGTAGGCGAGGTTCTGGGCGACCGCTCGCAGGCCGCCGAGCATCGAGAACTTGTTGTTCGAGCCGTAGCCGGCCATCACCAGCGCCAGCGAGGCGATGGAGGCGACGGCGAAGACGTAGACCAGACCGATTTCGGGGTCGGCGAGGTGGATGCCGTTGCCCATCGGGATGACGGCGAAGCCCAGCAGCGCCGACCACGCGAGCAGGAGCGGCGCGATGTCCCAGGCGGGGCGGTCGACGCCCTCCGGGACGATGAGTTCCTTCGACAGCAGGCGGACCGCGTCGGCGACGATGATGAGCAATCCGGCGGGGCCGACCCGGTTGACCGCGTAGCGGTCGGTGAAGGCGGCGGTTATCTTCCGCTTGGCCCACGGCCCGGCGACGGCAGTCATCGCAAGCATGAGCGTGCCGACCAGCGCCGCGCCGATGAAGGAGGCGACGAAGTCCTCGGCAGGCGACAGTTCCGAACCGAACCCGAGCAGGCGGCCGATGGTGTCCGGCAGCGTCGTCTGTGCCGGCAGCATCTACCGGTCCACCTCCCCCAGCACGATGTCGAGGCTGCCCAGCGACGCGATGAGGTCCGGGATGTACTCGCCCTCGGTCATCTCCCGCAGCGTGTGCAGGTTACAGAAGCACGGGCTGCGGATCTTGAACCGGGCGGGCTTGTCGGTGCCGTCCGAACGCATGTAGATGCCGAGTTCGCCCTTGGCGGCCTCGACGCCCCGGTAGATCTCGGTGTCGGGGTCCGGCTTCAGCGTCCGCGGGACGTTGGCCTGGATGGTCCGCTCCTCCTCGGGCCAGTCCTCGAGCAGGTCCACACACTGCTCGATGATCTTCGCGGACTCCTCGACCTCGCGCAGGCGCACGAGGACGCGACTGTAGTTGTCACAGCCGTCCTCGGTGACGACGTCCCAGTCGAGTTCGGGGTAGTAGCCGTAGGGGTCGTCCCGCCGGAGGTCGATGTCGACGCCGGAACCGCGGGCGACCGGGCCGGTGGCGCCGTACTGCTTTGCGACGTCGGGCGGCAGTTCGCCGGTGTCGACACACCGGACCTGGAAGATCTCGTTGGAGGTGACCAGGTTGTGGTACTCCTTCATCTTCTCCGGCAGGTCCTCAAGGAAGTCCCGCGTCTTCTCGAAGAACTCCTCGCGGGGTTCCGGCAGGTCCCAGGCCACGCCGCCCAGTCGGAGGTAGTTGAACATCAGCCGCTGGCCGGTGAGGTCCTCGAGGATGTCCTGGACGACCTCCCGGTCCCGGAAGGCGTACTGGAAGGTGGCGGTGAAGTCGCCGAACACGTCCAGACAGAACGTCCCCAGCGCGAGCATGTGGCTGGCGATGCGGCACAGTTCGGCCGACATCGTCCGGATGACCTGGGCGTACTCGGGCACCTCGATGTCCGCGAGGTCCTCGGCGGCGCGCGCGTAGGCCCACTCGTTGAGGATGCCCGCCGAGACGTAGTCCCAGCGGTCGGGATACGGCATGATCTGGTGCCGGTAGGTTCCCTGCTGGCACATCTGCTCCTCGCAGCGGTGCAGGTAGCCGATGTCGGGTTCGACGTCGGCTATCTGCTCGCCGTCCAGCACCGTCTTGACGTGGAGGACGCCGTGGGTCGCCGGGTGGTGCGGCCCGACGTTGATGAACATCGTGTCGGACTCGCCGGGTTCGTCGGACCCGGCGCGCTGGTCGGGTTCCAGCGGGTTGGCGTGCTCGCGGAACGGGACGACCTGCGGCTTCTCGGGGTCGTAGTCCTTCCCCAGCGGGTGACCCTGCCACGTCTCGGGTAGCAGGATGCGTCGGAGGTCCGGGTGGCCCTCGTACTCGATGCCGACGAGGTCGTAGGCCTCCCGCTCGTGCCAGTCGGCCGTCCGGTAGACCGGTTCGGCGGTCTGGCTGACCGGTTCGTCCGTCGCGGTCGGGACCACAACGCCGACCTCCTGGGTCGGGTCGTCGTACTTCTTGAGGTGGTAGATGGACTCGTAGCGGTCCTCGTACTCCTGGGCGGTGACACAGGAGCAGTAGTCGAAGCCGGCCTCCTGCCGCAGCGCCGAGAGGGCGTCCTGGACCTCGTCGGGGCGGACGACGAAGGCGGGGGCGTTGACGTGGTCCTCCCGTTCCAGCGCCGTCTCGCCGAGCAGCGCCTCGAGTTCGTCGTAGTCGACCTCGCCGTCCGCCGTCTCGCCGACGTCCGTGGGTCGCGGTTCTTCCAAGCTCATGGCGAGTTGGCCCAGTTGTACCGCATCACGAGGTCGTCCTCGTCGATCTCGTCCGCGAGGTGCTGTACGAGTTCGTCCTGCTCGAGGTCGCCGAACTGTTCGAGTTCGTAGGGCTTGACCGTCACCGGCGACGTCTCGCCGTTCGCGACCCGTTCCTGGAGTTTGGCGATGCCGTAGATGAGCGCCTCGGGGCGGGGCGGACAGCCGGGGACGTGGATGTCCACCGGGATGACCTCCTCGGCGCCCTTGATGACGTTGTACCCCTCCTGGAAGGGACCGCCGGAGATGGTACACGAGCCCATCCCGACGACGAACTTGGGTTCGGGCATCTGGTCGTACACCCGCTTCATCCGCGGGGCGAACTTCGAGACGATGGTCCCGGGGACGATGATGACGTCGGCCTGTCGGGGCGAGGCCCGCGGCACACCCGCGCCGAAGCGGTCGAGGTCGTGCTTGATGGCGTAGGTGTGAATCATCTCGATGCTGCAGCAGGCGATGCCGAACTGCAGCATGAACATCGACGAACCCCGGACCCAGTTCATGAACTTGTCGAACTTCGTGAGGATGAACGGCGAGGAGCCGAACGCCTCCCGAAGCTTCGAGTTGAACCGGTTGTCGACGCCCTCGCCCATCCGGGCTTCCTGCGTCGAGACTGTGTCGTGGATTTCCTGGTCGCTACTCATAGTTCACTCTTGATTTCCGCACGCTCGCTTTTGACCCAGCGAACGGCACCGTTGCGCCACGCCCACCCGAGTCCGAGGATGAGGATGGCGAGGAAGACGAGCATCGGACCCAGCACGTCGGTCAGGCCGAACTCGGCGACAGCGTCGCTGTAGATCAGTGCCCACGGGAAGATGAGCACCGTCTCGATGTCGAAGACGACGAACAGCAACGCGATCAGGTAGTACTGGATGTTGAACCGGATGCGCGTCGACCCCGTCGGTATCTCACCGGACTCGTAGATGGCGCGTTTACCTTGCTCGGGAACGCTGGGCCGCAGCAGGCTCGAAATCGCGACCATCGACAGCGGAATCGCGATGCCCACCAGCGCCAGCGCCCCGACGGCGATCCATGGATTGCTCATCGCGTCTGTATCGTATGACGATTAGGCGCACCCATACATAAGAGTTGATTAACCGGCTCGCACGCCGAACGACTGTTGGGCAATGCGTGGTGGTCCCGATCTCCGAGACCGGTGCCGTTCGGTGACGGACCGGAGCGGTCCTACGAGCGGTCCGCGCGGAACTTCTCGGTTCCCTCCTCGTGGAGTCGGCGGGACACCTCGCCGACGCCGTCCTGCAGCTCGTCGTGGTAGGCCTCCAGCCGCTCGACCAGTTCGGGGTGGGCCCGCGAGAGGATCTGGACGGCCGACAGCGCCGCGTTGAACGACTTGCCGGCGTCGACGGCGACGATGGGCGCGCCCGTCGGCATCCCGACGACGGAGTCGACGGACTTCTCCTGGACCGGCACACCGACGACCGGCAGGGGATAGGCGATGGAGGCGGTCATGTTCGGCAGGTCCGCCGACTTCCCGCCGGCGCCGGCGATGATCACGTCGAGGCCGCGCTCGCGGGCTGTCTCGCCGTAGGCGTACATCAACTCCGGCGTCCGGTGGGCCGAGACGACGTACGTCTCGAACGTGAAGCGCGAGGCCGGCGGGTCGTCGTAGTCGGTCACCTCCTCGAACCCCAGTTCCGTCAGCGCCTCGTAGGCGCCGTACATCACGTCCAGGTCCGAGTCCGACCCCATGATGATTCCGACGTCGGGCGTGTCCTCGGAGCCCCGCTCGGTCCCGGCTTCGGTCTCCAGGGCGTCGACGAGGTCCTGCACCTCCTGTGAGCGCGTCATGTGCGGGACCCGGTTCGGCGGGTGCTTTGGCGTTGCGGTCCGGGGCGTGGCGCGGGCGCGGCGTTCTCCCACCCGGCGGCCCGCCGAACCCTTAACCACCCCGCCCCCGACCGGAAGGGTACGGATGGGTCGACGCTCCCACGACTACGTCGTCGTCGGCGCGGGCGCCGCGGGGTGTGTCCTCGCCAACCGCCTCTCCGTGGACCACGACGTCCTGCTGCTGGAGGCCGGTGATCCGCCGCGGGACCCCCGCGTCGGGATTCCCGCGGCGTTCGGCGACCTCCTGAAGACCGACCTCGACCGCGCGTACTACACGACGCCACAGCGACACCTCGACGGCCGCCGGTGTTACTGGCCGCGCGGGAAGACCCTCGGCGGGTCGACGGCCATCAACGCCCAGTTGTACGTCCGCGGCCACCCCGCCGATTACGACCGGTGGGCCGAGGCCGGCAACGATGGGTGGGCCTACGAGGACGTCCTGCCGTACTTCAGGCGCGCCGAGCACAACGAGCGACTCGACGACGCCTATCACGGCCGGGACGGACCCCGGAACGTCGCGGACCTCCGGGACCCGAACGTGCTCTCGCAGGCGTTCGTCGACAGCGCCGTCGCCGCCGGCTACCCCCACAACGACGACTTCAACGGCGCCCGCCAGGAGGGGGTCGGTCTCTATCAGGTGACCCAGCGGGACGGCCAGCGCCACAGCGCCGCGGACGCCTACCTGACGCCGGTCCTCGACCGCCGGGACCTGACAGTCCGGACCGGCGCCGAGGTGACCCGCGTCCGCTTCGAGGACGGCCGGGCCGTCGGCGTCGCCTACCGCCGCGACGGCGACCGATATCTCGCCGACGCCGACCGCGAGGTCGTCCTGTCGGCCGGCGCCGTCGACTCGCCGAAACTGCTGCTTTTGTCCGGCGTCGGCCCCGCCGACCACCTGCGGGAGCACGGCATCGACGTCGTCGCCGACCGGCCCGGCGTCGGGCGGAACCTGCAGGACCACCTCTTCGTGCCCGTCATCTACGAGGCGACCGACCCGGTCAGCCTCGACGAGGCCGACACCTTCCCGAACGTCCTGTGGAACGCCGCCCGGTACCTGCTCGGCCGCCGCGGGCCGCTGACCTCCAACGTCGCCGAGGCCGGCGGGTTCGTCCGGACCGACCCCGACCTGCGCGCGCCGGACCTGCAGTTCCACTTTGGGCCGGTCCACTTCGTCGACCACGGCTTCGAGCGCCGCCCGGGCCACCACTTCGGCGCCGGGCCGACGCTCGTCCGCCCGGAGAGCCGCGGTCGCCTCGAACTCCGGTCGGCCGACCCGGCCGACCCGCCGCGAATCGACCCGAACTACCTCGCCGAACGCCGGGACCTGTCCGTCCTCGTCGAGGGCGTCCGCCGCGTCCGGGAGATAGCCGCCGAACCGCCGCTGGACGACTACCGGGGCACGGAGGTCCACCCCGGCGCCGACGCCACCGACGACGAGGCCATCGCCGAACACGTCGCCGCGACGGCCCAGACCATCTATCACCCGGCGGGGACCTGCCGGATGGGCGACGACGGGATGGCGGTGGTCGACGACCGCCTCCGGGTCCACGGCGTCGAGGGCCTCCGCGTGGTCGACGCCTCGGTCATGCCGACGGTCGTCGGGGGCAACACGGACGCGCCGACGACGATGATAGCCGAGCGCGCGGCCGACCTGATACGGGACGGGCAGGCTGTCGAATAGCGGCGTTATCGACGGTGTGCTCGCCGGTAGTTTGAATTTCGAGCCGGTCGACTCCCGGCCGATGGCAACCCTCCACCCGCGACTGCCGACCGCGGAGTCGCTCCGTCCCCTCGAGGGCCGCGTCCTCGAGAGCGCCGTCCTGGCGCTGCTGCCCGTCGTCCTCACCTCCGCCGCCTTCGCGGCCCACGCCGTCCTCGTGGGACCGGGGCGGGAGTACACGGCGGTCGACGCCTCGCTCGTCTACGGGGCGGCGCTGGCGGTCGTCGGCGCCGGTCTCTACATCAGGCTCTCCGGGGCGGCGCGGCGGGCCGTCTTCGCCTTCGACCGCCCGGACGGGCGGGAACTGGCGGCCACGCTCGCGGCGTTCGTCGTCGGTATCCTGCTGTTCCCGGTCGTCACCGCGGCCGCCGAGGTCGTCGGTCTCCCGCCGATGGGTGGCTTCGACTACGCGCTGTCGGACCCGGTGACCGTCGCCATCGTCGTCGTCGGCAGCGTCGTCCTCGCGCCGCTCGTCGAGGAGGTGCTGTTCCGGGGCTACCTGCTCGGCGCGCTGCTGGCCCGCGGGCTCCACCCCGCCGTCGCCGGTGCGGTCGTCGTCGTCCTGTTCGGCGCGATGCACATCGTCAGTCTCGGACCGACGGGCGTCCTCTTCACCGCCGTCTGGGGCGTCCTCCCGACCGCGCTGCGACTCTACTTCGACGACCTGACGAGCGCGTGGCTGTTGCATCTGCTCAACAACGCCTACGCCTACGTGCTCGTGGTGGCGCTGTTCTGAGGGAGCGGACCCCCGGCGACGGTCACTCGAACGTCAACCCGTCCCGGAGTTCGCGTGCCCGCTCCAGCAGCGTCTCCGCGTCCGAATCCGCGTCCGAAAGCGTCACGTGGCCCATCTTCCGCAGCGGCCGGACCTCGCGCTTGCCGTACCAGTGCAGCGACGCCTCCGGCGTCGACAGCACCGACTCGACGCCGGACAGCTCCGCGGGTTCGGGCGACTCGATGTCCCCCAGGATGTTCGTCGTCACGGAGGGCGCGCGCCGCTCGGCCGACCCCAGCGGCCACCCCAGCACGGCGCGGGCGTGCTGTTCGAACTGGGAACTGTGGGCGCCCTCGATGGTCCAGTGGCCGGAGTTGTGCGGCCGGGGCGCGATCTCGTTGACGAGGATGCTTCCGTCCCGTGTCTCGAACAGTTCGATACCGTAGACGCCGCGGCCGTCCAGGGTCTCGAGGACGTCGAGGGCCACCTCGCGGGCGCGCTCGCGGACGGCCGCACTGGTCCGGGCCGGTGTCACGAGTTCCCGGAGGATTTCCTCCTCGTGGACCGTCTCGGTGACCGGGAAGGCCCTGACCTCGTCGTTGCCCTTCACGCCGATGACGGCCAGTTCGCGCTCGAAGTCGACCAGTTCCTCGGCCAGCGCCGGCCCGGTCTCGGCGATGGCCTCGTCGGCCTCGTCGGGGCCCTCGACGGGGAAGTTGCCGCGGCCGTCGTAGCCGCCCTCGCGGGCCTTCAGCATCAGCGGCCAGCCGAGTTCCTCGCCGGCCGCCCGGAGTTCGGCCGCGGTGTCGACGCCTCGGAACGCCGGGACCGCGATTCCGGCGTCGGCGAGCGCGCGGTTCTGGACCAGTTTGTCCTGGATGGTCCGCAGCGTGTCGGGGTCGGGGTGGACCGGCGTCCCCGTCGCCTCACTGACCCGCTCCATGGCGTCCGGGTCGGCCAACTCGATTTCGAAGGTGAGGACGTCGGCACGCTCGGCGAGTTCGCGGATGGCGTCGTAATCGTCGAAGTCGCCGACGACCTGGTCGCGGACCACCGGCGCGGCCGGGCAGTCCGGCGTCGGGTCCGAGACCACCACCTCGACGCCGAGAGGCCCAGCCGCCTCCCCCAGCATCCGGGCGAGTTGGCCGCCGCCGACGACGCCCAGCGTGGCCGCAGGTGTCGTGTGAGTCATGGATGGTCGTCGAGGCGGGGCCACCGAGAAGGTTGCTGTTCGGGGTCGGAACGCCGTTCGTACGCGACGACCCCGGCGTGCGACTGCGGCGAGCGGCGCTAGCTGTCGACCGGGTCCGTGAATCGCATCACCAGCCGCTCCGGTCGACGGACGTGCCGGAGGCCGACCCCTGCGAGGAAGCCGATAGTCGCCAACACCAGCCCCTCGACCACCACCATGTCGTACACGTTGTGGGCGGAAACGAGCCCCACGTAGTCGTCGATGCCGTAGACTATCCAGAGCTTGGCGCCGACGGCCGGAGCGAGCCCGAGGATCAGACTCGGCAGGTACCCTCTGTTGAAGTAGGCATGGCTGGCGCTCAACGTAATCACGAACAGATAGCCGGGTATCCACCACCAGCCGTGGAGCTCCGTCATTGGCGACACCTCAAACGCGACACTGATGTCGAGAAAGGGGTTGAACTCGCGTAGCTGGATAAGGTTCTGGAGAGCCAGGTACTCGTTGACCGTCGCGAAGCAGAACAGCACCAGCGCCGCCACGAGCGCCGCCGCGGTCACCTGGCGCGTATCGCCCACGAGCAGTCCCCAGCGGGTCTCGTCCGTCTCGCCTGGCATAATATAATCCTACTCGTTGTCGGATAAAAAGCCTGGTGGAGAGGGTCGCAGCACGACGTTGGAACCGTGCGTCGAGACGCTACCCGACGGTGGTCGGCGAAAACTGTCGACGAGAACGGCCGCGAACGGGAGTAGCGGGAGGACGATTTGAACGTCCGGTCTCCGGGTTATGAGCCCGGCGGAATCTCCTGGCTATCCCATCCCGCTACCTTCCCGTAACCCGGTGCGCCAATTAAGGGTTGTGATATGCGTGCCGTCCGGGGAATCCTACCGTGCGTCCTGCACCCGCCACGTCACCAGCGATTCGGCGACGTAGTTGAGCGTCATCCCGACGCCGATGGCGATGCCGTTGGCGACGGTCGGCCACAGGTTCGCACCGCCGACGACGAGGGTGACGTCGGTCAGCGACGTGAGGACGAACAGCGCCCCGAAGGCGACCGACAGCCCGCCCAGCCGGACGACGTGGGACTTGCCGTACCGGCGGAGGAGCGACCCCAGGCCAGTCTCGCCCTCGTCGGCGAACGTCCAGCGGTCGTTCAGCAGGAACATCAGCGTGATGGAGGCCTCGGCGCCGACGGCCTTCGCGGCGAGCGGCGGCGCCGTCACCGCGAGCAAGCCGGTCGTCAGAAGCGCGACGATGATGGTCTCCAAGGTCGCGCCCGCGACGCCGACGGAGACGAACTGGCCGATGCGGTCGGCGGCCACCAGCGCGCGGGCGCGGTCCTGGAGGAGTTCGACCGGCCCTGGCGCGGCCCCGTCGGCCGAGGCGTCGCTGGCTTCCGGGCGGTCGTCGGGGTCGGCCGTCGTCACTGCCCGTGGCCTCCCCGCTCCTCCGGCGTCCGGTCGACGAGCGCCGTCTCCTCGCGCCGTGCGGCGATGGCCCCGTGCAGGCGGCTGTCCTGCAGGCGCTTTGCGCGGTGGCGGGCGGTCAAGAGCGCCGCCCCCAGATCGAGCGCGGTCGACACCGGTTCGACGGTCGAGCCGGGCTGGTCCTCCCACTCGATGGGGACCTCCCGGACCCGACACTCCAGCGCGGCGGCCATCGCAACGAGTTCGACGTCCCAGGCGAAGCCGGGTTCGTAGAGGTGGTCCCGGACGGTCGCCCAGGCTTCGGCCCGGATGGCCTTCGCGCCGCACTGGTAGTCGTAGAGGTCCGCGGCGAGCAGCCTTCGGGCCAGCCACGCAAAGCCGTCGCCGAGGAACCGGCGGGCGAACGTCTGGTGGCCGACCACCTCGGCGTCGGGGTGGCGGCGGGAGCCGACCGCGAGGTCGATGTCGTCGAGGGCGCCGACGACGCGGGCCATCTCCGGGGCGGGGGTACTCCCGTCAGCGTCGGCGAAGGCCAGCCGGTCGGTCGAGAGCGCCTCGAACCCGGCGGTGACGGCGGCGCCCTTCCCGCGACGGTACGGGACCGTGTTCACCTCGAGGCCGGGCACCTCGATGGCGGCGACGGCCTCGACGGTGGCGGCGGTCGGGTCGTCGAGTTCGAGCCGGAGGGCGGCGGGGTCGAGTTCGGTGACCAGCTCGCGGAGGTACGCCTCGAGCCGGTCGACATCGGGACGGAAGGCGGGGACGACGATCCCGAGGCGGGTCATGGAAGCCCCTCGCGCCCGTGCCAGCAAAAGCGGTTCGATTCGGCGAAAACGTCGACTCCGCAAGAGGTATACGGGGCGACGCCGGCGATTGTGGTGATGGAATACGGGCTCGTCGTGCTGTGGCTCGCCATGTACCTGATACTCGGGCTGGCCGCGCTCCCGCTCGCGGCCGCGCTCTTTCCTCGACTCGACGGCCGCGGGGCGATTTTCGCGATTCCGGTCGGTCTCGCCGTCGTCGCCGTCGTCGGCCACCTCGTCGGCCATCTCGCCTTCGGGTGGCCGGCACTGCTGGCCGGTCTCGCCGCGGTCGTCGGCGCCAGCGCCGTCCTCGGCGACGCCGACGCCGTCGAGGAACGCGCCTACGGCGAGGCGTCGGCCGTCTTCGCGGTCGCCTTCCTCTTTCTGGTCGCCATCCGGTCCTTCAACCCCGCAATCGCGCCGCTGCCGGTCGCCATCGGCGAGAAGATGCTCGACTTCGGGCTGGTCCAGTCCTCGCTGCGGGCCGGGGCGCTGCCCCCCGATGACATGTGGTTCGCGGGAAAGGCCGTCCAGTACCACTACGGCGGGCACATGCTGTCGGCGCTCTTGACGCGCCTCACCGGGACGGGGCCGCAGTTCGCGTACAATCTCGCCCTGGCTGGCTTCTACGCGGCGCTGGTCACCGCGGCCTACGGGCTGGCGGGCGCCGTCGCCGCCGCCCGCGACGTCCCGCGCCGGGCGGCGGCCGGTCTCGGCGCGTTCTTCGTCGGCGTCGCCGGCAACCTCCACACCGCCGGCCAGGTGGCCGGGTGGCTGCTCCCCGGCGACCTGGTGGCGGGGCTGCCGGGCGTCCCCGAGAGCGCCGCCTCGTGGAACCCCTCGGCGTTCTCCTACTTCGACGCCAGCCGCGTCCTCCCGGTCCGCCCGGACGACCCCTCCGTCGACTTCCTGGCCGCGACGGAGTTCCCGCTCTTCGCCTGGCTCAACGGCGACCTGCACGCCCACATGATGAGCCAGCCATTCCTGCTCCTCTCCGTCGCGCTGCTGTTCAGTTACTGGCGCGCCGAACCGTCGACCCGACGGCTGGTGCTGTTCGGCGCGCTGCCGCCCGTCGTGGGGCTGGTCGCCCTGTTCAACCTCTGGTCGTTCCCGACCGCGCTGGGGGTGACGTTCCTGGCGCTCGCCTTCGCCCCCGGCGACGCGACGGCCCTGTTCGGGTCGTACGGCGAGGGCATCTTCGAGGACCGCGGGCCGGTCGGCGAGGAGGCGGCCCGCCTCGGCGTCGCCGCCCTCGGGACCGTCGCCGTCTTGCTCGGCGCCCTCGCGTGGACGCTGCCCTACTGGGTCGGCGTCGTCGCCGGCGGTCCCGACCAGACGCTCGCCTACTGGGAGCCGTGGACGCCGCTGGGACCGCTCCTCGTCGTCCACGGGGCCTTCCTCGCGGTCTTCGCGGCCTACCTCGCCCGTCGGCTGGCGACCGGGCGGGTCCCTCCGGCGGCGGTCCTGCTCGGCGGACTCGGCCTCCTCGCGGTCGTGACGGTCCTCGGGGCGCCCGCGCTCGGCCTGACGCTGCCCTTCCTGCTGGGGGGCTGGTGGCTGCTGCGGACCCGCCCGGAGACGGGCTTTCCGCTCGTGCTCGTCGTCGCCGGGGCGGGGCTGGTCCTGCTCGTCGAACTCGTCACCATCGAGGGCGAGCGGTTCAACGTCATCTTCAAGCCGTACGCCCACGTCTGGCTGCTCTGGTCGGTGGCGGCCGCGGTACTGTTGCCGATGCTGGCCCGGGGCCGGCCCGCGCTCGGTCTCGACGTCGACCGGGACCGCCTCCGGAAGACGGGAACCGTCCTCACCGTCGCACTCGTCGCGCTGACGGGGCTGTACGCCGGCTTCGCGGTGCCGGCCGCGGTGGACAACGAGCCGGTCGGCGCCGACGGCCCGACGCTGGACGGGACGGCCTACGCGGGCGCACTCTACCCCGATGAGGCCGCCGCCATCGAGTGGCTGAACCGGCAGCCCGGCCGCCGGACCATCGTGACCGCCGCCCCCGGCGGCTACCGGTGGCAACCACAGGAGGGCAAGGGCGCCTCCGCGCCCGCGAGTCTCACCGGACATCCGACCGTCCTCGGGTGGTTCCACGAGCGACAGTACCGCGGCGACGAACCCTACGAGAAGCGCCTCGCCGACGTCCGAACCATCTACCAGGGGTCGACCGACGAGCAGTCCGACCTGTTCGACCGCTACGATGTCCGGTACGTCTACGTCGGGCCCGCCGAGCGCAACCGGTACGACGTCGCGGTTACCGACCACCCGGACCTCGATGTGGCCTTCCGGGAGGGCGACGTCACGATATACGAGGTCCAGCGCTGACGCGGCGGGCACGGACACCCCGCGCGGGTCGCCCCCGTCCGTAGAATAATGTGGGTCGCTACCATAGTGAGAACATGGCAATCGCACGCCACGGCGGCGGAGTCCGGGCGGACGTCGGGGCGCTGGTCTCGCAGGTCCACCCCGTGTTCATGCTGCCGCCGCTGGCCGCCTCGGCGTTCGGCGCGGTGCTGGCCGACCGACTCGACGCCGCGCTACTGGCCATCCACCTCACCGCCGCCTTCGCCGCCCTCTACACGGCCCACATCAAGGACGGCTACGTCGACTTCTACCGCCGCGGCGAGGACGACGACCACCCGCTGTCGGCCGTCGGCTGCCGGGTCGCGCTGGCCGGCGCCACAGCCGTCTTCTTCGCCTGCCTGCTCGCCATCGGCGCCCTCGTGAACGCGTGGGCCGCGCTGCTGACGCTTCCGGGGTGGGTCATCGGCTACCTCCACGCGCCCCAGCTGGACCTCAATCCGGTCGGGGCGACCGCCGGCTACCCCGCCGGCATCGCCTTCGCGCTCCTGGGCGGCTACTACGTCCAGGCGACCGCACTCACCGCCCGCGTCGTCGCCTTCGCCGTCGTCTTCTTCGTCGTCCTCAGCGGCATCAAGACCGTCGACGACGCCAAGGACTACGAGTACGACCGCTCCATCGGCAAGCGGACCGTCGCCGTCGTCCTCGGTCCCGGGCGGGCCCGCCGGTTCGCCTACGGCCTGATGGCCACCGGGATGGTCGTCGTGGTGGCGCTCGCGGGTATCGGGGTCTTCCCGCCGGCCAGCGCCGCCGCACCCGTCGTCTTCGGCGTCGTGGCGGCCTTCGCGTGGCGGGCCGGCGAGGACGACGGCCTGGCGACGAAACTGCTCATCCGGGGGTCGTATCTCTTTCTGGCGGTGCTGGTGGCGGCGGTGTGGCTCGGGTAGCGCGACGGTCAGCCCTCCCCGAGGTCGTCGATGGCCTCGAGAACCTGCTCGCGGCCCGACGCCCGGAGCCGCGGGGACTCGCGTCGAATCTCCTCGCGAGACCAGAACCGGGCGTCGGCCGCGTCGTCGGCCGCCTGCAGTGTGCCCGCCGTCGCGGCGGCCGGCACCGCGTAGTTGAACGACACCATCGCGGCGCCGCCCTCGAACTCGAGGAAGCCGTCACCGACGAGTCGCAGGTCAGCCGCCGTGGCCGACAGCCCGGTCTCCTCTCGGAGTTCGCGGGTCGCACACGCCGCCGGCGACTCCCCGCGCTCGACGTGGCCGCCGGGGAGCGCCCACTCGCCGGCGTGCGGCGCCGCGCCGCGCTCGATCAACAGCGCACGGTCGCCGTCGACGACCGTCGCCTGGGCGACCGGCACCGGGTTGCGGTACAGCCGCAGGTCGCAGGCCGGACAGTGCGGCACCGCTCGCCCCTCGACCGTCTCGGTGTCGAGGTCGGCGCCACAGGTCGGACAGTAGTCCACCCGGTCGGTCTCGGCGGTCCACGCCATGACGGCCGCGGGTACGCCGGGCGCGCAGTTAGCCCTGGGGGTCGCGGTGCCGGGCGCCTCAGAGCGGTTCCTCGCAGTGGTGACAGGCCTCGGCGTCCTCGTCGTTCGGGGCGCCGCAGCCCTCGCAGTTGACACTAGTCGTGGCGGTCGAGTCCGACCCCCCGCTCGCCATCTCGACGAACCCGGCGACGATGAGCACAAGCGGTATCGCCACGATGCCTATCGGGCCGGCTACGAGGATGAACCCCAGCGCGACGAAGGTGAGAAATCCCGAGAGGACGAGCTTGCTTCCCGTGTCCATATATTTCTGACTCTGGCTATGAAATATAAGTTTTCCGGAGCACGGTGTGGTCTCACCGAGAGCATCCCGCGGAGAGCGGTAGCTGCAGCGGTTTCGGCTCACGACGGCGCTATCGCCGCGGCTCTTCGGTGGCCTCGGCCGAAAGAAGGTCGAAGGTTCGAGTCGAGCGACGCGCCGGGGTTTGGCTACTCGTCCGGCGCTTCCTGCTCCTCGTCGCCGCCGTCGGTCAGCACCTCGGTCTCGACGCTCGCCTCCTCGTTGACGAACGACGGCTCCTCGTCCTCCGATTCCTCGCGCTCGAACTCGCGTCGGTCACGCAGGTCGAATCCGTGGCACATGGTACACTCCCGCAAAGGGCTGGTGATACTAATACGCACGGTCCGTCGAAGCGCTTGCTGGAACCCGCTAGTTCGCCGTCGAGACGACCTTGATGACGTCGCCCTCGGAGAGGTCGTGGTCCTCGCCGACACGGCGGCCGTCGCGGGCGTCGACGGCGTGGAGGTAGCCCTCGCCGATGTCGGAGTGGACGGCGAACGCGAGGTCGGGCGGCGTGGCGTCGTTCCGCAGGAGGAACGCATCGGGCAGGACGTTGCCCTGGCCGTCGGTCCAGCGGGTCTCGTTCTGGACGGGGTACACCGTGATGCGGTCCAGCAGGTCGTAGACGGCCTCGTCGAGGGCGGCCTGGACGCCGGTGCCGCCGAACTCGACCATCACCTCGCGGACGCGCTCGAGGCCCTTGGTCTGCGCGTCGGAGAGTTCGCCCGTGATTTCGAACTCCTCGTCGCCTGGGTCGTAGTCGACGACGCCGGCCTCGACGGCCTTCCGGAGCGCGAGTTCGCCCTCCGCGGTGGCGGCGACGACGCGGTCGGCCGCCTCCCGGAGTCGCTCGACGTTGCCCTCGGGCGCGACGTCCGCCTTGTTGGCGACGACGACGATGGGCTTGGTCCGCTCCCGGATGCGCCGGGCGAGTTCCTCGCGGTCGGCGTCGTCCCAGGCCATCGGGTCCGTCGAGTACTCCATCTCCCGCAGGACGGCCATCACGTCGTACTCGGTGGCGCCGACGCCGGTGAGGACGTCGGTCAGCGCGTCCTCGAAGTCGAACTCCGGGGAGCGGGAACCCCGCTCGACGGTCTCCCAGTTGTCCTCGACGATGGAGGCCAGCCACAGGTCCATCTCCGTCTCGACGAACTCGACGTCCTGGACCGGGTCGTAGGAGCCGGCCTCGACGGGTTCGCCCTCCTCGTTGGTGCCGCCGGAGGCGTCGACGACGTTGAGAATGACGTCGGCGTTCGACAGCGCGTCGAGGAACTGGTTGCCGAGTCCCTTCCCCTCGTGGGCGCCGGGGACGAGACCGGCCACGTCCAGCAACTCGACGGGGACGTAGCGCTTGCCGTCGTGGCAGTCGTCGTTGCCGCACCGCTCGTCGAGGTCCAGGCAGGGACAGCGGGTGCGGACGTGGCTCACCCCCCGGTTGGCGTCGATGGTCGTGAAGGGGTAGTTACCGACGTCGACGTCGGCCATCGTGGCGGCCTTGTAGAACGTCGATTTGCCGGCGTTGGGCTTGCCGGCCAGAGCGACAGAGAGCATACCCACCCTCGGCGGGGCGGGCCGAATTGCCTTTCGGTCGGGCCGCGCGTCGCCGGACTACCACGGGAGCGACGCGGGCAAATCGCCGAACCCCTCGCCCTCGTAGCGGCGGGCGCTCCAGCCCGCCGCCGCCGCGCCCTCGACGTCGTCGTCGCTGTCGCCGACCATCGCGTAGGCGTCGGCCGGAAGCCGCTCCTCGGCGAGCCGGTAGGGTGCGGCGGCCGGCTTGTGGGCGCCCGCCTCGTAGGAGACGACGACGGCGTCGAAGTGCTCGGCGAGGCCGCTGGCGTCGAGTTTCGCCCGTTGCCACGCCGGGACGCCGTTCGTGAGGACGCCGAGCCGGTGGCTCCCGGCCAGCCGCCCGAGGTCCGCGCCGGCGCCGGCCGGCGGCTCGCAGGCCGCCAGTTCCCGCTCGAACAGCGCCGCCACGAGCGGGTCGGGGTCGAGCCCGGTCGCCCGGAATCCCCGGCGATAGGGGGTCCGGCTCCAGCGCCGCGAACGCGTCGAGGAACGCCTCCTCGTACGTCTCCAGCCACGGTTCGCGCACCTCGCCGTGAACGTCGCGGAAGGCGTCGGCCAGCAACGCGGGGTAGTCGCGGGTGACGTGGAGGAGCGTGTCGTCGAGGTCAAAGAACAGGGCACGCATACCGCGGCGTTCTCGGACGGGTGGTTACTGCTTTTCGGCTTCCGCGATGACGCCCTCGACGTCACCGTCGCCGTTGGTCGCCGCCGCGCCGACCGCGTCCCAGTCGACGTCGCTCTCGGCGAGCGGGACGACCGCGGGCGTCGTCTCGACGTCGAGGTCCCCCTCCCCGAGGGGGACGACGGCGGCCTCGGGAGCGGTCTCGTCCCTCGGTGCGTCGTCGGCGCTCGCCCCGTCGGTCGACGCGTCGTCGACGGCTCCCGGCCCGTCGTCGCGTCGGGAGTCGGCTCCCTCGGTGACGGCCGTGACGTTCGTCTCGCCGCGGGCGCGGATGGCGCCGTCGACCTCGGCGGCCTCCGAGAGGTCGCAGTCCTCACAGGAGATGTCGCCGCGGACGTGGGCGTCGGGCGCGACGACGACGTCGCCGCCCTTCGTCGTCACGTCGCCGTGGACGACGGTTCCGGCGCCGACGCGAATGTCCTCCTTGGCGCGGAGGCTGCCGAATATCTCGGTGTCCGCGCCGACCTCGATGTCGGTCGCGCGGACGTTGCCGTGCATCCGGCAGTCGTCGCCGACGGTCGCGGGCGTCGAGACGCGCCAGGCGTCGTCGGAGACGTTCGCGCCCCGGGGGATGACGACGGGGTCGACCTCCCGGTCGTCGGCGAGGAACTCCTCTGCGACCTCCTCGGCGGCCTCCTCCTCGCCGATGCGGAGCAACTGCGAGAGGTAGACGAACAGGAAGACGATGGTCGGCATCGGGTTGCGGATGACGATCCAGCCGTTGGCCTCGAAGCCGCGCTCGATGTCGACGTCGTCGCCGATGTCGAGGTCGCCCGAGACGATGAGCTGGCCGGTGATGTGGACCCGCTCGCCGAGGTAGGCGTCCTGGCCGACGAGGACGTTGCCGTCGACGTCGCACCACATGTCGAGTCGGCAGTCGCCGTCGGCCTCGATGTCGCCGCCGAAGGTCACCCGCTCGCCGGCGATGACGTTGCCGCCACGGACGCCCAGCTCGACGTCGCTCTGGCCGCCGACCAGCACGTCCCCCTCGGTGACGAGGTCGTGCTCCTGAACGTGCGTGCCGTCGGGAATCGCCAGTTCCTCGAGCGGGTCGGAACCCAGCACGGTGGACAATCACGCGTGCCCCATATTAAAACCACCCCGGGGCGTCAGACGTGCGTCCGACGCGACGCGGCACGCGTCCCGGCCGCACCCACTCGGTATTTTTATGCGGGCAGGTGTGCAGATACGGGTATGGCGGAGCCGAACGGCGCGGGGGGAGAGGGACCACCGGAGCAGCAGCGCGAGGCGGCCCGCTCGCTGCTTGAGTCCGTCGTCGACACCGCCTCGCCCGGCGCCACCGTCTCGTTCCGCAACACCGATTTCGGTCCGTCCAACGGGACGCTGGGATTCAGTTACCGGAACGGTTCGCTGATGGTCGAGTACCAGGCCGACGTCAACGCCGCCGACTCCCACCCGGACACGACCGCGGCGACGAGCGAACTGATGGAACTGAACGACCACACGCCGCTGTCGGCGGCCGGCGAACCCTACGCCGCCGTCCAGCGCAGCGCCGTCGAGTTGGTCGCCGACACCGTCGCCGGGGCGCCGGACGCGGCGGCGCTGGAGCCCGTGACGGTGTGGCCGGTCACGAACGACCCCGGGCTCTACAGGGTCGGTTACGAGGTGCCCAGCCGGGAGTTCCTCTATGCGGTCGCGTTCAAGATTCCCCCCTCGGCGATGGAGTGATGCCGTCGGGTACGGAATCCGACGTTCGGCCCACACGCACTTATGTCAGGTGCCCGAACCCCCACGTCGGGGCCGTCGATGCGCCCGCCGTGGCGCGCCCCCGCGACGGGGAGGGGAAACTCCGTCGCGTTCTCAACGCACCGCTTATACGTGGCAGCCGCCAAGCGAGGACATGACCGTTCTGTCGTTCGACGAACAGGGAGTCGAGGTGATCTACGAGGGCACCGAGTTCCGGCTGGAGGCCGACCTCATAGAGGAGGCCACCCACAAGGACTACCCCGACGTCACCGACCACGAGGTGCTGCAACTCGTCGAGGAGGACCCCGCGCTCTCCTCGGAGCCGCGACGGATCGCGGAGATACTCGACTGACCTCGGCCGGCCACCGGAACGCTCTTTGTCCGTGCCCCGGGCTACCGACCCATGCGAGCGGCGCGCTTCCATCCCGGCGAGGGGCTCCGAATCGAGGACGTAGCGCGGCCGTCGGTCGGCCCGGGCGAGGTGCTCGTCGAGGTGGCCGGCTGCGGCGTCTGTCACTCCGATCTGCACGTCATGGACGGGGACATCCCCCTGGTCGAGCCGCGAGTGCTGGGCCACGAGGTCGCCGGCACGGTCGCAGAAACCGGCGAGGGCGTCGCCCTCGACGCCGGGACGGAGGTGGCCGTCTTCGGCGGGTGGGGCTGCCGGAACTGCGAGACCTGTGCCCGGGGCGCCGACCAGCTCTGTAACCTCTCGAACTGGCTCGGCATCGGTCACGACGGCGGCTACGCCGAGTTCCTGCGGGTGCCGACGGCGGACTACTGCCTGCCGCTCGACGGTCTCGACCCGGTCGAGGCGGCGCCGCTGACCGACGCTGCCCTCACCGCCTACCGCGCGCTCCGGCGGGCCGAGGTGGGTCCTAGCGATTCCGTCGCGCTCGTCGGCATCGGCGGCCTCGGCGAGTTCGGCGTCCAGCTGGCCCGGACCTGGGGCTGTCGGGTCGTCGCCGTCGACCGGGTGCCGGCGAAACTGGACCGCGCCGAACGGCTGGGCGCCGACGCGACCGTCGAGACCGGGGGCTCGGTCCCGCGGGCGGTCAAGGCCGCCGCCGACGGGCCGGTCGACGCAGTCGTCGACTTCGTCGGCGTCGATGAGACGCTGCAGTGGGCATCGAACGTCCTCGGCGCCGACGGACACCTCGTGCTCGCGGGCATCGGCGGCGGCACGCTCGACTTCTCGTGGAACCCTCTCGTCGGCAGCGAGGTGACCTACCGGACCGTCCAGTGGGGTACGTCGGCGGAACTGCGGGACGTGCTGGCACTGGCCCGGCAGGGCCGCATCACGGCGGACGTAGAGCGGGTCGACCTGGCCGAACTACCCGATACCTTCGACCGACTGGCGGCCGGCGACGTCGCAGGCCGTGCCGTCGTCGTACCGTAGAACCGCGGGTTCGGGCGGCGGCGACCGACCGGTCGTGGCCGGTGCCGGCCGGTGGTCGGCGGGCCCGACGGCTCGTACTGCCGGCTGTAATTACGTGCAGGCCGTTTCGTGAGGTTCGACAGTAACCGTTCTGTACGGTCTGATTTCCGCCACCACTGGTTTGGATAGTTACAGCCGGCAGTATCAGAACTCGAAGTACATGTAGAAGCCGTGGCCGTTCGGACAGCAGGACTGCCGGCGCTTCCGTCGCCCGGCGTTCTCGCCGGTGTAGGCGTCGTCGAGTTCGGGCGAGGGGCTGGCGCTTATAACCGGATCGGTCGTCGACCGCGGGAGTCCGACGACGGTGGTGGCGCCGCACACGGGGCACGTTACCATTCCACGTGTAAGTTGCTCCATACCGCCACTCCCGCGAGAACCGTAATAACTGTACGGTACCGTTCAAGCGAGGAGTAACGCCTTTCGATTACCCGGTCACGCCGCGGCCGGCGCTCAGTGCGCATCACCGCGAACCGATTCTGGTGAGAGTCTCCTGGGGCGGCAGTAATCGATACGCATTTCGAGTTATCCACCGGGCTATAGTCGGACCGGAGCGCGGTGGCCCGCCGGGAGCGGTCGACGGCGGGCGTGACCCCCGTGGGTCGGACAGTCTCCGCCGACGTCGCGGGCCGTGCCGCCGTGGTTCCGCAGAGCGGTACATCTAAGGGACAGCGACCGAACGGGAGCGTATGAACGTCGCCGACCTCAGAGAGGAGTACGACCACCCCGCCTGGTTCACGGCCGCCGGGACCTTCCTCGCCTACGGGCTCGTGCTGGCCGTGATGACGCTCCTGCTGTTCGGACTGCCGTGGCTGATTTTCACGCTGCTGTAGGGCGGTCCCCGTCACGGGCGAATTCGTAAACGGAGTACCCGCAGTCGAGACGCATCGGGAGGCAAGTATCAGCGAGCGGCGCGAAGCGCCGAGAGGAGGTGCAGAAAGCGGCTACGCGAAGGTCTTCGAGATTTCGGCCTCGGCGGCGTCCTCGGTCTGCTGGATCTTCTCCCAGGCGTCCTCGAAGTCGGCCATCTCGACCTCGGTGCGGTCGTCGCGGATGGCGTACATGCCGGCCTCGGTGCAGATGGCCTTGATGTCGGCTCCAGAGGCGTCGGCGGCGACGTCGGCCAGTGCCGTGTAGTCGACGCTGTCGGCGACGTTCATCTCGCGGGTGTGAATCTTGAAGATGATCTCCCGTCCCTCGCGTTCGGGCTTGGGCACCTCGATGAGGCGGTCGAAGCGGCCGGGCCGGAGGATGGCCCGGTCGAGCATGTCGAAGCGGTTGGTCGCGGCGATGATGGATATCTGGCCGCGGTCCTCGAAGCCGTCCATCTCCGAGAGCAACTGCATCATGGTCCGCTGGACCTCGGCGTCGCCGGAGGTCTTCGACTCCGTCCGTTTGGCGGCGATGGCGTCTATCTCGTCGATGAAGACGACGGCAGGCTCCTGCTGGCGGGCCAGCTCGAAGAGGTCGCGGACGAGCTTCGCGCCCTCGCCGATGAACTTGTGGACGAGTTCGGAGCCGGCCATCTTGATGAACGTGGCGTCGGTCTGGTTGGCGACGGCCTTCGCCAGCATCGTCTTGCCGGTGCCCGGCGGGCCGTGCAACAGCACGCCCGACGGCGGGTCGATGCCGACCTCGTCGAACATGCCGGGGTTCTCGATGGGCATCTCGACGGTCTCGCGGACCTCCTCCATCTGCTCGTCGATGCCGCCGATGTCCTCGTAGGTGACGTCGGGCGACTGCTCGACCTGCATGACCCGGGCGCGGACGTCCGTCTCGTCGTCGAGTTGCTTGACGACGGACAGGGAGTTGTTCACCGCGACGCGGTCGTCGGGGTCGAGCGACTCCCGCATCTCGTCGGTGACCTCGGTCAGCGCCTCCTGGTTGTTGCCGTGCTGTTTGATGATGACGCCCTCGTCGGTGAGTTCCTGGACGGTGGCGACGAACAGCGGCGACTGTTTGAGCTTCTTGTTCTCGTGGGTCAGCCGCTCGAGCTTCTGCTGGTACTTGTTGTTCTCCGCGTTGGCGTCCAGCAGCTTGTCGCGCATCTCCTCGTTTTGCTGTTCGAGTATCTCGAGGCGTTCCTCGAGCGCCTCGACTTTCTCCTGCTGTGACGCGTCGTCCTCGTAGGGGAGGTCGACGTCGTCAACAGTATCGGTCATTAGTGGATCGTAGCGCCCGCGGTTACAAGAGACTTCGGGTAGCCTCACCGCCCCGACGAGGGTGGAAAATCCCGGGACTGCGACCCGTCCCGCGGGACGTGTTATTACTTTTGGAAATAATAACGAAGAGTAAGTATTATCCCCCGTCATCGTAAATGGGCGGACACATGAGTGCGAGCGAACTCGACGTGGAGGGGGACCCCGGCGGCTGGGAGGCGGTCGCGGAGCTACCCCCGAGCGCGAAACTGGTCGCGAAGGTGCTGGAGTACAACGACCGGCTGACCCAGAGTCAGCTAGCCGAGGAGACGATGCTGCCGCCGCGGACCGTCCGGTACGCGCTCACGCGGCTCGAGGAGGTCGACGCCGTCGACTCGCGGTTCTCCTTCACCGACGCACGAAAGCGCGTCTACACCCTCGCCATAGAGGAGTGATCCTTACCTCGGAGCGGCCTCGCTGGAGTCGGTATCGAACCGGCGCCTGTACTTGATCGTCGTCAGGAGAATTGCCGGCGTGCCGACCAGCGTCGGGCCGACCCAGCGGAGCAGCGGCGGCAGCATCGTGAGGTTCACCGTCACCGCAGCCGTGACGGTGGCGATGTAGCCGCCGCCCATGAAGACGATGTGTTTGAAGAACCACTCCCGCGGCTCCGGCGAGGGTCGGTAGACGGAGCGTATCTCGCGGCCGGCCAGCGCCAGACCGATACCCCCGAACGTCATCAGTGCGACGCCCAGGGAATCCCCGCCGAGCAGGTCGTAGCCGCCGAGACCGACCATGCCGAGCCCGAACCCGACCATCGTCAGGTGACCGGCCCAGTCGACCGACGCGGCCTCGCCCGGTTCCGGGCGCTTCCGGGACAGCACCCGGTAGCCCGCGAAGACGAGGTAGCCGCTGAAGACGGCGATGGAAAACAGGAAGTAGTCGGCGTCGACCGCGGCGAGCGGCAGCGCCGTCACCACGACCACTCCCATCGTCGCCGCGTAGACGCGGCCGGCACGACGGTGCCACAGCCCACCCTTCCGGGTCCCGATTGCCACGAGCCCCGAAAGCAGCGCGACGACCCCCGCCACGACGTGGACGCCCAGCAGGGCGCCCAGCAGTTCCGAAATCACGACGGTAGGTTCCGCTCGGAAGGCGTTATGGGTTGTCCCCACATGTTGGGATCGGGTCGGGCCGGCCCAGGCCGAGAGTTTATATCCGAAACCGGGACCAGGTTCGTGCGTGGTCTCGAACCAACCAGGCGACCCCGACCCGGACGACACGGAGGCCCCCGACCCGGAGGGCGTCAAGGGTTCGCTCCGGCGACTGGCCGGCGCCGACGAACGGACGGTCATCGAGCGCGCCGACGCCGCCAGGGAGGACCTCGATGCGGCCGCCCAGTTCGTCGAGACCACGGGTCTGGCGGAACTGGAGGCGGCCATCGAGACGGTCGAGGACCCCGAACTCGCAGAGCGGGGCCAGCGCGCGCTGGCGTCGTTCCGGCGGTTCCGCGCGGCGGCGGCGGGACGGCTCGACCCCGACGAACAGTTTCACCCCGGTCGCGGAACCGATTTAAGACGGGACGACGAAGCGTCGTCCCGATGACACGGGTGATTCACACCGGGGACACCCACCTCGGATACCGGCAGTACCACCTGCCGGAGCGTCGCGAGGACTTCCTCGATGCCTTCCGGCGCGTGGCGACCGACGCGATCGAGGACGACGTCGACGCCGTGGTCCACGCGGGGGACCTCTTCCACGACCGCCGGCCGGGGCTGTCGGACCTGCTGGGCGCACAGTCGGTCCTCGAGAGCCTCGACGACGCCGACATCCCGTTTCTCGCCGTCGTCGGCAACCACGAGACCAAGCGGGACGCCCAGTGGCTCGACCTCTTCGAGGCGATGGGACTGGCCACCCGCCTGGGCCAGGACCCGGTGGTCGTCGGCGACACCGCCTTCTACGGGCTGGACTTCGTCCCCCGAAACCAGCGGGCCGACCTCGACTACGAGTTCGAACCCCACGACGCCGACCACGCCGCCCTGGTCTCGCACGGTCTCTTCGAACCGCTCGTTCCGGACTACGGCAACGTCGAGTGGGACGCCGCGGAGGTGCTCGCCGAGGCGACCGTCGACTTCGACGCCTTGCTCTTGGGCGACGAACACGCCGCGACCAGAGCGGAGGTCGACGGCACCTGGGTCACCTACTGCGGGTCGACCGAGCGCACGAGCGCCAGCGAGCGCGAGGAGCGCGGCTACAACATCGTCGAGTTCGACGACGGCGTCCACGTCGCCCGGCGCGGCATCGAGACCCGGGCGTTCGTCTTCGTCGACCTCGAACTCGCCGAAGGGGAGGGCTTCGAGCGCGTCCGCGAGCGCCTCCGGGAGCACGACCTCGCCGACGCGGTCGTCACCGTCACGCTCTCGGGGGCGGGCGAGTCGGTCTCGGCGGCCCGAATCGAGAACTTCGCGGCCGAGGAGGGCGCCCTCGTGGCGCGGGTGACCGACCGCCGCGAGGTGAGCGAGGAGGCCGACCTCGACGTCGCCTTCGCCGACCCCGACGAGGCGGTCCGCGAGCGGGTCCGGGAACTCGGCCTGAGCGATGCGGCCCGCGACCTCGACGAGACCATCCGGGCCAGCAAGGTCGCCGACTCGAACGTGTCGAGCGAGGTCGAACGGCGCGTCGGGGACCTGCTCGAGGAGCCGTCCGCCTTCGAGTCGGCGCCCGCCGAGGAACCCGAGACGGTCGCGGACAGACTCGGTGACGACGGGGACGACGCGGACGACGGGCCGACGGCGGAGGACCGCGACGACCCGGCGGCTGCCGACGGCGACTCCGCCGAGCCGACGACGGACGAAAGCGAGGCGGGCGTCGGGGTCGCCGGCTCGGACGCTCCGTCTGAGGAGGGTAGCGGAACCGATGTCGAGCCCGACGTGGAGGACGATACGTCCCCGGCGGGCGACGACCAGGCCTCCATGGAGGACTACCTGTGAACTTCGAGCGCGTCCGCCTCCGGAACTTCAAGTGCTACGACGAGGCCGAACTGACGCTCCGCCCGGGGGTGACGGTCGTCCACGGCGTCAACGGCAGCGGGAAGTCGTCGCTCCTGGAGGCGTGTTTCTTCGCGCTGTACGGCGCCGACGCTGTCGAGGGGACGCTGGACGAGGTCGTCTCCAACGGCGCCGAGGAGATGGCCGTCGAACTGTGGTTCGTCCACGGCGGCGGTCAGTACCACGTCGAACGGGAGGTGAAGCTCCGGGGCGACACCGCGCAGACGACGACCTGCGTGCTGGAGACGCCGGAGGGGACCGTCGAGCAGGTCACCGACGTCGAGGCGAAGATCGCGTCGCTGCTCCGGATGGACGCCGAGGCGTTCGTCAACTGCGCGTACGTCCGGCAGGGCGAGGTGAACAAGCTCATCAACGCCTCGCCGGACGAGCGACAGGACATGATAGACGACCTGCTACAGCTGGGCAAGCTCGAGGAGTACCGCGAGCGAGCCAGCGACGCCCGGGTCGGCGTCGGGCGCGTGCGCGACGACAAGCAGGGTGCGCTCTCGCAGGTGGAATCCCAGATCGAGGCCAAGGAGGACAAGGACCTCCACGACCGGCTCAACGCCCTGCAGGCCGAACTCGCCGAGGTGGTCGACGACATCGAGGACAAGCGGCAGGACCGCGAGGATGCGAAGGCGACCCTCGAGAACGCCGAGGGCGTCGTCGAGGAGTACGAGAGCCGCCGCGAGGAGATGGACGAACTGGCGGCCGAGATAGACGACCTGGCCGAGACCATCTCGGAGACCGAAGGCGAGCGGGAGGCGCTCGGCGAGCGCATCCGGTCGCTCCGGGAGACCACCGAGTCGCTGGAGGCCGACCTCGAGGAGACCGTCGCCGAGACGGACCTCGAAGCGGCCGACCCGAATGCCGTCGAGGCCCGCATCGAGGAACTCGACGACGAGGCCGAGGCGATTCGGGAGCGAATCAAGGAGAAGAGTGTCACCGCCCAAGAGCACGCGGGGACGGCAGAAGCCAAGCGCGAGCGGGCCGAGGAATTGCGCGAGGAGGCCGAAGAGCGCCGGGCGGAAGCCGACGACCTGGAGGCGGACCTCGAAGAGGAGCGGGCGGCGCTGGCCGACCGGCGGGCGAATCTCGAGGAACTCGACGCCGAAATCGAGGAGCTTCGCGCGGCCCTGGCGGACGCGCCGGTCGACCGCGACGCGGTCGAGGAGCACCGCGATTCCGTCGAGGAGGAGCTCACCGAGGCCAGAGAGCGGGTCGCCGAACTCCGGGCGGAACTGGAGAACGCCGAGGCGACCGTCGAGGAGGCCGAGCGCCTCCTCGAGGAGGGCAAGTGCCCGGAGTGCGGCCAACCGGTGGACGGCTCCCCGCACGTCGAGACCATCGACGAGGACCGCGAGCGCGTCGCGGAACTGGAAGACGACCTCGAGGCGGCCGAAGAACGGGTCGAGGAACTGGCGGCGGAACGCGAGCGGGCCGTCGAGGTGGCCGAGACGGCGGCCGAGCTCTCGCGCCGCGAGGAGTCCCGCGAGAACGTCGCTGAGCTGATCGACCAGAAGGCCGCCACACTCGAGGAACAGGCCGACCGCGTCGAGACGCTCCGCGAGGGGGCCGAGGCCGCAGAGGAGGAAGCGGTCGAGGCCGCAGAGGAAGCCGAGGCTGCCGAGGCGAAGGCCGACGACGCGCGGGAGACCATCGGCGAACTGAACGGCGAGAAGGCGACCCTCGGCGACCGACGCGAACGACTCGAACGGGTGGCGGAACTGCTGGAGGACGTCGAGGAGAACGAATCCGAGATGGAGACCCTCCGGGAGCGCCGCGACAACAAGGCCGAACTGAACGACGAGCGCCGCGAGCGACTCGCCGAGAAGCGCGAGCGGAAGGCCGCCCTCGAAGACGAGTTCGATTCCGCCGCCCTCGAGGAGGCGAAGGAGGAAAAAGCGCGCGCGGAGGACTACCTCGAACAGGTCAAGCCGTACCTCGAGGAGAAACGCGAGGAGCGCGACGAACTCCAGGCCGATGTTGGGGCCGTCGAGAACGAAATCGAGGAGCTCGAGGCCCTGCGGGAGGAGCGCGAGGAACTGGCGGCCGTCGTCGACAGGCTGGACTCGCTGTACGACGAGGCCTACGAACTGCAACAGACCTACGCGGACCTCCGGGCGGAACTCCGCCAGCGGAACGTCGAGACCCTGGAGGCGATGCTCAACGAGACCTTCCAGCTGGTCTACCAGAACGACTCGTACGCCCGCATCGAACTCGACGGCGACTACGAACTGACCGTCTACCAGAAGGACGGCACGCCGCTGGACCCCGAACAGCTCTCGGGCGGCGAGCGGGCGCTGTTCAACCTCTCGCTGCGGTGTGCGATCTACCGGCTGCTCGCCGAGGGCATCGAGGGACAGGCGCCGACGCCGCCGCTCATCCTGGACGAACCGACGGTGTTCCTCGACTCGGGGCACGTCTCGAAGCTGGTCGAACTCATCGAGTCGATGACGGCACACGGGGTCGAGCAGATAATCGTCGTCAGCCACGACGACGAACTCGTGGAGGCGGCCGACGACCTCGTGGCGGTGCGGAAGGACCCGACGACGAACCGGTCGTCGGTCGAGCGGTCGGCGACCCTCGAGGCGCCGACCTGACTACCGGAGGCCGTCGAGTCCCTCGCGGCCGCGGTCGGTCAGCCGGTAGCCCCGCTCGCCGTCGACCTCGGTCTCGACGACCAGGCCGGCGGCCCGCAGTTCGCCGAACAACCCGTGGAGGTCCGACTCACAGAGGTCGTACCCGCCGAGGACGGCCCGGACGGACAGCGGCCCCCGCTCGTCCAACTCGACGAGGACGCCGAGCGCCCGCTCGGAGTGGACGGCGGTCACCACCTGCCGGGTCGCGTCCGGGACGCGGCGCGCGGCAGTGACGAGCGGCGACTCGCCGCTCTCGGTCAACTCCTCGTTGGGCAGGTACCGCTCCTCGCCCGTCTCGGGGTGGCGAACGAGACTGGACTCGCCGGACCGCTTGAGGAGCAGGTAGCGCTCGCCGTCGTGGTCGACGGTCCTCACGGCGGGCCACCTCCGCCCGTCCGGTCGGTCCTGAAGATGTAATAAAAGCGGGCGGCGGCGACGCCTGCAACGCAGCCGACGGCGATAGCGAGACCGCCGAGTTCCCAGTCGCCGCGGAAGTATATCAGCATCAGCCCGAGTGGGACCGCCGCCATGGCGACGTTGAGCGCGATCACCGACCCCCAGAAGGTCCGGAGGAGCACCTCGTCGACGTCGGCGTCTATCTCCGGGCCGTCGGCGGACGGGGTATCGACGGTCGGAACCTCCGGGCCGAGGCTGCTCGGGTCGAACTCCTCGGGCTCGTTCGAGTCGTCGTCCCCGTCGCTGAAGGGGTCCACGACTCCAGTCAGCCGCTCCGTGGTGAAAAGTTATGCGACCTCGTCGAGGTCGATCACGTCGGCCGCCTGCATCCACGCGAGCGGGTTCTCGGCGTCGTAGAACACCACACCCTCCTCCGTCTGGTAGGACTCCGTCGTCTCGACGGCGTCGGCAACCACCGGTTCGGGACGCTCCCCCGCACTGTCCTGCTCGGCCTTCGCATCAGGGTCGGGCATGGTGTTTCACCAACATATGGTACGATATGTCAATGTAAATCCCTTGTGGCCATGTCACGTTTCGAAACGGGGGACGTAACGGGTGTCGATTCGCTCTACCCGGCCCGACGGCGAGCGGAACACCGAGGTTTTTACCACCGAGCGCCGACGAGTGAGTCCATGGAACAGGACAGCGAGCAGGGGACCCTCGGCGCGTTCGGCGGCGGGACCGACGGGGCCGACCGGCCCGCCGGGGAGGCCGCCGCCGTCGCGGGCAACGGCGGCGACTCGACCGCCGACCTGGTCGACCTCTCCGACCGGCGGTTCCCCGACGCCGACGGCCACTTCGAGCTTTCCGTCACGCAGGTCGACTACACCATCGAGGGGAGCGGCGATGACGAACACCCCGTCCTGCACGTCTTCGGTCGGACGGCCGACCGCGACCCGGCTCACGTCCGCGTCTACGACTTCCGGCCGTACTTCTACACGCCCGTCTCGGAACTGGAGCTCGCGGTCGACGCCGAGGAGCCGCTCGAGGCGCAGGACATCGTCGACTCCCGCCTCGACCACGACCGGCTCACCGGCGTCGAGACCTACGGCGACCGGTCGGACGAGGTCCCCGAGGGCCGCGAACCGAGCGAAGTGGTCGTCTACGAGTCCATCCGGGGCGAGGACCTCCTGAAGGTGTTTGGCCAGACGCCCCGCGACGTCGGGGAGTTACGGGACCGGTTCGACCACTACGAGGCGGACATCCTCTTCCCGAACCGGCTGCTCATCGACAAGGACATCAACAGCGGCGTCCGGGTGCCCGCCCGGGAACTCGAGGACGGCAGCCTGAAGGTACACCACACCGAACTCGAGGCGGTCGAGTGCTCCGTCGAACCGCGGGTCCACACGCTGGACATCGAGGTCGACGACCGTCACGGCTTCCCGGAGGACGGCGAGCAGACGATCATCTGTCTGACCGCCCACGACTCCTACCGCGACGAGTACGTCGTCTGGCTCTACGAGTCCCCCGAGGGCGTCCCCGGTCCCGAGGCCATCGAGGAGTACGACCCCATCGGCGAGGGCCCGGTCGACGTCGAGGTGCGGGGCTTCGGCGACGAGACCGCGATGCTGTCCGACTACCTCGAGTACGTCGACGACACCGACCCGGACGTGCTGACCGGCTGGAACTTCGACGACTTCGACGCACCCTACCTCATCGCGCGCATCGACCGGCTGGCGGGGCGTGACGACGACCTCGACTCGGACCGCCTCTCTCGGGTCGACGAGGTGTGGGATTCGGGCTGGGGCGGCCCGGACGTGAAGGGCCGGGTCGTCTTCGACCTGCTCTACGCCTACCAGCGGACGCAGTTCTCCGAACTCGACTCCTACCGCCTCGACGCCGTCGGCGAGGAGGAACTCGGCGTCGGCAAGGAGCGCTACCCGGGCGACATCGGCGACCTCTGGGAGGACGACCCCGAGCGCCTGCTGGAGTACAACCTCCGGGACGTCGAACTCTGCGTCGAACTGGACCGCAAGCAGAACATCGTCCCGTTCTGGCGGGAGGTCGCCGCCTTCGTCGGCTGCAAACTCGAGGACGCCACCACCCCCGGCGACGCCGTCGACATGTACGTCCTCCACAAGATTCACGGCGAGTTCGCGCTGCCCTCGAAGGGCGCCCAGGAGAGCGAGGCGTACGAGGGCGGCGCCGTCTTCGACCCCATCTCCGGGGTCAAGGAGATGGTAAGTGTATTTGATCTAAAAAGTCTATATCCGATGTGCATGGTGACCATCAACGCCTCCCCGGAGACGAAGGTCGACCCCGACACCTACGACGGGGACACCTACGTCGCGCCCAATGGCACCCACTTCCGGAAGGAACCGGACGGTGTCATCCGGGAGATGGTCGACGAACTGCTGGAGGAGCGGGAGCAAAAGAAATCCTTGCGGAACGAAAACGAGCCCGGGACCCAGGCATACGAACTCTACGACAGGCAGCAATCAGCTGTCAAAGTTATTATGAATTCGCTCTACGGTGTGCTTGGATGGGATCGATTCAGGCTCTACGACAAGGAGATGGGTGCTGCCGTAACCGCAACAGGCAGAGAGGTTATTCGGTTCACCAAGGGGATAGTCAACGAGAGCGGATACGAGGTGATATACGGGGACACCGATTCTGTCATGTTAGAGATAAGTTCGGCCGACATCGACGACGTAGAGACCACGGCCGAACAGCTCGAGGCCCTTCAGGAGCGGTATCCAGACATGGAAGACGAAGAGGTCGAGTCGCTCCTTGCCACGGTGGAGGTCGGATTCGAACTCGAAGAACGCATCAACGACTCGTATGACAGCTTCGCAGATGACGAGCTGGGGGCAGCAGAACACCGGTTCGAAATCGAGTTCGAAAAGCTCTATCGTCGGTTCTTCCAGGCCGGCAAGAAAAAGCGGTACGCGGGTTCGAAGATATGGATGGGGTGAGACGGATGGCTGGTTTCACCTGTCCCGTGGAGAACTGCTCGAAAGAGCTATCGAGATTACAGGTGATGCATTTCAGATCGGCCCACGACTGCGAACCGTCCGAGTGGGTGGAGAACCGACACGGGACCGAAATCGCCGACAGGTACGAATCCGGAGACGGGTCGTACGTAATAGCCGCCGACTACGGGTGGCTGTCCCCGGACATGGTTTGTGAAATCGTGGATACCAGAACGCCTGAGGCGGCGCTAAACGGGAGTTTCAACCCCATGAAACGTGACAAGGTGGTAACGGAGTTCACCGGTGACGAAAACCCGGCCAAGCGACCCGAAGTCCGGGAAAAGATCAGTTCGGCGTTGACCGGACATACCCAGAGCGAGGAGACGAAGCGAAAGATATCCCGGAAGAACAGTGGGAACGAGATATCCGACGAACACAGACGGAAGCTATCCGAGGCTGCGTCGAATCGAGATACCTCGTATATGCAGACCGACGCGTACAGCCGGGCACTCTCCGAGGCGCTGGAAGGCAGGGAGCCGACCTATCCGGAACCGTACGAGGTCTCAGAGCTATCCCACCCGGTCCGGTCCAGTTGGGAGGAGGACGTAGCCACCTTACTGACCACCAACGACGTGGCGTACGAGTACGAACCGGAGTTCACCCTCTCCGTCGGGTCGTACTACCCCGACTTCGTCGTCGACGATTGCGTCATCGAGGTCAAGGGGTTTGCGACCGAACGGTCGGTGCGGAAGGCGAAGGCATTTATGAGAGAGTGTTCCAACCACCTTTACGTAGCTATCGGCGATGAAATTCCCTGTGACGTGCACGTACCGTGGGACGAGAGGGAGAAAGTACTGGAGGTCGTGAGCGATGACTGAACAGTTACGAGGGACGTTTCTCTCTCCACCGGAAATAGACATCACGGGCTTCGAGTACAAGCGCTCGGACATCGCACCGATCACGAAGGAGGTCCAGCGGGAGGTGCTGGAGATGATCGTGACCGGCGCCGACCGCGAGGACATCAAGTCCTACGTCCACGACGTCATCGAGCGGGTGCGGGCGGGCGACGTGAGCCTGGAGGAGATCGGGATTCCGGGCGGCATCGGGAAGAAACTCGACAACTACGACACCGACACGGCCCAGGTCCGAGGTGCGAAGTACGCGAATCTCCTCTTAGGAACGAACTTCGCCAGCGGATCGAAGCCCAAGCGGCTCTACCTGGAAAAGGTCCACCCAGAGTTCTTCCGCGAGGTGGAGACCGAGCGGGGGCTGGACCCGGCCGAGGACGCGCTGTACGGCGAGTTCAAACGGGACCCCGACGTCATCTGCTTCGAGTTCGACGACCAGGTGCCCGAGGCCTTCGAGATCGACTACGACAAGATGCTGGACAAGACGCTGAAGGGGCCGATAGCGCGGGTGCTGGAGGCGCTGGACATCTCCTGGGACGAGGTCAAGAGCGGCCAGGAGCAGACGGGACTGGGGAACTTCGTATGACCTCCTCCCCGCCGTGAACGGCGGGACTCTCTCGCTGTTGAAAGGTAGGCGTTACCGGGAGGCCGGACGCGGTGCCTCGTCGTCGGCGGTACCCTCGCCGAAGACGAAGCCGCCGATCTTGACGAGTTCGCCGGAGTCGCCGGAGAGCCCATCGACGTCGGTGTCGGCCTCCTCGACGCCGGTGAACTGGAACTTGGCGCCGCCGGCCTGGCTCTTGCCGATCTCGACGTCCCAGCCGTGGGCGTCGGCGGTCCGGGAGACGATGGCGAGTCCGAGACCGGTGGCGTGGTCCGTGCTGGTGAAGCCGTGGTCGAAGACCTCCTCGCGGAGGTGCGGCGGGATGCCGGGGCCGTCGTCCTCGACGTAAAACCCCTCGGTGAGGTCGCCCACGCGGACGGTCACGCCGCGGGGGCCGTGCTCGACGGCGTTCTGGAAGAGGTTCTCCAGCGCCTGCCGGAGGCGGCCGGGGTCGGCACGGACCGTCCGGCCGGTGTCGACGGTGTCCCAGGCGCGGTCACAGAGCCGTGCGAGGTTGACCGGTTCGTGGTCGACGGTGGCCTCGGACTGCCTGGCGAGTTCGAGGACGTCCTCGGTGATGTCGTCCATGCGGTCGATGGCCTCCTGCATGCGGTCGTAGTCCGGCGACTCACCCGACTTCCGGACCTTCTCGAGTTCCGCGTCGGCGACCGACAGGGGGTTCCGCAGGTCGTGGGAGACGATGCTGGCGAAGCGGTCGAGCTTCTCGTTTTGTCGCTCGAGTTCTCGGGTTCGTTCCTGAAGCGTCTGCTGACGGCGGCGCTGTTCGGTCACGTCGTGGATCAGGACGACCCGACCGATGGGCTGGTCGCGGCCGTCGTACACTGCAGAGGTGTCGACGTCGTAGTAGCGGCGCTCGCCCTCTCTGACGACGGTAACGGTCTCGTCGCCACCGACCCCGTCGTCGGTCTCGACCAGGGCGGCCGACGCCTCCGTCAGTTCCTGGATGGTCCGGCCGATGGCCTCGTCGGGAGCAATACCGAAAAGTCCCGCACCGGCCTCGTTGGCGTCGAGAACTCGACTCTCGGTGTCGACGACCAGATAGCCGCTGTCGATGTGCTCGATGGCGGTGCTGCGGGCGACGGGGACGACGTCGAGCAGGCGGAACCAGTAGAACTGCGCGAAGAAGGCGACGGCGGTGACGGTGAAGCCGAACGCCGTCAGGTCGATGGGCGAGAAGCCGGCGAGGTAGATGCCGTTCATCGCCCACGGAACCGCCAGCGCGACGATGAGCCCGCCGGTCTGTCGCCGGTAGGTCCCGGTCCGCTGGAGGAACTCCGAGACGTACATACCCATCGCACCGAGCAACAGGACGTACGAGTAGACGGCGTTGACGAAGAACCACGGGCCGTACTGGACGTCGATGACGGTCGCCGAGCCGACCCGTGCGGTCTCGAACCCGGCGTAGACCAGTCCGTCCAGCAAGCCGCTCGTCACGAAGTAATCGCCCCACGCCAGCACGTTCGTGGCTGCCAGGATCATCCCCAGGCCGGCGATCGATCCCCGAGAGAGCCACTTGCTGCGACCGGTGTACTCCAGGGCGTGCAACAGGACGGCGAGCACGACGAGCGTCGACCCGAGGAACCTGACGTTGTGCCAGAGCAACTTCGAGGCCGGGTCGGTCACGGCGAGCTTGACGGCGTCGGCGCCCGCCCAGATGAACGTGGCCACCAGAATAGCGAGCAGCTGCGTCGCCGTCCGCTTGTTCTGGTTTCCGTACACGGCCGCCGCCAGCACCGCCGACACGACGGCCGCGAGCGCCAGCGGTACGACGTACATCGAGAACTGAAGTGGCATGGGCTATTCCGTGCTGAACCCCACCGGTAATAAAACCAACCCCAGGCAAAAGCGGAGTTTCAAGACTTCTGCGCCCTATTTACGAGACACGAATGTATAAAAAACACTGGACATACCTGGTCGGCATCGGTGTGGCATCTTTTCACATGGGAAAATAATTTTTCGAATCACAAACCCAAATCACCACGAACCCGAAACCATTATGGCCGTCACGCCCCCACCAATTGGTAGACACGACTATGGCTACACTCGAAATCAGTGACCTACACGCGGAAGTCGCCGAGGAGGGCGGCGAAACCATCCTCCAGGGCGTAAACCTCGAGGTCAGTTCCGGCGAGATTCACGCTCTGATGGGTCCGAACGGCTCCGGGAAGTCCACGATGGCGAAGGTAATCGCCGGCCACCCGGCCTACGAGGTGACCGGGGGCGACGTCCTGCTCCACATCGACCCCGACGAGTTCGAGGGCGTCGACATCGACGACGACCAGACGACGTGGGACCTGCTGGAACTGGAGCCCAACGAACGGGCGGCGCTGGGCATCTTCCTCGGCTTCCAGTATCCCGCCGAAATCGAGGGCGTTACGATGGTGAACTTCCTGCGGACGGCGCTCAACGCCAAACTCGAGGAGCGCGAGGAGCTCTTCGAGGACGAGGACGAAGAGACCGCCGACGGAGGGGACACCAACGAGGACGCCGCCGGATACGACACCTCCCCGATGGAGGGCCCCGCCGACGAGGGCGACGTCGGCGTCGCCGAGTTCCAGGAGATCCTCGCCGAGAAGATGGAACTGCTCGACATGGACGAGAAGTTCGCCCAGCGGTACCTCAACGCCGGCTTCTCCGGCGGCGAGAAGAAGCAGAACGAGGTGCTGCAGGCGGCCATCCTCGAACCGTCCATTGCGGTGCTGGACGAAATCGACTCGGGGCTGGACATCGACCGCCTCCAGGACGTCTCGAAGGGAATCAACGCCCTCCGTGACGAGCAGGGGTCGGGCGTCCTCCAGATCACGCACTACCAGCGGATCCTCGACTACGTCGAGCCTGACCACGTCCATGTGATGATCGATGGCGAGATCGCAAAGAGCGGCGGCCCGGAGCTCGCAGAACAGCTCGAGGACAAGGGCTACGACTGGGTCCGCGAGGAAGTCTACGAGGCCGCGTAACCGTATTCGGTTACGCACAAGATAATAAGCATACAAACGTAACTTACAACCATGAGTTCAGAGGACCTACAGGACACCGACACCGAAGCCCGATTCGAGTTCAAGAAGAAGGAAAGCTCCGCGTTCCAGGCCGAGAAGGGGCTCACCGAGGAGACCATCCGGGTCATCTCGGAGGACAAGGACGAACCCGAGTGGATGCTCCAGCGGCGTCTCCGCGCCTTAGAGCAGTTCCAGGAGATGCCGATGCCGGACGACTGGCCCGGCGCGCCCGACCTCTCGGAGGTCGACGTCGACGAGATCGTCCCCTACATCCGGCCGGACATCGAGACCCGCGGCGGCGCCGAAAACTGGGAGGACCTCCCCGAGGAGATTCAGGACACCTTCGACAAACTGGGCATCCCCGAGGCCGAGAAGAACGCCCTCTCGGGCGTCGGCGCCCAGTACGAGTCGGAGATCGTCTACCAGAACATGAAGGAACAGTGGGAGGAGAAGGGCGTCATCTTCTGTGACATGGACAAGGCCGTCCAGGAACACGAGGAACTCGTCCGCGAGTACTTCATGACGAAGGCGGTCCCCCCGAGCGACAACAAGTTCGCGGCGCTGCACGGCGCCATCTGGTCGGGCGGGTCGTTCGTCTACGTCCCCGAGGACACGACGGTCAACATGCCCGTCCAGGCGTACTTCCGGATGAACAGCGACGGGATGGGCCAGTTCGAGCACACGCTCATCATCGCCGAGCCGAACTCGGAGGTTCACTACATCGAGGGCTGTTCGGCGCCGAAGTACTCGGCGTTCAACCTCCACTCCGGCGGCGTCGAGGTGTTCGTCAAGGAGGGCGCCCACGTCCAGTACTCGACCGTCCAGAACTGGTCGAAGAACACCTACAACCTCAACACCAAGCGCGCCATCGCCGAGGCCGACGCTACGATGGAGTGGGTCTCCGGCTCGATGGGGTCGAAGGCGACGATGCTGTACCCCTCGACCATCCTGAAGGGCCCCGGTGCGACCGACAACCACATCACCATCGCCTTCGCCGGCGAGGGCCAGGACATCGACACCGGCGCGAAGGTCTACCACAACGCGCCGAACACGAAGTCCACCATCGAGTCCAAGTCCATCGCCAAGGACGGCGGCCGGACCAACTACCGCGGCCTCGTCCACATCGCCGACGGCGCTACTGACTCCTCGACGGCCGTCGAGTGTGACGCCCTGATGTTCGACAACGAGTCGACCTCCGACACCATGCCGTACATGGAGATCGAGGAGTCGAAGGTCGACGTCGCCCACGAGGCGACCGTCGGCAAGATCGGCGACGAGGACGTCTTCTACCTCCAGTCGCGGGGGCTGGACGACGACGACGCAAAGCAGATGATCGTCTCGGGCTTCATCGAGCCGATCACGGAGGAGTTGCCCATCGAGTACGCCGTGGAACTGAACCGCCTCATCGAGCTCGAGATGGAGGGCTCGCTCGGATAACATGAGCACGCAGGTACACGCCGCGATCGACGAAGCCACCGTCCGCCAGATCAGCGACGACCTCGACGAGCCCGAGTGGCTGCTGGAGACCCGCCTCGAGGCGCTTTCGGCGCTCGACGACGTCGACTTCCCGGACGTCATCAAGACGCCCGGCCGGAAGTGGACTGACCTCGAGGGGCTCGACTACGACGCCCTGGTCGACCCGCTGTCGGCCGCCGAGTCCAAGGACCAGGTCGGGCCGGCCGACGCCGAGGTCCTGCCGTTCGCCGAGGCCGTCGCCGAACACGAGGAGTTGCTCCGCGAGCACTTCGGCAGCGTCGTCGCCCCCGAGACCAACTACCTGACGGCGCTGTCGACGGCGCTCTTCACGACCGGGACGGTCGTCTACGTTCCCGAGGGCGTCGACGCCGAGGACGTCACCGTCCGCACGGAGATGAACTCCCGGTCGCTGTTCAACTACACCCTGGTCGTCGCCGAGGAGTCCTCGTCGGTGACCATCCTCGAACGGCAGGAGACGGGCGAGGACAGCGTTGCGCCGACGGCGCAACGAGATGAAGGCGGCGAAGCCGCCGGAATGGACGGCGACCGCTACTACAGCGGCATCACCGAAATCGTCGCCGGCGAGAACAGCTACGTCCAGTTCGGCAACCTCCAGGACGTCGACGAGTCCACGTACGTCTACAGTCGCCGCGAGGCCGCCGTCGACACCTACGGGACGGTCAACTGGATCGAGTGCAATCTCGGCTCGCGGCTGACGAAGTCCTCCGTCGAGAGCCACCTCGACGGCGACTCCTCGGAGACGAAAATCGTCGGCGCCTTCTACGGCCACGACGACCAGCACTTCGACGTGAACGCCCGCGTGTGGCACAACGCCGAGCACACCACGGCCGACCTCGTCACCCGGGGCGTGGTCGACGACCACGCCCGCTCGGTCTACGAGGGCGTCCAGCACGTCGGCCGCGAGGCGTGGGACACGAACTCCTACCAGCGGGAGAACACGCTAATGCTGAGCGACGAGAGCGAGGCCGACGCCGCGCCGAAGCTCATCATCAACAACCACGACACCGAGGCGTCTCACAGCGCCACCGTCGGGCAGGTCAGCGCCGAGGACATGTTCTACATGACCTCCCGTGCCGTCGACGAGCGGACCGCCAGGAACATGCTCGTCGAGGGGTTCTACGTCCCCGTCTTCGAGGAGATCGAGGTCGAGGAACTCCGCGATGACCTCCGGAGCCGCATCCAGGACCGCCTGCAGGCACGGGCTTGACATCCTCCCACGGCTAAAGCCGTGGGATTCCCACGTTGGGATATTAGGGTCTACGGGGCAACCTGTTCTTGTGGGCGTACTCTGCCCGTGGATTTGTCGAACAGGCGTACCGATGGCTGTGCCAAGCAGCCGTTACTCCTATCCTGTGACGGACTCGGAGTTACCGTCGCTCGCATATTCTCTGCCGCATTCAGGTCACTGTTGGCGACTAACTCGCAGTTCTCACAGACGTACAACCCACGCTCAACACGGTTTGAACCCGCTTTCATCCCACACTCACAGCACGTTATCGACGTGGCCAACTCGTACTCATCGACCCGTTCAACCGCGATGCCACGCTCTTGGGCCTTGTATTCGATGTGACTAAGCAGGGTTTCAAACGCCCAGTCGTGCAGGCGTTTGTTCCCGTGTCGTCCCCAGTCTTTGTCGTCACGGATGTTTTTCGGATGGCCGACTGCTATCGTCCCAACACCACGATCGGCACACTGCTCTACAATGTCTTTCGAGAGCGCGTGCAGGAAATGCTCCTGTCGCCGGGATTTGTTTTGTCTGGCCCACTCTGCGTGGTTGCTGGGGCCGTTCTCACCTTCCGTGTCGTATTCCTGCTGTCGGAAGTAGTGGGCGTCCTCGTTCAGGGCGTTTCCGGGATACAACAGTGTTTCGTCACCGACAGAGACGGCCGCCGTGTTGCAGATGCCAAGGTCAACACCTGCTGTCTTCTCACCAGGCGTCTCAGGCGTCTCAGGCGTCTCAATCCGCATCTTGCAGACGAAGTGCAGTTCCCACTGATCGCCAGTCCAGACAGCACGTACCGTTTGGACGGTTTCAACAGCGTCGAGCGTCTGCTCGTCTGCCTGGAGTGTGTATTCGCAGAGGATGTAGTCAGCGGCGTACCGCGACTCTTTCTGGTTCGTCCCTTTCGAGAGCCGGACACGGTTGTACTGGGTGTCGAGTTTGAAGCCCTGATTTTTCCACGTCACCGTCGAGCGTGGGTGGTCGTCGCCGTGTTTGCGGTAGCCGGGCGGGTTCGCGTCCGGGTCGTTCTGTTCGTACCACGAGACGAACGCCTCACCGAGTTCCTGAAGAACTCGCTGACTAGATTGTGAGTGCAAATCCGCATACCGTTCGTGGCTTTTGAGGTACAAACAGAGTTCATCGGCGTCTGGAATGTGGCCGATAGCGTCCCAGATACGCGAAATCGTCCACCGTCCGACGTTCCACAGTTTGCTGGCGGCGAAGCCATGCGAATCGAGGTCATCACGGACTTGCGAGTGGTTGTGGATACTCGCTTTGAGTGTCCGAGTGACGACCCGATTCAACATATGTAAGCAGAGTTTTTTCTCTTATATAAATACTGGCACTCGATGTTGAATATCCTGTCGGAGCTACGAGCGTGGTTTGATTCTCAGTTGTCGGCTTCATCCCACGGCTGAAGCCGTGGGCTTTCGCCTTGTTACCACTGTAAGTCGGCACGGCGTTCCGCCGCCGTCCGACCCGGGTACGGACATCTTCTTCAGCCGACGCGAGACACTCGCCTACTTCTGGGTGTCCCGGTCGGTCTTCCGGAGGATGAACGGCCCGATGGAGAGCGTTCGGCCGGTTATCGTGGCGATGCGCAGCACGTACGCCAGGAGTACCGCGAAGGGGACGAGCACGATGGCGGCCCCAGCCGCCACGAGGACGACGCCGAGGTCGACGCCGAGCACCGTCCCGGGGTACTTCTGGACGTCGAGAAAGAGGACGACCGCCATGGCGACGACCAGCGACGGGATCGCCGTATAGAGGACGGTCCGGGAGAGATCGATGAGTTCCGACTGGAAGTACAGCGTCTTGAAGTGCTCGCGGGCGGGACCGAACAGCCGGAGGGCCTCGGCGAGGTCCTCGAGCGCCTCCAGCGTGGCCGAGTCGAGGTCCTCGCGGTCCTGGAGCCGGTTCGCGGCGTAGAGCTTCCAGGAGTAGTTGAAGTCCAGCGCCGCCCGGACGACGGCGAACTGCCCGAAGCTGGCGCCCTCGAGGCGGTCCTCGACCGCAGAGGCGTTCCCGACCGTCGAGTCGACGAGTCGTTCGATCTCCTCGTCGTCGCCGGCGGCGTCGCCGACCGCTCGCGCGCGGTCGGCCGTCTCGGCGACGAGGCTCCGGAGGAAGGCCGACGGCTCGGCCGGGGGCGTCTCCCCGAGGATGTCGGCGGCGTCGGCCCGGAAGGACATCGCACCCTCCATGCGGGACTGCTGGTCGTCGACGGCGCCGAGTTCCTGCGAGAGCACGAGCTGGTTCAGGGTGAGCACGAGCGTGACGCCGGTGACGGTGGCGCCGATGAGCGCCTGGAAGGCGGTCTCGATGGGGTCGTCGGCCTGCAGCGCCGCCCCGGCGTCCTCGAAGAGGAAGGAGGCAGCCACGACGCCGACGAAGACCAGCGCAACGATGCCGGCCGTGATGAGCCACCGGTCGGCGTCGAGAAGCAGCCGCATCGTGAGGGCGCTCCGCGGGGAGCGTTCCCGCATCGTGTCGGCCGGTTCGTCGTCTGCCATCACCGGTACTTCTCAGGGTGGCTACAAAAAATCCTCGCGTCGAGGGAAACCCCTTAAGTCCGCGGGGCGCCGACCGGCGTGTATGACTGACGCACCGCTCGCCGGGCGCAGGGGGGTCCCGTGAGCCTCTCGTACCCGGTCGCGTCGGACCACCAGCTCGCACGGCTGCTCCAGATCGGGATGGTGCTGGAGGAGGTCGTCGAGGCGCGGGCCCACAAACACTACGAGACCCTCGACGACGCGGAGCTGGACCCGGAGCTCGTCGCCCTGCTCGAGGAGGCCGCCGAGGAGTCCGCCGAGCACCGCGAGCGGCTCGAGGCTCTCGTGGACGAACTCGACGCCGACCCCGTCGCCTACGAGGAGATCGAGGCACTCGTGGCCGCCCGCTACGAGTCCGACACCGACTTCGACGGCGTGCTCTACGACCAGCTCTGCAACGAGGAGACCGCCTACAAGTTCTACGACGACCTGATAACCGCAATCGAGGAGTCCGACGTGCAGTTCAGCATCGAACAGGACCGACTGCTCGCCACGCTGCGGTCGATCCGCGAGGAGGAAAAGGAGGGCGTCGAGGAAGTGACCGAGCTCATGGAGGCGAAAGAATGAACACCCAGGACCAGTACCTGAAAGCGATCTACCTGATCCAACAGCAGGAGGACGGCCCGGCGTCGACCGGCGCGATAGCCGACCGACTCGAAGTCAGCCCGGCCAGCGCCAACGAGATGATCGGCAAACTCGAGGAGGGCGGTCTCGCCGACCACGAGAAGTACAAGGGCGTCTCCCTGACCGAGGAGGGTATCCTGCGGGCAAGCGAGTCGCTGCAGACGTACTGCATCATCGAGCGGTTCCTCCACGAGGTCCTGGAGGTCGAGGAGTTCCGCGTCGAGGCCCGCCAACTCGAGAGCGTCATCGACGAGACGGTCGCCGAACGGCTCGACACCATCATCGACCGACAGGACTGCTGTCCGGACTGCTTCGACGCCGAGACCGACGCCTGCGAACTGCTCGACGTCGGCGTCGAGTCCGAGGCCGCGGACTAACTCTCGAAGTGTTCAAGTGCGGCGCGGCGGTACCTCGAACTGCAGCCCCGTGGTGTAGTGGCCAATCATATGGGCCTTTGG